>NZ_SRZX01000001.1 GCF_004792665.1 Marinobacter orientalis
CGA
This sequence comes from Marinobacter orientalis, assembly GCF_004792665.1. GTDB lineage: Bacteria > Pseudomonadota > Gammaproteobacteria > Pseudomonadales > Oleiphilaceae > Marinobacter > Marinobacter orientalis. The sequence continues at coordinate 4 of NZ_SRZX01000001.1, forward strand.
AGGCCCAACAGGCCGTTAGGTCGATAAGGACGGCAGGCGCGGATCTTCCATCAAGGCCAGAGGCGACAAAGCCGCCTCGCTAAACAGGCCGGATATACGGGCGCAAACCTGTCCCTGACATCGAGCACTGAGACCTTGCAAACGGGGAGGAGACCATATACGGATTAGCGAAGCGTAATCCGACAAACAGAGGTAACGCCACTAAAAGAGTCGGATTACGCTTCGCTAATCCGACCTACGGTTTCGTTATGCGCTGATATATTCCCGAGGTTTGCCGGCCGGGGATGAGGGGCCCTCAGCCCCGGCCATACACCAAGCCAAACAGGCTGGGGCCAAAACCTAGAGGTCACCTCAAAAGCCAGACCTCAAGAACCAACCTTAAGCACAATCTTGCCGGTAGCCGTCCGCCCGGTCAGTGCCCCAAGGGCCTTCTCGTAATCCTCAAACTCGTAAACCTCGCTGATTCTCGGGTCAATCTTGCCATCGGCAAACAGCTTCAGCAGCTCCATCATGTTCTGGGCACTGGTTTGCGGTTCGCGTTGGGTGAAGCTGCCCCAGAAGACACCGACGACGGAACAGCCTTTCAACAGGGTCAGGTTGGCCGGGATTCTGGGGATGTCGCCGGAAGCGAAGCCGATGATCAGGTGGCGGCCGTTCCAGGCCATGGCGCGCAGGGCCTGTTCGGTGAACTCGCCGCCGACCGGATCGTAGATCACATCCACGCCCTTGCTCTTGGTCAGCCGTTTGACAGCGTCTTTCAAGGGCTCTTCGGCGTAGTTGATCAGCTCATCGGCACCGGCTTCTCTGGCCACTGCCAGTTTCCCGGCCGTGCTGGCCGCCGCGATTACATGGGCGCCCATGGCCTTGCCCAGTTCCACCGTTGCCAGGCCGACACCACCGCTGGCACCCAGCACCAGCAGGGTTTCTCCCGGCTGGATATTGGCGCGCTGCTTCAGAGCGTAATAGGAAGTACCGTAAACCATGGAGAAAGCAGCAGCCTTCTCGTCGGACATGGATTCGGGGATGGGCAGGATATTCTGCTCGGGAACTACCACTTCCTCGGCGAAAGCACCGTAGCCGGTTAGGCCGGCTACGCGATCGCCCGGTTTGAAACGGGTGACTTTTTCGCCTGTTTCAATCACCTCGCCGGCCATCTCACCACCCGGAGCGAAGGGCATGGCAGGTTTGAGCTGATACTTGCCTTCAATGATCAGGGTGTCCGGGAAGTTCAGGCCGGCGGCCCTGACCCGTACCTTGACGCCATGGCCTTTAACCACGGGGCTGGGGACGTCTTCTATTACCAGCTTGTCCGCAGGGCCGTATTCCTTGCAGAGAATCGCTCTCATATTCTGACTCCGTTAATTGACTGTCGGTACAGGATGACTGCAATTGATGATAATCAACCTAAACAGAGTCGAGTCATGAAGCAAATAAAGAAATCTTATCCAATCAAATAAGCCTGACTTATTCTATCTTCGCCTGCGAACTAGTGTCCCGTCTGGCTAATTCGTTAACCTACTGAGCCACTGAGGGCCTTGAGAGTTAGGCGCGATGGCGAAGGTTTGGTGGTTCCAAATCGAGACAGCGCAACGCGGCTATCAAGCCCCTCAGTGGCTCCCGAAGGGCGAGATGCTGAGGCCTCTGGCCGGTGTTGCCAGCCCTTGATGTGGAACCACCACACCTGCGGACTAGCGCCTTGGCCAGAGGCCTCAGCGTCTCGCAGTAGATTAACGAATTAGCCAGACGGGACACTAGAGCATGGTGCCGACATAAACCATAGCGCCAACCAGGAAGACGCCGGCGGCGATGAGACCTGCGAGGATACCTCCGGGAATAACAGATTCCCTGTTACGCCGGTTTCGCACGCCATCATGGCTGACCACCCGACCACTATCACTGGAATCGCGAATCAGTCTGATCATTTCCTCACACTGGTCCCGGTTGAACTCTGATGGGACAAAAGCCTCCATTCCCTCGGTGTCCAGGAAGCGGTTAACGTCTGATGACAAAGGCACGTATTTCATTGACCAGTTGGTGAAAGTTCTGTTTTTGATGGGCTCTTCCAGCAGAATGCTAATATTGTGGTGCCGGTCGTCCCTGGCAATGCGGTCATACAGCTCACGCACGGCCTCTTCTTCACCCTCCAGGTACTGGAAAAAATGGTCGTCGCCGTAGTAAAGGCCGCCAACGATTTCGCTCTTTGCGTTGTTTCTGCGGGAGACCATCAATATCCGGGCAACGTTGGGCTCCACGCCCTTTTCCGCGGGTTTCGCTGCGAAGGTGGCTTCGCTGGCATAGGCCAGACGCATCAGGGACATATTATTCACTCCGTACTACGGGTAACGGTCGGGACAGGCCTGAAATACGTTTGAAACATTGAAGATGGATCAATGTGATGAAGCAGACCGGCTTTCCGGCATGACCGTGGCCAGGGCCGAGAATATGGATCCGGGGGGCATTTTCACTATCGGTTTGGTGACAGCCCTCGACGGCGGAACCCTGCGCGATCTGATGATGGACAACCACCGCTTTACTGGACTGAACACGAGGAGCAGGCCATATGGCTGATCGCCGGACCAGTAATCAATCGCCCCTTGGCGTTGGCCGCCGCAGGCGGTAACATTGCCGTTTTTTTAACCCAGCTCCCGGGAAGACTCACCCAATCCCATTCAGCATCCTGTGAGGCAGACAGCCGTCATGCTCGAACAACTATTCAAGCTACAGGCCCATGGCACCACTGTTCGTAAAGAGGTGATTGCGGGCATTACCACATTCCTGACCATGGCTTATATCATCGTGGTCAACCCCAGCATCCTCTCCGCCACCGGCATGGATTTCGGCGCCGTGTTCGTTGCCACCTGCCTGGCTGCCACCATTGGCACCCTGATCATGGGACTCTGGGCCAACTACCCGATCGCCCTGGCACCGGGTATGGGCCTGAACGCCTTTTTCTCGTTCACTGTGGTCGGCAGCATGGGCTACAGTTGGCAGGTGGCTCTCGGGGCGGTCTTCATTTCCGGTTTCATCTTCTTCCTGCTGAGCCTCTTCAAGGTCCGGGAATGGATCATCAACAGCATCCCCCTGTCGCTGCGCTTTGGCATTTCGGCCGGTATCGGTTTCTTTCTGGCGCTGATTGCACTGAAAAATGCCGGCATTGTCATCGACAACCCCGCCACACTGGTAGGTCTTGGCGATGTAAAAATGGCTGAAAGCCTGCTGTTTTTCGGTGGCTTCGTGCTGATCTGTGCACTGTCGTTCCGGCAGATCACCGGCGCTGTAATGATCGGCATCATTGCGGTAACCGGTACGGCAATGGCGCTCGGCATGGTGGAGTACGACGGCTTTGTTTCCGCTCCGCCCAGCCTGGCACCGACCTTCATGCAACTGGATCTGGCCGGGGCACTCAACATCGGCATGATCAGTGTCATTTTTGCCTTCCTCTTTGTCGACCTGTTCGACACCTCTGGTACGCTGATTGGCGCCGCCCAGCGCGGCGGACTGCTGGACGAGAACGGTAAACTGCCCCGACTGGGCCGTGCGCTGATGTCCGATTCGGTGGCAACCATGTCGGGTGCCGTCCTGGGCTCGTCCACAACAACCAGCTACATCGAATCCACTGCCGGCATTTCCGCCGGTGGCCGCACCGGCCTCACCGCAGTGGTGGTGGCGGCACTGTTCATGGCATGTCTTCTGCTTTCACCCATCGCAAGCATTATTCCGGCTTACGCCACCGCCCCGGCCCTGCTCTATGTTGCTGTACTGATGGCAAGCGGACTGAAACTGATCGACTGGGACGATGTCACCGAAGCCGCGCCGGCCGTGGTAACCGCCCTGATGATGCCGCTGACCTTTTCCATCGCCAACGGCATTGCCCTGGGCTTCATTACCTACGCCATCCTCAAGGCACTGAGTGGCCGCTGGTCTGACCTCAACGCCAGCGTGGTGCTCATTGCTGTCATCTTCATCCTGAAATTCACATTCCTGGACGTGGCATAAGCTGCGTTTTCAGAGCCCGGACATGCTATGGATTACTTTGCAGAAAGTATCAAGAAAGCCATCCGCACGGTGCCTGACTGGCCCAAACCCGGTGTTGCCTTTCGCGATATCACTACCGTACTGCAGGACCGAACTGCCTTCCGCAAGCTGATTGATGCCTTTGTTCACCGTTACCACGGCCACAGGATCGATGCCGTTGCAGCAGTAGACGCACGTGGCTTCATCATCGGTTCTGCCCTTGCCTATGAGCTGAATGCCTCACTGGTGCTGATCCGCAAGAAAGGCAAGCTGCCGTTCGACACGCTGGTTGAAGATTACGAACTGGAATACGGCACCGCCTCGGTGGAATTGCACAAGGACGCATTCAGGCCCGGGGACAATGTGGTGCTGGTGGACGACCTGATCGCCACCGGCGGCACCATGCTGGCGGCATCGCGTCTGATCCGTCGTATTGGTGCCGAAATTGTGGAAGTGGCGGCAATGATTGACCTTCCCGACCTGGGCGGATCACGCAAGCTGCAGGAGGAGGGGCTGAAGGTCTATACTGTGTGCTCATTTGAGGACGATTAGGGAATGGCCATGCCTGATTATCAGCACCACTGGAAAGACGGGACCCCGGTTCACCTGCCACTGGGCAAGATCGTCTGCATCGGCCGCAACTATGCGGAGCATGCCCGGGAACTGAACAACCCGGTGCCGGATGAACCTTTGCTGTTTATCAAACCGGCGACTTCGGCAGTTCACATCACCCGCCCCCTGGATTTTCCCCGCGATCGGGGTGAGGTCCATTTCGAAACCGAGCTGGCGGTACTGATTGGCCGGCCGCTGACCAACGCCTCTGCCAGCGAGGCCGAAGGCGCCATTCTCGGCTATGGCCTGGCACTGGACCTGACCCTGCGGGACCTGCAATCCCGTCTCAAGGAAAAAGGCCAGCCCTGGGAGAGAGCCAAAGCCTTTGATGGCGCCTGCCCGCTGTCACCGTTCGTATCCGTCGAACGCCTCCGACGCGATCACCTGACCTTTACCCTGGAAATCAACAGGGAACGCCAACAGACCGGGGACACCCGTGATATGTTGAATCCCATTGTGCCGCTTATCGCACACATGAGCAGCCAGTTCACCCTGATGCCCGGAGATGTCGTCCTCACCGGCACACCCAAAGGCGTTGGACCGCTGGCGTCGGGACAGATATTATCCCTGGAACTGGAAGATGCCTTGTTTGTGGAGACCACCGTGCTCTAGGCTGGTGGCACCAGATTGCGACTAACCTCAGGTCCATCGGCTTTTCAGGACGTATATCAGGCATGGCAAAGAAACCAGTGACCACCCGTAGCGGACGATTTTTCAGATTGGCAGGCATGACGGCTTCCGTGGCCGGCAAGTATGCCGGGCAACGTGCGCGCAGGATATTCCGCAGCGAGGAAGACAACGAGGGCGCCCAGTCCGAGAGCTATACCCGCATGGCGGACCAGATTGTTGATACTCTGGGAGAACTCAAGGGCGCCGTAATGAAAGTCGGGCAGATTGCGTCCCAGACCCAGGATTTTCTGCCCAAGGAATTTTCCGACGCCCTGGAACGGCTCCAGAAAGAAGCCCCGCCGATGCCCTTCGAGGTTATCGTTGGCCAGGTGGAAAGTGAGTTGGGCAAACCGGTGTCAGAGCTGTTTGAATACCTGCAGGAAAAACCCTACGCCGCGGCATCGATTGGCCAGGTCCACAGGGCCCGTCTGCACGACGGCACGGATGTGATCGTCAAGGTGCAGTACCCGGGGGTGGACGAGTCCTGCGACAGTGACCTGAAGCAACTGCGCATGGCCCTGAAACTGGGCGGCCTGCTGAGGATGCCAAAGGAGCACGTAGATCAGTTATTCGGAGAAATTCGCGTCCGCCTGAAGGAAGAACTGGATTACGAGAACGAGGCCCGCAACCTGGAAGCATTCCAGGCATTCCATGCCAATGACGACTGGATCATTATCCCGAAAGTCTTTGCCAGCCACTCGTCACGACGGGTGCTCACCATGGAGCTGGTGGAAGGCGACCACATCAGCGAAGTTACACCGGAAAAATACGATCAGGAAACCATCAACCTGATCGGCCATCGCATCTTCACCATGATGGCCGACCAGCTGTTCCGCTACCAGTGCATTCATGGCGACCCCCATGCCGGCAACTTTGCCTATCGACCGGACGGGACCATCATTCTCTATGACTTCGGCTGCGTGAAGAAACTGAAACCTGAAATAGTCGAGGCCTATCGCAACGCCCTGGTATCTGCACTGAAAGAAGATTATGCCGCCCTGGACCAACATCTGATTGCCCTCGGTGCACGCGTGGAAAGCCAGCCCGCGGTAGACGAGGCCTACTACGCCATGTGGCGGGATATCCTGATCCAGCCCTTTACCGGCAACATCCCCTATGATTTTGCCGAGTCCGAGCTGCACAAGGATGTTGCTGCCAAGACCACCACTGTTTTCAAGTACCTGGATTATTTCAAACCACCGGTGGAGAGCATTTTCATCGACCGCATGATTGCCGGCCATTACTGGATGATGAAGCGTCTGGGCGTACAGGCAGCATTCCGGGAGGAGCTCGAGAAATACCTGGGGCTATAACGCCAGCGCTCTGAGCCACTCAGCCACTCCCTCGCTGGCGCCCTTGCGAATCACCCTCGCTCTGGAGAGGCTTGCAGGTTCTCCCGGGTCAACCACGGTCACCGGCACATCAAAACTCACCAGATCCACCAGGCCCGCCGCAGGATAGACCTGCAGGGATGTTCCCACGATCAGTACGTGATCCGCCGTGGGAACAATCTCGGCGGCGGCCTCAATCATCGGCACCTCTTCGCCAAACCAGACAATATGAGGCCGGAGCTGGGCACCCCGTTCACAGGTGTCGCCTGGCTGGATGTCCCGGAACCCGATATCGTAGACAAGATCGGGATGTTTTGAGCTACGGGCCTTGGTGAGTTCACCGTGCAGATGAATGACGTTGCTGGAACCGCCACGCTCGTGCAGGTTGTCCACATTCTGGGTAATGACGGTTACCCGGCAATGCTGCTCCAGCTCCGCCAGCAGGCGATGGGCGTCGTTGGGTTGCGCCGACTCCAGCTGCCGGCGGCGCTCGTTGTAGAAGCGCAGCACCAGCTCCTGGTTTCGTGCGAAGGCCTCCGGGGTGGCAACATCATAAACGCTGTGCTGCTCCCACAGGCCACCATTGTCACGAAAGGTCGACAGGCCGCTTTCAGCACTTATGCCGGCCCCGGTGAGTACCACGATGTGATTGTTCATAAAGCACCGTTTTTTCTTGCAGGAGTGTACGTCAGAACGGAAGCTTCTCCGGCCTGCGCCGCTTTTCCACTCTGAGTCCGTGTTTTTCCAGAATAGCAATCAGTTCCTCTGTGTCATCCATATTGAGGAAAGACGCCAGGGAAATTTCTTCGCCGCGGAACTGAAGGTGGATTTTGGGGGGTGTCCAGGGATGTCGGGGCACGTCCTGCCATGCCCGGGTATAGCGGCGGGGCAGTTGCCATTCCTTTTCTTTGCGGGTCAGGCCTTTTTCCAGGCGTATCAGTTCCGGGCCGAAGGTCAGCACTTCCCGTTTCTGGCACTTCCGCGAAGTGTAATAGAAGCCGGCCCCCAGAGCCATGAGCTCCAGGCCGGCAAAGGGCAGTACTGGCCATGCCCCGGCCAGCAGCATAGCTGCAGAGATGGCCAGTGAAAGAAAGAAGGCTGCCAGCCATATGCGGATGTTCCCCTTCCAGCTCATGGAGCGGTTGGGGGTCAGGACAAAACAGTCGCCATCATCCCGGGAAAGCTGTTCTACCATTACGGTTACTCCGGGGAGCCACCCGCATCACCTGAACGCCTTCAGTCGAAGATCTTGCCCGGGTTCATAACCCGGTTGGGATCGAAGACCTGTTTGATGCCCCTCAGGTAGGCAATCTCAGCAGCGCTGCGGGTGTACTCCAGATACGCCTTCTTGGTCAAGCCAACGCCGTGCTCGGCAGACACACTGCCCTGGTAGCGTTCGACAATCTCGAAAACCCATTTGTTCACCTGCTGGCATTTCTCGAAGAAATCCTCTTTGGCCATGTCTTCCGGCTTGAGGATATTCAGATGCAGGTTGCCGTCGCCGATGTGACCGAACCAGATGATTTCGAAATCCGGATAATGCTCGGTCACAACCTTGTCGATTTCCTGCAAAAACCCGGGAACCCTGGAAACTACCACAGATATATCGTTCTTATACGGGGTGCGCGGCGCAATGGATTCGGAAATGCGCTCGCGCAGCTGCCACAGGTTCCGGGCCTGGGTTTCGCTCTGGCTGATCACGCCGTCCAGCACCCAGCCATTCTCGACGCACTGTTCAAACAGCGCCATGGCATCGTCCATCACCTGGTCGGACACTGCCTCGAACTCCATCAGCGCATAGTATGGCGCCTCGGTTTCGAACGGTGCCTGTACCTGGCCATGGGCCAGCACATGGCCCATGGCCTGATGGGAGAAGAACTCGTAGGCGGTCAGGTCAATCTGCTTCTGGAAAGTCTGCAGCACGTCCATGGTGTTGGTGAGATCGTTCAGACCCAGCACCAGTACGGTGAGGTTGTCCGGCTTGCGGGACAGCTTCATGGTGGCCTCGGTGATAAAGCCGAGGGTGCCTTCCGCGCCGATAAACAGGTGGCGGAGGTCGTAGCCGGTGTTGTTCTTCTCCAGGTCCTTGTTCAGGTCAAGGATATCACCCTTACCGGTGACCACCTTGAGGCCGGCGACCCAGTCACGGCTCATGCCATAGCGAATCACCTTGATACCACCGGCGTTGGTGGACAGGTTGCCGCCCAGCTGGCTTGAGCCCGCAGAAGCAAAATCCACCGGATAATAAAGCCCGTTGTCTTCCGCAAAGTTCTGCAGCTGTTCGGTCACTACACCTGCCTGACACCGCACGGTGCGGTCGCTGGCGCTGAAGTCGAGGATCTGGTTCATGTTATCAAACGCCACAACCACCTCGCCGTTGGCGGCCACGGCGCCAGCACTCAGGCCGGTGCGACCACCGGAAGGCACCAGCGCCACCTGGTTGTCATTGGCAAATTTCACCAGTGCCTGAACCTGTTCCGTGGTTTTGGGCAAGACAATGGCCACTGGCCGGGGCGGGTAGATCCTGGTCCAGTCCTTGCCGTAATTTTCCAGGTCCGCCGGGTCGGTCAGAACTTTTCCCGGGGTCTGACCTGCTTCCATGAGGGCTTTAAGGGAGGCAACGATCTGTTCAGAATTCATGGATTATCCGATCTCGCTAGGGGTTATTCAGGACGCCGGCAGGCGAAGTTGATTCAGGTAGCCTGACGCGCTGTGAAAATCTGCGTTTATGGTATCATACCGCCCCTGTTCTGTGAGCCCGCCCGCCAACAGCGGCGCTCACAGGTCATTTCATGTGACGAAAGGTTCGGAAGCAAGCCCATGTCAAATACGTCTCTTGAAAAGAGCAAAATCCGCATTCTGCTGCTGGAAGGCGTACACCAGTCCGCCATTGATACCCTTAATGCCGCGGGTTACACGAACATCGAGTACCTGACGCACTCACTGGCCGAAGACGAGCTGGTCGAAAAAGTCGCCGATGCTCATTTCGTGGGTATCCGCTCCCGTACCCAGCTGACCGAAAGGGTATTTGACGCTGGCCAGAAACTGGTAGCAGTAGGCTGTTTCTGCATCGGCACCAACCAGGTAGACCTCCAGGCAGCAACCCGTCGCGGTATCGCTGTTTTCAACGCGCCCTTTTCCAATACGCGCAGCGTCGCGGAACTGGTTCTTGCCCAGGCAATTCTTCTGCTTCGCGGTGTGCCTGAAAAAAGCGCCAAAGCCCATCGCGGCGAGTGGCTGAAGTCGGCCAAGGACAGCTACGAAATCCGCGGCAAGAAACTGGGCATCATCGGTTACGGCAATATCGGCACCCAGTTCAGTGTTCTGGCAGAAGGCCTGGGCATGGATGTGTACTACTACGACGTGGTGTCCAAGCTGTCCATCGGCAACGCTACCCAGGTAGGGACACTGCAGGAACTGCTGAACACCTGTGACGTGGTCAGTCTCCATGTGCCGGAAACACCGGCTACCAAGTACATGTTCAAGGCCGAGCAGTTTGCCCAGATGAAACCGGGCAGCATCCTGATGAACGCCTCAAGAGGCACCGTCGTGGACATTGACGCTCTCGTGGATGCGCTGAGAAGCGGCAAACTCCTAGGCGCTGCTATTGATGTTTTCCCGGTAGAACCCAAGTCCAATAACGAGGAGTTTATCTCCCCGCTGCGGGAATTCGACAACGTGATCCTGACACCGCACGTAGGGGGTTCCACCATCGAAGCCCAGGAAAACATTGGCCGCGAAGTGGCGGAAAAGCTGGCCATGTACAGCGATAACGGCACCTCCGTGTCTTCCGTGAACTTCCCGGAAGTGGCCCTGCCCTCTCACCCCAATCAGCATCGCCTGCTGCACATTCACGAGAACGTGCCGGGCGTGATGTCGGAAATCAACCAGGTGTTTTCCGAGAACGGCATCAACATCTGTGGCCAGTACCTGCAAACGACTGAAAACATTGGCTACGTGGTGATTGATGTTGACAAGGAATACGGCGAACTGGCGCTGGAGAAGCTGTTGAAAGTGAAAGGTACTATCCGCTGCCGCGTACTGTTCTGATTCGGACCGCTTCGGGAATAATGAAAGCCGGGGCCCACCTACAGGCCCCGGCTTTTTTTAGCGTTCTGGCCTTGAGATGGCATCAAATGCATCCATGATAGAAGGGTAAGCTTTTAAACTGCATCACTCATCTACTCAAGGAGCATCCCATGTCACTGAAGGAATCACTGCAGAAGAAACTGGAGACGCAGACCGAATACTGGAGCAAACAGATCGAGAAGCTGCAGGCCGACGCTGAAGAGAAAAAGGCAAAAGCCGAAGATGAGCAGGCCGAAGCCGAAATCCAGAAAGACTTTTCCCAGCGCATTCAGGAACTGGAAGACAACGTTAATGAAGCGCGCAAAAAGATGTCTGAAGTGCGGGATTCAGGGGAAGAGCACCTGAAGGACCTCAAGGAAAAGATTGAAGGTTGGCTGCCGGGCGACAGAAAGTAACCGGATGCCGGCTGCAAGGCAATGAAAAGCCCGGTATCGCGCTGGTCGTGATACCGGGCTTTTTTGTTACTGCATCGGAACCAGTGTCAGCTCAACGCGGCGATTCTGTTCGCGGCCAGATGCGGTATCGTTGGAGGCAATCGGATAGCGCGGACCATAGCCCACCGCCCGGGTGCGCTTGGGCTCAATACCCTGGTTCAACAGGAAGTCCCGCACTGAGCTTGCACGACGCTCACTCAGCAACTGGTTGTAATCCCGTGAGCCAGTACTGTCGGTGTGGCCTTCGATCTGGATAATGGTCTTGTCATACTCTTTCAGCACAAGTGCGACTGATTCCAGCGTATCGCTGAACGACGGCTTGATGGAAGACTGGTCCACGTCAAAGGTGATATTGCCGGGCATGACCAGTTCAATCTTGTCACCATTGCGCACCACGCGCACCCCGGAGCCTTCGAGCTTGCGACGCAGCTCAGCTTCCTGCTTGTCCATGTAATAGCCAATACCACCGCCAATCGCAGCGCCGGATGCAGCGCCAATCAATGCGCCCTTGCCGCGGTCACTGCTGCTGGAGGTGGCGGCTCCAACGGCGGCGCCACCAAGGGCACCAATAATACTGCCTTTGGTCGCACTCGACGTTTTCTCTTCCCCGGTGTAAGGGTCATATGTCATACAGCCGCCCAAACCAATAGTGGCGACAGCAAAAGCAACAATTGTTTTCTTCACGGTATTCTCCAGAGTCTTTCCACGGTATGACTTTCTACGGCACGTTACCGTACTGCTTTGCCCTGACTGGTCTCTGACAGAGCCCGGTCCTGGTCGTTTTTAAAGGTATCCACAATGGTGTTGAATACCGTTGCCTGCAAATCCTGTGCTTCGTTTACCAAGTGATGACGCCCATCCGGTATACGGAGTTCCTCGACCGTGGCAAATTTATTACGGATAATCCGCAGATTGTGCTGCCAGTCGACGGTCAGGTCTTTCTCTCCCTGCACCACAGTAACCGGGAAATTTACCGGACGGGAAGACTCGATATGGGGCACCCACTGCCTCAGCGCCGACACCCAGTCTACGTGGACGGCCCTTGCCTGAAGCGGATCATGCTCCTTCAGGAAGGTCAGAAAACGCGAGTTGCCACTATTGGCACCAAAGACCCGGGCCCACCGTGAAACAAACGGCTTGAACAGACTGTGGAGTATTTTCGCCCCCAGCCAGCCCATCGGTCGTATCAGGGGTGCCAGCAACACAACCCGGCGGAAGTCCGACGTTTCGGTGGTATGGTGATTAGTCAGCAGATAATCAATCAGAATGCCACCGCCGGTGCTCTGCCCCACCGCATACCACGGCACCCTCACCTTGTCTCTAACCCTGGCCATCACGTCTGTCAGCACCGCCTGATACTCCAGGAAACTGCCAATAGCCGCCGGCGTCCCGCTGGACAGCCCGTGGCCTGGCTGATCATAGGCCAGCACATCAAATCCCGCCCCCAGGCAACGATCAATCAGCTGACTGTACAGTCCCACGTGGTCAAAGTAGCCATGCAGGATAAACACGGTGCCTCTGGGCCGGGCTTTCTCAGGTAACTGGAAATAGTGGACCACTACCTGGTGCCGGTCTGCCATCACGTAGCCCTGGTGATAGGACACATCCGGGTGCTCTACCCAGAGATCCAGGCCGTAAAACCGGCAGTAGGCAACCATATCATCGCCGAGCATTTCCCGGCGCCGGGGATCGAATGGCTTCAGTCTTTCCAGCAACGATGCCCTGTTCCAGTCCGGAATTTCTATGGTATCTGTTTTCCAGTACACGTAGAGTTAAACGCCTGTTATTAATAGGTACGAACGCGACAGTACGAAAGTGACAAAATGATGGCCGCCAAGAGCCTGACCGTTAGGTTAGCACACCATAACGCCTTTTAGACCGTTAAAGCGGTGTCACCGGAGCGATTGCTATTACAGTCCGGGCCGCCTGTGTTATTTCGCGCCGATCCAATCCCGGAGAGAATCATGATACAAGCTGCACTGGAAACCGGACTGCGCCAGACCATGACCCGGCTGGTCCGGCCCCTGCTGCATCCCGCCGTTCCGGTCAAGCTTCAGCGCAGCCTGGTAAGCAAAGCCTATCTGACCTCGATACCGCCCCGGGGCACCCGCTTTGAAGACTTTGAAGCCGAGGACCTTGCCATAACGAAGGTATGCCACAGCGAAAATCCGAGCGGTGTCGTGCTGTATTTTCACGGGGGTGGTTATATCATCGGCTCTCCGCGAACCCACCGGGGCATTAGCGGCCACCTGGCCAGAGCCAGTGGCACTATGGTGATCGTTCCTGACTACCGGCTCGCTCCCGAAAACCCTTACCCGGCAGCGCTGGACGATGCCGAAACCGTTTATCTCGCCCTGCTCGATGAGGGGCATCCGCCAGCATCACTCAGCCTTGCCGGCGACTCCGCTGGCGGCGGGCTGGCCATCGCGCTTGCCATGCGCCTGCGGGACAAAGGTTTGCCCTTGCCCTCATCGCTGATGGTCATGTCGCCCTGGACTGACCTCTCCAATGCCCGACTCTACTCTGCGGAATACGAACCGGTTCTGCAAAGACCCTGGATTGACAAGGCCGCCCGGCTGTACTGTGGTAGCGAGCCTGCCTCCAATCCTTACATTTCTCCGGTTTACGGCGATCTGTCAGGCCTGCCACCTCTGCTGATTCAGGTTGGCAGCCAGGAAATCCTGCTGAACGACGCCCGGCGTCTGGCGGATGCCGCCAGTCAGAGCTGCGTTGATAACCGGCTGGAAATCTATAACAGTCTATGGCACGTGTTCCAGGTGCATGCCGGGCAACTGAGCCGGGCAACCCGGGCACTGGAAACTGCAGGGCAATTTATCCGGCAGCACTTATCAACCTGAGCCAACAGGCTGTCAACCTGAGTCGGAGGCTTGCCGACCGCAGATGATATCGGGAAGCGATACCTCTCCACGAATCAGCGCTTCCTTCTGCCTGCGCGGCCACTGTTTAAGCTGCCACTCCAGTTTTGAAGCCATAGCTCTGTCGCCTGTTTCGGCGGTAAAAGCCAGTTCAAGCGGGCCCTTGCCCCGCAAACTACGGGCACCTTTGGGCGCACCAGCCTGATGCTCGCCAAAACGTCGCTCCACATCGGTGGTGATTCCCGTGTAGAGGGCCCCTTTGGCCGTTCGTACCATATAGATGAACCACTGACTCATACTGACACTGCTCTGCCTCTGTTCCGGGTGCTACGCTATCGGATCCAGGGGCCCGGCACAATGAGGCGCGCTAACAGCATTAATTCCATCCCACGGCCGGACTTCACAAACCTCTTTTATATCGTATACAATATCTAGAGTGAAGGGAGTCCCGGGAAAATAAACGCCCGTTCCACCCAATGATCCAGAACAATCGAAGGTGCCCCATGAAACGAGTGCGTGTCATCGATTCCCATGCAGGGGGCGAACCTACAAGGCTGGTACTGGAAGGTTTTCCCGCCTTGCCCGGAAAAACCATGCTGGAAAAACGCGCAGCACTGCACTCCTCACATGATCACTGGCGACGTGCCTGCATGCTTGAGCCACGGGGGCACGATGTATTGGTAGGGGCACTCTACTGCGAGCCCGAAGCCCTGGATGCATCGTGTGGCGTCATTTTCTTCAACAACAGTGGCTACCTGGGCATGTGTGGCCACGGCACGATTTGCCTGGTCGCTTCCCTGTATTATCTGGAACTTATTTCTCCGGGCCTGCACAAGATTGACACACCCGTGGGGCCCATCGAGGCGACCCTGCATGATGACGGTACCGTGACGGTACGTAACGTGCTCGCTTACCGGTACCGCAAGCAAGTGCCAGTCGAGGTTCCGGGTTTTGGGCTTGTGCACGGTGATATTGCCTGGGGAGGCAACTGGTTCTTCCTGATCAGCGACCACAATCAATCGCTGGTACTCGATAACGTCGAAGCGCTGACTGACTTTACCTGGGCAGTTCGCCAGGCTCTGGAAGCGTCTTTCATCACCGGCGATAACGGCGGCCTGATCGATCATATCGAACTTTTCGCAGACGACACCGCAGCAGACAGTCGAAACTTCGTTCTGTGTCCGGGAAAAGCTTACGACCGCTCTCCTTGCGGCACCGGCACCAGCGCCAAGCTCGCCTGCCTGGCCGCCGATGGCAAACTGGCACCTCGCGAGACTTGGGTACAGGCCAGCATCTGTGGCAGTCAGTTCGAGGGGCATTATGAATGGGAAGGCGACCGCATTCGCCCCTACATCAAGGGAAGTGCCTACCTGAGCGCGGACAGCACTTTACTGATTGATGAGCGGGACCCCTTTGCCTGGGGCATCACAGCGTCATAACCGCTTTTCCGAAGAGATACATTGGCAGTCTGTTCAAACATCTGGCACCGATCGTTTTTTGCTGTCGAACACGGTGCTCAACCTTGGTATCAACGAAGTCGATCAACAGGAAACGATTATGAGCGATAATATTTTTACCGGGTGCATTCCTGCGTTAATGACTCCCTGCACCGGCGAGCGCCAGCCTGATTTCGATGCTCTGGTCGCCAAAGGCCGCGAACTGGTGGATATCGGCATGAGTGGCGTCGTCTACTGCGGCTCCATGGGAGACTGGCCACTACTGACGGAAGCTCAGCGCCAGGAGGGTGTTGCACGCCTGGTCGAGGCCGGCGTACCAACCATAGTCGGTACCGGCGCAGTCAACACCAGAGAAGCTGTGTCCCATGCTACCCATGCAGCCCGGGTTGGCGCCCAGGGTCTTATGGTCATTCCTCGTGTACTCTCACGCGGAAGTTCTACGATTGCGCAGAAAGCTCACTTCTCAGCCATTCTGGAAGCTGCATCCAAGCTGCCGGCGGTTATTTACAACAGTCCCTACTATGGCTTTGCCACCCGCGCTGACCTGTTTTTTGAATTGCGCAATCAGTATCCCAACCTTATTGGATTCAAAGAGTTCGGCGGAGCTGACGACCTCCGCTATGCGGCCGAAAACATCACTTACGAGGATGATGATGTAACCCTGATGGTGGGTGTTGACACCACTGTTTATCACGGTTTCGTCAACTGCGGTGCCACTGGTGCTATCACCGGCATTGGCAACGCGCTCCCCCGGGAGGTATTGCAACTCGTTTCTCTCAGCAGGGAGGCCGCCAAAGGCGATGTCGAAGCACGACGTCTGGCCAAAGAGCTTGAAGAGGCGCTTGGTGTTCTCTCCTCGTTTGACGAGGGCGGTGATCTGGTTCTCTATTACAAGCATCTGATGGTTCTCAACGGAGACACTGAGTACTCCCTGCATTTCAACAAAACCGATGTTCTCAGCGACGCACAGCGCAACTATGCGGAAACTCAGTACGCGCTGTTCCGTAACTGGTACTCGAACTGGTCTGCCTCGCTAGACGAAGCCTAGAAAGACCTCTGTCCCTGAAAAGGAGAAGAGCATGGAATTACAAGGCAAAATGCTGATCGGCCAACAGGCTGTTCAGGGATCCCGACAAGCAATACGCGCTATCAATCCATCTACCAATGAACATCTGGAGCCCGCCTATCCCGGGGGCACCGAGGAAGATGTAGCAAAAGCATGCGAACTGGCATGGGGCGCTTTTGACAGTTACCGTGAAACCACGCTGGAAGCACGGGCACAGTTCCTCGAGACAGTTGCTGACGAGATCGAAGCACTTGGCGATACGCTGATTGCAAGGGCCGTCCTCGAGTCGGGCCTTCCCCAACAGCGAATTCAGGGAGAGCGCGGCCGTACCTGTAACCAGCTCCGACTGTTTGCCAGAACCGTACGCAACGGTGAGTGGCTGGATGTCCGTATTGATCCTGCCTTGCCGGACCGCCAGCCCATGCCACGCGCTGACCTGCGCCAGCGCCACATTGCACTGGGCCCGGTGGCAGTCTTCGGTGCAAGCAACTTCCCGCTGGCTTTTTCAGTGGCAGGTGGCGATACGGCATCCGCGCTTGCGGCGGGGTGCCCGGTTATTGTGAAAGCGCACTCTGCGCATCCGGGAACCAGCGAACTGGTGGGCCGCGCGATTCAATCTGCTGTTGATCGCTGCGGCCTGCCCGAAGGCGTTTTTTCGCTTGTTTTCGATTCCGGTCTCGATGTGGGACAGGCCCTGGTCGCCCATCCCTGCATCAAGGCAGCGGGCTTTACCGGTTCCCGCAGCGGAGGCCTGGCCCTGAACAGAATCGCACAGTCACGGCCCGAGCCGATCCCCTTCTATGCCGAGATGAGTTCAATCAATCCGGTATTTGCACTGCCGGCTGCACTGGAGTCCCGCGGTGAAAAGATGGGCGAAGAATTTGTTGCTTCGCTGAACATGGGTGCTGGTCAGTTCTGCACCAATCCCGGACTGGTCATTGCAATCAAGGGCCAGGGCCTGGACAGCTTTGTCAGGGCAGCAAGCCGGGCGGTCAGTGACAGTGCTGCCCAAACGATGCTCACGCCCGGCATTCACCAGGCGTACAATGAGGGTGTGCAAACACTGGTTTCTGACAACGGGGCGCAAGAACTCGCGCATGGCCGGGAAGGGGCAGACCCTAACCAGTGTCAGACAAATCTGTTCGTGACATCGGCGTCCCACTTCCTCGAAGAACAGACCCTGCAAGAGGAGGTCTTCGGTGCTACTTCATTGATAGTGGAGTGTCAGGACGAAGCAGAACTTCACCGGGTTGCAGAATGCCTGGAGGGTCAACTGACCGCTACCCTGCAGATGGACGAGGCTGATACCGGAATGGCGCAGAGCCTGCTCCCGGTTCTGGAACGCAGGGCGGGCAGACTTCTGGTCAACGGCTGGCCAACGGGTGTCGAAGTCTGCGATGCCATGGTGCATGGAGGTCCTTTCCCTGCGACTTCAGATTCCCGCACCACCTCCGTGGGCACTGCGGCCATTTTCCGCTTTCTGCGTCCGGTCTGTTACCAGAATCTGCCAGGCGCACTTCTGCCCGAGGCTTTGAGAGATAACAACCCGCTATCGCTCAAGCGTCTGGTAAACGGGGAACGTGAAAGCTGACTTGCTGCACTACCACCGCTCGCGCTCCAGCGCGAGCGGCGCACTGCCAGCGGGATGATTACCCGTGGTGCGTGTAGCGATTATCGGGCAGGTGCTCATACAGAGTTTGACAGACGCCGGTGAGATGTCTCTCAACCATATCGGCCACTTTGTCAGCGTCCCCTTCACGGCAAGCCTCGATAATGGCGCGATGTTCACGATCAGCTCTTTCCTTACCGTCCGACAGCGCCATTTGTAGGCGCAGATAGCGCTCTACCTTGTCATGAATTGAGCGGATCAGACTGATCAGAAACGGACGCTGGGCAGGTTCGTAAAGGCAGGCATGAAACTCCCAGTTCAGTTCGGCCCAGCGGCCTACATTGCTTTCATCCATGAATTCCTGACAGATTCGCTCGGCCTGAGCAAAGGTCGCTTCGGTCATGTGTGGCAGGGCCAAACGAACCGCCTTGACCTCAAGCAACACGCGAACCTCAAACATTTGCGCCAGTTCCGGCTCGGAGATCTTGGTCACAACCGCTCCCTTGTAACGCTGGAACATAACCAGGCCTTCGGCCTCCAGGCGTTTAAGCGCTTCGCGAACGGGTATCTTGCTGACCTTGAACATCTGTGCGATGTCGTCCTGACGTATTGGTTCACCTTCGTCGAGTTTGCCGGCGATGATGGCTTCACGGAGGTGTTTGACGATCACTTCGGATGTCGAAGGGGCGGTGCTGAGGTCTGGAGCGTTGATCGGGTTAAGGGGCAAGGGACGCACTCTCAAAAACCGAAATATTATATCTTATATACGAAATAGGCAACCCTGTTCCTTGCCTCCCTGCCAGCAAGGTTATATTGTATACTATTTATCGACGACATTTTTAAGGAATTTGTGGCTATGCAGCATGAGGCCAATGGGGACTCCAGCTCCAAACCCGATATCGCCATTGTTGGCGCGGGTATCATAGGTATAGCCTGCGCCCTGACGCTAAGTCAGAAAGGGCTGAAAGTTCTGGTGCTGGACAGTCAGGCGCCGGGCATGGGGGCATCCTATGGCAATGCCGGCCATATGGCGACGGAGCAGGTTTTCCCTATAGCCGATGCATCAATTCTGATGCGGCTGCCCGCAATGTTGCTGGATCCCATGGGGCCTCTTCGACTGGACTGGCGCTATCTTCCCAGGTCACTGCCATGGTTCACCAGATTACTCTGGAATCTCCGCCGGGCTCCCTACAACGCCAGCGTCTCCGGAATTCGCACTCTGAACCAGCACAGCCTGGATGCCTGGCGCCGACTTCTCAACTCCGTGGATGGCAGGTATCTACTCAAGGAAGATGGCTCATTCCTGGTCTATGAGAACAAAGAAGCTGCCGCGGAGCTGGAGGCGCTTCGGTCGCGCATGGACACTCAGCACGTGGCGGTGGAGCATTGGCATGGTGACGCTATCAGAGGCGTTGCGCCTCAGCTGTCGGAAAACATTCGGGGCGGTCTGTTTTTCCCGGATACAGCGCACGTCATCAATCCCTTCCAGGTTGTTAACATGTTGGCGCAGGCAGCCAGGGCCAACGGCGTTACATTTGCACAGGAAAACATAATATCGGGCCAGGTCGGCTCTGATGGTGTCATATTACAGGCGGAAAACTCATCCAGGTTCAGCGCCAGAAAAGTTCTCATTTCCTGCGGTGCCTATTCAGCCCCCCTCACCACAGCTCTGACCGGCACTAAAGTTCCGCTGGATACCGAGCGGGGCTACCACCTGATGCTTCCCAATGAGCGAGACCGCCTTCCCGTCGCGGTAACCTCTCTGGAACGCCGCTTCATCATGACCCCCCTTGATGACGGGCTGAGGCTGGCCGGGACGGTTGAGTTTGCTGGCCTCGAGCGGCCGCCCAATATGGAGCGAGCCTGGCAACTGCAAAAACTCAGCCGCGGACTTTTCAGAAGCGATCTCGATACAACCGAAGCCCAGCCCTGGATGGGCTTTCGCCCTTCCCTTCCCGACTCACTGCCTGTTATCGACAGTGTCAAGGATGGCAGGGTATTGCTGGCTTTCGGACATCACCACCTGGGCCTCACACAGGCCGCGGTGACAGCGGAAATCATCAGTCACCTGGCTGCACACGGGGCGTTCCAGTCTGCGGTATCGGATCAACGGATCCCCGACTTACTGCCCTATCGGCTAAACCGGTTTTCCTAGTGTCGCGTCTGGCCAATTCCAGCCCACCGATCCAGTAACCGGTTCAAGGGGTCCTGAAGCGGCAGGGGCATTCAAACGACCTGTACCAGGAGCTTCTGCAGGTCAGAGTAGAGAGCTTCGGAAATCTCCACACCATTTTCCAGACTTCGTTTGCGGGCGGCATAGCGACGCTGTGAAGGTAATCGTGCGCCTTGTGCCTGTATGTTGTCGAAGAGGGTTTCAGCGCGAGCCAGATGCTGATCGGCTGCCGGGCCGAGAAAACGCCGGGGATCGAGCGCAATCACCAGTTCTCCATGATGGGGTAAGGATTTCGTACCGTCGTCCCAGGCCAGCGACTCGACACTTGTCAGATCTCCAATCAGGGGCCCGGCAACCAATTCGACCATGGCCGCCAGTGCCGACCCCTTGTGCCCGCCAAACGTCCGCATGGCACCCTCCAGAACTGCTCCCGGGTCAGTGCTCGGCTGACCATTAATATCAACGCCCCAACCTGGCGGGATTTCCTTACCGGCACGACGATGCAGCTCGATGTCGCCGCGTGCGATAACACTGGTGGCAAAGTCGAATACGAAAGGATCTTTGCCGGCTCGGGGCCAACCAAAGGCAATGGGGTTAGTGCCAAAGACAGGTTTGTGACCACCCTCTGGCGCCACCCCTGCCTGACTGGGGGTGAATGCCAGTGCCACCAGGCCGGCATCGGTAATTTGCTCAATTTCAACCCAGAGCGCGGAAAAATGCACACAATGGTTGATGGCGAGGGCAGCAATGCCGTTATCCCGCGTTTTCTGCACCAGGATCGGCAAACCGGCGTCGAAAGCCAATTGCGAAAACCCGCCGCGGGCATCCACCTTTACAATCGAAGGTGCCTGATCGACTATGCCGGGCTTCGCATCGGGGATTACCTTGCCGGCCTTGAGGGTTTCAATAATGCCGAGCAGCCGGTACAGACCGTGGGAGTGACATTCATCCCGCTGGCCCGCCACGATGGTGTCAGTCACCGCCTGAGCGTGATCAACGCTGAACCCGTGCCGAAGCAGAATATCCCGCGACAAATCTTCCAGTTCTTTCACGCTTAAACGAGTCATTATGGTCTCTTCAATGCCTGACCCCGGTATCCGGGGTCGTTCTGTTTGTTATCGGTGGCCACTAGGCCCCGGGCCAGGTGTCCGAAAGCCGGTAGCCTTCCGGCCACGGATCGCCCGGATCCAACATGTGCTGGTGGGTGCCTGTGATCCAGGCGCGCCCGGAAATACAGGGCACTATGGCGGGGCGACCGGCTATTTCAGTCGCGCTGTCGATCCGGCAGAGGAATTCCGAACCGATGATTGACCGCCCGATCAACCGCTCACCAACGCCCAGCTGACCTTTGGCATGCAGCACCGCCATGCGCGCAGAACAGCCTGTGCCGGTGGGAGAGCGGTCAATTTTACCGGGCCTGATTACAACGGCATTGGTGGAAACAGCTACACCATTTTCCTGTTTCAACGGCGCGGCGATCTGGCAAAAGGAAATATGATCCCAGTCCGGATTCAGGGGGTGGACGAAGCCCAGCTGCTCATTCGCCGCTCTGGTGATTTTCAGGCCCGTTTCCACCAAATCAGCGGCTTCGCTCGCATCCAGCGAAAATCCAAGACGCTCTGCGTCGACGATAACGAAACTGTCTCCGCCATAGGCAGTGTCAACCTGCAAGGATCCAACGCCTTCGACCTCGATCCAGGCATCGAGTCTGTCAGCAAAAGAAGTCACGTTTCGAACTTCGACTCTTTCGGCTTTGCCGTCTTTACATTGGGCAACCACTTCAATCAATCCACCAGGCGCCTCCAGAACCAGACGGGTTTCCGGCTCAGTCATGGGCAAAATGCCGCTATCCAGCAATACCGTGGCCACGCAAAGCGAATTGGACCCTGACATTGGGGGCGTATCTGCCGGTTCCATGATAATCCAGGCCATTTGCGCGTCAGGATGTTTTGCGGGCACCAGCAGATTCACATGGCGGAACACGCCTCCGCGTGGTTCATTGAGCATGAAATTGCGCAGAACCTGGTCTTTGGCAATCCAGCGCGACTGCTGCCAAAGGGTATCACCGGGAGGAGGAGCCACACCGCCAACAATGACATCGCCGACTTCACCCTCAGCATGGCAACTAACCACATGAATGATCTTGTTTGAACGCATGAGTGCCTCTAGCTGACCGATTTCAGGAAGGCGATTGTTTCCGGCTTCTGGGGATTATTGATCACCTGGTCGGGGGTACCTATCTCATGGACGAGCCCGTTCCGGAAAAAGGCCACACGATCGGATACGTCGCGGGCAAAATGTATCTCATGAGTTACCAGCACCATGGTCATGCCATCGTCGGCAAGCATACGTACCGTATCCAGAACTTCGCCAACCAGTTGGGGATCCAGCGCGGAGGTCGCTTCATCAAAAAGCATATAGTCTGGCGACATCGCCAGCGCACGGGCGATGGCCATACGCTGCTGCTGACCACCGGAAAGCGTGCCAGGGAACACCTTGATCTTGTCACCAAGGCCAACATGGTTCAGTTGATTTACTGCCACCTCCTCGGCCTCGGCGCGGCTTTTTCCAAGAACTTTCCGTGGCGCCAGCATCACGTTTTCCAGCACCGTCAGGTGCGGAAAGGCATTCCACTGCTGGAAGACAATACCGATCTTCTGCCTCAGCTTGTTTATATCCGTGCCTTTGTCATGGACCTCCGTTCCATCCACCCTGATGGAACCGCTCTGAATCTTTTCCAGTCCGTTAATACACATCAGTAATGTCGACTTACCGGAGCCCGATCCACCGATGATGGATACGACCTCTCCTTTATCGACTGTCAGATCTACGCCCTTGATCACTTCAAGGTCACCGAAGGACTTGTGTACTTTATTGATCTCAATCATTTTCCTGCCACCTTGTTTCCAGCCGGGCACCCAGGCGGGAGACCACGAGACTGATGACGTAATAAATCAGCCCTGCAATGCAAAGCACCAATAAAGGTTCCTGGATGCGCGTGACGACGATTTGGGAGGCGCGCAGCAGTTCGATAATACCAATCCACATGACCAGAGCTGTATCCTTCATTGTCGATAACACGACGTTTAACCATCCCGGAAAGGCTATCCGCGTCGCCATTGGAAAAACGATATAACGCAGATCCTGACTGTAGGTCAGACCCAGTGAGCGGGCAGCACGACGAACAGTCATGGGTACGGCGAGAACACCGCTTCGAACTATTTCCGTGCAAAACGCCGCAGAGTAGACTCCCAGCACGATGCAGCCGACAGCAAATGCACTCCAGTCCAGGCCGACGATACTTTTAAGTGAATTAAACAGAACGAACTGAATCAGCAATGGCACACTGCGAAATGCGTCAAGCACCCACCCCAGTGGTCGTGAAGCGTTTGGCATCAGCGCGCGCAGAAGCCCGAAGACAACACCGGCTATGGTGCCCAGCAGCATGGCCCAGAAAGTCAGTTGCAGAGTGACCCAGGCTCCGTGTAAGAGGAAGAGCAGATCACTCATTGTGAGGCTGGTGGATAACATGTTCACGTCCTCAATAACGGAAAAGGCGCCAAGACAGAAGCCGGGCTACGATGACGATCAGCTTTGCAGTCACGTAATAAAGTACGGCTGCCAAAGCAAAGAACTCGAAGGTGCGATAGGTCCTGACGTTGTATTCCTGGGCGACACCGGTAATGTCGTTATTGAGACCGACGATGACACCCAGCGAGGTCATCAATACGGCCCACACCATTTGATTGGTTATCGGATAGAAAACAACACGCAGCATTTGCGGCACGACTATCAGACGGTAGGTTTGATAGGCAGTCATTCCCAATGACCTCGCCGCAAACCTCTGGGTCTCGGGCACCGCCTTCAGACCTCCGCGGAAGTTTTCAGCCAGGTAACCCGCATTATTGAACGATATTCCAATAACCAATGCCGCCCAGGAGCTGACATGAAAGCCGAAGGCACCAACACCGAAGTACATCAGGTAGATCTGGAACAGCGCCGGCGTATTACGTGCAATGGAAACCCATGTGTTAGCGATTCCATTCAGCAAAGGGTTCCTGGTTTCCCGCATCACCGCCAGGATCAAAGCAATCAGTACACCGAAGATCATTGACAGGGCTGCGGTATTGAAAGTGACGACAGCACCGTTGAGTAGATCAGGAAGAGCTTTTAGAGCCGCCCCCCATTGGAACGTGTAGTCGAACATGGCTCAACAGATTCCTTTTGGTTCGGTAGAAACGGCCAGCCATGCCGGGAGCTGCCCGCTGGCCTGACCACTGCAGGCGGCATCAACACACGCAGCGAGGCTGCCAAAATGCACTTTGCGACCAATCAGGTTGGGAGCGTAATGCGCATATTTTCCCGAGTTGGTCATTAACGTCCGCGCGGCTGGCGGTATCACCGGCTCGCCAAGCATGCACCAGCAGGTGTCATTGATCAGCAAGGCACCGAATGCCTCTAACACCGCGATGTATCCGGCAGCGCGCGCCTGCTCGTGCACGGCACGTCCCAGTGTTACCGCCAGGACAACGTCCGGATGCTTGGTACGCCCGTTGCACAACTCGGCAAGCATTGCGCATTCGGTCAGGGAAAAGTGCGGGTTACCAAGTGCCACCAGATCTACCTGAGGGTCCTCGGCACCGTTCAGCTCATTCCAGCTGGCGAGAAGGTCAACCGGTTCAACACGCAGCTTTCTGCGGGGCGACTTTCCGCCGCAAGCCATAGCAACTGTCGCAGCCTCGGGGGTGACGCCGGTAATATGAAACATGGGCGCGGCAGAGCTCGTCGCAAAGGCCGCACCAAAGGCCTTGAGGTCATCGAGACCAGGCCCGGCTTCTTCAAGACCACAAATTACCGGGACTGATGCTCCCGTGAGCAGGCCAACGTGGTAGCCGAGCAAAGGCCAGAAAGCGTCGTCCGAACCATTGAGCAGGGGAACATCAATACGGACCGCTGCATGGCGATTCTCATCAAGGTGGCAGCCAGTCAGCGGAGCCCGGCCGGTGAGCGCTATGCAGATGTCGAGGTAGTCCGGGTATTTCTGGGTTCGCGCACCA
The DNA here is from genome assembly GCF_004792665.1 of Marinobacter orientalis. Classification (GTDB taxonomy): domain Bacteria; phylum Pseudomonadota; class Gammaproteobacteria; order Pseudomonadales; family Oleiphilaceae; genus Marinobacter; species Marinobacter orientalis. The sequence continues at coordinate 25,391 of NZ_SRZX01000001.1, forward strand.
AGGACACTGTTGGCATAAACCACGGCATTGGACTCGGCCCATACAATCTGCTCAGAAGCTTTCGGAGCGCTATCAAGAAGATAGGGAGCGCAGGTGAAACTCAGTTGAGCCCCCATATCCATGTAGGCGTCTGCGAGTGCGCTGGCGGGTTCCCCGAGTGCGGTATCGACCCCCATTTTTCGCCAGCGACGCTGGTCGACCGAAATGGAATTGAGGGTAGTCGGGATGCGCACCCTGGCTCCCCGGTTTTTAAGCTTATTGGCAAAAAGCAGACATGCCGGCCCTGTGTAGATGCAGCCGTCAATATGAGCCTGCGTGACGTCGATCAGCTTGTGTGCCCGCTGGAGACTGGCCATGCGCAGGATTATGCGCATGGCAATTTGCGCAGCCTCGCCATGGCTGCCATCGAGTAGGGAACGATCTGTCTCATCGAGTTCGACAGTCGTATCTTCGGTACCCGATTCGTCAGCTGTTACGTCGTCCCGGCTGACACCGGGCTCAGCGTCGAACAGGTGCAGGCGGCTTCCCTGAATGCGGCCAAACCGGGCAAACTGAAGCTTCGCGAAAGACTGTTCATCGAGATGAAGGACCGGGATCGATCTGCCGAACAGAGTATCGGCGATAATGACACCCAGGGTGAGTATCTCTTCCCGTTCTGAAAACACAAGAGCTGCCGGCGCATGACCGTTTGTAATCAGCTCGAGCAAGATACTGCTGCCAGTGCAGGACCCCCTTCCACCGGGTATAGCCAGAATCCGTCCAGCGACATTCTGGCCGCTCAGCGAATGATGCTGATCTATAACGTCACCCGTGGAGGGGTCGATTCCGCCCCAGAAACTCAAGCCAGCATTGGCATACAGTACTTCACCCTCGGCCTTACCTGTGACTAGACTGCGTCCGGAAAGTGGCACATCAGGCATCTGCTACTCCATTTCAGCCAAAGAACTGAGGCGACAATTACTGCCAGAAATGATTAGTAATAAACGCCCGGGACAGTCAGATTGACTGGCTCACCACCAACCCACTTGTCGTAAAGCTCAGCATATCGACCAGTGCGAACCTGCTGATGGATGAAAAGGTTGAGATAATTCAGGAGGCCGTATTCGTCACGTTTCGCGGCAAGGGAAACGAAGTCAGTGACATAAGGTGCGTCGCCCGCAATCTTCAGGCCTTCATATTTGCCAGCCTTGAGGGTGGAAGAGGCGACCGTGTTGGTTACTACAGTGGCATCGATATGGCCCTGGGCCACTGCCAGGATAGTGTCGTTCTGGCTCTGGTAGGATCTGAACGTGCCGTCCTCGTCTGCCCATTTCTTTACGTCTTTTTCCAGGGCCATTGCCTCAAAGGTGCCGCTGGTATTGCCAACTGGCCGTCCTTCAAGATCTTCATACGAGTCGATGTCGGCATCTTCCCGGGTCAGGACCACCATCTGGAAGGCGAAATAGGGAATCGACATGCCGACCACCTGGGCCCGGCCAAGGGTATCCGAGGTAGAGGCAACGATCACGTCAGCGCGGCCGGAAAGGATTGCCGGAATCCGGTCGGGGAAAGGTGTCCCTACGATTTCAGCTTCAACGCCAAGCGCCTCCGCCAGATCATTGCAATAGTCGACATCGAACCCTGCCGGCTCATTATTGTCATCACGGAATCCCATTGGCGGGAAGTCAAGCGTCACTGCACAACGCAGCGTTTCAGAGTTGATAATGTCATCAAGCTTGTCAGCAAGTGCCTGGCTGGCAAAAGAGGCCCCCAGAACTGCAGTAAGAACGGTAGCTATGGTTTTAATTTTCATAACGGTTCTCTTTTTGTTGATTTGGTTAGTTGTTGCTAGCTAGCTGGTTTAATGCAGGGCAACGAATTGAGTATTTCTTATTTCGGATACGATGTGAAGTTTTTTTTACATGTATCACCGGCGCTGAAACTGAACCGGCCATCCGGTCGCAACCCTGGTTAGAGCATAGGAGCAACTGTCACAATCGGCCAACTTTCCACCGGAATTTAACGACATAACGGTCAGACCGGTATCGCAGCACCGCGCCCGGGCCTCACAGTATGGCCTGTTTGCGGTCAGTCACCGGCCTCGGGCTTTTCGCTATCCAGCCAGCGATAGAGGGTGCGGCGATTTACCCCCAGTATCTGTGCTGCCCGCCGCTTGTTGCCGCCCACAGCATGGATAACCTGCCCCACATAATCCTGCTGGACCTGCTCCAAAGTGGGCCAGCCTGCGAGGTTCCCTGCGGGCAACCCGGGTCTTGCCCCGGGTGCCTCAGTCTGACGTTTGCGGATTCTTGCGGGCAGGTGTTCGGGAAGGATCACGTCGCCATCGCAGAAGGTCACCGCCCGCTCGATGGCACTGCCCAGTTCTCTGACATTGCCCGGGAACGGGTAATCGGAGAGCATCTGCGATGCCACCTCGCTCAGTTGCAGGAAACCGCGGTTGTGCCGCCTGGCCGAGCCCCTCAGAAAGTGCATGGCAAGCAGATCCACATCGTCCCCACGCTCCCTGAGTGGTGGCACTACCAGCGTCAGGGTTTCCAGCCGGTAATACAGATCCTCCCGGAAATTCCCCAGTTCCACGGCCCTGATCAGATCCTGGTGGGTGGCAGCGATAATGCGCACATCCACCTTCTCTTCCTGGTCGGCGCCTACCGGCTTGATGGTCCCTTCCTGCAGCACCCGCAACAGCTTTGCCTGCAGTGCCAGAGGCATTTCTCCGATTTCGTCGAGTAGCAGCGTACCCCCGTCGGCTTCCGCGAAGAGGCCCGGACGCGCTGACTTGGCGCCGGTAAAGGCGCCAGCTTCATGACCAAAGAATTCACTTTCCATCAACTCATGGGGAATACCGGCACAGTTCACCGGGATAAACGGCCGGTCCCTGCGCTCGCTCTCCGCGTGGATGGCACGTGCCACAAGCTCCTTACCGGTCCCGCTTTCGCCACTGATCAGCACCGCCGCCTGACTTCTGGCGACCTGCTTGATTTCGTTTCTCAGTTGCATCATCGCGCGGCTTTCACCCACCAGGCCCAGTGAGGTGTCTTCGCTGGTCTGCGATCTGTAGCGGGCCAGTTCGCTGGTAACGGCCGCATGGGCCAGCAAGCGCCTGATTTTCAATCTCAGATGATCAGTGGAAAGCGGCTTGGTAAGAAAATCATCAGCACCGGCCTTGAGGGCCTCCACTGCCTGGTCGACAGTGCCAAAAGCGGTAATGATGATAAAGGGCACCGACCTGCCCTCCGCCTGCAGTTGCCGGAGTATTGACAGGCCGTCACCGTCCGGAAGCCGGAGGTCGGAGACAATCAGATCAGCGCCGGACTCCAGGGCGAATCTGCGGCCTTCATCCGCTGTACCGGCACAGCTTACCCGGTAGCCATCCACCTCAAGCTCTTCCGCCAGCAATGTTCTCAAACTGGCGTCGTCTTCCACCAGCAGGATCGAAGATGGGTTACTGTCCATCGCCGGCCTCCTCATCAGCAGGGTTCTGTCTGTATACCGGCCAGAAGGTGGACATCCGGCATCCGCCGGCAGCGCTCGACCCTACCTCAATCCGGCCGCCGTGTTCCTTGAGCACACTGCCCACAACCGCGAGTCCCAGCCCGGTTCCCTCACCTGCGGCCCGGGTACTGAAGAAGGGTTCGAATATCCGCTCGCGCATGGCTTCCTCTATCCCCGGACCGTCATCATCCACTCGCAGCTCCCATAGCCCATCACGCTCGGCAAGACTGACCAATACCAGCGAACGGGCTGCCTGGCAGGCGTTACGGATAATATTCAGGCAGGCCATTTCCAGGCGCGTCGGCTCTGCCAGGATGTCTGCCTGGCGCAGGGGTATCTCTGAGCGAATCTCCACCCCCTGGCACTTGGGTTCTTCACGGATGCGCTCCACCACTTCCTTGGTGGTTGCCGCCAGATCCGTCTTCCGCCGGGAGTCAGGCACATGGCGGAAACAGTCCAGTAACTGCTGGATGATCAGCGTCATGCGATCGACCTGATGTTCTATATCCTTCAGGTGCCGCCTGTTGCCCTCGGCCAGATCGCCTCGCCCCAGTATATTGGCGCGGCCCTGGATGACGCTCAGTGGCGCACCCAGTTCATGGGCGACACCGCCGGCCACACGACCGATCATGGCAACTTTTTCCTGGTATTCGAGTTGCTCCGCAAGCTCCCGCTCACGTTCGACACTCTCCCTGATTTCCGTTTCTGCATGCATCATGCGCTCTCCCATGTCACGCAGGCCCTCGTGAATCTGACGCAGCTCCCGTGGCCCGGCGGGCGCTTCGTCAACCTGCCAGCGCCCGGGCGCCATCCGCTCCATGATTTGCAGCAACCGGCTGACATGGCGGCCAACCGCGCCATAGTGCCCGAGCACCACAACGAGAATGACGATCAACGACACCACCGACCAGATGCTGACCGCCCAGATCCGGCTGGAAGCCACCAGTTCGTGGAAATCACTGCGTTTGCGGGTTACCTGAAGCAGGCCCTGAATCCGGCCGTCTGCAGCGATCAACGGTGTGAACTGGGAAAAAACGGAAACGCCATCAACCTGGCGAAAGGCACCACCCACTTCGCCGCTGGCAATGACCTGCTCGGCACTGTCACTGCGGGTGACATCGGTGTCAGCCACGCCCAGACTGGCGACCTGCTGACCATCCTCATCAAACACGGATGCCCCGAACACGCGGCCAATGCGGAAGATGGATTTGAGCGACTCGCCCATCACAATGTCATCACCATCAGACATCGCCTGTGACAACGGGCCGCTGACAGCGCGGGCTACAAGCTCGAGATCCTCCCTCAGACGCTCGTTCAGATTTTCCTCCACGGCACCAAGCCCCACATAGATAGCAAGGCCACTGAACACCATCAGCGGAACAACGATGCTCAGTACCAGGGTCAGACGCAGTGAGCGGAACATGTCGCGCGCGGTTAGCACGGTCGTTTTCATAACCAACTCCGACAAAGTGTCACACATCTATGCCACATGTGACATTTAGCCACAATAGACATTACTTACCATTAACCTCAAAAACTGTCTATCTTGCTGATATTTAGTTATTTTTGTGCATTTATACAAACTGGCACAGGACTTGAACGGTACAGGTTACCGCTCGACCAGAGCCACATTCACGGTCCAACAAGATTGTTTGTAAAACACGCAGGCAATCCAATCACTGCAGAAGGAGAGAGTTATGAACAAGCTACTCATTTCAATGACCGCATCCCTGGCACTGCTTGCCGCTGGCCCCGCTGTCGCCCAGGAAAGTCCGGAATCGGCTAATACCGATGGCGGCTATAGCGACCCTGCTGCTGCAGGCACCCAGAACACCAATTTTAACGACCAGGAACTGAAGCAGTTCGTCGAGGCTCAGGAAGGCATCAATGAAATCCGTGACGAGTACATGGAGAAAATTGAAGCTGCCGATTCCCAGCAGAAAGCGCAGGAACTGCAAATGGAAGCGAACGACGAGATGGTGTCGGTGATTGAGGATGCCGGCATGGATATCCCGACCTACAACTCGATCGCAACTGCGTACAACAGCGAGCCAAAAGTAAGAAATCGCATTGACGCGCTGATGTAAACATCTTCCCGCTATTGTGTTGTCTCAGGCCCCGCTTTTGCGGGGCCTTTCTGGTTGTGCCTCCAGGCAGGGACAACCACTGTGCCGGCGTATTGTGGTACCTTGCACAAAAGCATCAGTTAACAGTGCCCGGAGACAGGAAATGCGAACACTTTGCCATTGGCAGACCCCCTTGTTTGCAATGGTCATTCTGCTATTGGCAGGCTGCTCAGACAGCCCTTCCCCGACCGCAACCACAGAAAATGAAGGTGCAAAGCCCACCTACCCGGTGACCTGGCGGTTTGCGCTGGAAGAAATTGAAGGCAGCGTCCAGCACCGTTACGCGCTGGAGCTGAAAGAGCGTATCGAAGGCATTGCGGACGGCAATATCCTTATCGACATTTTTCCTTACGGCTCGATCGGAACGTCCATACAGTTGACCGACCTGGCACGGGAAGGGTCAGTTCACCTGGCCTTCGCCTCACCCGGCCATCTGGCGGACGTCATTCCTGAAACCGGTGTCTTTACTCTCCACTTCCTGCTGTCGGACAACGAGACTGTAAACCGGAATATCCTGGCAAGCGACGAGCTGGTACAACAGTTCAGCAAGCCCTACGAGGAACAGCATCTTGAACTCCTCGGCTTTGTGCCCGAGGGCTGGATGGTCTGGACTGCAAACAGACCCCTGAAGACGCCCGCCGATTTCGACGGACTCGCATTCCGTACCATGACGTCGGAAATTGCGGCTGAAGCTTACAAGGCCTACGGAGCCAATCCGACCCCGGCACCCTTCTCCCAGGTATACAGCGATCTCCAGCTACGCCGTCTTGACGGGCAGGCCAACCCCATTTTTGCCATTGAGGAGATGGGGTTTTACGAAGTCCAGAGCACCATGACGTTCGCAAGGCCAGCCCAGTTCGTCACCTCGGTGGTTTCCAACAAGGAGTGGTTTGATGCCCTTCCCGAAGACCAGAAACGCTGGCTTGAGGAGGCACTGGATGAGGTTGCACCGCTTGTCTACGAAGTCCAGGCAGAACTCAATGCCAGCCGCCTTGAGACCATCCGGCAAAACAGCGATATTCGAACCCTCGAACTGACAGAGGAAGAGCGTGACCGGTTCCGCGAAGCCAGCCTCCCGGTTCGTGACACCTTTGCCCGCATTGCAGGCGACCGGGGAAAAGCGATTCTGGAACAACTCATCGAAATGGTCGATGAGGCGGAGTCAGAAGTTCCCGGCACCTGACCAGACAGGCTGATCACGCTATTCAGCAACCAGCCAGTCCATCATTAATGTAATATCAAGACAGTCTCTACCGGCGACGTCGTCCATCATCGCAGTGAGCCTGCGATCAAAACCCCAGGGCGGATTGACCACCAACATCCCCGAGCCGGTCATGCCTCTTTCCGGGGGCGTGCGAAGATGCACCTCGCTGCACAGCACCTTACGGACAGCGGTGGCCCTGATAGCCTCTTTCAACTGCTCCTGAAAGCCACTGGTCAAAACCGGATACCAGACCAGATAGATCCCATGCCGGCACTTTTGCCACGCTTTTCCAAGGGCTTGAGCAACATCTATGTAGTCGGACTTGATTTCATAGGACGGATCGATCAGTGACAGAAGGCGAGGCTGTTTCGGAGGCAACTGGCTGAGCAGCCCGGCCAGGCCATCCTGTCGGAGAACGCGGACCCGGCCCGCAGACGCCCAGTCTGCCAACTGTTCACTTTCAGAAGGATGGAGCTCAAACAGGGTCAGATCATCTCCGGGACGAAGAAAATGCCGGAACCAGGCCGGTGAGCCCGGGTAAATGCCCAGTTCCGCATCGTCGGCATTGAACTGTTCCAGAACGTCCAGAACGGGCTTCCAGTCGTCGGCCCGAAGCTGGTCACGAGCCTTCCACAGTCTCTGTACGCCCCGGTCAGCCTCTGCCGTTTTACGGGCCCTCTCGCTGCGCAAATCATAGATGGCGCTTCCGGCATGGGTGTCAAAACAGGCAATGCCGGTTTTTTTCGACTGCATCATCGTCAGCGTCAGGGCCAGAGCCGCATGTTTCTGTATATCGGCGAAGTTGCCTGCGTGGAAGGCGTGTAGATAGCTCAGCATCGGGTTTCCTGTGTGTTCGGAACTCGCGACTATTAGGCCGCAGGATGGTCTGGAATGCCACCCTTCCCGTAACCCGCTATTTAAGCCGAACAGAATCAGCTGGTATGATTTTGTGCTCACTTTCCCGGAGGACAACCGTTGTCCACAAAACAGTCCATGCCCAAAAGAGATGCCATTGATCAGCTCTACAGCCTGATCGCCAATGAGGAAGACGCTCGGGTCTGCAAGGATATTCCGGAGGAGGCCTGCCAGGAAGTTCCCCGCAATTTCTTTCTGATTCTTGCCAGCAACGTGCTGACCAAACTGGGTGACCTGCTGATCAGTCCGAAAACCGTACTGGCGTGGGTAATGAGCGCCGTGGGTGCCCCGGCCCTGGTTGCCTGGCTGGTACCTATCCGGGAATCCGGCTCCATGGTTCCGCAAATGGTCATCGCGGCCTGGGTTCGGCGGCGGGCGGTTCGCAAGTGGTTCTGGACGCTGGGGAGCTTCGGCCAGGCAGCCAGTGTTGTGGGCATGGCGGCAAGCGTCTGGTTTCTGGAGGGTTACGCTGCCGGTGGCGGCATCATAGCTTCGCTTATCGCGTTTTCACTGGCGCGGGGATTCTGCTCGGTATCAATGAAGGATGTTCAGGGCAAGTGCATTCCGAAAACCCGGCGCGGCCGGCTCTCCGGACTGGCGTCTACCATCGGCGGCACCGCTACCGTGATTCTTACCGTTCTGCTGTTCTGGGACCGGGGTGATCCGGCAATCGCCTTTTATACCGTCCTGTTGCTGCTGGCGGCGGCACTCTGGGTTATTGCCGGCCTGCTCTTTTCCGGGGTAAAGGAATATGAAGGTGAAACCGGTGGCGGCGGGAATGCCATCAACGAAGCGCTCAGCAGCCTGTCCCTGCTGCGCGATGACGTTCCGTTCCGGGACTTTGTGATTACCCGGGCGTTGCTGCTCTCTTCTGCACTGGCAGCCCCCTACTTCGTGGTTCTGGCTCAGAAAGCGTCTGATATCGGCTGGATGCTGGGAGTTTTCCTGCTGGCCAGCAGCCTGGCCAGCTCACTCAGCGCCAGTTTCTGGGGCTGGGCCGCAGACACCTCAAGCCGGAAGGTGATGATTCGCGGCGGTGCCATGGCCAGCGGGATTTGCCTGGGGGTCGGCGTGACTGCTGTAGTGTTTGGCACCGGCATCGGCAGTGTCTGGTTCTACCCCATTGCTTTTTTCGTGCTGAGCATTGCCCACGCAGGTGTGCGCCTCGGACGCAAAACCTATCTGGTCGATATGGCAGGTGGTAACAAACGAACGGACTACACGGCGGTGAGCAACACCGTCATCGGCTTTTTGCTACTGGCCACCGGCGGCCTGACCGCAGTTATCTCGCTGATTTCAGAGGTGGCGGTAGTTCTCGTGCTGGGGCTGATGGGGCTGGCCGGAACGCTCAGTGCCATGCGCCTGAAGGAAGTCACCGATACCTGAAACCTCGCCGTTACAAAGGGGCTTTGCCGTCATTCAGGGCCAGTGCCCCTTTAACGATGCGGTAAATGATCCAGATGGATATGCCCAGCAGTACAAACCAGCCAATGATCAGGGGCGTGGTCACAATGCCGACAACGGTCCATAACAGTCCTATCCAGAAGGTACGGATCTGCCAGCGGAAATGCGGCTCTATCCAGGTGTTCCTGACATCATCAAGCTTGACGTAGTTGATGATAACGCCTGCAAGGCCGGTGATTCCCCCCACGAAAAATGATAACGCCTGGAGGATATAGACCAGAACTGCAAGGTTGCGACCGGGCTCCTCACGGCGGGCCAGCGGGTCATCGTCTGCGGGGATATATTCAGGCTCGGACAAGGGGCTCTCCTTTTACTGCGTGCGGGAAAGTGTATCACAGCACCCGGGCCTGAAAACCGGGGCGTTCAGTGACTCTCCGGCTTGTAACCCAGGCGGAACCCGCCCCAGTGCCTGCCATTCACGTAGATCGGAACCGACAGGTCGTGCATGATTTCTCCGGTATCCCGACGGTAGGTCTGTAGCAGCATACTCTGGGTATGGCAGCCACAACGGGCGCCGGTGCGGTCGTTGAACAACCGCTTGCTGCGGCTCTTCACCAGGTCCACTTCCGGGTCGCCGGTTGGAGCATGGGCAAATTCACGGTTATGGGTGGGCACATAGCCATCTGGCGCTGAAGCGATTGCATACACCATGGACGGGTGGGCCGCCTTTACCGATTCCTGCACAGACGGCAGCTGCTGGTCCGTGAACCGGTCATAACTGCTTGAATATTTCCGGGGATCGGTATTGGCTATGGGTTCCCTCTTGTTATCAAAGAGCGCGTTCTGTGACAGCTGTCCGTCAGCAACGGCCTGCTCGAAGATCTGGCCAATCCGGTCCGCTCCCTGTCGCGCCTGATCATAGAAAGCCCGGTGATAGCTTTCATCGCTGTTCAGTGCGAACGCAGCATTGGCTTCTTCCGCCAGCTCCATCAGGGTCGCCGCCTGCTGGGCAAGGGAGGCCACACTTGAATCGCTCTCGGTGATCTGGTCGCGAACCGTTTCAATGGCACCAGACACCTGCTGCAGACTCTGTTCGTTGTTCTGGTCAATCTCAGCAATACGTGCCACCTGCTGCTGGACGCGGTCGGATTGATCACGGATCTGATCCAGGCGCTCACCAACACTCTCGACGGATTCCAGGCCGGTCTCCACGCTTTTGGCAAGATCTTCAATCCGTGAAACAATCAGCGAGGTGTCAGACCTTATTTCCTGAAGTGTTTCTGCCACTTCACCGGTTGCCTGCGCGGTTCGACCGGCCAGTTGCCTGACCTCATCGGCAACAACTGCGAACCCACGGCCCTGGTCTCCCGCACGGGCCGCTTCAATGGCCGCGTTCAGGGCGAGCAGGTTGGTCTGTTCTGCAATTCCCTGGATGGTGGTGGTGACTCCCTGGATCTTGTTGGACTTTTCGTTCAGCTCCTGGATCAGCCTCAGGTTCTCACCGGACTGCTCATGCACAGCCCGCACACTCTCTATTGCAAATGTCAGCGCTTCCCGGCCTTCGGTACTCACCTGACGATTCTGCAGGGCCATGGTCGCGGCATCAGTGGCCTGCTGGGCGGATTCACGCACACTGTCCGTAATCTGACCGGCATACTCAGCCATCTGGGAGGTTTCAGTGACCTGACGGTCCAGGCGAACCTTTAACTGGTCTGCTGCAAAAGATACCTGGGCAGCGGAAATCGCACTCTTGTCGGCACTGCCGGACAGCGCCTCAATCAGGGCTCGGCCGGCTTTTGCCTCGGCAAGAAGACCTGCACACTGCTGCCCCAGGGGGCTATCGTCAGACAGTTCCCCTGCATTCAACTGTCTGATTGCGCGCTCTACCGGTTCCAGTATCCGCAATACCAGATAGCCCGTGGCAACCACCAGGCCAACGATCAGGCCAATCAGAACGGACGAGCTGTCCAGTCCTATCAAAGGCGCCCCCAGCGTGGCTGTGATGGTGACAACAACGGCAACCAATGCCCCGATGAAAAGAACTGGTCGACTGAGAAAGCCCATGGATACCTCGTTATTATCATTATTAATGAATACATCTTTATTGACGATCATCCGTGAGAGTAATGAATTGGCCTGTATTAATAACTGCTACTTTAGTTCACCGCAATTGCTTTACGGCAGGCAGCTACAAATCTGAAACAAAAAAACGCAATCCGGAGACTTCCAGGCAGAAGAATCCGGATTGCGTTCAGGTCCGACCGGCGATCCTGGCGCCTCAGGCGCCCACAACACCACCGTCATCGCGGGTGATAATTACGGTCGAGTCACGTGGATGATCGCCCTCAGTGCCGGCAGGCCAGTCGGAACGTGGATGCTGGATATTGACGAACATGGTCTTCACATCCGGCGTGGTGACTACGCCAGTTACTTCACAGCCGACAGGCCCGACAAAGAAGCGCCTGATTTCACGGGTCTCCGGGTTCGCGGCCAGCATCATGTTGTTCTGGTATGGTGCGGCATCCGAACCGTCAGTCTGTATCCACAGACGGCCGTTATAGTCGAACCACAGACCATCCGGGCTGTTGAAGATATTGTCATCGGTCAGGGAAACAATAACCTGATCATCAACAACGGTTTCCGTACCCTGCTCACCAGCGAATACAAAGATATCCCAGTCAAAACGGCTGGCAGCATGATTGTCGCCCTCTTCGCTCCATCGAATGATATGGCCTGTGGTGTTATTTGCATTCGGGTTGGCAGCGTTCACCTGCTCTTCGGTGCGTCGGGAATTGTTGGTCAGGGTGAAATAGACCTGGCCGGAATCGGGGTCCACAGCACCCCACTCAGGGCGATCCATCGGGGTCGCTCCAGCAATATCAGCAGCAAGACGGGTGTTCAGTAAAACATCGGCCTGGTTTTCAAAACCATCGAAATCGACGCTGCCAACCGTCGTGCCAACAGCAGACCTCACTTTGTTGGCAAATCCGGCGTCATCCAATGACAACGGCAACCAGTCACCCGAGCCATCTTCGTTGAAGCGCGCAACATACAGGGTGCCTTCGTCCAGCAGATAACCGCCGGCAGTCGCTGCGTAATAGGGCGTGGACGAAACGAATTTGTAGATGTACTCAAACCGGGAGTCATCCCCGGAGTAACAGACCACCGATTCACCCTCCCTGACCGGCGCGAAAATGACGCCTTCGTGCCCAAAGCGGCCAAGAGCGGTGCGCTTTTGTGGCTTGCTTTCGGGAGTAAACGGATCGATTTCTACCATGTAACCGTAGGTGTTGGCTTCGTTGCGATAATCGGCTGTTGCGGTGTCGCCCTTCGGCGTTATATTGAAGCGCACATATTCGTCAGCACCATTGTCGGCCAGTTCCCAGTCATATCGGGATGTATCATCGACACCATGGCGTGTCTGTTCGCGTGGACGGTCGGTATCGGCATTCCTGAAATAGCCGTGCCAATTCTCCTCAGCCGCCAGATAGGTTCCCCATGGTGTTGGCCCCATGGCGCAGTTATTCACAGTGCCACGGGTTTCAGTGCCATCAGCACTGTATTTGGTGACAAGCTTTCCGTACCCGCGCAGCGGTCCGCGGATATCCATCCCGGTATTACCGGTAATGCGTCGGTTAAAGGGGCTTCCAAAGACGATGTCCCAGGTGCCTTCGCTGTCACGCTTGATGTGCACAACCGACACGCCATGGGCGGCAATTTCCTTACGGACTTCATCGGCCGGACGAACACCACCGTTATCGGCAGCCCTGGTCGGGCCATCAGGGTGCAGTGCCTTCTGGTTGATATATTCATGGTTCATCACCAGCAGACCTTCGCTGGAACTGTTACCTCCAGCCTTCTGATCAATCGGGAAGAAATGAAGGCCATCATGATGCATGCCAACCTGCTGCTCCTGATCGGCCCCGGAGTTTGATGCGTCTGCCTTGAACTCAGGGTAAGAACCGGTAATCGGCGTGCCCCAGGGCAGAAATGCCCGGGAAGAATAACCCTCCGGAACCACAACCCGGTTCTCTGAAGATACCGGGACAGCCCTGAAACCCAGATCTGTTGCAGAGGCATTCCCGCTCGTCGTGGCACTATCGTTGCTGTTGCTGTCGCTGCCGCAGCCAGCAAGACCTAACCCCATGACGCTGGCAAGAGCCGCGCCAACGCTGCCTTTCATCAGGGTACGTCGCTGCATTCGTGCCTGCAGCACGTGCGCAAAGGAAGTGTTATCAGAGTGGTTTACAACGGGCTCGTAATTGGGATCCAGATAGTCCGGATCCAGGTCATGCTTTGCCATGGTCCTGTCTCTCTCAGGTGGTTTATAGGTGTTGCCGAGAACCCATTGTCGAAGCCACAAGTGACAGATTGCGGACAGCCAGAAGTCAGTTTCTTTAACGTTTTTTTACAGGCCAAAAAAAACCTGCTCCCTCAGGGGCAGGCTTTTTGCCGGCTATGCGACTATTCGAGGCTATCGCTAACCCCGATAAAGGTCGGAAGACCTTACTGCATGGAATCACCTGCCTCTTCAGCAGCTTCCCCGATCTCCTCACCAGCCTCTTCAGCTGCTTCACCGGTTTCTTCAGCAGCGTCACCGGCAGCATCCTTGGTTTCGTCCCAGGCACTGTCATTCTGGCCGGTTGCGTCTTCGTAGGTTTCTTCGGCCGCATCACCGGCGTCGTCCGCCATATCCTCGACGTTATCGCCGGCTTCCTCGAAATCTGCGCCTTCGTTGTCGTCCTGGCTGCAGGCCGCGAGGCCCAGCGTCATCAGCAGAGCCAGTGCGCTCAGTGTCAGCTTGTTCATAACCATATTCCTTTTTGGTTTGGCGTGTGAAAACAGCAACAACTAGTCTACGGCCACGGGCAACCCCGGCACAATTACCTGCTGATTACGTTTTTGTTAGTAGCAACAATAGTTTAGGAAAAGCAACAACCTGCTGATATCAATCAGTACAAGCCACTTTTCTGCCATCGAGAGTCAGTACGTGGTCCAGCCGGATCATATGCCCACGACCCAGCAAAACAAATTCCTGGCCCGCCCTGCTGAACAGGTCCCGGATGATATCGTGGGTGGTCTGAATCTGGCCGGCGTCATCGCGGTAGACGACTTCAGCCAGCCTGGATGAGGTCAGATATTCCCTGAGCAGACTGTGAATTTCACAGCGTACGGGCTGGTAAGCGTTAGAAACAGGTCCGGACGTCATGGCAGGTTTTCCCTGTAGGCACAGACGGGACAGAAAAAATGCCCCGGCGCAGGCGCATACAGCGACAACCCGGAGCATGCCCACAGTCTGGTTCAGATCGGGTCAGTCTGCCAGTTTCAGAACCATTCCGGCTTCATGTTCATGCAGGTGTCGTCCTGATTCCTCAGCAGCACCAGGTCCTGAGCCACGGTTGGCAACTCCCAGTGGAAGAAGTACTGGGCGGCCTGCAGTTTGCCCTGGTAGAAACTGCGTTCGTCATCACTGTTTGCCAGGTCCAGCGCCCTGGCAGCAGCGTTGGCCTGACGCAGCCACATCCAGGATACAATAATGTGGCCGAACAGATGCAGGTAGCAGGAGGCGTTAGCCAGAACGCGGTCCGGATCTTCCGACATCAGGGACTTGCCCAGGCTCTGGGTGACCTTGACGGCCTGCTGCAGGGTTTCGCTGAGGGAAAGCGCCCACTGCTGGCAGCGATCGGTGGTGGCGGCTTCCAGATCCACCTGCATTTCCTGCATCAGTAACTGCAGGCCGTGACTCTGATCCTGCCAGATCTTCCGGCCCAGCAGGTCCAGCGCCTGGATGCCGTTGGTGCCTTCGTGGATCGGATTGAGGCGATTGTCCCGCCAGCACTGTTCCACCGGATATTCACGGGTATAGCCGGCACCACCATAGACCTGGATGGCCAGATCGTTGGCTCTGGGGCCGTATTCGGACGGCCACGCCTTGATCACCGGAGTCAGCAGGTCCAGCAGTCTGCCGGCTTCCATCCGCTTTTGCTCGTCCGGGTGGGTGTGCTGGTCGTCGATCAGCCGCGCGCCGTAAAGGCACAGGGCCACGCCGCCTTCGCTATAGGCCTTCTGTGCCAGCAACATGCGGCGAACGTCTGCATGTTCAATGATCGGCACCTGCGGTGCTTGCGGGTTCTTTTCCGACGGTTTGCGGCCCTGCAGGCGGTCCCTGGCATACTCAAGGCTGTGCATGTAGCCGCGGTAGCCAATCACGGCGGCACCAAAGCCGACACCAATGCGGGCTTCATTCATCATCTGGAACATGTACTTGAGGCCCTGGTGAGGCTCTCCGACCAGATAGCCGTGGCAGGGCTCATCGTCGCCGAAACTGAGCGCGGTGGAGGTGGTGCCACGATAACCCAGCTTGTGAATCAGACCTGCCAGATTCACGCCGTTGCGCTCTTTCGGGTTGCCGTCTTCATCGACTATGACTTTCGGGACAATAAACAGGGAGATACCCTTCACCCCTGGTGGTGCACCCTTGATCTTGGCCAGCACCATGTGAACGATATTGTCGGTAATGGACTGCTCACCGCCAGAGATATAGATCTTGGCGCCCTTGATCAGGTAGTGCCCTTCCTCTGTCGGAGACGCCGAGGTGCGGATATCCGCCAGTGATGAGCCGGCATGGGGCTCTGTCAGTGCCATGGTGCCGCTGAAGCGGCCGCTGAGCATGTGGGGCAGAAAGGTGTTTTTCTGCTGGTCACTGCCGAACACACGGATCAGGTTGGCGGCGGCCGTCGTCAGGAAGGGGTAGCCTGCGGTGCCGGGGTTGGCTGCGGTGAAGAAGCCGTTACAGGCAGACATTACGGATTCAGGCAGTTGCATGCCACCGAGCTCGTAATCGTAGCGCCCGGCGATGAAGCCTGCGTCGGCATAGGCGTGGAAGGCTTCTTTTACCTGGGGCAGCATTTCTATATGGCCATCCACAAAGCGGGGCTCGTCTTTGTCGGCGGCGCTGTTGTGGGTGGCGAATTTGTCGCGGGCGATCCTGTCGGCGGTTTCGATGACGGCATCGAAGGTGTCGCGGCTGTGTTCGCTGAAGCGTTCGCGTTCACTGAGGCTTTCGGTATCGAGCACTTCGTAGAGCTGGAATGCCAGGTCGCGGCGGTCTATCAGGGTGTCTGTCATTGGTGGTCTCCTGTTTATGGCGCATAGCCTCTCATACGGCCGTTTTTGTTGAAACCGGCGTTAATGACGTAATCATGGTCAAATCCGCCATTTTCCTCGAAATATTTTCTGCAGGTATTCGTCAGAAGGCCACCAGCGGGAATTCACCACGCGGCTGGTGACTGATGGCGCCAGGCCCGGCCGGTGTGTCATTGGGAATGACACTGCTTGCAGATGGGGACTGGCGGGATTATCCTGCCGGCGGTTTGGACGCTAGCGCACCGACACAGCGGTTTGGCCCGGGTTATGCTTGATTTCAGGTACAGGGCCAAAAGCCATTGCCAAACGTAAAAATTATTGACACAGGGTTTCCCGCGGAGGGTAATACCATGACAGCACTACAGAAAAACCAGCAAACAGATCTGCTGAGCCGCCTCTACGACATGAAGCAGAAACAGCTGTTGCAGGCCAGTCAGCAGGCAGACAGCCTCCGTTACCGGGTACTGTCCGCAGAAGCCGATGCCATCAGCGAGGCCCTGAAAGCCATTCGATAAAGGCAGGCACTGTAACAGTAACTGACTGCCCTCAGGGACCGACTGATAAAGACAATCACTATGTGACCAAATTTGTCGCTTCCGATCAGATACCGGCAGCCACTTCGGTACCCTGGCGGATTGCCCGCTTGGCATCCAGCTCTTCCGCAACATCCGCCCCACCGATCAGGTGAGTCTGAACTCCGCGATTTTTCAAATCATCAAACAACGCCCGGAACGGTTTCTGGCCTGCGCAAATAATCACATTGTCCACCGCCAGCACTTTTCTGTCCGTAACCTTGCCGTCCTTGTCCGATAAGGTGATGTGCAGGCCTTCATCGTCAATCTTTTCGTAGCTGCAGCCACGGAGCATTTCCACATCCCGATGCTTCAGGCTGCTGCGATGAACCCAGCCGGAGGTCTTGCCCAGGCCGCCGCCCACCTTGCTGCTCTTGCGCTGCATCAGGTAGATCTTGCGCGGAGACGATGCCGGCTTGCGCTCCGCCAGCCCACCAGGCCCTTCAAATTGCGGATCCACGCCCCATTCCGCCTGCCAATCGGCAACGCTGACCTGTTCGCCTTCCGGATGATGAGCCGAATCGTGGGTCAAAAACTCACTGACATCGAAACCGATACCACCGGCACCAATCACTGCTACCGACTGGCCGACAGGCTTGTTATGGCGGAGCACGTCGAGGTAACCCAGCACTTTCGGGTGATCGATACCTTCGATCTTCGGTGTCCGTGGTTTGACGCCGGTGGCAATAATGACGTCATCAAAGCCCGCTTCACTCAGCGAATCCGCGTCCACGGGAGTGTCGAGCCTGAGTTCGATACCAAGGATTTCAATCTGGCGCTGGTAGTAGCGCAGGGTTTCGTAGAATTCTTCCTTGCCCGGAATGCGCTTGGCGTAGTTGAACTGGCCGCCAATCATCCCGTCAGCTTCAAACAGCGTCACCTGGTGCCCGCGTCTGGCAGCTGTGGTAGCTGCAGCCAGACCGGCAGGCCCGGCACCGACCACGGCAATGCGGCGTCTGATCGGCGCCACCGTGAGTACCAGTTCGGTTTCGTGGCACGCGCGGGGGTTTACCAGGCAGGAGGCTCGCTTGAGCTGGAACACGTGGTCCAGGCACGCCTGATTGCACGCGATGCAGGTATTGATTTCGTCACTGCGGTTCTGTTCCGCCTTGCGGACAAACTCGGAATCCGCCAACAGCGGCCTCGCCATGGACACCATATCCGCCTTGCCAGCCGCCAGTATTTCCTCACCTTTCTCCGGAGTGTTGATGCGGTTGGTGGTGCATACCGGAATGTCCACCTCGCCATAGAACTTGGCAGTCACATCGGCAAAACCACCCCGGGGCACGGAGGTTACGATCGTGGGTACCCGGGCTTCATGCCAGCCAATGCCGGTGTTGATAATCGTGGCGCCGGCCTTTTCGATGGCGTTGCCCAACTGAACCACCTGATCCCAGGTCTGCCCATCCTCTACCAGGTCCAGCATCGACAGACGGTAAATGATGATGAATTCGGGACCCACCGCTTCGCGCATCCGGCGTACAATTTCCACGGGTAGCTGCATACGGTTCTCGAAGGGTCCACCCCATTTGTCGCTGCGCTTGTTGGTGCG
Organism: Marinobacter orientalis; assembly: GCF_004792665.1. Lineage (GTDB taxonomy): Bacteria > Pseudomonadota > Gammaproteobacteria > Pseudomonadales > Oleiphilaceae > Marinobacter > Marinobacter orientalis. The sequence continues at coordinate 43,802 of NZ_SRZX01000001.1, forward strand.
TTCGCACAGGAACTGGTTGATGAAATAGCCTTCGGAACCCATCACTTCAACGCCGTCGTACCGGGCCAGTTGCGCCAGCCTGGCGGCATCGACGAAATCATTGATCTGTTTCTCCACTCCTTTGCCGGACAGGGCGCGCGCCCTGAAGGGCGTGATCGGCGCCTTGGTGGCAGAAGCCGACACGCTGAAGGGCTGGTAACCGTAACGGCCGGCGTGCAGCAACTGCAGGCAGATCTTGCCCCCGGCCTCATGGACTTCGTTGGTGACATGGCGATGAAGCAAGGCGGTACCACGATGATTCATGGTGGACGCCAGGGGCGAAAGCTGGCCAACAAAGTTGGGCGAGAAGCCTCCGGTTACCATTAGCCCCACACCCCCTTCTGCACGCTCGGCGAAATAACGGGCGAGCTTGTGGATGTTCCAGAACCGGTCTTCCAGGCCGGTGTGCATGGAGCCCATGAGTACGCGGTTTTTCAACTCGGTGAAGCCCAGATCCAGGGGTTCGAGCAGGTTCGGGTAGGCAGGGGGCATGTGGTTTCCTTTGTCCTTCGAAGGCGTTTTCATCAGCAGGCAACATGGTAGCATAGCGGCCTACGACGAATGTATGACACGGAACCGACACTATGAGCGCAGGTGACTCTGAAAGGGTACTTATCAATATCGAGGATGGCATCGCTGTCGTTACCCTGAACCGGCCGGAAAAATACAATGGCCTGGACATGCCCATGTTTGAGGCGATAACCGGCGCCGCCAAAACGCTGAAGAAAGACCGTAGCGTGCGCGCCATCATCCTGGCGGGCGCGGGAGAGGCCTTCTGCTCGGGGCTGGATGTAAAAACGGTGTCGAAAAACCCGGTAAATTTTCTCAAGCTGCTGATCAAGCCGGGCCGCAGGATCAGCAATCTGGCACAGGATGTGGGCTACCTGTGGCGGGATGTGCCGGCACCGGTGATTGCCGTCACACACGGCTACTGTTTTGGCGGGGGCTTCCAGGTGGCGCTGGGCGCCGATTTCCGGTTTTCCACCGCCGACTGCGAGTTTTCCATAATGGAAAGCAGGTGGGGCCTTATCCCGGACATGAGCCTGACCGTTACCCTGCGCGAACTGGTTTCCATTGACCTGGCAAAGGAGCTGACCATGACCGCGCGGCGATTCAGTGGCACAGAGGCAAAAGCGATGGGTCTGGTCAGCCGTGTCAGCGATGATCCGATGGCCGAAGCGCTGGCTTTTGCCCGGGAATTGGCCAGCCGCTCACCGGATGCGGTCGCAGCCAGCAAATTGCTGTTCAATCGAAGCTGGAACGCCACTGACAGGGTCGCGCTGGACTGGGAGACCAGACTGCAGAAAAAAGTGCTGGGCCGGGCCAACCAGCGTATTGCTGTCGCGCGAAACTCCGGGTCGCCAGAGAAGCCGTATCGGGACCGACGGGGTTTCTGAGCGGCGGCACTGGCGCTTTGAGGTTTGTCGTTGATCTTGCTCCCCTGCAGAACCGTATTTGAGCGTCTATCCTGTTACTTTGACGCGCTGCAACCATCTTGCCTTTAATCAAGGTGTCGGATAGGCTCTCAGGCGTCTGAATACAGGGGACCATCAGCAATTCCTGCGGGTCCGTCTCCATTTTCGGAGCGACCCAGCCGACTTTTACATGCCTGACCGGAGCGCAATCGAACCATGCTACTGGCTGTGTTATCAGGATTCTTGCTGGCAATCGTGGCGCCGGCGCTGCACCGGGTCACGGGAAAGTACATTGGCTGGACACTCGCCATACTGCCCGCCAGCCTGACCGCCTACTTTGCCAGCCTGATCCCGGACGTTCAGGCCAATGGTTCGTTGGTGATGGAATATGCCTGGATGCCGGGCCTGGGCATCAACCTCAACTTTCTGGTCGACGGCCTCTCCCTTGTATTCGCCCTGCTGATCAGCGGCATCGGCACCTTTATCCTGATTTATGCGGGATCCTACCTGGCCGGGCACAGGTTCCTGGCTCGTTTCTTCGTGATCATGCTGTCGTTCATGGCTTCCATGCTGGGGCTTGTGCTCTCCGACAACCTGGTTTCACTGTTTGTATTCTGGGAACTTACCAGCATCACCTCCTACATGCTGATTGGCTTCAACCACGAAGATATGGAAGCCCGCAAATGTGCACTTCAGGGACTGTTTGTCACTGCAGGCGGCGGCCTCGCACTGATGGCGGGCCTGGTGCTTCTGGCGATCATGGGCGGCAGCTACTCGTTGTCTGAAATCCTCTCCTCGGATCTGGCGCTCCATGAACACGCATTCTACACCGGGGCGGTCATCTGCATCCTTGCCGGATGCTTTACCAAATCCGCCCAGGTGCCGTTCCATTTCTGGCTGCCTAACGCCATGGCGGCACCGACACCGGTTTCCGCCTTCCTGCACTCTGCCACCATGGTCAAGGCCGGCGTCTATCTGATGGCGCGGCTGAACCCGTCCCTGGGCGAAGGGGCGCTCTGGAGCCAGGCACTGATGCTGTTCGGTGCCGCCACCATGTTTACTGGCGCTTACCTGGCCTTCAGTAGCACCGGTATCAAGAAAGTACTGGCCTATTCCACCATTATGGCTCTGGGTACGCTGACCATGCTGATCGGCGTGGGCACCGAACTGGCCCTGACCGCCTTTATCTGCTTCCTGGTAGCTCATTCCCTGTATAAAGGCGCGCTGTTCATGATTGCCGGCGCCCTGGATCACGAAACCGGCACCAAGGACATTGCCCGCATGGGCGGCCTGAAAAAAACCATGCCGGTGACCGCGGCGATTGCCTGTCTGGCAGCCCTGTCACTGGCAGGACTGCCGCCCCTCTTCGGCTTTATTGCCAAGGAACTGCTACTGGAGTCACTGCTGGACGCACCGCTCTGGTCTGTTGGCCTGACCGTCGCTGCTGTTGCCGCAGCGGTACTGATCGTTGGCGTTGCCGGGCTGGTGGCTATCAAGCCTTTCTTCGGCAAGGTTGCAGACACACCCAAAGCCCCTCATGAGGCGCCTTTCGGCATGCTGGTGGGTCCCGCTGTGCTGTCAGTGATTGCACTGATCTTCGGCCTGGCTCCTTTTCTTCCTGAGGCAGCCCTGCTTCAGTCTGCGATAGGAAGCGTCTTCGGCTCACCGGTAGAAACCTACCTGGCGCTCTGGCATGGCGTCAACGTGCCACTGGTACTGTCAATCGGCAGCCTGATACTGGGGCTGAGCCTGGTGTCCGGCTGGCACCGGCTTCAGCCCGCTCTCTACGCGATAAATACCTACGCCGCACGGTTTGGCCCGGAGGCCGGCTACTTCCGCTTTATGGAAGGCATAACCATTGTCGCAGCCTGGCAAACCCGGCTGCTGCAGAACGGAGTGCTCGGTCTGTACCTGCTGCTGCTCGTCGCAGTGACCTTTGGCCTCACCGGGTACACCCTGCTGACCCACCATGGCATCCACCTAACCCTGGATCTGACTGACAGCCACTTCTATGAGTGGGGCATTGCTCTTCTGCTGGTTGCTGCTGCCACCTTCGCCAGCTCTACCCACTCCCGCCTGGGTTCGGTGGCATCCATGGGTGTGCTTGGCTTCGGTGTCGCCCTTACCTTTATTCTGTTCAGTGCACCTGATCTGGGCATCACCCAGTTGCTGGTAGAAACCCTGACGGTAATTCTGCTGGTGCTGGTACTGTTCAGACTGCCCGAATTCGTCAACCTGTCCTCGCCCTTTGAACGCTTCCGGGACCTCGCGGTGGCGATCTTTGCTGGCGTGGTGATGACACTGCTGATTCTTGCGGCCCTGGATGTTCAGTACTTCGAGAGCATCTCAAGCTACTACGTCGAGAACAGCGGCACGCTGGGTCACGGCCGCAACATCGTCAACGTCATCCTGGTTGATTTCCGGGCCCTGGACACCCTGGGGGAGATCTTCGTGCTGTCACTGGCGGCCCTGGGCGTACTGTCGATGATCAAGCTGAGGGCGGAGGATCAGTACAAATCATGAAATCCAATACCCTGATTCTGCATACCGCTGCGCTGTTTATCATGCCGTTGCAGCTTATGTTCTCCGTCTTCCTGCTGTTCCGCGGCCACGACGAGCCTGGCGGCGGTTTCATCGGGGGACTGGTAGCGGCAAGCGCCTTTGTGCTCTACGCCTTTGCATTTGGCTCGGAGCCCACTCGCCGCATCCTTCGCGTCGCTCCGCGGGATCTGCTGGCTGCCGGGCTGTTATTCGCCATTGCCTCGACCGTCCCTGCGTTCCTGGCAGGCCAGCCGATGCTGACTGCTCACTGGTGGGAAGTCCCGCTTCCCGGTGGTAACTACCTCAAGCTGTCGACACCCCTGATTTTCGACATTGGCGTATACGCGGCGGTTCTTGGCACCATCATGACGTTTGTCATCAACCTGATGGAGTCGGATGAATGAACCAGCACATTGCACTCCAAACCTTCAGTCTGAAAGGAGAGCCTTTATGGAAAGCCTGATGGCTTACGTCGTCGGCATCCTTTTCGCAGCAGCGATCTACATGATGCTGCGACGCTCCATTGTCAAACTGGTCATCGGCCTGATAATGCTCAGCAACGCCGCCAACCTTCTCATTTTCGTTGTGTCCGGTATGACCAGGGGCGCTCCCCCCCTGATACCAGAAGGTGCTGATGCGCCTCTGGGTGCGGTTGCGGATCCGCTGCCGCAGGCATTGATACTGACTGCCATCGTTATCGCTTTCGGCGTTCTGGCCTTCGCCGTGGTTCTCATACGCCGTGCGTATGAAGTAGTGGGAACCGACGATCTTGACCAGATGAAGGATACGGACACTTGAACCCGGAACTCGCTTTACCGATTCTCATCCCGCTGATTTCCGGTGCCATGTCCGTCGCTTTATGGCGATCAGTCCGCTATCAGCGCATTCTTGCCGTGCTCGCTACCGCCCTGTTACTGGCGGCCAGCGTCTGGCTGCTGCGCTCCACCATGGAACAGGGTTTCCTGGTGATGGAAATGGGCAGTTGGCCAGCGCCGTTCAGCATCGTGTTTGTATCAGACATTCTCAGCGCCATCATGATCGTGCTGACGGGCATTATTGGCCTTGCCATTGCCATCTATTCCCTCGCGTCCACGCCCAGAGGACATGAAAAATTCGGCTATTACCCGCTAATGCACCTGCTGCTGGCGGGGGTAGCCGGGTCTTTCCTGACCGGCGACATTTTCAACCTGTTTGTCTGGTTCGAAGTCATGCTGCTGGCCTCTTTCGCCCTGCTCACCCTCGGCGGCGAGCGCGCGCAGATGGAAGGGGCGATCAAATACGTCACCCTGAACCTGTTTTCTTCCGCGATCTTCCTGTCAGCGGTGGGCCTGCTTTACGGAACCGTCGGCACGCTCAACATGGCGGACATCGCCCAGAAAGTGGCAACGCTGGAAGACCCCAGCATGGTCACGGTGGTATCAATGATGTTCATGGTATCCTTCGGCATCAAGGCGGCCGCCTTCCCGCTGTTTTTCTGGCTACCCGCTTCCTACCACACCCCGCAGGTGGCGGTGTCCGCCCTGTTTGCCGGGCTACTGACCAAGGTAGGGGTCTACGCGCTGTACCGGGTGTTCACCCTGATCTTTACCCAGGATGTGGAATACACCCACACCATTCTGCTATGGGCAGCCACACTCACCATGTTGACCGGTGTTCTCGGAGCAGCCGCCCAGTTCGAGTTCCGCAGGATCCTGTCGTTCCACATCGTCAGCCAGATCGGCTACATGATTCTCGGACTTGCCCTGTTTACCCCGCTGGCCATTATCGGCGGCGTGTTTTATATCATGCACCACATCATTGTTAAGACCAATCTGTTCCTGGTCAGTGGCATCGTCTACCGTTTGCTCGGCAGCTATGAACTGAAGGATCTCGGAGGCGTCTACAAAGAGCGGCCTGTGCTCGCCCTGCTGTTTCTGATTCCTGCCCTGTCACTGGCAGGCATTCCACCCCTGTCAGGGTTCTTCGCGAAATTTGTGGTGATCCGCGCCGGCCTGGAAGCGGAAGCCTATGTGGTGACCGCTATAGCCCTGCTGGTGGGCCTGCTGACGCTCTATTCAATGATCAAGATCTGGGCCGAGGTGTTCTGGAAAAAAACACCGGAACACGTCAAGTCCCTCAGTCTCCTGAAGGGCGACATGAAAAAAAGCCACATGTGGGCTTACTATGTGCCAGTCGTCGGCCTTGCAGCCTGTACCCTGTATATCGGCCTGAACGGCCAGCCCATCTACGAACTGGCGGAGATGGCGGCAGATCAGCTGATGAATCCTGAGCTCTACATAGAGGCGGTTCTGGGAGGTGCGCAACAATGATCGGTTTCTTCTGGAACATCATGCTGGCGCTTGCCTGGGTAGCGCTGAGTGGCAATTTTACCGCCATGAATTTCATTGCCGGCTTTTTCTTTGCCTACCTGGCACTGATGGTCCTGCAAAGGCAGGTTCCCGTTCTTAAAGGTTACTCAAGGCGGATTCCCAGGGTGGTGGCGTTTCTGGTGTTCTTTATCAAGGAGCTGGTCAAGGCCAACGTCCGCGTGGCCTATGACGTTGCCACGCCGGTCTGGTATATGAAACCGGGGGTGATCGCATTTCGTCTCGAAGCACACACCGATGTCGAAATCCTGTTCCTGAGCAGTGTAATTTCCCTGACGCCCGGGACACTGAGCCTGGACGTATCGGATGACCGCCAGGTGCTTTTCATACATGCGATGTTTCTTCAGGATGAAGAACAGTTGCGTCAGGATCTCAGGGAACTTGAGCGCCGAATCCTGAAGATCTTGCGCTGAGGAGCCAGCACGTGATTCCGATTGTGATCAACATTGTCTACTTTATGCTCTCGGTGGCTCTGCTGCTGGCATTCATCCGCCTGACCCGGGGGCCGTCACTGCCCGACCGCGTTGTGGCTCTTGAGCTGATTGCGTCCATCGTGGTGGGCTACGTAGGCGTCCATGCCATTGATACCGGTGTTTCCAGCCTGCTGGATGTGGCCATTGTTATCGCCCTGACCGCCTTCCTGGCGGCCATAGGTTTCGCCCGCTTCCTGGAAAGGGGGGGGCGCAGAAATGATTGATCTTGTCGTAGCAATATGTCTGATCGCCGGCGCTTCCTTCATGCTGCTGGCCGCCGTTGGTATTGTGCGTCTGCCAGACCTGCCTACCCGCATGCATGCATCGACGAAGGCCGGTGCCATGGGAGCCATGTTCACCATGGCGGGTGTCGCTTTTTACTTTACCGACAGTGTTGTGTCCGCCAGGGCACTGGCCATTGTCGTGTTTATCCTGATCACTTCTCCGGTTGCCGCCCACGTCATCGGACGGGCCGGTTACTTCATGGGCACCTCGCTCTGGGACGGCACTGTCAAGGATGAGCTGCGCGAGAATTATGATCCTGAAACCCACAAGCTGAGCAGTGGCTACGAAGGTAGCCCCGAAAGCGTCACCCCACCCCCCGAGTCAGACCCGCCAGACGATCGCTGAACGCAGAATGACTGCCACCGGTTTTCATAACGCGGCAACACAGTTTCACGTATAGTGCGCCAAGGCATTTTGAGGAGACACTTTCATGTTAAAGGTGAATGAGTATTTTGATGGAAAGGCCAAGTCCATTGCCTTTCAGACCTCCACCCTGCCGGCAACCGTGGGCGTTATCAGCCCGGGCGAATATGAGTTTGGTACCAGCAAAAAGGAAACCATGACTGTCATCAGCGGTGCCCTTACGGTTCTGCTGCCGGGCATGGAGGAATGGATGACCTACGGTTCCGGAGAATTTTTTGAAGTCGCCGGGCAGGCCAGCTTCAAGGCAAAGACCGACATCGACACCGCCTATCTCTGCACCTACGAATAACCCCCCGCACGCATCAAGAAAGGGCGCAGAACGGGACAGGCACGCCAATCAGGCCTGCGGCTTCTGTTCTGCGCTATTTTATCGTTCATAGGTTTCCGTGGACGTAAAACTGTGTCAGATTTAGGGCTCTTCTCGTTATAAATTAAACAATTGAGAAAGAGGCACCGTGTTATGGCACAGACCCGCATCCTGTCACCGGCGGACAACGCCTATCAGTATCCACTTTTGATCAAGCAGCTCCTGCTCTCCGGTCCCCGCTACAACCCGGACCAGGAAATCGTTTATGCCAACCGCAGCAAGTACACCTATACCGATCTGGTGGATCGCATCCATCGCCTGGCTAATGCCCTGACGGATGCCGGTGTCCAGGCGGGTGATACCGTTGCGGTTATGGACTGGGACACACCCCGTTACCTGGAGTGCTTCTTTGCCATACCGATGATCGGGGCCATTCTGCACACCATCAACGTGCGCCTGTCTCCGGAGCAGATTGTCTATACCATGAACCACGCCGAAGATGATGTGGTGCTGGTACACGATGACTTTCTTCCCATCATCGAAGGCGTGAAAGACGAAATCAAAACCGTCAGAACCTGGATCCGGCTGAGCGACAGCGACACCGCAAAGCCAGCGCCTGTCGAGGCGATCGGTGAGTATGAAGAGTTGCTGGCCAAGGCCGACAACGAGTTCGACTTTCCGGACTTTGACGAAAACAGCGTAGCCACCACTTTTTATACCACCGGTACCACCGGCAACCCCAAGGGCGTGTACTTCAGCCACCGGCAACTGGTGCTGCACACCCTCACCATGACAGGGGTAACGGCAGCGTTTGATGAGATGCCGTTACTGCGCTCGTCATCTGTTTATATGCCGCTGACGCCAATGTTCCACGTTCATGCCTGGGGTGTGCCCTACGCTGCCACCATGCTGGGCGTTAAACAGGTCTATCCCGGTCGTTATGAGCCGGAGCTGCTGGTCGATCTTCTGAAGGAACACAAAGTCACCTTCTCACACTGCGTGCCTACCATCATGCAGATGATGATGGCCACCGAATCCATCAAAACGGCTGATCTGAACAACTGGCACGTGCTCATCGGTGGTAGCGCGCTGACCAAGGGACTCTGCGATGCAGGGGCAAGACTCGGAATCAACATGTATACCGCTTACGGTATGTCCGAAACCTGTCCGTTGCTCAGTGCTTCACATCTCAAGCCAGAAGATGTGGAGCTGCCGCTGGAGCAGCAGACTTCCATACGGGTGAAGACCGGTGTCGCGGTGCCGATGGTGGAACTTGAAATTGTGGATCCCGAAGGCAAGCCTCTGCCCCATGATGGCCAGGCCAAAGGCGAAGTTGTTGCCCGCGCTCCCTGGCTGACACAGGGCTATTTCAAAGAGCCTGAAAAGGGTGAGGAACTGTGGCAAGGTGGCTGGCTGCACACCGGTGATGTCGCCAGCATGGAGCCTGACCATACGCTCACCATCAAGGACCGCATCAAGGATGTGATCAAGACCGGCGGTGAATGGCTATCATCCCTTGATCTGGAAAACCTGATAAGCCAGCATCCCGCGGTTGCCGGAGCTGCTGTGGTGGGTATACCGGACGAAAAATGGGGTGAGCGTCCCCACGCCATGGTAACCCTGAAACCTGGTGAGGAAGCGACTCTCGAAGATATCCAGAGTCACCTGAAGCAGTTCGTGGACTCCGGCGAAATCAATAAGTGGGCAATACCGAACCAGATCGATTTCGTTGAGGACATCCCCAAAACCAGTGTTGGCAAAATCAACAAGAAACTGATCCGCGATCAGTTGAAGTAAACCTCACTGACAAGACGCCCCGCATTCCCCCAGGGATATGGGGCGTCGTCCTCCTCCTGAGACCTGCCAGGATCTGTTAAAGCCCGGTAAACGCAAAATCCACATCCGGCTTGCGTCCCGCCACGATATCCGCCAGCGCGGCAGCAGAACCACAGGAATGCGTCCAGCCAAGAGTACCGTGACCGGTGTTCAGGTAGAGGTTGCCAAAGTGGCTTTTGCCGATATAAGGCACATTGGAAGGCGTTGCCGGCCGCAACCCGGCCCAGAACTCGGATTGCTCCCAGTGCCCGGCCTCTGGCATCAGTTCGGCGGTGCGCCGGACAATCGCCCGACAGCGGGCAAGATTCAGCTCGCGGTTATAGCCACTCAGTTCCGCCGTCCCGGCGACGCGGATGCGATCACCCAGGCGTGAAAACACCAGCTTGTACTCGTCATCGGTGAGGCTGACTTTGAAGGCCGCCTCCTCATTCTTTACCGGTACGGTTATGGAGTAGCCTTTTGCCGGATAGATATTCAGCAACAGGCCCAGCTTCCGGGCCAGAATGGCACTGTAGCTGCCCAGGCTGAGTACGTAACTGTCCGCACGCAGGACCTGATGCCTGCCTTCGCGAATGACGGTAACGCCAAGGATCCGGTCGCGGGTATTCTCGAACCCGAGAACTTCAGTGCCATAAAGAAATTCGACACCGGCTTCCTGCGCTTTGCTGGCCAGTGCCTGGGTGAACTGGCGGGCATCGCCGGACTCGTCTTCCGAGGTGTAGGTTGCCCCGGCAATCCGATGTTTGACCGGTGCCAGGGCAGGCTCCAGTTCAACCGCCCGATCTGCATCGATCACCTGGCGGTCACACCCCAGTTCCCGCATGATACGCGCCGGCTCCAGTGCAGACTCGAACTCTCCGGGATTGGTGTAGAAATGCAGGATACCCCTCTCGAGGTGATCGTACTCAATGCCGATATCCTTGCGCAGCGCCTGCAAACGCTCGCGGCTGTAGGTGCCAAGACGCACAATCTGCCGGATATTGTGGGCAGCTCTGGCAGAGGTACATTCCCGCAGGAATGCGATGGCCCAGCGCCACTGGGCCGGGTCCATACGAGGGCGAAACAGCAGGGGTGCATCGGAACGGGCCAGCCATTTGAGCACTTTCAAAGGCGCGGAGGGATTGGCCCAGGGTTCGGCATGGGATACCGAGATCTGTCCGCCATTGGCATAACTGGTTTCGGTGCCTGCATTTCCCTGCCGGTCGACAACGGTAACGTCATGTCCCTGCTGCTTCAAAAACCATGCGGTTGTAACACCAACAACACCCGCACCCAGTACCAGTACGTGCATTCGTTTCCTCCCGTGGCCTGCGCCTGAATAAGCTCACCATTGTAACGTCTGGAACAACAGATTGCGTGTCAGCCATCCGCCACCATCAAGGAATCGTGTTCAGCCACCGGCTTTTTTCACCTCCCAGCCTTTCTCCTGTAACAGCGGCACCAGCAGATCCCGCTGGTCACCCTGAATCTCCACCACTCCGCCCTTGACAGTGCCACCGGTTCCGCATCGGGCCTTGAGTTTCTTGGCAAAACTTTTCAACTCCTTGTCATCCAGAGGGATACCGGTAATCAGGGTAACGCCTTTGCCCTTGCGACCCTTGGTTTCGCGGCTGACGCGCACAACCCCATCACCGGCAGGGCGTGATGGTGCACCACAAATGCAGTCGTCAACGGGATGTCGACAATCGGGGCACATACGGCCCTGTTCTGTGGAGAATACCAGGCCGCCGGAATGGTTTTTCATAACACCCTCTTATTCACTTCGGTATCCTCCCGGAGTTTCACACTCCGGGAGGATACTTTTCAAACATGTCTGCGACCACTTCATCAATCAGCTCGCGCCGTGTCTCGGTCGACTGGCTCTCATTCAGGTAACGGCGGCTGGCGGCGCGCCAGACCACGCGGTCGGTGTCCGTATCAACCAGTTCTACCACCAGTTTACCTTCCTGAACTTCCCTGACCGGCGGCGCTGAAGACAGCCCCCAGCCAAAGTTACCGCTGCCGAAACCAAAACCGAGGCCAACACCTACGCGCTCAAGACGTTCCTCTTCGACAATTTGCCAGTTCACCAGCAGATCTGCCTGTTCCTGCTCAACTTTGCGCATGGACTTGCGGTTAAGCTCCCGCTCAACCGCGCTCTCGATCCTGCCCCCGTCGAGAGAAGTGAAACTCTCGCCCTCACCCCTGGGTGCAAAGGCCCAGGAGGCGTAATTGCCGAAGACCGTGCCGGAATCATAATCTGTTACAACGTTGCTGGCACATCCGCTCAATGCCAGCACCAACAGGGAAACAAGGAAAACTCTCATGGTGACAACTTCCTCTCTTTGGATCATCTGTATATCAGTATACGCACAGCAGACAGGCTGAGTTTCGGTAAACGTTTGCTAATTTTCCAGACTGTAACCAATTCCCCGAGCATCACAAAATTCGGACAATCCGTTAAGCCGGTCCACTGGCACTGCGATACCGGCCACTACACGGGAACCGTAATCGACCTGATCCAGCTGTGCTTCATTCTGCTCGCACCAGTGCCTGAGCGGCTGTTCATCGGCGAAGGTCATGGTGATTGTCACCCGCGATGTTGGCGGCTGGATCACCCGCTCCACCGCAGACAGCACTGCTTCGGTGGCGCCGGCGTAAGCCCTGACAAGGCCGCCGGCCCCCAGCTTGATGCCGCCAAAGTACCGGATCACCAATACCAGCACATCACCCATATCCTTATGCTGGATCACACTCAGGATAGGCTTTCCGGCGGTTCCCGATGGCTCGCCGTCATCATTCATGCCGGCCTCCGCAGCCGCTCCGGGCCGGCCGATCTGGTAGGCCCAACAGATATGGCGGGCGTCCGGGTGATCTTTGTGGGCCTGCTCAAGCCGGGCCTTGACCTCATCCCGGGATGAAACCGGAGCTACACGGGCAATAAAACGGCTCTTTTTGACCTCTGTTTCCCGTTCCAGGAAGCCCGCCGGAACTGGATAATTCCTGGACATAGCCTGCTCAACTCCCACCGGTGAAGAGTGGAAGGCGTAACACCACCACCAGTCCACCCTGTTCAGCATTAAAGGCTTCTATGCTGCCATCATGAGTCGCCACAATATCTCTGGCAATGGCAAGGCCAAGCCCCCACCCCTTGCCCCCACGGGACTTGTCAGCGCGGTAGAAAGGCTCAAACAGATGCGGTAAAAGCTCATTGGGTACGCCCGGCCCCTCGTCGCGAACCTCCAGGACCAGTTGCTGCTGCTCCGAACACAGGGCCACATGGACTTTCCTGCCCGGAGGGGTGTGATCCAGTGCATTCTGCAGAATATTGTCGAACGCCCGCTGCAGCAGTCCCCGGTCTCCCAGTACCGAGGCGTGTCGGCAGTCGGGGCTGATGGTCAGCAGACAGTCAACACCCCGGTGTTCGGCATAATCGGCGGCGTCCCTGAGTACGTCATTGATTACCCTGACCGGTCGGACGCCTTCGCGTGCAATATCTCCACCCTGTTCCGATACCCGGTAAAGGGTCAGTATCTGGGATGTCATGGCCTCCAGTCGCTCGTTCTGGCGCAGAATCGAGGCCATCAGATCGTCATCAGCGCCACCTTCACTGGCCAGCTCAATGGCAATCCGCTGTCGCGTCAGCGGCGTCCGCAGATCATGGGAGATATCCCTCAGCAAATGGGTCTGGCGGTCCAGCAGGTTGCACAGCTGCGCGGTCATGTCATTGAACGCCGTCGCCAGGGCGCCCACTTCATCCCGACGACGTGCAATGCCGTCGCTGACACGCAAAGAGTTATCGCCAGCTGCGATAGTCCGTGCCGTTGACTCCATATGTTTCAGCGGACGTGACACCAGACGTGCAACCCAAACGCAGGCCAGGGTGATAATCACAAACGCAAGGGCGAGCTCCAGCCACTGGAAAAACCGGGGGTTCAGCCAGGCATCGCCATTCAGCCGTGGCCAGGCAACCAACCGATAGCCTTCAGCCACTTCGATGACCGCCGGCCGCTGCCGATACCAGCCGCCGGACTCCATGCGCTCGCGGATGGACTCGGGCAGATTGCCTTCTTCATGATCCGTTTCTATGAGAAAAAGGTGCAGATCGAGTTTGCTGCCCTGTTCTTTCAGGAAGCTCCAGGCATCGCCCCGCCCCTCATTTTCCCGCACTGACAGGGCCTCGGCGGCAAGCTCCTGCAGCCCCGCCTGGCGCTCGATCGCCTGCCTTTCGCGATCTTTGAGGGTGTGGGTTACCAGATTACCAACGATCATGGTGAGCGCCATAGCCAGCCAGATCGAAATGAAAATCCGCCAGAACAGTGAGAAACGCAGCCCCCTACTCATTCGGCACCCGATAGCTGTAGCCAAGCCCCCTGACCGTTTCAATTCGCGGCGGGTCATCATTTCCCAGTTTCTTTCGCAGGTTGCTGATATGCATATCCAGGGTCCGGTCATAGGCCTCCAGCCGGCGGCCCAGCGCCCACTGCATCAGATCCGTTTTTCTTACCACACTGCCAGCGTGGGCCAGCAATACCTGCAACACCTCGTACTCGGTGGCGGTGAGATCCAGAGCTTCATCGCTCTGGTAGATCCGCCGGTGCACCGGCTCCACTCTCAGATCGCCATAGCTTCTGGACTCGTCCAGCCCGACTTGCTGATCCCAGGCTACCCGCCTGAGCAGGGCCTGGAGACGGGCAACAAGTTCGCGGGGATTGCACGGCTTGGGAATGTAGTCGTCAGCGCCAACCTCAAAGCCGACGATGCGGTCGGTTTCATCGCCGCGGGCTGTCAGCAGAACAACGGGAAGGTGGGTTTTTGCCCGCAGCTGGCGCAACACTTCCAGACCACTGATATCCGGCAGCATGATATCCAGCACGACGATATCGCAATGCTGTCCCATGGCCAGCGACAACCCGTCCCGGCCATTCGCTGCCTCACGCACCGTAAAGCCCTGATTGGCCAGATAGCGGGACAACAGTTCCCGCAGTTCTTCATCATCTTCAACCAACAGCACCCGGTTCTGCATGGCAAATCCCCCGTTATTAAGAGCCAGTCTATCACGCCATTCCAGGGCCCTGTTTTGCTTCATTTTGCTTTGCATAACCTTTACATGGTGATCATCCGGAGGATTCTGGCGTATGGTAGGAATAAATCCCGGAGAGCCCAAGACCATGCCAGAATCCGGCACCCCTGAACTGACAATCCGCATCGCCCGCTCCGTTGGGGATATAGACCCAATCGACTGGCACAGGCTCAGCGACACCGACAGTCCGTTCCTGCGCCACGACTTCCTGCTCGCACTGGAAGAATCCGGCTGCACAACCGCCGCCACCGGCTGGACTCCGTCCCACCTGATGTTCTACCTGAACGACCAGCTTGCCGGTGTCGCACCCGCCTACCTGAAGACCCACTCCATGGGCGAATACGTGTTTGACTGGGCGTGGGCCGATGCCTATCAGCGGTACGGCATGAACTACTATCCCAAACTGCTGGTTGCCATCCCGTTTACGCCCTGCCGCGGACCGCGATTGCTGTTCTCGAAAGAACTTCGTGCCTGGATGACGCCAGTGCGAATGCACCAGGGGCTCGATTCGGTCACTGAAGAGCTGGGCGCACACTCCTGGCACCTGCTGTTTCCCGATGCCAACGATCAGGAACTGCTGGCCATGGAAGAGGAGCTTCACCGTATTGGCTGCCAGTTCCACTGGTATAACCATGGCTACAAGACGTTCGACGATTTTCTGGCCAGACTGACCTCGCGGAAACGTAAATCCATCCGCAAGGAACGCAGACAGGTCGCGGATCAGGGCATTTCGTTCCGGCGTTACTCCGGCCGGGACATTCCCGATCACGTTCTCTCAGCATTCTATGTGTTCTATCAGGCCACCTACCTGAAACGGGGGCAGCGGCCCTACCTGAACAGTGATTTCTTTCATCAACTGAGGGAAACGCAGCCCGAGCAACTCCATATCATTATGGCGGCCAGGGATGAACAGATGATTGCGGGGGCCCTGTTTCTGCAGGGCGAGGACACGCTTTATGGGCGCTACTGGGGCTGTCTCGAGGAATTCGACCATCTGCATTTTGAAACCTGTTACTATCAGGGCATTGAGCTGGCCATTGAGCAGGCACTGACACGATTCGACGCCGGAGCCCAGGGAGAGCACAAACTGGTTCGGGGTTTCGAACCGGTCATTACCCACTCCTGGCACGGTATACCGCACCCCGGATTTCGTGAGGCTATTGCGAGATTTATCGAGGAGGAGGCGGAGCATGTCATGGCCTACGCGGAGGATGCTCTGGACGCACTACCTTTCAGGCAAGTCGAGCCGGATCAGTAGCATACCTCAAGTACTTACTGACATTTTACGGAGCGGGCAGCCATGGAAGTGGACTATCTATTCGACCTTTTGAGCACCAACCGCTTTATTCTCCTGATCGCTGCCGGGGCGCTGGTTGTAGCGGTCATTGCCGTATTCTTCAGCATTGCAGCCAGGCAAAGGCTGTCAGAGCAACACGACGCGGTAAAGCAGCGCGTTGACAGCCTCTGGCAGGATATGGATGAAATGCGGGTATCCCAGTTCAACAGCCCCACAGCTTCCGGCACTCAGGATGCCATCGCGAGTGAACGTTTTACCTCGGAGAAAGCCGCTTACGAGGCGATATGGCCGCTGGTCTGGACACTGCACGACAAACTGGGCATGTTTCTCCGGGCTGTTGAGGCCGAAGACCAGGCTGGTGAATTACGTCTTGAGGCACGGAATGCGGCACTGGAAGCCCGTAAAACGGTAAATCGCGTGCGCCCATTCTGCGATAGCGAAATCGATGAGCTGATCACTCAACTGATTGATAACCATATAAAGGCTCATCTGGCGGCCTGTCATTTCATGGACCTGGCCAAGGATTCCCTGTCATCCGACACCGGTCACGAAAGGGCCGTTCAGAAAGAAAAGTTTCGTATGCTTTACGACGGGCAGTCGAGGGAAATGCTGGACCAGCTGGTCAAGGCCATCCGGCAGAGGATGCTCCGATAGCCTTAGTCAGGGGTATTTTTCGCGCGCCTGTTGACCTTGTCCAGAGTATCCCGCTGCAATGCTTTCAGAAAGTCACTGATCAATGTCGGCACCTCACCGATAGGCTCAAGGGAACGAAACCGCTCCGGCAGGGTATCAATTGCATTGCCGGCGGCACGAACCTGATCGTCCAGTGACAAAATGGCACCCTCGACAATCCGTCCGTGCTTCATCACCGGCCTCAGCAGGGGGGTGCCGTCATGCACTTCGTCCCTGCCTGCCACAATGTCCTGGACGATGCGACCGTCGGTGCCCAGCCGCCGGTAAATCTGCTTGGGACCCGGGAAGGACTGCTTGCCCGGCGAGTTTTTCATCCGTGGAAGATCAGCGTATTCAGTCAGTTTATAGGCGAGTTCCAGCGCCGGCTCATCATTCGATACGCCAATAGCCGTGCCCACCCCGAAACCGTCAATGGGCGCTCCGGAGGACAGCAGTTCTGCAATCCTGTACTCATCAAGACCGCCACTTGCCATTATTTTTATGTCGGTCAGGCCGGCTTCATCCAGCATTTTCCGGCAGTCCTCAGCCTCTGCCAGAAGATCTCCGGAGTCCAGGCGGATACCGCCAATGCTCACCTCCGGATTATTCTTTAACCAACTGATGATTCGCCTCACCGAAGCGCGGGTATCGTAGGTATCAACCAGCAGGGTTGTTCCCGGGTAAAGCTTCGCATAGATCCTGAATGCATCAAGTTCGTCCGCACACGCCTGCACGAAGCTATGGGCCATGGTGCCATAGACAGGCATGCTGAAATCCAGGCCTGCGAGGACATCGCTGGTGCCTGCAAGACCTGCAAGCCGATATGCCCGCACGCCCCGGTGAGCTGCATCAAGCCCGTGGGTCCTGCGCATTCCGAAGTCGACAACGGGGCGGCTCTCTGCAGCAAATGCCAGGCGAACAGCCTTCGATGCCAGCACCGACTCCAGGTGCACATAGTTCATCACCAGACTCTCCAGCAACTGAACCTCGGCGATCGGCCCCTCAATCTCCAACAGGGGCTCCTGGGGAAACAGCGGCGTACCCTCTGCAACTGCGTGAACCGAGCCACTGAACCGGAAGTCCCGCAGCCAATCCAGAAATGCTGGCTGAAACCGGTCAAGGGATTCAAGGCGCCCAATGTGCTCATCGGTAAAAGTCAGGTTTTCTATGATGGAAACCACGTTTTGCTGACCACAGGCAAGAACGAAATTGCGTTTATCCGGAAGCTGTCGAAAAAAGAGGCTGAAAACAGCTTTACCATCCATACCTTCAGACCAATACGCCTGGGCCATTGCCAGCTCGTAAAGATCCACCAGCAGAGAAAGGTCCTCTTCTTTTACGACCTGAGGCTGGCTCAGCACAGGTCAGCGCCCTCTTCTTTCAGTTGCTCAAGAACAGCCGGAGCCTCATCCGCCTCTACAGCACGGGTTCCGCTGGTGATGAGTTCAACCTCGAAACCGAGCTTCAACGCGTCCTTCACCGTTGCCTGAACGCAAACATCGAGAGCCAGCCCCGCCACAAACAGGCGGTGGATACCATGACGGCGAAGGTAGCTGTCCAGTTGCGTGCCATCGAACGCCGAATAGGAATCAGTGTCGAATGCGGTTCCCTTGCTGACCCGGATGGCGGAATCGGGAAGCTCCATGTCAGGATGGAATTCGGCGCCCGGGGTATCCTGAACGCAGTGAACCGGCCATGGACCACCGCGGTCCTGGAAACTGATATGGTCAACAGTATGCCAGTCCCGGCTGGCTATAATCGGCCAGCCTGCCTCTTGTGCCTTCCCGATCCACTGATTGATGGCGGGAAAAATCGCGTCACTTCCCGGAACGGCCAGACTGCCGCCCTCGCAGAAGTCATTTTGAACGTCAACCAGTAATAGAGCGTTTTGCCCGCTATCCATAAGTCTGTCTCCGCTGGTTTTAACAGATGTGGATACCCATTCCGATTCCGGAATGTCAGCTTCCTTCAATCCTGAAGCCGATTTTCAGTACGACCTGATAGTGCCCGACTTTGCCGTCAACAACATGGCCGCGGGTTTCCTGAACCTCAAACCACTCAATATTCCGCAGATTCTTGCTGCATTCGGCAATCGCGTTTTCAATCGCATCTTCGATACTTTTCTTCGAAGAACCAACCACTTCCACCTTCTTGTACACATGATGGTCGGACATAGCACCTCCTCTTCCAAAGCTGTAGATAATCAGGCACAGCATCTGAATGCCTGTATTTTCAGCCTATACCAGTAAACTGTAGGCAGCAAACAGCCGGAGTTTTAATCCGGGGGAACTTTACCGGGTAACTGAACTCTGAAACTGCCTGTGTCGTAAGCTGGCAGTCAGCCACTATTCACGGGTACCTATGAGAAGAATCAGGCATTGTTTTATTGGCGTCGCCCTGACATTCGCAATGTTGTTGGCCGGCCCCCTCCTGCTGGCCGCCTGCGCAGGCTTTCAGGACTCCGGAAGCTGGCGGACCGCAGACCGGACCAGCGCCGGCCTGGCCCCTACCCCTGAACAGGAGCAGGGGGCTGTGGTACAGGTCTACGGTGCACGCGCCTACAATTGGCGAGGCTATTTTTCATTGCACACATGGATCAGCACCAAGGAGGCTGGCGCCAACAACTACTATGTGCATCAGGTTACCGGCTGGCGACACTATGTCATCCAGTCACGACCTGACGACCCGGACCGCAACTGGTACGGCGCCAAACCTGAATTGATTGCGGATTTTCGCGGACAACAGGCCCAACGGATTATTGGGCAACTCGGAGCTGTTATTAACGACTACCCCTATCCGACAACCTATGAGGCATGGCCAGGCCCCAACAGCAATACGTTTGTGGCCTGGGTCATCCGCCAGATTCCGGAGATGGACGTAGCCTTGCCGAGTAATGCAATCGGCAAGGATTACCTGGGCAACGGGTTGATTTCGGAAGTGCCAGGTGGAGCCGGGTACCAGCTATCGCTGGGTGGTTACTTCGGTGTGCTCGCAGGCGTTCGGGAGGGGCTTGAACTGAATATCCTGGGGCTATCGCTGGGTATCAATCCGCTGGCCCTCGGCATCAAACTACCGGGCATTGGCGAACTGGCGCTGCGCAATACGAATCCCATGCCTGAACCCGTTGCACCCAAGACGGGCGGGGCAGGGACGGTGTCCCAAAAAACGCTTTAAATACGTCCATGTACGCTTGGGCTCCGCCATCCATGGCTCCGCACATTTTTGGGACACCGTCCCTGCCCCGTCCTGATTCTGTGGCCAGCATTAAAGCGTAGTGATACCCGTATAACGAACCAGGCCGGCTGCGGCAATACCTGCTGCAATGGCGGGGAGAGGTTTCTTGATCGCCAACATAATAACTGCCGTAACGACCAGTGCTGCTAACGAGCCGGCATCCCCGCTAAACGCCATGGGAACGATGATCGCTATCAACACTGAGCTGGCCATGGTGTTGATGAAGCTTTCGATTCTCGGATTGATGGTCACGAAAGACATGAGGAATACCCCGCCGAAGCGGGTAACCAAAGTCACAAGCGTCATGATGGCGATCAGTGCGAGGATGCCGGCGGTGGTGGTTTCAATGGTCATGCAGAGGTTTCCTCCTCAGCACTCACTTGATCTTCATGATCGGGTTTCTTTTCCAGCCAGAAAAAGCCGATAGCTCCACCAGCCAACGCACCGACGACCACGTGGGTATTCGGAGGCAGCCATTTCCAGGCGGCCAGTGAAGAAATCGCGGCAACTGCCCATGCCACCAGTGTTCGTGGCGACTTGTTGCCACCCAGTGCCATGGCCAGCAGGAAACAGCCGAGTACCATATCCAGACCCAGGGATTGGGGGTCCTGCAGTAACCCGCCGAAGTACACGCCGAGCCAGGTCCCGATGATCCATGCTATCCAGATAGCAAGACCGCCGCCGAGGATGACTTCCAGGTTGCGTTTGCCGTTCTGGTAGTCCTGGGCAGACACCGCCCAGTTGGCGTCAGTCAGAAACAGCACCAGACCGTATCGGCGGCCAGGGGACATGTCCCTGAGCATGGGATAAAGCGAGGCGCCCATCAGCAGATGACGGGAATTGATGGCAAACACTACGGCAATCAACGGAATCAGGGGAACTTCACTGCCCCACATATCGACGGCGGCAAACTGAGAGGCGCCGGCGAACACAGTGGTGCTCATCAGGAGGGCCTGCAGGGGCTCGAGTCCTTTCTGGACAGCCGCCAAACCGAAAGCAGCACCGAATGCCACCACGAATAACGAGATGGGTAGCAGCCGGAAAAATTCGGCACGGACTTTTCCAGGCTGAAGCTGGTAGGAATATGGAGTGGCATTCATCTAAGCAAGCTAATGAAACTCGCGGCAGATGCGTATAGGTAGATGCCGAAGCGTCAGAGCTTGCCGAGGGTGGCCGCCAGGGTTTCACTGATGCCGGCATTGAGCTTCAGGTCCACCAGCGCGTCGGCCCGGGTACGACCCAGGTTCAGAGTGGCCACGGGTTTGCCCCATTCCCTGGCATAGCGACAGAAGCGAAATCCGGAATAAACCATCAGCGACGATCCGATCACCAGCAGGCCGTCGCTCGACCTGAGCGTATCCAGCGCGGAGTAGACCCTGTCTTTTGGCACATAGTCCCCGAAGAAGACCACGTCAGGCTTGAGGATACCGTCGCAACGGGGGCAGCTGGCAACGCGAAACCCAGAGAAATCCACCTCAAGGTCGGCGTCACCATCGGGTGCGGCGACGGCAGAGTAGTGTTCAAACCCGGGATTCATGTCTGCGCTGCGTTCGTGCACCTCATCACGCTTGCACCGGTACCCGCAGCTCATACAGATAACTTCATCGGCCCTGCCGTGCAGATCCGTCACGGCACTGCTTCCGGCCTGCTGATGCAGACGATCTACGTTCTGGGTGACCAGAAGGCGGCTATGATTGCGCGACTCCAGCTCGGCGACATGATGATGGGCGGTATTGGGCCTGGCGTTGCGGATGACCGGCCACCCTATCAGGCTTCGGCCCCAGTAACGCCGACGCACGGCGACACTGGTCATGAAATCCTGATGTTGCACCGGCGGTTTGCGCTTCCAGGCCCCGTCGCCGTCGCGATAATCAGGAATGCCGGAATCGGTACTGACTCCGGCGCCAGTCAGTATCATCAGGCGCGGGTACCGCTGAATAAACTCCGCCAGCCTGGCACCGGCCTCATCCGGGCCATGCAGCACCAGCGGCTGATCATCGATTGGCATGGTCACGCCTTTGGCAGGCTTTCGAATTGCAGACATCAGACTCACCCTGTTGGCAAACCTCTATACTTTAGGGGGCAAACGAAGCTCTGCCAATAGCGGCGGCTGGAAAACAGTTCAAAAACCCGAAAGCCTGCGGCGCATCTCTTCTGCGCCCAGGCGATTCATCAGTTCAATATTCTGCCCGGGTATTGATTCCGTTCCCGGATAGCCGGCAATGGCCTGCTCGAGGCTTTCCTCCCGCAGCAGGTGCAACATCGGGTAAGGCGAGCGATTGGTGTAGTTCTCGGCATCGTCCGGCCTGGTACCGCCAAACTGGTAATCGGGGTGGAAGCTGGCAATCTGGTAAATCCCGTCCAGCTCCAGGTACTCCAGCAGGCCGTCAGCAGCGGCAAGAAATTCGTTGTACTCCGCAAAATCCCCAAGCACGCCCGGATGCACAAGCAGGGTTGTTTCAACCTCCGGGTGCTCGTTGAGATGCACCAGCTCTTCCTGCAGCGCCAGCAAAAGTGCCTCTTCCGAGCCGGCGTCAGTAGCCACAAAGCGTATCCGCTCCTTTACCAGCTCCCTGCGCGCAAACGGGCACAGATTAAGCCCAATCACGGTCTCCGACAGCCACCGACGGGTGGCGTGCAGAATTGAATTGTGCTCCAAGAGTACACTCCCTATTGTGATAGAAGGAACAGACACGCCCCGGGCGAGTCGTGATAGGTTAAGCAAGCTTACAATAATTCCAGTATCGATACCGGAGATCAAAAATGGACGTGGCAAGAACGCCTGACGAACGATTCGAGCGGCTGCTGGACTACCCTTTCAAGCCCCACTATGTAGAAGTCGATGGCCGGCGCATGCATTATGTCGACGAAGGGCCTGCGGACGCCATGCCCGTACTGATGATGCACGGTGAGCCGTCGTGGTCCTATCTTTACCGGCACATGATCCCGATCTGCGCCGCTGCAGGGCACAGAGTCATTGCCCCCGACCTGATCGGCTTTGGCAAGTCCGACAAGCCCACGGACATCAATGCCTACAGTTACCAGAGCCATATGGAGTGGATGCAGTCCTTTCTGGACCAGACCGGTTTACAGGATATCACCCTGGTCTGCCAGGACTGGGGCTCACTGCTGGGCCTGCGCCTTGCTGCGGAAAATCCGGACCGGTTCCGGGCCATCGTTGTCGGCAATGGCATGCTGCCAACCGGTGATCAGCCGGTGCCAAAGGCTTTTCAGCTATGGAAGAACTTCGCCCTTTACAGCCCCTGGTTCCCGATTTCCCGCATCATCAACACGGGCAGCTTCCGCACACTGGGTCCGGATGAGCGTCGTGCCTACGACGCCCCTTTTCCGGCCAAGAAATACAAGGCCGGGGCCCGCGCCTTCCCGAAACTGGTGCCGGTGAAGCCGGACGATCCGGCCAGCGAGCCCAATCGGGCGGCATGGAAGGTCTTGGAGCAGTGGCAGAAACCGTTCCTGACCACCTTCAGCAACGGCGACCCCATCACCCGCGGCGGTGACCGTTTCATGCAGGAACGCATCCCCGGCGCCAAAGGCCAGCCCCACACCACCCTGACCGGCGGTCACTTCCTGCAGGAAGACTCACCGATGCAGTTTGCCGGCGCGGTCAACGACCTTCTGGCCCGTTTGGACCGGGGCGATCAGAAATAACCCTGGCTGCGCAGGTAGTCGTCGTAACTGCCACTGAAGTCGGTGATGCCATCGGCGTTCAGCTCAATGATGCGTGTAGCCAGCGATGACACAAACTCCCGGTCGTGGCTGACGAACACCAGCGTGCCCGGGTAGTTTTCCAGGGCCAGGTTCAGGGCCTCGATGGACTCCATGTCCAGGTGGTTGGTAGGTTCGTCCATCAGCAGCACATTGGGTTTTTCCAGGATCAGCTTACCGAACAGCATCCGGCCCTGCTCGCCGCCTGAAATAACCTTCACCGACTTGCCGATATCATCACCGGAAAACAGCATGCGGCCGAGGGTGCCCCGTACCAGTTGCTCACCGCCGGTCGTCCATTGTGCCATCCAGTCGGTCAGATTCATGTCTTCGGCAAAATCCGCGGTATGGTCCTGGGCGTAGTAGCCCACCTGGGCGCTGTCTGTCCACTTCACATCACCGCTATCTGGCGTCATGTTGCCAGCCAGACACTGCATCAGCGTGGTTTTACCAATGCCGTTGGGGCCGATGATCGCCACTCGTTCCCCGGCCTCAATCTTGAGGTTGAGCTTGCTGAACAGGTTTTCGCCGTCAAAGCCCTTGCTCATTTCTTTGAGGGTAACCGCCTGCCGGTGCAGCTTCTTGGTCTGCTCAAAACGGATAAACGGGCTCACGCGGCTGGAGGGTTTCACTTCCTCAAGCTGGATCTTGTCGATCTGGCGGGCGCGGGAAGTCGCCTGCTTGGCCTTGGAGGCGTTGGCGGAAAAGCGGCTGACAAATTGCTGCAATTCGGCAATCTGGGCCTTTTTCTTGGCGTTATCCGACAACATACGCTCGCGAGCCTGGGTGGCGGCAGTCATATACTCATCGTAGTTGCCCGGGAACAGCCGCAGCTCGCCGTAATCCAGATCCGCCATGTGGGTGCACACACTGTTCAGAAAATGGCGGTCGTGGGAAATGATGATCATGGTGCTGTTCCGTGCCACCAGGATGCTTTCCAGCCAGCGGATAGTGTTGATATCCAGGTGGTTGGTGGGCTCGTCCAGCAGCAGGATATCGGGATCGGAAAACAGCGCCTGTGCCAGCAGAACCCGCAGCTTCCAGCCTGGCGCGATCGAGCTCATCGGGCCGTTGTGCTGGTCCAGGGGAATGTCCAGCCCCAGCAGCAGCTCACCGGCACGGGCGTCGGCGGTGTAACCGTCCATCTCGGCGAACTGGACTTCAAGATCCGCCACGGCCATGCCGTCTTCTTCAGTCATTTCCGCCAGTGAATAGATACGGTCCCGCTCGGCTTTTACCCGCCATAGCTCCTCATGGCCCATGATTACGGTATCGATAACCGAGCAGTCCTCGTAAGCAAACTGATCCTGGCGCAGTTTGCCCAGTCGCTGATTCTGGTCCACCATGACCTGTCCTGCCGAGGGTTCCAGATCGCCCCCGAGGATTTTCATGAAAGTGGACTTGCCGCAGCCGTTGGCGCCAATCAGGCCATAGCGATTGCCGTTGCCGAACTTGACAGATACGTTTTCAAACAGGGGCTTGGCCCCGAACTGCATGGTAATGTTCGCGGTGGAAATCAAGAAGAAACCTATCAACAGTGAATACCGGGTGAAGCCCGGTCGGGAAAAGCCGCCATTGTACAGGTTTGCCGCCGAAACCGTGAGACAGCAGAAACACGGATAAAAAGCGCTTGCCACAGACGGCCGCGGCGGGCAGCATTTCAGCCTCGGCAGTATCAACATATTTTCCAGCATCCGAATGAAAGGAAACAGACGTCATGACACAGGCAACTGCGCGCCACATCCTGGTAGACAGCAAAGAAAAATGCGAAGAACTGAAGAAAGCCATTGAAGACGGTCAGGACTTTGCGGAAGTGGCAAAGCAGCACTCCTCCTGCCCCTCCGGACGCAATGGCGGTGACCTGGGTTCCTTCGGCCCCGGCCAGATGGTTCCGGAATTCGACAAGGTGGTATTCAACGGCGAAGTGAACAAGGTTCTCGGGCCGGTGAAGACCCAGTTCGGCTACCACCTGCTGGAAGTCACCAGCCGGAGCTGATGATTCCGTATCTGCCAGCTGACCGCCGGGCCCGCAAAGCCAGGATATGCCAGTATCTGGCCTTTGCGGGTATCGTCCTGATAGCGCCCTTTTTCTTCATTGGCGGTCCTCAATGGACTGACGGGCCGCTCTACAAGTCTGCCTGGAACCTCGGGCACATCCTTTTCTTTGTCCTGCTGACGATTGCGGTTCAACCCTGGCGGATCTGGGCCGGCTGGAGGCTGTGGCTGTTTGCCACACTGGCTGTATTCCTGTTCGGCCTGGGGATAGAACTGCTCCAGTACGGTCTCAGCCGTCAGATGGACTGGCATGACGTCCTCCGCAACCTGCTGGGTCTATGGGCCGTACTTGCCGTCTGGCCGCGGGCAATCAGAGGTCGGTTTTCACCTCCGACGGTCTGGGTTCTGCGAATCATCGTTGCTGGACTGCTGATTGCCGAAGTGGGCGATATTGCAAGAATTGGCATCCGGCAATACCAGGTCAGCCAGCTGTTGCCTGCGCTCTATGACTTCAGCCGGGAGGATCCGGCGCCGTTCTGGAACGGGCCGATCACAGCGACTCCGGGAAACAGGCAAAACGACCGGCAGGGACAACTGGAGATATCCCTCTCCACCAACCGCTACTCCGGTGCCTCTCTCGACAATTTCCCGCATGACTGGCGCGGATACAGGCATCTGATAGTCACGATGTATAACCCGCAGCGTCACTCCATGACACTGAACCTGCGTATCAACGACGTTAAACATGACCTCGGCGATAATGCCTACAATGACCGCTTCAACATACGCCTTGAGCTACCTCCCGGCGAACACAGCTTCCGGCTGGATCTGGACCGGATCAGAGACGCCCCTGCCGGGCGACGCATGGACATGGGAGCGGTCCGGCGGCTGGGTTTATTCGTTTCCGGGTTAACGGAACCGAAAACTGTCTACCTGCGGGATATCAGGCTGGAATGACAGCGTATGGCCTGTTCGACGCGGGGCCCGGCCAGGCACGACTCAGTCCAGCCGCCAGGGATTGGATGTCAAAGGCTCTGCGCCTTTTTCGCCCACCAGCACCGTATCACTGCAGCCAATACCCCAGTGTCCCGGAATTCGCAGGCAAATCGGCAGGTGAAACACCATGCCCTGCTGGAACACGGCAGTTTCTCCGCGAGCAATGAAACCGGAACCTTCCACCCAGGAGGGGGGGAACTGAGCGCCGACGGTGTAGCCAAACACCCCGGAGAAAAATACTGCATCAGCCAGTGGCGCCAGAGCCTGCTCGGCAGCCCTGGCCGCAGAGTCGAAGGTTCTTCCCGGCACCATGGCGGCCTGCAGGGCCTCTACCACACGGCGGCACCCATCGAAGACAGAGCGCATCCTGGAGGACGGCTGACCAGCGACAACGGTGCGCATCATCGGCGCTGTATAGCGCTGCCAGACAGCACCGAATTCCAGAAATACAGTATCACCCTCCTCCACTTTACAACGCTTGTGGTTGGTATGAATGACACTGCTTCGCTGCCCCACCGTCACGATGGGCTGCATACTCATGAACTCACTGCCACCGGCCAACAGGGCCTCCGCGCCCACGGCGGCGATGTCGTTGTCTGTCATGCCGGGCTCTATGGCCGATGCAGCAGCTTCTATACTCTGCCCGGTAATGCGGGCACTTTGCCGCAAGCAGTCAATTTCCGCAGCTGATTTGACGATGCGAATGCCTTTGAGCATGCCGGACGTATCCACAAACCGGACATCCGGCAATCGCTGTCTCAAGCCTTCCACAACACCCTGGCGCAACGAGCCGTGCCAGAAGTCGATGCCCACTGTTGATCCATGACCGCCCAGGGCCTGGGCCAGCGGATCCAGCACATCGCCGATCCCCTCCCAGCGGTAGCCGATGACGTTGTCAACCCGGGTGGTGATCATGGCGGGGCCGGTTTCAATGGAGGGCACCTGTAGCGTCAGGGAGTCGGCAGTGACCACCAGCGCTACATGGACGGAAACTTCAAAGGTGCTGTAACCGGTCAGGTAGAAAAGATCAGACGGGTCTGTCAGCAGCAACGCTCCGACACCCTCCGCTGCCATTATGGCTCTGAGGGGGCCAAGCCGTTGATCGTATTCAGACTGGGGGAACGGGCATTCCCGCCCCCTGAGTTCTCTGGCCAGGGTTTTCTGGTAGGCATTAAAGTCCATGGGGTTAATCTCCGGGAGGAGGAAAGGTTACTACTGGAGACTGGACCCAAACCGGCTGCTTTTCAAACCCTGAAGATTTTTATCCCGGATTGAAAAAACGCACCAGCTGGCTGCCAACCGATTCCACGGGGTCGGTAATCGAACGCTGAATACTGTTGGTGACCACCCGGGTAAATGCAGAACCGGCGTCACTCTCAAGAAATTCAATATAGTCTTTCAGTTCCGATGTGCTCAGATCCTGATAGGTATAAAGGTAGCCGCCATAGACCTGCTGGGAAACCATGCCTCGCAGCATACCCCGCTGGCTTTCGATCTTCTGTTGCAACTGCTCAAAGCTGGGCCCCTTGCTGCCGTTGAAGGCTGCCATGGCAGAAGCCAGGCCCAACTGGACGGCAACGGTCGTATCCACCGCACTCTCGGTGGCCCGCGCTGCCCTGTCAAACCGGTCAAACAGCTTCGCACGTTCGCTGCCGGCGTATTTATCCTGTAAATCCGCCGCTGCGGCCTCCACCTTTTCCCAGGTTGCCGGTCTGGACGCTGCGATCTCCTCTTGGGTAATCTTCCTCGCCAGGGGCGTTTCATACCAGGCAAGCACTGAATCCAGTTGCTGGTCACTCAGGCCCTGATCCAGGCCATCAACCACCTGTGCACGAATCTCGGCGACACTGAACGAACTGCTGACGATACTGCTGATGGCGTTGGCGACAAAGGGCTCTACCCGGCCACTCTGCATCAGACCCTCGCGGACGCCCTGACTCATCATCGCCGGATACTGGGCGACAATTGCATCAACCGGGGACGCCCGGAGCACGGAATCGGCCAGCGGGCTGGCGGTGGCGGAAGTACAGACCAGCAAAAGAAAAAGTAAAGCCGGTTTAACTTGGGATAGTGCGCGCATGAACCTAGTATCCTGTGAGATCGGACGTTTGTTATGCCATGGAGCCCTTCGCCCCTGCAAGCAAACCGGGCCGACGTTTGATGACCATTTTGTAGTGTGGAGCAAAAGAGCACTGGCCTACCCATGAAGAAACGTCGTAACCGACTGAAAATATGGAAGTCGCGGCTTCGCTGGTATGGGCTGCCCTCGCTGGGCCTGGCCATCGCGATTGTGGCAACTCTGCGGTTCAGCCTGCTCGAGCCGGACCCTCCGGCCAACCCGGAAAACGTCTGTGAGATTTTCCGGGAGCATCCTGTCTGGTACGACTACGCCAGCCGCTCAAAAGAACGCTGGGGCACCCCGATTGCCACACAACTGGCCTTCGTTTACTACGAGTCGTCGTTCCGCAGCCATGCCCGGCCGCCCCGGACGCAGCTGTTCGGCTTCATCCCCTGGACCCGGCCAACGTCTGCCTACGGCTACGCCCAGGCTCTGGATCCGGCCTGGGGCGAATATCTGGATGCCAACGGCGACGGATTATCGGTGGTGCGCACCAATATGAAACACGCTCTGGACTTTGTGGGCTGGTACAACCACCTGACCAACCGTCACGTAGGCATTCCCCTCACCAGCCCGGAGAAACTCTATCTTGCCTATCATGAGGGGAGAACCGGGTACCAACGCCAAAGCTACCTGGCCAAGCCGGCGGTGATGTCGCTGGCCGAGCGGGTGCAAACCCGGGCATTCCGTTACCATCGCCAATTACAGACCTGCGAGGAGGAGTTCCAGTGCTGGCGTTTCTATCAGTTCTGGCCTTTTTGCGGCGAGTGGTAGAGCCGGCTCAGGTGTCTCCCTCCACTCGTGGTGACAGCCTTGCCAGCCTGGCGGTCAGAAATTCCTTCACAATACGCACCCGTGCCATCTGCTGGGTTTCATGGTTGACCATCAGCCAGAGGTCCACACCCTCGCCCTCAAGCGGTGCAGACAACCGTTTCAGCTCCCGGGTACTGTCTCCCAGATAGCAGGGCAGCGCAGCGAGGCCAGCGCCGGCCCGTGCCAGGGCGTGCATGGCCTGGAGACTGTTACAGCGAATAATGGAAGAGACATTTTTCAGATGCTTACGGTACCAGCGGCCCGTTGCCAGGTGGCTGAAGCTTTCATCGGGCAGGATCCAGAGCAGCTGTTCCGGCGCGCTCGCCAGGTCCATGTCGGGATGATACTTGCAGTAATCCACGGAGGCATAGACAGCAGACTCGATCGTACCAATACGCTCACCCTCCAGGGTGGCCTGGGGTTTGTTCACCGGCCGCAGCGTCAGATCGGCCTCGCGATGGCTGAGATTAAGCACATCATTGTCGGTGAGCACCTCCAGCTCAATATCCGGATATTCGCGAACCAGGTCCGCAATCATCGGACTGATCAGGCCATTGACCATGGTGTCAGTAGCAGCAAGCCGGACCTTACCCACCGGTGCCGAATCCTGTCCCACCAGCTGGCGTTCAAGGTTTTCCATATCGCCGGTCAGTCTTTCCGCTGCCCGGAAGGCGGTTTCCCCCACGGGCGTCAGCTGGAGTCCGTCCCGGCTGCGTTCAAAAAACTGAACGCCCAGCTGTTCCTCCATCTGGTCCAGACGGCGAAGCACCGTGGTCTGGTGCACGCCCAGTATCTCACCGGCTTTGGCGAGGGTTCCGCCTATTGCCAGCGCGTGTATATATCGAAGATAATCCCAATCCATAGCTACTGCATATTTGCAACATGAGTACGGAGTTTAACGTATTTAAGCTGCAAAAAAGAAGGCGTATAGTCATTTACATAGTCAGCTAACCAATATTTTTCAACCCACCAGATAAGGAGGAAGGCGCTATGACTCGAGCACATATCGCAACCGCACACCCTATGCCATCCAGTATCCTCCACAACAGTACTGAGGTCAGGCGCCAATATACCCGTGCAGCTGCAATGCAGGCCGCACAGGTAATCAGCCGGAAAATGAATTCCTGGAGAAAGAAGGCGACATCCGCAACGCCGGAGATGCCCCAGATGATGCAGGGCGGACACTAGGCCCGCCTCTGTAAGGGAAGACAGATTTCATCAGCACCGGTGGTCCTGGGTACTCAGGACCACCGGTGTTTTCATTTACAGGCTCAGAATTCCCAGATCACTTTCCGCTTCTTGCCGAACCACTCGTCCATTTTGCGATTGTAGTAGTCTTCGATCACGTTGCGCTTGATCTTCATGGTGGGCGTCAGCATGCCGTTTTCCATGGTCCAAGGCTCCTTCACCACCACTACAAAGGCCAGTTTTTCGTGGCCCTCGCATTCCCTGTTTACGGCATCCAGTTCCGCAGCCAGTTCCTGCTCCAGCTCTTCGCGGCTGCCACCGGCTTCCAGTTCTTCCCGTGCCTCTTCGGACAACAGCACCATCAGACATGGCTGGGGCTGATTGGCGCCAGCCACACAAACCACTTCGGCTTTCGGATGGTTGAAACGGTTCTCGATGGGTACCGGTACCACGTACTTGCCCTTGGAGGTTTTGAACAGGTCCTTCACACGGCCGGTAATACGCAGGAAACCTTCACTATCAATCTCACCCATATCGCCGGTTTTCAGGAAGCCATCCCCGGTGACATCTTCACGGGTTTTCTCCTCGTTCTTGTAATAGCCCAGCATTTGCCCGGGGCTTTTCACCTCAACTTCCTCGCCCTCTGCCAGGCGATGCTCCACGCCCGGATTGGTGACACCGACGGTACCAGGCTTCGCCGAGCCGGGGCGGTTGGCATGGGAGTAACCGAAGTTCTCGGACATGCCATACACTTCCAGCAATTCCAGGCCCAGATTGCGATACCAGGCGATGATTTCACCGGAAAGAGGCGCCGCGCCTGTCAGGGCGGCACGGCAATGATCGAGCCCCAGCTGCTTGAGCACTTTCTTTTTTACCAACCGGTTCAGCAGCGGGATATTGAAAAGCACTTTCTGCTTCTTGGGTGGCAGCTTGTTATTGATACCCAGGTAGAATTTCATCCACAGCCGCGGCACCGAGAAGAACAGAGTCGGGCGGGCGCGCTGCAGGTCCTCCTGGAAGGTATCCAGGGAATTGGCGAAATAAAGGTGGAAACCGTAGTACAGCGACTGGGTTTCAACCGCTGCGCGCTCAGCCACATGGGCAAGCGGCAGATAGGAAAGCATACGCTCGTCCTGATTGACCGGGAAGATCTGCTGCAGGCCATCCGCTACGGAGATCATGGTGCGGAAACTGTGCATCACACCTTTTGGCCGTCCCGTACTGCCGGAGGTGTAGACAATGGTCGCCAGGTCGTCTGGATCGGGCAGCTTCGGCTCTGCCGGTTCCTCGCTGGCAATGATTTCCAGCCATTTCGGGGTATCGTCACGGGGCGACATCGGCAACGAGATAATCGGCAGGTCTTCGGGAATGTGACCCTTGATGTCATTCCAGCCGTCAGCCGTGCCATCCATCTTGCCCAGGAAAAGCAGCTTCGCTTCGCTGTGCTCGAGAACGTAGGCCGCCGTATCGCCGTTCAGGGTGGGGTACAGCGGAACTGAAACATGGCCTGCTGCCCAGGTGGCCAGGTCACAAAGGATCCAGTGCGCGCTGTTTTTGCCCAGAATTCCGATATTGCTGCGCTCGGAAATATTCAGGGAGCCAAGGTGCGCTGCCATCCGGGAAACCTGATCCGCTGCCTGCTTCCAGGTGATGTCCTCGGTGGTCCCGTCCGGAAACGGCTGGGTCAGATAGATCTTATCGGGGGTTTGCTCTGCCCAGTAATAAAGGCAATGGAGGGAGGTTTGCTTTGCACTGTCTACAGCCATCGACGGCTCCTTATTGTTATAGTCTGGACTCACTTCATTTTTATCAGACTAAAGCATAGTACCTGTATTTTCGCTTTCCTCAAGCTCTCTGGGCCGGGGACATCACGCAGGCGTCAAACATGGCAAATGCGACAGACAACACGCTTTCATTCGTGACATTGCTCAAGAATGGTCTAGAGTGTTGTTGTCAGCGTAGGGACAACAACAAAAAGACCACCCTGGAGGTGTATGTGAGAACAACTACCCGCTCATCACTGATTTTCCCGGCCTGGGCCCTTATCTGCGCAGGAGCAGTTGCATTTCTGTATTGCGCCTCAGCAGGCCTCCTGACCGCCTGAGCGGCAAAAAGAACCGAGCCTGGCCAGGCCTGACTCCTCAGGCCGGGCTGACAGGCGTCAAGATCGTTTCGGTATCAGCACCAGGTGGTTGGGCAACTCATTTTTCTCATGGGTAGCGGGCACCTGTTCCCTGAGGTGCTGACCGCAGCTGTCGATACACTCCAGAAAGCCCGTCAGGGTATCGCCGCTGCGCACCCGGTCGGTAAAGGTTTTGACAATGCCTTCCCAGACATCGTCGCCAACCCTTGAGGAGATGCCCTGGTCCACCAGAATTTCCACATAGTGTTCGGCTTCCGAGACGAAAACCAGCATACCCACACCGCCCTCGGTGTGGTGCAGGTTCTGCTCCAGGAACTGCCTGCGGGCCATGTTGGAAGCCCGCCAATAACGTACCTGCCTTGGAATCAGATGGTGGCCCACCCCCGGAAACTGTAAAAGCAGGCAAAGCACGATGAAGGTTGCCCATTGCACCACGAGCAACCAGTCCGCACTCAGGGAGCCGGTGAAGTAATTGATAGCGCCGGGAAGCAATAAAGCGATGATTCCCGCCCAAAGCAGGGGTATGTAGGCGTAGTTGTCGGAAGTATCGGCCAGCACGGTCACCAGTTCCGCGTCGGTTTCACGTTCAACCTCAGAGATGGCCGCAGCCACCTGTTGCTGTTCCTTGTCTGTTAATAGCGTCATATTTGTTCCGATATTGCTGAATCAGGGGATTCCGTGTTTGTGAACCTTCAGATAAGGCAGGGCTACCAGCCGCCGGAGGCGCCACCGCCCCCGAAGCCACCGCCTCCACCACCGAAGCCACCACCCCCAAGGCCGCCACCACGACCACCGCCAAGTCCTCCGAGGAGAGCACCTGCCAGGATGGCACTACGGCCGCGCCGGCCACTCCCGAAAAACGCCAGCAGGATAATGATGAAAAACAGGATGCCGAGTGCCGGATGGGGCTTGCCCTCTTCGGCCCGGGAGCCCTCTGATGCCGGCACTGCCAGGGGTTCCCCACCTAAAACCTGCACCATGGCCGCAGCACCGTTGGCAATGCCGGAGGCAAAATCACCCTGCCGGAATGCCGGGGTAATGATCTGGTTGATAATAGTAGAGGAGGCGGCGTCCGTAAGACGGCCTTCCAGCCCGTAGCCCACTTCGATGCGGATTTGCCGTTCATCCTCCGCAACGATCAGCAGAGCCCCGTTATCTTCACCTTCCTGGCCAATACCCCAGTGCCGGCCGAGCTGATAGCCATAATCCTCGATAGCATAGCCCTGCAGGTCCGGGAGGGTCACCACCACGACCTGCTCGGTCGTGGATTGTTCATGAGCTTTCAGCATCTCGCTCAGGTTGGCCTCAACCTGCTGCGGAAGCATGTCGGCCTGGTCTACTACCCGCCCCGTCAGTTCAGGAAACTCGGGAGTGGACTGGGCTACCGCCGTAGCCTGGAATATCAGGCCAAGAGCCAGCAATACCGTTATCCGGCGCAACATAAAGGGCATCAGAATTCCACCTCAGGGGCGTCTTCCGCATCCGGGGATGTCGCCTCAAAATTGGCCCGCAGCTCCATGTCACTGTACAGGAAGCTGTGCCACAACCGGCCCGGGAAGGTGCGGATCTCGGTATTGTAGCGCTCGACCGCCTGGATAAAGTCCCGTCTGGCCACCGCAATGCGGTTTTCAGTGCCTTCCAGCTGCGACTGCAGGGCGAGGAAGTTCTGGTTCGACTTCAGGTCGGGGTATCGCTCGGATACGGCCATCAAACGGCTGAGGGCACTGCTCAGCTCACCCTGGGCCTGCTGGAACTGCTGGAGCTTTTCAGGATTGTTGAGAATGCTTTCGTCCACCTGGATCGACGTGGCCTTTGACCTGGCCTCAATCACTGCCGTAAGGGTTTCCTGCTCCTGTTTGGCGAACCCCTTTACGGTTTCGACCAGATTCGGGACCAGGTCTGCCCGCCGCTGATACTGGTTTTCCACTTGCGACCAGGCCGACTTTACCTGTTCGTCATAGGTGGGGATGTTGTTTATGCCGCATCCGGCCAGCAACAGGGCCAGTAAAGACATGGCCGCCAATCGGAAAACGGTTCGGCCTGGCATGGCTGTGTTCAGGTATTGCATAGCTTATCGGTTCCTTGATGATTAACGGGGCCAGTTGCCTGAAGCCTCTGACACTAACATACTTCCGCTTCTGCGGGTGCCCTGAACCGCAACGACCCGACGCAACTACTGTATACATATACAGACCTGTTCGATATACTGCCGCCGACTCAATGAACCCCACCAGACACGACAACGTGCGGGAACACACTGGAGAACATCATGGCCGTACAAGCGCTGTATTACTCGGAGAGGGACGGACTGGAGATGGCACTGAAACACCCTGACACAATGCTCTTCTCGTCCAAAGCCGAAGCCGACGCCCGGGACAAGGTACTGGAACTGGCAGAGGAAATTACCCAGTTTCTTCAGGCGCGGGTTGAAGGTATGGATGAAGCCATGGCTGAAAAAGCGGCACTGGCCATTGCCGAAGAGAAAGACCTGTTCGGCAGGGCGCTCAAGAAACCTTCCCTGTTGAACGAGCAGGCACAGCCGGATTCCGACTGATGCCCCTGCCAGCCCCTAGTGTCCCGTCTGGCTAATTCGTTAATCTACTGCGGGACACTAGCCGCTCAGCGGCGAAAACGCGTTTCCAGCACCACCGCTGAGTTGGTCCGCTCGACCCCTTCCAGATTGCCTATCTCGTCGAGCACAGTACTGAGCTCCTCCAACGATTGCGCCTGAACAATGGCGATCAGGTCGTACTCGCCACTGACTGAATACAACTGGGACACCTGGCTGATCAGCTCAAGGGCGGTATTGGTCCGTGCCGTCAGCTTCTGAAAGACCTTGATCGACACGTGCGCCTCCACCTGATTGGCCGAGAACTCGCCACCCAGTTGCACGGAATAGCCCCGGATCACACCACTGGCCTCGAGCTTCGCTATGCGATTCTGCACGGTTGAACGCGAGACGTTCAGGGCACGGGCGAGATCGGAAATACTGGAACGGGCATTCTGGCGAAGCTTCAATAGCAGTTGCTGGTCTTGCTTGCTGATCATATTGCCGAACCTTAACGCCATTTTGTAACTATAAAATATCATTTCTGATAAATCGCAGCTACAAAATGACAGCCCGCCTCATCATACTGTCCTCACCGATCTTCACCAGTACAGAGGCAGTAACAGATGAGGATGTCACCATGATTATCCGCCCGGTTGCCATAACGGACCTCCCTTCCCTACAGCAAATAGCTGTGGAATCCGGCCCCGGCTTTACCTCACTGGTGGATGACTGCGATTTCCTGACCCGGAAAATCGATCGCTCCCTGGCAAGCTTCGCACGCACCGTGACTTCGCCCGGCGACGAAAGTTACCTGTTTGTTCTGGAAGATTCCGAAACCGGTGAGATCATGGGCACTACCGGCATTGAAGCCTCGGTGGGCACCCGCCGGCCGCTGTATCATTACCACCGTAGCCTGGTGGTTCACCATTCACCGGAACTGAATCTGCACCGGCGAATGGAAGTACTGAACATGTGTAACCACTACACCGGTTGCAGTGAAATCTGCACGCTGTTTCTGCGGCCGAGATTTCGCCGGGCGCAAGCCGGCAAGCTGCTCTCGCGAGTCCGTTTCCTGTTCATGGCGCAACACCCCCAACGATTTGCAGAAACAGTCATCGCGGAGATGCGAGGCGTGTCGAACGAGAGTGGGCAGTCCCCGTTCTGGAACTGGTTACGCGCGCATTTCGTGGACCTCGATTTTGACACGGTGACTCGCATGGTTGGCACCGGAGACAATGGTTTTATTGCAGACCTGATGCCCCGGCACCCACTCTATACCCAGCTGATGGACGAAAGCGCCCGTGCGGTTATCGGCCAGGTGCATGACAATACCCGCCCTGCCCTGAACATGCTTGAGGCCGAAGGCTTCCGCCATACCGGTTACATTGACCTGTTCGACGGAGGCCCTTCAGTGGAGGCCAGGCTGCACGACATCCGTTCTGTGTCGACTTCTGCCGGGTGCCGGATTCAGGTTGTTGATGATGTCCAGCCGGCGCTGGAAAAATGGAACGGGGGCGGCAGGGGACGAACGTTGGTCATAACCAATACAGGAACAGCGGATTTCCGCGCCACCGTTACCAGTGCGGCCAAGTATCTGCCCGCGCGCAACCTGTTACAGGTGCCGAGAACACTGGCAAACACGCTTCAGCTGGGTAACGATGGACATGCCCGATTTACGGAACTGGCCACCACAAGCACAGACAGGCAGCGTGCGGCCATTCCAATGAACCAGAAAAAGGAGGCGCTCCATGCACACCGATAGAGACACCCTGTTCAGTCGTCTTTGGGACAATTATTGTGAAGTAACCCCATCCGCCGAGCATATCCACCGGTTGCTGGATGACACCCAGGGCGGAGAGATCGTGAACGACCACATCGCCCTGCGCACCTTCAACCTCGAGAAGGTCAATCTGGACAAGCTGGCAGCACACTTTCTGGCTCTGGGCTACCAGCAGGGCGGTGACTATCATTTTGAAGCGAAGAAGCTCTACGCCAGGCATTATGAACACCCCGACCCGTCCGCCCCCAAGGTGTTTATTTCCGAGCTGCTGGTGGAACAGTGCTCCGAGCCGGCGCAGGCTATCATTCACCAGCTGGTGAGTCAGATGGATCCGGCGGCGGGGACGGCCGACAACTTCCTGTATTCCGGGCGCCACTGGGACATCGACTATCCTACCTACCAGGCTCTGCTGGAAGAAAGCGAGTACGCGGCCTGGGTGGCTGCCTGGGGCTTCCGCGCCAACCATTTCACGGTGAGCGTCAACGCCCTGAGTCGCTTCCGGACGGTGGCGGAGATAAACCAGGTTCTGAAAGACCATGGTTACCGGGTGAACAACTCCGGCGGGGAAATCAAGGGCTCTCCCGAAGAACTGCTGGAGCAGTCTTCCACCATGGCGGATCGGGCCGAAGTGGCGTTCTCTGATCAGAAAGCAGCCATACCCAGCTGCTTCTATGAGTTTGCGCTCCGCTACCCCAAATCCGACGGCCAGCTTTACAGCGGATTTGTCGCCGCTTCAGCGGACAAAATCTTTGAAAGTACCGACAGCCGCTAGGTCATCACTGCCAGCCCGTGCTAAGTAGTGACCAGCCCTTCACAGATCACCTCCAGGCAGGCCGGCCGGCATTTTGCGTCCAGCGGTGTCTTCCCGGCAATCTCCCCATCCATGGTGACGGTTTTTGAGGAACGGGTGGTGACTCTGACCTCGGGGCTTTTAAGATGCACCACCGTGCTGGTGCGCTTTGGTGAGCTCCGGCGCAGGCGGACAGTGAGAAAGGTCAGCAAAAGCTGGAACATCGACCGCGGGCGAACCGCGATCACATCCAGCTGCCCATCACCGGCTGATGCCTCGGGGATCTCGTTCCCACCACCGAAAAAGGCGCCGGAAGAGACGGCAATGGTGAGCCAGCGCCCGGTCACGTTGCCGGTTCGGGTTTCAATCCGGCCGTGGAACCCGCGATAAGCCGACAGTTTCTGCAGCAAAGCCGCAACATAACTGAAGCGACCGAGAAACCGCTTGGTTTCCCCCGACGACTCCCGGACGGCAAGTGTTCCAAGACCGATATGGGCAACGTTGAGAAACATCCCCTGATCGGCAATGGCAACATCAACCCTGCGTGTCCGGCCTGCTGCCACCAGGTTACAGATCTGCCGGGGATCCGCCGGAAGCTTGAGATTGCGGGCAAAATCGTTGGCGGTGCCGGACGGAAGCACTGCAAGGGTCGCTCCGGATTCCAGGCACAGAACTGCCGCAGCATTCACCGACCCGTCCCCTCCTGCCGCCAGCAGGATGTCCCGGGCATCAATCTCGCCTGTCCAGCCGGTATCGGCGAGGCTGCAGTCCCTGATACCGGAAATACCGGCCGCTTCCAGATGCGTGCGCCAGAAATCGGCGCCGCGACTGCCTTGTTCCCCTGCCTTGGGGTTTGCCATCAACCAATAGACCATGACATTCCTATGCGTGCTGAGCCAGTATTCAAATCCGGGCGTAACTATTACCATTGAGCGTATCTACGTATAAATTATAAACCGTCAGCGCGCCACCAACATGGTTAACGTTTAATCTGGCGGCGACACACTGATCAAGCCGCAATCGGGACAATAGGGAGGCCAATGCTGGAGGAGGTTAACGTAGTCTTGCTGGGAGCCACGGCCAGCCTGCTGGCTGGCCTGGGGACCGGTGTCGGCGCACTGGGTGTGTTTCTGGTGAGAAAACTCACGCCACAACTGCAGGACGGCATGCTGAGCGCTGCCGCCGGCGTCATGCTGGCAGCGTCTTTTTTTTCGCTGCTGCTGCCCGGGATCAAATACGGGGAGGAACTGACCGGGGCGACCTGGAGTGCGTCGCTGATGGTCATTGCAGGCCTGCTCATGGGTGCGGGACTGCTTTTCGGCATTCACCAGCGGCTGCCTCACGAGCACTTTACCCTGGGGCGCGAGGGGCCGGAGAGCGCCCGCATCCGCCGGATCTGGCTGTTTATCATCGCCATAGCCCTGCACAACTTCCCCGAGGGCATGGCGGTCGGTGTGGGTTTCGCCGGAGGCGACATTGGCAATGGCACCGCTTTGGCCCTCGGTATCGGATTACAGAATATTCCCGAAGGTCTGGCAGTGGCGGTGTCACTACTGGCCATCGAGCACTCGCGGACCAAATCCTTCTTTATCGCTGTGCTGACAGGCCTGCTGGAGCCCGTTGGCGGTCTTTTCGGCAGCGCCATGGTATGGCTTGCCGAACCCATCATGCCCTGGACCCTCGGTTTTGCGGCCGGCGCCATGCTGTTTATTATAAGCGATGAGATTATTCCGGAGACCCATCGCGGCCAGTTCAAGACCCTGGCCACGTTTTCCCTGCTGGGCGGCTTTGTGGTCATGATGTTTCTGGACGCAACGCTCGGCTAGCCGGGAAAGATAACCTTTATCATCCCGATACTGCTGACAATCAGCAGCACAACGCCGAGCACACGGAAAAACACCGGCGTTTCTGCCCTCAGCATTCGGTCGTGGACGTAAAGGCCGGTGACATGACCCACGGCCGCACAGGGCAAAAGCCAGAGGTGGTGGATCAACTGCAGATCGACGCCTACCCAGATAAAGGCCGCCATCTTGATGGCCACCAGAATGAACCAGAGGGCGAACAGGGTGTCCCGCAGTCGTTCCCTGGGCAGATGTTGTGCGACCACGGCGATGATCAGGGGTGCCCCTATCAATGAAGTGCCACTGACATACCCGCCCACCATCAGGAAAACCGTGTCGACGGCGCGACTGCCGCTGCGAAAGGGCCGGTCGAGGATGTAGGAGACAGAATAAAGCGCGACGATCGCAAAGATAATAGTGCTCATGACATCTGAAGGCAGGGTAATAAGCCCGAACACACCGATCAGCTTTGGCACAATCATGATGCCCAGAATCCGCCACAGGTAACGCCAGTCCACAGTCCCTGCCGACGTGCGCCCCTGCTCATCCGTTCCCGACGACTTGCGATTGTTCATCCAGATGGTGAGCGATGAAAACACCAGCAGATGTACGGCAATAATAGGCAGGAACACCAGCGGTTCATCCAGCACCAGGAGCAGAAACGGCAACGACAGCACCGCGCCGCCGAAGCCGAGCCCGGAACGGA
Organism: Marinobacter orientalis; assembly: GCF_004792665.1. Classification (GTDB taxonomy): domain Bacteria; phylum Pseudomonadota; class Gammaproteobacteria; order Pseudomonadales; family Oleiphilaceae; genus Marinobacter; species Marinobacter orientalis. Next base: position 84,400 of record NZ_SRZX01000001.1, read on the forward strand.
CGAAGCCGCTCCAGACAAAGATCAGGCCAACCAGGACATACTGGTACAGCGCCAGCTCAGACATAGTGGTACCCAGATTCCGGCAAGTAGGTTCACGCAAGCAGGTTCGCGAATGCAAAGGCGTACGAGCATACCTGTCAGGCCCCCATTACTTCCAGTAACAAAGAGGTACTTTTTTACAACGGAAGACAGGCCCGATACCGCCTAATTTTTAAGCAACGGCTCCGGCGTCATGCCGCCGGAAGCCTATGACAAAAACAACAACGACGCAGGGAAAGCTATGCCCCTGCCTGCAGTAAAGGGAGAACAACGATGTCAGCAGCGGTTGAACACCTCGACGAACGGCTTCAGGACGGCAGCGAGCTGCTTGAGGAAATAATGCCTTCTGCCATTACCCTGGCCATGATGCTCCGCCAGCGAACCATGGCCTCCTGGATGCGAACAGAATTTGACGGCTACGGCGACCTGTCTTCGTTACCTCCCTACCGCCGTGACGTACCTGGCCACATCGTTGCCCGCTCTCCCCAGTATGGCTGGATTCCGGCACCGGTCGACAACAGGCAGAAGCAGGAATTCGGGCACCGTGATATGCCGGAGGGCGTCAAGTCCCTTGAGAAAACCTGCCTCAGCTGCAAAAAAGGCACGGGTAACCGGATAGTGTTCGATAAGGAGGAAATGGCCGCATTGCAGGGCCAGATCAACCTCACCGCGGAACTGGCAATCACCATGAGCAGGGACAGCTACTGCAGACTCCTTCGGGTTATCCGCAGCGCCCTGTACCTCTGGGCGCAGGCGCTTATGGAAGCGGGCATTGGCGGCGACCACAACTCCTACAGCGAAGACGAGCGCAAGAAGGTCGCGCACCTGGACGATCCCGAGCGTTTCTGGCGCCAGGCACTGGAAAGCAACGCAGACCTGCCTATTCCGGACGTTCGGGAAGTGGGCTTCTTCGAACGCGTTTTCGGACGGGCCGGCTGAGGTCTCCTCAGCGGTCGGTCAGTTTGATCTCGATACGGCGGTTCCGCTGTAAAGCTTCAGGGGAACTGCCCTCGGCGACCGGGAAGAACTCACCGAACCCGGCTGCTGCCATACGGGTCTCAGGCACGCCCTGTGAGGCAAGGTAGCGCACCACCGCCACCGCCCTGGCAGTGGACAACTCCCAGTTGGATGGAAACTCTTCGGTATTGATCGGAATGCGGTCGGTGTGGCCATCGATACGCAGAATCCAGTCAATATCATCCGGGATGGCCGAGGCAACATCCAGAAGCACGTCTGCCAGTTTATCCAGTTCCCGCTTGCCTTCCTGGCCCAGACTGGCCGAGCCGGAAGCAAACAGCAGCTCGGAAGGCAGCAGGAAGCGGTCGCCGACAATGCGGATGTTCTCGTTATCCTGGAGAATCTGCCGTAACCGGCCAAAGAACTCGGACTGATAGCGCTCCAGTTCATTGACCCGTTCCGCCAGTAGCCTGTTCAGGCGTTTACCTACCTCTTCCAGCTCGGCCTCTTTCTCGGCCGTCAGATCTTCCTGCAGTCGCAGCGCCGCGGCAATGCGGCTCAGCTGGTCCTGCAGGGCCGTAATCTGGTTCGACAGCCGCTGGATGATGACACGCTGGGAGGCGGTAAGCTGTTCTTCTTCATCCAGTTCCGCCTCGGCGCTGGAGACTGCCTGTTGCAGGTCCTCCACCCGCATGGCCTGGGCTTCGGCATTGTATTGCTGCGCCAGCCGTTGCGCCCTTTCCTCTTCAAGTTCCGCACGAAGCGACTCATTCAGGGCCAGGCTTTCACTATAACTGCTCTGGACAGCTGCCATTTCCTCTTCCAGTGCATCTGTCTGTGCACGCTCCAGCCCCAGCAGCCGTGAAATTTCCTCCAGCTGGCTGTTCAGTCTGGCCAGTTCCGAATCACGATCTGACAGGGTCTGAGAGAGATAGAGCTGGCTGACCACATAGATCAGCAGCATGAAGATAATCAGCATCAACAATGCGGAAAGCGCATCCACGTAGCCGGGCCATACGTTGATGTTGCTGCGGGTACGACGTCTCGAGCCGATCATGGCGCCGCCCTGTTATTCCGGTGCATCGTCAACCCGATCCACCAGGTTGGTGACGCCGGTCAGCCACTCTTCCAGACCGTCGTAAAAGCGGTTCTGGGCATGCCCTGCCTGGATATCCAGAAAGCCGAGCACAAGCGAGCCACCCAACCCCAAAAGTGATGAACTGAATGCCGTCCCCATGCCCTGAAGCGGCTTCAGTAGCCCCGATTGAAGCCCGGCAAACACTTCACCAAAATCTTCCTGCCCCATATCCAGGTTTACGATGACCTCTCCCACCGAATTGATGGTGCCGAGGAGGCCCCAGAAGGTACCCAGCAGGCCCAGGAAAATCAGCAGACTGATGAAATAACGGGTAATTTCACGCTGCTCGTCCATCCGGCTATGAATGGCATCGAGAACCGTGCGCAGCGACATGGTAGACAGGGAGAAACGGTCGCGTTTGGAGTCGTCATCAAGCTGGCGTGCCAACGGTTTCAGCAACCGGGGCTCCTGCAACACTGAAAGCCCGGCATGACCGGTACGGAACTGTGCCACCCATCGCAGTTCCGGGAACAGCACGAAAACCTGGCGGTAGGTAATGACTACGCCGATCAGCAGTACACAGACAATCAGCAGGTTGAACACCCAGTTTGCCATGAATGCGGCCTGGAGCGGTTTGTAAATCAGGGCACAAACCACCCCGACTACAGCCAGAAACAGCGTCATCCAGAAAAGGGTATGCTTGGGATTGCTCATTAACACCACCGGTTTTATCGGGAAACACGTTAAAACCTAGCACATTAGCACAACCCCCGGACCCCTGCTGAACTTAACCCCGTTCTGGCGGGTTAAGGATTTGTTACCCGGCCGACCTCACAGCCGATCGTGCCTGACAATACTGTCCGGAGCTGCGCACCAGGCTCTCAGTTCTGCCAGCACATCCGCCGGCGCCTCCTCGGGCAGAAAATGCCCGCAATCCAGCATCCTGCCCTCAACCCTGTCAGCGTAAGCCTGCCAGACGGCCATGACATCATAGGTACGGTTTACAAACCCCTTGCTACCCCACAGCACCAGCATCGGGCATTCAACCCTGCGATCACGGTCACGCTCATCGTGCTCAAGATCAATACTGGCGGCGGCACGGTAATCTTCACAGGAGGCGTGAATCACCCGGGGATCACGGAAGCAGCGTAAATACTCCGCGACCGCCTGCGGATCAAAGTGGGCATCCGGCCCGCTCCAGCGACTGAGTTTTTCCCTGAGAAAATAATCAGGATCGGCGCCGATCATGTGCTCGGGCAGACCACCCGGCTGAATCAGAAAGAACCAGTGATAGTACCCCGTCGCAAAATTCTGATCGGTGTGCCTGAACATGTGCAGGGTGGGCGCAATATCCATTACGCAGACACGGGATACCCGCTGGGGATGGTCAAGCGCCATGCGATGGGCCACCCGTGCACCCCGGTCATGCCCTGCCACGGCAAATTGCTGATAGCCCAGGTGCGCCATCACCTCCACCATATCCAGTGCCATTGCGCGTTTGGAATAGGGGCTGTGAGTGGTATCCGATGGCGGTCTCGAGCTGTCTCCGTAGCCCCTCAGGTCCGGACATACCACATGGAAATCCCGGGCCAGTCCGGGCGCCACCCGGTGCCACATCACATGTGTCTGGGGGTAGCCGTGCAGCAGGAGCAGAGGCGGCCCCTTGCCGCCATGGACAAGGTGAATATCGGCACCGGACGTCTCGATACGCTGCGTTCTGAATTGAACACCAAAATCCATCCTGAAACTCCATTAACAAGCTTTGCGCTTTGCCATTTTCAATGATCAGTGTAGTAAACCAGCGGCATTGATCGAGCCAAAAACTGCCCTGCAGGCCACTATAAAAGTGGTTATTTTCACGCTTGTGTTAGACATTGGTTTCGTTGCATCTTGCTGCAGACCGCTTTTAAGGCCACTATCGTAACCATCCATATTTGCGATATTGAAAAGGCACCGCATGTTTCTTGAACGCTACCATTCCATTCAGGACGGACACGTACTGATCAGCGCAACCCAGGCCAGCCGCTTTGCCAAGGAAGTGGCAGGGGATTTCAACCCCATCCACAACCCCGATGCCCGCCGATTCTGTGTGCCCGGAGACCTGCTGTTTGCCCTGCTGGTGGCGCATTTCGGCCTGTCCCGTAACATGACGTTCTACTTCCGCAGCCTGCTGGGGGAGAATGTGCCACTGGAGTTCCGTAAAGACAGCGATGGCCTGATCCGTGTCTACGACGATAAGGGCAAGGTCTATATCGAGGTTGAGCACAGTGGCGAATTTACGCACGATCGCACTGTTATCGAGAATTTCACCCGTTGTTACGTCGCGGCCTCTGGCAAGAACTTCCCCCACACCCTCAAACCACTGATGGAAAGCGAGGGCGTAATGTTCAACCCTGACCGGCCCATGATCATGTACCAGAGCATGAGCCTGACGCTGGACACCCTTGATGCTCCCCATCCTGACCTGGAACTTCATAACGCGGAATTGAAGCCTGAAGGAAAGCGGGGCAACGTCTCACTGGATTACCGGCTGCTGACTGATGGCAAGACCGCCGGCGAGGTTTCCAAAAAGCTGGTTGTCAGTGGACTGCGTGAATACGATGCAAATGCGATGGACGATGTGGTGGAGGAATTCTATCGGCTCAAGAACAGATCCTGGGACTAACGGACAGGCTGTCATGGCAACACCGGTAAGCCGCGAACAAAAACAGGCGGCCCTGGCCCGTCTCGACAGGTTCAGCCGAATGGCCGACAACGCCATTGGTATACCGTTCACCCGCTTCCGGATCGGCTTCGAGCCCCTAATCGGTCTGGTGCCGGTCCTCGGTGATTTCGCAGGGCTGATCATGTCCTGTTATGTGCTGGTGGAAGCCCAACGGGCCGGCGCCAGTAGCCGCGTTAAAGGGCAGATGGTCCGCAATATGCTGATCGACTTTTTTGGCGGGCTTGTTCCGGTCGTCGGAGATGCTTTCGACTTTGCCTGGAAGGCCAATGCCCGCAATACGAAGCTGCTCCGTGACTACCTGGAAACCGAACTGCAAACCCGGCCCAGGCCACCATTCCCCTGGAAACAGCTTGTGGTCATTGTTGGCATCCTCTCGGCACTGACTGCCCTGGGAGTGCTCTTGCTGGGAGCCACTGCATAATTCCCGGATCGGGGAACAGTACGGATTTGTGCTCCGCCGCTATCACAGCTTAATCTTGAGACAGAGATACTGCACGACCTAAGGAAAAACACCATGGCGAACAACATCTGCTCCAACTGTGGAACGAACATCCCCCCGGGAAGTAAAAAATGCCCGGAGTGCGGCAGCCTTCAAACCTCAAAATTCAAGATGATTCTGGGCGCAGCCACTGTGCTGATTGCAGCTCTGGTTATTGTCATAGGAGCCATATTCATCATCGTCAAAGACGAACCCGCGAATCCGGCCGGAGACACCACCGAAATAACTCCCTGACAAGATAACGCCCAGGATAGGTGAGACACCCATGAGCGATACAACAACCGGCATTGCCTGGGACTACCTGATCCAGGGTGCCAAGGTTTTCGATGGCAGCGGTGAACTGCCGGTGCGCGAGGATATTGCTGTTGCTGATGGCAAGATCGCCGCACGGGGAACGAATCTCGATCCGGAAAAAGCGCACGAGGTCATTGATGGCAGTGGGCGCTGGGCCATGCCGGGGCTGTTCGATATCCACACCCATTACGATCTGGAGCTGGAAGTTGCCCCGGGGCTGCCAGAGTCCGTGCGCCATGGCACTACCACGGTGGTGATCGCCAACTGCAGCCTGGGGCTGGCCTTCGGTTCCCAGCGCAAGGACGGTGCAGACCCGATTGTGGACTGCTACGCCCGGGTGGAAAACATTCCCAAGGAAGTACTGAGAGCAACCGCCGACCGCGTGGACTGGCAGAATCCGAAGCAATACATCCAGCACCTGAACAAGCTCAGCCTGGGCCCGAACCTGGTTACCCTGGTGCCCCACTCAATGCTGCGCATTGAAGTCATGGGGTTTGAGGCCAGCATCTCCCGCGATCCCACCGAAGACGAACTCAAGGCCATGGAGTCACTGCTGGAGCAGGCACTGGATGACGGCTACGCGGGCTTTTCCACCGACGCCCTGCCGTTCCATTACCTCGCCAATCAGCCCAACACCCGCAAAACCATCCCCACCCAGTTTGCCGGCTATCCGGAAATCAAACAGCTGACGGATGTGGTCCGGCGCAAGGGCGGCGTCTGGCAGGCCACGCCGCCGAAAGACAGCACCGTTGATACCATCAGGACCTTCCTGCTCAGCTGCGGCCGTCTCCACGGCAAGCCGTTGAAAACCACCGTTGTGGCGGCGCTGGACGTACATAGCAACCGCAAGATTGTGCGGCTTGCGCGTTTTCTGGCACGGGTGCTCAATTCCCGCCTGTTGAAGGGTGATTTCCATTTGCAGGCCCTGGCAGCCCCCTTCAAGGTGTGGTCCGACGGTGCGGTAACGCCGCTGTCCGAGGAAATTGAGGAACTGCGCATTCTCAATGAAACCGAGCTGGAAGACCGGGACGGACGACTGAAAATCCTCAACGATCCGACCTACATCAAGCAGTTCAGGGCCATGTGGATGAGCGGGAAGACCGGATTTGGCCCCAAGCGCCTGAAACGCCTGCTCCGCCTTGAGGATTATGCCTTCAACCGTACTCTCGAAGACATGACCATCGATGTCTGCCCGCTGAAGGACTGGGAAGGCAAAACCTTCGCTGAGGTCTTTGCAAGAGTAAAAGCAGCCAATGCAGGAAAGTCTCTGGAAAGCAGCGACGCGGAACAGGACCTGTTGAAGGATCATTTCAGCCAGGTAAAGGATGAAAGCGATTTCGTACTGGCGATGCTGCGGGCCTTCGACCGGGATCTGAGCTGGCACACCGTCTCCGCCAACCGGGACGAGCGCACCGTGCGCAACCTGCTGATGGACCGCCAGCTACTGCCCGGTTTCAACGATAGTGGTGCACACCTTACCAACATGGCCTTCTACGACGGCAACCTGAGGGCACTGAAACTGGCCTCGGACGGCGGCGATATCGATGTGGCCTATATGGTTCGCCGCCTGACCCGTGACCCGGCCCGGGTGTTCGGCGTAAAGGGTGGCAGCATTGAGGTGGGTGACCAGGCAGATCTGATCCTGGTGGACCCTTCGGCACTGCGACGCATGGACCACAACAACACTGTAAGACGCCAGTACCGGGAGGAGTTCCGGCACGAACAACTGGTCAACAGGACCGATGGCGTGGTGCCCCTGGTAATGATCGCCGGCCATCCCGCCTGGCACGGCAACGAATTTGATGGGTCGCTGGGCCGGAAAAAGATGGGGAACGTGCTGGACACCACGTTCTGAGGCTGGTCAGCCGGAGACATTATACAACGTTCAAACGATCCAGAATGGTTGCAGCACGATGAACAATACAACCGCAAGAATGGCTTTTCTCTACCCCGGCCATGCCGCCGAGGATGATTACCCAAGGTTGGCGAAGATGATCTCGCCGGCAGCGGAGGTGACAGTCGTCCATACAGAGTTCAATGAAGATGCCCACACTGTAGAGGCTCTCAGGGAGATGGGAAGCCCACAGCGCCTCAGCGAAGGCGCACGGCATCTTGAGAACAAAGACCTGGAAGCGGTGCTGTGGACCTCCACCAGCGCCAGCTTCGTTCGGGGCATGGACGGTATCAGGGAACAGATTGAAACCCTGGAAAACCTGCTTCACATTCCCGCGTCCACCACTGCCATGGGCTTTGCACGGGCTATTACCGCAATCAATGCGAAGCGGGTCGCCATCGCAGCCACCTACCCTGAGAATGTTGCTCTGCTTTTTACGGCATTTCTGGAGCATTTTGATATCGAGGTAGTACACATGACCAGCCACGGCATTGTTACCGCCGCAGAAGCAGGCATGCTGGAGCGAGAGGCGGTAATGCGGTTTGCAACTGAAAACAGCCATCCGGACGCCGACGCATTACTGGTGCCGGATACTGCACTGCATTCGGCTGCCTGGCTGGAGGATCTGGAAGCCGCTGCCGGCAAGCCGGTGCTAACGGCCAACCAGGTCAGTTTCTGGGAGGGGCTGAGGCTGTGCGGCAAGCTGACTCCCCAGCCGGGGCTTGGCACGCTGTTCCGGGTGAACCCCTGGGATTAAGGGGAAGCCTTGCGCTGCGTCACCACCAGCGCAACCCCGGTAATGGATATGGCACCACCGATCATCGCCAGCACACCCAGCCGTTCATCAAAAAGCCAGAACGCCTCCAGAGCTGTTACCGGTGGCACCAGGTAGAACAGGCTTGCCACCTGAGATGCTGCGCCACGGCGAATAAGCCACATCAACAGCAGGATCGCACCGATCGAGACACCAAAGACCAGCCACGCCATCGACCATATAAGTGGCAGAGCCCATTCCACCTCACGGCTTTCAAAGACAAAAGCCCCCACGGCAAAAAACGTTGCCGCGGCGCTGTATTGAATAAAGGTGCCTGCCACAAGGTCCGCCTGGGTACCATGACGCTTCTGATAGACGGTACCCAGGGATATGCCGCCGAGGGAGAGCGCCGCCCAGATCAATGTCCATAGCGGGAAGTCCGTGGTGGATGGGCCGCCACCAAATTTCTCGAGCAGCACCAGGGTCACCCCTACCAGGCCAAGCGCCAGTCCCAGCCACTGGCGTGCCGAGACACTCTCCTTGAGTACCAGGATAGCCACCGCGGAGGTTACCAGTGGCTGCAAACCCACAATAAGCGAGATAATTCCCGAGGGCATACCACCCTGTATGGCGTAGTACACACCCCCCAGGTAGCAGCCGTGCACCAGCAATCCTGTCACCGCCAGATGCCCTGCCCCACGCCAGCCGGGCCAACGGGTTTTCATTAACCAGGCAAGTACACCAAGTAACGACAGCGTGAACAGCATGCGTATCAGCAGGAGGGTAAAGGGCTCTGCAAACGGCAAACCGTATTTGGCACCAATAAAGCCGGTGCTCCACAGCCAGACGAACAGCGCCGGCACAAAAAACGAATAAAAAATCTGGGGCATATGATTAACCGCGAGTCAGACGTGTGTGGGAGCGGATCAGATGCTCTCTTTTTTCTTGTCCGACTCGTCGGTCAGTTTGCGTTCAGTGTCATTCCACTGTTCGGACAGCGCCTCATAGGCGTCAGAAAAGCCTTTCCTGGCGCGTTCCCAGGCAGAGGATGAACTGGCCTGAAGTTCCTCGAACCAGTTCTGCACACGCTCCCGCTGCTCCCGCAGTGACGCCAGACTTTTCTTTGACTGTTCCCGCGCCTTGTCGCTCATGTCGTCCCAGTTCCGGTCCAACTCCTGCTGCAGTGTTTCAATGCGCCTGTCCAGAGCGTCGAGCGTAGCTTCAATGGTCGCTTCCGCCTCCGCTTTCTGGTCCGCCCCGAACTCCTCGAGAGCCTTGCCCAGTTCCCGCGTTTCTCTCTTCAGGGACTCGACTGAGGACTCCTCGGATGATTCCGCATGGAGATTGCCTGACATGCCCAGTGCCAGAATAAGCACCAGATGATAACCAAGCTGTTTGAAGTACATTAGAATTCTCCCGGGTTTATTTGGTAGAGCATAGCAATCTTTGAGGCCGGCATTCCGCTATCAGCTCCCACTCAACGCCTCCAAAACGGCATTACAAACCTCTTCGTGGTTCTTGCCAACACAATCAAGGACAATATCAGCCGCGCCAGAATAGAGCTCAAAACGCTCATTAAACAGTTCTTCCAGCGACTGGTCCGGACGGCGTGAAATGCCCCGTGCGCTGTGATCACCAATGCGATCAAGCACTATATCCAGGGGGATATCGAGAAATACCACCACACCATCGGCTTTCAGATGCTGCATCGCCGGTTCACTGTAAACCGCACTGCCACCGGTAGATATGACCTGATGCCTTACATCCAGCTTGAGCAACACCTGTTCCTCGATTCGCCTTAACGCCTGGTAACCATCGCCATCGACAATCTCCTGCAGAGTGCGGCCGGCTTCCTGCTGAATCAGCAGGTCGGTATCAACGAATCCCAGCCCCAGGCGCTTGGCCAGCAGCACCCCGACCGTGCTTTTACCGCTACCTGGCATACCGATGAGTACAATATTGCTCGGCGTTTTATTCGCGGGCACCGTACCTCCAGAATCTGCCAATAATGAGAACTGGCTGGCTATACCGGAAAAGTAACACTTTTTAGACAAACATTGCGGTTTCTTCAACCAACTATAGCCGTATAATCGGGCCCACGGCTGTCGTTTATGACAGGCAGCCGGCTTCATTGATCAGGCAGCCCAAGAGCAAACAATGACACGCGGCAAAACCTTTATCGCTTCATCACTGATCTTTCTGCTACTGGCCTTCTCTGCACCCCTGGCGGCCGATAGTATCAGGCGCATCGTTCACCCTGACGGGACGGTGGAGTACACCAACGTCAAGGGCAGCAGCCAGAAACGAGCCTCTACAAAGGATGAAGTGGTCTACCGCTACAGGGACGACAACGGCGTGGTCGCCTACAGCAGCAGCCAGCCCGCCAGCGCGGCATTTGATGTCATTCGCTTCCACTGCCATGCCTGCGACCCGGATTCCAACGTGAACTGGCGCACCACACCGCTGTTCCTGAAACCCTACCGGGACGAGATCAGGATCGCCGCCAGCGAATTCAATGTTGACCCGGCACTGGTGCGGGCTGTCATCCACGCCGAGTCCGCGTTCAATGACAAGGCCCTGTCACCGAAGGGCGCCCAGGGACTGATGCAGCTTATGCCTGCCACTGCAGATGAGCTGGGCGTTCACGATGCCATGGTTGCCCCGGAAAACATCCGCGGCGGCGTCAATTACCTGGCCCGCATGCTCAAGCGCTTTGACGGTGATATCAAACTGGCAACCGCTGCCTACAATGCCGGTCCGGGAGCCGTCGGGCGCCATGGCGGCATACCGCCCTACGCCGAAACCCGGGCCTATGTGGAACGGGTGGGCATCCTCCACGAACGGTATGCAGGCAACTGAACCCGTGTCCTTCCTAACCAAACGCCAGCCAGGCGCCAACCAGTAGCATCAGGCTGCCAGCCACTCTGTTGACGGTGCGGACACCACCTCCCTGTTTGAGGGCTTTGCGTAAGGTCTTGCCGCCGTGGGCATAGAGCTGGAGGCAGAGAAACTCCAGGCCAAGAATAATCAGAATCAGCACTGTCAGTTGCGGCGCCATCGGCAATTTACTGTCGATAAACGGGGGGAGCAGCGCGATGAAAAAAGCCCAGCCCTTGGGGTTGGCAATCGCCGTAACGAATCCCTGAAGCGCCAGTTGAAGGCGTGAGCTTTCAGCTGGCTCCGAGTCCTCTTCCGGCATCGCCATTCTGCCCCGGGAACGCCACATCTGGATGCCAAGCCATGCCAGATAGGCACCGCCGGCGTACTTGAACACCGCAAACGCTGTCGGATATTTCAGCATGAAGGTTGCCACACCCACTGCCGCAGCCGTCGCCACCAGAGCGACGCCGACAAGCTCGCCCGCCATCATCCACAACGCCCGCTTCACGCCAATGGTGATGCCCAGAGACAGCGCGAGGGTCATACACATGCCCGGAGTAATGGACACCACAAAAAACGTCGGGACAAAGGCGGACAACAAGGCCAGGTTCAGTGACAACACAAAGAAACTCGCAGATCAGGGAGCGAAAACGTTCATTATACAACTAATGCGGATAACGCAACCCGGAAAGGCGGTAATATTGTCCTTATGAAGCTTTCACGAATTCTCAGTAATCATAACGGTGTCAGCCGCAAGCAGGCCAACGCATCAATCGCCGCCGGGAAGGTAATGGTGGACGACGCTGTCTGCCGCGAGGCTGCCTGTGAAGTGGACCGTTTCTCAACAGTGACCTGCCATGGCCGCGTTTTTCAGGCGGCTGAACCGGCCCATTATCTGATGCTGCACAAACCGCCGGGGTACCTCAGTGCCACCGAAGACAAGGTTCACAAAACGGTAATGGCGTTGATCGACCCCGGCCTGCACAAAAATCTCCATATAGCCGGCCGGCTCGACCGCGCCAGTACCGGATTGCTGATTCTCACCAATGACGGAACCTGGTCGCGCCGGCTGACCGAGCCTCAAATCAGGGTACCGAAGGTTTACCGGGTCACCACCGCCAGCACGATCACCCCGGAAACAGCCGAACGTTTCGCGGAGGGGATCTGGTTCGAATTCGAACAGCTCAGAACCTCGCCAGCCAGGCTCGAACTTCTCGGCGCGCAGACAGCGCGGGTTACTATCTACGAAGGCCGTTATCACCAGGTGAAACGCATGTTTCATGCCGTAGGCAATCGAATAACTACCCTGCATCGTGAGAGTATGGGTAACATCCACCTTGATGACAGCCTTACATCCGGCGCCTACCGCCGGCTGACAAAAATGGAGATCAGCTCCTTCTGAGCAGGCCCCCTCTATGACGGACAACGACAGCTCAAACTATTATCCCCGACCGCTAAAATATCTGAGTGGCTATCTGTCCGGGCTGGTGGAGGGCCGGCTGTGGCTGAAAGTGCTCATTGGCATGTTCCTGGGGCTTGTCACCGGCACCTTGCTGGGCCCCTCTATTGGCCTTGTCGAGCCAGCGACAGGCACCCTCATCGGTAACTGGCTGGCATTTCCGGGGCAGCTCTTCCTCGCCACCATCCAGATGATCGTGATCCCGCTGGTTATTGCCTCTGTGGTGCGTGGCCTTGCCGCCAGCGAAGACCTGGAGCAACTCCGCAAGATGGGGCTGCGGGTGACCGGTTTCTTCGTAGTCACCACCGCCATCGCCGCGTCCATCGGACTCTGGGTTGGCAATCTGATGAACCCCGGCGGCATGATGACCAGCCTGGCAAACACTGTCGCAGCCGGGGAAGGCACGACCACCACAGCGACCATGCCCAGTGTGGACGAACTTCCCAAAACGCTGATTGGCCTGCTTCCCGGCAATCCACTGGACGCCATGGTCGAGGGCCAGATGCTACAGGTGGTGATTTTCTCCATCATAGTCGGCATCGCTCTGGTAAGCATGGCCCCGGAGAAATCCCGGCCCCTGCTGGACCTGCTGGACTCCCTGCAGCAGGTCTGCATGACGGTAGTGCGTTGGGCCATGCGGCTGGCGCCATACGCGGTGTTCGGTCTGATGGCACAGCTCACCACCACTATCGGCTTCCAGGCCATGGTGGGAATGGCATCCTACGTAGCGACAGTACTGGTGGGGCTACTGCTCTTGCTCGGGGTGTATATGCTGATCCTCAAGATACTGGCCGGCCAACCCCCGATCCGGTTCATCAAGGACAGCCGTGACGTTCTGCTACTGGCGTTTTCAACTTCAAGCTCTGCGGCAGTGATGCCACTGTCCATTCGCACTGCTGAAGACAAGCTCGGGGTGCGGCCTTCGGTTTCGCAATTCGTCATTCCGCTGGGCGCCACCATCAACATGAACGGCACGGCGCTGTACCAGGCGGTGGCGACGGTCTTCCTGGCCCAGGTCTATGGCATCGATCTCAGCATGGGCAGTATGGCGTTAGTCGTGGCCATGGCGGTAGGGGCCTCCATTGGCTCGCCGGCAACGCCGGGCGTGGGCATCGTCATTCTGGCAATGGTATTGCAGACAGTGGGTATTCCGCCCGGCGGTATTGCACTGATCATGGGCGTGGATCGGATTCTGGATATGTGTCGTACGGCGATCAACGTTACCGGAGACCTGGTCACCTGCCGACTGGTGGAAAACTGGTCGGGCAAACGGCTACCTTCAGAGCCGGGGCCCCGGGAGTCATGAAGGCGACGTGCCGCAAAACTTTCTGGTAACCTGACTGCCTGAAAATTCAACCGGGAGTTCCCATGACAACCGTGCAAATCGATATCGTTTCTGACATTGCCTGCCCGTGGTGCGCCATTGGTTACGCCCGCCTGGAAAAGGCGATGGAAGCCCTGAAGGACGAGATGGACTTTGCTGTGGAATGGCATGCCTTTGAGCTGAACCCGGACCCTTCCGGCGACGGTGAACCTATCCTGCCGGCCCTGAGTCGCAAATACGGTCGCAGTGAAGACGAGATGAGGGCCAACCAGGCGCAGATGATTGAGATCGCCACAGAGCTGGGGCTGAATTTCGAGAAGCTTCAGCAACGGTATACCCGCAATACTTTCGATGCTCACAGGCTGGTGAAGTGGGCGGGGGAACAGGGTAAACAGACCGAGATGAAGATGGCTTTCTTCGAGGCCTATTTTGGCCGCGCCGAGAACATTTCAGATCCGGACGTGCTGATTCATTGCGTTGAGGCCATTGGCCTGGATGGCCAGCAAGCGCGGGAGGTGCTGGCATCCGACCGGTACGCGGATGCGGTGAGGCAGGATGAGGCTCAATACCAGCAAGCCGGGGTGTCAGCGGTGCCCGCCTTCATCATCAACCGGAAATATCTGGTTTCCGGTGCGCAGGAGCCGGAAACACTGACAAAAGCATTCCGGGAAATTGCCGAGGCTGCCTGAGAAATCCCCGGCAGTCGTCAGCAGCCCCCCCTTCCCTGGGGGGTATCCCGCGGACCAACCCTTACTCGGAGGCCGCGATCAGGCTGGCGTTACCGCCCGCTGCAGTGGTATCCACACACAGGTGACGCTCAATTACGTAGCGCTGATCCAGCTTGTGCTCGGTGATCAGTGGCAGCAGCGCGCCGTCACGCTTCATCAGAGCCCGACGATACGGCTTCAGCAGTGACGGCTTTGCACAGCTGACGACAGCATCGAAGCCATTAACCGTTTCAACCGCCTCAGGCTCCAGGCGGCCTTCCACACCGACTACCGGCAGGCCAGCCCTGGCGGCGCGATCCACTGTGTGGCTGACACCCGGCGCAATGACCACCGCTTTGTTGCCCTGAGCCAGGGCCATCGTCATCTGTTCGATGGCTGTTTCCTTATCCGGGCCAAGACACAGCACGGTGCCACGGGCATGGTTGCTCAGAATGTTGCTTTCACCGGTTGGCCCGGGCATTTCCTCGGCGTGGGCATCAAGTGGCTCCGGAACCGAGTCAAACAACTGCTTCATGGTCTCGATTCGCGCTTTTGGCTTCGGGGAGTCCATCCCGTCAAGCTTGCCGATCAGGCTCTCCAGCTTCCTGGCATCCACTTTCCCGTCAATGGACTCCGTCGGGCGCTGGACCGTCTCCCCTTTCATGAATCGGCGCACGTACTGGGGGCCACCGGCTTTCGGACCGGTGCCGGACAGGCCTTCGCCACCGAACGGCTGGGAACCCACGATCGCACCGATCTGGTTGCGGTTGACGTAGGTGTTACCAACCTTGATGCGACTGGCTATGCGGTCAACCCGGCGGTCTACGCGGCTGTGAACGCCAAAGGTCAGGCCGTAGCCCTTCGCATTGATATCATCCACCACTTTATCGATGTCTTTCGCATCAAAGGTCGCCACATGGAGCACCGGGCCGAAGATTTCTTCTTCCAGATCCTCAATGCCATTCACCCTGAGCACTGCCGGAGACACAAAGTTGCCCTTGTGGGGCACTGACAGTTTCTTGAGAAGCTGGTCCCTGTTCTCGAACTTCTTGCAGTGATCGATGATTTTCCTGGCAGAGGGATCATCAATGACCGGGCCTACGTCAGTAGACAACAGCCACGGATCACCAATGCCCAGCTCTTCCATGGCGCCGTACAGCATTTCCAGCAGGCTGTCTGCGATATCGTTCTGGATATACAACATCCGCAACGCGGAGCAGCGCTGGCCTGCACTCTGGAATGACGATGCCAGCACGTCCCGAACCACCTGCTCCGGAAGCGCGGTAGAATCCACGATCATGGCGTTCAGGCCGCCGGTCTCTGCCACCATGACGGCATCCGGTTCCATATTTTCTGCCATGGCCTTGTCGATCATCTTGGCGGTGTTGGTAGAACCGGTAAAGCAGACGCCGGCGACGCGGGAGTCCGAGGTCAGCCCCCCACCCACGGTGGCACCTGTACCCGGCAGCAGCTGGATCGCGTCCCTGGGAATACCGGCCTCATGCATCAGCTCGACTGCCCGGACCGCCAGCAGCGAACTCTGCTCGGCCGGCTTGGCCAGAACCACGTTGCCGGCCACCAGGTTTGCCAGAATCTGGCCGGTAAAGATCGCCAGCGGGAAGTTCCAGGGCGAGATACACACAACCGGCCCCCGGGCTTCACCGCTATCTTCGTAGCGAACACCTTCGTTGGCATAAAAGTTGGCAAAATCCACTGCTTCGCGAATTTCAGCCACTGCGTCCGAAAGCGATTTACCGGCTTCCCGCGTGGTCAGCGCAAACAGCTCGTAGGTGTTCTCTTCATACAGATCCGCCACCTTACGCAGGCAGGCGGCACGTTCTTCCGCGGAGGTGGCAGACCAGGATTTGAAACCTTCCTGGGCGGCAGAAATGGCCGTGTCGATATCGGCTTCGTTGGCCTGGGTAACATGGCCCACCAGATCGTCGGGGTTGGCCGGGTTGCGAACTACCTGTACTTCGGTACCCGATACATCACCTGCGATCAGCGGCCCGCCCTTCCAGTGGTGTTCTTTATAGGCACCACGGCCCTTTTCGATGGCTTCGATCGTTACCGGATCAGTGAGATCCCAGCCTTTGGAGTTGCGGCGATTCTCACCGAAGATCCTGGACGGATGCACAATCGCCTTGCTGGAAATGTCTTCACCCATTTCCCTGACCGAATCGATCGGATCTTTCGCGATCGTTTCAGGTGTAATGCTTTCGTCCACAATCTGGTTTACGAAGGAACTGTTGGCACCGTTCTCCAGCAGTCGACGCACCAGATACGCCAGCAATTCCCGATGAGGCCCTACCGGCGCATAAATCCGGCAGGGTACGCCGCTCTCTTTCATGACCTGGCTGTGCAGGGATTCACCCATGCCGTGCAGGCGCTGAAACTCGTAATTGGCTTCGCCACGAACCCTGGCCAGCTCAAGAATTGCCGACACGGAATGGGCATTGTGGGTTGCGAACTGCGGGTAAATGCGGTCGGTCATATTCAGCAGCTTGGTGGAACAGGACAGGAACGACACATCACTGCAGGCCTTGCGCGTGAACACCGGGAATCCGTCCAGGCCCATTACCTGGGCACGCTTGATTTCAGCATCCCAGTACGCACCTTTGACCAGCCGTACCATGATACGACGATCGTATTTTTCGGCCATGGCATACAGCCAGTCCAGCAGGAACGACGCTCGCTTGCCGTAAGCCTGCACGACCACGCCAAAGCCATTCCAGCCTGCCAGCGCAGGGTCACTCAGAAGCGTCTCGATGACATCCAGTGAGAGGTCCAGCCGGTCCTGCTCTTCGGCGTCAATATTGAAGCCCATATTGGCGGCGGCAGCTTTGTTGACCAGCCGCTTGGCCCTGGGCACGAGCTCCTTCATAACCCGTTCTTTATTGCCATACTCATATCTTGCAAGCAACGCAGAGAGCTTGACCGAAATGCCCGGATTCTTGCGAACGTCACCACTGCAATGCCTGGCGATACTGTCGATGGCATCAGAGTAGGAATTGTAATAACGCTGGGCATCATGATCCGTGCGAGCAGCCTCCCCCAGCATGTCGTAGGAGTAGGTGTAGCCCTTCTTCATGTAGTCTTCACCCGCTTTCTGGGCTTCCTTGATGTCGCGCCCGAGCACGAATTGCCGCCCCATCTCTTTCATGGCCTGGCCAGCAACCGTACGAATCACCGGTTCACCCATGCGTTTCAGGAGCTTACGGAGGGTTTCACCCACGCTTTTGCGCTCGGAATCCCTGAGCAGGTTGCTGGTCATCAGCAGGGCGATGGTCGCCGTGTTTATCAGCGAGGAAGAGGCCTTTCCCCTGTGGTCACCCCAGCATCCCGACGTGATCTTGTCTTCAATAAGATCATTAATGGTCGTGCTGTCCGGCACCCGCAACAGCGCTTCGGCCAGGCACATAAGCGCCACGCCCTCTTTGGTCGTCAGCCCGTACTCCGCCAGAAACTTTTCCATAATGGTGGACCTGGCGTTTTTGCGGACACTGCGCACCAGCTCCGCTGCGCGGGCGGAGATCGCCTTACGTTCTTCCTGGGTCAACTGAGCGCCAGCAATCATTTCACTGATGACGGTGTATTCATCGGCCAGATAATAATCACGAATGGCCTGCCTGCTATCGACGAGCTCTGGCGTCACTGATTGCTGCGGTCTCATATTGAACCCTCTCAATTGTTTGTCTTCCCCGCATTCTACCGGGAACCACAAAGACTATTTGACTGTAAAAACCAGACAGGCGCGCCTTTCAGGCTTTTTTAATGAACCAGAATTTATACTATTCCTGTCCCTGGCCTAATTTTTAGACGAAATAACTCAGTCAATCGATTACTCCGCCTTGGCGGCCAGCTCCCGCAGCATACTGTGAGCCACGGAGAAGACTGCGCAATCCACGTCATTCGCCGCCTGCATGTCATCCAGCATCCGGTGCCAGCGTGTCAGAGGCGCCTGCTTTTCGTCGCGCCAGATCTCAAGCAGTTGCTCCGGCGATACCCGGTCGCCATTTTTCGCGGGAGCCACGGAAAACACACTCGAGGTGAGATTCCGCAACTGATGATCCAGTTCATCGCGGTAATGGAGCGTGGCCAGCACCTGCCAGTGGCCACGGGCCCTGAAGGCAAGCATCTGCTGGTCCAGCCAGGTCAGCTTAAGGCCTTCCCCCAGGCTGAAGTAAACCCATGCCACCGCCTCCAGGTCCCGCTCCAGCTGACGGCCAATCTCGATAATATCCATCAGCCAGTACCGGCTTTCCGCGGATGCCGCGTAAGCGGCCAGCCCCTCCGGAACCGTCTGCTTACAATACCTATCATAGCGTTCCTTCCACCGACTTGCAGGAATCACCGATTCCAGCGTCTCTGTCGAGGCCAGGACTTCGGCCAGCGGCCGCTGATAGTGTGCAACACAGGAGCGCGGGTCCAGACCGCCCCGACAGTTGTGCAACAGCCAGCTGGTGCTGCGAGTGACCAGGCGTATCACGTCGCTGAACAGTTCCGCCTGTATGTCAGGGCTGATCTTTCCATCGAGACCTTCTGTCGCCCGCCACCGGGTCTCTACGTCATGGATCTGGAGAGAGATCAGGTAAGCTGCAGCAATCCGGCCGTAGTCGGCGCCCGTGGCGTCACGGAGTTTATCCGTCCAGCTGATACCCATACGGTTCACCATGTCGTTGGCAATCTGTGTGGCCGAGATCTCCGCACGTAACGGATGGGTATCAATCGCCTCGGGAAAATGCTCCAGCAGCGAGGCCGGAAACGCCGAATAAAGTGCCTGGGCAAAACGGTCGTCGTGGACAATAGGCGTGGTCAGCAACGCCTGTTTGAGTTCGATCTTGGCGTAGGAAATCAGCACCGAAAGCTCCGGACGCGTGAGGCCGGAGGAGCGCTCCCGCCGTTCCATGAGCTCCTCATCGTCAGGCAGAAACTCCAGAGCCCGATCAAGCCTGCCTTCTGCTTCCAGCCGCTTCATCAGACGTTCGTATTCATCCATGGCAGCAACCAGACCGCTTTCGGCAAGGCTTAACGCCATCGCCTGGCGATAGTTGTTACGCAGCACCAGCTCCGCCACTTCGCGCGTCATCGCCCTGAGCATCTGGTTACGCTCAGCAAGCGTCATCTGCCCACGACGTACCTGCTCATTGAGCAGGATCTTGATGTTCACCTCATGGTCCGAGCAATCCACGCCGCCGGCGTTATCAATAAAGTCCGTGTTAGCCGCCCCGCCAGTGCGGGCAAAGGCAATACGAGCAAGCTGGGTAAAGCCCAGATTGCCGCCCTCGCCGAGTACCCGGCACCGTAACTGATGACTGTCAACTCTCACCGCGTCGTTGGATTTGTCGCCAACGTCTTCGTGGGATTCGCAAGCTGCCTTCACGTAGGTACCAATACCGCCATTCCAGAGCATGTCCACCGGCGCCGTCAGCAGCGCCCTGATCAACTCGTTGGGCGGCAGGCGCTCAGCTTTGATACCCAGGCAGGCCTGCATTTGCGGCGAAACCGGAATCCACTTTGCGGCACGGGAAAAGACACCACCACCCGCGCTGATCAGCTGCTCGTCATAGTCCGCCCAGCTTGAGCCCGGCAACCCGAACAGACGCTTCCGTTCTGCGAACGAAGATGCCGCATCCGGTTCCGGATCAACGAAAATATGAAGGTGGTTGAACGCGCCGATCAGGCGAATCCGGTCCGACAACAGCATGCCGTTGCCGAACACATCGCCCGCCATGTCCCCGATACCAACGACAGTGAATTCATCGGTCTGGGTGTCGATGCCCTTCTCCAGGAAATGGCGTTTGACCGACTCCCAGGCTCCCCGCGCTGTAATCCCCATCTTCTTGTGGTCGTAACCTTCACTGCCGCCGGAGGCAAACGCATCTCCCAGCCAGAAACCATATTCATGGGCCAGCCGGTTGGCGATATCAGAGAAGGTTGCAGTGCCCTTGTCAGCAGCAACTACAAGGTAGGTGTCGTCGCCATCATGACGAACCACTTCCGCTGGCGGTACAACCACACCCTCGTTCAGGTTGTCGGTCAGATCAAGCAAACCGCGGATAAACGTCTGGTAACAGGCAATGCCTTCCTCCCTCAAGGCCTCCCGGGAGCCGTCTTCCGGTGGATGCTTGATGACAAACCCGCCCTTGGCACCAACAGGCACGATCACCGAATTCTTTACCTGCTGGGCCTTCACCAGGCCCAGAACTTCCGTGCGATAATCCTCGCTACGGTCCGACCAGCGCAATCCACCCCGGGCCACCGGCCCCGCCCTCAGGTGAACACCTTCGACACGGGGTGAACACACAAACACCTCGAAATGCGGACAGGGTTTGGGGATATCGGGAATGCAAGAGGGATCAAGCTTGAGTGAAAGGTAACCCTTGAACTCGCCGGTATCCTGATGCTGGAAATAATTGGTTCTCAGGGTCGCCTTGATAAGCACATAAAAGCGCCGGAGAATCCGGTCATCGTCGAGGCTTTTGACGGCATCCAGAGCTTCAAGAATGCCGCTCTCAACGCGCTCAGCCTCGGAATCCCGCAGCTCAGCGATGGTAGCATCCGGATTGAATCTGGCATTGAAAAGGGCGAACAGCAGCGAGGTAATCTCCAGGTGCCGGGCCAGGGTGTCGGCAATAAATGGCTGGCTGAATCCGAAACGCAGCTGCTTGATGTAACGGGAATAGGCCCGCAACACACTGACTTCGCGCCAGCCCAGGCTCGCCGCCATCATCAACTGGTTGAAGTCATCGTTCTCCGCAAAGCCATTCCAGATTTCGCGAAATCCTTCCTGCAGCAGGGGCTTGGCCTTTTCAACATCAGCCCCGCGGCAACGGGAATGGAACTGCACAGTAAAATCGCTGATCCCGAACCGCTCCCCGTCCCGTCGCTGGATACGGTAGGGATGCTCCCCCAGCACTCGCATGCCAAGGTTTTCCAGAATCGGAATCACATCCGACAGGATCACCGATTTACCCTGGCTGTAGAGTTTGAAACTCAATTCCTGTGCTCCCTGCTCAGCGGGCTGGTAGAAGCGCATCGGCACGTCGGAAGTCAGGGCAATGGACTGAATCTGCTGAATATCTTCAACAGCATCCGCAACGGAGAATTTTGATCGGTAGCTTGCGGGAAAGCCGCCGCTGAACATGCCGGCAAAGTCTTTTCCGGGCCCCTCTCCCAGAACCTCAACCAGCCGCTGCGTCAGAGCGTCGTCCCACGACCGGGACTCCGCCATCATGGTGGCAACAATTTCCCGCAGATTTCGTGAATCATCAGGGTCGTAATCTTCCCCCTCAAGGGTCTCTGAGAGTTGTTCCAGCAGGGTTTGTTTTTGTCGGGAATCGGGCTGGGACATCAGCAATCTCCGGGGCTGTCAAATGGCACATCCATGACTGGACAACCCCAGTATAGACAACTCCCCGAAGGCTCTTTGCCCATATCGTTTTAAAATGCAGGTATTTTGATTATATTCGTGACCTCAAACAGCCGTAAATCAAGCCAGGAAAACAAGTTATGGTCGAACTGGACAGAATCGATCACTCAATCATCCGGGAACTGCAGAGGCAGGCGCGAATCACAGTTACCGAGCTCGCCTCACGGGTGGGACTGTCGAAAACGCCCTGCCAGGTCCGCATGAGACGTCTTGAAGAACATGGCTATATCACTGGTTATACCGCTCTGGTCAACCAGACCAAACTGGGGCAGAGTCACATCGCCTTTGCCCAGGTAACCCTGAGCGATACCAGCAGCGGTGCACTGGCCGCATTCAACAGTGCCGTGAAACAGATTTCCGCGGTAGAGCAATGCCACATGATCGCAGGCAACTTCGATTACCTGCTGAAAGTGCGCACACGGAACATGGCCGACTACCGGCAGGTGCTGGGAGAACAGATATCCGCGCTGCCCCACGTGTTGCAGACCAGCACGTTTGTGGTGATGGAGAATGTCAAGGATGCGGGAATTTAATGAACATCCGAACTCTCGAGACCTTTGTCTGGATTGCCAGGCTGGGCAGTTTCCGCGCTGCCGCCAACAGGGTCTACGCTTCACAACCCTCGATTTCAGCCCGTATCGCCGGCCTGGAAGACCAGCTTGGTGTAAAGCTGTTTGATCGTTCCGGCAAGAAAATCACCCTGACCGCCAAAGGCCGGGAATTTCTTGTCTTTGCCGAGAAAATGCTGAGTCTGCACGGGGAGATGCTGCAGGCTGTCGCCAAGCCGTCATCCATCCAGGGCACTGTTCGCCTCGCTGTCTCGGAAACCATTGCCCACACATGGCTCCCTCAGCTGCTGGAACGTGTAAGCGAGGCCTATCCCGCCATCAACCTTGAACTGGACGTGGACATTTCCGTCAACCTGGCGGAGAAGCTCAAGAACCACGAGATCGATATCGCCTTTCTCATGGGAGGGGTCAACCAGCCGGGGGTCATCAACCGTGATCTGTGTCGCTATTCGCTGATCTGGGTTGCAAGTCCCCAACTCAATATTCCTGACCAGCCGATGTCCCTGGCCGAGCTCGCGACATGGCCAATCGTCACCTACCCAAGGCAAAGTGAACCCTACATTGCGATCCGCTCCCTGGTGGATCCCATGAACCATTCCACACGCGTTCACTCCTGCTCTTCGCTCTCGACCATTATCCGCATGACAGTGGATGGCCTTGGGGTGAGCGCCCTTCCGCGGGAGATTCTTCAACGGGAACTGGACGCCGGGGTTCTGCGGCAGTTCAACGTGGATGCCAGAGTTCCGGATCTGGCATTCTGCGCAGCCTACCGCGCCGCACCGAGCGGCAGTGTTGTGCATGCCATTGCCGAACTTGCACTGATAACCGCAAAAGAACGGGTGGCAGCGATTAACCAGCCCCGGCAAGACCCTGAAAACCAAGGGTGATCCATTTTTTCTATCAAAACTGATCTTAAATTTCGATTTGTATTAATCATTGCTTCTGCCTTAAATGTAAGAAACTCATCTATCGGGCAGAAACATGACAGGTATCGCTCAGCTTGACGCACACTCAACACCGCTGGCCGTTCGAACTGCCGCAAGGGAAGGCAACCTTACCGGGCCGACGTCCGGGCTTGCCAGCGGTTACGTTCAGGTCAATCTGGTGATCCTGCCCGAAGCCCAGGCAGCAGGTTTCCTGCGCTTCTGCCAGGCCAACCCCAAGCCCTGCCCTCTTCTTGCCGTCAGTGAACCAGGTGCCCGTGACTGCATCCTTCTGGGCAGGGAACTGGACATTGCCCGCGACGTGCCCGCCTACCGCATCTACCGCCATGGCCAGGTGAGCGACACGCGAACCGACGTGGCTGAAGACTGGCGGGATGACCTGGTGACCTTCGCTCTTGGCTGCTCTTTTACGTTCGAGCACGCCCTGATCAGTTCCGGACTGCGGGTACGGCACATAGACGAAGCCCGAAACGTGCCCATGTACAATACCTCGGTACCACTGACATCCGGTGGCGGTTTTGGCGGCAACCTGGTTGTCTCGATGCGACCGTTCCTGGCACCGGACGCGATCCGCGCCATCCAGATCACCACCCGCTATCCGCAGGTTCACGGTTCCCCCGTGCATCTCGGCAACCCGTCGCTGATCGGCATTTCCGATCTGGGCGCGCCGGATTACGGCGACCCTGTTTCCGTGGGTGAGAATGAAATTCCGGTTTTCTGGGCCTGCGGCGTCACACCGCAACAGGTCCTGATCGATTCCGGCGTCGAATTCGCCATCACCCACAGCCCGGGGCACATGCTGGTCACGGATATTCCTGACAACAGCCTGGCCCTGTTCTGACCAGAACCACCCCGACGAAAACCATGAGGAAAACACCATGAATACAAGAAGAAACGTCATTTCAGCCACACTGCTGGGGCTCACCTTTGCCGGCTCTCAGGCTTTGGCACAGGACATCGACAAGACCAGTATCAACTATGTAGGTAGCTGGAGTAGCCTGTCCCTGTACCAGAACTTCGAACGCCCGTTCTGGGAGAAGCACATCCCCGAAGCCTCCGATGGCCAGATCACCACCGAAGTCACCACCTTTGACCAGATGGGTCTTGGCGGCGGCGAAGTCTTCCGGTTGATGGACCGTGATGTTATCGAGGTTGCATCTACGGTAGCGGACTATGCGGTTGAAGATGCCCCGGAGCTAGAAGGGCTGGACATGCCCATGATCGCTCCCGACGTAAAGACAGCCCGCAAAGTGGCAGAAGCCTATCGCCCGGTTCTGGCGGAGGCGTTCAAAGAGCGTTTTGGAGGAGCCCAACTGCTAGCCGTAGTGCCCTATCCCTCACAAATGGTGTTCTGTAACGCCGAAATTGACGGGCTTAGTGATCTCAAGGGCATGAAGGTCCGCGCCAGCGGTCGTACCACCGCCGAATTCCTCCAGGCCCTGGGCGCTGAGGGCATCACCCTTAACTTCAGCGAAGTACCCGGAGCACTACAGCGCGGCGTTATCGACTGCGCCGTGACTGGTTCCCTGTCCGGTTACAGCTCTGGCTGGCACGAAGTGTCCACCCATCTGTACCCGCTGCCGGTCGGTGGCTGGGACCACGTGGTTACTGCCATGAATGGCAAAAAATGGAACTCGCTTTCTGAGGAAACCCAGGAATGGCTGACCGCTGAAATCAAGGAAAACTATGAAGACCCGGTCTGGGCCTCTGCTGTCGAGGAAACCAAAGAAGGCATCGCCTGCCTGACCGGCAATGGTGAATGCTCCCGTGGTGAGGCCGGCGACATGGTTCTGGTAGAAGCCACTGACAATGATTTCACCGAGGCAGCCCGCCATCTGGAAGAAACCCTGCTGCCTAACTGGGCAGATCGAGTGGACCAGAAATGGGTTGACCGCTGGAACGAAACGGTTGGTGAAGTAACCGGACTGAGCGCGGCCAAGTAACAGGCTTCTCACCCACAACGGAGACCGGGGATCACACCGCCCCGGTCAGTCTGGAGAACACAATGTTGCAACAGGTGAACTCGTTTCTCGACCGGGTGCTGGCTGGCGTCAGAGTCGTATCGCTCTGGTTTGCCCGGGCAGGCGGCGTGATGATCCTCCTGACCGTTGCCCTGGTCACCATCGAAGTGGCCTCACGGGTGTTTATGGGTCGTTCTGCGGTCCACGCCACCGAGCTGACCGGCTACATCATGGCCATCAGCGCCAGCTGGTCCTTCGCCTACACTCTGATGTGCAAGGCACATATCCGTATTGATGCCCTGTATCTGACCTTTCCAATGAAAGTCCGGGGCATGCTGGATCTGTTCGCTCTGCTGGCATTGGCAATGTTCGCCATACTGGTGGTCGATGCGGTTTTCAGTGTTGTCAGCGACTCTTACACTGGCGGCTCCACCGCCAACACGCCGCTGGGCACACCCTTGTGGATACCACAGACGCTGTGGTTTGTGGGATTGGTCTGGTTCGGGTTTGCGGTGTGCATGGTTTCCCTGAGGGCCTTTTTCGGCCTGCTCGGCGGCGACACCGAAGGGGTGCAGAAACTGGCGGGCAGTCCGACGCTGGACGAACAGATTGAAGAAGAAAACCTGGAAGCACGTTCATGATTATTACCGCGCTGCTGATTCTGATGGTTCTGCTGCTCATGAGCGTTCCTGTTGCGGCTACGCTGATTGCGCTGGCCCTGCTGCTCGCAGAGCTGTTCTCCCCCTTCCCGCTGATCAATGCGATGGGGGATGTGCTCTGGTCCGCTTCTGACAAGTACCTGCTGATTGCCATTCCCCTGTTTATCCTGCTGGGGGAGATTCTGGTGCGCACGGGCGTTGCACGCGGCACCTACCGGTCCCTGGAAAGCTGGATGTCATGGCTGCCCGGCGGTCTGCTGCACGCCAACATTGGTACCGCCACGCTGTTCTCGGCCACCTCCGGTTCCAGTGTCGCCACGGCGGCCACGATTGGCACCGTAGCGCTGCCGCAAGGTAAAGAGATGGGGTATGACCCCAAGCTGTTCACAGGCTCGATTGCCGCCGGTGGCACACTTGGCATAATGATTCCTCCATCAATCAACCTGATTGTTTATGGATTCCTGACCGAAACCTCGATTCCGCAACTGTTTGCAGCGGGTCTGCTACCGGGCCTTATGCTTGCCCTCATGTTCATTGTTGGTACCGCGCTGATCTGCATCTGGAAGCCGGGCCTGGGAGGACCCAGCGTGTCACACAGCTGGGGTGAACGGTTTTCCGGCCTCAAGCATCTGGTACCGGTACTGACGCTGTTCGGTATTGTGGTCGGGTCCATCTATGCAGGCGTGGCAACACCGACCGAAGCGGCGTCCCTGGGTGTGCTGGGCGCGCTGATAATTGCGGCATTCATGGGAAAGCTGTCGGTCGGCGTTATTACCGAAGCGCTGGACGGCACCATGAAGACCACCGGCATGATCATGCTGATCATCATTGCCTCCTACTTCCTGAACTTTGTGCTGGCCTCAGCCGGGGTGACCCGCGAGCTGACCGCTTTCCTGGAAAACGCCGGCCTTGGCCCGTATTCCACGCTGATGCTGGCCATCCTGCTTTATATCGTTCTCGGATTTTTCATCGAAACCCTGTCTTTGATGGTCATCACCATTCCCATTGTCGCCCCGATCCTTATCGGTCTGGGCTTTGATTCCGTGTGGCTTGGCATTCTGATCATTCTGCTGATTGAAATGGCCCTGATTACGCCTCCGGTGGGCCTCAACCTCTACGTGGTGCAGGGTGTCCGGAAAGGCGGGCCGTTCAGTGACGTGATGAAGGGCGCCATGCCTTACGTTGGTATCATGTTCCTGATGGCGGTTGTGCTGGTGCTGTTTCCGCAGCTAGCCACGTTCCTCCCCGAGCTGATGAAGTGATCAACCATGAACCCAATTATCGGAGTGACTCAATGACAGACTTCCAACTTGCAGACAGCCAGGAAACCATTCACGTCGATGTCCGCCAGCTCATCATCGCCGGCTGGGCAGGACGGGTGCAGTCTGCCATCGACGAGCACATCGAAGAGCTGAAGGAGATTGGCGTAACACCGCCGTCCAGTACCCCGCTGTTCTATCGCGTCGCGGCTGATCAGTTCACTACGGATCCGGACATTCAGGTGCTGGGGGAAGCTTCCAGTGGCGAGGTGGAAGTGGTCCTGATCGGCACCGATCAGGGCACCCTGGTAGGTATCGGCTCCGATCACACCGACCGCGAAGCCGAAGCCTGGTCCGTGGCCCATTCCAAACAGGTCTGCGCCAAACCCGTCAGCTCTCAGGTGTGGCGGCTCGACAGCGTGATCGGCCACTGGGATGAGCTGCAGATGGCATCCTATGCCACCATCGACGGTGAGGAGGTGCTTTATCAGGAAGGTCCTATTACAGGCCTGTTGCATCCGACAGAACTGCTTCGCCGGTTCGGGCTGGACAGGACGGAACTGCTCCCGGGCCAGGCCATGCTGTGCGGCACGCTTCCGGTGATCAGTGAGCTACGCCCGGCACAGGCTTTTCGCATGGTGCTTAAAGATCCGGTCTCTGGCCGCGAACTTCAGCACCGGTACAAAATCCACACCCTGCCGGTGGTCGCATGAACAGCGAAAAACCCCTCGCCCAACTGCTCGACGACATGACCAGCGGCCGAAAGCGGGCCACAGAGCTACTGGACAGTTGCCTGGCCCAGATCGACGCCTACGACGATGCCAAAGCCCAGGTCTACACCAGGCGCTTTGATAAAGCCGCGCGCGCCGAGGCCGACGCCACTGACCGCCTTCGCCATGCAGTGGTGCCCGCAGGACAACTTGCCGGGTTGCCCATTGCCCTCAAAGCACTGTTTGATGTGGCCGGCGAAGTCACACATGCGGGATCCCGGGGCTGGCAAGCGCCGGCACAATCCGATGCTGTTATTGTTTCCCGGTTGCGGCGTGAAGGCGCGGTGATTATTGGTCACACCAATATGACCGAGTTTGCGTATTCCGGCGTGGGATTGAACCCTCACTTCGGCACACCAGACAACCCTCTGGCACCGGGTCGTATTCCCGGTGGCTCGTCTTCCGGCTCTGCCGTGGCGGTGGCCCGTGGAATGGCAGCCGGAGCCATCGGCACCGATACCGGCGGTTCCGTGCGGATTCCGGCGGCGTTCTGTGGCCTGGTGGGCTTCAAGCCGTCCCAGTCCCGTGTTCCCCGTGATGGCACCTATCCGCTATCCGACAGCCTGGATTCCATCGGCCCGATCGCCCGCACTGTGGATTGCTGTGCCCGCCTGGATGCGGTTCTGTCAGGGCGCCGATACCAGCCGCTCAGGCCGGTTTCCCTGAAAGGCCGGCGCTTTGTCGTGCCGACCGATTACATGCTGGACGGCCTGGATGACACCGTTGCCCGGGCGTTTAGCCGCAGCCTGGATATTCTGCGTGATGAAGGCGCCAACGTTGTTGAAGCACCTGCACCGGTGCTTGCCGCAATTCCCCAACTCATGGAGGGGGGCGGGTTCACTGCCGCGGAAAGCTATTTCGTGCACCGACAATCACTGGTAGACCATGGCGACCTTTACGACCCCCGCGTGCGCAGCCGGATTGAGCGTGGTGCTGCCATCACCGCCGCCGATTATCTGGAGCTCTGTCGCCGGCGCCAGCAACTCAAGCTGGACGCGGACGAGTGGTTACAGGATTACGATGGCCTGCTCGCCCCGACCGTGCCGGTGGTCCCTCCCCGCATCGAGGAACTGGCTGCGGACGAGGATTACGCACGCCTTAATCTGCTGATCCTGCGTAATCCCACTGTGGCGAATATGCTGGACCTGTGCTCCATCACCCTTCCTGATCACAGGCCTGGCGACCTGCCAGTCGGGCTGATGCTGACTGGCCGCAACGGCGCGGATGACGCCCTGTTACGGTTGGCTCAGGCCATTGAGCGCGTGTTGTAACTGCCATGCTGACCATTCTGCTGACCAAGCTCATTGCCACTGCCATCGTAGTGATCGGTGTTTCGGTGTCAGTGGGCAAACTGGGGCCAAGACTGGGCGGCATTCTTGCCGGAACGCCGATCATTCTTGGCCCCGGTTACTTCTTCATGCTGCAGGAGTGGCCAACGGAATTCATCCAGGAAGCTGCACTGGCCACTCTCCATGCGCTGATCGCCACCCTGCTGTTCAGCATTATCTTCGTACTGACTGCCAAAAAGCTCGGTGCTCTGGCAAGCCTCGGCCTGGCAACGCTGGCCTGGATTCCGGCGGCGTATCTTTGCTCATTCATTCCCGGCGGCGTTGTGGTTGCGGTCGTGATCTATGGTGTGGTGCTGTTATCAGCAGAAGCCATCAAACGTGCGCTCGCACTGAAGAAGTCCAGAGTGGTCGCAGTTTCTGGCTGGTTTGATGTGGTCCTGAGAGGGCTGCTCGGTGGTGTACTCGTGGCTGTCGCCACCACCCTGGCAGCCCGCTCCGGCCCCATGCTGTCAGGGATCCTGGTCGGTTTTCCCGTAGGCCTGTTCACCATCGGCTGGGCGCTCCATGACCGTTACGGTGCCGACGTGGCCCGAGCTACGGTGGGCGCCGCGCAACAGGGCATGCTCAGCCTTGTCGCCTTTGCCGTGGTCACCGCGATGCTGGTGGGCCATGTGCCAGCGATGATGACATTTGTATTCGCCCTGCTGGCATCACTTACCGTCAGTGCAACCCTTTTCATGGCCAGCCAGTGGAGGGTCCGGCGGGCTTACGGGCACCTGCTGGATTCCTCAATCAACAATAAAGAGAAATCACATCCATGACTGACAGAAACACGGTTTCCGACGAAGAGATTGCTGATTCCCGCTCAGGTGGGGAGAACGCCCGCCGCATCCTCCGGCGTGACCCGAATCCCCATATGTTCCGCCCCATCCGTTTCCGGTCAGTGGAGGCGCGCAACCGCATCATGCTGTCCCCCATGTGCCAGTATTCCGGCCAGGACGGGCTTTCCAACGACTGGCATTTTGTTCATCTGGGCGCGCGGGCAGCCGGTGGCGCTGGCTGGGTTTTCACCGAAGCAATACACACCGAACCACGGGGCCGAATCACGCCATATTGCCTCGGCCTGTGGAACGATGAGCAACGCGACCGCATCGCCCGCATCGCCCGTTTCGTTTCAGATCACGGAGCCGTACCGGGTATTCAGCTTGGCCACGCCGGTCGCAAAGCCTCCGTGGGTCGCCCCTGGGAAGGTTCTCAGCCGCTATCGGCAGAGGCCGGCGGATGGGAGGACCTGATTTCTGCGTCGGCGCTGCCCTATGCCAACCGATGGCAGGTCCCGGAGGCAATGACAAATAACCAGATCGGCGAATCACTCCAATCCCTGAAGTCCGCCACCCGTCGCGCCCGGGAAGCCGGTTTCAAAGCACTGGAACTGCACGGTGCCCATGGCTATCTCATTCATCAGTTTCTGTCACCTCTGAGCAATCAGCGTACCGATGCGTACGGTGGCTCGTTTGAAAATCGAATTCGCTTCCTGCAGGAGTCGATCTCGGTGGTTCGTGAGGAATGGCCAGACGATCTGCCCCTCTTCCTGCGCCTGTCCTGCACCGACTGGGTCGACGGCGGCTGGACCCTCGATGACACTGTGCATCTGGCTACCCTGTTACGATTCCAGGGCGACGTGGACCTGATAGACTGTTCTTCCGGAGGCAACGACCCGCGACAGAAAATTCCCATTCACCCAGGCTACCAGGTACCTCTGGCTCAGGCGGTGCGGGCACGGGCTGATATTGCCACCGGCGCCGTTGGCCTTATTCACAGCCCGGACCTTGCCGAGTCGGTTATCGCCAACGGTCAGGCCGACCTGGTGATTCTGGGGCGGGCGCTGCTGTCGGATCCGGCCTGGCCGCTTCGTGCCGCAGCGGCTCTGAAAGCCGAAAACGTCGAGTGGCCCAAACAGTATGAACGCTCAAACATTTTCTGAGCCATCGCGCAGGGTTTTTTGCATAAGCGGAGAAGACACCATGAAACCTATACTGCTGAACGCCGACATGGGGGAAAGCTTTGGCCCCTGGGTAATGGGGCTGGATCACCAGGTTATGCCCCACGTGGATCTGGCCAACATCGCCTGCGGTTTTCATGCCTCCGATCCGGACGTCATGCGACGCACGGTGCGCATGGCAGCAGAACATTCCGTGGGGATTGGAGCTCACCCGGCCTACCCGGACCTCATCGGTTTCGGCCGCCGTTCGCTGGCCTGTTCACCGACGGAAATCGAAAACCTGGTGCTCTATCAGATAGGGGCCCTGGCAGCCATATGTCGCGCCGAAGGCATCGGGATCCGCTACGTAAAGCCTCATGGCGCACTCTACAACGACATGGCCCACAGGCCTGAGATATTCAGCGCCGTTGCCCGGGCGATGCAGGCATATGACCCGGAGATACCGCTGATGACTCTGGCAACCCGTGATACCTCTGCCATACGGGAACTTGCGCTTGAGCATGACATCACACTATGGTTCGAAGCTTTTGCCGACCGGGCCTACGACGGTGACGGCCGGCTGGTTTCCCGGACAGAGCTCGGCGCAGTGCATCACGATCCTGACGTTATCATTGAACAGGCACGGCGGATTGCGAGCGGGCATCCACTGACCGCCAGCGACGGTACTGATCTGATCCTGACTGTAGACACTCTGTGCGTACACGGGGACAACGAAGAGTCTGTAGCGTCGGTTCGTGCCATCCGGCAAATGCTCAACAGACTTCACCGGCCAGCATGAAAACAACCCCTGTGCCCTGCCTGGAACGCGCCGGCCTTGACGGCTGGATGGTGAGGTTGTTCGACCGTATTGAAGAAAGCAACCTGCTGTGGCTGACCGCACTTGCCGATGATTGCGAGGCAACCTTCGGGGACGTATTGATAGACCTCGTGCCTTCCTACACCACACTCCTGGTGGTCTTTGATCCGTTTCGCATGACACCCTGTGAGGCCAGGCAGCAACTGATCGATATACTGGCCCGGCTTACACCAGGGCAAACCGGGGCCGACGGCAAATTGCACGAATTGCCAACCTGGTACGATCAGCGAACAGGCCCCGACCTGCAGCGAGTCGCTGACCTTTCTGGCCTGTCAATCGAATCAGTAATTGAAGCCCATAGCAGCCGGCACTATCGCGTGTTCGCCCTTGGTTTTGCGCCCGGGTTCGCCTTTATGGGATTGCTCGACGAAGCACTCACCTGCCCGCGCCTGGACACTCCCCGCCAGAAAGTGCCTGCTGGCAGCGTAGCTATCGCCGGGCGGCAGACTGCCGCCTACCCGGTGGTCACGCCCGGGGGCTGGAACCTGATCGGTCGCACCACGGCGCGCCTGTTTGATCGCAATCGCGAGGGTTTCAGTCTGCTTCGGGTGGGCGATCGGGTTAGCTTCGTGCCCGTGGATCAGGCTGCATTCGAGGCGCAGGGCGGCGACATCACACCCGCTAACCGGGAGTCGGGCCAATGAGTGAGCGCAATCTGAGCGGCTTCCGCGTATCCCGCGCTGGCCCTCTTGCCTTGTTACAGGACGCAGGACGCTTCGGCGTCCGGCACCTTGGCGTGACCCAGGGCGGGCCGGCCGACCTGCACGCCTGGGCCTGGGCCAACCGCCTGGCGGGCAACGCCTGGGGCAGCGGGGTGCTGGAGATCACAGTTGGCGGTCTGGAACTGATAGCCGAACGGGATCTCACCATCGCGCTGACCGGCGCCGACCTGGGTATCAAATACAACGGGCAAGCGGCGCCGCGGTGGCGCACGCTGGCCATCACCATCGGCGATACACTGACCTTTGGTTCACCGGTCAACGGCTTGCGCGCTTACCTGGCTGTTGCGGGCGGGTTCCGTGGCGACACCGTGCTGGGCAGCGCCGCCTGCGTGGTGCGTGAACAGCTCGGAGGATTTGATGGCCAGGGAAACAGCCTGCGCGAAGGTGACACACTGACCGTGAACCGGGCCGAACATCTGCCAGCCGAACAGGCTGCACCGGAATCGGAACAGCCGGATTACCGTCAGACAGCCGTCCTGGATCTGCTGCCCGGCGCCCAGATAGCGGCATTCACCGGCAGGAGCCTGTTTGATGCCTTCAATGCCGAATGGCAAGTAGACCAGCGCGCCGATCGCATGGGAGTCCGGCTGAGCGGCCCCAGACTGCAATGCACCATTGGCTCACTGGTGTCGGAAGGAATTTCTCTGGGTGCGGTACAGGTGCCGCCAGACGGACAGCCGATCGCACTGCTCAATGACCGTCAGACCATTGGCGGCTATCCCCGCCTGGGCAACCTGACGCCATTGGCCGCCAGCCGCCTGGCCCAATGCATGCCGGGGCAGACCGTGCGGTTCCGGGCCGCCGGCATCGACAGCGCACTGCGACGACACCGGCAGTTTGTTCAGGACCACAAATGAGTCACCGTTTCCGGATTGGCCAGTCCCGGGTGAATCCTTCTCAGGCTCGCCCCAGAAAGCGTCGCTCTTCCACATTGACCCTGATTCGATCGCCGGTGGAAATGTGCTCGGGGACCTGGACAACCAGACCCGTTGTGAGTCTGGCCGGCTTGGTCCTGGCCGTCGCAGAGCCGCCCTTCACGGAAGGATCCGTTTCCTCCACCTGAAGGTCCACGGTAGGGGGCAGATCCAGAGCCACCGGTGCATCGCTTACCAGAACCACCATCAGGCCCTGGGTATCCTCGTTGACGAACAACAGCTCGTCGGCAATGGCTTCGGCAGTCAGACTGTACTGCGTGTAGTCCTCGGTATCCATGAAGACATATTCGTCACCGTCAGAATAGGAAAACACTGCTGGCCTGCGGACCAGATCCGCCAGGTTCAGCATGTCGGAGTCCCTGAACGTCTGATCGATCTTGTAGCCGGTCACCACGTCGTAAAGACGCATGCGATAAAGACTGCCACCCGCCCGCCCCTGCGGCACCGACCGCTCGATGTCCTTGACGAAGTAAACGCCGCCCTCGTACTCAACTGCCGAGTTCTTCTTGATTTCACCTGCTTTTGGCATTGCTTCTGGTTCCGCAATAAAAGTGAGAAATAGACGCGTGATCAGGCGCTGAGTTGTTACCCCGTAAGGCCAAGATTCTCGGCGTCCTTCAGGATGCAATCATCCAGAAGTTCGAGATACCCGGCCTTGGCTTTACGCTTGGTTTGCTCATGGGCCTTCATGTTCAGCTTCCGGAATTGCTGGGCCAGCTCATTCGCCCGCTTCATAAGCCGATCAGGTGCAACCACTTCATCCAGGAAGCCTGCCTGGACAGCACCTTCCGGGCTGAAGATTTCGGCGTTGACCACAGAGCGATAGAAATGCGCCGGCGACAGGCGGTGCCGCGCGATCTCGATACCGGCATGGTGCATGGTCATGCCGATGGCCACCTCGTTCAGACCCAGCTTGAAGTCGCCCTCGATACCAATGCGGTAATCCACCGAGAGCAGAACAAACGCGCCCTTGGCAATGGCGTGGCCACTGCAGGCAGCGATCACCGGCAGCGGAAAAGCCGCCAGACGGCGGGTAAACCTTGACCCCACCGTGACCAGGGCAGACGCTTCCTTCGGCCCCTTCTGCATTTCCTTCAGGTCGTAGCCTCCGGAAAGAATCCCGGGCTGTCCGGTCAGGATGACCACTGCCTTGTCTTCTTCAGCCCGATCAAAGGCCAGGCCAAGCGCCTCAAACACTTCATGACTCAGCGCGTTCGCCTTGCCGTTACTGATTGTGATTGTGGCAACACCATCTTCCAACTGGTAATTTACAAGGTCCGTCACCGGAATTTCCTCTTGCTGAAGTTGTCTTTCAAGGTGGAGAACTTTGCCAGCTTCTGCCGGAACTAGCCACCCTGCAGAAGCCGCTGTTCCTGCGACGGTTTCAGAAGCTCGCCAACTCATCCTGAAGGTCGCGTTTTAACTCCTCGGGGTCGGTAATCCAGAGGGTGTCATCCCGGCCCGGAAACACGCCCACCTCCAGACCATCTTTAGTCAGGCCGGGGACCCATTTTCTGAAAAAATCGGGCAGTGAAATGCTCTTCGGCGAGAGGTCATCAGAGCCCTTTGCGTATTCGGCAGCAAAGGCCGCGCGGGGCCAGACCGGCAAGTGGGCGATATCGCCGTCTCCGGATTCAATTTTCAGGAAACGGTTGTCCGCATTCACCAGAATCCAGATCTCCCGCTCTTCACCAACCAGGCTCAGGAAGTAGTCATATCGTTCCTCACCGTTCAGTTCGAGGATCTGGTTCATTTCATCATTGTTCATCGTATTCACCAACAGTTACGCTCCGGTAAGATTGCTTGCCCCACTCACCTGCTACACTTTCATGTTCAGGGCTGCAGTGGGTCCTGGATTATGGTTCCACAAGCACACTATAAGGAAATTGGAATGGGAAGCACGAAACTCCTTGGACTCGTTCTGCTCGTCGTAGGCGTTGCCCTGCTCTTCTTCGGTTATCAATCCACACAATCCGTCGGGGACCAGATAACCGAAACGCTCACCGGCCGCTTTACGGATGAAACCATGTGGTACCTGATTGGTGGCGCTGCAGCCGTTGTTGCGGGTGGATTCCTGGCATTCGTCAGAAAATAATCATCACAGGAGACCAGCCTTATGACACTTCATCTTGAACTCGCTCCCCTGATCAGCCTGGGCGCCGGCATTGCCATACTGGTATTTCCAAAGCTGCTCAACTACATCGTGGCAGGTTACCTGATCGTTCTGGGTGTTCTGGGATTGCTGGGGCATTCTTTCTGAAAAAAACGGGGTGATTATTTGCGGGACTGTCGTTTGCTAGAAGCTCGACCTTCCCCGCAACAGTACCTGTAACTGGTCAATACTGTCATCCCCGTCGAGCGGGAAGGCAAAATCCAGATGCGCCATCCGCTGGACCTCAATACGGCTCGACGCCAGCCGCAGACCAAAGCCCACATCTTTCAGAATGCCGTCATCCGGGCCATTGTTGCGCCCGTCGTCGAACCAGGCCCGCCCCACATCGGTAAACAGAACACCGCCCAGGCGGAACAGCTTGAACGGATGCCAGTCCGGAAAATAGCGACGCTCCAGAGTCCAGAGCGCCCGACGGTTGCCCTGTTGGTAGTCACTCGGATAACCACGGAGGCCATTTTCACCACCGATCAGGAGCTGCTGATCCACGGTCAGATTGCGCGCTGCCGTCAGGGAAAGATTGGTATACCAGCTGTTCCAGCGTACAGAACCGCCGTGAAAATACTCCAGATTGAGCGTTCCCCGAAGATTCTCGACACGGTTTCCATCCAGCCGATAGGTGCCGCTCTGGCTGAGCCCGTAGCGGGCATAGTTGGTTTCGGTGGCAAGAAGCGCATCCTCGAAATCCATGTTCAACACAAAACGATCCTCTGTAGCACCCAGTCCGGGGGATGAATAGCCCACTTCCGTGCGCCACACGAATCCATCGCGGACGTCCTCGACCCGCTGCAGGCGGGTCAGGTTTACCATCTCCCGAAAACGGTTTTCGCGGTAGTCAAAACCGATCCATGGATAGCTCAGAGTCCGGTCTTCCGGTAGTAAATCCAGGTCAGGCTCATCCGGCAAGCGCCCGAATTCCAGTGCGTCATAACGGTAGCCAGCAAGCAACCGGACCTGTCGGTCATTACGCTCCGTCAGCCGCCATCCCACATCAATGCTGACAAATTCCTGGCTACGGCGATAATCCGCAATGGCCTCGGCAGCGACAAAACGGGATTCTTCCCGCACGTCGTCCACCCCGCTGAGTCCGAAACGCCAATCTGTACGTTCGCTGTAAAAAGGACGCTCCAGATAGGCACTGCGGCCGCGGCCATCGCTGCGTTCATCCAGGGAAAACCCGGTCTGCCAGTGGGAACCAAGGACGTTGGGGTCATCAAAGTTGAAGCTGGCCTCGGTGCGGTCGGGATCTCTTGTGTAGGAAATCCCGACGTTTTTACCGGAACCGAGAAAATTCGGATCGGAAAGTCCGGTGTTGGTGGTATTCTCACCACCGGAGCGGGAGCCCCCGACAGACGGAAACAGCGTCCAGGTGTCCCGTGCCAGAACAGTCACCTCCACCTCGTCCCCGCAGACACGTGTTACGCCAACCCAGGCTGCTGTCAGGTACTCACGCTGACGGAGGACGCGTTCGGACTCGGCAAGCAGGCCCGGCTCGTAAACATCACCCTCACTGAATACCAGCTGGGCACGCAGAGCCGACTTCCAGGTTGGCGTATTGAGTCTGTTCAGAGTGCGATAGAGAAAATTATCCTGGTCCGGGTCACTGACATCAAAAATGGGCCGGCGAACAATGCGGATCTGGCCGATGCTGGCCCCTTCCGGGATCACCAGATCACTCTGGCGGGCCAGCTGGTCCCGGGGCTGGTCAAGATCAATTGACTCTGGCTGCACCTCGCTGGCAAGACAGGCGTCAGTCTCTGGCTCAGCACCGGCCCCGGGGGTAGCGTGCGTCACTGCGGAAACGAGAAAGACGCGCACCAGGGCTTTCACCGCAGCGCGGCTCATGCCTGCCTCCAAGCTATCGAATGCCTTGCGACTGCAGCCACTGGCTGATCTGCGACTGATTCATGGCACCACTCTGGCGGGCCAGTTCACGACCATTCTGGAACAGGATCAGGGTAGGAATGCTGCGAATAGCAAACTGCCCGGCTGTCGCCTGCGCCTGCTCGGTATTCAGCTTCGCAAAACGGACTTTGCCGCGCCATTCCCTCGCTGCCTGCTCAAATTGCGGCGCCATCATCTTGCAGGGCCCACACCAGCTGGCCCAGAAATCCACCAGCACAGGAACGTCACTCCGGCCGGTATGGACAGCAAAGTTCTGATCCGTCAGTTCCAGAACATGATCCGGCCAGAGCGGCTGTTTACAGGCACCACAATTGCCACCGGATGCCAGCTTGTCAGCAGGCAGCCGATTCACCTTGTGGCAGTGCGGACACACCAGATGTCGGGTATCGGTTGTCATTGGTCAGCCTCTGTTGATTCATTTGATCAAAAGATCGGGGCACCTGAAAGGAATTCAACCAGGGTGCGATCACGTCCAAAGAACCCCGAGACTGTCACGTCCGCGCCCTGGCTATGCGGAACAGCGCTTCCGGCGAAACCCGCTTGATCCAGAGCGCAGCCATCTCCTTGCCCTTGCCAACCGGGATCTCCCGTTTCTTTGCCTTGAGGCCTTTGAAAATCACCTCCGCACATGCGTTTACGTCCATGCCACCGGCAATATCCTTGTCCTCCTTCCCGTAGGCGGCACCGTCACCGGCGAGGGCATTGCGGGAAATGTCGGTGCGTATAAAACCCGGGGTAATCGTGGAAACATTCACACCCTGCCCTTCCACCTCTGCGCGCAGGGCATCGAAAAACCCCATCACCGCATGTTTGGCGGCACAGTAACCCGTCCTCATTGGCGCGCCTACCTTGCCGGCCACGCTGGACGTCACCGCAAGATGCCCGGCGCCCTTTTCCAGCATATGAGGCAGAACCGCTTTGGTCAGCGCAATCTGGCCCATCACATCGACATCCATCAGTTTCTGGTACACCGCCATATCGGTATCTTTGCACAATGAGCGCTGTGAAACACCGGCGTTGTTAACCAGCAGATCAATACTGCCGAAGGTATCGAGCACCGTCTGGACCGCACCGGGCAGCGAATCCCAGTCTGTCACATCCAGTGGCAGCACCAGCACCTCATTGGCGGCAAGCCCTGCCTCACGGCAACGAGTGGCAACGCGCTCCAGCTCGCTTTCCCGCCGGGCAGAAAGAACCACCCGGGCACTGTCCTGCGCAAATCGCACAGCAAGCGCCTCGCCAATGCCGGCGGACGCCCCTGTAATCCAGACGGTTTGTGTGGGCATAGGGGTTATATCCTTGAAGAGTCAGGTTGTGTTGGCAGAAAGTCTCACCAAGAGACTACACCAGCCCCCGCTCCCGTGCCATCGCCACGGCCACCCTGCAGTGGGTCTCTGGTGGTAAAAGACCACTCCACTCCCTCACCGTTTACGTGTGGAAAAACTCATCTTCTGATTCGCAAGTTTTTCCTCAGTTCCAAGCCAGGCGTAGGCCAGCAGTGTGGGTTCGAAGTCGCCTGTTGTCATGCGATGAGCTTTTTCCGGCGGATTGAAAAACAGGGCGCCGGGCGCAAACACGCTGTAATTGCCGTCTGAGACCGACCCGCTCAGGCATATATAGGATTCACTGATGCCATCGTGGCTATGCTCGGGATAGGTACAGCGAGGGCCAAACAGAACGAGCCCGAGAATGACCTTCCCGCTGATCGCCGGACCACCGGGACCCATCAGTTCCGTGTAGGCGTACTTACGCGCCAGGCTTTTGTGCATGCGTTCATAGCCATAACGCCAGGTCAGTTGTCCGGACACCCGCATCAGTGCCCGGACAACTGGCGCGGTGCGCTCGCTCAACCCCTGGTCCAGAGCCCGACCCAGCCACGCGCATACCGGCAGCTCGACTGGTTGATCGAGCTCCATAACAGGATTGGATTCAAGTTCGGCATTCAGCCTGTTACGGACATCCTTCAGGTGGGAGCGAATGACCGGGTTGCCGCCTGCAGAAGTGAACCGGTAAAGGTGCCAGTACTCGCGAAACAGATATTGCCAGTCAACGTGATCTGAGAGTCTCGACATAGGTTGGATTCTCCAGGTTCCTTGGTCACTATCCCTACAGGATAGGAGAAATGCAGCAGGTCGGTCAGCCTGAAAACCACCGATGTGGACTCGAGAGCCGGGTTTTGCTTCACTGGACTCCACAACGCATACAGGAGGGAAACCATGATTAATGAAACGGATATGAAACATCTCGGACGCTGTGTTGAACTGGCGACCATGGCGATTAAAGGCGGCAATCCTCCTTTCGGTTCAGTGCTTGTGGATGAACATGGGGCGGTAAGGTACGAGGGGCATAACGAGACCGCCGGCGGTGATGCGACCCGCCATCCCGAGTTTGAAATAGCGCGCTGGGCCGCGGCCAACATGACGCCCGACGAGCGGGCAGCGGCAACTGTTTATACCTCGGGTGAACATTGCCCCATGTGCGCCGCGGCCCATGGCTGGGTGGGGCTTGGCCGGATCGTCTACGCAAGTTCCTCCGAGCAGCTCTCAACCTGGCTGGACGAGATGCACGCAACACCGCCACCTGTAGCAACCCTGCCGATCAATGAGGTGGTTCCCGGTGTGCCGACCGAAGGCCCCTTTCCTGCCCTGGCAGATGCGGTTCGTGATCTCCACAGGCAATTCCGCTCGCAGCATCGATCCAGCGGCAGAGCCTAGCGCCCATGCGTATTCGCGTCACTCACCAACGCATCACAATTGCCCTGCAACTGGTGCTGCTTGCCGAGACGGTGTTTGCCATCTGGGGTCAACGCTGGTTTACCGCGTTCCTGACAGCAATGATCATTGCCATCACCTTTTTCCCGCTGTTGTTTGAACACCGTTTCCGCATCCACATTCCGCCAGAGCTGCAACTGGCTGCCATTGTATTTGTGTTCGCATCCCTGTTTCTGGGGGAGATACGCGGTTACTACACGAGGTTCTGGTGGTGGGACGTGGCCCTGCACACCATGTCCGGCTTTTTGCTGGGTATTCTCGGCTTCCTGCTGGTCCACATCATGAACGAGACCGAGAAAATTCACGTCCATATGAACCCCGGTTTCGTGGCCTTCTTTGCTTTCATGTTTGCCGTGGGCGTTGGCGCGCTGTGGGAGATTTTCGAATTCACCATGGATTCTGTCTTCGGCATGAACATGCAGAAGCCCATGCTGGGCGACCCCTCGGGGCTGACGGATACCATGTGGGACCTGATCGTCGATGCTCTGGGCGCCCTGGTGATCTCAGTACTGGGCTGGCGCTATCTGAAAAATCCCGATGAGCGATCATTCCTGGAGCGCTGGATCGACTCTTTCATCGAGCGCAATCCCCGATTCTTCAGGCGCTAAAGCACGGGAAGCAGTTCAT
Source organism: Marinobacter orientalis (assembly GCF_004792665.1). Taxonomy (GTDB): domain Bacteria; phylum Pseudomonadota; class Gammaproteobacteria; order Pseudomonadales; family Oleiphilaceae; genus Marinobacter; species Marinobacter orientalis. The sequence continues at coordinate 125,881 of NZ_SRZX01000001.1, forward strand.
CGTGCATCGACCATTCCTGATCGGGGAACCAGACAATTCATTGCTGTAATGGACAGATCCCTGAATACGCCCTCCGAGGCAATCACACCCGGGAACCTGTCATAGATAGCGCGCCGGCAGGACGATGTCCGGGCTTCGGCTCCGCTAACGCACTCCCGGTAGGCTTCTGCGTCGCGGTTTTGTCCGGTTGCATTTTCACAAACTGCGGGGATTTGGGTAATCACCCAGTCCACCGCGACACTGCGCTCGACAGGGTTCGCTGAAAGGTTGGTAAAGCGGCTGGCATCGACCGGCTCTGGCTGGTCCCGGCTCTGCTCCCACAGAACGAACAGCAGAGCTGCGGATACCAGTATGATGGTGACCTTTGGAATCTTCATGGACGCCTTTCAATCCGATGGAACAGGCAGCGGATGATATACGCTCGGGAATCCACTGTCTTGGGCTGCCTATACACTTTACAATGACAGGACATCCCAACGAACCGCAAATTCCCGGGGAGGCCAGTGATGATATTCCGGCAACTGTTTGATGATGTTTCATCGACGTTCACCTATCTCCTTGCCGATGAGGTCAAAAAAGAGGCCATCCTTATCGACCCCGTCTTTTCTCGGGCAAAGAGAGATATTGCCCTGATAAACGAACTCGGATTGACCCTGACCCTGGTCGCAGATACTCATGCCCACGCCGACCACATCACCGCTGCCTGGCTGCTGAAACAGAAAACCGGCTGCAACATTGCTTCTGCCCGAGCCATCGGTGCACAGCATGTGGATGTGGCGCTGGACGATGGTCAGCAATTCGGGGTGGCAGGTATCGCGCTTGAGGCCATCTCCACTCCCGGCCACACTGACGGGTGCATGAGCTATCTCCTTGCGGATCAGACAATGGTATTTACCGGGGACACCTTACTGATCCGGGGCTGTGGCCGCAGCGACTTCCAGCAGGGCAGCGCCCATAAACTCTTCGAGTCCATCTCCGAAAGACTGTTTGCCCTGCCCGATACCTGCCTGGTGTATCCGGCACACGACTATCATGGCCGGACCCAGAGCTCGATCGGGGAAGAGAAAGCGTTCAATGCCCGTGTTGGTGGCGGAGCGAACGAAACGGATTTTGTGGAGTACATGAAGGCCATGAAACTTCCCCATCCCAAAAAAATCGACGAGGCGCTACCTGCAAACCTCCGGAGCGGTTGTACCGAGGATGGTAAATTGCCTGAAGAACCTGACTGGGCCGATATCCGCATTACCTATGCCGGCGTTCCGGAAATCGGTGAGGAATGGCTTGAACATCACCTTGATGAAGTGACGGTTCTTGATGTCAGGCTCGAGGAAGAGGTGAAGGATTACCCCGCAACGGAGGCGCTGGTGGATATCCATATCCCCCTGGACCAGCTCAGGTCCCGAATTGGAGAATTGCCCGCCGACAAGCCTGTGGTTGCACTTTGCCGCTCGGGGCGACGGTCCGCCATGGCCGTCAATATTCTCAAGGAAAACGGTTTTGAAAAGGTAGCCAGCCTGAGTCATGGACTCCTGGCAATAACAAGAGATTGATGGACAAGACCCCTATAACCACAAGGAGCATTCATAAATGACCACACTGATCGTTGGCCTGGTTCTGTTTTTCGGCGTGCACTCATTGTCGATCGTTAACGAACCACTGCGTAATCGCCTCAACGCCTCTCTGGGTGAGGTTCCCTTCAAGGGACTCTACTCTCTGGTCTCCCTTGTCGGCCTGGTACTGATCATCTGGGGCTACGGCGCTGCACGTATGGATCCAACCGTGATCTACACGCCGCCGGGCTGGCTCAAGCACCTGTCTTTTCTGCTTTTAGTGCCCGTCTTCCCGCTACTGTTTGCCACCTATTTCCCGGGCAAAATCAAGGCGAAGGTGGGACACCCGATGCTGGTCGCCGTGAAACTCTGGGCGCTTGCTCACCTGCTGGCCAATGGAATGCTGCATGACCTGCTGCTGTTCGGCGCTTTCCTGGCGTGGGCGGTGGTTGACCGGATTTCCATGAAACGCAGAACCCAGCGGCCGATTCCGACTCTGCCTGCCACCAGGGCAAATGATGCCATTGCGGTTGTAGGTGGCCTGGCAGTGTATGTGGTCATGGTGGTCTGGGCTCATCAATGGCTGTTTGGTGTGGCACCGGTCTGATCTTCAGCCCCTTTTATTCCCTGCATCCATCCCCACAGACTTGGTTAACGCGTCGCTTGAAGAACACGTTGATTATTGTTTTACCGGGATGGAGGATTGATGCAAAGGACCATCGTCAGCCTGTCTTCGCTGATTATCAGTATTATCCTGCTCATTATGGGCAACGCCTACCTTATGACCCTGCTGGGCCTGCGGCTCAGCATCGAGGATTTCAGTGCCAGCGTCATCGGCTGGATCCTGGCATTCTATTCCATTGGTTTTGTCGCCGGCACACTTTACGCCGGGCGGATCATTGAGAAGGTCGGCCACATTCGGGCGTTTGCTGTCTTTGCGGCAGTGCTCACAGCCTCAATACTGATCTATCCCATGGCGATTGAAGCCAACCTGTGGGGTGCCCTGCGGGCGGTGGGGGGCTTTGTAATGGCAGGCCTGATGATCGTCATGGAGAGCTGGTTCAGCAGCAAGGCTGACAACCGCAACCGGGCGAGCCTGTTCGCGATTTACCAGATCGTTTTCTTCCTCTCCACTGCAGGCGGGCAGGTATTGATCCGCGTGGCCGATCCATCCGGTTTTATCCCGTTTTCCCTCGCTGCGGTTCTCGTTGTACTGGCGCTGACCCCACTGTCGATGACCCGTCGCGAATCACCGAGCATTACTCAGAGCGAACGCCTGTCACTGACCAGCCTCTATCGCAAGTCGCCAGCGGGCACTCTGGGCGCACTCATCGCCGGGCTGCTGATCAGTGCGTTTTACGCCATGGGGCCGGTGTTCGCCAACCGCATTGGCCTTGACCTTGGCCAGCTCTCCAACTTCATGGCGTCAGCCATCGTGGCCGCCATGTTACTGGCGTGGCCCATCGGCCGTATCTGCGACCGTTTTGACCGCTACCGGGTCATGCTGATTGTTGCTATTGTTGCCGCTGTCAGCAGCCTCATAGCGGCAGCCATCAGCAACTACAGCGTCATAGTGCTGGTGCTTTTCGTTGGCCTGTACATGGGCCTCAGCGCTGCCATCTACCCCATCGCTGTTGCCATCACCAATGACCTGATGGAAAGCCATCAGGTCACTGCCGCAAGTACGGCGCTTCTGTTGAGCTATGGACTGGGAAGCATTATCGGGCCGCTGATCAGTGCGCTTTTCATGGAGCTGCTGGGAGCCCACGGCCTGTTTATCAGCAATGCTCTTATCCTCGCATGCCTGATATTGTTCATGCTGGCAGGACCGGGACGCAGCCATCCCGAAGTAACACAGCAGGAGCACTACTACACCACAACCCCGGAAGCCGCCCTGGGTGTGTCGGAGCTGGACCCGAGGAACACCGGGTTCGAGGAATCCCTCGACAGCGACACGGATGAAAAACCCGAAACCACAGACAATGGAGTCAAGTGATTCCCCCACTAACTCCGACAACCCACAACACCGTGAAGAATTCTGCCCGATCCGGCCCTGCGTCCTGGCTCCATGCAGGGCCTCATCTGCCTCACAGTTACTGATTACTACGCTCGTTTAAATTTGTAATCCTTCTTCGCCACTGTCGCTTTGAATTACAGATCCAGCCATCAACAATTATCCTGAAAATCCCTAAATAACAGGGCCTTAAGAACACATTACCGTGTAACGTTTAATCTCAACGTGTATCCCCCCGTAATCGCCAATTTTCTGACGGATCCGCCCCGAAAAATCTGGAACCAGGCCGCATATCACCGAAAACCGCCGCTGTATGATTCGCCGGAACTCGTCAATAAACTGGTGCAAAAAAATGTCATATTGCGGCAAAACATTATCGAAGCATGGACTGCTGAGCTTACCTGCGGTGATTCTGCTCTCGGGCTGCGGTCTGGACATTAACTCCGGCGACAGCACTACAGCGGCGCAGTCCCAGGGCTCAGAAGAACCAACCGTGGCGATCGCCGGCGCTGCCATGAAAGGGGTTATCCAACAGGGGCTGGTGACGGCCAATCGCCTGATCTCCGACAAAGACGGCTACTACGCCCCCCAGCGACAGGCTGCAAAGCCTGTTCTGACTGCAGATGATGGCAGTTACGAGTGGCGACTGCGGGGAAAGGCGGACAGCTGGGCTCTGGTGGAACTCCAGGCAGACAGCGGTACCCGCATGATCTGTGACGTGGCGCCGCAATGCGAACAGAACAGTGCTGAGCCTGTGGCCTTCGGACAACCCATGTCCCTGGACAGTAACTTCAGCCTGCGCGGAGCCGGCGACCTGCGCCTGGAAACTGTCAACCTGACGCCACTGACCCATCTGGCTGTAGCCCTGGCGGAGCGCAGTGCCAACGGGCTTTCTCCCGATTCCCTGTCAGGTACTTACCAGACGGTGGAGGGCTGGTTCGGCCTTGCAGCCGGATCCCTCCGCCTTACGCCACCGGATCTGACCCGGCTTGATGAAGCTGACAGCGTATCTGCCGATGCATTGCAGGTGGCTATCGCCAATGCTGCCTTTCTGGCGCTGGTGAACAATAACGCCCAATGGGACTCCATTTCTGAGGTATTGACCGACGCAACCATCCAGGTCGCTGAAACCGGCCAGATCAGCCTGATGGGAGATGGTACCAACGTTGCGTTGGCAGACCTCATTACGGTCGCAGCGGTGCAGGCCGCCGAACTTCAGGCCACGGTGGATTCGAGCATCATCAGCCAGAGACTGGGGGTGGTTCAGAGCCGAAACGTTCATCATTTCAAGACCGTCGCGGACGTCTACGAAGACACTGATACCAGCGTTGCCGAAACCGGCGAAACTGCCAACGATACAACGGAAGGCAGCAATAACGACACCACCACTGACACCACTGACGACAATACCGGTAGCACCGAAGAAACCGCCGGGACCGGGGGCGACACTACCGGTGACACTATCGCCGACACAGACACCGGAACCGACACCAGCGAGCCGACAACCACCGAAACAACCGTGGAAGAAACGATTCCGGCCAATGCCGCACTGCTGAGCTGGACCGCACCGCTTACCCGTGAAAACGGTGACAGCCTGGCCATGGGCGAAATTGCGGGTTTTGAAGTGGTCTACGGCACCAGCGCAGAAATCCTGGATCAGAATCTCGCCATTGGAGATGCCTCTGTCGACGAACTGCTGGTGGATGAACTCACCGAAGGCACCTGGTACTTTGCCATTCGCACCCTTGATACCGATGGTAATCGCAGCCGCCTGTCAGAAGTTGTCCACAAGCAGATCTGAGTGAGATGCACTGACGGACAGCGTGGCTGACTTGCCGGCATGGGCGGATGAATCCGTCCATCGCGCTGTCCGCTATCGGACCAGCTGCGAAAAACGAACAAATCTGAATTCGTCGGTCAGAATGTCTGCCAGGTACTGAATGTGGGCGGGCGTAATCTCACAACACCCGCCCACAACACTGGCGCCATCGGCCAGCCATTGGCGCACCTGTGCGGCGTAGGATTCCGGAGAAACCTCCGCCCGCGCCTCCAGGGTATCCACCAGACCACCATTCGCTACGGCCTCGACAGATTCAAAGGCATTGGCGTAACCTCCGACAATCGGGTATAGCCTCACCAGCTCAGGCATGGTGTCGGTCACCCGTTCGGGTTCGCAACAGTTCAACATAATCGCAGCGGGCGAATAACCTTCAACAGCAGCAACCGCTTCCGCCAGGGTTTCCCCGGATTTGAGCCTGCCATTCGCTTCCAGGCGAAACGACACCCCGAAGGGTTTGCCCTGCTCCCGGGCTGCCGCACAAGCGGCACGTGCCTCCAGCGTGTTGGTCATTGTCTCAATAAGGACCACGTCGGCGCCGGCCTGCAGCTCAGCCAGCGTGACATATTCATCCACAACATCTTCAAAAGAACGAGCCGGCTGGCCCTGATAACTTGCGATGAGGGGCGGAAGACAGGCGGCAATATCCACCTGCACACCGTTGGCGTCGATGGCCCGCTCAAGGGCCTGGAACGCCCGCTGATGAATAGCTGCCAATTGATCATGCATACCCTGTTTCCGCAAACGGGTTGGTGTGGCGGCATAGGTATTGAGCGTCAGCGTTCTTGCCCCGGCCCGGATGAAATCCGAATGCACTGCGGTGACAATCTCGGGCTGCTCCACCATGACGGCCACAGACCACAGCGGGGAACTCACACCACGAGCCCGGCGATAGATTTCCTGGCCAAGACCACCATCAAGCAGTGCCACGGCCCGCCTGTCGGCGCCAGCGTTGTTATCAGGCATTGTAATCTCCACGTGAATAAGGAACATGATGGGTCTTTGAATCTGAATAGACACTCAAAGCAGTCACCGTGACCAGAATAAGCCCCATCCCGATAAGCTGAACGGGATCCAGACTTTCATTAAGCAGCAAAACGCCGAAAAGTGACGCGGTGACAGGCTCAACCATCGCGACAATCGCAGCTACGGTTGGCACAGTATTTTTCAGACCAACGATATAAAAAATGAAGGACAGCCCTGCACCGAGCACGCCCAACGCTATAAAAAACGGCCAGTCCGATGCTCCCAGAACCGCAACCACCTGTTCTGCGCTGGCCGGCCAGATCAGAATGATACCCAGAACGGCGAACGCTATCACCAGAACGGCCTGCGGGCTGCCATTTCTGGCTGCAAACTTGAAGCCGAAGATGAACAGGGCGTAAGATAATCCCGCAAGCAGACCGGCAACAATACCAGCCAAGGTGATCTGGCTACCTTCAATATCATAGATGCCTGTAAGCAAAGAGATACCGATAACAACAATCACGATGGCCGCAAGTTTGAACGGTGTCGGTCGCTCGAGTCTGAGAATGAAAGAAATCAGAAACACAAACACCGGGGCGCAGTACATCAGCGTTGCAGCAACGGCAACGCTGCCTTCCGAGATGCTCAGGAAATAAAAAGAAAAGTTACCAGCCACTCCCAGACCGGCAATGATCGCCCAAAGCCAAAGCCGGGGATTGCCCAACCCACTGTTCTGCGGATGCAGGGCCAGCCAGAAAAGCACAAACAGCAAACCGATACTGCCGCGGTAAAACGAAACCACGAATGGACCCCATCCCTCGGCTAGAAGGATGCCGCCGATGCCACCTGAAAGGCCCCAGAAAAACGCTGCAAGCGCTACAAGTATCGCGCTATTTGGCACACGATAATCGGTTTGACCTGCCCCTGGTCCGGTCACGATATTCTCCCTTGCAGCCAAACATGATCCAATCCCGTTCAGAACGACTATCCTACCCTACATGACAAACAAATTAACGGAGGCTACGACATGAAACTCGCCACTCTCTGCCAACCCGGCGGACTGGATCAACTACAGATCACCAACGCACCTGAGCCCGGAGAACCTGGCCCGGGCGAGCTGCTGGTGAGAATTCACGCCAACTCGCTCAATTTCCACGATTACGCCGTTGTTGCCGGCGCCATACCGACCGAGGAGGGACGCATCCCCATGGCTGACGGCGCGGGCGTGGTTGAGGCAGTTGGTGCTGGAGTGAGCGGGTTCAGGGCAGGCGATCATGTGGTGTCCACCTTTTTCCCACAATGGGAAAACGGCCCGGCTCCCATCGGCAACTTCAGCACCACGCCGGGTGACGGTATCGACGGTTTTGCCCGCGAGCGCGTCATTGCACCCGCACAGGGATTCACCCATTCGCCGAAGGGCTTCAGTCACGCCGAAGCCTCAACACTGACAACAGCTGGCCTCACCGCCTGGCGGGCGCTGGTGGTCAATGGCGGGTTAAAGGCGGGCGATACTGTACTCACCCTTGGTACCGGTGGCGTGTCCATTTTTGCCCTGCAGTTCGCCAGGATGATGGGCGCAAAAGTGATATCAACTTCCTCTTCCGACGACAAGCTCGAACGCCTGACCGCCTTGGGTGCCGATCACACCATCAACTACAAAACCACACCAGCCTGGGGCCAGCGCGTACTCGAACTGACTGGCGGACAAGGAGTTGATCACGTAATCGAGGTGGGCGGACCGGGAACCCTGCCGGAATCCATTGACGCAGTGCGCATCGGCGGCCACATCGCCTTGATCGGCGTGCTTACCGGTCAGTCCGGAGATGTGCCGACCGCCAAACTGATGGCCAAACAGGCCCGCCTGCAGGGGCTGATCGTGGGTAGCCGTGCCCACCAGCAGGAAATGATCCGTGCCATCGAGGCCAACGATCTGCATCCGGTGATCGACCGCACTTTCACACTGGATGAAATCGCGGATGCATTCCGCCATGAGGAGTCTGGCAAGCACTTTGGCAAGATCTGCCTGGAGTTTTAAGCAAACCTGACGAAACGGACTGGCGTTATTGGGGATTACAGAATCCGTTCTGTATTCCTCAGGACAGCGGTTCGGGTGCTGCGGAGGATAATTTCGGTGGGCCTGTTGCCTCGACTACTGTTCTGGCGGTTCGCTCCAACGTCAGTGCCAGCCGTTCAAACATGCCTTCGATGATAATCGTTTTCTGATCCGGATCCCGGTGGGCATGAATCGCCTCAAGCAGTCTGGCGCTTATCTTCCGGAACTCTGGATTCACGGCACCCCGGGAGCTTAACAGGTAGGTCTCGGCCAGGGTCTGCTGCCACTCCTTCAAAAGCGTATCAACTGCCGGGCTGCGATGGTCCTGAATCAGCCTGCGAAGTCGAATCGACACATGGCCGAGATTAAGCCCGGTGAAGCCAAGGTCTGTCATATAGCGATCGCTGCTTTCGGAACTCTGGTCATAATTGGCCAGCCGCAACAGGCGTTCCCCCATACGACCATTGAACCAGTTTTCCGGCTGTTGGTGATCGTCAATTGTGGTCAGATCACGGGCCGTTGATCTCAGCAGGCGGCGCTGCATGAACCGGCTGTCCGGCGGGGTAATCAGTTTGAATACCCAATAGAGAATACTGAGTCCCACAAACAGGCCCAGTGCAATATTCATCGCGCTTTCGGCATTGAATGTCATGCTGTTGCTGGGCTGCGTGATAATGGTGAACGGAATACAGAAGCCCAGACCGTAAGGCAGTGTGAGGCGATCGGCAAGTGCCAGCAGACCGAAGAAATAAGGGCCGGCCAGAACCAGTATCAGGAGTTCGAAATAGCCACTGGCCCGCGATAACAGGCCCAGCCCGAAGATCACCGCAACAGGAATAGCCACCGTTGCACCAATCAGCACCCGACGCAGAATAGGCGTCAGTGCAGCGAGGGAGAAACGCGCGAACATCACGGAAAACACCACGGGCATGATCATGATCATCAACGCCGCCGAGCTTGCTGTCTCGATCCAGATCACCGCCCCGATTACAAATATCATGGCCGTGCGAAAGCCGTTAATGAGTCCGACCAGCGGATCCCGATGGGTTTGCAGCATAGGCGCCTTGAGCAACGTCTGGTCCCGGCTTTCCAGCGCGTTATAGGCCCGCAATACCACCACCAGATCACCCACCAGTTCCAGGGCCGTCTTGGTCAGCCGGGTGACAATAGCGGACTCATTGCTGAAACCGCTTCGCTGCTCCAGCAAGGATCGCCGCAGCGCATGGGCAAGCCGGTAACCTTCCTGGTAGTTGTCTGCTTCCGCAATTTCCCCGAAGTAGCGGCGCATCTGGCGGAGCACCTCACTGAAAGCCGGCGACACCAGGTCACCATGATTCCGGTGGAAGCGCCCCAGAATCTGGGAAACCGCCAGCAGGGACATCACCTTATTGCACAATAAATTGGCTGCCCTGCTCCGGCCGGAACCTTCCGGGCCTTCGTAGGTAACAGCGCTGGAATCGTCATTAAGCGCCACCAGGATTTCGAGAATCTCGTCCGCATGTTGGTGACGCTGCTCGTGGGAGCTCCCTGGCTCCAGTTCCAGCGTGAGATACGCCAGTGTTTTGTTGATCACCTCGCGGGCGTTCCCTCGCAGGCTCTGTTTTACGGTCACGGGCCATAACAGCTGGCTGACCAGCATGGCACACACTGCGCCGGTGGCGATCTCACTGATCCGGGCCTGGGCGATGGCAAAAACCGCCTGGCTGTCTGTTGTGCTGGCATCCGCCATTACCAGGATAACGACCAGCCCGGCGGTCATTCCCGCCATCGCGAACGCGTATATATAGTTGGTGTTGTGCACCATGGAGGAGGCTGCCGAATTCAGGCCAATCCACAGGGTTAACAGGGCCAATGCCAGAAGCGGATAGGGCGTCAGGAATGCAAGCACCAGGATGCCAAAGCCGCCGCCAATCACCGAACCCACGATCAGGCAAAGCGCCTTCTCGATCACCAGTCCGCTTTCCGGCCGGATCTGTAGTAAAACCGCCGCAACCAGCGCCCAGTAAGGACGGTCCAGCTCCAGAGCCATCGACACAAACAGCGCCAGCGCCATGGCAACCACACCCTTGATTGCGAAGATCACGGCGTATCGGTTCGGCGTCAGGAGCTGCGCCAACAGAGGATGGAGAGACATACGCGCCAGCCTGCTACTCGGAGTCCAGATAAATCGAAACTGTCATGCCGGCACTCAGGTTTATATCCTCCGGCAGCGGGTCCAGCGTAATATCCACCGGAATCCGCTGGGCCAGCCGCACCCAGTTGAATGTCTGTTGCACCTGCGGAAGCATCTGGGCATTGCTGCTGGTATTGGTGTTGGCAATCGCCGGGGCAATACTGGCAACGGTGCCAGTCAACTTCCGGTCGCTACCCATCAGTGTCATCCGGGCGGACTGCCCGATCTGCACCAGATGCAGTTTGGTTTCCTCAAAGTATCCGGTGACATAAAACGAATCGGCCCTCACCTCAGACAGCACTGCTTCCCCTTTAACGACGTAATTGCCCCGGCGCAAATGCAGGTTGTTGATGGTGCCGTCTGCTGGCGCCACCACCTGTGTGCGCTCCAGATCAATACGTGCGGTCTCAAGTTCCGCCATGGCGAGTTCGTAACTGGCCTTTGCTGATTCCATGTTAATGCGGTCGGTGTCCGAGTCTTTCCCAGTGATGGCCTGGGGCTCAGAACCCCCCTGGCGACTCTGGTACCTATGCCTGGCCAGTTCCAGAGCACTGCGTTTCTCTGCGACTTTCGCCCCGGCTTCCGCAACCGCAGCCCGATAGCGTGTATCGTCAATGGTGAACAGCGGATCACCCTGATTTACAACCTGATTGTTGTTCACGCTCACTTGCGTGACCCAGCCTGAAACGTCTGGCGCAATCGTAATGATATCTGCGCGTATTCTTCCGTCGCGTGTCCATGGCGAATACAGGTAATGGTTCCAGAGCCAGCTACCGGCAACAACCGCTATCGCAACCACCAGCAACGTAATACCAACACGCAGTAGCTTTCCCATGAGTCTTTCCTAGCTCCCGAACAGATAGACAATCATTGCCAGGTAACACACGAACGCGGCGACATCGAACCAGGCCTCCTTCCAGATATAGCGACGCAGGTCCAGTCGGTGCAACGCCAGCCGGGTAGCAGCGCTCAAAATAAACGCCATCGGCACGAGCACCAGCAATGGACTGAACAGCATTCCGCCAAAACCCAGTTCGTGAAGCATGCATCCTTTACCGTTGTGTAGTGACGTAGTGGATAATCATGACCCAATCCGCCTCAGAAAGACTACCTTAAAAGGCTTGCGTATACTTACCCTGACAGACGACAAAGAACCGGTCCCTGATGAGCACATTACCGGGCTGGGAATCGACTTCCGCGAGATGGCTCTGAAGCGGAGTGACTGATTATTGCGATCGCGCCTTCAGCGCTCCCGGCCGAAACACAGCGGTGCCCAGCACCAGGAAAAACGCCCCCAGCACAAATACCTTGTTCACAAACCAGTTGGTCCGCCAGATGGACCACTCCGGGTCAACAAGGAAACGGCTGAACAGGGTGACGATGATCAGAATCTCAACTGCGGACATGCCAATAGCCAGCAGGCGGGTGTAACGTGGGCGCGCCAGTAATGCCCAGGCCAGCCAGACATGGGCAACCGGCCACAGGTCCCAGTAGATATAGGTTGTCCACGGCTCCCCGCTGGCTTGCGCAAAAGCGATCGGGAACAGGTATTTGATAAAGAGAGTCCAGGCCGCGAGAATCAGAAACAGATGCGCCAGAAAAGTCGTCCACCGGTTTCTGGGATGTTCCGTGGACGGTGCGGCCCTCTCATTCATCGTCGCTGAATGCGGAACGGTGGAATTCTGCGGCCTCATCCGCTTCCCTTACGCCTGCCTCGAGTAATTTCGGTGTCTCTCCACCAGCAAGCACTTCCAGCACCGCGTGGACACCTTGTGCGAGAGAGCTCAAATTGTAGCCACCCTCCAACACCAGGGCTAGCCTGCCTGCACAGTGCTGGTCGGCAATTTCCTGAATGATGCGGGTGATAACCCTGAAGCCATCGTAGGTCAGGTTCAAAGCCATGTCATTGCGGTGGGGATCGAATCCCGCAGACACGAGAATCAGGTCCGGCTTGAAGTATGCTGCGGCCGGCACCAGTATTTCCCGGTACACTTTTTCAAAGGCGACGTCGCCGGCTGACTCCGGAAGCGGAACATTGATAGTATAGCCCTCGCCGAAGCCCGCACCTACTTCTTCCAGGTCTCCGGACCCCGGATAAAAGGGTGCGGCGCAATGGGTATCAAAGAAAAGCACATCCGGGTCTGCCCAGAAAATATCCTGGGTGCCATTACCATGATGCGCGTCCCAGTCAACGATCAGCACCCGCTTGCAGCCCAGTTTTGCCTGGGCATGGGCGGCCGCCACGGCAACGTTATTCAACAGGCAGAAGCCCCTTGCCCTGACCGGCTCAGCGTGATGGCCGGGTGGACGCACCAGTGCAAAGGCGCTCTGGCAATCACCGTTGACTACACTTTCCACCGCTGCAATGGCATTACCGGCTGCCGCTAAGGCGGCGTTGACACTGTTTGGCGATACTGCCGTGGTATCCGAGTCCACCCAGGCGCTCTTTCCGAAAAGGGAGAGGAAGTGATCCAGGTAGGATGTGGTATGTACCCGGGCGAGCTGGTTGTAGGTGGCAGGGCTTCCCGACTTGAGCTGGACACCTGGCACAGGGTGTTGGTCCAGGTAATTTTTGATAGCCGTCAGGCGCCCCGGATGCTCCGGATAACTCCATTTGAAGTCCAGGCCCTGCAGTATGTGCCTGACGCGCTTTTCCACCCTGCTGGGAACAAAAGGCAGATCCACCTGGGGATCGTGGCCCAACATGACTTCGTCATAAAACACATTCACGGTTCTGTCGCCTAGCACCCAAACCTCCTTTGCGTCTTGAGCGTTCTATACCGCACCGGCTTCTAAGACCGGCTTTTCAGGGCTTCCCGCACCGAGCTTGTAAATGCGGCGGCACGTACCCCTATTGTCTTGAAGCCCAGCCTGGTCCAGGCCGCCCTGGCCTCCTTGTTAGACGCAGAGTACTCGAGAACCAGCTCATACACACCGCGGATCTCCGCGAATGCTACCAGCTTTCGCAACAGGTCGGGGAAAATCCCCAGCTTCCGGAATTCAGGCTCCACCCATACATCATCGATGATTCCCGACCTATATTCCAAATGACTGGTCTGCTCCCAGATGCCCTGATTGCTCGCTATATAAATATAGCCCATGCCAACCAGGCCTGCTTCCGGCACCTCCGCCACCACTATCTGCTTATTGGCATCGGTCAGAGACGAGCGCAACACTGCAATAAGACGGTCGCGCTCATATTTCTCCAGGCTCAAGGCTGGCGCACCCGAAACGTGCAAGGCCAGGCTGGCAAGAAATTCCACCAGTACGGGCAAATCATCCTCTACGGCTTCCCGTATCAGATACCTGTGGGCCTTCTCATTCATGGCTATCCGAAGCCTCCAAGCGAGTCCTTCGCTCAGTGTAGAATATAAGCCAACCATTAGCAGACTGGATCAACAATGGAATTCACCTTCCTGGGCACATCCGCCGGAACACCAACACGATCACGGAACGTGAGCGGGCTGGCGCTTTGCCACTCCGGCCCCAGACCCTGGTATCTGGTGGACTGTGGTGAAGGCACGCAGCACCAGCTGTTGCACAGCCGGTACTCGCTCATGCAATTGCGGGCCATCTTCATCACCCATATCCACGGCGACCATACCTTCGGCCTGCCGGGACTGCTCACCAGCGCCTCGATGCTGGGCCGCACCGAAGGGCTCGATATCGTCGCCCCTGCCCAGGTGCAAAGCCTCGTCAATGCGGTGATTGAAAACAGCGACTCAAGCCTTGGCTATCCTCTCAACTTTATCGACTCCGAGGCACCAGGCTTGCAATGGCAGGATGAACATTTCGGGGTGACCAGCGTGGCACTGTCCCATCGCGTGACCTGCCGCGCCTGGGTGTTCACTGAGCGGAACCTGGAGCGACAGCTACTGCAGGACAAGCTCAGGGAAGATGGCATAGAACCCGGGCCCAGTTGGGGCGAGCTGCAGAAAGGACAGGACGTAGCCCTGGAGGACGGCCGCCTGCTCAGGAGTGAAGATTACACGCACATTCCACGCCCGGCCCGCCGCCTGATCGTCGCCGGAGACAACGACGACCCGCAGCTGCTGAGCGATGCCTGCAACGGGAGCCATGTACTGATCCACGAGGCCACCTACACCCAGGACGTGGCAGACAGGATCGGCCCCTGGCCACAACACAGCTCCGCCCGGCAGGTGGGCCGGTTTGCCCAACAGGCCCGGCTGCCTAACCTGGTGCTGACCCACTTCAGTTCCCGCTATCAGTCGGGCCCCGGGGGCGCACCCCATATCAACCAACTGGCTGCCGAAGCCATGCAACAATATCGAGGCCAGCTGTTCCTGGCCCGGGATTTTGATACCTACAGGCTGGAAAAGGACCTGTCACTGAGCTGTCTGACCGCCAGACCCAAGGGTTCGTGAACCGGGACCGGGCGATGTAATTTCAAAAGGCAGGAGCAGTTGAGCAAAAACAACGATCCGGAATATTCAGCTAACTGCCTTCACGAGCCCTTGTCCAGGTATTTGAATACCGACGCAAAATCATCCCGTCCATGCCCTGCGCTATTTGCCTGCCCATAGACAGATTTCGCCAGGCTGGCCAGGAATAGCGGCTGTTTGTGTTCGTAGGCGGTCACATCCAGCAAGTGCAGATCCTTGAGCATCAGTTCCAGCGGAAACTGAGCTTCGTAACCGCCTTCCTTTATGAGCTCCGCCTTCCCCTTCAGAAAGGGCGCTGTAACCGGCAAATTCGGCAGTGTATCCATCAGAAAATCCCGGCTGAACCCGAGTTTCTCGCCCAGAAGTGCAGTTTCGGAATACACCAGCATGCTCTGGGCCAGCAGTGCATTGACCAGCATCTTGAAGGCACTGCCCTGGCCTGCGGGACCAACGTGAAGGACCTTCTGCCCCATAGCATCGAGCAATGGCCGAACCTGATCGACATCAGCAGATTCTCCGCCGAGCAGGAACGTCAGCTCGCCCGTTTCTGCCGGCATTTTGGTGCCTGCCACTGGCGCATCCAGAAAGCGTATTTTCCGGGCACGGGAGCGCTCGTCGCATTCTCGGGTGTAAGAAGGATTCACGGTCGAGCAATTTACCCAGAGGGCGTTTTCCTTCATGGCATCGATAAAACCGCCGTCATCCCCAAAGGCGACCTTTTCCACCACTTCCGGTGCGCTGAGCATCGTGAACACTACTTCGGCGTCAGCCACTGCATGCCGGGCAGAATCGGCGGCCCGGGCGCCAGCCTTTTCAAGCGGAGCCATTGCTTCAGGGGAACGGTTGAAAACCGTCAGTGTAATGTCATCGCACTTGAGCAGATTATTGGCCATGCGGCTGCCCATGATGCCAAGGCCGATAAATGAGACGTTCATGCAATCCTCCTTCATGGTTTCGGTGCGCGTATTTCCGTCGGATCCTTTGTGACAACCTTACGGAACATGTGGATCAGAGTCTCGATGTCTGGATGGCCACTTTCAATTACCGGGCGGGGCGCTCACAATCGCAGGATAACTTACTTGCGAGTGAACACGCACCCGATGTCATCAAACGTGAAAACCCGGATTCTTTTCCATTCCAGACGCCTGAACATCTACCTGGTCCGTTACCCCGAGGGTCATAAGATAGTGCCTCACGTAGATATGGTATCCGAGGGCCGGCTGTACAAATTCAACTGTGTGCTGATCAAACCCAAAGCGGGTGGCCAGTTCATTTGCGAAAAAAACGTATTCAATCTGTCCGGACGATTCATTCTGTTCCGGCCAGACCTTTACCAGCACGGGGTTTCAAAGATCGAAAGCGGTAGCCGATGGCTACTGAGCTTTGCTTTGAGCCGAAACTGATACAGAGCCGGGCGCAGTTCGTACATCACCTTGCGATCCATCAATCAGGGTCCACTTTTTTTCACGCAAAAGGACATGTATGAACAATTCCAAAGAACTGCTGGAATCTCCACTCTTTAAAACCGTGGCAGGCCTGGCTTTCGAGTCGGTGATGGTGACCGAAGCGACGGCTGACCATAAAAATTCCGTGATCGTGTATGTGAACCAGGCCTTCAGCAATCTGACCGGCTATTCAGCCGAAGAGGTGCTGGGCAAGACACCGGGACTACTGCAGGGGCCGGAAACCGAGAGTGGCGTAAAAGAAAGATTGGCGGAAGATCTGAAAAACAACCGGACCTTCCACGGCACCACTATTAATTATCGCAAAGACGGTTCGGCTTTTACCATTGAATGGAAAATTGCACCGGTGATGGATGGCGGTACCGCCACGCATTACGTAGCGGTCCAGAGAGCTATTGATTAAGAATGTGAAATCCGCCTGAACGGAGCCAGCCAGCAGCTATTTTGCCATGTGCCCCACATACGCGGCGGTAAAGGCGGGTTCCTGAAAAACCTTCAAGCCGGTGTCGGCAAAAGCAACGGACATTGGATTGCCTGCCAGCGTCGATTTTATCAGCGCTGGCGGCAGCAACCTTACTTCCAGCTCAACATCGCTGATCAGCTGGATGGCAGCCTCCAGTTTGAAGCTGATGGCGCCACCGGCAAACTTGCCTTTCGGCATCCGCTCCCTGATCGCCACGCTGGTCACCCCGTGTTCAGCCATCAATGCGGCGAAAGCTGCCTGGAACTGTTTCAGGTCTTGCCGGGTGTGGTTCTTGTTCAGCGACAGCTTGCGCACCTTGCACTCCGGCAAACTGAACTGGTCCCGGTCGAGATTCAGTAAACACACAACCGCATCGCTGCCGCTAAGCTCGACTCCGCAAATAATCATGCTTTGCTCTCTTTATGCTCATGACCCTCAGGCACAGCACTTCTTGAATTTAAAGCCACTGCCACAGATGCAAGGGTCATTGCGGGACGGTGCTTTGGCCGTGGTGACGGTCGCGCCTTTGTTCTGCAGTGCACTCAGTTCAGCGATGGATTCAGCAGCGCCCTCGCGGGTATCAACCATAATGTCCGCATAGACTCTGGCCTCGGCCACCTGTGCTTCGATCTCGAGCTTGCGGGCCTCACTGGTAACCACCAGTGTCAGCGGGAACTTCTTGCTGCCACTCTTTTGGCTGGCGTTGGTCTGGAAGCCGCCGTAAGCGGTGTGGTGCTGGCGTGCGTCCTGCCGGCCTTTGAAGAAAAATTTGTCTGACATGCTGAAATCCTGATGAATGGAGAGGCACCCGGGCGCTTTAAGAAACACTGGCGACCACTGGCGAGACGTTTTAGCATGCTTCCAGAATTGGTTATATAGGCATAAGTGGAAATTCGTGCCGTAGAGAGTGAGTAGCGTTCAATGAAAAAACCAATCCTGTACACCCTGGCGGCCATCGCAACCCTCGTTGTGCTTGGGATTGGCTACCTCTGGCTGACCTTTGCCAGCCCCTATGGCTATAATCCGGCCGGAGACCTGCCTGACATTGATGACGACGCCACCTATTCGGTCTTTGTCTACGGCACCCTCACGGAGCCCTGGGTGCGCTGGCTGGTGATGGGGCGCGCCGGAGATGGTGAACCCGCAAAGCTGCCCGGCTTCCGTAAGGACGAACTGGACCTCAAGCCAGCTCCCGGGGCTGTCACCGAAGGGGAAGTCATCACAGTGAATGCCGATGAACTCCGGGCCCTCGATCGGTACGAGCGGCTGGGTGTTCGCTATGAGCGAGTGGAATTGACGCTGCAGGATGGCGATTCAGCCTGGGTTTACCGGTTGATGGATCCACTCGTCTTGGAGCTTTCAGACGAGGTTTCCAATTAAATAAGGATTCGTCTTTGTCTGGTCATTTCGCTGCCAGCTTCGGGTACAAGGGCTCCATGATCGGCTTGAGCCCTTTGGCATCGTCAATAAACAACTGCAAATGGGGGAACGGAATCTCGATGCCAGCGGTGTCCAGGGCATCTTTCATCTGCTCCAGAATGTCCGCCATGATTCGCGGCTGTACATCCAGGTTGTCCGGAGTAATCCATACTTTGACTTCCAGATCCTGCGAGGAATCACCCAGGCTTTTGAGCATCACGCGTGGTTCCATGCCAGCGCCCTGCAACACCTCCGGGTGGCCAAGTAAAACCGGCATAAGAACTTCCCTGGCCGCCTTCGCAGACTCCTTGTAGGCAATGCCCACTTGAATATTAAGCCGGGTCGCACCTTCGGCACTGTAATTAATGATATCCGATGACGCCACGCTATCGTTCGGAATCATTGCGAAAATATTATCCCGGGTGCGCAGCCAGGTGGTACGCAGTGCGATCTTGACCACTTTGCCATCCTGGCCGTTAATCGTCACCCAGTCGCCGATGTGGAAGGGCCGCTCAATCAGCAGGGTAATACCGGCAATGAAGTTCGAAAGAGTGGACTGCGCCGCAAAACCGACCGCAATACCGACGATGCCCAAACCTGCAATAATGGAGATTACATCAAACCCGAACTGGGCCAGTACTGTCACCAGAGCCAGGGTGCCGGCAAATACTGAAAACAGGTTTTCGACCAGCTGGCGGATCGACGGATCCAGGCGATAGCGAGTCACAGCCTCCTTCATCAGTCGCCTGACAATCATCCAGGCAACAAAAAATGCCAGGACCATCAAGCCTGCCCTGGCCATGCCCTTGAGGAACTCGGGCGAGGCCCCGAATTGCGCCAGGATTACCAGCAAAGCACCCAGCCCGGCCAGGTAGCGGGCACCGCTGGATATTTGTGAGAACAACGCCTGTTGCGCCCGCTGCTTGCCTATCACCAGACGGATCGCACCGATCAGCAGCAGATAAGCTGCGACAAACAACGCAAGGTAGAAAATGGAGATAAGCAGTTGGCTCAGTAACTGAGCCGCGAACTCTCCCCATTCCACATTCTCGCCGGTCAGAGCCTGGAGAGCCGCGCCCAGGTTTTGCCTCAGCTGTTCCGCCACTGCTGCGGAGAATGATTCAGCCATCGGCTCGCTCCGCCTTATCTTGTGGCGACATAATTACGATCCCTGAAGATGCATGATCTACGCAGAATCGCCCAATCACCCCAGGAAATCTACTTTTCCAGACCAAACTTCTCGTGTTCCCCGAGATCTGGCTGTTCGCCTTTAATCTTGGCTTTGGCCGTTTTGACACTTTTCAGCATCTTGCTGCTGTCGCTGTTCCAGTGCTCTCCTTTCACAACCTTGATTTCCACCATGCCCACGTTGGGTGCATCCTTCCCGTCAGGGAACCACGCAGCAACAAACGGATTCCAGTATTTGTCGATCAATGTCTTGTCCTGAATGGCACGGCCGACACCGGTGAGCGACACGTAGACATGCTCGTCGGGGTCAGCAAACGAAATACAGACATCGTTATCGCTCTCCAGCTCAAATACTTTTTCCGACTCCAGATCGGTGTAAAACCACAGAATGCCGTCATATTCATCCTGCACCAGCACCATGGGCCGTGACCGAAGCTCTTCGCCATGACGCGTTGTCAGCATTCCGGTCTTGATATCCTTGATGAGATTCCAGATTTTCTGCTTGTGCTCCGGGCTGGACATACATCTTCTCCTTTCAGCGTCTAAAAAGTTTCCGCCTGCAAATTCAGTATATTAAAAGCATTGAAATTTGCCACGTACCAAGGGCTACGATCGAAAACACGGATTGGTTTTTCGAGGAACAGTCAGAAAGTAAATCTCCCCTGGTTTTTAACGCTGCTTCCAGGTGCCATCCGGCTGACACACGAGGGGTCCGATAACCGTGCCCGTTGGATAGGAGCGGCCGTTATAGACACAATCCGCCAGTGTCGCGGACGCAAAAAAGAGGCCAGCCAACAGTACAAGTACTCTCATTTTTCACCTCCAACCCCT
Source organism: Marinobacter orientalis (assembly GCF_004792665.1). GTDB lineage: Bacteria > Pseudomonadota > Gammaproteobacteria > Pseudomonadales > Oleiphilaceae > Marinobacter > Marinobacter orientalis. Next base: position 146,241 of record NZ_SRZX01000001.1, read on the forward strand.
GTTAACACCATTGAAACGACCGCCTCCTGACCCATGACCATCTTTACCTGGTACCCCAGGGGCACGATGTAAGCCACGGCCGACTGTAACCGCTCCTGCCCTACATTTCCGTAAAGTGCCCTGGCAGTGTTGGCATTTATCATGATGACTTCGGTGGCATCCGGGTCAGGTAGCCGGGTGCAGTGGAAGGGTCTCTCCGCGAACACAGACACCATTCTCTGTGTCTGCTCGCCATTGATCAGAAGCAGGTCATGACCGATAAACTTGTGCCTTCGTGGCGAGCAAACGGCGGCCGAATTATCGGAAAGTTGCGAGTCCGGTACAAACGTTACCCGAACAGGTATGCCGACCTGCTGGAAAATGCCTTCCTGTTGGTTCGCCGCCTCCCTGAGGCGCACAGCGGCCGGGGAATCGCGGTTGAGTCCGATTATTTCAAGGGCCGCGCTGAGGCTATGGATATTTCGATAGGTATGGAACTGATGATCAAACGGGCCTGCACCATCCACTAGCAGGCCAATGATCTCTTTGGAAACCTCGTCTTGAGGTGAAAGTCTGCGTAAGTAATCCACAAACTCGACACTCTGAACGCTATACAGACCATATCGCTCCCTGAGCATCGCCCGCACGATGTCGGCCTGGCCTTCGTCTGCCATCACATCGTCGAAGAGGCTGGAGAGCTCATACTCCCGCCCGCTGAAATCAAGAACGACCGAGTTCCCGCCTTTGGTCTCCACCTTGAACAGGCCCGGGCCGGAACTGCTCAGCATCATGTAGGTGAAGAAAGCGGCGAACAGGAGCACCGCTACAATGACCAGGTTAGTGTGGATCTTTATCCCTTCACTCATGGCGACAACCCCCCTTCCAGCATCCGGCTGAACATTCGGAGGATTCCCTGACGGCAAGAGCGTCATTGTAAGGACACGGGGCTCTAACAAAGGAATCAAAAGCGCCCCGCCCAAGTCACGCTAACCGTCCCAGCCGGCCTGCAGTGCGTTGTCGGGCGCCATCTTTTAAGTTAGTTCATCCCCTGAGGAAGTCAAACGAGGGGCCGAAATCAATGACAACAAATAACGGATTACCAAAAAAAAAAGCGTTTAGTGGTCTATCCTTGAGTGAAATTCTCCGCAGTTTCCCAGGCTGCCAGTCAATCATCAGGAGGACCTTGATGACATTACCCACGCCACTGACCCCGGAACAGGTCTATCACCGGTGCCCACTCGACCAACTGGATTTTGACACCACCGATTCGCTGGAGGACCTTGATCAGCCCTGCGGCCAGGAGCGCGTGCTGCGGGCCCTGGAGTTCGGGGCCAGTATGCAGGCAGACGGATTTAACCTGTTTGTCCTGGGGCCTGCCGGTGCTGGCAAGCACGACCTGGTCGAGCGTTTCCTTGGCAAACACGCCGAGCGGCAACCGGTACCTTCGGATTGGTGCCACGTTCACAACTTTGAGTTCCCGGACCGGCCCGGGGCCATCCGTCTCGCAGCCGGGGAAGGACGGCAGTTCAAGAAAGATATGAATGACCTTTCCGCGGAGCTGCGCACGGCAATTCCGGCGACCTTTGAAAGTGAGGAGTATCAGGCGCGTCTGCAGGAGCTGCAGGAGGAAGTGACAAAGCGCCAGAATCAGGGTTTGTCTGATATCCAGGAAGAAGCCAACGCCAATAACATCGCCATGATAACAACGCCCTCGGGCTTCACCTTTGCCCCCATTCGCAATGGCGAGGTAATTGATCCGGAGGAATACAAAAAGTTCTCCGATGAAGAAAAAGAACTCATCGAGTCCAAGGTGGAGGAACTTCAGAAGAAACTTCAGCAGACCATCCAACAGATTCCACGTTTACGCAAGGAGGTGCGACAGCGGGTTCACGAGCTGAATGAAGAAATGGTTCAGCTCACTCTCGGCGGACCGATCGGAGAGCTTCGCGAAAAATGGCGTCACCGGCCCGAAGTTGTCGATCACCTGGATGCCATACGCGAGGATGTGGTGGAACATGCGGAAGCGTTCCAGGACAGCGAGAACGGTCCACCCAATGGTCTGCTGGGACGGTACCGGGTCAATTTACTGGTGGATAATGCGGAAACAACGGGGGCACCCGTCATTTACGAGGACCTGCCTAATCATCAGCACCTGTCAGGCCAAATCGAACACCGGACCCGGCAGGGCACACTGTACACCGATTTCAGTCTGATAAAGGGTGGTGCTGTTCACCGGGCCAACGGTGGCTACCTGATCATTGATGCGCGTCGGATACTGACCCAGCCAATGGCATGGGAGAGCCTGAAGCGGATCCTGTTTTCCAGCGAGATCCGGGTCGAGTCCCTGGAACGGCTGTATGGATTGGCGAGCACCATAAGCCTGCAGCCGGAGCCCATTCCGGTATCGGTTAAAGTCGTGTTGCTGGGCGACCGCATGTTGTATTACCTGCTGTCCCACTATGATCCTGATTTTCTGGATCTGTTTAAAGTTGAGGCCGATTTTGAGGACGATCTCGATCGGGACGACGATAGCTATGGGCTCTATGCCCGCATGATTGCTACCATGGCGCGGAATCTGAAGTGCCGGCCTCTTGGCCGCGATGCGGTGGCAAGACTGATAGAGCAGGCAAGCCGGCTGGCGGCGGATCAGCGCAAGCTGACAGCGCACGATCGGGTGCTGCGGGATCTCGTCAGCGAGGCTGACCATTGGGCAGAGCAGGCCGGTGTCACTACCATGGCAGCGGATCATATCCAACAGGCGGTCGATGAGCGGGAGTTCCGCGCCAGCCGGATTCGCGAACAGAGTCGTGAGCAGATTAGCCGCGGCATTGTGATGATTGCGACCGAGGGTAAGACCGTGGGCCAGGTTAACGGCCTATCGGTGCTCAAACTCGGTGCTTCGATGTTTGGTCAGCCAACCCGCATCACCGCCACCGCGCGGCCAGGAAAAGCACAGGTTGTTGATATCGAAAGGGAAGCCAAGCTGGGCGGCCCGATTCACAGCAAGGCAGTGATGATTCTCTCCCGTTTTCTGGCCAGCCGATACGCCGGCGATGGCGAGTTGTCCCTGTCGGCAAGCCTGGCTTTCGAGCAGTCTTACGGCGGCGTAGAAGGCGATTCTGCTTCCGTCGCAGAAACCTGTGTTCTGCTGTCGGCAATCGGCCGTCTACCGTTGCGCCAGGCGTTTGCCGTCACTGGCTCGATGAACCAGCATGGGGAGGTTCAGGCAGTGGGCGGTGTTAACGAAAAAATCGAGGGTTTTTTTGAGGTTTGTCGTGAAGCCGGGAAGGTCCACGGGCAGGGCGTGATTTTACCGGCGAGTAATGTCGAACACCTGATGCTCAATTCGGCGGTTCGCGAGGCCATTGCCGATGGCGATTTCAGCATCTATCCGGTCTCGCACATCAATCAGGCGATTGAACTTCTGACGGGCATGGAAGCCGGCGAGCCGGACGGGAACGGGGAGTTCCCCGAGGCGTCCTTCAATCGGGCGGTGGCCGATCGCCTGTCCCGGTTTGCCGAAGTTAGCAGGAATCGGGATGACGGCGAGGGAAGCCGTGACAGCAATGGAGGCGCAAGCGGTGATTAATCCTGAAAAATCCGAAAAGCAGGCGTCTGCGCGTGGCCGTATTCTGGTGCTTATCGACGGTTCACGGATGAGCTACGCGGCCCTGGAGGCTGCTGCAGATATTGCCGGAAAGCGGGATGCCGACATCCTGGGTGTGTTTGTTGAGGAGTTGAACCTGGTGCGCAGCGCCGGCTTCGGTTTTGCCCGGGAGGTTGGCTCGGTCTCCGGGACCAGCCGGCCACTCGATCCCGGCATTCTGGAGCAGCGCATGCGACGGCTGGCGGACCAGGCGCGTGCGGCCCTTGCCGGGGCCGTAAAGCAGCGGGGAGGCAAAGCCTCGCTCAGCATTGCCCGTGGTCGTGTCATTGAGGAGGTGCTGGCCTTGGTCGGCCCGGATGATCTCCTTGTACTCGGCCGTGCCGGCTGGTCTTCCCCGGGGGGTGCCCGGCTGGGCTCTACTGCACGGGGGCTGATTCGACAATCGCCCGGGCAGGTATTGTTGTGGTGCGAGCTGAAACCGCGATACCAGAACCGGGTGGTTGTTTTCCTGAATGAGCACGATGAGGCAAATCACCGGGCTGCGTTGGCAGCGATCGAGATCTGCCGGCACGATCACCAACCGGTGACCATCGTTCTGGGCACTGACGGCGAGCCAGCCGCCGAGCGGCTCGACGCAATCAGGCAGGAGCTTGAGGTGCTCGGGGCCAGCACCCGATTGCGGGTCATGTCCGATCCAAATCCGGCAACCGTAGCCCGGGTACTTCGCGAGGAGCGCGCCTCGCAACTGGTGATCAGTCGCAACTCCGGACTCTTCAACGAACCCGGCACAGAACAACTGTTGGCAGCGCTGAATCTCCCTATTACCGTGACACCCTGACAGACAAGGGCAACAGATGATGTTCGGAATTGCCTGGTTCGCAATGATGTGGTTTGGACTGCTCATGGTCGTGCTGATTGCCGCCGTGGTGTTCTTCCTGCGCAGGCGCCAGGATGGCGGCAATGACATCGAAGTGCCCGGACGCCTGCAGCAGAGTGAGGCTCGTCAACAGGTCGTTGAAATGGTCAGGGGCATGCATAGGGCCACTGAAGGTCTCCGTGGCCGCGCTCGTGTAAAGGCGCTGCGGAACTATATGGACAGCATGAGCGACGGCCTGGAACTGGCTTCGGAAATTCGCTCCCCTGGCAGCGACTCCCCCGGGGGCGAATGGGTCATTGCACCCGGTGCAAAACCCGAGCGACGCATTCTCTACATTCATGGTGGCTCCTGGGTCGCCGGCAGCCCCAGAAGCCATCGCGCCATCACCGACCGGCTGTCGCGCCTGGCCCAAGCCTGCGTATTCGCTGTCGATTACCGTCTGATGCCGGAAAACCGCTACCTGGATGGGGTCATCGACTGCCGTCAGGCTTATCGCTGGATGCTCGGCAACAGCCCGGAAGGACAGACTCCAGCCGATTTCGTCGTGGTTGCGGGGGATTCGGCTGGTGGTAGCCATGCCCTGGGACTCATCGCCTGGATACGGGATCAGGGCCTGCAACCGCCAGACGCTGCCATTGCACTGTCTCCCTCCACCGAACTCATGGTGACGTCACTGGGCAAACGAGCAAACCTGAAAACCGATGTCATGCTGGGGCCAACCGTCAAAAAACTGGCCCGGATACCGACACCGTTGCTGTGGTGGGCCACCGTTCTTGGCATGCGGGTATTGCCCACCAGCCCGGTTGCGTCGCCCCTGCGTGGGAAGCTACACAATCTCCCGCCAACACTGATTCAGGTCAGCGAATCAGAGATGCTGCTGGAAAATGCCCAGCGGTATGCAGAAAAAGCACGGGCTGCGGGCTCACCGGTGGAAGTGCAGACCTGGCCTGACATGGTTCATGTGTGGCATATATTTACACCACTGCTACCCGAAGCGGAGGAGGCGTTCGAGCATATCGGGGAGTTCCTGTCACGGGTGGAAGCGGGTTCAACCTGACGAAATTGCCTCAGATATTGGCGTGTCTCCAGACACCACATCAAACACGCGATTAGAGGCCGCCTCCGACTCCAGCGCCGCCAATAGCACGCGGGCGACATCCTGCCGTGGAATCTTGCCGAACTGCTCCAGCCTCGCGCTCATCGTGACCTTGCCCGTGCCTTCATCATTGGTTAACTGCCCCGGCCGAACAATGGTGTAATCCAGGCCGCTGTTCTTCAGGTGCTCATCAGCGTTGTGTTTGGCCCAAAGGTAGTGACGGAGTTTTTCCGGTCCCTTTTCCGCTTCTTCAGCACGCATACTGCTCACCATGATAAAACGCTTGATACCCATCGCCTTCGCTGTATCCACCAGCCGTATAGCACCGTTCTGATCCACATCGACGGTCTTATCCGGCCCGGTATGAGGGCCTGAGCCAGCGGTAAAAATGACTGCATCGCAGCCTCTCATGGCCTCGCTACAGTCCTGCTCCAGATCGCCCAGTACGGTTTCGGTAGCGCCCAGCTGTTGCAGTTCCGGCCCCTGATCCTGATGCCGGACCAGAGCCCGTGCCTCATGGTCGCTGTCTGCCATTTCCTGCAACAGGTGTTGCCCGATCTGCCCGTTGGCGCCTGCAATGAACACATGCATGATGAATCTCCTGGTTACCTGTCTGGCTTGAGCCAACTATAAACCCGCATCGGGGGGATGTTCCGTAGCTCCAGTGCACAGCTGGCAGGCGACCCCATGATCGGGTCGGTAATCAAGGCCACATCCCGCCGGAACTGATAAGCAATGAAACGCCCACCCCTGGCCAGGTTGTCCTTCACCGCCTGCGCCACACGGGTAGCAACGGCTTCCGGCATCTTCGAGAAGGGAATACCGGAGATAACCACGTCCGGTTGCCCCATATCGTGCAAGACCAGAATCTCTGCGAGATCCTCAGCGCTACCCACATGGTTGGTGAAGCGTGGATCGGCGATCTCGTCGAGCAGTTCATGGAAGTATGGACTTAACTCGATTGAGAGCAGGCGCGCATCCTCACCAAGGTGCCGGAGAAACGTTCGTGTAGTGCCGCCGGTACCGGGGCCCAGCTCCACCACTCGCTTGGCACCAGACAGATGCGACGCCTCTACGATCCGTTGCTCCAGGAATCGCGAACTGGGGATGATTGAGCCCACCTGACCTGGTTCCCGCAAAAATCCGCGCAAAAAGGCCCCGGGACGTGTTCTGCGGTTTGAATCGCATTTCGGACTCTCACTTTCTTCACCCATAGAGTGTTCTCTCAATCTGTCCGCCTAAATCTCAATCGATTATACCAGTGAGATCGGTACACAAAAGCAGAATGACCCAGGCTAATGTCTGTCTTGATCTCCGGAAGACTCTGCAACCGACTGGCCAGAGGTGCGTTCTTCCGAGTCGTAGCTGAACGGCTCGCCCTCCTCATCCCGGAGCTGATAATCGTACGCAGCCTGGAGGCCAGTGTCTTCCTGCACTTGCTCCTCAGACCCTTGCTCAATGCTGCGCGGATACAGCGGCGACAGCAGTGCCACCACGATGCCAATCGCGGCAAAAATGGCGAACGCGTCACTGTAGCCGAAGTTGTTCACCAACATGCCGACAATGGGTGAGCCGGTAGCCTGACCGAGCGAAATCGCCATGAATGGCAGTACCGGACCCATCGACAGGCGGCCCGGCAAAAGCCGGATGCCGGACATCAGGTAAAGACCTGTCAGACTCATATAGGCCAGGCCAAAGACCAGCCCGGAAAACGCCGCGAGCGCCAACTGCCCCGGACTGGCAGCCAACAGCGCCAGGCTTGCTGCCAGCATCATCAGCATCAGCGCCTGAGTGATGGGCGGGTTGTTTCGATCGGCCAGATCAGCCACTACCGCACCGCCAAGCCCGGCGATACCAACCGCCAGCCAAAGCCAACCGGTTTGCCCGGGTGGAAGCTCACCGAGGGTGACCGCGAGATCGGGCGCAAATATCCAGTAAGCGGAAGAGACGAAGCCCATCACGAAAGCAAACAGCGAAAGCCTGAAAAGACGCCACCACTGTAGGGCGCTGATCGGGGGCGGCGGCGCCGCATTTGACGGGGCAACCCGGGACACTGAGGGAATATAGTACCAGGCCGCCAGCACCCCGATAACCGCAAGGACGGCAAAGGAGACGTAAGCGAAACGCCAGATACCGGCCATAAACAGAACCGCAGGCACTGCGACCGCTACACCGATACTCGTACCTGCGTTCATCACAGAGCTGACGCGCCCGTGCATGGAACGATCAACCAGCACCTGCATGGCAGCAGTTAGCGCTGGCATCATCAGGCCGGTGCAGATGCCGCAAGCGAACACCCCCACTCCCAGCGACAACGCGCCCGAGGACTGGCTGATAAGCGCCAGGCCGACAGCTCCGAACCCGCCAGACAGAACCGCCGTGTTGCGGGCACCGAGACGATCGGCTGCCAGGGGCGCAACCAACGAAGCCAGCAGGAAACTGATGAGCGGCAGCGCGCCGATAATACCGATCATTTCAGGTGTCAGCCCAAGCTCGGCGCGAATGGGCGGGACAAACAGACCAAAGGCAAAGCGCGCAAGACCGTAACTGATGGCGATCAGCGATGCGCCGAAAAAAGCAAATCCTGTGCTCGATACGGTCTTCACGATACGTTCTCCAACAGTAGCGTGCTTACAATCCAACCCTCCTAAAATGGACCAAATCCGGAATACTTACAATCCTCAAAATGTTCGTCACCAATCCTTGTGTTCAGGCAGGGTCACCATGACGTGGCTATATACTGGGTCTCCAGGAACTCCTTAATGCCATCCTGGGCCCCTTCCCGGCCTATGCCACTCTCTTTCATACCACCAAATGGAGCGGCCGGGTCGGATACAAACCCCCGGTTCACGCCAACAATGCCCGCGTTAAGCCTCTGCGCAATTCGCATCGCCTTACCAACATCCCGGCTGAAAACATAGGCGGCCAGGCCATAAGGTGTGTCGTTAGCCTGCTGGATAACCGATTCCACCTCCCGGAACCGCACCAGAGGCGCAACAGGACCGAACACTTCGAGGCCGAGAATACGCGCATCGGATTTCACGTTACTGAGCACGGTTGGCGCAAAGAAAAACCCTTTCTCGTAAAGCGTCGTGCCACCGGTTTCAAGAGTGGCGCCGTCGCTTACTGCCTCAGCAATTATGGCCTGTAGTTTCTCCAGTTCTTTACGGGAAATGATGGGACCGACATCCACGTCATCCTCAAGACCATTGCCGACTGTCAGATTGGAGAACCGTTCTACCAGTCGGCTGCAGAATTCGTCGTATATGGAGTCATGAACATAAAGCCTGTTCGCGGCAATGCATGACTCACCGGCATTGCGCATCTTGGCGAGGAAAGCTCCTTCGATAGCCGTATCGATATTTGCATCATCGCAGACAATCAATGGCGCATTTCCGCCAAGCTCCATCGATGTGTTGAGGATCCTTCGGGCGGCAGAACCAAGCAGAAGTCGCCCGACACCCGTGCTGCCGGTGAAGGAAATTTTACGCAGCCGCTGATCCCTTACCAGAGTCTCGGTAAGATCGCCTGCGTCATCAGTCGTCAGGACGTTGACAAGACCATCGGGCACGCCACATCTTTGCATCAGTTCTGCAAGATACATGGAGGTAAGCGGAGTTTCTTTCGGCGGTTTGACAATGACGCCACAACCGGCGGCGATGGCTGGTGCGATTTTTCGGGTGATCATCGCGGCCGGGAAGTTCCAGGGCGTGATCAACAAAGCCGTACCAACCGGCTGATGGGTCACGACGATCGTATGCTTGCCACTGGGAGATGGCCGCATTTCACCTCCCAAACGCAGGGATTCCTCACCATACCAACGAAAAAACTCCGAGGCATAATCGACCTCACCGGTTGACTCCTTGAGGGTTTTTCCTTCCTCGAGTGTGATCAACCTGGCAATGATGTCTTTTTCTTTTTGCATGGTGTCGAAAATGGATCGCAAGACTTCCGAGCGCTCTCTCGGGCTCAGCGCCATCCACTCCTTCGCGGCCCCCTCGCAGGCATCAAGAGCCAACTTTGCATGCTCAGACGTGCAACTGGGGACAATGGCGATTACTTCCTCGGTAGCAGGATTAACCACCTCAATTTTGCCATTGGTTTCAGTTATCCACTCTCCGTTGACAAACAGTCCGTTGGGTATGCTTTGTCCAATTTCTTCAATATAGTCTTTCAAACCATAGACTCCTGATTCTGGAATCGCCGCTGGATCTGTTGCCGGTCAGTACTTGTTAGCGACAAACAATTCCTTGGACGGGAATAACGTGATCACCTGGCAACCATCCGGGGTCACAACGACCTCCTCCTCGATGCGAGCAGCGCCATTACCGTCTGCGGCGGGGCAATAGGTCTCCAACGCGAAAACCATTCCCTCCTGCAACTCGAACGGGCTGTCGAACGATACCAGCCGGCTTATAATCGGCCGCTCGTGAAGTGCCATTCCCAAACCATGGCCAAACTGCAGACCGAACGCCTCCATTTCATTAGCGAAGCCAAAATCGGTTGCCTTGGGCCATACCGCGGCAATCTTGTCGGTGGTCATACCGGGACGGACCAGTTCGATCGCAGAGTCGATCCATTCCCGACACTGCTTGTAGGCATCCTCCTGGGATTTGGTAGAGCTGCCAATATTCAGAGTACGGTAGTAACAGGTGCGATATCCCATGAACGCCTGGATAATATCGAAAAACGCCTGGTCACCCGGCCGGTACATACGGTCAGTGAAATTGTGGGGATGCGGGCAGCAGCGCTCACCGGATACGGCGTTAATTGCCTCTACATCATCGGAGCCGTTGTCATAAAGAAACTTGTTGACCAGGGCCACCATCTCGTTTTCCCGGGTGCCCGGCCGAAGCTTTTCGGCCAGATGATCGTAGGCGCCATCCACCATCGTGGCCGCCATGTTCAGGAGAGTGATTTCATCCTGGCTCTTGATCTGACGGGCATCCAGCATGACCTGTTGCACGTCCCTGATTTCCAGACCGACTTCCTGGAGTGCGAACAGCATTGGAGGCTCAACAACATCCACGCCCACGGGCATATCAGCGACGCCCTCGGCACGCAGAATATCGCGGATCTCTTCAGCGGCACGCTTGAAGAGGCCGGCTTCCTGGCCGATAGATCCCCTCAGCCCGAGCATCCCCGCACGACACCGCTCCTGCTTCAGCCAGGGGGCATAAATGCGATGATGGGCAGCGGCTGAACCGAAGTCCCAAAGGTAGGGATCCGAATTGCCGGTGAACAGGGCGTAGCGACAGAACTTGTCTCGGGTCCATTCACCAATAACGGAACTGGTGAGGTACCTGATGTTATTGTTGTCGAAACAGAGAATGGCCCCCAGGTCGGAGCCAGCCAGAGCTTCCCGCGCCCTTCCTGTTCTGTAGCGGTGCAGGCGGTCATAGTTTACCCGTTCCTCAAAATCAACATGCATCCTGCCCGGTGCAGGTATAGGGCGCCCCCATACCCAGTGAGGATCGACGTCCTCGGAACGGACAATGGTTGGCTCGCTCGGTTTTACTGTCTTAGCCATGACTCCTCCTCAATGCGGCGGCAAAGATAAGCCTCTTCTGCTTATGGAAACTATCAAGCCTTACTCTAGTGCAAACGTTTGCGTTATTCAATTAAAATGGTGAGGAAAAGCGTTCGTGCACCCAGATTCGTGTATCATTCAATAGATTAGGTATTCAAGATAATCGAACGCAGAAGCTCACGACGTAGTCTCACGTCGTTTTCCAACTCTCTCTCAGATACTGGACTTTGGTTTTGGTGCACAGGAAACGGGTAACACTTCGCGATTTGGCAGAACACCTCAACATCAACACCTCCACGGTGTCCCGCGCGTTGAGTGAGAAATCCAGTGAAATGATTTCCCCTGATGTTGTAAAGCGGGTGAGAAAAGCCGCCCAGGAGATGGGTTACAAGCAGAATGCCGCCGCATACGCCCTCAAGGTTGGAAGAACCAAGTCCATCGGCATCATTATTCCGGACATGATGAACCCCGTGTTTGCACCTATCGTTCGGGGCATACACAGCGTACTTAATCAATATGGGTACACAGCGTTCCTGGCTTACAGTGAAAATAACGCAAGTGCAGCTCATACCGAGGTGGAGAAGCTTATAAGCCGGGGCGTCGACGGCATCATATACGCGGCTGCATTTCGCACGGATAGCGTCGTGGATTTGTGTAAGAGCCACAGCATTCCCCTGGTTCTGGTCAACCGGGTGGTCGATCAGGGTAATGTGGATACGGTGAAAGTGGATGACTCATTGGGTATTGAAATGGCAGTAGGCCATCTGCTTGATCTGGGCCACCGTAAAATCGGCTTCATTGCCGGCCCCAAGAACATCTCGGTGTCATACATCCGCCTGCGGGCCTTCACGCAAACAATGGCCGAGCATGATCTCGAAGTTGAGCCACACCGCATTGTCGAAGCCCACTCTTTGACAGAGGAAGGCGGCGAAAAGGCAATGTCAGTATTTCTTGGGCAAAACCCCGACGCTACGGCGCTTATCGCATCAAATGACCTGATTGCCCTGGGCTGCTTCACCGCCTTGACACAGTTTGGATATACCTGCCCGAAAAGAATATCGATAGTGGGCTTTAATAACATGCCTTACCTTGACTGGTTTGCGATCCCTCTTACAACGATATCCATTCCCCATTTCCAGATGGGCGAACGGTCTGCAGAGCTATTACTGAAACGAATAGATCCTGAGAGTGATGACCATTATGAGGAAGTGCTGCTGAAACCCAAACTCATTATCAGGCAGTCAACAGCTCCCGTGATCCGGAGGAAGAAAAAAATCGCCTCCACCTAGTGTCCCGTCTGGCCAGTGATTGCTCTGATCAGCGTGTCTTCAGTTACCTCGCTACGGTCAAAGCATCGGGTTATACGGCCATCGTACATTGCGATAATCCGGTCGCTTACGGTAAGTACCTCCGGCATTTCAGAACTGACAACGATCACAGCCAGGCCAGTTTTCGCCAATTCCCTTATAAGATGATGAATCTCTGATTTGGAGCCGACATCGATACCTCTGGTGGGCTCGTCGAGGATGAGAATTTTTGGCGAGGTACTCAACCACTTACCAATGACCACCTTCTGCTGGTTGCCACCACTCAGGTTGAGAGTTGAATATTCCCAGCCCGGGCATTTAATGCGAAGCTTATCCATATACTCTTCGAACACCTTTCTCTCAGCAGAAGTATCAATCCAGCCAAGCTTCGTAAACTCGCTGATATTGGCCAGGGTCGTGTTGTCTTTACAACTCATCCCAAGAACCAGCCCCTGCTCTTTACGGCTCTCCGGCACCAGACCAAGGCCATGATCGATAGCATCACTCGGCGAGTTGATGGCCAGATTCTGGCCATTAATCTGAACACTTCCGGAATCAGGCTTACGCAGACCGAAAATTGTTTCCATGATCTCAGTCCGGCCAGCCCCGACCAGGCCATAGAATCCAACAACTTCCCCGGCGTGAACATCAAATGAAATATCTGAATACAACCCATCGATACCAAGACCGCTGACCTCCAGGGCTTTGGCCCCAAGTTCCGGCGGCTGATGCTCGATATCGGCATCGAGGTCCCTGCCAATCATTCGCTGGGTCACTTCGTCTTCATTCGTTTGACGGGTGTAAAAAGTGCCCTGGTAGGTGCCATCGCGCAACACCGAGATGCGATCGGAAAGCTCGAAGATCTCATCCATACGGTGCGAGATGTAAACAATGGCAGTGCCACTCTCCTTCAGCTCCCGTATTACACCGAACAACACCACTTTTTCGTAGTCCGTAAGAGAGGCGGTAGGCTCGTCAAAGACAACGACTTTTGGCTGAAAAACCAGTGCCCGAGCGATTTCTACCATTTGCTGGTTGGCAATCGACAGATTGCCAAGCTTTTCCGTGGGCTTGAACTTGCAATTGAGGCGGGTGAGGATTTCTCCACATCGCTCATTCAGATGGCGATTATTGACAAACATATTGGCAAACCGGGGAATGTTTCCCAGGAATACGTTCTCGGCCACTGTCATGTCCGGCACCAGGGAGAGTTCCTGGTGGATCAGCAACACACCATGCTCCCGGGCCTCCAGGGGGCTCGACATGTGCACCAGTTGATCCTCAAGAAAGACCTCCCCCCCATCCGGCTGATAGATGCCGGCGAGTATCTTCATCAGGGTCGATTTCCCGGCCCCATTTTCACCGAGAAGCGCATGTACCTCTCCGGCGCGAACATCCAGTTCCACACCATCCAGTGCCTTTACACCAGGGAACGATTTACTGACGTTTTTCAGTTTCAGTAAGGGTTTTTCTTCGGGCTGCGAGTTTATCGATTCTTTCATTTCGGTTTGTGTGTTCATGCTCCCACTCCTTGCGGCTCGGCGAAGCGCTTATCGATAAACAGAACAATGATCAGAATAGAGCCCAGAATGATAAGCACGTAGAACGACGGCACCTGAAGTAAATTCATACCATTTCGGAGTATTGCGATGGCAAGAACACCGCCAAGGGTTCCGATGATGCTGCCAAAACCACCGGTAAGACGCGTCCCGCCCAGGACGACCGCAGTGATCGTCCAAAGCTCATAATTGCGGCCAAGATTCGGCGTTGATGCGCCCATTTGAGTAGATAACAGAATACCCGAGAGTGCGGCCAGGAAGCCTATCAGAATAAAATTCAGTAACATATGCGGGCCGACACGAATACCCGCCTCTTTGGCAGCAACCCGGTTACCGCCCACAGCAAAAACGTTTCGTCCATGAATCGTATATTTCAATACCAGATGGGCAATTATTGTTAAACATATAAAAATCAGTGCCAGCACAGGCATCCCAAACAACGAGCTGGCACCAAAATCAGAATAGGCCAGATCGTGCGCGTAGAAAGCCTGCTCTCCGGTATAGATGAACACCAGCCCTCTCACGCCTATCATTGCACCAAGAGTAACAATGAATGCGTCAACACCGGTTTTCCAGGCGATTATTCCATTCAGCGCGCCAATCACAATACCGGAGAGCAGTCCTACCAGTACCGCTCCGGTAATTCCCAGTTGCGGCTGCAAACCGACGGCAAGACTCGCTGCGAGCGCCAGGGTCGCTCCAACCGATAAATCTATATTGCCGTTGATCATGACAAACGTCATTCCAAGAGCAATCAAACCGATTGTCGAAGCCTGCACCAGAATATTACTGAAATTCCTGATGTCGAAAAAATAAGGTGATGAAAAGCTGAAGAAGACAACACAGATAAAAACAAATATCCAGATCGGCTGTCTTTTTACCAAGTCAATTATACGATTCATTGTCATTATCCCCGTCATATTTCGGGTTTTAATAAGTGCTAAACAGCTTGCCACGCTTGGCAGCTATGTCTAGCCAGACTGCTACAATAATAACCACCCAGGTAACAAGCCACTGGGTATAGTAAGGGAAGCCCAGCAGCAACAGTCCATTCTGAATCATCGCCAGAATCAGTACACCGATGACGGTTCGCGCAATACTTCCTGAGCCGCCCAGAAGGCTGGTTCCGCCCAGGATGACACCGGCAAGTACAAGCAACTCGTAACCTTCACCGACATTATTCTGAGACCCCATCACACGGGAGCCCAGAATCAGGGCAGCACAACCAGTGGTGAACGCTGATAACAAATAGGTACTGAATACAAGACGATTTCTGCGCAGGCCGGAGAATAATGAAGCGGTTGCGTTACCGCCAATGGCAAATATCTTGCGGCCGAAACCCGTTTTCAGGAGCACAATCTGCAAGATAATGCCCAGTACTATAAATATTATTGCCGGAACCGGAACTCCAAAGAGCGCCTCTCTTCCAAAAAAAGCAAACCAGGTGTTTGTCTGATCGGATATATCAACATTTTTACCACCTGAATAAACGAGGGTAATGCCCTGTATCGCGGATAACATACCCAGGGTGACAATCAGTGAATTCAAACGTAGATAACCGATTAAATATCCGTTAATCGAACCAATCAGCAAGGTAAAAACAAACATCAGCAGGATTGCCGTCCCAGGCCCTACCTTGTCATGAAGGTCGACTACCAGAACAGTGGCAAAAGATAATAGTGAACCTACAGACAGATCCAGATTTCCCCCGATGACAACAAAAGTCACACCGAGCGCAATGGTCCCGATAATGGACGCCTGCATCACCACGGTCAGGAAATTATCTGTGCTAAGAAATTTTTGAGTCGACAGCGAAAAAATGACGACACATAGAACGAAGGCCACCGAAATACCATGCTTCCCAAAAAACTGAAGCACAGATATTTCGCCACCTTTTGAACCTGGCTTGAAAGAATCCAACAAAGCTTTCATTATTTGACCCCACTAACCGGAGCCCTTTATGCAAGGGCCCCTTTTGCTGTCAGATATCCCGACTCAGAAAACAGGCTTTTCGAATTCGTCCATGTTTTCCTGGGTTATCTTCGGCGTGTCAAAATAACTCATCTTGTCCACTTCTTTCCCTTGGGCAACCGCAATAGCGATGTTTAAAGCATTGCGCGCATCCTCTGCGGGTGACTGGTACACCGAGCCATGATATTCACCCCGAGCCATGGCCTCATAACCAACCGCGAAGTTGGTGGCACCAATGAAGATTATCTCTCCGGCACGGTCTTCGGATTTCGCAGCATTCAGTGCACCAACCCCCATGTTATCGTCGGCTGCATAGACACCATCGATGTTGTCATATCGGGTCAGAAAGTCCTCCATCGTGCGCTGGGCTTTTGCACGATTCCAGTCGCCGGGCTGTGTATCGAGAATTTTTACATCGGGGCAGACTTCGGGAAGACGGTCTTCAAAGCCTTTCTGCCTCTCAATGGCCGTTGTATAACCAGGTTGCCCGGTAATCTGAACAATATTCCCCTCGCCTCCCAGCTGGTTACACATCATTTCAGCCGCATAAGCGCCCTGTTGAATGTTGTTGGGGCCGGAAAAGGAAGCGATCAGCGGCTGACCTGCCTCAGCAATATTCGAATTTGTTACCACTACGGGAATACCCGCGTTCCTGGCGCCGTTAATTGCAGGAACTACCGCCTGGCCATCGGTCGGCCAGATGATGATTACATCAACCTGTTGCTGGATCAGATTTCTTACCTGTGAAATCTGGCGGGCAACATCTCCGCCAGCATCGAGAACCACGACGTCCACGTTATCTGCTTCCTCAGCGGCATCCTCAAAGGCTTGCTCATAGGTAGTCTGATAGCTGTCCACGCCCACGTTGTTCTGGGTAATACCGATCCTGAAAGTTTCGGCCTGGGCCATCCCTGACAACCCGAGACTGATGATCGATCCGGCAAGAAGAGAAACTTTGCCGAGATTCTGAAAAGTGCGAATTGGATTTATTTGAACTTTCATTGTTTTGACTCCGTTGCTTGTTTTTTTGGGGATATGAGTTACTCAAAATCTCATTGTTAATCTTTGCAGAGTGCAAGCTATAATGCAATCGTTTGCACTGTTTTTTGATGTTTTTTTGACCACCTATCAGTGTTGGTGACCTTCCTCTACCTGCCCCTTCTCGACAAGTAGAACCTCTGTCGTAATCAACAGCGTCGCCAGTGACGATGCGGTCTGAACCGCCAGCCTCGTGACTTTTGTAGGATCGATAATGCCTGACTCGAACAGGTGTTCTATTTTTCCTGTCGCGGCGTTCAAACCGTAGTCAAGACTGCCACCGCGAATATTCTCGATAATCACCCCCGGTACCAGACCGGCATTTTCCGCGATCGTCGAGAGCGGCGCCTCCAGCGCCCTGATGGTAAGAGCGTATCCGGCGGCTTCGTCGGGAGTCAGCTCTGCAGCCGGATCCATCTTCTCGATCGCCCGCAACAGGGATACGCCACCTCCCGGAACATACCCTTCCTCGATAGCCGCACGCGTGGCCTGGATAGCATCCCCAATCCTGTCCTTTCTCTCCTCCAGCTCTACCTCTGTCGCTGCGCCTACCTTGATAATGCCGATACCACCGGAAAGCCTCGCCTTTCGCTGCATCAATTTTTCCCGGTCATAGTCTGAAAACGCATCCGGTATCTGCTGCTTGATCTGGTCAATTCGGTCGGTGATCGCATCCGGGTCACCTGCACCATCGATAATGGTGCAGGTATCCTGGGTTATAACGACCCGCCTGGCGCTGCCCAGATCAGCCTCCTGGAGATCAGCAATAGTGACGCCAAGGTCAGTTGATACCAGGCTGGCCCCCGTCAATATCGCAATATCGGCGATCATGTTTTTACGCCGATCACCAAACCCCGGCGACTTGACAGCTGCAACTTTTACACGTCCTTTCATGTGGTTAACGATCAACGTAGGCAGAGTATCGTGCTCAAACTCTTCGGCAATAATCAGAAGCGGCCGCCGACTCTTGCCTACTGTCTCCAATAAAGGGACCAGATCATTGAATGAATCAAACTTTCCGTCAATGGCCAGGATCAGTGGATTTTCGAAATCCACCGACATGCTCTTGTGATCGTTGATGAAGTGGGGGGATGCGTATCCACGGTCAAACTGCATGCCTTTGACCAACTTCAGCTCCAGATCAAGACCAGTACCATCCTCAACCGTGATCACTCCTTCAATGCCAATCTCACTCATGGCATCGGCAATCATTCCACCGACCGCTCTGTCGCCATTTGCAGAGATGGTCGCGATACGGCGGATGGATTCAGGCTCATTGCAGGGCAGCGACATGCTGATGAGAGCAGTGACAGCATCTTTTGTTGCCTGCTCTATGCCGCGCTTGATAGCTACCGGGCTCATATTTGCCGCGACCGCCCTCATCCCCTCGTTCATCAGCGCCTGAGCAAGAACAGTGGCCGTTGTGGTGCCATCGCCTACCTCTTCATTAACCTTGGATGCAACATTGCGTGCAAGGCGCGCTCCGGTATCCTCTATCTCGTCTGATAATTCTGTTTCCTTCGCAACCGACACCCCATCCTTTGTCACGTATGGCAAACGATCCTTTTTACTGATGACGACGTGCCGGCCACAAGGGCCGAGAGTTGCCTTGACCGCATCACCGAGCGCGTTGATTCCTCGCAACAACGAATTCCGGGCTTCCTGGTTGAACTGGATATGCTTGGCTGACATAAGCAAAAAACTCCTGAATAATAATGATTAGTTGGCTTTATTGTTCATTGGCCCATGCCAGCACGTCGCCCAGGTGAATAATCACCCTGCTAACACCAGCGACCGCTACCACTTCTCCCTGCCCGGGTACAAAGAAAACAGTATCGCCCCGTTCCATGCCTTCAAGGCGGGACCTCGCTTCATAGCCAATCTCGACAACGCGCCCTTTCGGCGACTCTCCGGAGCTTCTGTGTGACATGACAATGCCCTGAGCAGACTCGTGTCGTTGCTCTATCAATTCCAAAATCAGGCGGTCAGGAGCGGGATGCAACGTCATAATAAATTTCTCCAATTGGTAAATTCTTTGTGGTTGCTTATATTTATTGAGTGCGAGCGAAACTCTTCAAATCAATGTAGCGCAATCGTTTGCATTTGTAAAACCGGTTAGCTAGACTTGTCATATCACCTGAAACCCAAACAAAGACAATACGCGAGGGGAAGACATGGATAAGACACGTTTAGAAAGCAAAAACTGCCTGATTACCGGTGCAGCCAGGGGCATTGGTGCAGCCGTTGCCGAGCACTACGCGGCGCAGGGCGCGAAAGTCTGTGTTGCGGATGTCAACCTTGAAGGTTGCCAGGAAGTTGTAGCCCGAATACAGGAGAAAGGCGGAAAAGCGATAGCGGTTACTCTGGATGTAACAAAGAGAGACCAGATGAAAGCAGCCGTTCAGGCTACCGTCGAGGCATTTGGCAGCCTCAACGTAATGCTCAATAACGCTGGCATCAACAAACCCCTGATGTTTCTTGATATCACCGAAGAAAACTGGCAACAGATCATGGACGTTAATGCCTGGGGCTGCCTGGTCGGCATGCAGGAGGCAGCAAAACAGATGATCGCCCAGGGTAAGGACAATGGCCCGTATAAAATCATCAATGTGGGTTCAATTCTCAGCCGCCAGGCATTTGACGACGTCATCCCCTACTCCTGCAGCAAACATGCTGTTCAGGCGATGATAAATGGTGGCGCCAAAGCGCTGGTTGACCACAACATAACGGTTAACGGATATGGCCCCGGCGTTGTGCGAACGGAATTGTGGGAGCAGCTGGACAAGGATCTCGTTGCCATCGGGAAGTTTGAAAAACAGGGGCAGTCCATGGACGAGCTGGCCGAAAAGATGATCCTCATGAAGCGTTATTCCTACCCTGAAGACATCGTGGGTACTGCCTCTTTCCTCGCCAGCAGTGAATCTGACTATATGACGGGCCAGTTGCTGATGATCGATGGCGGCATCGTGCTCCAGTAACGGATTCCACGAAATAAAGTCGTTTTGACCGGCTACTCGTCGATGATGCCCTGACGTAAAAGCGGCATTGTGTTGTTGTTTCCTACCCCCTTGTCAAAGGGAGCTTGCGCCAGCATTTTGCTGGCGCCTTTTTTATTCAGTTCTCTCTCCGATTGCGTCCATGACAGGCGAAGTACTGCGCACCAGAGTCATCAGTCTTTCATCAACAACCTGAGGCGGGAATAGCTGTTTTTTTTGTGCAAACGTTTGCATTATTGATGAGCTTTTGCTAAAAATTGAATGTGCAGTTGCACATCCTATGTAAACAAAAACAATGCGGAGAGAACCATGACTAGTATGATACCGAAGGTTAGGCTGAAGTTTCAGAGCTTATCTGCTGTCGCTGGTGCGATTGCAATGCTTTGCACCTCAACGGTGATGGCGCAGGAATCGGCCGGTTACCGGATGGAAGATATTGAAGACCGGATCGCAGATCTCGAGAACACCATACCTCTCAGAGTCGGCGTCGGTGTAGAAACGCTCTATATTTATGCCGACCACGACGAATCCAGTCGCGACAAGGTCGGCACCTATTTTCTCGATAAGTTCGAGCTCATTGTCAGCGGTGAGTGGGACAACGGTCTCTATTACAACTCCAGATGGGACTATCAGGTAACCCAGCAGGCCTTCTTCCCTGCCTGGACCTACGTCGGCCTGAATCACAACGAGGCCTGGTCTACCGAAGTCGGCGTTATCATCCAGCCCCTGGGCGCTGGTGTAGACGGCTCTTATTACGACAACAGCTTTCTTAGCGACGTGCCCCTGTGGATTGGCCTGGCAAACAACCCCGACCTCGGCATCAAAACCCAGTACCAGCAGAACAACTGGCACTGGGTAGCCAGCTTCACCAAGAATACCGAGCTCAGCGGTGACAATCCGAATGCCCGTTTCCGTCCCGACGTAATCGCCCAGGGCGAGATCAACCCACGTGGATTTGCCAATGAAACGTTTTCTGCCGATGTTGAGCCAATCAACACTTTCCACGGCGGCGGTGCCTATACCTTTGACCTGGACGGCAATGCCACACTGCAGCTGGGCTCCAATGGCCAGTTCGGCGATTACTACAATACACGCACGAATGATGACGGCGGTGACCATTGGGCCGCGACCGTTTTCGCCAACTACCGGTCCGGAGGTTTTGCCTTCACGGTTCAGGGCCTGGCGTATGACCACAACGTCGAGAACGCACCCGGCGTAAATCAGACCGAGGACTCAATCGCCCTTTCCACAGGCGCACTGATACCGTCTGACGGCCAGGCCTACTCGACCCGTATTTCCTACTCCATGCCGACCTCTCTGGGGATCTTCGAAAACGTCAAGTTCTATCACGACTATGACTTTCTCAAGAGTGGCAGCGAAGACATGTTCACCAGCGAAGACACCCAGTTCAGCATTGCCGGCGTTCAACTTTCGCGTGGCGCTTTCAATACCTGGGTCAGCGTGCTCACGTCCAAGAATGCCAACTTTGCCAACGGTGGGCCTGCCCAAAATGATGACGAATGGCACACCCAGTTCACCGTCGTAGGTGCTTTGTACTTCTGATAACGAGCGGAAAGAGCTTCTGGCAACGGATTGCCAGTCACGCTTCGAAAGAGCGGATGCTCATCTCGTTTTCGGACCTATTGAATTTCCGGGAGGAAAAATGACAAACATATTCGGTATACCGTCGGTTCTTGCAGCCGGCATTTTTGCGATAGCTGGTTCAGCAAGCACCTTGGCGCAGACCGAGTTGCGATGGGGCCATGTTTACGAGTCACAGTCGCCTTACCATGAATGGGCGGAATCGGCGGCCGAAGCTTTCGAAGACCGTACCGATGGCAGGTACACCATTGAGGTTTTCCCGGCATCCTCCCTGGGCAAGCAGACCGACCTGGCCGAGGGGCTGGAGCTCGGTACAGTCGACATCATCTATGACGGTCAGTTCTTCGCGGGTCGCCGTTACGGGCCGATGGCGATCGGCAGCGCCCCCTTCATGTTCCGTGACTTTGCGCACTGGGAAGCCTATCGCGATTCGGATCTTTTCCTCGATCTTTCCGCAGGGTATGCCGAGGCCACCGGCGACGACGTCGCCGGACTGGTTTATTACGGCCAGCGCCATGTGACGTCGAACAGTGAGATCAGGGCACCTGCCGATATGGAGGGTATGAAAATTCGTGTGCCCAACGCCTCGCTATACAAGATGTTTCCAGAGGCTGTTGGCGCCAATGCCACTCCGATGGCATTTTCCGAGGTTTATCTGGCACTGCAACAGGGCGTTGTCGATGCCCAGGAGAATCCGCTTCCCACCATCCAGTTCAAAAAATTCTACGAAGTTCAGGACTACATCACCCTGACGGGCCACATCACCGATGCACTGCTCACGATCGTTGCCGGACGGGTTTCAGACAGCATGCCGGACGAGGACTATGCAACGCTGATGGCCGTGCTGAAAGAAGCGGCCGAGGGGGCTTCGTCCGATATCCGCAGCTCCGAACTGGAGTTGGTGGGCTGGTTCCGTGAGCAGGGGGGAACCGTCAACGAGGTAGATCGGGCGCCTTTCCGCGACGCAGTGGCTGACGAGCTGAATGGTCCACAGGCGAGCTGGGACCGCAAGACCTTCGACAGGCTGCAAGCCTTGAAATGATCAAACGCAGCAGGCTGTATGCGTTCTTGTGTCAGCCTGCTTTTCCGCTTCCGCACCTGGCAGGGCGTTAGCTTACGAGGTTCCCGACATGTCAAATCCGACTCCCGCACCTGACAAACGCGAACAAAAACCACGCATTCCGGCACTCGATGCAGGGCTGGTTATATTTCTGTTCTGGGTTCTGGCACTTGTGGTCTTCGTTCAGTTTTTTACCCGCTATGTGCTTAACGACTCGATCGGCTGGACTGAAGAGCTCGCACGCTATCTTCTGATAGTTGTGACCTTTGCCGGCGCCTGTATCGCAGTGCGGCATAACACCCACATCTCGGTCGAATTCTTCTATCGCTATTTGCCGGCCAGGGCAGCCCGAGGTTTATCCTCCGTGGTAGATCTCCTGAGAATAGGACTGTTTACAGTGCTGACCGTGCTCAGCGTTGAGCTTGCGGGCAATACGCGGCAGATGATGACTGCGATTGACCTGCCAAAGTCGGTGCTCTACGGCTTTGTTGCCGGCTGCTTTGCACTGATGACGATCTATTCGGCAGTTGTTGCGTGGCGGCACCTGATCAGCAGAAAGGCGGATGTGGCACCCGATGTGCCCGCCGGACTGCCAGAGTGAGTGGCCCGTCATGCTGATCCTGTTTGGAACACTTGCACTGCTTCTGGTCATCGGCCTGCCGGTGGCACTGGCGCTGGCCGGTGCGTCACTGGCATTCCTGCTGATTGAAAGTCCCCTGCCGGCGGTAGTGGTTGTGCATCGCATGATCAATGGCGTGGACAGTTTTCCGTTACTGGCAGTGCCCTTCTTCATTCTTGCGGGCAGCCTGATGAACCATAGCGGCATTACCGACCGCATTTTCGCTTTCGCCAAGGCCCTGGTCGGGTGGATGCGTGGCGGGCTGGGGCACGTGAACATCGGCGCCTCGGTGTTGTTTGCAGGCATGTCAGGCGCTGCTGTAGCCGACGCCGGTGGGCTGGGAACAGTCGAGATCAAGGCCATGAGGGAAGGCGGCTATGACGGGGATTTTGCCGTAGGCATCACCGCTGCGTCATCAACCATTGGGCCACTGATTCCGCCCTCCCTGCCCCTGGTTGTCTACGGGGTGATCTCTTCGACCTCGATAGGCCAGCTTTTTGCGGCTGGCCTGGTGCCCGGGCTGCTGATGGCGGTAGCACTGATGGTTATGGTGGCCTGGTATGCGAAGGTGCGGGGCTACGGCCGTGATGCGGGTTTCGCCTGGTCTGTCCTTTGGCAAACGTTCCGGCGGGCCTTTCTGTCACTGCTGACACCGGTCATTATCGTAGGCGGGATCCTGGCAGGCCTGTTTACCCCAACCGAGGCTGCCATTGCGGCTTGCGCCTATGCCCTGCTTCTTGGCGGATTCGTTTACAGGGCACTGGATTTACGCAAGTTAAAGGCGATCTCACTGGATACGATCGAAACGACAGCGATTGTTCTTATGATCGTTGCGGCCGCCTCGATTTTTTCGTGGATCCTCACCTCCAACCAGGTCACCCAGGTAGTGGCGGACGGGATCCTCGGCCACACACAGAATGTTGTTCTGGTACTCCTGCTGATCAATCTCGTGCTCCTGGTTGTCGGCCTTTTCATGGAGCCGGTGGCGGCCATTACCATCCTGACGCCCGTCCTGCTGCCGGTAGTGGTTGCGCTGGGCATGGATCCGGTGCACTTCGGCATCATGATGATTCTGAACCTGATGCTGGGCCTTCTGACACCTCCTGTAGGCATGGTGCTCTATGTGCTTGCGCGGGTCGCTGATATCAGGTTTGAGAACGCGGTGCGTGCAACTGCACCGTTCCTCATTCCCCTGGTTATTGTGCTCCTCCTTATCACCTATGTTCCGGCCGTATCAATGTGGTTGCCGGAACTGCTCTATCGCTAACTGTTGAAAAATGGGTATTCCAATGACCTCAAAAACCAAGACCAAGACCAAGACAAGCCCGAATACGGACGACTATCTGCGGATGTATACCCAGATGGTGCGCATCCGCACCTTCGAGGACAACGCAAACCAGCTTTACCTTGCCGGCAAGATGCAGGGACTGACGCACATGTATTCCGGCGAAGAAGCCGTAGCTGTCGGCATCTGTGAGGCTCTGACCGATAACGACCGCATCACCTCAACCCACCGAGGCCACGGGCATTGCGTAGCCAAGGGTGCAAACTATAAAGAGATGTTCTGCGAATTGCTGGGAAAGCAGGAAGGCTACTGCCGCGGCAAGGGTGGCTCCATGCATATCGCCGATCAGAGCCACGGCAATCTGGGTGCCAACGCCATTGTCGGCGGCTCCATGGGAATTGCAACCGGCTCGGCGCTGCGCGCCAAGTTACTGGGCCAGGATGACGTGACCGTCTGCTTCTTCGGAGACGGGGCTACCGCGCAGGGCCTGCTCTACGAGGTAATGAACATGGCCGCGCTGTGGAAGCTGCCGGTTATCTACGCCTGCGAGAACAACGGTTATTCGGAATACACCAAGACCGAGGAGATCGCAGCCGGCTCAATCACAGCGCGTGCAGAGGCTTTCGGCATCGAGGCGTTCTCCATTGATGGGCAGGACGTTCTTGGCGTCAACGAACTGAGCAAGAAACTGGTCGCACGGTGCCGCAACAATGAGGGGCCTTTCTTTGTGGAGCTGATGACTTATCGCTACCACGGCCATCACGTGGGAGACATCAACCGCGAATATTACCGTTCGAAAAAGGAAGAGGCTGACTGGAAGGAAAACCGTGACCCCATCATTCGATTCCGTGGCTGGCTGGTCGAGCAGGGCATCGCCACCGAAGAAGAGATCGAGACGCTGAACGAACAGATCAAGCAGGATGCCAAAGAAGCCGTCGCCTATGCCGAAGCCGCCGCCTATCCGGACGTTGCAGAGGTAGACATGCATGTCTACGCGGAAACCGATCCTGCCACGCTGCAAGCCGGAAACTGAGGGAGATCACGATATGAGAGAAATTACACTGTCCCAAGCTGTAAACGAGGCCCTGGCCGAAGAGATGCGGCACGACCCGACAACCTTCATTCTCGGCGAGGACGTGGCCGAAGCTGGCACACCCTTCAAGGTACTGTCAGGCCTGGTTGAAGAATTCGGTACCGACCGGGTGATTGACACGCCCATCTCCGAGCCGGGGTTCGTGGGTATCGCGGTAGGCGCTGCCCTGACCGGCGCACGGCCCATCGTCGATCTGATGTTCGGCGATTTTATCTATCTGGTGATGGATCAGCTCTGCAACCAGGCGGCCAAGCAGCAGTACATGTCAGGTGGCAAGCTGAGCGTACCCATGGTACTGCGTACCAATCTGGGCGCCACGCGCCGCTCGGGGGCACAGCACAGCCAATCCCTGCATGTACTGGTTGCCCATATCCCGGGGCTTAAAGTGGCGTTACCGTCTTCGGCCTATGAAGCCAAAGGGCTGATGAAAACAGCCATCCGGGATAACAACCCGGTAGTGATCATCGAAGACAAACTGATGTATCAGGACAAGGCACCGGTGCCTGAAGACGAATACCTGATTCCTTTCGGTGAGGCCAATATCAAGCGCGAAGGCAGCGACATCACACTGATCGGCACGTCCTCCATGGTGCAGGTAGCCGAGGCAGCCGCGCGTATTCTGGAAAGCGAAGGCATCAGTGCTGAGGTGATCGATCCCCGCACAATTGTACCGCTCGATGAGGAGACCCTGCTCAAAAGCGTCCGCAAAACCAGCCGCGCCATCGTCATTGATGAGGGCCACCAGAACTATGGCATAACCGGTGAGATCGCCAGTCGCCTCAACGAAAAGGCCTTCTACTATCTCGACGCACCCGTGCTGCGCATGGGAGCAATGGATGTGCCAGTGCCCTTCAGCCCTGTGCTCGAAGATCTCACAGTACCAACACCAGAACGCGTCGCCGAGAATGCTCGCCGGCTCTGCGCGGGGGAGATGATCCATGCCGCTTGACGTCATCATGCCAGCACTCGGGATGGCGCAAGATACGGGTGTCATCCTTACTTGGCACAAATCACCCGGGGACCCCGTTTCAGAAGGGGAGGCACTGTTTGAAGTGGAAACCGATAAAGCAGCGATGGAAGTCGAAGCACAGGGTTCAGGCTTCCTGACCGACGTTACCGCCACCGCTGGCGAAGAAGTGCCGGTGGGACGGGTAGTCGCACGCATCTCCGAAACACCCGAGGAAACCGGAACCACGCCTGACATTGCCCAGGAAAAGCCCACGGAGCCTGATGATCAGACCAGTTCCGCCATTCCCGAAGGCGAACAGGTCATTATGCCCGCGCTGGGCATGGCACAGGATGCCGGCCTGATCGTTGCGTGGCGCAAATCGCCCGGCGATCCCGTAACCGCCGGCGAAATTCTGTTCGAAGTGGAAACTGACAAGTCCATCGTGGAAGTCGATGCCGGCCACGACGGCTTCATCGCGGCGCTGTTGGCCGAGGCTGGAGAAGAGGCACCGGTCGGTGACGTAATCGCCATCATTTCCAGCAAAAAGCCAGAAGCGCCTGTCCGGCGCAGTCTCAAGGCTCGCGGAACCGCGACACCAGCCGAAGCCGCACCAGCGGCAGAACCGGCGCCCGCTAAAAAGTCGGCTTCAAAAGCTCCTGAATCGCGCCCGACACAGCAGGCTGCTCCAGCAATGGGCGGCCGGATCCTGGCATCACCCAAAGCACGGCGACTGGCCCTCGAGCGGGGTCTGGATCTGGCTCGACTGGTCGAACAAGGCTATCCGCAACCCTACCATGTCAAGGATCTGGAAGTTCTGGAGAGCCTGCCGAAGGCGACTGCTTCGCAACTTTCCACTGCCGCCCCTGGTCGTTACCTGTCTGCCGAGGTGACCGCGGATGGCTTCGGCGAGTTTGCTGTATGGGCTGCCAAAGAGGCCGGCCTGACGGATGCGGGCTCCCTGCTGGCAGCTTTCGCAGGATCAAGCCTGGGCCGGAAAGATGCAATCGTGGCGCTGGAAGCTTTTGGCAAGACACGTATTTTTGCGATGCACGGAAGACGACTGAGCGACCTCGCCGAGGCCGAACCTGAGGCCGCGCCCGATCTGCGGCTGCGCGATTTGCGATTTGGCCGCCTGAGCACGATTCAGGCGGGCCCTGAGGATACGCCGGTGCTCAGTGTCCTGACCTCGGGTGCGGGGCTGAAGCTGACACTGGAATGTTCCGCAGAGCAACTGGATGCCTCTGCGGCCATTACCCTTCTTTCCGATTTTGCAGGTCGAATGGAGCAGCCGCTCCGTCATCTGCTTTGAGCTATGGAGTGGAAGCCAATCATGACAGACATTATCGCACCACCTTCGGTTCGGGCACTGGCCCGGGAAAAGGGTATCAATCTCGAGGCACTTGCCCGTGATCTGGGACGCATGAATATCGTGCGTGAGGATCTTGATGACAAAAAACCAACGGCGGCCAACGGCCCGGGCGACGACACATCGCTCTGGGATGTGGATCATTCCCGGCATGGCAAGGTAGTTGAAGAACCCATGAGCCGTTTCGCACAAGTGGCCGCCACCAACCTGGCTGCTGCACAGAGGCTTATCCCCGCAGTGACACATCACGAGCGCGCCGATATAAGTGCAGTTGAGGCCTGGCGCCGCGAGCTGAAACCCGAGGCGCAGGCCCGCGGGGTGAAGCTGACCGCACTCGCCTTCCACGTTGTGGCGCTGGCCCGCTGCCTGCAGGAATTCCCGCGCTTCAATGCCTCACTTTCAGCTGACGGCAAGACACTGGTACTCAAAGAGTATGTGCACATTGGTATCGCCGTAGATACCGCTCACGGGCTGATGGTGCCAGTAATCCGCGATGCTGAAACCAAGGGGCTTTGGCAGATCGGGACGGAAATCGCTGATCTGGCCAGCCGCGCGCAGGGCCGCAAGGTTGGCGCTGACGAAATGGGAGGGGCGTCCATGACCATCACGAATCTGGGAGGCATCGGCGGCATTGGCTTCACCCCCATCGTCAATCCGCCCGAAGTGGCGATCCTGGGACTCACCCGCCCCGAAACCATACCGGTCTGGAGTGGCGACGCTTTCCAGCCCGTCCCGATGGTTTCTGTGGACCTGAGCTACGACCACCGGGTGATCAATGGGGCTGACGCTGCTCGTTTTTCTGCACGCTATTCATCCCTGCTATCCGATCCACGGCGGATGATGGTGTGAGACGAGTTCAGCGATAGCCTGCAAATGTACCCCCGGCGATTTTGCCTGCCAAGGCGCCGGGTTACTTTTGAATAGCGTGTCGCAACGGCCCTCAGCAAGATTTTGCTTGTTGTCATTCAGGCGCTCGCTGCCTCCATCCGGACCGCATGCGCAGGAAACGTATCTCAGGGCTCTGAGTTACCTGTCAGTGTAGTTCAGGAAACTGACAGGAGTTTATTCTCCGCCGTTTGATAGACCTCACTATTTTCAGGCAGACTAATCACAACTTTTACAATCCCGCACGGCTGATGTGCTGATGTTCCGAGGGTACACTTCACCACAGCCCCTATCGATAACCCCTATATGGTGTTTTAGCTGGAATGGATTATTCGGAGCCCCTGAATGAAGCCGCACGAGTCCAACAACTGCGCAGCCTGAATATTCTTGATACCAAGCCTGAAGAACGCTTTGACCGGCTCACCCGTCTGGCCAAACGGCTATTCAGCGTACCGGTTGCACTGGTCTCCTTAGTGGATAGTGACCGCCTGTGGCTCAAGTCAAAAATCGGAATGACGGTTTGTGAAGTTCCCCGATCAGTTTCGTTTTGTGGACACGCAATCCTGAAAAATGATGCATTTGTCGTCCCCAACCTTGCGCTGGACGAGCGTTTTGCTGAAAACGAACTGGTCACTGGCTCTCAGCATCTCCGTTTTTACGCAGGCTATCCGATCAGGAATCTGGAGGGAAGCCCCCTTGGCACCCTCTGTATCATTGATTATGAGCCAAGAGAGTTCAGCGACGAAGATGCTGCAGCCCTGAGGGATCTGGCAGAGCTGGCTGAGAGTGAACTGATTGCCACACAAATGGCAATCGAGGACGAATTAACCCACCTGCCCAATCGCCGAGGCTTTCTTTACCAGGCCCAGAATACCGTGAACCTTTGCTATCGCCTCTCTAAACCGGCTTCTCTGGTGTTTCTGGACCTGACCCGGTTCAAGCAGATCAATGATACTTTTGGCCATGAAGAAGGCGACCTCGCGTTAAAAGCCTTCGCCAACGTCCTCAGACAAATCGCCCGCGAATCAGATTTACCTGCTCGTCTGGGGGGTGATGAGTTCGTCATCCTCCTGACCGATACCCCGTCAGCCGAGGCGCACGATTTCATTTATCGCCTGCGCCAGGCACTTGATATCTTTAATGCCCAGGCACAGCGCGGCTATGAAATCGCTTTCAACCAAGGAATCGTCGAGCTGGATCTGGAAAGAGAGCATGAAATATCAGCTTTGCTGAAGCAGGCTGACGCTCTGATGTACGAGCATAAGTCTTCAGGCAGACCCCACTCCTGAAGCAAGAGAGACTCTCGCAAGGAGCAAAAAACCGGGTACTGTGCAGCTGGTCCGGCAAAGGGTATTGTTGGTAAACAGGCCTGACCACCTCTGACGACTGGAGGCAGCATTGTGTTTAAGGGGTGTTGTTTTCAAACCACAGATCGAGCGACATCGTGGTTTTATCCACTGGTGGTTGTTCTGGTAGCTGCCCTGGTCCTGCCCCGCGCCGTCCAGGCCTCAAGCGATTTCTATCTGCTGTACCGCCAGTGGCAGCCTTACGACTGGCCGCAGAATGTGCCAACGGCCACCGAAGTGAGCCGTTCCCAGCGTGGCGCGGGCTGGCATCGACGGAGCGCTGCCGGCGAGTTCGGCGTTGATTACGACTATCAGCCCCTGCGCATACGCACCGGTGAACCGGCGCACAATGGCCACCTGCACCGGTTAACCTTCGGCAGCCAATGGCAACACCGGCTTTACCGCGTGGAAGCCCGGGCCGGTTTTGCCGGTACATCAAACATATTCAAGTATCAGGAATTTCATGGTGATGTGGTGAATGGTCGGGTGGCGATGTTCCGCGCCGTGGATGAAGCCTCGCCCCTGAGCCTGGGGATCGGCGGCGATCATCGTTTCGGTTCTTTCCGCTGGCTTCCCAGAGTGCGTTGGCAGCACGCCAGCGATAGTGGCCACTGGCTGATCGATCTGCCTGTCATGCTGCGATGGCAAAGCCCCGGTCAGCTCTGGCAGCTTCGGCTGGAACGCAAAGGGGATCGCTGGGCCACTCTTGACGGGGCGCGGGAGATCAAAAGCACGCTTTACCTGCGCGAATGGAGAGCGGAGCTGACATACCGCGTACGCTCTGCCGGAAAATTCTGGCCAGCCGTGGTTCTGGGGCTTGGCGCCAGCATCGACACCCGCGTCCGGTATCGGGACCTGGTGGCGGGCACCCTGGATCAGCGTCTGGGCGATGCCCTGCTGGGGAGTATAAGGCTCGGCTGGTAGAGCAGGGCCCGGAAAAACAGACCTGAAAACATTTACGTTTTCTGATCATTCTATTTTCTGATTATAAGGAGCCAGGACACATGACACAGCAAACCCCGGTCATACTCATAACCGGCGGCGCCCAGGGCATCGGTAAGGGCATTGCCGCCTGTTTTCTGGACAAGGACTGGCGGGTGGTGGTCCTGGACCAGGATGCAGACGCAATCAAGGTATGCGGGCAGGATCTCGGCAATCCGGATAACCTGCACCTGATCAAAACAGACGTGTCCCGTGAGTCAGAAGTGGTCTCCGCCGTGGCCGAGGCCGTGCAATGGGGTCAGCGACTGGACGCGCTCGTCAATAATGCGGGACTCGCGGATCCGGATACCGGCCCCATAGAGATGCTTGAACTGGCCCAATGGCAGCGGCGAATCGACGTTAATCTGACCGGCGCCTTCCTGATGGCAAAGCATACGGTGCCCCATCTTCGCCAAAGCCGGGGCAGCATCGTCAACATGGCCTCCACCCGCGCCCTGCAGTCCGAGCCCGATAGCGAGGCTTATGCTGCCAGCAAGGGTGGCCTGATCGCCCTGACCCACGCTCTGGCTGTGAGTCTGGGCCCGGCTGTCCGGGCCAACAGCATCAGCCCGGGCTGGATCGATGTCCGGGCGTGGCAGGCCCATGCGCCCTCCACGCCGCAGCCCCTGTCGGCCTCCGATCACGAACAGCACCCCAGTGGCCGCGTTGGCACACCTGGTGACGTAGCGGCCATGGTGGCCTACCTGGTTTCGCCTGATGCGCACTTTGTGACTGGCCAGAACTTCGTGATCGACGGCGGCATGACCCGCAAGATGATTTACCGGGATTAACT
Organism: Marinobacter orientalis; assembly: GCF_004792665.1. Classification (GTDB taxonomy): domain Bacteria; phylum Pseudomonadota; class Gammaproteobacteria; order Pseudomonadales; family Oleiphilaceae; genus Marinobacter; species Marinobacter orientalis. Next base: position 178,180 of record NZ_SRZX01000001.1, read on the forward strand.
CGCCAGCGCGTCCCTCACCTTCTTGCTCACGTGGCCCATTTCAACACGCCCAAGCACCTGGGGACGCAGTTCCTTCATGACACGATTCATATCCTGCATTCCCTGGGCATCCGTTGAGCTGATTGCCACACGGATCAGGCCGTCCAGGTCGTCCTCGGTCAGGGCCTCAGGCATGAATTCCTCGATATACACCATTTCTGCCCGTTCCTTGTCGCCCAGATCCTCGCGACCGGCATCATCGTACTGACTGGCGGCATCGCGGCGCTGTTTGAGCATTTTGTCCAGCACTTCCAGCACATCCTCATCACTCAGCTCGCGGCGCTCATCGATCTCGATCTGTTTGATTGCGGCCTGAGCCATACGCAGGGTCGCAAGCTTGAGTTTATCGGTTTTCCGCATTGCGTCTTTCACTGCGTTGTTCAGTTGTTCCTTGAGCGATACTTCCGCCATAGTCTGTCTCCTGTCCTGAGAATTAAGTGGGCTGAATTCATATTAAGCCTGTAACTAGGTGTAACGGAAAATCGGCGCAGATTCAATCGTGAACAATCAAGGAGAGGAATGGGTCTATTCTGTTAAAATGTCTTTGAAGCTTTCCCGCTGTCACTGCAACAGGCGCTGATCCATGAAACTCAACCCCTTTAATACCCGTATCGGTCTGGCGCTGGGGGGCGGCGCTGCCAAGGGCATTGCTCATATTGGCGTTTTGAAGGCCTTCGAGGAAGAGAAAATCCGGATTCATTGTATTTCAGGAACCAGTGCCGGGGCATTGATTGCCAGTTATTACGCTTTCGGCCGCCCGGCAGAGTCCATACTTTCGATCTGTTCCACGCTGAATCTCTCCAGGATCATCAACTTTACCCTGAAGCGCGGCGGCCTATTCAGCACGGATTCCATCCGGGAGATGATCCATCGTGATCTGGGGGATTGCAGGATCGAAGATGCCGGCATTCCGCTGGCGATTTGCGCAACGGATATCGAAACCGGCGAGCAGTTGATATTCCGGGAAGGCAACCTGGCGGATGCCGTTTGTGCATCCATGGCTGTGCCCGGACTGTTTGTGCCGGTGGAGGTAGATGGCCGCATTCTGGTAGATGGCGGGCTGGTTGAAAATGTCCCGCTTTCGCCGCTGGCGAAAATGGGGGCGGGTATTACCGTGGCGATTGACCTGAGCCATGTCAGCCGATACCCGAAACCGGTAGATACGCTTGATGTGATCAGTAATGCCATCAACATTGCTATCGACTTCAGTACCCGCAAGCAGCTGAAAAAGGCAGACATAGCGGTACCGCTGGACCTGAGCGGTTACAGTCTCACCAACAACGCCGACTGCGTGGAAGAGCTTTACATGGAAGGCTACCGGCCCATGCAGAAAAAGATCCGCCAGGTGCTGTGGTATAAGCGGATGAATGTTGTTATCAGCCTCGTGAAAGCGGTCGGGAAAGTGCTGCCCTTCAAGGTGCCCGAGGTTCTCAAAGGCCTCAAACGCCTCACATGAAGTAGTGCCGGATCAGTTGCAGCACAAGAGCCAGCGCCATCAGCGGTATGATCCACCGCGTGACTTTGCTGTAGTCCCGCGCTTCCTCCTTGGGAGCGTATTTCTCGACCAGCGGAACAATAATGATAAGGGCCAGAAAAAGTACAGCGAGAATTGCCAGCAGGGTACCCATGGCCAGTCTCCTTGTTGCCAGGGCCCGCGCCCGCTTATTCGGGCATTGGGCTGATCTGGAATTGCTTTACCCTCAGGCTACCGATTAAGGGCGATGTTGGGAATGCGCGTGAACCAGAAACCAATTTGCAGCCTACTCTGCTAATCTGCCCATTCTTTTGATACATACGGAGTTCCTGCATGATTACAGTTCACCATCTCAACAATTCCCGCTCACAGCGCATTCTCTGGATGCTGGAGGAGCTGGGAGTGCCCTACGAGATCCAGCGTTACGAGCGGGACCCCAAAACCATGCAGGCGCCTGCAAGCCTCAAAAAAATACACCCGCTGGGCAAATCACCGGTGATCACCGACGGCGACCTGGTGGTGGCTGAGTCCGGCGCCATTATCGAATACCTTGCCCACACCTACGGCAAAGACACCATGCTGCCGGAGGGCGGCGGCCAGACGTGGCTCGATTACACCTACTGGCTGCATTACGCCGAAGGTTCTCTGATGCCGCCGCTGGTCATGCGCCTGGTGTTTGAAAAGGTAAAAACCAGCCCGATGCCATTTTTTATCAAGCCAGTGGCAAAGGGCATTGCAGACAAAACCAATGAAACCTTCATCGGCCCGATGATCAAGACGCACCTGGATTTTGTCGAATCCCACCTTTCCAGAAACACCTGGTTTCTCGGGGATAAGCTCAGCGCGGCGGATATCCAGATGAGCTTTCCGTTGGAAGCCTCAGTAGCACGGGGTATCGCCGGCAAGAACCGGCCTCATATCACCGCCTGGGTGAAGAGAGTGCACGCCAGACCGGCTTACCAGCAAGCGCTCGAAAAGGGCGGAAAATATGATTTTGCCTGACCAGAGGCTGAGAGCTCAGAGCTTGACCGCAGCTTTAAGCTCTGCAGCACAAACCGGATGCCCGAGGTAATTGCTGTAAACAGAAAAAGGTTCAGTCATGAGCGATTCAGAGTTGAACACCGCGCGTCAAACTGACAACCGGAATGAAAAAAAGCCTGATATTCCAGAGCTCAGCAATGCGGAACAGCTTTTCGTTGTTGGTGGCTTCAGCGTTATCCAGAAGCTGTTGCTGATTCTGACGGGGCTGCTGACGTTGGGCGCCGCCGGGATGGAGGTCCTGGGCATCTACGAGAACGGTATCATAACCCTCGCTGATATCCTGATGATGTTTCTCTACACGGAGGTGGTTGCAATGGTGGTGGTGTCTTACACCGGGCGAGGCTCACCTTTTATTTATCCGATTTTCATCGCTATTACTGCTATAGCGCGACTGATAGTGCTGCAGGGCAAGGACATGGACCCGCAAAACATCCTGTTCGAAGCCGGGGCAATCGTGCTACTGGCTCTTGCGGCTATTGTGATTATGCGCCTGCCCCGGCGGTAATGAGCTGTAGCCATCGGCTCACACAAGCGAAAAAGGGACCTATCCCGTTTTTCCCAAACAAGGCGCCATCACCATGATTGATTTCCGCAGCGACACCGTTACACGCCCTACCGCGGAAATGCGCGATGCCATGGCCAGCGCGGACGTGGGAGACGACGTTTACGGGGACGACCCGACCGTTAACAGCCTGCAGGCCTACGCTGCCGAACGGCTGGGCTTCGAATCGGCCCTGTTTACCGCCACCGGCACCCAGGCCAACCTGCTGGCGATCATGGGCCATTGTGGCAGGGGCGATGAATACCTCTGCGGCCAGTCGGCACACAACTACCGCTATGAAGGCGGTGGCGCCGCCGTGCTCGGCAGCGTGCAACCGCAACCCATTGAAAACGAACCGGATGGCAGCATCAATCTCGATAAAGCAAAAGCCGCGATCAAGGCGGATGACATCCATTTTGCCCCTACCCGCCTGCTCTCGCTGGAAAACACCATCGGTGGCAAAGTACTGTCACTGGACTACCAGCGCCAGGCTCGCTCCTTTTGCGACGAGCACGGGCTCCTGCTCCACCTTGATGGCGCCCGGGTATTCAATGCAGCGGTGAAATCCGACTGTGATGTAACCGGGATAACCCGACACTACGATTCGGTCAGCGTCTGCCTCTCGAAAGGACTGGGGGCGCCAGTCGGATCGCTGCTGCTGGGCACAAAAACCTTTATCGACCGGACAACACACCTGCGAAAAATGCTGGGTGGCGGTATGCGCCAGGCCGGCATACTGGCCGCTGCCGGGCGAATCGCCCTGGAACAGGGGCCGCTGCGACTGTTTGAGGACCACGAAAACGCCGAATACCTGAGTGCCGGCCTGGCCCGGATTCCGCAACTGGAGATTAACCCGGCCAGCACCCAGACCAACATCGTCTACGCCCGTTGCCGGTCCGGCAAAGCCGTGCAGTTGCGCGACTACCTGGCTGACCAGGGCATCCTGATCACAGCGGGAGACCCCCTGCGTCTGGTCACGCACCTGGATGTAAACCGCCAGGATGTGGACCGGTTGCTGGAGGCCATTCGGCGTTTCTACCAACTGTTATGACCTGCTACCCGGAACCCCCGGGTTACCCATTTAATCAGGACAAAGGATTTCAGACATGAGCAATGACTATTTCGCACAAAAAGCGCAAAGCTACGAGCAGAACCCCGATCGCGTCGATAACGTATCGAACATTGCCAATGCGATACTCGCAAAGATCGAGTTGAACCGGTCGATGCACCTGCTTGATTTCGGTTCCGGGACGGGCCTTCTGCTGGAACGGCTGGCACCCCACGCCGGGAAGATTACTGCCGTCGACATCTCGCCATCCATGAACCGCCAGCTTGAGGAAAAGCGGAAAAAGCTGGACTGCGAACTTGAGATCCGGGAACTGGATCTGGAAAAGCAGGACCTGCAGAGCCGCTTCGATGGCATCATCTCCTCCATGACCATGCACCACGTTCGAGATGTCGCTGCGATGTTCCGGCGCTTTCACCAACATGTGAAACCCGGCGGGTTTATTGCCATTGCCGATCTCGAGAAAGAGGACGGCACCTTCCACACCGAGGATACCGGCGTGTTTCATTTCGGATTCGAGCAGGAGGCGATTGCCGCTGCCGCCAGAGAAGGCGGGTTCAGGAACGTACAGGTGGAATCGGTCAGCGTGATCGAGAAGGACGACAGGGACTACCCCGTCTTTTTGCTTACTGCCACCGCCTGAACCGGTTTCTCACGGCTCAGCGCAACACCCGGGTCATACCGTCATGCGCGATACAGGCCCGGACACCGCGCTCACCGGCATATTGCCGCAGAGTGGCGCCCAGCTTGCGCTCATCACCACCGACAATCTGCTCGCCGCAATGGGTGACGATCATCTCCGGAACCCCCTCCTTCCGGCACCAGGTCAGCTGGGTACGCACCGAGGTGTGGCCCACCAGGTTGCCCTCCTTGTCCTTACGCACCAGGCTCCGGTCCAGGGAGGCGCCGTCGCCGATGTAGCAGCGCACGCCGTCAAAGGCCCGCTCCCGGCCCTCGATCCAGACCACGTCCGGCGCATAGAAGACGGTGACGCGGCCGGCGTCGAGTCGGTAGCCTACCGCAGGCGCCCGGCGGGAATGGATTACCGGAAACGCCTCCACGCCGATGCCCTCGATCACTTCGCGGCGACGCGGCGCCATGGTGTGGCGCAAGCGCTCTTCGATGGGCCAGTCGGCCATGGCCTGCCAGGACTCAGTGGTAGCCCAGACGGGGCATGGCGCGCCGTCCTGAAGGCCGAACGCATGATCCGGATGGGCATGGGTGATCACCAGGGCATGGGGTTTCACCCGCCATACCTCCTGCCGCCAGTCCGCGCCGCAGTCAATCATCAGGGTCCGGCCCCGGTAGCTCACCAGGGTGGCAGTGTGACGGCGGTGGCGGTCGGTCGCCGGGTCGATGTAACCCCGTGTGCCCAGGAAAGTCAGCTTCATGGCGTTCTGGCCTCCTCTGATTAACCGATGACACGGGCAGAGATGGAATGACTGCGGTCAGCGTGCCAGTATTCCCTGTAACTGCTTCAGGGTACGGGTGTTGAGCAGGTGTTTTTTCTCCATCCAGCCCCGACGGGCCTGGGCCACCCCAAGGTGCATGAAACGCAGATGATCCGTGGCGTGGGCATCGGTTGAGACCGCCCCCAACACGCCGGCTTCCCGCAACATGCCGGCATAATGGCCGGCCAGGTCCAGCCGGCTGGGCTGGGCATTGAGTTCCAGGCAACAACCACGCTCTGCGGCCGCCTCGATGATGGCCTCCAGGTCGATCTGATAGGCCTCACGCGTGTTAATCAGCCGGCCGGTGGGGTGGCCGAGAATATTGAAGCGGGGGTTGTCCATGGCCCGCAGCACCCGTTCGGTCTGCTGCTTCTCCGACAGCTCGAACCTGGAGTGTATGGAGCAGACCGTGATATCCAGTTCATTCAGGACCTCGTCCGGCAAATCCAGCTTGCCGTCCTCGAGAATGTCCACCTCGATGCCCTTGAGCACGCGGATGTCGCCCAGCTCGTCATTCAGCTTGTCGATGTCCGCTATCTGCTGGCGCAGGCGTTTGGCGTCCAGCCCGTTGGCCATGGTCAGGCGCCTGGAATGGTCGGTGATCGCGATATATTCATAACCCAGGCGCCTGGCCGCCTCGACCATTTCCTCAAGACTGTTGCGGCCATCGGTAGCGCTGGTGTGCATATGCAGGTCGCCCCGGATGTCACTTTCCTCCACCAGGTCAGGCAGGCGACCTTCACGGGCAGCCTCGATCTCGCCCTTATTTTCCCGCAGCTCTGGCGGAATCCAGGGCAGGTTCACCTGCTCGAACACTTCGGTTTCAGTCTTTCCCGCGATGCGCTTGCGGCCACGGTAGACACCGTATTCGTTGATCTTGAGCCCGTTTTCCCCGGCCATCTTGCGGATGGCGACGTTGTGAGCCCTGGAGCCCGTGAAATAGTGCAGCGCGGCTCCAAAACTGTCCGCCTTCACAACCCGCAGATCCACCTGCAAATCCGACTTCAGGAACACCGTGGCGCGGGTCTTACCCTTTGAGGCGACTTTCGCCACCTCGGGATGGCTGGTGAAGCGTTCCATTACTGCCTTGCTGTTCTCGCTGGCCACCAGTATATCCAGGTCACCGACGGTTTCCTTGCGCCGGCGATAGCTGCCAGCCACCTCAATCCGGCTGATTTCATCAAGCTTATCCAGATACGCCACCAGCGGACCAACCACCTGTTCGGCTTCCGCGAGGCGGGTGCGGTGATCCCGATCGCTGAGCTTGCTTATCTCCTCGAGAATCCTGCTCTCCGTCCTGGCGCCGAAGCCGGCGAGCTTACGGATTTTGCCGGCTTCCGCCACCTCCTTGAGCTCCTTCAGGGAGCTGACTCCCAGCTCCTCATTCAGGGCCCGGATACGCCTGGGACCCAGCTGGTCCAGCCGCATCAGTTCGCTGAGTTGCGCGGGCATATCCTTCTGCAGCGCCTCGAGGCCGGGCAGGTTACCGGTTTCCACCAACTCTGCGATCTTGCCAGCCAGGTCGTTGCCGATGCCCTTGATGGCGCTCAGGTCCTCACCCTCGGCCACCATATCCTCAAGCGGCCGGGATGAACCCTCCACTATGCTGGCGGCGTTACGATAGGCGCGCACCCGGAACGGGTTGGCGCCCTGGATTTCCAGTAAATCGGCCAACTCGTGGAACTTGCGGGCAATCTCTGCGTTGTGCATCGTCTGGCCTCCCTGCGAGAAACCGAAAAATAAATCTGTCCCGGTTTTTCTTACTTCTCCAGCTCCAGAATCCACTTCACAAGCGTTTCGGCCTCCTCACGACTGATGTCAATGAGAACCTCCATATCCGGCATTTCAGCGTCGACCCAGTGGTCCTCTCCGCCAGTCAGCACAACCTCAACCAGCCGATCAGATTCGTCCATTGAATACCTCTGGGCGATCCTCTGGAAGGAGGGGGTTATCGCTATAGCTTCGCTTTCGTCTATAGCATGGCAGGCTGTGCACTTCTTTTCCTCAGCCAACTCCTTATTGGTCATGCCATGGGAGTCCGCAACCGCTGAGCCTGTTCCCAGGCAAAAAACACTCGCCAGCATGGCGGGTATGATTCTGGATTTCATAGCCAATTCCTCCCTGATCACCCTGATTTATTCAGACCAGATAACCACAACCGGCCCTCGACAATTCTGTCACCTCAATCTGAAACGTAGACCAGCATCGACGACCACACAAAGCGCACGGGATAAACTGAATCCGTCCCGGTTTTCGTTTCCACAGGCTTACAGATACCGCCCGCCCGCACCAACCGCCACCACGATCAGCCCGAGAATCAGATTGGTTCCCACCAGCTTGCGGATCTGTCCCACCTGGCGCCCGCCTTCCTGGGGATCCTGGTTGGCAACGGCCTGTTTCAATCTTCGGAAGGGGGCAAAATAGACGTGAAAATAGAGCAGGATCATCACAATCCCGAGCCCCTGCATGACGTGAATGTGCCATCCGGCACCAGCCATGCCACCGAACACGCTGAAGATCATCCAGTAACCGGTCACCAGCAACAGGATCACGGCCGCCCATACCCAGCGGAAAAAGCGGGACAGGGTGTGACACCAGAGTGCGCCCCGTTGCGAGGCACCAATCACCTCGACTACCGCAGGCCGCATGGCCATGTAGGCGAAAAACATACCGCCAACCCAGATCACGGCAGAGAGAACATGTAGTGCGACAGCCAGACTCATAAAGCGACTCCGGGATCAGAAACGTGTGTGATGAGCATAAGCTTCACCGGCCTCAAAGCCAACTCCCTCGACGCGATTGTCAGCCGCGAAAACCGGTGGACAACCTCCAGCGCAAATGGCGGCTATACTGCCTGTTACGCAACCTCGGGAAACCGGCGAATTATCGGGTATCAGCAAGGAGCATTCATGAAACCGTTTCGACTGAACAGACATGGAAAACTGGTGTTCCCCTCAAGCATCTTTACCGAGCTCGACTTTTCGACCATCAGCGATCTCGACCAGTTGAAGGCGATCATTCGGCGCGACTTCGAAGTGAAAGCGCCGACCGGCACCGAAATCGCCGAGCGGGCGGCTGCGGGAAGCTATGCCACGCGCTATGACCTGTTGCGCGACATCGGCCTGCACCTGTTCTGGGCGAACCGGTACGCGCTGGTTATGTATGACAAGCAGCCGATGCGCTGGCGCGATGTGCCACGGAACCGCGACGATGTCTTCGTGCCTCTGCTGCAGCCCTGGGAGGGGCGGGAAGCCAAGACCACAAGTGTCCGCGAGGCCTATGCGCAGCTACCGGCGAAGTGGAACGCTGCGGCTGAAGACGAGCTGTTCGACAGACTCTTCGACTGCTTCTCGAACAAGCTCTATCACGCAACATCACTGCCGCCGATCAAAGCCACGATTGCCGAAGCGCTTGCCACTGCCGGTGCCAGCACGACCACCCTCGGCAACTATAATCCCGACCACCCGCGCTTCAGCATCGACGACATCCTCGATGTCTCAGACCAGCAGGCCGAACTCGAGGCGCTCCGGCGCTGGTCGATGGTGCTGCATAACCAGCAGCCCTGGGACCGGAGCCAGGCCAGCCTGAAGCCACTGACCGAGATGCAGGACGACGATATCGTTGTGCTGTTTTATCCGAAAAACCGCCACGTGCTCGAATTCATCAACCGTGAAAAGAAGGGTACCACCGTTGCGAAGCAGGCGCCGACGCCAGATCCTGCCGTCGAGCCCGTGAGACCCTATCCGCCGACGGTGATCGATGACAATGCCCCGATCCAACCGAAGATCGAGGCGCTGGCCGTCCGCAAGGGTGAAGTCATCTGCTCGAATGAAGATGTGGTGCGCAACTCCCCGTCCTCATGGTCGCCGATGAGCGCGAAGGAAATTGCCGACAAAACCGGCATCGAACGGCGCCGTTACACCGCCGAGCCACTGGAGAATATCGCCCTCGAGGCGGCGCGGGCGGCAATGAAACATGCCGGTCGCGGGTCCGAAGAGATCGGGGCGGTGCTGTTCTGCTCCTGCACCTCGAGCCGACTGATTCCGTCGACTGCCACCTGGCTCTCAGGCCAGTTGGGCATCCTGCAGACCCACTGCTCGGCCGACATCGTCGCTGCATGCGCCGGCTTTCCCTATGGCGTCGCCGAAGCGGTCCGCCTGCTGCGGGAGATCGAACGTCCGGTTCTGCTGGTCATGGCCGAGAAGTTCTCGGACAAGATCGGCAATGCCCGACCGTCTCGGATGATCTTTGGCGACGGAGCCGCCGCCGTGGTGATCGCACCTTCCGACGGTGAACGCGACATCCACGTGGTCCAGACCTATGCCAGCGGGCCCGCCAGCCAGGTGAACTCGATCATCTGGCCGAATCACGATTTCGACAACGACATCACAGTCTATGGCCCCGAGGTCAAGGCATTGGTCAAGCGCTACCTGAACCAGATGATGGGCGAGCTTTCCGGGCTCGGACTCGAGATCGATATCATCGTGCCCCACCAGGCCAACAAGACCATGATCACCGAGATTACCAAGGCCCAGGGGATCGATCCTGAAGACATTTATTTCAACATATCCGAAGTCGGCAACGCCTCTGCGGCAAGCATCCCGATCGCGCTCGCCGACGCCGTCTTCGACGGGGCGATCACCAAACGTTCACTGGTCTTCGCTCCCGGCTTCGGCGCCGGAGCCGTCGGTGGCTACGTTATCCTGTCGCTGGACCCGGCGATGGTTGCGCCGGAGGTGACCACTGCCCTCGCCATGAGTCCATCGTCGATGAAGGCGCATTCCTCGATTAAAGATATCAGGGAAGCGTTTCATACATAGATGCCAAGGGCCTTTCGTGCTGACTCGTTTCGAGGTCTTGAGCGCGGAGTCTTCCCGGTCTTGGAACAGTTACTCCCTTTCTGTCTGGATCAGTTGGGCCAGTTTCATAGCGAGAGGCTCCTCCGTGATGTTGTTAGCTCCCGACCTGATCCCTAAGCGGTCAAGCTCCGGGTTCAGCGTAACCTGTTCAGCCTGATTTTGCGCACCATGTCAGGGTATACACGCCCAAAACACCTCCTGCGGTACTCTCGGCAGGCTTCACGCTTCCTGAATGACGCCATCAGAAACAATCGACTTCCGTACGTGCGGTAACAGACAGACGGTACTGCTCTCCAGAATTTAAGCTTGAAATTTTTGTGCAAAGGTTATCAGGAGGGGAGTCCGTATCAAGAGTTGGAGCCATTGGCCTACTGTCACATCCAGAGAAAATCCCATAGCCACGATCTGTTGATACCGAAACCATCTCGGAGCAGGCCAATGAAATGAACAGAGAGAGTAGTAGCTACCTTCCTACCTTCGACAATATGTGGAACTTTCAGGCATGGTCGCATTTGTCCAAGTCGGCGAGACTATTTTGCAGACTGCTGGTTATTATCGTTTTCTTGGTAACGGGCACATTCACCGTGTATATGACCGGGGGCACGAGCTACGCCTACCCGTATGTGATCCTGCTTCCGGTGCTGTTATCAGCCGTATGGTTTGGTTTATCCGGAGCAACTTTCTGTGCGATAACGGGCGGGCTTCTTCTCGGCCCGCTGATGCCTCTGGAGGTCTCAAACGGCATTTATCAATCAACGGAAAACTGGCTGGCACGAACTGCCTTCTTCTTCCTTATCGGTGCCTTTTCAGCCGGTCTTTTCCAAAGCCTTCGACATGCCAATCAGCGCCATTTGCAGGCGCTTGAAATTGATCAAAAGACCGGTCTTCGAACGCAAGCTGCCCTCATACGGGATCTGGAAGAATTGCTTTGTAAGGAGAGACAGGATAACGCTCCCTCATCCGCGATACTTCTGCTCAGAATGCAGGACCTGTGGGAAATTCTCCAAGTAATGGGGGCCGATATTGCTGAACAAGTAATAAAAGACGTAGCTGAACGAATCAGTGAAAACATTGAAACACCCCATCAAATCTACCGATTCAGCAAATCGGAACTCACAATTTTATTTTCCGCAGCCTCTCAGGAGGAAATGGGCTCCATTTTCGATGTTGCTCAAAAGATCGGTGAAGAAGAAACTATCGTGAACGGCATTCCCCTACGCGTTCAGGTTGTTGCTGGAAGTTATCTTGTTCAAGAAAACGATGACAATGCAGAAACCGTTATAAATCGCGCGAGAACCGGCCTGTCCGTTGCGATCGAATATAATTCGCCCTACCGGCGCTATGATCCGATGTTCGATCAGAAAACGGCAGAGCGCGTGCAGGTAATAGCGCGAGTTCGCGATGGACTGGCCAATCAGGAATTCCAGCTCTTCTACCAGCCAAAGATATGTTTGCGGACCGGCCAGCACGTTGGTTCCGAAGCCTTGCTACGTTGGTTTAATCATGAAAACAGAATGATTATGCCCGGACTGTTCATGCCAAAGGTCGAGAGTACGACGCTCATAGACCCTGTGACTCGATTCGTGATCGCAAGAGCCTGCGAAAACATAAAATCACAGAACCTTATGTCGGTTAGTGTGAATTTCGCTGTCAATAATTTGATGAATCCGGCTTTGATCAGGGACCTGGGAAGAATAGTATCTTCTTATGGCGTAAACCCCGAATCTCTGGAAATAGAGATTACGGAAGGTGCATTGATTCAGGATCCGGCGCTCGCAAAAGAAGCTGTAGAGAGTTTGCGCGACCAGGGCTTCAAGGTCAGTCTGGACGATTTCGGCACAGGGTATTCCTCGTTTCAGTACCTGACTCACCTGCCGCTGTCGGGATTGAAAATCGACAGGGCTTTTGTTGTTGACCTGGAAGACAGCGCCGACGCCCGCACAATCATGCAATCGATGATTTCCATGGCTCAGGCGTTAAAACTTGAGGTTACGGTTGAAGGTATTGAGACCGAGGAACAACGGAGGATTGTGGCCGACCTGGGAGCAGACCTGGCCCAGGGGTTTCATTACTCCAGACCTCTTCCCCTGCCTGAGTATCAACAATGGGCAAAGGAAAACCGGGACAAATTTATTTTCCGCAGGGAGTTTTCAGAGATGGCAGAGAGAATCGAACGAATGGCCCGGTCGGAGCTGGAAAAGCTGCATACGGGCACACTGATGAAGCGGCGCCAGGCGCTGCTGGCCTGCCCGGAGCCACCGGAACCCGTGGACCCGACCGAGCAGGCTCCCCGCGGCGATATCCTGTACAAGCACACACCGCAGTGGAATGAGGCCTATCAGGACATAAAATCGGTGCTGGCGGAACGGGAGCATGTGCCCAACAAAGCCGAACGCCGGACCATCCGCCAGGCCAGGGCAAAACAGGGAAAGTAACGCCGTAAAATAAATCTGTCCCGGTTTTCGCCCTCAGTTGACATGTCCAGAGCTTCACTGAAGGATAGGAAAGTATGAACAGAGCCAACCAGGACCCCGAAAACCGGAACAACAGCGCGTCAGCCGAGCTCCTGAAGCCACTCGACGCGGCCATCAACCGCCTTGCTGAAACCAATGCCATTGAGGGCGTCTCTCCTGTATTCGAGGTGATCGATGCGGCAAAACCCCTGATGTTCAGCCCGGAAGGTCTGGAAGCGCTTTACGAACGCGTGCCGGCCATTGAGTCGGCCGGATTCTTTGGTGGGAGCGATTGGGACTATCCCCAGACGCTGGCACCCTCCCTGGCCGCACGCACGGTTCGCCATGGAGAAGCGGCTGCAACACTGGTTGAATGCCTGAGCCAGATTCGCCTTCTGGCTGTAGCCAAAGGTGATTACATTCACCCTGCCATCTCGGCGGAACACGCCCATCACTTTCTCGCCCAGGTACTGGCGATGAATCTCGATCTGGTGGTCAGCGATCTCCAGGAGAGCGACCGGCTTCGGCCCGATCAGCTCGGCTACGCGGTCCAGAACCTGTATCACTACCTGCTACGGCATCTGGGCTATGAAGACCTCCTGGAACACCTGGTGGCCGAAGTCTGGCGGATTCTGGCGCAACGCCCCGTCCAGGTAGAGGGCGTCAAACACATGGTGACCCAGATAGCGGTCTGCCTGGAAAAACCGGACGCGCTGGGTGGCGAAGTCAGCGACGACGCGGTGCAACTGATCAACGCCGTGTTCAGCCCCACCGAGGGTTGTCGTGAAGATCCCGGTTTTGAGGTCTATTCCGAACGACTGGCGGAAATGGACGATGCCACCCTGCTGCAGGAGGCCATCGCCTTTGCCCGGGCCATGCACGGTACCGGCCTGGTGTCGGCCTACATGCCGGTGTTCATACGCTACCTGCGTGGCCGCTGGAACGAACTGATTCCCACGGCCCTGGGGCTCAGCTACACAGGTGCCGACGCCTTTCACTGCTACCCTGCGTTGATTCACCGCCTGATTGACGAAGCCCTGTTTCCGGAGACCAGCCAGTGTGCCTATGGCCTGGCGATGATGCTCGAGCGGGGCATTCTCTACTCGCCCCCGGTGGCGCCGTCCCTTTGGCGCCAGATACGCCTCCCGCTCTGCGACGCTGCAGCCGGGAAGATTGTGGCGGTTTTCGGGAGCAGCCGTTCCCCCGCATGCTTTCTGCTTGCCGACGTGCTTAATGTTCTCGGGCGCCCGCTGGGAATCGGGCAGGGGAACTATCCCACCTGTCAGTCCACGCGAGCCCTGTCGATGTGGGCCTACAACATGCCGGCAGAACTGCTGCGAATCCTTGCCTGGGCGGCGCGCGATGATGAAATCGTGATGCGCTTTGAAGGTAACAGTATATCCTCGCGTGAACTCGGCGCTGGACTTGCGACCGAGCCGCCAGTGGACGTGGATGCGGTATCCCTGCTGACGGTACCGCACCTGGATCGCATCTATTTTGAAATGGGGCGGCGCAGTGTCGGGCGCGGAGAAGATCCACACAAATGGGTCAACGCAGAATTCCATGGCGATCATGTCGGCCATGGATTTCGCATTGCCGTCGACGTTTTTACAGGTGGCCTCAAGGACTTCGACGGGTTCATTCGCGATTTTTATGCCGCCTATCACCCCTTCTACAACGGCAACATCCCGGTCATCAATCCACAACCGGCCGGTATCGCGGTGACCGATAGCGCCACGCGCTTTCTTGGCTGGCACGCCATTACCATCCAGCGCCTGGCACTGGATGCGGACAAAACCATGCGCGTCTACTTTTTCAATCCCAACAACGACAGTGGACAGAACTGGGGCCAGGGCATCGTCACCTCAACCCAGGGTCACAGCGAGCGTTATGGTGAAGCCTCGTTACCGGTGGCCGAGTTTGTTTCCCGCCTGTACGTATTTCACTACGACCCGCTTGAAAAGGGTGAGCCGGGCGATGTCCCGGCCGATGAAGTCAACCGCGCCATGCAGCTGGCGAAAGACAGTTGGGCGATGGGGCGCTGATGGCAAAGGACGTTATCCTTGATACCAACGTGCTGGTGGCGGCCGGCTTCAACCGACACAGCGCCTCAGCAAAAATCCTCGGCCTGGTCCGCGAGGGCAAGCTGCGGATGATCTGGAACCGCCAGACCCGGGGCGAGATCGAACATATTCTGGGCAAGATTCCGGCGCTGTCAAAGCGCGACAGCAAGGCCCTGTTCCGCGAGAACGCGCGCTTCCGGGGCCGGACCGATCCGAGCCGCTTCCGCTACGTGCCAGATCCCGCCGACCGCAAGTTCGCCGCCCTGGCGGACGCCAGCGGCGCTACCCTGATCAGCAACGATGACGATCTGTTAGGAGGCCGCAGGCGGGCGCGGGTACCCATCGTCACGCCGGGGGAATTCCTGCGTCGGGGCCGGAAAAAAAACAGGGGTGAGCCTGCCTGAAGCCGCTCCGAAACCAGATCTGCCCCGGCTTCACTACACAAATCAGAGGACACAAACCCAGCCGAGCCTTGATCACCGCTATTTAACCCCGGCGGTAAAAGATCCCTGATCAACTTCAACTCCTAGCAACTCCGAAAGGCTTCCGCCGTTACTGATGTAATTGAGAACCTGAGGGGCACCAGCAGATGCTCTTTGAGACATCAAAATCTCCCCATCTGCTCCTGCCGCCCAGGTACCAACAGCTGGCGTCATTCCAAAGGCAGCAATACTACAGTGAAAATCAAACGCATCAACTCGCTCCAAAAAGCCTCTGCTTCCCATGCATCCGGAGGGAGCCCATCCCTGCACTTGCACCTTATCGGTAGCGTCAACAACCGCATTGTCCAGACGAATCCGATAGTCGCCCAAAATATTTGACGACTGCTGATGAGAGACCGCGTAAGCGACAAAATCAGCGCGAAGATCGAGGTAATGAATGTAAACAATCCTGTTTCCACCATCCCGAGCATAATCACCGGCACCAATACCAAAATCTCCGAAACGCGTCATGTGAGCAAACTTTGGGGATCCGTCACAATTTGGATACAAGCTGCTATAACAAATAATATTCAGTTCGGAGTTCGGAATCAGTGACTGCCCGTTCACCTCTAACCACTTTTCCGCCGATAACCTGAGCTCCACGCTCTCTGACTTGATGAAATCAACTGCGAGCACGGCTCAGAATCTCGCGCCACCCTTCAGGATTGGTTACAGGGTCATACAAAGCAGCTGAACCGGAGAGCGTATTTGGTCGCGCAAAAAGTCTGTCCGTGTACGACTCATTCACCATAGCTACCAGCCATTCAGATCCGACACCATCAACCAGAATGGCTGCACCGTGGACGCTGCCTGGTGCGACAGCAATTAATTTGCCGCCTTTATAGATTTCATTGGAAAAGCCTTCTTCTCCAAAATACCTTGAGGAAGGTCCATTCCAACTTAGAATTTTTGTTGGAGTATCGCCTATGTATTGCCCTTTCCAGTCGATATTCCCGAAAGTCGCATTCTCCACACTTGTAGCGTTCCAACCACCGTCATAGGTCAAAAACTTTGCGCCTGCTGCCGTCCGGGCCACCAAACCATGATCGTCCCGCTCCTTGAGTTCGAAAGTCTTGGCCTGAACAACCTGGCCCTTCGTGCCTATTGCCTGAATCGAAAGGAATACCCGCTCACCGGGCAAACCCGATACCGTAGCAGCTCGTTGCGCTCCTCCGAATTCAGCTAACTTCTTCCACGCAGCATTTTCATGATTGTTTTCTTTCTGCTGCGCCAGGACGGGGTCTTGTGTGAGATATACATCAAACCGCTGAATGAATGGTTCATCGGCCGGGTCAACTGACCACTCGATGTCAGCAGTTGGGGGGTCTTCCGATCTCCTGAACGCCTCTACTATCTCGGGAGCCGAGATCTTTTTCGGAACCACGTTCACGTCGATACGCCGAAAAGGCACTGCAGTCCCAGGTGATGCCTCCCCGACCTGAGAAAGCTGAACAATATTCCTGTACTCCCTTATTTCTCGCGACCCGAGGTTGTTGAATGTCACCAAAAGCGTTTGAGTCTCACCCGGCGCCAGTTCGCCATCGTCTGGATAGACTGCCAGGTAACTATCAGCCTGGTACTCCACGCGCCAGGTCAGTGACTGCTGGCCCGCATTCTCGATGGAAATTGCCCGAACAATATCTTCAGTACTCCCCTCTTCGATAGTTTCAGATATTCCATTGCCATTTACCAACATGGCGGCGGGAGCAGGACCGCACGTATTTATTTTATTCTCAAAAATCTTGCCTTCCTTCATGCCTAATGAGACTCGAAGATCGTCTGGTTTAAATCCGACAACTTCAAAGAATTTCTCTCCGCCTGTAGCTTCCCACTTCAAGACGCTTTCCAGCCCCGCATAGATGCCATATTTAAGCGATTCACTGCACTCAGAGGTTAAATCATAGGACGACCGCGTCTCGGAATAACCCTGAATATCAATCGTAGGTCCCATCAGGTCATATATCTGGACAGTGGGTTGCGCTCCCGCATACATCCGGAACCTCGCCTGCCCCTCAATAATTGGCTTAACCGGGCTCCAGTCACTGTTATAACCGCTCGAATACTCAAATCCCGCCTCCTTTGAATAATAAAGGCCTGCGAAAACGGATGATTCCATGGAGGATTTGAGTCCCAACTGCCCCGACACCTGGCCATTCGCCCCCAGGTAAACGTCAACATACGGTTTCAGATAAACGGGAACAAAATCTATCAAAAAACTCGTCCTGCCAAGATTTAAACGACCGAGACGTCGCCGTATCACGTCATTGCCATCTGCATCCTTCCGAGTCTTCAAAGACCCAGTGGACGAAACTGTAATGTTTGCCTCATTACTGATGGACGGCGAGACTTTGAAGAACTTCAGCCCCTCCCCGAATTCGTAGGATGCGCTCACATCAAGCTCAAATTGCACATCAAGACTGCCGGAAAGTTCAATCGCTTCTCCGCCGACTTCCCATACGTTGCCGTCCTCAAAGAGCGGTGTACTGCCTGATGCGGTAGGCTCTATAGCCAAACCAATAACCGATGGGTCACTGCTGGGCTGAACCAGTAACTTATAGGGCTGTAAATTGATTGGCTGCGCGGATGGTGTAACCGGGTACTCAATAGACTCTACGTCGTCCGCAGTATATGCCTTGCTGAATGTCCCGGTTCCTTTTTTAACGACGTCTGTCAGCGTCGCTTGCCCATAACCAAACTCAACCGAATCCCCATGGTTGATAACGTCCTGCACGCTGACCAGCAGAGGCTTATCGTTGATAATGAGCGATACCTTATTGCCCGGGGAGAGATTGATTAATCGATTTTTCATGGTCACATCGGAGGGCAGGTCGACCGTAATCCTGTCTTGCGTGACCTCACCACTGAGGCCTTCACCAAGGCCGACATAATCAGCTGCAATACTCACCTCTTTGTAGCCAAAGTTGATTTCCACCACCCGATCACGCAGAAACGTTTCCAGTTCACAGCGGGTCATATCTGCGCTGACCCGGTCACAGCCATTCCATCCCAATATCTGGCTATCAGAATCCGGGTAGGCCGCTAAGTAGTAACTATTGGAGCGATTTTTCGAGACATGAAAGCGTGTCTTTATGTCGGCCGGCTCGTAAACCCTTTCACCATGCTCGTCCAGGACGTAACCGGCGCCGAAACCCACCACAGTAATACCGACGTGACTGGAAATTGTCTCGTCCTGAGCTAAAGAAACGTTTCCACCAAACAGATTTTCAATTTCCGTATCAAGGTCTTCGGCGGAAGCGCCCGACAAAACCCGCTCAACATAGCTTTTCGAGTCACAACATACCGTTGCGAAATCAAAAGCGAGACTGGCGGTGTGCCGGGGATCATCCGGATTGAAATCAAGGACATCTCGATACGTGACGACCCCGTCTCCATTCAAGTCGCCGTTGAGAAACAGGTCTGCCAGATAGTTCAAATAGTTAACAGAATCCGACCGTTCCGACCTTCGCACGTATGCGCTTGAGATCCTCCAGACAAGGTCGGACATCGGAGTTACGTTGATCCCCTTACGAAGATCTTCGGCAGAGGCGATCGCAAACCTTTGTGCACCTTCGGATACCGCCAATGACTCATTGCTGATGTCTTCGCCACCGGTAACCTTTATTACCACCAATTCCTCCGGTTGCGGTTCCGTGGCATCCACTTTCCACTGACTTGGCCGCAAGCCATCCGTACCGTCACTTACCATTGTTTGGGAATAGGTTCGAGTGCCAGAAAGATCAGTGATGACAACATCGCCACCTGTATCTTTCAGAAAGAAGGCATTGCTGATACCGGGAGAGTCATCCAGACCCGAAGACGAGTTACCGCGACAGCCAGGGAGCATTAAAGAAAAGATCAGAAGAACGAGAAACTTCGAAGAAAATCGAATTGGCATGTTAAGTCCTTTTATTTACCACAAAAGCATTCCCTTCCAGGAAGCGCACCTTGCCTTATAGTCAGGTGGTGCCGGAAGGAACAAGGACTCAACTCTCAGATTTTTTGCATTATTTTACATGTTGCGAGGGACTTTATCCTGGGTTAAACCATTGGTGAGTGGTACTACAGCGTATTTCCACCGGAACCTTCACTGGCGATAACGACCAGCGTGAGGGTTGCTGTCATGGCTGCATTGGCAGCGTTTGCGGAAGTTTGGTGGATCACCTGCAAAGGGAAGTGTCACCCGGCACCCAAGGCAGCTTTCGCCCGAAAGACCAGTTTGTGGCGCGGGTTCTGAATACGTTCGGCATGATCAGATCGAAAAAATGAACCTGTTCCGGTTTTGGCCCTGTCAGTTGTCTCCGACGGCCTGGCGGACCTTCTGCTCTGCGCCCTGCCAGGCCTCGGAGAGTTGGTCGAAGGCGTCGTTGAAGCCCTCCTTCATGGACTCCCAGGTAAAATCGGGGCTGTCCTGCATACGCTGGTACCATTCCGTCACCCGTGACCGCTCCCGGTGCAGAGATGCCAGCGCGGTCTGTGCCTGGGCCCGGGCTAACCTGTCGGCCGTATCCCGTCCCTCCTCCAGACGGTTCTCCAGTGTCTCTATACGGGCATCGATGGCGCCGAGAACGTCCTCGATGTCCGTCATCAATCGTTCCCGCCGCTCGCTGGTGAAATCCGACAGCTCCTGATCAAGGTTCTCCACCTCCTGGCGCAACGACTCTGCGGCTGCATCACCGTCATCCTCCGCAGCGTACCCTGGGGCCAGTGGCATCACCAAGGCCAGCAGCAAGGCGCTGGCCTGTAATCGCAATGGGGATCGCACGGTCTGGTACCTCCTATGAATCAAAATGGAAAATCTCCGTCGCTCTGATAATCGGTTCATACGTTCAAACTTATCGGCGGTGCCAAACCCAAGGCCCAATACCAAACCCTAAAGCCGCTCGATAGCCCTGAGCAGAGAACTGAAAGCTTTCGAAAAGCTGCGCTCAGCCAATCGGTCCATCAACCCGCCAAGCAAGGGAACCTGCACGTGCCCCTCGGAAATCCAGTGAACGCGGGTCTGTTCACCCTCGGACTGTAAAACAATCTCACCCTTGGTGTGCTGAACGGAAAACGGGCTCGATTTTTCGATGCGATAGTGCATCCTGTTTGGCCTCTCATACTGCGTAATGCGCTCGGTCAGTTCAAGTCGGCCCGCTCCGATAATCCGCAGGGCGCCCGTACCATTTTTCTCGTCTTTACCTTCCTCGACCAGCACAGACCTGTCGACGCCGGGGAACCGATCGTAGCGGGCATGATCCGAGATGGCCGTGAAAACCGTGTCGATATCTTTGGCAAGAACCTGCTCAACGTGGATGCGAAACATGGTTACTCCTGAAAATCCGGGCTGACTAACAAGATACGCTTACGCTTCTACAAATGAATGGGTTTTCTTTAATTTTCAGGCAAACCGGGACAGATTGATCTAATCCCGGTTTTCAGTTCACAAGTCGTTAGGGGCGGTCCAGCGGCTTGCTGGCAATCGGTGTAAGCCGTCACCCGTTTTCGACGTCTTTACTGGCAGGCTTTTAAAGCTTTTTCTGAACGAGTTTCTCACAGTCTTTTTGCCAGATCCCTTACAGAGTCCCTGAGCCAGGTATGGGCCGGATCACCGTTGAATGAACGATGCCAGGCCATGAAAACATCGAAAATGGCGCCCGGAAAGGGGAAAGGCAGTATACGGATGGCCTCACGCTCCATGAAATAATCGGCCATGCGTCGGGGGAGTGTGGCAATAGCGTCGGTCGCCTCTACAAGACGCGGTATCGCGACATATTGATTGACACTGGCAGCAATACGCCGGTTCTCGATAAGCTGCATACCGGGAATTCGCTCAAGCAGAGTGTGGCTGCCTTCGCCAATCGCCAGCACTACATGTCGTTCACCCAAAAACTGTTCCACACTCAAGAATCCGCCAAGACGCGGATGGTCTTCCCTGCAGATCACTACCAACTCCTCGGTCACAAGTTCACAGCTTTCGATACTGACGCTCACGGGCCTGCGAACGTCAAACAGGAGATCCAACCGGGCCTGTTCGAGCCTGGCGATCACCGCCGGATCCGTATTGGGCTGATTCTGCACGGTCAGCGCACCGCTGTATCCCGCAAACACATGCAAGAGCTCAGGCAGCAGAAGGTGCTCCCCATAGTCCCCCATGGCCAGCTTGAAGTTCCTTTCCGAACTGTCGGGATCAAAGAACTCCTTCGACCCCACGACAGCCCGGATGGTGGATAAGGCCAACCGGATCTCCGGATATATCTGCACCGCGTAGTTACTCGGCCGCATTCCATTCCCGCAACGCACGAATACTTCATCTTTAAGCGTCAGCCGCAGACGGGAGAGTGCCTGGCTGACGGCCGACTGGGTCATTCCGAGCTTGCCTGCGGCGGCAGGGACAGTCGTGGCGAAATCAGTGCCAGCCAGACGTTTGTTGAAAACTGGGCATGGTGGCTGATTTTACCCAACTACTGGTTCGGCCTGGCTTGCCTGTACCTCGGGCTTTACGAGGTTTTCCTGTGGGGAACCGTGTCGAAAGTGATCTGGGGTATGCATGTGCACACCAACTGGAAATGGCAGTACGATCTCTGGGCGCTTAATCATGACAGTGCGCTTGTCCGTAATGGCATGCATGCCCTTTGCCACGTGTTTACCTTCCCGAACATGCACCACCATCACCACAGCCGTTCGGCAAACTCAGCCAAGAACATGACCAACTTCATATCGGTCTTTGACTGGCTACTTTGGGGCACACTCAAAATTGAAACCGAGCGCCCGAAGGTCTACGGTTGGCGACAGTACGATGCCGAGGCAAACAGCGTACTGCATCGTTTCTTTCACAGTGCGGACCCTGTCCGGGAGCGGAATCATCCGAAGGAAGCGGCTGCAACCGTGAGCCAGGATTGAGAAAACCGGCGAAAACCGGGACAGATTTATTTATTACTGATTTATTTATTACTTTGGGCGAATGATTCACCAACTCCCCTGTTTGGGAACCCGGCCTGGCACGGTATCGTGCTGGCATGAACTATCCCCAGCGCATTGTCTGCCTCACTGAGGAAACCACAAAAACCCTCTACGCCATCGGCGCGAAGGACCGCATCGTCGGCATATCCGGATTTACCGTCAGGCCAGAACGAGCGCGGAAAGAAAAGCCGAAAGTCTCCGCCTTCACCTCCGCCAGGATAGGCGGAATCCTGGACCTGGAACCGGACCTTGTCCTGGGATTCGCTCGATGATCCGGACCCTTGGCGGCATGCTGGGCCTCTCCGCCCAGACCGACGCCTACGCCCATGAACTGGCCGCCAGGGTTGAGCGGATCAGCAGAAAATAAATCTGTCCCGGTTTTCTGGGCAACTGATCTGCCCCAGGCTCAGACTACCGAGCGCGAAATGGTCGTCACGGCAAACCCCCTGGCCACGGCAGCCGGCGCCAAAATTCTCAAAAATGGTGGTACCGCGGCAGATGCCATGATTGCGGTGCAGACCATGCTCAGCCTGGTGGAGCCCCAGTCAAGCGGGCTTGGTGGCGGAGCATTCATCGTTTATTACGATGCTGAGACTGGCACCACGACTACTATCGATGCCCGTGAAACCGCACCAATGGCGGTGGATGAGTCGCTTTTCTTGAATGAGGAAGGCAATTCAATCGGCTTTATAAATGCCTGGCAGAGTGGTCTGTCCGTGGGCGTGCCGGGCGTCCCGCGAATGATGGAGTACATGCATACGCAATATGGCCGGCTTCCCTGGCAGCGCCTGTTCGTACCGGCGATCACCCAGGCCCAGAAAGGCTTTTCTCTGACCCAGCGTACCAGTGATCAGGTCGCCGGCCTTCTGGCCCGCAATGCATCCTGTGAAGATCGGTTATTTTTCCGTGACCCCACCGCCTTCAATTACTTCGTTGACAGCGAGACCTGCGAAGCCAAGCCTGCCGGTACACTTATCAAAAACCGGGATTATGCCGAAACGCTAAAGCTGCTGGCTCGTGATGGAGCAGATACCTTCTACACCGGCTCTATCGCACAGGACGTCGTTAGTGCCGTCCAGAACGATCCTAACATTCCCGGATCAATAAGCCTGGCCGACCTGGCCGATTACCAGGTCATCGAACGGCCGTCGGTCAGATCATGGGTGTGCTGGAGCATGTCGATCTGCAAGACATGAATCCGCTTGATGAGGAAGTGGTTCATCTTTTTACCCAGGCGATGCGCATCGCGTTCGCCGATCGGAACAAGTATGTTGCGGACAGCGATTTCATCACCGTGCCGGTTGAAGGCATGCTGGACAAAGATTACCTTGAAACCCGCGCTGCGCTGATTGGTGAGAATGACCTTGGCGTAGTTGATCCGGGTACGCCCCCCGGTGTGTTTGATCCGTCTGCTCCGGGCATGGATGAGCCGGGCGCGGGCACCAGCCACGTCTCCATTGTCGATCGGTTCGGCAATGCGCTATCCATGACCACGACCATCGAGAGCTCGTTCGGCAATGGCGTAATGGTGGCTGGCCGCGGATTTCTGCTCAATAACCAGTTAACCGATTTCAACTTCCAGCCCACTTCCAGTGCCGGCGAACTGATTGCCAACCGGGTACAGCCCGGAAAACGGCCCCGCAGCTCGATGGCTCCGACCATTGTCCTTGATCTGGATGGCCAGGTTTCGCTGGTCACCGGCTCGCCGGGCGGCTTCCGGATCATTGGTTACACCGCCAAGACCATCATGAACGTGTTTGATTTTGGACTTGACCCACAGGAAGCCATCAATGTGCCTCATTACCAGAATACGAACAGCAGCAGTCCAACCTCAGCAACCGTTCTGGAGGCACCCATTTCAGGCGTGACGCTGGACTATGATGTCGCCGCGCTTGAATCCGATCTGGAAGAAGGCAGGGGGCATGCCGTTGGTGTCACGACCCTGACAAGCGGCTTGTCGCTGATACAGGTCACCCCGAGCGGTCTTGTTGGTGGAGCCGACATGCGCCGTGATGGCGCAATTGGAGGGCGCTAGGCTGCAATACGCAAACGTTGCTTTGAACAAAAGGGCCGGCCGGGTTATGGGCCGGCTGCACTGACGGATGGGCCGGACGCATTGTGTGAGATCATTGGCAACTACTGAGCCCGATTCGTGACAATCGACCGTGAACGCCTGGCAGCCCTTGCCGCGAAACCCCATTTCCACCGGGGCAGGTATCACAACCTGGAGCGCATACCCCACCGTGGTCTGGGGGATGTCCTGCGCTGGCAACTGGCCCCCGGCCGCCGTTTCCCGCAGGGTAAACGCTGCACGCTGCTGCGCCCGGACGATCCAGGTTACCCCATTAACCGGAGCCCTCCTTAGCGCCCTAGCGCACCGACTGACCAACTCCCTCAAGGTAGGATAGGAACTCATCCTGAATTCGCTATCTCGTGGCGATTCAGTCTACCTGTCGGCATAACGCCGTGGAGAAAAGCTGTGATGAAGCGGTCAGGGACGACGTTTTGTCCTCCTGACACATCCGATTCGAAGGAGAATCCTATGAAAAAACTACATTCACTCCTGTTTTATGCATTGCTCACACCGGCCATAACGCTGGGTTCAGGTGCTGTGCTCGCCGCACAAGGCAGCAGCGAGAATACTGATATGGGAGAGCAGAGTATGGGCCACGATGCTGCCCCGGCTATGCAGGGCCCTGAACACGACAAGAACGTCACTAAATCCAGATACAATACTGACGAACTAGCGGATGAGAAAATGGGCGACCCGTCTCGCGTGCAGAACAAGGACTACATGAATTCTCTGCCAACTAACGGCCTGGTGGCGAGCGACCTGATTGGTGCTGAGCTCAAAACCAGTGATGACCAGAGTGTGGGTGAGATCGGCGACCTGATCATTGACCAGGATGGCAGGGTCGCGGCTGTTGTAGTCAACGCTGGCGGTTACCTGGGCATGGGAGAGAAGCACGTGGCCATTGGTTGGAACGCCGTGAAGATATCCGGCAACCCTGATAATCCGGACCTGCGAGTGGACATGACAGCCGATGATCTGCAATCTGCACCGAGTTATGAAAAGTCGCCTGATTGAGCGCCAGATCGCCTCGATTCAAATATCGAGGCGGGATAAATAGAACAGAAAATAGATCTGTCCCCGGTTTAGCAAGGAAGTGAAGGCCAATGAACTACCGCCAACTGCTCCTCGCGGGGATACTCGGACTTCTGGCTTTTGCGCTCTGGGCGAGTCCCGAGTTCAAACAGATTGCCTCCGGGGTTGCGATCTTCCTGTTCGGAATGCTCTCGCTTGAGAACGGGTTTCGCCAATTCACCGGCGGCTTCCTGGAGAGGGTGCTGCACCGAACAACGGACACGATTCCGAAGAGTCTGGGTTTCGGCATCGTCAGCACAGCTGTCATGCAATCCAGTTCCCTTGTGTCGGTCATCACAATATCATTCCTCAGCGCCGGCCTGCTGCCCCTGATGACTGGCATCGGCATCATTTTCGGAGCCAACCTGGGCACCACAACCGGCGCATGGCTATTCGCCACCATCGGCATGAAGATGAGCCTCTCCGCCTTCGCGTTGCCGATGCTCGTCTTCGGTGTGGTGCTGAATTTCCAACGCTCCAGTGCGCTGAAAGCCTGGGAAAACCGGGACAGATCTATTTACCGGATTAATCAAACCGAGAGCTCGATGATTTCACCAACCACACCGATAAAAGAGATCTGTCCCAGTTTTCAGCAGCTCCCCCGCGAGAGAAAAATTGCTATTGGACTATGACCTCAAACTCGCCAGTTTCGCTATCCTCGATCACCTCTACATCAAACATTATATGAGAGGGATTGTCGCCCGTTGGCGGTCCGAGCGTTACACTTCGTGTCCCGAGAACACCATCACGAAATGAAGCAATCTGAAGACTCGCGGTCCGACCATCGGCTCGATCATAGTTTGCGATACCTACCTGATAGGTGCCGGCTTGCAGCTTCTCAGCTTCACAAGCGGCAAAATAGTGTTCTGGGCCATTTGCGACCGTGTTATCAACATCCAGGTACCCGGAAGTGCCCGTCATCGCCTGATAAAACACATGGGATCCAGACGGTTCATACACATGAAGGTCAACATCGCCCGCGCCATTCCATGTGAGCGTCGCAGTGAAAAACCCAGTTTCAGCTTCAAACTCTGTTTCCGGAGGTTGCAGGTTAGCAAGCTCAGTTTCGATATTCTGAACTACAGCCGCACCTAAACCGAGAGCAGGATTCAGATATATTTCCAGAAGCCCATGGCCAAGAATGTCGGTTTGCCCATTAAGGCCACCCGGGCGATTAAGGTACCCGGGGATGATATCTGTTATGCCGACCACGCTGCCGGACGCCCGCAAGGCATTAATGACGAGATCTTTGTCAGCAAGCCGATGGGGGCCATTAGTGGTTGGAGATGCTGGCGCTATGTGGACGAGATTCAGTGCTTCGTTGTCTATTTTGTCACTGGCATAACCATAAGCCGAGTTCGCGAACAGATTACCCTGTGAGTGGGCCACCATAAGGATCTGCTTACCTTCGACGATCCAGGTATCGACCCGGGACTGATGCTCTGAGTAATTAGTAATAGTGGGTGGGTTCCCAGCAAGGGAAGTCAGAGACTGGACGATCTTTGCCTGGTACCAGTTAATGAAATCGTCGCGTGTTTCAGGGAGTGTGGTCGCTAATTCAGCCAGCCTTTGCCACCATTTGCCACCACCGTTGATGATTTCGAGAGCCAGCTCATATCGGCCGGCAAGAATCTGTTCCTGCTCAAGGACGCGCTGCTCGAAAGTCTCCACAAAGTCGTCAAGACCATCTGTATAGTTGTACATCACTTCGTAGCGGATGTTCTCTCCATCGGCCCGCTCATTCCCATGAATTCTACGAAACTCATTCAGTGCTCGGTTGGCTTCGCCAATGGTTGTCTGCACTCCATTGAAAAACGCAAAGATAATTCCCGAATCCCTACAAAAATTACGTGCTTCGTAGGGCTGCGCAAACGCATTGAGAGATGTTGAGGTAATGATGAATAAAGAAATCGCAAAACTCAGAAACGTCCGTGTTGGTTTACTCACAGCTACTTCCCTCCGGCAGTGACCAGGAAGCGCCATCAAGTGCCTTGTTAAACTCCATGTACTTTTTCAGGCGACTGGCGGTGTTGAAAGTAATGGCCTCAAGATCTCTTGAAACCTCAGCAGGCTCGGATCCCGATCCAGGTACTTCAAACACCTCATAGATACAGGCTGTTGCCCGGGAAATCTTCTGGTTGGTCTGGCGTACAGCCGTGGGAGAAAGGAGGTCAGTATTCAGCACTGCCTGATTGGCTCGGGCGGCCTGATTGGCGGCACTAATGTGGGAACTCTCAGAGAAATGGTTTGAAATGTAGTCGTCTACATCATCCCGAATGCCATTGTTATCAACGTCCGCACCTTCGAGATCCGAGCCCCGAGCAAGTTTGGGAATAGCGCCGGAGTTTTCCAGTTCCTGAACAGTAGTGGGGTTGTCGTCGGTTGGGGTATCGGCGTCGCTGCTTTCGTCGTTCGAACACGCTACGAGCGCCAACACCAGGGGCAGGAAAAACAGTCCCTTATTCATTATCAGCTCCATTGAAATGTAAGGTTCGTCATTGAACCGTCGCTATAATACACATTTTGATTTGTAAGGCTCAACCGGGCGATCTGCGATCAGTTCAAGTCCCCGCCTCGCCCGAAGTCGGCGGCGCTGAGACTAGCGAGCAGCCCCGTCGTCGAGCATTTTCCCTGACTGCGGAGAGGTCAACAGAGCGGGTAAGCTGGAAAAATAATCTGGAAGTTTTAGGTCTGATCAAAGAGCAGGAATGCTAAAAGCCTTACGCTTCATTCGCCTTCCGATAGTGACCCTGATAATCAAAAATCCGTTCCTGCACCTGCCAATAATGCTTCTGCTTCCGCGCAATCACAAAATCCGGTGCCGGCAACAGGGCCTCACTCTCAAGCACTTCATCCACCCTGCTGAATACTTTCGGGGCCTGGCTGTTCGCGAAGCGGCGCCCGAACAGCTTGTTGAAAACGTTGCGCTGTGGTGGCTTGCTGAAATCAAACGACTCGGTCAGTTCCTCCCCATCTTCACCATAATAGGTGATCCTCAGTTTGCTGCCGGTTTTGGAGGCATGGGCACCTAACGTGATCCCGGCGCAGCGGATCACCATTGCATCCTTGAGTTTCAGGGCATCTCTCAGCTGATCATCCGGGTCGATGATGGCTTTGTGGCACTGGTGGCAGTTGCGGGCCGCAATATCATTTTCGCCACCGCAGTGTGGGCACTCCTTGAAACGGAAACGGTAATCGCACTGTTGGGGACGCCCGTTCTGCACGGCAGGTTCATCCCCTTCCGCAGCCCCCAGCAGCCCCTGACAACGGCGCCCGTAGTGATCGATAACACCGCCTTCGCTGTCGGTTTTGCCCCAGAAGATATTGGCAAAACCACAGCCCGGGCAGAACACCTGCACCGGCTGACTGTCGGGGCTCGGTTTCGGCTCCCCTACCTCCGGGTGATGCAGGTTTACATGGTTACCCGCGTAATCAATCACCAGGCAATCCCGTTTGCCTTCGTCCAGACGAAGACCGCGGCCCACAATCTGCTGATACAGGCTGACCGAGTCGGTAGGACGAAGAATGGCAATAAAATCCACGTGGGGCGCATCAAAGCCCGTGGTGAGCACAGACACATTCACCAGATACTTCAACTGCCGCTGTTTGAAGCGCTGAATCAGCAGATCCCGATCCTCCCGATCGGTCGCGCCGGTCACCAGGGCGGTGTGGTGCTCCGGCAGATAACCGGTGATTTCCCGCGCATGATCCACCGTGGCGGCAAAGATCATCACTCCCTTGCGCTCAACGGCCACTTCCCTCACCTGCTCAATGATGGCGCGGGTTACCCGCCGGTGTTTGCCCAGCAGCTGGTTGACGTCTTTCTCGGCGTATTCGCCAAAGCGATCCTGAGACAGCGCGGAGAAATCGTATTGCGCCACCGCCGCGTTCACCAGCTCAGGCCTCGTTAGGTACCCCCGGTTGATCATGTAGCTCAACGGCAGTTCATAAATGCAATGCACAAAAGGCTTATCCTGCTCTTCACCAGAGCCGCGGA
Source organism: Marinobacter orientalis (assembly GCF_004792665.1). GTDB lineage: Bacteria > Pseudomonadota > Gammaproteobacteria > Pseudomonadales > Oleiphilaceae > Marinobacter > Marinobacter orientalis. The sequence goes on from NZ_SRZX01000001.1 coordinate 207,733, forward strand.
CAAAGCCCCGGTAGTGGTAGCGATAGATCCAGCCGATGGCCAGACGATAGGGTGTGGCGGTCAGCCCGAGCACTTTGAGTGAGTCATTCTGTTGCCGCAGCAGCTCGATGATCCTCTGATACTGGCTGGTTTCCTCACCGCTGACCCGATGGCACTCATCGATGATGATCAACGAGTATTCATCCTGGAACTGATTCAGGTTCGCCGATACCGACTGCACACTGGCGAAGGTCACCTGATGCCGGTTTTCCTTGCGTTTCAGTCCGGCGGAGAAAATGCCGCCCATTAACCCATAACTCTGGTATTTGGCGTGATTCTGCTCCACCAGCTCTTTTACGTGGGTCAGCACCAGAATCCTGCGCCGGGCAAGACGGGCCAACTCGGCAATGACCAGACTTTTACCGGCACCGGTTGGCAAAACAATAACGGCAGAATCATCAGATTTGCGAAAATGCCTCAACGTGGCATCAACCGCTTCCTGCTGGTAGGGCCGCAGTTTAAAAGGAGCATTCATTTTTCGGTGCTTAATCGTTTTCAGGATGAGAAGTGGGCCATACTAGCAAATGCTGTTGCCGTTACCTGTAAGCTAAACAATAAATCTGCCCCGGTTTCCCCTATGAGTAGCCCAGCCCCAGAGTTACCCACCACACCGGATCCCGCTGACAACGGGCTATCCCGACAGGAAGCCAGTGCACGCCTGGAGAAATTTGGTTACAACCGGCTGCCTGCCCCGCCGATGCCAGGTGTTGTGAAGCTTTTTGCGCAGCAATTCCTCAGCCCTTTCATTTACATCCTGCTGATCGCTTCCGCGGTTTCATTTGCACTCGGCCAGAACCCGAGCGGGATTTTCATCCTGGTCGTTCTGCTGATCAATGCAGTTATCGGCACGGTCCAGGAGTTTTCTGCCCAGAAGGCGGCAGCCGCATTGAAGCAAATGATGAAAGGTACAGCGCATGTGCTTCGGGATGGCCAGATTGTAACCGTTGAAGTCGAAGAGATCGTTCCGGGCGATGTTGTTCTGCTTGCCTCAGGCGACAAGGTACCGGCTGATATCCAGTTGCTCAGCGCCAGCAGCCTGGCGGTGGATGAGTCCATGCTGACGGGGGAATCCCTGGCGGTTGCCAAGAATGCCGATGCGGCAAGCGACGACAGCACGCCGCTGACAGAGCGCGTTGACCAGTGCTTTGCAGGAAGCATCATCACCCATGGGCGCGGACGCGGCCGGGTGATAGCTACCGCCTCGGAGACCCAGCTTGGCAAGATTGCCCAGGGAGTCACCGGCAAAACATCTGCCGAACCGCCTCTGATGATCCGGATCCGCAAGTTCACCTACCAGGTTGCCTTCGGCATTCTGGTGGCCATTGCCGCCCTGGCCGGCCTGATGATCCTGGATGGCGGTTATTCAGTGGAAGACATGATTCTCATGACCATCGGCCTTGCGGTTTCGGTGATTCCCGAGGGTCTGCCTGCCGCACTGACCGTCGCCCTCGCCATCGGCATGAGCCGGATGGCAAAGCGCAATGTGATCATCCGCAAGCTGGTGGCTGTGGAAGCCCTGGGGTCCTGCACCCTCATCTGCTCCGACAAGACCGGCACCCTGACCGTCAACGAACTCACTATTCGCAAGGTGATGCTGCCTGATGGGCGCCAGTTCGATGTCACTGGCGAGGGCGTGGCCCCGGGAGGAGAGATCACAGGCCATGCCGGAGCCCAGGTGGATACGGGCCCGGATACACTCAGGGAGCTCTGTGTCGCAGGCGTCCTCGCCAATGAAAGCCATCTGGACTACAGCGGCGGCGAGTGGGTTTCCCAGGGCGATATCGTGGACATCGCCTTCCTGGTCATGGCCAAGAAACTGGGCATGTCCATCACTGACCTGCGAACCCGGCAGGAGCAGGTGGCCCTGATCCCCTACGAGTCGGAAAAGGCGTACAGCGGTGTGGTCAACCGGATTGGCGAGCAAACCGTCATCTACGCCAAGGGCAGTCCTGAAAAGATGCTGGCCATGTGCAACCGGATGGCAACCAGTGACGGCTCTACCGTAATCGACAAACCAGCCCTCGAAATCCAGTTCACCGAACTCGCTTCCCGCGGCTATCGGATTATAGCCCTGGCGAAGAAAACCTCGTCATCCGGCGACCATGAGATGGTCGATATGATCTTTCTCGGTATGGTCGCCATGATCGACCCGCTTCGCCATGAAGCCTTTGACGCCATCGAAAAATGCCGTACCGGTGGTATTGAGGTGGCCATGGTCACGGGCGACCATCCTGCTACTGCAAAATCGATCGCCCTGGAACTGGGCCTGTGTGACGCGGACGCTCCGGTTGTCACGGGCCCAATGCTTGATGAAGCCAACGCCAGGGGCCAGGTCGCTGTCGACCAGCTCATTCGCCAGGCCCGGGTATTCGCCCGCATAGAACCCGCCAGAAAAGCCCAGATTGTGGACAGCTTCATGCGGGACGGGCATTTTGTCGCCGTCACCGGGGATGGCGTCAATGATGCACCGGCCATGCGGCAGGCCCATGCGGGGATCGCCATGGGCAAGCGCGGCACGGATGTGGCCAAGGAAACAGCGGACCTCATCGTTACCGATGATAATTTTTCCTCCATTGTCGCTGGCATCGAGCAGGGGCGGGTGGTTTACAACAATATCCGCAAGGTTATCGGGCTGCTGGTTGCCACCGGTTTCTCGGCGATCCTGCTCTTCTTCTTCTGCGTACTGGCCGGTCTGCCAATGCCCATGATCGCGGTACAGTTACTCTGGCTTAACCTGGTTGCGAACGGCTTCCAGGACGTGGCCCTGGCCTTTGAACCCAAGGAAGGCGGCGAATTGTCCGTAAAGCCGCGCTCGCCTCAGGAGCCCGTGTTCGATAAACCTATCATCGAGCATGTCCTGGTGGTGGGATCATGGATGGGTCTCGTCGCCTTCCTCAATTTCCAGTGGACGCTCGAACAGGGCCAGAGTATTGAGGAAGCCCGTAACCTGACGCTGATGCTCATGGTGCTCTTCGGCAACATTCACGCGCTGAACAGCCGCTCGGAGTTCCGCTCGCTTTTCAGTATCCCCCTGCTTCGTAACCCTTTCCTGATGCTGGCCGTTCCCCTCGCGCAACTGGCCCACATTGGCGCCATGTATACCCCGGGGCTCTCCGATGTCCTGCAGATTCAGCCGATTTCAGTGAAAGAATGGCTGCAGTTGCTCGCATTCGCCATGAGCCTTCTCGTTGTGGCGGAGCTGCACAAGATCCTGATCCGGAGGCGGCGAGCCCTTGCCGGTTAAACGGGGCACGCGCACGCTGCCTCACCTCACGGCCAGCAATAGGGCCGACCTGATCAAACCGGAAGTTCGATGATTTCCCCAGCCACACGGCCTTCGTGCACCGCCAGCCGCCCTACCGTGATCGGCAACGTAAAGCGCCGGGGCCCGGCGCCACCAGGATTGAAGTAAAGCACGCCGCCGATCCACTCGTTACGGGGTTTGTGGGAATGGCGTGGGATCACCACGCGGTAATGCCCCTGCGGATCGATGTCCAGGGTTTTGACGTCGTGGAGGATATAGAAAGCGTGGCCGAGGATTTGCAGCGGGAGGGATAATCTACCAAGCTTAAAGTAATCAAAAGCACAGCCACAGGGGAGAAACCACCATGGAAGACTTCCTTGAGCAAAGCGCCCGTCTGATGCACCAGGCCGCAGAGATTGGCAAGATCAGTCCGGATGTTGTGGAACTGCTGGCCGCCCCCGGTCGGGCCATCAGCTTTCGCATTCCACTAAAAATGGACGATGGCAGCAGTCGTGTGTTTGACGCCCACCGGGTCTGTCATACAGACGCCCTCGGCCCTACCCGGGATGGCACCCGCATCTCCCCGGATCTCAACCTTGACGAGTGCAAGGCGCTGGCCCTGGTCATGTCGATCAAGCATGCCGCAGGGCGAATTCCTGCTGGTGGTGGCAAGGGTGGCATTGCCGCTGACCCCGGCCAGCTCAGCAAGCACGAATTCGAACGGCTGTGCAGAGCCTATATCCGCTATCTAAGGCCCTCCGGCCCGGACTGTGATGTCCCCGGCGCTGACGTAGGCACCGACATGCAGAGCATGGCCTGGATGCTTGATGAGTACGAACAGATTACCGGCCGCCATTCACCAGCGGCGGTGAACGACAAGCCGCCGATTCTGGGTGGTACGCCGGGCGGTTACGAGGCCACCGGTCTCGGGGTTTTTGAAGTCTTTCAGGCAGCGGCAGAGCAGATCGGATTCAAGCTCGAGGGCGCGCGCGTGGCGATTCAGGGCTTCGGACAGGTCGGCTCAGTCGCTGCCCAGGCGTTTCACAAAGCAGGCTGCAAGGTCATTGCCATCCGCGAAATCGACAGTGGCGTCTACGCCGAGGAAGGTCTGGACATCGATGAACTTCTGAAACACCGCGAGAAAGAGGGCAGCCTGCAAAACTTCCCAGACACCCGGCCGGTCACCAACCAGGAACTGTTTTCCTGTGACTGCGATGTGCTGGTACCGGCAGCCCTGCAGGGAGTGATCACCAAAGGAGTGGCAGAAAAGGTGAAGGCGAGAATCCTCGTTGAAGCCGCCAACGCCCCCACTACCCTGGAAGCGGACGAACTGTTGCTGGATCGCGGCGTCACCATCGTACCGGACGTCCTGGCGAACGCTGGCAGCGTTCATCTTTGTCAGATGGAACGGACACAAGGGCTTTCCGACGACTATTGGGGTGCGGAAACCATCAACGAGCAACGTCGACAGCGGCTGGTTCACAGTTACCAACAGGCCACCGAGTGCGCCGAACGTCACCAACTCAAATCGGTTCGCCTGGGGGCCTGGATTAATGCGCTCAAGCGAATTGAAGAAGCCGTCATCGCCAGGGGTTGGTGCTAACGGGGAGTTGCAGGCTGCCTCAGGGTGGGCACTTCCGCCCAAGAAACTCAAGCTGATCCTTTATGGACTGAGCCAGAGCTTCACCCCGATACACGTCAAAATGCCCTACCGGATAGTGCTTCACTTCCGGGTTCGGTATTTTTTCCGCCGCTTTGGCCGCGGCATTCGCCGGGGCGACCGTATCGCGGTCGCAAATCTGCACCAGTACCGGACAGGTGACTTTGCTGGCGAGGCGGATGGGCCGGAAAAGGGGAATCGTATAACTCACGCCCGCGGCAACATAGTTCGACGCATTATCGGCCAACAAGGGAACATACCCTTCCCGGCAATCCTCAGCCGTCATCATGCCTAACTCCCCGGGACGGCCCGCCGATTCTATATACCGGGGAGACATCCCCAGTCCACGGCGAATCCAGTCTACCGTTCCATGCCAGGTCAGCCGCATCGCCTGCGTGATACCGGCATAACCGATTACGCCCAGCAGAGACGCCAGACCATCCATCATCGGGCATTGGGAGATGGTGCACTGCACGTTTCCATCCTTTGCCGCGGCAGCAATCACGAGCCCGCCAGAAAACGATGTTCCCCACAGGCAAATGCGGCTTCCGTCGATACGATCCAGCGTCCGCGCAAAATTCAGGGCCGCCAGCCAGTCAGCCACTTCCTTGCGGGGGCTCAGCGTCTGACGAGGCTGGCCATCACTTTCGCCGAAATGGCGGTAGTCAAAAGCAAAGACCGCATAACCCGCCTTGCAGAAGGCCTCCTTGAACGGTGCAAGACCACTGGCATGCGTCAGTCCAAAACCATGCGCCATCACGATACACGGCAAATTCCTGCTGTCGGCATCCGGCGTATAAAGAACACCGCGACAGGTTGTACCCTGGCTCGCGAATTCCAGTGGCATTTCGATCATGTTCATACTCCGGCTCGTTGAGAGCCTTTAATCCCTCAGTGATGTCCACCCGGCCCATGGGCGTGGCCGTGCGCCAGCTCTTCCGGATCGGCGGCGCGTACTTCGATGATTTCGATATCAAAGTTCAGGGTTTTACCGGCCATCGGATGGTTGGTGTCGACATCGGCAAACTTGTGGCCGACCTTGGCGACGATCACATGGCGGGGACCCTTCTCGGTTTGCACCTGGGCGACCATGCCCGGCTTCCAGCGTCTGGCGCCGATCAGATGCTTGATCGGCACGCGCTGCACGGCATCGGCCTTGCGCGGACCATAGGCTTTTTCCGGAGTGACGGTGACACTGAACGTATCGCCTGCCTCGCGACCTTCCAGGGCTTCTTCCAGGCCCCGGATAACGCCGCCATGGCCATGCAGGTAGGCGTTCGGCTCGCCGCCGCGGGAATTTTCAACGACGTTGCCCTGTTCATCACTGACACTGTAGTGAAACAGGACCACCTGATTCTTTGCGATTGGCATAGGGTTCTCTGCGACGGTTAAAGATTCGCCATTATATCGGGTCGCGGCGTTGACTCCAGTGGTGGCTGCGGAACACCTCCAGCTCATAGGCCTGCCTCCATTCCTGAAGGGTTTGCCAGGCAGTACTCAAAATTGCCGTGCATAGCTGAATGTTCAGGATGAAAGCCTTCCCCAACTGCCGTTTCTAGAATCAAAACGCAAAGCGGAAACCCGCCAGGGCGTACCACTGCTCCGTCCTGTCTCCGGCCGCAGCGGCGATGTCTTCGGTTTCGCCAGTCAAAAAGTGGTAGCGAACACCGATGTAGGGGGCGAATTCCCGTTTGACCTCATAGCGCAGACGCAGGTCGAGGTCAGCCCCGGTCATGCCGGATCCGATGTTCCGTTCAGGGATGTCCTGGGCCGCAAAGGCAAGTCCAGCACGAGGTTGAAAGACGAGACGCTGGGTAATGCGAAGATCGTACTCTCCTTCAACTGAAAATGTTACATCGCCATCTTCCGAAACATACAGCGAGTGATCGAGTTCGAACTGGAAGGGAGCCATACCTTGCAAGGCCAGCACATATGACCAGCGATCGTCATACTCATCAGGGTTCCACTCATTGGCATACTGGACGCCGGTCTGCACGTTCCAGAAAGGTGCGATCAGCCGGGAGTAGAGCAGATCGGTTTCGCTTTCGCCCTCGTTGGGCCCGTCGAAGACCGATTCGCCTTCCGTCTTCCACCAGAACCTGTTGAGGTCGCCGCCAGCCCATCCCTGGATCTCCCAACCCAACTGGTCAGGCTGGTCGTCATCGGTAACGCGGTATTCCAGCTGATCGAAAAGGACGAAGGCAAAGAGCTGATCGTCGGGCACCGGGTCGGGGAAATGCGCGGGTGGCTCGCTATCGGCATAATCGAACACCTCGTCCAGGGTCATGCCTGCAGGCAGCGGCGGAATTTCAAGGTCAGGAGGCGATGTCCCTTCGTGCTGCCGAGCCGATTCCTGGTGATCGGGGCGGTCAGCCGTGCTCGGCATGTCCGCCGTCTCAGGTTCATCCTGGCCAAGCGCTGGACTGGACAGTAGAAAAGTTGCAGCAATTGTCGCGGTGAGGCGAGCGTTAGGCATCAGCATCGATTGACCCTCCTTCCAGCGAACGGACCACGGCGACGGTGCGGAACATGCCCGCCTCCATGTGGTAAAGCAAATGGCAGTGGAAAGCCCACTGCCCGGGGGCATCGGCTGTGATGTCCACGGTCAGCAATTCGGAAGGCTGAACGTTGACGGTGTGTTTACGGGGGTTGGTATCGAGGTTGCCACCGGCATACAGGTCCATCCACATACCATGCAAATGAATCGGATGGCTCATCATGGTGTCGTTGATCATGTTGATTCGCAGGCGTTCACCGTACTGGAACCGGATCACATCGGATTCCGACCATTTCTTGCCATCGAAGCCCCAGATGAACTTGTGCATGTTGCCGGTCAGATGCAGATCGAACTCCCGCGTTGGCGGACGACGGAGGGGCGGACGCTCCAGTGCCCGGAGCTGGCTATAGGTCAGTACGCGCCAACCGTCGTCACCGAGGCCCGCTCCGGGGTAGTCGAGTCGTCGGTACGCCGATTGGGCCATGGTGATGCTGGAGGGGCCATGCTTGTCCGGGCCATGCTCGATGCGATTGACCAGATTTTCGGTTGGCAATTCGTCTCCTGTGGGATGCGGCATTTGCTTTTCCATGCTGGCGTGATCCATCCCTTTCATGTCCTTCATGCCTTCCATGCCACCCTTCATCATCATGCCCATATCGGCCATTGTCAGCATGGGCCGGCGGCGCTGTTCGGGTATGGCGGCTGACATGTCTTCGCGCGGTGCAAGCGTCCCACGAGTGAAACCACTCCGGTCCATAGCCTCGGCGAAAAGCGTATAAGCCTTGTCATCAGGCATGGTTACCACGACGTCGTAGGTTTCGGCGACAGCAATGCGGAACTCATCGGTTTCCACAGGCTTGGTATCCTGTCCGTCGGCCTGCACCACGGTCATCGGCACGCCTGGAATGCGGATATCGTAAAACGTCTGCGCCGAGGCATTGACGATCCGCAGACGAACCCGCTGGCCGGGCTCCGCAATAAACGTCGGGTTTTCGTCTGCCGTTTTGCCGTTCATGAGAAAGGTGTAGGTAGCGCCGGTAACGTCGGCAATGTCCGTCGGGTCCATCCGCATCCTCTGCCACGACAGCCGTTTCTCGATGACCTCCCCCAGCGTCATGCCCGTGGCCTGCATCTGATCGTCGAGGTTCGCCAGCGTTGGCCGTTGAAAGTTGTAATAGCCCTCAATCGTTTTGAGATTGCGAAATACGGTGTGGGGGTTTTCGAACGTCCAGTCTGACAGGACAACCGAATATTCAACGTCGTAATCGACCGGGTCAGGCTTGGCGGGGTCTATGATGAGTTGACCGTAGTGGCCACGCTGCTCCTGGAAACCCGAGTGGCTGTGGTACCAGTAGCTACCGTTCTGCCGCACGGGAAACCGGTAGGTAAAGGTTTCGCCTGCTGCGATACCCGCAAAGCTGATACCTGGCACGCCGTCCATGTCGAACGGGAGAAGGATGCCGTGCCAATGAATAGAGGTGGCTTCCGGTAACCGGTTGTGGACGCGAATCAGTGCGTCCTTACCTTCGGTCATGCGGATAACCGGGCCGGGGATCGAACCGTTGATGGCGATGGCCTGGCCGGGCTGGCCACCGATCAGCAGGTCACGGTTTTCCAGGTAAAGATCGATGCCATCGCCAGCGGTGGCATCGAGCTCACCAAAATCGCCTGCCCGGGCCATGTCTGAAGTTACGGCCCAGGCCGGCCGGTTCAGCAACATATAACTGGCAGCGGCTGATGCACTCGTCGCTACGAGAAACTGACGCCGCGTTATAGCCTTTGGCCGGGAAGGCGGTAATTTGTCGGTCATCGAAACCTCCTTTTATAAGCGCAGCTGATCGGCGAGATCCTGCGCATAATCCATGGATGTTGCTGCCTGCAACCGGGACCTTCCCTTCAGAGTGGCGCATCATATTCGTCTGAAAATTACACCGCCTCAACACACCTGTAACCACGGGCTGGCTGAAGTGGTCGCTCAGAACCAGGCTTCAGGTCATGGCGGTCACCAGTTCTCAGAATTCCATTCCAACATGGACAGCTGAATCGGAACTGACAAAACAACAGCTGAAGACTTTGTAATCCGGGTTCACAGAATATCCGGTGGGGCAGTCTTGGTGGAACGAACCAGTGTGCATCCAGAAACATACATTTTCAGCCAGTATAGCCGTCATTTTATCCATCAGTCCAAATTCAGGCCACGGGCGTGCATTGCATGGCTGGCTTAGCCGCCATCCGCGAGCTCCAGGGTTTCTGGCTTGATACTACGGATAGTGGTCTGCAGGCAGGACCGGCTCGGTGACCGAAAAAATAAATCTCTCCCGGTTTTCACGGTCCCGGTTTTCACGGCCTGCCGGCTGTGTGCTACGCCAAAAATTTCCGATAAAACAACAATTTTGGCCAAGCCTCTGGCATACCAGGGGAAAGTTGACGGGCATCAATTTCAATCCAACCCATAATGTTAGGCTGCTAATTATAGACAACGAATCCCGTTGAACGATCCCTCAGGAGGGAGTATGGATTTTGCCCGCCGCACGCTGTTGGGGCAGATGGCACGCCTGACTGCAGGCGCAGCGCTGATGCCATTCAGTAGCCTTGCCAATGCCGGTATCAACGCCCAGCCATCAAGGCGGGAGGGCGACGGCTCGAAGCGTTATGCCATGTTGATCGACCTGCGTCAGTGCATTGGCTGCCAGGCCTGTACCGTATCGTGCCACATCGAGAACGAAGCACCCCTGGGCAGCTTCCGCACCATTGTTTCTCAATATGAGGTGGAGAACGAGGACACCGGGGACATCGCTACCATGATGTTGCCCCGGCTGTGCAACCACTGCGAGGTACCCCCCTGTGTGCCGGTGTGCCCCGTACAGGCCACCTACCAACGCGAGGACGGCATTGTGGTGGTGGACAACGAGGCCTGCGTCGGATGTGCCTACTGTGTTCAAGCCTGCCCCTACGATGCGCGGTTCATCAACGAGTACACGCAGACCGCAGACAAGTGCACCTTCTGTGCCCACCGTCTCGACGTCGGGCTGCTGCCCGCCTGCGTGGAATCCTGCGTCGGCGGTGCGCGGATTATCGGTGATATCCGGGATCCGGACAGTCAGATCAGCCGGATGATGGCCGAACACCATGACGACCTGATGGTACTGAAGCCTGAACAGGGCACGTCTCCCCACGTGTTCTACCTGGGTATGGACGAGCGTTTTGTCACCCGTCCGCTGGCGGACCCCGCAATCTGGGATGTCCGGAACAGTGAGGGCAAGGAGATAGGGTATGAGTTTGCTGGCCACTGAAATACTCACACCACGCTACGAACTGGCCTGGTATCCCTGGGCGGTCCAGTACTTCTTCATGATCGCCATTTCCTACTCCGCGCTGATGCTGTCGCTGCCGGGGCTGGTGTTCCGCAGTGAGCGGTTCATGCCCCTGGCCCGGCTGGCATTGCTGGTGGCCGTTACCTGCACCCTGGTGGGCCCGGTGGCGCTGCTTGCAGATCTGCACCAGCCGGCACGTTTCTGGCACTTTTACGCCAACCCGGCTCCCTGGTCCTGGATGTCCATTGGCGCATTTCTGTTGCCGCCTTATGTAGTGCTGACCATTCTCTACGGCTACTTTGCCTGGCGCCCGGCGCTTAAGGCCCGGGGGGCGGAGGGGCAAGACTGGGATGCGAAACTCGCCCGGCTGCTGTGCCTGGGTAACTGGCAGACACCGCGCCTGGCGGTGATTGTGTTCGGTGTTCTGGCGGCGCTCTTTGCCTGCGGCATCATGGTCTATACCGGTGCCGAGATTGCCATCCTTGCCTCGAGGCCATTGTGGAATACCCACTGGTTACCGGTCATGTTCGTGCTCACCGGCCTGATCGCGGCCTCTGGCCTGGTCATGCTGCTGAACCGGCTGATGGCGGGTGCCAACTCAGACGTCTATCGCCAGGGGCTGAGAGTGATCCTGGTGGCTATTCTGGCTGCAGCCGTGGTTGCCGCCACCTGGTTTATCCAGGGTATTACCGGCTACAGCCCCTCCGTGCAGGCAGCACTGGAATCTGTGCGCCACAATCCGGACTGGACGGCCATTGCGGTCTGGGCACTGAGTGCCGGGGTGCTGCTGTTCCTCGCCACGGTTGCCATGTTGCGGGCGCCAGGGTGGCAACGCTGGGCCTGGCTGCTCGGCCTGCTGGCCATTCATATGGGCTGGGCATTCCGCTGGTTGGTGCTGATGGAAGTGCAGACCGTTGCCAAGAACACCGCTGGTTACTACCACCTGGCGGTGGAAGCAGGGTCCTACGGCCTGCTGGGCATTATTGGCACCTTCGGGCTGTGGCTGGCGGTGCTGCTGATTATTGACATCCTGGTGCCCTGGCGTGACGTGAACAACGCCAGAAGCGCTACCTACTGATTGACGCCGGAGTTTTACCATGGACAAGAATCGCCGTAATTTCCTGAAGGGCGCTGCAGCTGCGGGTGGCGTAGCTACCTTTGCCGCCGGCTATTCCGGCCCCCTGGAAAAAATTGGCAAGGGCCTGGTCAACGGAACCGCCGGCAAGGACACCAACCATCGGATTCATGGCAACTCCCTGGCACCGGAGTACACCGTAGATCCGGCGACCGGTAAGGTAAGCCTGAACCCGGACCAGCGCATTGCCTTCACCGTCTGCTATGGCTGCACCACCAAGTGTGGCGTGCGGGTCCGGATCGATAACAACACCGGGCAGGTGCTAAGGGTCGCGGGCAACCCCTACCACCCGCTGTCTGCCGACGACCACCTGGACGAGCAGACGCCGGTTATGGAGGCGTTGCAGAAACTCAGCAGCTTCAAGGATCAGGGCCAGCTTAACCGCTCCACTGCCTGTGCCCGCGGCAACGCCGCCATGGCCCAACTGACCAGCGAGAAGCGGGTTACGGAAGTTCTCAAGCGGGTCGGCCCACGGGGCGGCCAGCAGTGGCAGAGCATTTCCTTCGAGCAGATGCTAGACGAAGTCGTCAATGGTGGCGACCTGTTTGGTGAAGGTGCCGTGGAAGGGCTGAAGGATCTCTACGATCACGACACCCCGCTGGACCCGGAAAACCCGGAATTCGGCCCCAAGGCAAACCAGTTGCTGGTAATGGAGGCTACCGACTACGGCCGTTCATCGGTACTGAAGCGGTTCGCCATGAATGCCTTCGGTACCCGCAATTACGGGCACCACGGCTCCTACTGTGGCCTGGCTTTCCGCATGGGCTCCGGTGCCATGTATGACAACCTGGCCACCAATACCCACACCAAGCCGGACTACAACAATGCCCGCTTTGCGCTGTTTATCGGCACCGCACCAAGCCAGGCCGGCAATCCGTTCAAGCGGCAGGGCCGCCTGCTGGCGGAAGCCCGGGCCACGGGCAAACTGGAGTATGTGGTGGTTGACCCGGCGCTGAACGCGACCGCTTCGCACTCAGCCGGCGACCGCAGCCGCTGGATTCCCATTACACCGGGCACCGACACGGCCATGGCCATGGGCCTGATTCGCTGGATGCTGGAGAACGACGGCTTTGCGGCTGACTACCTGGCGATCCCTGACCAAAAAGGGGCTCAGGCCGCCGGCGAAACGGTCCACACTAACGCTACCCACCTGGTGATCGAGAACGAAGAACACCCCAACGCGGGTCGTTTCCTGCGCCTGTCGGACGTGGGCCGTGCCGAACCGGGAGCCGACGATGATGCGCCCGTAGTCTTCTCTGCCGGGGGCAGCCTGGAGAGCGCCGAGGCTCTCGAGCGCGCTGAACTCTTTGTAGAAACCGTGGTGGAAACCTCTGATGGTGAGACTCTGGTGAAAAGCTCCCTGTTCAAACTGCGTGAACAGGCCCAGAGCCATCCCATTGAGGAATACGCCGAAAACTGTGGCATACCCGCGGACACTATCCGCAAGCTGGCGGCGAAATTCGCCTCCCATGGCCGTGAGTCCGTGGCCGATACCCATGGTGGCATGATGTCCGGTACCGGCTTTTATGCTTCCTTTGGTATCAACATGCTCAACCTGCTGGCGGGCAGCGTTAACCAGAAGGGCGGCATGGCCCTCGGTGGCGGCTCCTTCAACGGTACTGGCGCGGGCCCACGGTACGATCTGGCCAACTTCCCGGGCAAACGTGGACCCAAGGGCGTGTTCCTGTCCCGGTCCCGGTTCCCCTACGAAAAGACGGCTGAGTACAAGCGTCACGTGGCCAATGGGCAATCCCCGTACCCGGCTCCGGCACCCTGGCGCACACTGGCGCCTCCACTTTTGACCGAGCACCTGATGTCCGGCCTTGAGGGCTATCCTTACCAGGCCAAGGCGCTGATCAGCTGCATGGCGAATCCGCTGTATGGTCAGGCCGGTCTTACTGCCCTGATCGAAAACAAGCTGAAGGATCCGAAACGGATTGGTCTGTTTATAGCCGTTGACGGCTTTATTAACGAAACCAACCGTTACGCCGACTACATCGTGCCGGATTCTGTGATGTACGAAGTATGGGGTTTCACTGGCGCCTGGAGCGGGACCCTGACCAAAATGACCACCGCCTGCTGGCCAGTGGTTGAGCCCCGGCAGGCGAAAACCGCCGACGGCGATCCGGTCAGCCTGGAGACGTTCTTCATTGGCGTAGCCAAGCGACTGGGGCTGCCCGGCTTTGGTGAAGGGGCCATCTCTGACAGGGAGGGCAACACCTACCCGTTGAACCGGGCGGAAGACTATTACCTTCGCGCTGGCGCAAATATTGCGCTCAGCGGTGAGCCCTTACCCGCTGCCTCCGAAGAAGACATCCTTGCTGGCGGTGTTCAGCCCCTGATGGACCGGCTACACGCACACCTCAAGCCGGAAGAAGTGGGGCCAGTGGCACACCTGTATTCCCGAGGCGGTCGCTTCGAGAAGCACAGCGCCGCCTACATGGGCGACAAGCTGGCCCACAGCTGGAAGACGCCGCTATGTGTGTATAACGAGCAGGTAGGCGCCACCAGGGACAGCTACACCGGCGAGCGGCTTACCGGAACCCCATGCTTCCAGGAAGCGAAGTTCTGGAATGGAACGCTGATGCGGGAGCACTTCCCTCAGGCCCAATGGCCGCTGCTGGCGTTCTCCTTCAAGTCCAACCTGATGAATCCGTATGCGATCGGTCTTGAGCGCTTGCGAATGATCAAGCCCTACAACCCGGTATTGCTGCACGATGACGATGCCAAACGGTTCGGGGTAGGCCATGGTGACACCATCACCATCGAAAGCCCGGGGGGCTCGGTTACCGGTGTGGCGCTGGTCTGCCAGGGGGTCCAGCGGGGCGCCATCGGTATCGAACATGGCTACGGTCACCGCGAGTTGGGTGCCTCGGACCATGTCATCGACGGTGAGCTCCACGCAGGTCACAAGTTCCTTGGGGCCGGGGTAAACCTGAACGACCTGGGCTTTGCCGACCCGACCCGTGACGGCACGGCAACCTGGCTGGAGAACGTGTCAGGCGCATCCATCCGGCAGGGCTTGCCGGTAAGGGTGGGAAAGGCGAGCTGAGTGATCACGGCGCTATCCCTGACCTGATGGAACAGGCCGGGAACCCGGTCCACGCAACCTTTGACAACCAGAAAATTCGCCATATTCCATTAGTCGAGAGAACCAAAATGAAAAAAAGGAAATTAGCGCTGTATATCGCCCTGGCCGGCGTGGTCTCAACGCCGGTAACGGCACAGAAAGTGGAAGTTCCGGATCTGGACCTGCGGGTATATGGCCATATCAACATGGCAGTAATGCACGCCGATACCGGTAACGGTTCCGAACAGTACATCGTCGATAATGATTACGCCTCAAGCCGGGTCGGTGGTGTGATCAGTACCAACCTTGAAGAGATTGATCTGACGGTTGGTGCGCATATCGAGTTTGAGTATCAGCACAACCCCTCAAATCTGGTCACCCCTGACAACCGGACGATCAAGGGCAGTTTTGACGAGCGACACCTCAACCTGTTTGCAGCGGGTCGTCTTGGCAGGGCTTCCATAGGTCAGGGGCACGGTGCCGCAGATGATTCCACGGAGATGGATCTGTCTGGTACCAAGGTTGCCTCCTTCCCGGACCTGGCGCTGGTGGGCGGTGCTTTGCCGTTTGTAGACAAGAGCGGTGATGCAACCACTGGACCAACCCTGTTCCAGTCCATCCGTAATCAGGATTTCGACGCACGCTACGATCGTTTTCGCTACGATAGTCCTGATCTCGGTCCGGTTAGTCTGGCTGTAAGCCAGGGTTACAAGAACGACATGGATATTACCGAGGTGTCTGCTGCCTATAACGAGGCTATCGAAGGGCTTGGTCGCTTGTCTGCGGCGATAGGTTATTCCACCAAGGATGTGGGTGGGTCAGCAGGCGATGTCGACACCCTTGGGGGTTCCGTATCCTGGCTCCATGGCACCGGTATCAACATGACGGTGGTTTATTCCAATATCGGGAACGACGCTGGCCGTGATTCTGATTTCAATATGTTCAAAGTGGGCTACAAGGCAGGTAGGCACTCTTTCACCATTCACCGTGCGCAGGGTAAGGATTTCAATCCGGTCATTGTTACGCCGCCCGCAGAAGAGGGACAGCCGGATACCCGTTTCACCGTTGCCGGCTCTGATGCCGAAGTCTACGGCCTGGCCTACGTTTACAGGCCCATTAAACGACTGGACGTATACGCCGCGTTCAATAACTTCTCTTTGGAGAGTGATGTGGGCAGCTACGACGACGTCAATATAGCAATGGTTGGCAGCCGCCTCCGGTTCTGATATTAAGGACGGTAAAGATATAAACCTGAGCACGAAGCATTTCCTGGGGCAAAGGAGGCAACTGAAATAGTGAAACGCAAGTGGACTAAAAATGTATTGGTGCTTGCCTTTGTCGCGGTGGGAGTTTCCGGATGCATGGACGCCAACCATGGTCGCTACGGTGTTGAGAATGCTCCCTCAAGCTTCAGCAGTGAGGGGGAACGTCTCTATTTTACCGGCACTTCAAGCTCCGGTGAGCAAATCCGTCCTGTTGGTGGGCACCACCATATGCAGATGCATGGTGGCAGTTGTGCCACTTGCCACGGTGCTGACAGGGAAGGCGGCGCAATCATGTGGCCGCGATTCTGGGTGGTGGCCCCGGCTTTAACTGGTGGGGCATTAGAGAGCGAGCACGATGACGGCCACGACCATGCATCCTATGACGAATCATCGCTTAAAAACGCCATCGTGAACGGCATCGGTCCCGATGGTGAACCACTGCACGATACGATGCCTCGTTGGCGAATGTCGGAAGAAAGCTTGAATGCGCTGGTTCACTATCTGCTCGGTGAACATTCACACTGAGCCATAGCGGAAACGTCGACGCATTTGCCCTGATGACCAGCGACTCCGACTTCACCCCACTCGTCATGCGCATTCTTGAGGCCGGACTACCCGTCTTTGGCTTTGGCGAGCGAAAAACACCCATGCCGTTCGTTAACGCCTGTTCTCAGTTCACCTACACAGCGAACCTGCGGGAGGAGCCCGAGCAACCGGATGAAACCGTCAATGGCGGCCGCCCGGAACCAAGCGAGGAAACCAAGTGGGATCGCAACCAGCTGCGGGGAGACACGGTTCTGGTTCGAACTCTGCGGACCGCGGTGGCACAAACGGCTGATGACGATGGCTGGGCGCATCCTGGCCGGGTTGGCCAGTACATTTCCAACAACAGCTCCTTCTCCCCGGTGAACTACGGCTACAAAAAACTCAGTGACCTCATCCGGGCCAGTGACTTATTCGAGATCAGCATGCGGGATAAAAACGTTTTGTACGTCAAGAGCCCATAGAGAACAAATCTGTCCCGGTTTTCGCGCACATAACACTCAGCCAAAATAATCCTGCATCCAGTCGAACAGCTTCGCAGAATCGAACTCCGAGAGGGCCATCTGTCTGAAATCGTCACCCACCTCATCCTCCATGGTCACAAACTGGTAGAGCAACAGGCCCGGCTGCTCATCATGCAGGATAAGCGTAATGCGCCGGTGGGTTCGCAGGCAGTCAATGGTCATCACGTCTGCGGGTATGCCGGCATCACGCATGCCACGACGCACTTCCACCACCGGGTTGATATGCTCATGGGCCGCCTGAATGCGGGCATGCGCATCGCTGGCCATATCGGACAGGGCCTTGAGGGGATCTTCTGACATTTTATTCAACCATTCCTGATTTCTGAACGAGACAGTTAAACACAGATCCCACACAGTATAACCCTGACGTTTCTTCTGGAAGCTGACCGCAGCCGGTGGCTGCTCAGTTTTGCGATTACACGCTGATTGCGACAATGCCTTGCTCCAGAAATCGGCCGCTCCCTGCAAAATCGACGTTCTCCGCCCTACCTCGAAAAGGCTGGATGCTATCCTGCAGTTTTATCAGCTCTGAGAGGCACCCATGGCAAAGCCAAAACGGATCTACCTCGCCGGCCCGGAAGTCTTCTTCCCGGCCACGGAACACCAGCCCATCATCGGCGAGAAAAAACGCCTGCTGCGGGAATACGGATTTGAGGGTGTGGACCCGCTGGACACGGAGCTGGCATTTTCAGACGACGAAGCAAAACCCGGGCGCGGGCAGCGGATCTACCAGGCCAACCGAGAACTGATGGACAACTGCGGTGCCATCATCGCCAACCTGACGCCCTTCCGCGGCATCAGCGCGGACCCGGGCACCGTCTTTGAGGTGGGCTACATGATCGGCCAGGGCAAGCCCGCCTTCGGATTTACCCTGGACAGCCGTCGCTACCGGGAACGGGCAGGCGCAACCGGCCTGGACAAACTGGGCCACACCATTGAGGACTTTGAGATGAGCGACAACCTGATGATCGAAGGCGGAATCAGCGATTCCGGTGGTCAGCTGTTCGTGGCAGAGCAGCCAGGCGAACACCGGTTTTTCTCGGCGGAACTGTTCCGCCACTGCGTGCGGGCGCTGACCGATGCCTGAACAAACTTCACTTCAGACCCTGTTCGACACCCTCCCCCAGACCGGCCGGGTGGAATGGATTGGCATCCGCCCCGCCCGTGGTGAGGCCATGGAGGCGCTCGACAGCGTAGCGGTCTCCCCCGGCAAAGGCCTGGAAGGTGACCGCTTCAAGGGCCGCGAGACCAGCAAGCGGCAGGTGACCCTGATCCAGAAAGAGCACCTGCACGCCATCGCCTCCTGCCTGCACCGGGAGGCCATCGCACCCGAAGTGTTCCGGCGCAACATTGTGGTGTCTGGCCTCAACCTGCTGGCCCTGAAAGGCAAGCGATGTCGCAATCAATAGAAAATAAATCTGTCCCGGTTTTCCCGTTAGGTCAAAAGCCCATAAGGCCGCTCCAGCGCAGCACGAACATCACCGATGGAGAACACCCTGGCGAATTCCGCGAATCGCTGCCCTTCAAACCACAGCTGAATAACCGGCAGAGAAAAAATACCGCGAGCCGCACATAACGGGCCGGCGGCTTCCTGGCAATCGATGTAAGCGGTTACCAGTTTTGGGAATTCTTCGCTGGCAAGCTTCTCCAGCCTGGGTTTTATGGACTGACAGACGCCGCAACTCGCTCCCCCATACAGGAGGAGCACCGCAGGGCTGGACTGAAGCAATTCCGATAAGGCCTCTTCTGAGCAGATTTTTTTCACAGTTACATCCTGATAAGCATGACCGGTTTAATCTCCAGCGCCTGGGGGGAAGGAATGAAAATAAACCTGTCCCGGTTTTCGTCCCGGTTTTCCTATCCGGACAGCGCATAGTCGATTGCCGCACATACCGCGGCAACCTGCGCGGCGTTGCATTGCCCGGGGGTCACTCTGTTGCTGTCCGGGTAGACCTCGGTGGTGGTCCTGTAGCGGGCGTTGGTCATGCTGGTGCAAAGGCCAAGCTGCGCCAGCGGATACTGAATAACGCCCCGGGCTGCCGCCGGTGAGCCGAGGATCTCGCCGTTGTCATCCGCCGGCGCGATATGGGTGATCTTTTCCACCGCGTTGATCAACGCCTGCTGGAATTCCGGCTGCGGGCTCTCCGTGTCATCCACCAGGTAGAAGCCGTCCGGAATGTCACCCGGCTCAAACGGTTTGCCATCACGGGCCGCAAGCGCCGGACGGAACTCGGTTTCGTCGGTATCGGTGGTCTCGTGCAGGTCGATGTGCAGCAGTATTGGCTCAGCTATCGAAGCGACCAGTTGCATGAGCGCCGCCGATTCCCCGGCCTGGCCGTCACCACGAAACGAGCGGTTTGGATCAATCGCGTTCGCGTTCCAGCGATGGATGCGTTCGTAAGCCCAGGGGCTGACGCAAGGCGCGACCAGCAGGTTTACAGGACCGGCATAATCCGCTGCATGTTGTTCAACGAACTGCAGCGCACCATGGACACCGCTTGTTTCATAGCCATGCACTCCGCCCGTAATCAGCACCACCGGCCGATCGGCACGCCAGTCGCGGCTGCGGATTGCCATCAGCGGATAAACGTCCGGGCCGTATTCCAGGCGGCCATACTCTTGCACGTTGAAGCGCGAACGCAGGCGCTCGACCACGCTCAATACGTCGGACTCGTAACTGCGTTGACGGGACTGCCGTGACAGCCACTCAGCACGTTCCACGTCACCCCAGGGAGTGCCGGGCGTACCGATTGGATAGGCCGCTGAAGCGGTGCTCATATCGCTTGTCTCCTTAGCAAAACCGGGACAGATCTATTTCTCAGATGCCGGCCTTCGCGGCTTACGAGCTTCAACTCTAATACCGATACGGTTTTCAATTTCATCCACGAACTTGCTGCCACCGGTCAGCTTGTTGCTATTGATCGCCGCCCGAATCAATTCATCTGACGGCGAATCATTTTCCTGCTCAACGAACTGCCGATAGGCCTCGACCCTCATCTGGTGACTGCCTGCCAGTGCCCGGAAGATGTCGGGCTCATCCAGCCAATGGCAATGCGCCCCCCCTACCAACAAAACAGGTCTGCCGACCAGCCAGGCGCTTCATCAGTTGAGGAATTGCGGTTGGTTCGACGAACACCGGGCACAATCACCCTGGCCTGTCTGGGCATCAGCTACTCCTTGCTTTTTTCGGCACAGAATCCGTTCTCCGGTTATTTTGTGTCAACCAAGCTATTGAGGTGTCGCGCATCGGTAGCCCCCTATCCTTGGCGATGGTCAGATATTCACTATAGATCGCGGATAGTGCAGACCGGCCCTCGCGACTATAGATTAATGGCGCATGAACCAGCAGAGGGTCGAGACGAATATCTTCATTTTTACGAAGGCGCTCAACTATTGCTGCCTCAGCAAGTATGAAATCGTAATCATTCAGGACCTGATCTAAAGTTTTTCTTCCCAAAATATTCAGCTCCTCATGAGCCAGTCTCGATTAGAGTGTCGATAACGCCCAGGGAAGCAGCGCCACGACAGTAGCGTCCGCCTTACGCAGCTTTTTAAATCAATGCCGGAATCGGATAGGAGTTCACAGCGACCCTTATTTGCCATACCGCATCTGATGGGCCCGCAGGATGGGTTCATTGAGCATGAGCGCCCGTTTGAGTCGTGTTTGAAGGGATGACCCACCGGCCTTCACCTGCAGCAGTGCCGAATGCGCGGCACACAGCGTTGTTGCCGCTCCCCAGTCGCAAAACAGGGCCTGTGCCCATTCCCGGAATTCCCTTGCCGCTCCGGCACGTTTTTCCAGCGCAAACGGCAGCGTGGGATGCAGACTCACAAGGCCTTTCGCCCCCACCCCCGGGAGCCAACCGGGCAGCTCTGTGTACCCAAAGGTATCGTCCACGTGGATCGCACCCGAGTCGGGATGGAACACCAGCACGGATGAGAAATGCACGTTTTCGTTGTCGGAAATGAACTCAACGCCCCGCGGCACTGAAAACTGCAGGTCATCACGGTACTTTTCATGAAGGGCATCGTGCTCGGTGCATTCGGATTCCCAGGGTAAATGCGGGAACCGGTTACGATGCCGGGCCGTGCCGTAGAGTTTCGCATGGGGGTAAAGCTCGTGCATCCTCTCGACATTAACGGTGTGGAAAGGGTGTACATTGAGAATGGCCTCTACCCTGGAACCGCCAATGATCGAGTTGATCGTGTCCTGCTGATCAGCATCGAAAGCGTAGGCGTCGAGGAACACGAAGTTGCCGCTGGCAAGCTGTACCAGGGAGGCCTGCGTTCCGATATCAATACGCCCCCCGAGCTTGAACGACCCGCGAATATTCCAGAATGTGTCGGCCACCTTGACGATGGAATTGTCCATATAAAAAACGATCCTTTCCGGTTCGGCTTTGTAAAAAGTTGATGCTTGCCGCGCTTCTCGAAGAAATCAATGGTCTTTCTGATCAGCGACCGGAAACGCGGATTCAATCGATGGGCGTCCCGGGGATGTTGTTCAGAAGCTGGGCATTTGTGGGGTACTTCTCAAGCAGTTCAACCAGCTTTCTTGTGCCCTCTAGCGGTTTGAGACCGCCAAGCGCCCGGCGCAACGCTCTTATCTTGTCTGAATATTTCGGATCTAACAGCAGCTCTTCACGGCGTGTACTGCTTTTCGAAATGTCCAGCGCGGGGAAGACTCGCTGATTCGCAACGTCTCTTGATAAAACCAGCTCCATGTTCCCCGTGCCCTTGAATTCCTCAAATATAACCTGGTCCATACGGCTGCCGGTATCAACCAGAACGGTTGCCAAAATGGTAAGCGAGCCGCCATTCTCAATATTTCGTGCAGAGCCAAACAACCTCCGCGGGATCTCCATCGCTCGAGCATCAACCCCGCCAGACATAGTACGACCGCTGCTCTTTCGCTCCGCATTATGCACGCGCGAAAGCCTGGTGAGAGAATCAATCACAATCATGACGTTGTGACCCTCGCCAGCTTGGCGGCGGGCGATATCAAGAAGCTCATCGGCAACGCGAACGTGATGAGCATAGCTTTCATCCGAAGAAGAAGCGTGTACCTCAGCGGGGACGCTACGCCTGAAATCAGTGACCTCTTCGGGTCGCTCATCTATCAATAACGCGTAAAGTTTAATCTCGGGATACGCCTTTCCCACCGCCTGGCAAATATCTTTTAAAATCGTCGATTTTCCAGACCCCGGCTGTGCCACTATCAAACCTCGCTGCCCCATTCCAATCGGCGTGATCAAATCCATCGCACGCACCGTGAGTTTTTCTGAACCTGACTCCAAACGAATCCCCGGCATTGGATTGATAGCCACACCGTTTAAAAAACGTTTTTGTGGATCAGCCTCAACCTCAACCATAGCTTCGGCTTCCTCAGCCACTGGTTTAGTGCTTTTGTTTGGTTTCCGGGTTAAACCTAATGTCTTTCTCGTCATGGGTGTTTGATAGCTCTTGTTTGATAGATATTTTTCGAAATGGGCTGATAATGCCAAAAACAGAAGCCCTGACAGATTGCCGAAGACCATTTTCGACAAAGCCAGCCCAAGGCAAAAACCAGTGTGCACAAAATAAGTCTGTCCCGGTTTTCCCAGTCACGGTTTTCCCAACTGATCAAACCTGCAGTTCAATAATCTCACCAACCACACCGTCTTCGCTCACCTGCAGCCGCCCCACCGTGATCGGCAGAGTAAAGCGCCGGGGCCCGGCGCCACCTGGATTGAAATAAAGCACATCGCCAATCCACTCATTACGGGGCTTGTGGGAATGTCCGGCGATGACCACGCGGTAACAGCCTTGCGGATTGATGTCGAGAGTTTTGGCGTCGTGGAGCATGTAAAAAGCGTGGCCTGGGAATTCCAGATCCTGAACATCGGGAAGAGTCGATGCGCGGCCTGTTTTGTCGATATTGCCACGGATCGCAACCAGGGGGGCGATCGCTTCCAGCGCTTCCAGAACCTCGTCCCGACCCACGTCACCGGCATGAAGGATCAGATCCGAGCCTTTCAAAACCTCCAGGGCTTCGGGACGCATTTTGCTGTGGGTGTCTGCGATCACTCCGATTTGCATGCTTACGCCCCTTCTAATCCTCAATGACGCCCACACAGCCCGTGCGCGTGGCCATGCAGGCAAGCGTTGCTATAGTGAAACAAGACCACCTGATTCTCAAGATCGGCCACAACAGGTAAATACATGTCACTCCCGGTAGGATTTCCTCATGCCCACTTATACCGTCACGGTCGCGAACCTATCTCTATCGCAGCAGCAGAAATCACAGATAGCGGAGGCCATAACAACGGCCCACAACACGCAAACCGGCGCGCCCCGTTTTTTTGCCCAGGTTTTGTTTTCTTCTGCCAATGAGGGCGAGCACTTTGTAGGCGGCAGCGTGAACCAGGCGCCCCAGGTATATGTGCACGGCCTGGTACGACAAGGGCGCAGTACCGGGGTCAAGCAGGCCCTGATGAGCCAGATGCTTGAAGAGATAGCCCGAATTGCGGGCATCACTGCTGAGGAGGTGTGGATCTACCTGCAGGACATTCCAGCCACTCAGATGATCGAGTTTGGCCGGTTTCTGCCAGCGCCGGGAGATGAAGCTGAGTGGGTGCGGGAAATGACTCCAGAAAAGAGGTCCAGGTTGCCTAAATAACCGGACGCGGGCACTGACAGTAGTTACACTAGTGCTTGATAGCTCAGTAGAAAGGGGCGTGAGAAAAGGGGTACTAGACAACGCCACATCCGCGTTCTTGCCCCATCACTGTAAGCCGGCTGGTGGATCGCATGGAAGCCGCGGATTCGAGAAGCGTGGCAGAGAATTCAGACTGCAACCAGGTAACATTGGGAATGAGTGAGTCCATCGAGGATAAAAGAGCATCAGCGCCGCCGCCCGCAAAGAGGGGCTTCAGTGGTTTGCAGGTCTTTGGCATCGTCCTGCTCACCCTCGTTGCCACCATCGGCGTTGGTTACTGGTGGTTAAGCCACTACGTGTTTCCTGAGCACTTCGAACCCGTAACTCTTAATGCCAGTGAACAGGATTCACTCAACACTAAACTGAATACTCTGGGTATCGATACCCAGGGCGCCGAATCTGGCCGCCCGTTGCAGCCGGAGCCCTACAGTGAAGACGGCGCCAGCCGGGAGGTACGCTTCAGCGAGCGGGAACTCAACGGTATGCTGGCCAATAACACCGATCTGGCTCAGAGACTCGCCGTCGACCTTTCGGATGATCTCCTGAGCGCCGTGCTTCTAGTGCCTCTCGAAGAGGGTTTCCCTTTACTCGGTGGCAGAACCCTACGAGTAAATGCCGGAGTAGAACTCTCCTTTGCCAACGGTCGCCCCCTGGTTAAGTTAAGGGGTGTCAGCCTAATGGGCGTCCCCATTCCGAATGCCTGGCTGGGCAACCTCAAGAATGTGGACCTCGTCAACGAGTTCGGTGCCAACCCGGGATTCTGGCAATCCTTTGCAGCAGGTGTGGATTATATCCAGGTCGAGGAGGGGCGGTTACTCGTCCGGCTCAAGGAATAGGCCCTGGCACTGATCAGAAAACCGGGACAGATCTATTTTTCCAGTCGCTACTGCTGCTTCAATTGGTGCGCATCTCGCGAATGCGCATCGGCATGGCGTCGATACGGCGGAAAATAGCACCAAGGTCGAGACTGGACTCCCGGCTTTTGATACCGCCGTCTTTGCCTATCAACAGCACCCGGGCATCCGAACGGGACTCTTCAAGCAGAGTCTTGACGTCGCTCTCGAGGCTGCCCGAAAGAGGTTTCTGATTTGAAACCACGTCCGACCCAGTGTTCACAAACCAGACAATATCACGGTCATCAACTGCGGCCCGGGCACTCTTGAGCGTTTCAATCTCACCGCCATTCTCATTTGCTGCCTGCACCAGAATGAGTCGGTTTTTCCACTGATAGTCGCTCAGTCTGTTCATGTCAGCCCCGAGAGTAGTCAGCGTAATAAGCGAAAGTACCACCGTCAGGATGGTTTGCCTTCTGGTGGCGACAAAATTGAAACTCATTTTTTTGTTCCCGTAATCGTCCGCTCAAGAAAATACGAGATTTTGTGCTCAGTTGATCATCCGAACGGCCACCAGGGATCGTGAGAACCGGCTGGCGATTATGACCGCGTTGAACAATATGATGGGGAAAACCGGGCACAATCACCCTGGCCTGTCTGGGCATCAGCGTCTCCTTGCTTTTTAAGCACAGAATCCGTTCTGTGCATTGAACGGTCGATGTTAACCGAACTACAAAGCCGGTTAATAGGGGCTCAAATTGGCCTCGAGGTACAGGAGAAGCCGGAAAATAAATCTGTCCCGGTTTTGGTTCTCGCCGCGTTATCGATAACTTTCGATCAAAG
This sequence comes from Marinobacter orientalis, assembly GCF_004792665.1. GTDB lineage: Bacteria > Pseudomonadota > Gammaproteobacteria > Pseudomonadales > Oleiphilaceae > Marinobacter > Marinobacter orientalis. The sequence continues at coordinate 233,397 of NZ_SRZX01000001.1, forward strand.
TGTTCAGTTGTGACTGGAATTCGGGATTCTGCATGGCCGCATCAACCTGATTGATCACATCCATAGCGGACGGAAGCTTCCGCGAAACGCCAATGTGGAAAGGGATCCTGGAATTCGGAATAAAATCAACCTTGCGAACTTTCAGCTTCTTCGAATAGCCAAGTTCTCGAGCAATGAATCGGGCGTCTTCAGCCGGCTGCACCAAAAAATCTCCGGCCTCCCGTAGCATAAGAAGATGCATCATCGCTTTCGTGTCCCGGCCCGGCACACGTTCCAGATAGTCGGGAATATTGTCCTCTTCCCATTGGGAGCCCTTCTCAACGATCACCGTCAGACTGGACAAGTCAGCAAAGCTGGTAGCCGATTCGATCAGGCCTATGTTGGGGTTATCAGTCGAGTAAACCAGATGGCCAAAGTCCTGAGTGAAGAGTGGCCTGGCTGAAAAGATGGCGTATTCCTCTCGCTTCTCCGACGGATACGTGAGAAGGCCATCGGTAAGGCCCTGTCTGATGTTGTACTGTGCCCTGGACCAGGGCACCACCACATTTTCCGTGGCATAGCCGGGGATAAAACTGAACGTCAGCTGCACCAAATCCGGAAACAGCCCGACAGCTTTCTCGTCAAGCGAGGAACTGTAAGGCGGTGATTTTTCGCTGAACGCGAATGTCAGATTGCGGCTGCCCATCGAGACACCAGGCAAAGCAAGGAATACAACCAGGAACGCGAGGCAAAACGACGCCGCAAATCCTTCCAGAAGATGCTTATTCGCCAAGGTTACCTCTGAGGAGCTCTTTGCTTGCATGAACAAGTCTTCATCTCGCTAACACGTCAGCTTTAATTATAGCGTGGAAATGCCGTCGATCTCGGTCACCGTTTTGGCATCCGCCCGCTCAATAATTTTCACGAGGGTGGATTGAATCGTTTCATCCTCCCGGGCATCACCGCCACTTACAAACGTTTGCTTCTGGGGATCGGCGCCCTCTTCCTCAGTAAATGAAACAACGACCTCGGTGGCTGAATCCGGCGCTTTACCAAAGTTCGCTTTACCAAAGTACTCCAGCGACACCAACGGATAGCCATGAAAGCCCTTCTTAACCTGCTTTGCAATGCGCTTTTTTGCTTTATCCAAATGCATAATAAGGCCTGTCGCTGCGCTTGTTATCTGGGTGCCACGTGAACATCCAGTTGATGCCATTCGCCAATTCCATGCCGTTAAATCCTTCAAAAAATAGATCTGTCCCGGTTTTCTGTTTGATTTGGCAACCAGAGCAACTACATCCTCCTGATGCAGCTTCTTTTTATGTCAGGTCATCCAATATTTCCTGCACATGCTGTGCCGGTTTGACCTTGCCGTAATGGCGCAGAATCACTCCCTTTTCATCAATTAGGAATGACTCCCGGTTCACGGACATCACCTGTTTACCGTACATGTTTTTCTGTCTGAGCACTTCGTACTGGTTGACCACCACTTCTTCGGGGTCCGCCAGAATCGGGAAGTTCAACGACTCTTTTCGGGCGAACTTCTCGTGTGAGCGAACCGTATCCCGGCTCACACCCAGCACCTGCACACCATGACTGCGGAGTTCGTCCAGCCGGTCCCGGAATTGCTGAGCCTCGATGGTACAGCCAGGCGTGTCGTCACGTGGGTAAAAATAGAGCAGGACTTTCTGTCCCTGATAATCCGACAGAGAGTGTTCTTTACCTTCCTGATCTTGCAGAGTGAAATCGGGTGCGCTTTTGCCTTCCCAGCTCATAGGGTTTTCCTCCTTACAAAATCTCAGGCTAACGATATACGAATCCGGTACGAGTTAAGAGTAAAATCTGCCTGGAGGGCTTGTCTCACCGGCCTGCCGAACCCACGTCATCCGTCCTACCCCAAAAATACCGGATGCTATCCTGCAATTCTTCAGCTTTCAGAGGCACCCATGACAAAACCAAAACGAATCTACCGGGCCAGCCGCGAACTGATGGACAGCTGCGATGCCATCATTGCCAACCTGACTCCCTTTCGAGGCATCAGTGCGGACCCGGGCACTGTCTTTGAGGTGGTTAACCATCAGAGTCACCGCATCCCCTAGACAGGAAATTCACGCATTGGCATATTATGCCAATGCAATTCCGACAGGATCACTCTAATGGCAACGAGAAACATTGTACTTACTGACCATCAATCCCAGATTGTCGATCACCTGGTTGCCTCGGGCCGTTATCAAAATGCGAGCGAGGTACTTCGAGCCGGCCTGAGAATGGTCGAGGAAGCCGAGTCCCGCTACGTCACCAAAATGAATGACCTAAGAGCCGCCATCGATGCGGGCCAGAAAGACCTGGAGGCTGGCAGAACCAGAACACTCACCGGTGACGAGTTCGCTACCTACCTCTCTAAGCGTGCGGAGCAAGCCATCAGGAAGAAACGGGATACCTGATTACGATGAAACCATGGAAGGTTATTCTCACGGATGCTGCTCTAGCCGATCTCGACGATATTCTCGAAACCACCCTTGAGGAATTCGGCACACTGCAACTGAAACGATATACCGAGCAAATCGAAAGGCCGATTAGAGAGCTTGAAGAAGCCGGAAACCTCGCGCCACTCCTAAAACACAGGTCTGACATTCGGTCCGGGATCGCTACCTATCCGCTTGCAAGGGAAGGCAAAGCTTCACCCCATCAGTTTTATCTTAGGATGGAAAAGGATACGCACAATCAGTCCATTATCATTTTTCGGGTCTTGCACCAAAGGATGGATCCTGAGGCGCACCTCTGACCGTCAAACTATCTGATTACTGGTTGCCAGCAGAATAAATAAGTCTGTCCCGGTTTTCTAGCGACGGCTGCCTATGCACACCTCGCCGCCAGCACATCACCCAGAGCCTTGCTGAATACCACTGATTTGCACAACTACAACACAGTGCAGCTTGCCACGGGTGCCCCGGAAGTGGCGGACGGCCGAATGTGGCTCAGTGATCGACCCGGGCTCGGCGTTGTGCCAGACTTTACCTTACTTTCCTTGCGGGATGTCTACGAGTAAGACTGAGAAATGAACCTGTCCAGGTTTTGATGCCGAGAGTGAATTAACGGCACCGTAACCTCGTATTTCCACCAGTTTGCTATATTGTCTTTTTAATAATTTTGTCTTCCGTGCTGGCAAGTTGCTCCCTTTTTTTCGTCTAACACCTTCGCAACCCGCGATGTGAAGCTGTTGTACACCTTCTAATCATCCTTTGCCCGTTTCAAGGAAGAACAACCAGTGAAAACAGCGATACCGAAAGAGCGACCTTTTTCAGCTCAGTCCTCCCGCCTACCCGAGCCCGTAGAACCCCAAGGAACTGTTGTGTATCTTTGGGGGCGCATCTTCGCTGCTCTCTTCGCATTATTTCTGGTGGTGGGGGGCATAATATGGGGAGCCTTTGAGATCTTTGGCACCGGGGAACAAAAGGAAGCGCTGGTAGAGAATCAGAGCGTTGAGGCGCCTTCTCTCCCGTCGGTATTTATCGACCAGCCCGCGTCCGAGCCTTTATCTATCCAGTTACCGAAGACCGCAGCACGAGAAAAACCGGAAGTTGGCGCACCCCCTCCCATGCCAGACCAGACAAATTCAGTTCAGGCAGAAGCTGCCGAGCCGCCTGCCTCGATGTCCGAAACTGCCTCGGAAACCGCGTCGAGTGAATCCAGTGCAGAACCCGCCTCCCGTCCGGCGCCGACTGCAGAAGAATCCGAACCGTCTCCGGAAGATGCTACGTCCATCAAGCTACTTTCTGATCACTTAATCCGGGCGCAATTGAGTACCGGCCTGGAAGAAAAAGAGCCAATCGACGAAATCCCGAACGTTTTAAGGATGGACAGTGACGGACTGATTCGAATTTACCTGTTTACCGAAATCCAGGGCATGGAAGGCCAGCTGCACTTCCACGACTGGTATCTGGAGGACGAACGGGTTGCACGGGTGGAAATCAGGCCGTCGGTCGACCCCATGCGCGCATCCTCAGCCAAGTATATCGACCGGCACATGTTGGGAGACTGGCGAGTTGAGGTGGTGACAGAGGAAGGCGAGCTTTTGGCCAAGGGGGCGTTTTCCGTCCTCCCTCAATAAGCTTCGTGGGGCTCGTCCCTCAGCCCAAGCAAAAATAAGTCTGTCGCGGTTTTCCACGTCTGTCGGCATCATGCTTCGGTTCGCCCGGCCCTTCTGATAGGGTAGCCAACTTTTAAAGATCGCCGACCGGGACTCCTGCATGCCCTCACCCAAGCAACATCGCTTGTTTCCGCTGCTTATTTTCCTGGGCGCAGCCTTCACCTTCAGTGTCACGATGATCGGCACCACCATGCCGACGCCTCTTTACCCGATCTACCAGGACCGTTTCGGGTTTTCCGACCTGATGATCACCATCATCTTTGCCGCCTATGCCTTTGGTGTGATCGCCGCACTGGTACTGACCGGACGCTGGTCTGATCAGATAGGCCGCCGGCCTTTACTGTTTGCGGGCCTGGCTTGCTCCATCACCAGTGACCTGGTGTTCTGGCAGGCCGATGGCCTGGCGATGATCCTGACCGGCCGGGTGCTATCGGGACTGTCCGCAGGGATCTTCACCGGCACGGCCACGGTGGCAGTCATTGAACTTGCCCCGCCCCACTGGCGGGAGAAAGCCACTTTCTTTGCCACGGCGGCGAACATGGGCGGGCTGGGCCTGGGGCCGATGTTAGCTGGAGCTCTTTCCCAATACCTACCCTGGCCACTGCAGCTGACCTTTCTGGTGCATATTGCCATGGCTGTGCTGGCCGTGTGCTGCATCTGGGCAGCGCCTGAGACCGTCTCGAAACCCGCTCGCCCCAAACTGTCCATCCAGCGCCTGAACGTGCCAGCGGAAGTCCGGGGTGTATTTATTCCCGCCGCCATTGCCGGTTTCGCAGGCTTCGCCATGTGCGGCTTCTTCACATCCATCGCCCCGGCGATGATGGGCAAGGTCCTGGGCTACGACAATCGGTTGTTGATCGGCGTTGTGGCCGGCAGCATCTTCATCGCCTCAACCCTGGGCCAGTTCCTGCAGGGCACACTGCCGCTCAGGCTGCGCCTACCTCTGGGCTGCGTTTCCCTGATGCTCGGTGTGATTCCGATAGCGCTAGGCATATATACCCAGTCCCTCGCGCTGTTCATCGCCGGTGCTGTGATTGCCGGTATGGGCCAGGGCATCTCATTCCGCGCCGGCATGGGCGCCATCGCCGCGGCCAGCCCTGCGAGGGAGAAGGCAGCGGTGACGTCCACGTTCTTTGTCGTGGCCTATATCGCTATCTCGGTGCCGGTGATCGGCCTGGGATTGATGGCGAGCATGACCAGCCTGAAGACGACCGGGATCACTTTCGCCGCTGTGATGGGATCACTGGCGGCGCTGGCTTTGGTACTGCTGATTCGGCGGGAACGGGCAGGCGGAAAATAGATCTGTCCCGGTTTTCGTGAAATCAACGCCAACGGGCAAATCCCCCGCTTCCGAGTTATAGTGCCCCGATGAATTATCCCCAGCGAATTGTCTGCCTTACCGAAGAAACCACAGAGACACTCTACGCCATCGGCGCAGAGGATCGCATCGTCGGCATATCCGGATTCACCGTCCGGCCCGAGAGAGCCAGGAAGGAAAAACCCAAGGTCTCTGCCTTCACCTCTGCCAAGGTTGGGAAAATTCTGGAACTGAAGCCAGACCTGGTGCTTGGGTTCTCAGACATGCAGGCCAACATCGCAGCCGAGTTGGTGCGCAGCGGCGTCGCCGTGCACATCTTCAATCAACGCACCGTGGCGGGAATCCTGTCCATGATCCGAACCCTCGGCGGCATGCTGGGCCTCGCGGACCAAACCGACTCCTACGCGCAGTCGCTATCCGACAGGATTGAACGAATAAGAGCGGAAAGAGCGAAACCCAATCGCCCCCGGGTCTACTTCGAGGAATGGGGCGACCCGATGATCACCGGAATAGGCTGGGTGTCAGAGCTGATCGGTATTGCCGGTGGCGAGGATATCTTCCCGGAACGGGCAGCCGAGCCCGGCGCCAGGGAGCGCATCATCGAAAACCCCGAAGACGTCATCCAGCGCAAACCAGACATCATCATCGGCTCCTGGTGCGGGCGTAAATTCCGCCCGGAGCAAGTAGCCGATCGGCCAGGTTGGCGTGATATCCCAGCCGTGGCAAACAACCACCTGTACGAGATCAAATCACCGCTGATTCTTCAGCCGGGGCCGGCAGCGCTGACGGAGGGGCTGGATGCGTTGTGTGGGATTATTGATCGGGTGTTACCGCCGGGCTGAGGAGCTGGAGAAGCCGGAAAAATAAATCTGTCCCGGTTTTCCTCAAAACGCCAACCCCGTGATTAATACTTCGACCAGCAACCGCCGACCAGCTTAATTACCCGCTCCAGCATTGGGTCTTTGCCTTCCTCGCGCCCTTTTCGGCCAAGGTACTTGAGACGGATGTGTGGCGGGATGCCGACATCTTCGTATATCTCACCGTCGTAGGCCCGGTAGATTTCATTGGACAAGGTCAGGTGCCAGCCATTTGGCAGATGGCGATCGAGCGTGTCGGAAAGGATGCCCTGGGTAGGCTCGCCAATAAGGGTGAGACGGGGATGCTGCAGCAATGAGAGCACGAAGATTTCTGCGGCACTGGCCGTTAGCTCGCTGGTCAGCACAAACAGGTTGCCCTGGTAAGTCTCATTGACAGGCGTGATATGGACAGACTGCTTTCCGGTGAATCCATTGCCATGACGGGCTGACTTGGTGAAAGCCAGCCGTTTGCGATCCATCAGGTACGCTGAAAAGCGCAGTGCGACACCATCGTACCCCCCACCATTATTGCGAAGATCGACCACCAGATTGGGGAGCTCGCCAACATCTGCCAGCACCCTCTTCATCACACTATCGACCGCACTGAGATCTGCAGCCGGTTTGCCTGACTTGCCGCTTTGCCCGGCCATGGCCCGGATATTCAGGTAACCGATGAGGTCATTAAGGCGCCCCCACTCCACCAGCCGGTTGCCGCCATGGCTAACGGCGCTTGCGAGATAATCCTCATGGATCACGTCACGCGCCGACTCGTTGAGATCGCCCAGGTAGCTGATGAGCTCCCGGTCATCATTGGCGTCTTCAAGTTCCCGTGTCAGCCGCCTGAAGAGCGCCGGCTGGGCACCTGCCCTGTAATGACCCCAAGGTGAATGCAGACGAATATGGCCATCCCTCAGGGGCCGTAGCATCGCAACCATGATGGCAAAGAGCGTTTCCTGTGATGTGTTCGCGTTAATCTGGGGAAGATAGTCATGATGCGCCCGGTCCCAGGCCACACCCTTGAGTTCAAACAGGGCGTATTGCTCGTGAAAGGTTCGCCAGAAAACGTCAAAGTTGTATTGCGGATCCTTAGCCCTGTGCCTGTGACTTTCAGTGACAGTGGCGGGCAATCCTTTCAGGCGACGGAAGCTGATACGTGCTACGCCAGTTACCCGATGGGCACTGAACGCCTGGCCACCAGGGGATACCGCCAAATCTTCGTAATAGTGGCCAAGCTCTTCAATACTGCCCGCATCAATCTTCAGGCAGCTGATGCTGGTTTCTTCAAAAAGGGTGTACCAATCTTCCTCGATCAGCAGCACAGTGCCGTAACCCTGGGAACGCCAGACACCCTGCAGGCGCGCAAAATCAGAGCTGGAAAGAGAACTGCCGCGGCGTTGGGCGGTTTTCATAGAGGACTCCAGCTCCATTAGCTCCGCACTACCGTATGACGTCCCGCAAAGACTGCTCAATCTGACCACCACAGTAGGCGTTACCCAATTCCCGCCGCTGATTGTCCAGAAAAGCACCTATAGAGGGGCGGCTTTCCATACGTTCGCAGAGGTTCGCCACCGTGGGGGAGTGGTGTTCCAAATCCCTGGCGAGTTCCGGAAAGCTGTGGACCAGGGAACCGAACAGTGCAGCAGTCGCAATATCGGCCACCGTGAGCCTGGTGCCCAGCAGATAGCCCGTGTCCGGCTTGAGGGAATGCGCCTGACCTGTCTTTTCAAATATGGTCATCCAGTCGGCCAGACGATGGGCCCGGAACTCCTGCCATGTGCCCTCTTCCCACATCACCATGCCATTGTGGTTGGTGATTTCCATGAGGACATCGTTGCAGTCCAGAATCACCTTCAGGGCCAGGGTGTGTTGCTCAGCTTCGTCGGGAAGAAAATGGTACGCCTTCGCCAGATGCATGAGAATTGCCGGCATCTGGGCGAACCAGACCTGGGCCCTGCAGTCGTAAAGATAGGGTGGTGCCATCCCGGGGTACTGGATGTTCAGGTTTTTATCAGGGTAGACCTCGCTGGCATCCAGCTTGCGGTAATCCGCCCCAACCTCCTCCAGAAAAAGTTGAATAAAATTACCGCGAAAGGGCAGGCCCCAGTAATAGAGTTCGTAGTCCTGCATTGTGACTCTCCCACTCTGACAGTTGAGAAGATAACTGTTGTCTGGAAGTGTAGCGCACAGGAAAAGACCCGATCCGAAAGCCAGGTCTATTCAACTCAATACCGCTGGTTTAGCAACCTGGTTTCAAAAGCCGACAATGTTAGGAAAAACCGGAGCTGAAAATAGATCTGTCCCGGTTTTCAAGGATGGAAAAGGATACGCACAATCAATCCATTATCATTCTTCGGGTCTTGCACCAAAGGATGGATCCTGAGCCGCACCTCTGACCGCCCAACTATATGATGGCTGGTTGCCAGCAGAATAAATAAGTCTGTCCCGGTTTCCCGTGGCCTCTCAAACTGCGTAGTGCGTTCGATCAGCTCAAGCCGGCCGGCTCCGATAACCCGAAGGTTCGTCATCAGGCAATAGCTGAACACATCCAGCTCATAGATCTGCTTCCATTCCTGAACGTTTGCGAGGTAGTACTCTAAATCACGGCGTTCGAAGGATGACGATTGGCGGTTATGACCGCGTTGAACAATATGATGGGGAAAACAAAGCACAATCACCCTGGCTTGTCTTGGTATCAGGGCCTCCCTGCTCTTGAACCACAGAATCCTTTCTGTGTGCTGGCAGCTGATATTAACCGAAGTACGGAGAGGGTTGGTAGTCGCTCAAATAAGCTCTGAGCCATCAGATAAGGCACGAAAATAGATCTGTCCCGATTCTCCGGTCTTAATCTGTTCTGGTTTTCTTGATTTGTCGCCAACATTAATGAGACAGTATCGAGTACGTCTAATCCGAGCCAGAAATCAATGCTTAAGTCCAGACAGCGCATCCAAGACAGGTTCTCGGCCCTCTCAAAAATTGCCAAAAATGTTAGTTTGAGATTTTTATTTAATGCTTTACAGTTTCCGAAATTGAACATTTAACACTCGAATTGAAAGTTCTTTGAGAACGATTAAAACGGACTTCTGTAGCACAAAAAATTTTTTGCAATCTTACAATGAACTTAAATGGAAAGAAAATTAAGTGGGTAAAGAAACAAAAATACAATTAGAAACAAAACATGGCAAATTAATAACTTACACTCACACTCTTAATAATGAAACGTGCGTGGTTATTAGAAGTGAAATACTCCCAAGATCACCATTCTTGAGAATCCATTCGTCTTGTTTGTTTAGCGAAAGTTTCCACGCCACAGATTGCGATTGCGCAAGCCAACTAGATGCAGCTCTTGAATATATCAAAAAAATGGTGGACTCATTATATATCTATATCAAGAGGGAAGAGGAATAGGGATTAGTGAAAAAGTAAAGTCAATACACCTAGAACAAACCAAGTCATTAAATACAGCTGAAGCATTCTCTGTATTAGGACATCAAGACGACCCTAGAAACTACGCAATAGCGATCGATGTTCTAAAAATAGAAAATATACAAAACGTAATAATTGCGACCAACAATCCAAATAAGGTGAAATCACTTCTGGAGAACGGGATCACTGTAGAGAGCCGCATAAATCTAGACATCGAAAAAAATGAAACCATGACCAGGTATCTGGAAGCCAAAACCGAGGCGCTGGGCCACTATGAAAAAGATTGAGGATCTTCTATCAAAGGAGCTATTTAAGGTTGATCCAATTTCATGTATGGAGCACGCAAAGGTACTGAGTACGTACACCCGTCCAAGTGAAGAACTACCCTGGTCTTCGGAAGACAAGCAGGACCAACTCGTATTCAAAGTAGCGTTTATTTCTGTATGTCATCAATTCAACTGGGATTTCCTTCAATCAAAGATTGCCGAGGACTTATTTAAAAATCGTGAAAATATTCTTGAACGTTTGCAAGAAATTACTGCAGCAGATATTAGTGATCTTTTGAAAGATTATCCCAAACAACAGCGCGTCAGAGCAAAAGAACGAGCAAAGCTTCTGAGAGATATAGGGATACAAGTCAAGAATATTTTCGGTGACAAGTTCGACTTTTATCAGGAAATTTCGAAAACTAAATTTTCTGACGGATCTTTTCATAGAACCTTCGATTCCTTTATTGCATATTCTGAAGATCCTTTAAGGAAAAAAACCAATATATTGAGTCATGAACTTGTCAAGGAATCTATTATCAGGTTTGAAGACGAAGAGTTCGTGAAACCTGCCATTGATTACCATATCATGAGGGTATATTTAAGAACTGGCAGAGTGGTTCCAACGGATCCTGCAATATTCCAACAGCTTGGGAAAACGCCGAACCCCAGAGGAACATTGGTAAGAATACTGCGTGAGTCGGTTGCGGAAGCTGAGGAGCTCACAGCGTTTTACGCAGGGATAAACGTTGCGGACCTAAACTACATCGAATGGCAAGTCGCACGCTCTATTTGCACCAACGTCGATCCGAGATGTACTGCAACGGAAATAGGCGTCCCTGACGATGTAAAAAAACTATGCAGCCAGGGTTGCCCTTACAATCCATTTTGTACGGCTTTTAACTATGACAAAAGGTTCATTGAGTTAGAGGAACCAAAGTTCATAAGTAGAATGTATTAGTTTTAATTTGAAAAAATCAAAACATCTTCAGTATGCTCTTTTTTTCCTTCTTTTCCCTTTCTACCTTTTCCCAAGTTATTTATATTTATCCTTACTGACTCGCGGCGTAAAATTTTAGAATCAACGCCTAGGTAAGCAAACATTTCAACAGCAATATCACTCACAGGTATAAATAAATCTTTATAGGTATTATTCTGTAAAACAAGAATGCCACTCGCTTCTTGAGATAAAACAAACTTGACTCTTTCAAGGAAGAAAAACAGTGACCTAAAATACTGAACATAAGTCCATATATAATATGACCCACTAGCATAACTTCCATGACTCCTTATTGATTCCAAAATATGGTTGCATGTTTCCCCCCACCTTTCCTCACTCGGAGATTTATTTACTATCTTAGGCGTCCCAATCATCCTTCGGCGAGCCCCTTCGATATCAACTGGAACAAATCCCGATAGAACAAGTAAATTTGGCAAGTGCTTAATTATGTAATCTAATCTGGTGAGATACGGTGGCGAAGTAATAATAAAGTTAACACGAATTCCAAGTAATTCTGTCGTCAAATCTTCTACGCTAGCATTAAATATTTTTATATTTCTTCTACTTGCATAGATATGCAAATCTGACAAATCGGACATAATCACTTCCGACATCGTTTGAGCTGGACCCATGATACTGCTTACGACATCCATCTCACCATCCTTAGCCTTCCGATACCAAGTGGGATTTGACCCTCTTACAACCTTGGCCGAACTTTCCGCAGCTATACACAAAGAAGTGAGAGCTACTACCTCCGAATCGTACTCCCCCTTCTCATCCTGCAAAATCGTATCTAAATAGTTTTTAGATCCATTTAATTTTATACTTTCTTTAATGCTGCCTATTACCTTAGCGGCATAATCAATACACGACTCTGAAAAAAAGCGGTAAGTTTCATCACAAAAATCAACTTCATCGCTATAAACTGATGCAGGAGATTTCAAAATCTTCTGCACTTTATCTCTATCAAAATCTAGCGCAACCTTGCATCGGGACAATAAACAAGCGAATGGGTCGAGATCAATACCGACAGCTGGCAGTCCCTTTTTTAGGCAGCTAACAAGTGTAGTTCCTGAACCAACGAACGGATCCAAAATAACCGAATCATCCTGCAGCCCCATTGCATCTATACTTTTATTTACGAACTCTTCAGAAAAAGATGCATAGAACTTAGTCCAGCCATGAACACCAAGCTTATCCTTAGCTTTGGTCTTTGCGGTGGGTAACAATCCTAATTGACTGTCCTCTGCTAACAAGCTTAACTGTTTAGCTCTCATTGCGCATGTCATCTCAAAAAAACAGCGGAATACCATTAAACGAATAGCCGGCAACTATAGCACAATCCCCTAAAATGCGCTATCTTCCTTGAAAGTTTCAGGTTTGGATATACGATGTACCTTACAGACAAAGAGCTCCACAACATCAGCGGCACCGTAATATCTGAGTGTAACCACCCAGATCACGCCTTCGACGCAGACAAACAGATTAAAACCTGTTCAATTGATATTCGAGTTTCCAATATATTCTGGATACCAAAAAGGCAGAGAAATAGCTTCGATTTAGGAAGAAGAAATATCTTTGAGGTATCCCCCAGAAGGATGTGGAAAAAAATTGTTTTGGCTGACAACGAATCAATTACTTTAAAGCCTGGCCAAATGATACTTGGTCGGACCTATGAAAAAATTTCGATCCCAAAAGAAAATGTAGGCAAGCTCACAACTAGAAGTTCATTTGCAAGACTTGGATTATGGACGGCGGGGAATTGCGATCTGGTAAACCCTGGATATTCTGGACATGTCCCTCTGGAACTAATGAATACCTCGCCTAACAAATTTGTGATTCACCCATATCTTCCTTTAAGTCAACTGTTCATAATGAGACTAGATGGTGAGCTTGGGAACTCTTATGACAGCGATCAATTAAACAGCAAATATGTTGACGATGATGGAGGTCCTTCTGTTTGGTGGCGTGACGAACTAGTTCAAAAAATATCTCGGCATATTGCTTCCAATGCCCTTACAAAACCGGTTCTTGAAAGACTTCAAAAAGAAGTTCATAAACTCGATGATAGGTGCTTATTCAGGCTCGATAGATTTATAGATTCCAAAACCTTTTCAAATTCTGACGACTTGTTGAGCCAGTTTGCTAAATCAGAGAGAGCTCGATTTAGCTTATATAAATTTCGGCGTACAATCTTCCTTTGGGCGTTTCCAACAGCTTTAGCTTCACTCGTCATACCTGAACTTTTACAACCGGTTAGTAAAACAATAAGCTTGTTAAAAGACTTTGACGCCTCACTCTATACCAGAATAGTGGCAACAACTATTCTTGCTTTTCCAGCTGCATATTATTTTTTCAGCAAAAAAGTGCGTTTTTTCCTTGATGAAAATGACAGGCAACAAGATGCTGATTAGGGATCAATTCTCGATCTCTAATAGGTGATTCATCCCGATACTTGAGCTCGTTTAAACGTGGGTTCTAAGCAATTGAATCAAACTTTCAGATGTTTTCGGATCAACTCATCAGACAACTCCCCAATCTCCCCCTCAGCAACCCGCCGCCCACGGTCAAGGATGGCAAACCGATCCGCATACTTCCGCGCAAACGGCAACTTCTGCTCAACCAGCAGCACCGTCAGCCCGTCTTCTTCGATTAATCGGCGAATAACCTCCCCAATCTGCGCCACAATATTCGGCTGAATACCCTCCCCCGGCTCATCCAGAATCAGCAGCCTGGGCTCAATCACCAGCGCCCGGCCAATGGCCAGCTGCTGTTGCTGCCCGCCAGAAAGATCGCCGCCTCTGCGGTTTTTCATTTCCTTCAGCACCGGAAACAGCTCATACACCCGCTCGGGGATTTTTTTGCTGCCGTCCTTGCGCACCGCCAGGCCGGTGCGGAGGTTTTCTTCCACGGTCAGCAAGGGGAAGATCTGCCGTCCCTGGGGCACGTAGCCGATGCCGAGGCGTGAGCGGTCTTCGATTTTCTTTTTGGTGAGCTCCACGTCTTCGGCAAACTCAATGCTGCCGCTTTTGGTGGTTTCCTCGCCCATGATGCATTTCATCAGCGTGGTTTTGCCCACGCCGTTGCGGCCCATTACGCAGGTGCACTGGCCCTGGGGGACGTCCAGGTCCAGATCCCAGAGGGTGTGGCTTTCGCCGTAGTATTGGTTGATCTTCTGAATCTTCAGCATTACGCCTCCTCCCCCAGGTATACCTTGATCACTTCCGGGTCGTTGGAGACCTGGTCCATGGTGCCTTCGGCCAGCACGCTGCCCTGGTGCAGTACGGTCACCTGGCGGGCGATGGAGCGCACGAAGCCCATGTCGTGTTCCACCACCACAACGGACTGTTTGCCGGCCAGGCTGGTGAGCAGTTCGGCGGTGCGCTCCATTTCCTGTTCGGTCATGCCCGCTACCGGCTCGTCCACCAGCAGCAGGCGAGGTTTCTGCATCAGCAGCATGCCGATTTCCAGCCACTGTTTCTGGCCATGGGAGAGGATGCCGGCGAGGCGGTCCCGCAGGTCTTTCAGGCCGATCATTTCCAGCACTTCGTCAATGCGGTCCCGGAATTCGGGTTTCATGATGGCGGTGAGCGTGGGTAGTACCCGCTTGTCCGCCGCCATGGCCAGCTCCAGGTTTTCGAACACGGTGAGTGCTTCGAACACGGTGGGTTTCTGGAACTTGCGGCCGATGCCCAGGGAGGCGATGTCCGGCTCGTTCATGGTGAGCAGGTTGTGGCGGCTGCCGAACCATACCGAGCCGGTGTCTGGCCGGGTTTTACCGGTGATGATGTCCATCATGGTGGTCTTGCCCGCGCCGTTGGGGCCGATGATGCAGCGCAGCTCGCCGTCGTCGATGGTGAGGTTGAGGTTGTTGATGGCCTTGAAGCCATCAAAGCTCACGTTTACGTCTTCCAGGTACAGAATGGGGCCGTGGCGCACGTCCACCGGGGACTGTACCTGGGTAAGAAACTCGAACACATGCTCGCGGTCGGCCAGTTCCTGAAAAATGCTCATGCGGTGGCCTCCTGCCCGGTGGGTGTGTCGTCATCAGTTTTGGCTTTGCGGCGTTTCTGCAATAACCCGGCGATGCCCTTGGGCAGGAACACGGTCACCAGCACGAACAGACCGCCGAGGAGGAACAGCCAGGCGTCCGGCATGACGCCGGTGAACACGGTTTTGGCGTAGTTCACCAGGATGGCGCCGATCACCGCGCCGTAGAGGGTGGCGCGGCCACCCAGTGCCACCCACACCACGATTTCAATGGAGAACAGCGGCGAGAATTCGCTGGGGTTGATGATGCCCACCTGCGGCACGTACAGCGCCCCGGCCACACCCGCCAGCATGGCGGATACCACGAACACGAACAGCTGCACCCGTTCCACCCGGTAACCCAGGAAGCGGGTGCGGGCTTCGGCGTCGCGGCAGGCGATGCTGACACGGCCCAGCTTGCTGGCCACGATGGCACGGCAGACCACGTAGCCAATGGCCAGCGCAATGCCGGTGGCGATGAACAGCCCCAGCCGTGTGGCGTCGGTGCGCAGGTTGAAGCCGAGGATGTCGCGGAAGTCGGTCAGGCCGTTGTTGCCGCCGAAGCCCATTTCGTTGCGGAAGAAGGCCAGCATCAGCGCAAAGGTCAGCGCCTGGGTGATGATCGACAGGTACACCCCTGTCACCCGTGAGCGGAAGGCCAGGAAGCCGAACACCAGCGCCAGTATGCCCGGTGCCAGCAGCACCATGATGAAGGCAAACCAGGCCATGTCGAAGCCCAGCCAGTACCAGGGCAGCTCCTGCCAGTTCAGGAACACCATGAAGTCCGGCAGCACCGGGTCGCCGTAGGTGCCGCGGTCGCCGATCTGGCGCATCAGGTACATGCCCATGGCGTAGCCGCCGAGGGCAAAGAAGGCGCCGTGGCCCAGGCTGAGGATGCCAAGGTAACCCCACACCAGATCCACCGCGACCGCCAGCAGCGCGTAACACAGGTATTTACCCAGCAGGGTGACGGTATAGGCGCTGACATGCAGGGCGCTGTCCTGGGGCATGAACAGGTGGAGGAAAGTCACCACTACCAGGGCGGCGAACAGTACGCCCAGGAATATCTGTGTGGAACGCTCCTGAAAAGGCCGGAGCAGCCAGTTCTGTGATGACGACATAACTTATCCTTCTGCCGCTCGGCCTTTCTGGGGGAAAAGCCCCTTCGGCCGTTTCTGGATAAACAGGATGATAAACACCAGCACGATGATCTTGGCGAGTACGGCACCGGCCCAGGGTTCCAGCAGCTGGTTGATGGTGCCCAGGGACAACCCGGCGATAAGGGTGCCCCAAAGATTGCCCACGCCACCGAACACCACCACCATGAACGAGTCGATGATGTAGTTCTGGCCCAGGTTGGGGCCCACGTTGGTGAGCTGGGAAAGCGCCACACCGGCCAGGCCGGCAACGCCGGAGCCCAGGGCAAAGGTCATGATGTCCACCCGGGTGGCGCGAATGCCCATGGAACGGGCCATGTTGCGGTTCTGGGTAACGGCGCGCACTTCCAGGCCCAGGCGGGTCTTGCGCATGATCAGCATCAGTGCCGCGAAAACCACCAGCGCGAAGCCCAGCACATACATGCGATTGAGAGTAAGGGAGAGGGCGTCGTTGATCACCAGCGAGCCGCTCATCCACTCCGGCGTCACCACGGTGCGGTTCTGGGGAGAGATGACGGTACGCACCAGTTGCTGCAGGATCAGGCTGATGCCGAAGGTGGCCAGCAGGGTTTCCAGCGGGCGCCCCTTGAGGAACTGGATAACGCTCCGTTCGATGATGATGCCGGCGGTGGCGGCGACCATGAAGCCGGCGGGAATAGAGAGGATCAATGCCAGGCCGGGCTGGCCCGGTAGCAGCTGCTGCATGCCCCAGGTGGTGTAGGCACCCAGCATGATCAGTTCGCCGTGGGCCATGTTGATGACACCCATCACGCCGAAGGTGATGGCCAGGCCGATGGCGGCGAGGACCAGCACCGAGCCGAGAGAGAGCCCAAAATACAGGGTCTCGGCGGCGCGGTTCAGTTTCAGTTTCTGTTCGATGGTGCCCAGCGCCTGGCCGGCCTTTTTCGCCAGTACCGGGTCATCGCTGCGGACGGCCTGGTTCAGGGCTGCACGGGCCCGGGGATGCAGGCTTCCGGCCAGTACATCCACGGCCTCGATATCGCCCTCTCCTACGCGGTAGATAGCCAGGGCTTCCTCAATACGGTTGCGTACCTGTGCGCTCTCTTCCAGTTCCAGCCGCGCTTCCAGCGGCTCGATTAGTGAGGCATCGACTTTGCCCATCATGTCCTGTGCAGAGGCTTCACGCACATCCGGGTCCGGGGCGTTCAGGTCCAGCATCGCGAGTATGCCCTCAAGCTGGCCCCGAATGGCGTTGTTGATGGCGATTCTGTCCAGCTCACGGCGGGACATTTCGCCCATGTTCTCTCCGGTCAGCGGGTTGGCAATTTCCCAGTCCCGGCCCCGGTTATTCAATACCACGACCACCTGCCCCGTGTCTTTTACCCGGCTCAGGCGATTGTTGCCATAGGCTTCAAGCCAGCCCCTGGCTCTTGGGTGGCCGCTGCTGACGATGGCATTGAGGGCCTCTTCCACCCCGCTGTTCGGCGCTTCGGCAAGATTCACCAGCAGTTCCCTGCCGGGATCGTCGTCCTGGGCGCTGGCAGGGAGCGACGACACCGAAACCAGGGCAATAAGCAGCAGAGTGAGCGATCGGATGATGCCCATGAGTGTGTCCTGTCTGTTGAAAGCGGATTGCGGGGGCGACAACCGGGGGCAGCGTGGCTACCCCCGGGGATTGCCTGTATTGCTATATCAGCTGCTATGGCTTATTCGGCTTCTTCAGCCGCCATTTCACCGGCGGAAGCGCCGCACTTGCCGGTGGCAGTGTTGAAGGTTCCGCAGAACATCGGCTTGCGCCAGTCGGCGATCATGTCCCGTGAACCGGGCAGGTAATCAGACCAGGCATCACCAGCCACAGTGGACGGGGTTTCCCAGACTACGGAGAACTGCCCGTTGTCCTGGATTTCGCCAATCAGCACCGGTTTGGTGATGTGGTGGTTGGGCATCATGGCGGCGTAACCACCGGTGAGGTTGGGCACGGTGACACCGATGATGGCGTCTTTCACCGCATCCACGTCGGTGGTGCCGGCTTTCCTGACCGCCTCAACGTACATGTTGAAGCCGATGTAGTGGGCCTCCATCGGGTCGTTGGTGACCGCTTCGTCGTCTCCGGTGTGCTCGATCCACTGGTCGATGAAGTCGTAGTTGGCGTCGCTGTCCACGCTCATGAAGTAGTTCCAGGCAGCCAGGTGACCAACCAGCGGTCCGGTGTCGATGCCGGAAAGCTCCTGCTCACCCACGGAGAAGGCAACCACCGGGATATCAGAGGCGGAGACGCCCTGGTTGCCCAATTCGCGGTAAAAAGGCACGTTAGCGTCGCCGTTGATGGTGGACACCACGGCGGTCTTCTTGCCGGCCGAGCCGAAGCTCTTGATGTCAGAGACAATGTTCTGCCAATCGGAATGGCCGAAAGGCGTGTAGTTGATCATGATGTCTTCGCTGGCCACGCCCTGGTCCATCAGGTAGGTCTCAAGGATCTTGTTGGTGGTGCGCGGGTAGACATAGTCGGTACCGGCCAGAACCCAGCGTTCAACGCCGATGTCGTTCATCAGGTAGTTCACCGCCGGAATCGCCTGCTGGTTGGGCGCGGCGCCGGTGTAGAAGACGTTCTCTGAAGACTCTTCACCTTCGTACTGAACCGGGTAGAACAGCAGGCCGTTGAGTTCTTCCACCACCGGCAATACCGATTTGCGGGAAACCGAGGTCCAGTTACCGAAGATCACATCCACTTCTTCCTGGGCCAGCAGTTCACGGGCTTTCTCAGCAAACAGGGGCCAGTTGGAGGCCGGGTCTACCACCACCGCTTCCAGCTGGCGGCCCAGAACCCCGCCTTCGGCATTCTGCTTTTCGATGAGCATCTCCACGGTGTCTTTCAGGACCGTTTCACTGATGGCCATGGTGCCGGAGAGGGAGTGGAGGATACCGACCTTGATGGGGTGTTCGTCGGCCATGGCATTAAGGGATACAGAGAGGGCCAGCGCTGACAGGCCGATTTTCACGTGTTTTTTGATCGTCATGTTTGTGCGTCCTTGTTTGCAGGTTGGTTCGTGCCATTCGCTTGAGTAAACGCACTTCTGCCACTGCATCTGTCGTTCCAGCTTTCATCAATCCCCATTAAGAACAATAAGTTATCTAGTATACAAGCTATCAGAAGGCGCCTTTAGCAGACACGGGCGCCCGTAAATCTCCGGATCAGGAGCCTTTTTCTGGTGCGTCTGCCCATCAGTGGTGCGCCCCGAAAATACCGAGACACTTCCCGCGAACTCATATCTATCTGTTTCTATTGGTTATTTCCTGAAGCGTTCCGAATGGCACGGGCATTGCCATGGCTCATGTATACAAGTTGATAACGCACATGAGGACGAACCATGCCCGCAACACCCGGATGGACCATTGAGGATTGGCGGAAGGCCTACCACTCGGGCGCGAAACCCGAGGAACTTATTGGCGAACTGGTGGCCCGCCTGGACACAACCGACAACGCCTGGATTGCACTGTCAGACAGCACGCAGTTGCAGGCGGCCCTGTTCGACCTGGCGGGCAGCCTTAACAAGGTAGGTGGCGATATCAGCCGCCTGCCTCTGTATGGCGTTCCTTTTGCGGTCAAGGACAATATTGATGCCACCGGGTTCGATACCACCGCCGGCTGCCCTGGCTACGCCTACCAGCCGAAACAGGATGCCAACACCGTGGCCCGGCTCAAGGCCGCTGGCGCTGTACTGATTGGCAAGACCAACCTCGACCAGTTTGCCACCGGGCTGGTGGGGACTCGATCGCCCTACGGTGCGGTCCCCAACAGCTTCAGGCCGGAGGTGGTGAGCGGCGGTTCCAGTTCCGGTTCTGCCTCGGTGGTGGCCCGTGGCCTGGTGCCTTTTGCGCTGGGTACGGACACCGCCGGCTCCGGCCGCGTGCCTGCGGGGCTGAACAATCTGGTGGGATTGAAGCCCACCCGGGGGCTGTTCAGCATTCAGGGCGTGGTACCCGCCTGCCGTTCCCTGGATTGTGTGTCCGTGTTTGCCCTGACCGTGAACGATGCCGGGCTGGTAGCCGGGGCCATCGCCGGCTTTGATGCCGACGATGCCTTCTCCCGCAGGGCGCCCTACGCGCTGCCCCTGGACGGCCCGGCCATCCGGCGGCCCGGCCCGGTGAAACGCATAGCCATTCCCGAGCACCCGCAATGGTTCGGCGACCAGCAGGCGGAAGCGGCCTGGAACACCTCCGTCAGCCTGTGGCGGCAGCAGAATGTGGAGCTGGTGCCGCTGGATTTCAGCCCCATGCTAGAGCTGGCGGCCCTGCTTTATGACGGCCCCTGGGTGGCAGAGCGACACGCCGCGGTGGAATCTTTCATGGCCAGCCACGGCAATGAGATGAACCCGGTGGTGAAAGGCATCATCAGCAATGCCACCCGATTCACCGCCACCGATACCTTCAGGGCCCGGTACCGCAAGGAAGAGCTGCAGCGCCAGATTGACGAACTGCTGGCCGACATGGATGCCCTGCTGGTGCCCACTGCGCCCACGGCGCCGACGATTGAAGCGGTCAACAATGACCCGGTCACCCTCAACAGCCAGTTGGGCACCTACACTAACTTCGTAAACCTGGCGGATTTCTGCGCCCTGGCCATCCCCGCCGGCTTCCGGGACGACGGCCTGCCCTTCGGCGTTACCCTGATCAGCGGCGCCTGGAAAGACACCGAACTGCAACACCTGGCCTGCCAGTGGCTGAATGCCCAGCCCACCCCCCTGGGTGCCACCGACAGACCCCGGCCGCAGGAAACCCCCGGCGCCGAAATTTCCACGCCGACGGTCCAGGTGGCGGTGGTCGGTGCCCACCTCAGCGGCATGCCCCTGAACACCCAGCTGACCGAGCGTTACGCCGCACTGCTGGAGCAGACCACCACGTCTGCCAACTACCGGCTCTGCGCCCTGCCCAACACCACACCGCCCAAACCCGGGCTAAAGCGGGTCGCGGCCGGCGGGGGCAAGGCGATCATCGTGGAAGTGTGGGAAATGCCCGCCTCGGCTTTTGGTTCATTCGTCGATCTGATTCCGGCACCGCTTGGCATCGGCAAGGTGGAACTGGCCGACGGTCGCTGGGTGAACGGGTTTATCTGCGAAGGCTACGGCCTCGAGGGTGCGCGGGATGTGACCGGGTTCGGCGGCTGGCGGGCTTTTGTTCAGGGGTCTGACCTCGCGGGTCTGACCCCAACTACGGGAGTTTAAACATCATGTTCAACAAAGTACTCATCGCCAACCGCGGCGAAATCGCGGTGCGCACCATCCGCACTCTCAAAGCCATGGGCATTGCCAGCGTGGCGGTGCACTCCTTTGAGGACCGCCACAGCCTGCATGTGACAGCGGCGGACGAAGCCGTGGCGCTGGCAGGCAACGGCGCCAGCGAAACCTACCTGGACAGGGCCCAGATACTGGCCGCGGCCAGGCACACTGGCGCCGAAGCCATCATTCCCGGTTATGGTTTTCTGTCCGAGAATGCGGATTTCGCAGAGGCCTGCGAGGCGGACGGCATTGCCTTTATCGGCCCCACGCCCGGCCAGATGCGCGAGTTCGGCCTCAAGCACCGGGCCCGGGAACTGGCAGAAGCCGCCGGCGTGCCACTGGCTCCCGGCAGCGGCCTGCTGGAAAGTCTCGGGGAGGCAGTGGCGACCGCCAACCGGCTGGGCTACCCGGTGATACTCAAAAGCACCGCCGGTGGTGGCGGCATCGGCCTGACCCGCTGTAACAGCGAAAGCGAACTGCGGAAAGCCTTTGAAACCGTCCGTCGTCAGGGCCAGAGCTTCTTCAACGACAGCGGCGTGTTCCTGGAGCGCTTCATCGCCCGCGCCCGCCATGTGGAAGTGCAGATGTTCGGTGATGGCGAAGGCAATGTCGTTGCCCTCGGTGAGCGGGACTGTTCCCTGCAGCGCCGTAACCAGAAAGTGGTGGAGGAAACCCCGGCCCCGAACCTGCCGGCCGCGACCCGCCAGAAAATGCTGGATGCTGCAGTTTCCCTCGGCCAGTCGGTGAATTACCGCTCTGCCGGCACCGTGGAATACATCTACGACGCTAACCGGGATGAATTCTACTTCCTGGAAGTGAATACCCGCTTACAGGTTGAGCACCCGGTAACCGAGTCTGTCACCGGTCTGGACCTGATCGAATGGATGCTGAAAATCGCCGCCGGCGAGAGCCCGGACCTGGCCAGCTTTGAGCCGGAGCTGAACGGCGCGTCCATGGAGGTTCGCATCTACGCCGAAGACCCGCTGAAAGATTTCCAGCCCTCCCCCGGAGAACTGACCGATGTGCACTGGCCGGAAGAGGACGTTCGCGTGGATACCTGGGTGGAAAACGGCAGCCAGGTATCCGCCCACTACGACCCGATGATCGCCAAGCTGATTGTCCACGGCAAAGACCGCGCCGATGCCCTGGCGAAACTGAAAGCTGCCCTGGGCGAAACCCGGCTGATGGGCATTGCCACCAACCTGGATTACCTGCGCCAGGTGGTGGGCCAGCAGAGCTTTGCCGACGGCATTGTCTCCACCCGTGCGCTGGAGGAATTCGAGTTCAGGCCCTCGGTGGCGGAAGTGGTCAAACCCGGCACATACACGACCGTGCAGGATTATCCCGGCCGCATGGGCTACTGGAACATCGGCGTGCCCCCCAGCGGCCCGATGGACGACTACGCCTTCCGTATCGCCAACCGTATTGTGGGTAACCACCACGAGGCGGCAGGCCTGGAAGCTACCCTGATCGGCCCCAGCCTGAAGTTCCATAAGGAGTCGGTGGTGGCGCTGACCGGTGCGCTGACCGAAGCGACCCTGGACGACAAGGCGGTCGAGTTCTGGAAGCCAATCAGGATCAAAGCCGGCCAGGTTCTGGCAGTAGGCAAGGCCATCAAGGGCTGCCGCACCTACCTGGCGGTGCGGGGTGGGTTTGATGTGCCGGTGTACCTGGGCAGCCGCTCCACCTTCGCCCTCGGCCAGTTTGGCGGCCACGGTGGCCGGCCCCTGCGCCCCGGGGACATGCTGGGCATCAGCCAGGTCAGCCTGCCTGCGTGTACCACCACTGCCCCGACCCATGATCCTGCGCCAGCTGATCCTGACCTCGTACCCGATTATCCCGACCACTGGCAAATCGGCGTGCTCTATGGCCCCCATGGCGCCCCGGATTTCTTTACCGAGAAGTCCATCGGGAAGTTCTTCGAGCAGGACTGGCAAGTGCACTACAACTCCAATCGCCTGGGCATTCGCCTCAACGGTCCCAAGCCGGAGTTCACCCGCGCCGACGGCGGTGAAGCGGGCCTGCATCCCTCCAACATCCACGACTGCGAATACGCCATCGGCTCCATTAACTTCACCGGCGACATGCCCGTGATCCTCACCAGGGACGGCCCCAGCCTGGGGGGCTTTGTATGCCCGGTGACCATCGCCAGGGCAGAGCTGTGGAAAGTCGGCCAGGTCAAACCCGGCGATACCATTCGCTTCGTGGCCATCGACAATAACACCGCCGTCAAACTTTCCCAGCGCCAGGAACTGGCCATCAGGAGTCTGATGGCACCGCCGCTCCCGGAACTGGTGGCGCCAGACCTCGCACCCCTTAACGGCCTCTCCGCCACCATCCTCGCGCACCTGGAAGAAACCGACGGCCGCCCGGAAGTCACCTACCGCCAGGCCGGCGACCAGTACATCCTGATGGAATACGGCCCCAACGTGATGGACCTGGGCGTGCGCCTGCGCATCCATGCGCTGATGGAAGCCATTGCCGATGTGCAGCCCTCCGGATTGCTGGAACTGTCCCCGGGTGTGCGCTCCCTGCAGCTGAGATACGACGCCCGCATCCTGCCGCAGGAATCACTGATGACTTACCTGCTGGACCTGGAAGCCACGCTGCCGCCCACTGACGAACTGAAAGTCCGCAGCCGCGTCATCCACCTGCCCATGGCCTTCGAAGACACCGCCACCCTGGAAGCCGTGGACAAATATCGCCAGTCCGTCCGCGACACCGCCCCCTGGCTGCCCAACAACGTCGACTTCATAAAACGCATCAATGGCCTGCCGAGCCGCGAGCAAGTGCGCGATGTGCTGTTCTCCGCCCGCTATCTCGTGCTCGGCCTCGGCGACGTCTACCTGGGCGCCCCCTGCGCCGTACCCCTGGACCCGAGGCACCGACTGCTGACCTCCAAATACAACCCGGCGAGAACCTACACCGCCGAAGGCACCGTCGGCATCGGCGGCGTCTACATGTGCATCTACGGCATGGACTCCCCCGGCGGCTACCAGCTGGTAGGCCGCACCCTGCCGATCTGGAACAAATACCTGAAAAACCCCCAGTTCGACGACGGCGCGCCCTGGCTCCTGCAGTTCTTCGACCAGGTGTGCTACTACCCCGTGTCCGAAGCTGAGCTGAATGAAATGCGGGACCAGTTCCGCGCCGGCCAGCTGACGGTGAAAATCGAAGAAGAAACCTTCGACCTCAAATCCCACCAGGCCTTCCTCGACGCCAACACCGACTCGATCGCCGAATTCCGCAAACTTCAACAAGCGGCGTACGCAAAAGAGGTCGCCCTGTGGAAAGACAGCGAAGCGGCAGAACTCGACAAACTCGCCAAGGCCCCGCCGAAAACGGATGTGTCTGACCTGGAGAAGTTCGGCGAACTGGTCAGTGCAGAGATTGCCGGCAATATCTGGAAGTGCCTGGTGAAGGCCGGGGATACGGTGGCAGAAGGCGATCCGCTAGTGATCGTGGAGGCCATGAAAATGGAGTTCGAGATCAACGCCACCCAATCCGGGGAGATCAGTGCCATGCATGTTGAGCCTGGCAAGGCTGTAACTCCCGGGGAGCCCTTGTTGAGCATCAAGATCTGACTTGGGAGTTTGACTCCTTACTGCACTGTCCGCTTGTTCGGTGGTAGGTCGATGGGGGAAGGGGTGTACCAGAAACGCCGTGAACCCATCCTTGGGGGCTTGAGCGCAGCGTCCCTGCTGCGCACATTCTGGTACACCCCTTCCCCCACCGACCGGCCAACTATTGGTGCATGCAAGTTTAAAAACAGAAATGGCGGCGTTTCGCTGAAGGCCCGCTACAAACATGGTGCCTGAACATATGCAGGCAAAGGGAGTCGGGGACGGATGTTGGGAGGGGCTATTCAAAAGTGTGCGCAGCAGGGATGCTGCGCTCAAGTCCCCATGGATGGGTTCACGACGTCTTTTGAATAGCCCCTCCCAACAGCCGGCCCCAGAGGCCAAACACCAACAGATGAGGCCCCGGAAACAAAGGGAACCAGAGGGAATCAGGAAAAAAATGGCAACAAACACCAAAAGAAAAGAGTCCATGGCAGACAGGGTTTACGAGGCCCTGAAGGACGACATCTTTGAGTTCCGGCTGATCCCCGGCGACAAATTCAGCGAGGGGGATGTGGGTTTGCGCCTGAGTGCCAGCCGCACGCCAGTGCGGGAGGCGCTTTACCGATTGCAGCGGGAAGGTTTTGTGGAAGTGCTGTTCCGCAGCGGCTGGCAGGTTAAACCGTTCGATTTCCAGCAGGTGGAAGAACTCTACGACCTGCGGATTACCCTTGAACGGGCGGCGATGCACAAGATCTGTCAGTTGCCGGCAATGCCCCAGACCGTAAGGACTCTCACCGCCATCTGGAACCCCGACCACCCCTCCGAACGTGCCGTTGGCAGCACGGTAAGGGCACTGGATGAAAGCTTCCACTGTGACCTGGTGGCCGCCGCCGGCAACCGGGAGATGACGCGGATTCACCGGGAGATCACCGATCGGCTGCGGATTATCCGCCGGCTGGACTTCACCCGCGATGACCGGATAGACGCTACCTACCGGGAACACGCCGACATACTCGACGCGCTTCGTGCGGGCCGTGCTCTCGATGCGGCGAACCGGTTAACACGCCATATTCGTATCAGCCAGAAGGCCGTTCGCGAAATCACCATGGTGAAGATTCGCGAAGCCGCGGAAGCCCATCAGGCATCATCCAGAAGCTTTCCCGGCACTGCAGAAACACCAGCAAAAACCTGAACTTATATTCATTTTATGGCTGTGAAAATGATTACATATCTGTAAGAAATATCGCACAAACCACAGAGCGAATGTCCCATTACCTGAAAATGGCTCACGCGTAGAATGAGGAGCGTCAGGGATGAGAAGCCGGCATGGAAAGCTGGCACAGGGAAGATAACCCCACGGATCAGGGGTTGCCCAGGGAATCAGGGCTTACAGGGAAGACGCGCTCAGGACGATGCGCAGCCTGAAGGATCAGGCATGGGGTCAGCCACGGGCAGAATCACACGGAAAGTGGTTCTGCCCGTGCACCTGCCAACGGTTTGACCTTTCCTTTTCTTTTCCAACCAGCTCCGCCGCTTTTACGTCCTGACCAACAATCAGAAACGTAAATACACTTTCAGGAGCAAGCTATAATGAAATCCACCCCGAAACCCACCCAGTTCATGGCCATGCTGGTCCTTCTGTTCAGCCTGTTTGCCGGTTTTGCCCACGCCGAGCCTGCCGCCATCAATATCAACACCGCCGACGTCGCCGCCCTGGCCAGCCTCAATGGCATCGGGCAAAGCAAGGCCGAAGCCATCGTGGCCTATCGCGATGCCAACGGCCCTTTCCAGTCCAGCGAGGACCTTGCCAACGTCAAGGGCATTGGTGAGCGCACGGTTGAAAAGAACGCCGAGCGCCTGACGGTCGAGTAACCCTGCCGGGCAGTGGCCTGGCGCCGCTGTCCAGCTTTCCTCAAAAATTTCCCATAAAGTCGTCTGGCAACACATGCTCCGCCACCCTATAGTTGTGGGTTACAGTCAACGATAACCCCGGCGGCAGCAATATGGTTGATCCCATCAAGGTTTACCCGGCCAAACCTCCCAAAGTCTATTTCTACGGCACCTGTCTGGTGGACATGTTCTACCCGGACGCAGGCATGGCCGGCATTCAGTTACTGGAACGGGAAGGCGTCGAGGTGATCTATCCCGAAGACCAGACCTGTTGCGGCCAGCCTGCCTACACCTCCGGCTACCACGACCAGGCCCGCGCGGTTGCGAAGGCCCAGCTCGGGCTGTTTCCGGAAGACTGGCCGATTGTGGTTCCTTCCGGGTCCTGTGGCGGGATGATGCGCAAGCACTACCCGGCTCTATTCAAGGACACCGCCGACGAGGTGAAGGCGGCGGAGATTGCCGGCCGGGTATGGGAACTGACGGATTTTCTGGTAAACGTTTGCCACATCAGGCTGGACGATCTGGGCGAACCCACCACCGTAGCCATGCATACTTCCTGCACGGCCCGCCGGGAAATGGGCGTGGCGGAAGTAGGGCCGAAACTGCTGGGTCAGCTGAAGAATGTAAACCTGGTGGAACAGGTGCGGGCTGAGGAGTGTTGTGGTTTTGGCGGCACCTTTGCGGTGCGCCACCCGGAGATTTCCGGTGCCATGGTCAGTGAAAAAGTGGATACCCTGGTGAATACAGGCGCGAAGGAATTCGTCACCACGGATTGCGGCTGCCTGATGAACATTGACGGCTACGCCGAGAAAAACCACAAGCCTGTCACCGGCCAGCACATTCTCAGCTTCCTCTGGGAACGCACCAACGGCGATGGGAGTAAACGCTCATGAGTGAAACCGCGCAACAATCACCCCATCACATTGATGTGAAGGAATTCCACCCACGCGCCCGGGCGGCCATCCATAACCCTCAGATTCGCCAGAATTTCCGCAAGGCAATGGACGGGCTGATGACCAAGCGCAAGTCCGCATTCGAGGGCTGGGACCTGGAAACGCTGCGGGACCTGGGCGCCAATATCCGCCTGCGGGCGCTGGCCAACCTGCCGGACCTGCTGGAGCAGCTGGAACAGAAACTGACCGAAAATGGCATCACCGTTCACTGGGCGGCCGATGGTGATGAAGCCTGTGAGATTGTACGGGACATTTGTGTAGCCCGTAACGCCAGCAGCGTGATCAAGGGCAAGTCCATGGTGTCCGAGGAAATGGAACTGAACCATTACCTGGAAGAACAGGGTATTGAAGCCCTGGAGTCGGACCTCGGCGAATACATCGTGCAACTGGCGGAAGAAACGCCGTCCCACATCATCATGCCGGCGATTCACAAGAACACCGAAGAAATTTCCCAACTGCTGCATGACAAGACCGGCACCGACCTGTCCCACGATGTCGAGTACCTGACCGCCAATGCCCGCCTGCAGCTGCGCGAGAAATTCATGAATGCGGATGTCGGCGTTTCCGGTGTCAACTTCGCCGTTGCCGAAACCGGCACCCTGTGCCTGGTGGAGAACGAAGGCAACGGTCGCATGACCACCACCGTGCCGCTATGCCATATTGCCGTGACCGGCATCGAAAAGGTGGTGCCCAACCTGGAAGATGTTACCGCCCTGCTGGCGCTGCTGACACGCTCCGCTACCGGGCAACATATCACTACCTATTTCAACATGATTTCCGGCCCCCGCAAGGCGGACGAACTGGATGGCCCCGAAGAGGTCCACCTGGTGCTGGTGGACAACGGCCGCTCCACCATTTACCAGGATGACGAACTGCTGGATACCCTGCGCTGCATCCGCTGTGGCGCCTGCATGAATCATTGCCCGGTCTACACCCGCGTCGGTGGCCATGCCTATGGCACCACCTACCCCGGCCCCATTGGCAAGATACTGATGCCCCACATGGTCGGCCTGGACGAAGGGCGGCACCTGCCCACGGCTTCGAGCCTCTGTGGTGCCTGTGGTGAAGTCTGCCCGGTGAAAATCCCGATACCGGACCTGCTGGTGCGCCTGCGCCAGGAATCCGTGGACGGTGACAAGTTGCACCCGGCAAAGGTCCGCGGCCATGGTGCCAAGCGCAGCAGTATGGAAGCGATGATCTGGAAGGGCTGGAGCTGGATGCACGCCCGCCCCGGCATGTACCGGATGGGGACCAGCCTGGGCGCCCGCTTCCGCAAACTGCAGCCAGGCAAATTCGGTGGCTGGACCCGATACCGCACGGCGCCAAAGCTGGCTGCCAGAACTCTCCACGAACGGATGAAGGAGCGCAGCCAGTGAGTTCCCGTGACGCCATTCTCCAACGCCTGCGCCACCGTACCGGTGGCGAGCTGACCGCTCCGGAATGCGACTTCTCGGTTCTCAACCGGCCCGAGTGGAGTACTGCAGAAAAGCTGGACATGTTCGAGCGGACCATTGAGTCCGTCCATGGCGAAGTGCATCGCACCACGGAATCCGGCTGGATTGACCGTCTGGCCGAAATTCTGCAGACCCGGGGCGCCGGGACATTGCTGATTGCGAAGGAGCACGAGATCGGCAAGGCGTTGCAAAGCGCCACGAAAAGCCGCGAGGACCTGCCGCAGCTGCTGATTTATGACGAGCCGGTGGAAAGCTGGCAGGAAGCGCTGTTCAGTGAAGTGGATGCCGGCATTACTTCAACCCGTGGCGGCATTGCCGAAACCGGATCACTGATTCTGTGGCCTTCCGTCGATGAACCGCGGTTGATGAGCCTGGTGCCGCCGATCCATATTGCAGTGCTGAAGGCCAGTGAGCTTTACACCACCTTCCACCACGCCATGCAATCCCAGAACTGGGCCGCTGGCATGCCAACCAATGCGCTGTTAATCTCAGGGCCGTCGAAAACCGCCGATATCGAGCAGACCCTTGCCTACGGTGTCCACGGTCCCAAGGAACTCATCGTACTGGTTATTGAATGATTCAAGGCGCATTACTGATCGCCCTGGCAGCCCTGCTCTGGGCGACCACGGGTATTGTCGCGAAATTCCTGTTTACCGGCACCGAGCTGCAAGCCGTAACCCTTGGTTTTTTACGTTTGGTGGTAGCCCTGCCGTTTTTCTTTGCACTTATGCGCAGAGAGCAGCGGGCGCTGGCTCGAAGCGCTACTGCGCTGCCGAAATTCACACGCAAGGCACTGGCTCCGCTGGTCGCGCTGGGATTGTTCCAGGCCGTCTACCAGGGCAGTTACCTGGTGGCCGTGGATATGACCGGCGCGGGCATCGCCACACTGATTGCTCTGTGCCTGGCACCGGTACTGGTGGCCATCCTCGCGGCGCCCCTGCTGGGGGAAAAACCCGGAGTGGTCACTATTCTGGCGCTGGCGGCAGCCATTGCCGGCACTGCCATGCTGGTGGTCAGTGATATGGACAGTGCCGGCAGGCTGCGCCTGGCGGGCATTCTGATGGCGGTTCTGGCAGCGCTGGTTTACGCCGGGTTCACCCTCACCAGCCGTCATACGTCCACTGGCACGCCGGTATTTACCACAGCGTTTGTCTGCTTCTTTACCGCAGCGCTGATCCTGTTGCCCGTGGTGGCAGCCAGCGGTGGTTTCGACGGGCTTGAAAGTCTGGGGTTCGGGCAATGGCTGATGGTGGGTTATATCGGCGTTGTGCCGACCTGCCTGGGGTATATGTGCTTTTTCAGTGGCATGAAGACAACGCCGGCGACCCTGTCCAGCATTATCGTGACCCTGGAGCCGCTGTTCGTGGCACTGCTTGCGTGGATTTTCCTGGGCGAGGAACTGGGTGTGATCGGGCTCACCGGCGCACTGATTCTGACGGCAGCGGTGATCGTGGCATCCAGAAGCAGTGCCGGGAATCGGCCCGACACTGCCTGATACAGCAGGATGCTGTCAGTCACCTTCCTCCTGCAAACGGCGCTGTTTTTCAAGCATGTCCGGTTGCAGGATCTCGATCCAGTAGCCATCGGGATCCTTGACGAACGCCAGCCCTTTCATTTTGCCATCGTCCGGTTTCTTGACGAACTCGACACCCAGCTTTTCCAGCCGCTCACTGGCGTAATAGACATCCGGAACGGCAACGCCTATATGGCCGAAGCCCTGGGGTTCATCGTTACCATTGTGGTAGCTGAAATCCGGGTCGTTTTCGGTGCCCCAGTTATGGGTCAGCTCGAGCATGGCTTCGCGGCCAAAGATGAAGGTGGTGCGATGGCTATCGTCATTGGGAACCATGTTGGCCTGGCGGTCATCCAGGTAGGCGAGAAAGTAGAGGGTGAATTTCATTTCCGGGAAGTCGAGTTTTCGGACCAGCCGCATGCCCATTATCCGGGTGTAGAAGTCCATGGAGCGCTCCGGGTCCTTTATACGCAGCATGGTCTGGTTGAAGACATAGCCTTCGGTGTCAGGCACGGGTGCTTCGTGCAGGCCTGGGGCTTGTTCGAAGTGCTTGGGCATGGGAACTCCCTTATTTATGCGTCGAGGATTCAACCATTATACCTGTGTACCTTTCCGGAAGATTTCAAGGGCGCCGTTTTTTGATTGGTCCTACGCCAGTTGGTGTTCTTCGCCATCGTAGTAGGCCTCCACTTTCGGGTTCATAACCTTCCTCCACAGTGGCGGGATCATTGCCAGGACGATCATGGCTGAGTAGCCGGCGGGTAATTGGGGCGCGACCTCGTGATGGCGAAGCACCTGGTAGCGGCGTTTGGGCCAGGCGTGATGGTCGCTGTGGCGCTGGAGGTGGAACAGGAACACATTGGTCAGGAAGTAGTTGGAGTTCCAGCTGTGCTCCGGGCCGGTGCGTTCGTAGCGGCCATTGGCGAGTCTGCGCCGGTGGAGACCGTAGTGTTCCAGGTAGTTGACGATTTCCAGCAGGTTGAGGGCAATGAAGCTCTGACCCAGGAAGAAGACGGCGCCGAGCCAGCCGAAAGCAATAGTGAAGGCGGCGAACACCAGAGCGGAGATGCCGTACCACCAGATCAGCTGGTTGCGCCAGCTGAAGGCTTTGTGGCCTTTTTTCTGCAAGCTTCTGGCTTCCAGTTTCCAGGCGTTCATGAAGTTGCGGGCCCAGGCCCGGGGCAGGAAGTTATAGAGGGACTGGTTGTAGCGCGAGGACGAGGCGTCTTCCGGTGTCGAGACGTGCACGTGATGGCCGCGCAGATGTTCGACCTTGAAGCCGGCGTAGCAGACCAGTGACAGCAGGAAGCCGCCAGCCCAGGTTTCAAGTTTGCCGTCTTTATGGATGAGTTCATGGGCGACATTGATGCCCAGGCCACCGACGATGCCGACGGAAAAAATCCAGCCGATGCCACCGGCCACACTGAAAGTGCCGGAGGCCAGCACGAACATGCTCCATACCAGCAGCACCACGAAGGCTGTAACCCAGCCCAGGGTGATGAACTTGTAGAAAATTTCGCTGTTCATGCGGGGCGTAT
This sequence comes from Marinobacter orientalis, assembly GCF_004792665.1. GTDB lineage: Bacteria > Pseudomonadota > Gammaproteobacteria > Pseudomonadales > Oleiphilaceae > Marinobacter > Marinobacter orientalis. The sequence goes on from NZ_SRZX01000001.1 coordinate 265,724, forward strand.
CTGTTTCCTCGTCCGGGTTGAGGGAGTCTTGGCCCAGCAGCAGGTCAAGGATGGGGATGATGCCGAAAACCACGACGGGAACGCCCCAGGCGAACAGGTTTACCCATCCGCTGGCCTGCCCGGCCGCCAGCAGTAATGGTGGCAAGACAAGAGGCACCATGGCAATCAGGTAGCTGTATTTCTTCAGTGTCAGCAGCACTTTCCGGCGTGTGGATCCGGGGTCCGGGGTCACTGATTTGCTACTCACGGATTTTTCCTCATCGGCAGTTACACTGAATTCTGGTGATCGCTTTTTGCTGCCTGAATTATTGTCCTACAATACGACAATCGTCAACCCGTTGTTGGTCATTATGGGTTTTCAGACCGGGATCTGTCTTTTGGAGATGGCCGACTCTGCGACCCAACCCACTGACTCCAGTGACTATCTGGCTCATTACCAGTAAACTGCCAGTCTCCTGATGGCAGGCAGCCCATGACCAGAATTCCGGATCAAGATTATCAACAGCGCGCGTCCTGGCGCAGGCTGACTGTGTTCAGCCTGATCTTTGTTGTCATGACAGCAGCCGGGCTCTACGCCGTGTACGACCAGTTCGCCGGGCGCAGTGTCAGCTTTGACCAGCGCCTGGTTTCCCCACAGGCTGTTGTCTCGATTGTCGCACTGCTGACCGTTTACTTTGCAGCCGACGGGCTGCGGCTGTACTTCACCCTGCGGGCGCTGGGCCACCGCTTGCCCTTCCCGGTGATATTCCGGCTGGTATTCATCAATCTGTTTTTCTCCAACGTCACACCCATGGCCACCGGTGGCGGTTTTGCGCAGATCTGGTACCTTCAGCATCACGGCGTGCCGGTGGGCCGTGCCACGGCAGCAACGACTATCCGCACGGTCATTGCGGTGATCTTTATCTTCTCTCTGACGCCGGTTTTCCTGCTCACTCTCGACGCACTGGACAACCAGCCCATCGTTGGCGAACTGGGGCCGATACTGGCAGTGCTCATCCTCCTCTACCTTGGTTTCTTCATGGTGGTTCTGTTCCGCACACATTGGCTGATCGGCCCGCTGGGGCGACTGCTAAGCCTGTTGCACCGGTTCCATCTGATCGGGGAGCGACGGCACAGACGCTGGCAGTTCAAGGCCAAGCGGGAAATGCTGCGCTTCGCCCTCAGCTTTGGCCACTACCTCAACGGGCCGAAACAGTATGTGGCATTGTCGGTCGTATTTACCTTTGTGTTCCTGATCAGCCTGTTCAGCTTTCCGGCGTTGCTGATATCGTCTCTGGATTACGAGGTAGACTACATCGTCAGTACCGGGTTGCTGGTGGTAACCACCTTTGTGATGTATTTTTCACCAACACCCGGCGCGTCCGGCATATCGGAAGGGGTATTCGGCATTTTCTTCCGGGACATACTCACGGCCAATCATCTGGTGCTGGTGACCATCAGCTGGCGATTCATCACCATTTACATCGGCATGCTTCTGGGCCTGGTGATTCTGCAGAGGGAACTGATGAGGAACGGTAAGGAAACTCCATGAAAAGCCGTCACCCGTTAAAGGTGTTGTTTTACATCAATCTGGCGATTGTCCTGCTGCTGATCGGGTACAAGGCTTACCTCAACCTGTTCGCACCAGAGTTCGAGGCCCTGCACACGGAGCAGGTGGCCAGGATCAGTGACAAGCTGTCGGGGCCCGGTGGGTTCAGCTTTGCGGTTGTGGGCAACATCAACAACTCCGTTGGCGTGTTCGAAGAACGCATGATTCCGGTACTCAACCAGGCCGACCTGGACTTTGTCGTTTCTGCCGGTAACGCAGTCAGCGGGGGCGGGGAAGACAAGTACCGGGCCATCCAGGGCACCCTGTCCAACCTGGACGTGCCCTACCTGCTTACTTTTGGTGAAAATGAGTACGACAACTTCGGCAGTTACCGCTTTTATGACCACTTTGGTCCGCATTTCTTCAGCATAAAAGCAGGCGACGCCCGGCTGATCTTCCTCGACAGTACCGGCAAAACACCCTGGCAGTGGCAGATTCGCTGGCTGAATGACCTGTTGAATCAGGAGCCCGACCGAGCTCGGTTTCTGTTTATCGGCCACCCGGTACTGGAACCGGAACAGGAGGCCCCGTTTGAACAGGACGACGATTTCCTGCAGCCTGCGGAATTCCGGCAGGCCCTGCTCGAGGCCATCGCCAGGCACGATGTGGATATGGTGTTCTCGGCCAACCTGTCCCTGTATTCGGACCAGGTAAGGGGCAACACGCGATTCATCACCACTGGTGGGGCCGGGGGGCTGATACTCAACGACGACACCAGCTTCTACCATTACGTGCGGGTGGATGTGAGCGAAGACGGTGAAATCAGCCATTCCCTGGAGCGGCTGGAGGCCGGGCAAAATCCGGTACTGAGCACACTGGAATCCCTCTGGTTTTTTATTTACTCCCTGTTCTATGTCGGCTACGTCAACTTCATCCTGCTGGTGGCCGTGTTTGTGATGATCAGCATCAAGCTCTACACCGCCATTTTCGTGGAGAAAGACTACTACCCGGACTATGATCTGGACCCGCAGCCATGGCTGTCGCGACCACTGCGGGTTGCCATGTTCACCAACAATTATCTGCCTTTCATTGGTGGTGTACCCATCTCCATCGAACGATTGCGAAAAGGCCTGGAAACCCTCGGCGATGTCGTCCTCATCGTGTGTCCCAGATACCGTGACCAGCCCCCGCATGAGGCCCGGGTAATTCGGGTTCCGTCCCTGCTGTCCATGGGGGAAGATAGCGAATTCCGGCTCGCCAATATTTTCCTGTCACGTATCCGCAAGCAGCTGAGGGCCTTCAAGCCAGACATCATCCACTTGCACCATCCCATCTGGCTGGGATCCCTCGGGCTGTTCATCGCCCGGCGCCTCAAGGTGCCGGCGGTGTATACCTACCACACGCGCCTGGAGCACTACGCGCATTTTGTGCCCCTGCCGGGCAACCTGTTCCGCAACCTCATCTCCCATGAACTGGTCAAGCACTTCGCCAACAAATGCGACGGCGTTATTGTGCCCACCTACTCCACCGAAGAGTACCTGCGGATGATCGGCGTCAAGAGCCCCGTGTTCATTCAACCCACCGGCATCGAGTATCAGCGGCTCCAGGAGGTTGACGACGAAGACATCCGCAAGCTGCGGGAATCCCTGAACATCGGCGAGGAAATTGTATTTGTCAGCGTCTCGCGGCTGTCGAACGAAAAGAACATCGACTTCATGATCGATGCCATCGACGAGCTGCGCAGGCGTTCCGAACGCCCTTTCCGTTTCCTGATGATTGGCGAGGGGCATCAGCATGAGCGACTGCAGGAGCGGATCGACAAACTGGCATTGCAGGAGCACTTTACTCTGGTTGGATCCATTCCTCCGGAGGATATGGCCACCTGGTATCATCTGGGCGATGCCTTTCTGTTTGCCTCCAAATCAGAAACCCAGGGCATGGTGATTCTGGAAGCCATGGCCGCGGGGCTGCCGGTGGTTGCTGTGCGTTCCAGCGGCATAGACGATGTCGTGCGCCACGGTTTCAATGGATTCAAGACCCCGGAGAAGCAGGACCAGTGGTGTGAGCGGGTGCAACAACTACTGGAAGATGACGGGCTGCGCAAGGAACTGGCCGACCACGCTCTGGAGTTCGCGGCAGATTATTCCGTCGAGCAGTTTGCCCGGGATGTGCGGGAAATCTATGCCCTTACCCTGGCGAGCGTCTCTTCCCGATAGTCAACGGAACGCAACTTTTTACCCCATTTTTTAACTCCGGAGATGATCGGTCTAGACTGTGAAAACGTACTTACAGTGTACCTTTTCAATCCGGAGACAGACTGTGACAGGCATTCCCGTTGGTATCAGCACCTGCCTGCTGGGCAAGGAAGTCCGCCATGACGGCGGCCACAAACATTCCCGCTTCTGCACCCAGGTACTTTCCCGCCACTTTGATTTCCGTTCCATATGCCCGGAGCTGGAAGCAGGTCTGGGCGTGCCCCGGCCTGCCATCCACCTGCGGGAATACAGGGACGGCCTGAGACTGATCGAAACCAGGGGCACGGCAGACCATACGGACGCCATGCACGGCTTTATCGATGAAGTAATGCCCTCACTGGCAGATCTGCGGGGGTACATCCTGATGGCCAAGTCCCCCAGCTGCGGCATGGAGCGCATCAAGGTGCATAACGAAAACGGCAACGTGACCCGCCGCGATGGCCGGGGGCTGTTTGCCGAGGCCCTGATGCAGCACTACCCCCTGATGCCGGTGGAAGAGGAAGGCCGCCTGAACGACGATACGCTGAGGGAGAACTTCATTGAGCGCGTGTTCGCCTACGACGACTGGATGCAGAACGTAGCCGGCGACCGTCTTACAGGCCGTGCGCTCATCGAGTTTCACACACGCCATAAATTCCAGCTTCTGGCCCACTCCGAAAAAATCTACCGCCAGCTGGGCCCAATGCTGGGGGATCTGAAGTCAGAGCCGCTGGCAGACATTGCCGACCGATACATCACCTTGTTCATGGAAGCGATGACCCAACGCGTGCGCCGGGGCTCTCATGTGAATGCCATGCAGCATCTGATGGGGTATCTGCGGGATTCCATGGCGGATGAGGACCGCAAAGTGCTGATGGAGCAGGTGCAGGCCTATCACCGGGGAGAAGTGCCGCTGGTCGTGCCCATGACCCTGCTGCGGATGGCCCAGCGGAGGGAGCCGGTGGACTACCTCCACAGCCAGAAGTACCTGACCCCCTACCCCGACGAGCTGGGGCTCAGGAACCGGGTCTGATGCCCTGTCAGAATCCGTAAAGCAGCGACAGCGAGATTTCGGTATCGGTGGCTTCCGCACCTGCAGGCTCATCCGACAGGTGCTGTACAAGGTAGGCCACTTTCATTGAAAGGTTGCTCACCACCGTGGCCTGCAACGAGGTTTCAGACTCTGTAATGGTGTCGTTTTCATCGAGTCCGACTTCGGTGCTCAGCTTCTGGCGGAACAGGGCATTTTCCGACAGCGAGTAATCGAACTGGGCTGCCAGACGGCCGATGGCTTTCTCGTCGTCCCGGTTACCGTCTTCATCCGGCTCTTCGAGCTTGTTGAACCGGTAACCGACACCGGCTGACAGGTCCAGAAAGGAGGCCTCGCCGCGCTGCCAGACCCGGTTACCATAACCGGTGGTCGCGGATGACTGGAAATCAAAGCCCGAGAAGCGGTCGTCCTCATAGGCGCCGCGGAGAAACAGGTACTGGCTCCCCTCAAATTTGTAATCGGTCTGCAGCTCTGCCCGGTACTTTTCGGCAGTGGTTTCATCCTCTGACTCGGAGAAGTTGGAGCGGAATTCGCCGGTATGACGCCACTCAGGCACTTCGTAAATGAGCCCGAGACGGCTGTTGGTGTTGGTTTCCTCGGTGTTGCCTGAGGTTATCAGGACACCGAGCTCACCTTCACCCTCCCAGTTCTCGAAGTCTTGACCAGGCACCAGCGGCGATATGGCCAGCGTGACAATGGCAAGGGTTGCTCTGAACTGCATGAAGTCTCCTTGGTTTTGACGGTCAGGATTTCGCACGACGCTCGCCGATGGCACTTTTGCGGGCCTGCTGTTCACGCTCTGCCTTTTTGCGGGCTTTTCGCTCCGCAATGATACGCGCCGCTTCGCCACCCACATGGGCCTCACCGCGCTGCTCTGCCAGACGCATCTGGCGTTCACGCTCGGCAAAACGGGCTTTCTGCGCTTCCGTCAGCGAGGCGACACAGCGATGACAACTCACGCCCTGCTCGTATTCCGGGCGCTGCTTGTCTTCCTCGGTGATCGGCCGGCGGCAGGCGTGGCACTGGTCGAACTCGCCCCGTTCCAGCTTGTGGTTCACGGTTACCCGGTCATCAAACACAAAGCATTCTCCCTGCCAGAGGCTCCGGGACTCGGGAACCTCTTGGAGGTACTTGAGAATGCCGCCCTTCAGGTGATACACCTCTTCAAAGCCCTGTTCTTTCAGGAAAGCCGTGGATTTTTCGCAGCGAATGCCACCGGTGCAGAACATGGCTACCTTCTTGTGCTTTGAAGGGTCCAGGTTCTCCTTCACGTAATCCGGAAACTCGCGGAACGTATCCGTGGCCGGGTTTCTGGCATTCCGGAAGGTTCCAATTTCCACTTCGTACTGGTTACGGGTGTCAACAACCAATACGTCCGGGTCAGAGATCAGATCATTCCACTCTTTGGGCTCGACGTAGGTGCCCACGATGCGCTTCGGATCGATACCCTCCACGCCCATGGTGACGATCTCTCTCTTGAGCTTCACCTTGGTGCGTTTGAACGGCTGGATATCCACAAAGGATTCCTTGTAGTCGATACCTTCAAACCGGGGGTCGGCATCCAGCCAGTTTTTGATGGCATCGACGCCTTCACGGCTGCCGGCAATGGTGCCATTGATGCCCTCACGGGCAAGCAGCAGGGTGCCGTGCACGTCTTTCTCAAGCATCAGGTCCAGCAGGGGCTGGCGAAGGGTTTTGTAATCATTCAGGACTGCGAACCTGTAGAGGGCGCAGACAACAACATCCTGGCTCATATGTCGGGATACTCCTGCGGGCCGGACCGTAAATCCGGAGCATGGTTAATGATCGCCAAAGGCGTGAGGCGGCCATTCTAACGGATCCGGGCGCAGGAGAGTATTACGGGGAATTACCTGCCTTCAGTCAGCCAGCTCGCGCTCGACAACGGCAGACAGCTGTCCCCAGCCCGGGCGTGTCAGGCGGACGTTGTCCACCAGGACGGTGGGTGTGCTGGTGACACGAAGCTGCATCGCTGCACGACGACTCTGTTCGATATCATCGATATGAAGGCCGGTATTCATACAACGGCGGAATCTGCGCTCGTCCAGCCCCAGGTCATTGACGTAACGGCTGAAGGTGTCCACGGGGCTGCCGGAACCGCTCCACTCGGTTTGCATATCAAACAACTCGTCATGCATTTCCCAGTAGGCGCCCTGATCTCCCGCACAACGTGCGGCCTGGGCAGCAGGCACGGCGTTGTCGTGTTGATCCAGCGGCAGGTCAAAATATACAAAGCGGACCTTGCCGGATTCGACGTACTCCTGTTTCAACTGCTTGCTGGCATCTGAAAAGCGGGCGCAGGCGGGGCACTGGTAGTCTGCGAATTCTCTCACTACCACGGGCGCATCGTCTTCGCCTACCGATACCCCGTAACGATCCAGTTGTGCCGGGAAGGGGTCGGCGTTGGAGGCGGCAACCGGCAGTCCGTCGGACGTAGGGTCCGGACTTGCGGTGAGGAAAAAAACACCAACAGCAACAAACACCAGAATAATAACACCAAGGCCGGCATACAGCGGTTTACGGTCTTTCTGCTTGCGGGGCGGCGGGGCACCGGTTTCTTTTCTTCTTTTTGCTTCGCCCATGATGGAGCTCCTTGTTGTTTATTCGTTTCTGATCATTCTCAGGCGGTCGCGGGCACGTTAAGATCCCCTATATCGTACAAAAATTCCAACGGAAATTAAGGAATTCTCATGGCCTTGCCTGAATCGCTGAAGAACTCGCTGACCCTGCCGCTGGTCGCAGCTCCCATGTTTCTCATCTCCGGCCCGGAAATGGCACTTGCATGCTGCCAGCAGGGCATTATTGGCAGCTTTCCGGCTCTGAACCAGCGCTCCAGCGAAGATTTCGAGCAATGGGTGATTCAGATGAACGAAGGCCTGGAGGACTTCCGCCAGACCCATCCGGACCGGAAAACCGCGCCCTATGCCGTTAACCTGATCGTTCACCGCACCAACCCGCGCTGGGAGGCCGACCTGGAACTGTGCGTGAAACACCAGGTACCCATTGTGATCACTTCCCTCGGTGCTGCAACCCGCGTGACGGAAGCGGTGCATGGTTACGGTGGCCTGGTGTTCCACGACGTCACCAACCAGAAACATGCCCGCAAAGCGGCCGAAGCGGGGGTGGATGGCATCATCGCGGTTTCCGCCGGCGCAGGCGGCCATGCCGGCACTATCAATCCGTTCGTGCTGGTGCACGAGATTCGGGAAGTGTTTGACGGCATTATTCTGCTCGCCGGCGGACTCTCCAAAGGCGAGGACATACTGGCAGCCCGGGCCATGGGCGCGGACCTGGTCTATATGGGTACCCGTTTTATCAATACCGCCGAATCACAGGCGGAAGCGGGTTATCAGAACATGGTCATTGAGGCGGTATCCGGCGACATTATCCACACCCCCGCGGTTTCCGGCATCCCCGCCAACTTCATGCGCCAGAGCCTGGAGGCGGCAGGTTACCCCATGGACAAACTGAACGAGGCCGGCAAGCTTGATTACGGCGAGAAACTGAAACCGGTGGACGACGAAGCAAAAGCCTGGAAAACCGTATGGTCTGCCGGCCAGGGTGTGAGCCAGATTACCGATGTTGTGGCGGTCAGTGAGCTTGTCGGGCGACTGGGCATCGAATACCGTGAAGCCCGCTCGCGGGTTTGTGGGTAGGACTGCCGCCGTTACCGGGGTGCCCGAAAAGGCACCCACGTTGCGGCTATTGCTGATCAATCGTCTTCATTTTCTTCGAGTTCAATGTCAGTAGCCTCGTAAGGGTATTGCCCTACCACAACCGGCAAATAATCAACTTCAACTACCGGAAATTCGCCGGTTACCGGATTTACCAACTGCTCGATTTCCCACCTGGGAGCATCATCGTCAAAGGCACTGGCATCTGCGGTCATCCTCACGCCCAGAACAGTGATAGATAGATCATCTATACCACGTAACTTTCCTTCCAGCTCAAACTCGCGCTGTTCCTCGCCATCATCTTCAGACTCTTCACGCTCTATCTTGAGGGCTTCAAGAAAAATACGCCCACTGCTGTCTTCCCGTTCGACACCCTCTACCTCGACCTGATCGCCGGCAAACAGATTTTCCAGGCTGGTACGGCTATCGTTATCGTTGTCAGTGATGATGGTAAACGACGTCACTTGCACCCAAACTCCGCCAACCTCAAAGGTGCCGGCAGTGCGATCAACGACCGAAGTGATAACGCCTGTAACTTCCGCGTTAGCCTCCCTGAGCGTGATTTCTTCAGCCAGAATTGTTCTCGCACCGGTGAACTCGCCCTCGACCTGCACCAGGATTCCCTGCTGCAGATCGCTGACCGCAAGATCATCATCAAGCCCGGTATCGTCGGTCACCCGAACGATAAGGCCACTGATCACGAAGGTTCCTTGCTGGCTACCGGATCCGTCCGGGCTGAAAGGATCCTGAATAATGCTGGTGAATTCGATGTCTGCATCAGTATTGCGGCCATAGCGGCGGAAATCATCGCGCTCAATCTCCCGCGCCTGCAGTGTTCCCGTCGAATAATCGCCCTCAACCTCAAAGAAACGCCCCGCAACCAGATCGCTTACGCCAAGCCCTTCCCCGAAAACAACGGTACTGGCGTCGTACGTCACCTCAATGTCACCGATGGTGAAACTGCCCTGCTGAACAGAACCTTCTTCAATGACGCCTTCCAGTTCCACATCTGCTTTGGTGTTCCGGGTGAGTACGCCAACATAACTTGCGCGGAATGAGCCATCCGCCTGCCGCCATGCACTGACCCTGACATTCAGGCCTGTACCATTGCCAGCCAACAGATTTGCGAACGTTGTGCCATTGACCACGGTCTGTTTTTCGATAATTACGGTCTGGCCCATCACTACGAGTTCAACATACCCGCCAGCGCCAGATCCGTCAGGCGCCACACTCTCAACCTCACCCCTGAGCGTATCGTCATACTCAACGACATTCGCCGTGCCTGTGCCATCATCCTGCCATTCACCATCAATCCGCAGGATCATTCCCTCTTCCAGCTCCGACTCCGCGGCAATACCGTCATCGCTCTGAACCTGGCCGTTCAGACCCCCGGTATCAAACCGGACGCCATTGACAAACACACTGCCGAATCCGGAAACCGGCCCCACGCTGGATCCCGTCCCGCGAATGCCACCATCGGTGATATCAATGCTTGCGCCGCTGCCCCCGCCTCCACATGCGGTCAATATGCTCACAGCCAATGCGCTCAATGCGAACCCGATAGTTGATTGAATGGTCATCCGTTTCATGTGAAGTGCTCCCAGCATTGCCCGGCTTGTGAACAGGCTGCACGATGTGTCATTCCGGTTCTCTGTCTGCGTCTGGCTGAACCGGATCTTCGAAGTAGAAAATACCGACCCCGGTCCTTACCGCCTCCCCGGTTGCCTCAGCTTCACCATGGCCGGCAATATCGCGGTCGTGGGGCCCCAGCCACCTGTCCATCTGTTCCAGCATAGCCTGTGACTGTTGCGCCGCATACCGGCGCCAGCGTGCCATGACTTCCGGGGGTATGTTGTTGTAGACCAGTGTTCTCTGGAAAAGTGGCTGACTGAACTCTTCGCTGCTCACCAGATTGTGATCAATGGTCGCTACAAGATCGGACACATCCTCACCGAAGATCTGCAGCATTTCTTCACTGTCGCCCGCCGGCACATAGGCCCGTTGACGCAAAACCAGCTTTCCGGATGCATCTGTTGCTACAACGCCCACCCGCGCCAGCTCTTCCAGCACCGCCCGCGGCGTCATATCGCCACTGTAGCGTTTGACCAGTTCGGTGAAACTGAGCGGGCCGTCAAAAGGCAGATCGGCAGGTTCGCCATCACCGGTCTGGAATGCGGAATCATGAACCCAGCCAGAAACCACACGCGCCGCACGGTTCTCATGGCGGGCGCCAGCGCTGCGCCCCTGTTCACCTGCCAGAATCCCGCGCTGTTTTCTGACCTCCTTGCGTGTAAGCCCTGTCATCACCGCGGCACGGGAATCGGTTGGCTTTTTACGCCCGTCGGAAAAGTCTTCCAGGGCAGCGTCCACATAGGCGCGCCTGACCAGCTCCGCGAACTCCGCAAACGGTATACCGTTGCGAAGCAGCAGGCGTGCCAGGGGGCGAAGAATGCGATACAGCGCCCGGTGCAGGGAATTTGTCTTTGAATCTGTCATCTTTGGGATTGTATTCCCATGGTGACATCAAAACCAGAACGGGGGCCCGGGAACGCCAGGGCCGCGCCGGTGTTCAGCTGATCAGTCATCTGCCTCAATCTTGCCGATGACGTAATCACCGCCGTTATTACGGAAGTAATCCACCTCTACCTGGTTACCCACGCGGATATCAGAGATCTCCCCGTCACCAATGAGCAATGTAAGGCCCAGGACCGTGACAGAGCTGTCAGTGACCGCCGTTACCCGCCCCTCCATTTCAAAGTCGTCGTCATCGTCATCTTCACGCTCTATTTTGATGGCTTCGAGGAAGCCATCATCGGATGTGCGCTGGCGACCTTCAATTTCGACATAATCACCCACATCGAGGCTTTCAACATCCTGAGTACGCATGGTGATGCGGTCGTCGTTTTCATCATCGTCATCGTCATCTTCGATCAGCGTGTTTCCGGTCAGCACCACACGGACGCCACTGACAACCAGTTCGTCGCCATTTTTCGATTCGATCACACCTTCCAGCTCTGCATCACCTTCGCGAGGTTCAATTTCTTCGGCAACAAGGATACCGTTACGGAAGCGGCCCTCGACTTTTACCAGTAGGCCATCGCCCAGATCGCTTTCGCTCAGACCATCGTCGAATTCGGTATCGCCATTTACCTGAACAGTGATGCCGTTCAGGCTGAACTGACTGTCGGCGTCGTAGTCGCCGGCAATCGCGCCGGCAATTTCGACATCGTCTTCGTCGTCGAAAAGATCGTCTTCCCCTTCAATCTCTTCGGCAATCAGAACACCGTTTTCGATGATCCCCTCGACCTCAATGATCAGGCCGTCAAAGAGATCATCCCGGTCCAGATCACCATCGAACCCGGCATTCTGATAATCCACATCGATGCCATTTATCCGAAAGGTCTGTAACTCGGCATCGAGACCGCTGATTTCGCCTTCGATTTCGACCTCACTGACGTCATCAAAGTCATCATCGATAAGCTTCGCGCCCACATAACTGGCGCGGAAGCTGCCATCATCCAGGCGCCAGGCACTGACACGCACCCGGTAGCTGTTAGCCGAGGCGTCAGCCAGTGCCACAGGCGTAGCGCCCTTGAACACCGTCTGATCGTCTACATGGATATACTGGCCTGCAACCTGAACAGAGCCCACGCCTTCTGCCTCATTCCAGACAGCAGACTCCAGGGGTCCGCGAACACTGTCGTCATAATCCAGGCGATCTGCCTCGCCCCGGCCATCGTCACCCCAGCGACCACGGACCTTGAGAATCATGCCTTTCTCGAGCTGGGTCTCCCGCTCAATGCCATCGTCACTGTTAACGCTGCCGTTGGTATCGAACCTGGTCCCGTTTACAAACACACTGCCAAAGCCGGACACCGGCCCGACACTGGTACCAGAGTATGGCGCATTCTCAGTAGACGAGCCGGTTCCGGAACCACCACCGCCACAGGCGGCCAGGGAGCCCGCGATAGCGCCGGCCAGGGCGAGTTTGACGGCGGTTGCCAAAGCATTGCGTTTCATCGGTCTTCTCCTTTTACCGGGATTATATTTCCAAGCTTTATTTGGGAATTTATTCCCAATTTTTGAGCCTGTCCAGTTCCTGAACATGATATTTTGTGAACTTTCCTGCCTGACAGGCGTAAGCTACTGAACACACAAATGAAAACAGGTGAAGAAAATGTTGGGTTTTCTGAAGGGCGATCCGAAGAAAAAACTGCAGAAAGCGTATGAAGCCAAGCTACAGAAGGCGCTGAATGCCCAGCGCAACGGCGACTTGCGCACCCACGGTACGTTGATGGAAGAAGCGGAAAAGATTTATGCGGAACTGCAGAAGATGGATAAGGAGTAAGGCTCCGAGTTTGGCGGGAGGTCCGGCTGGTATCCCCTGTTCAAAACCGTGGAGCGCCAGGCATGGCGCGACGAGCCCTACATGGAGGTATTTACGGGCGTTTTTTGAACAGGGGGTACCAGCCGGACCGGTACTAGAAGTCTCCCATCAGATGGCGAAGTTGCCGATTCAGACGATCGACTTCACGCCGCATCTGCTGGACTTCATCAAGAAGCTCCAGCGACATGGCCAGGCCCGGCAGGTTCAGTTTTAAGTCGCGCTGAAGACGCTGGGCCTTGCGCAAACGGGCCAGGGCCTGGAGATCAAACTCCCATTGCCGCGTCTCCGGCGACTCCTCCACCGGTGCGATCACACCGTAGCTCACCAGCTTGATAACGAACTCGGCATGGCAGTCTCCACGCTCGCAAATCTCACGCAAGGTGAATGTAGCGGTGGGTTCCACCAGTTCGACGCTCAGAATCCGGTCTTTGTCAGTCATCCTTCACCCCGCTTACACGTGCAGTTTGCTGCGTGGATTGAACCCTTTTTCAGCCTCTGCCAGCTGTTTGTACAGCTCCTCGGCCTCTTCACTGTGCTGCTCGGGCATCACGATCTGAAGTACCACCAGCTGGTCTCCCGGATGCTTGCCAGGCAGGCCCTTGCCCTTGAGCCGCAGTTTGCGGCCGCTGGAGGAGCCCTTGGGCACTTTCACATTCACCTTCGAGCCCACGGTTGGAACGGTAACGGACGCACCGAGAGCGGCTTCCCAGGGTGCAATGGGAATGGTCACTACTATATCCCGGCCTTCCACCGTAAACAGTGGGTGCGGTGCGTATTCCACTTCGATGAAAAGATCGCCATTCTCCGCGCCACCAACGCCGGGCGCACCCTGGCCTTTCAGGCGGATATGCTGCCCTTCCCTCATGCCGGCGGGTATTTTCACGTTCAGGGTTTTCTGGCGCGGCACTATCCGGCCATTGGCATCAGGCTCGTGAACGTTGAACGAAACCTGTTTATCGCAACCCTTGAATGCTTCTTCCAGGAACAGTGCCAGCCGGGCGTGAACGTCTTCACCCCGCATGCGCATGGAGTGACGCTGGCCACCGAAACCGCCTCCGAATCCCGGACCGCCTCCCCGGCGCCGGCCACCACCGAAGATTTCCTCAAAGAAGTCGCTGAACTGGGCGGCATCGGCTTCGGTATAACCACCGCCGCCAAATCCGGATGCGCTCTCCCAACCGGGAGGACGCTCAAACGATCCGTCTGCCCGGGCGCCATACTTGCGTAATTCATCGTATTCGGCGCGTTTTTCAGGGTCTTTCAGTACTTCATAGGCCTCGCCGATGTCTTTGAATTTCTCATCGGCGTTCTCCTCCTTACTGACATCCGGATGGTATTTCCGGGCCAGCTTGCGGTAAGCCTTTTTGATCTCCTCGGGGGAGGCAGACTCGCTCACACCGAGTGCGGCGTAATAGTCTTTGAAGTCCATTCTTGTCCTCACACCTGTTTAAAAATGCTGGGCGTCATTTGCCCGGTTACTACCACTATATTTGATGAGGAAGTGGAAATTACAAGGTGGAAGCGTATCAGAATTGACGCGTATCAGCTGTCTGGCTGTGTCTGTACCCTTGTTTTCACCCCCTGGCCTATCCTAGGCTTGACAGGATAACAGCAACATTTCAGGCATGGCATGCCACTCATTTTCGTTTTCGTTGCGGGAGGACACCTTCCACCATGCAAGAAGCAGAGCTGGAACGGAAAGCCGGCTGGAAAAGTTCTCCCATTCTCGGGATGCTGGCCAGCATCGCTTTTGTCGGCGTTATTCTTGCGGTTCTTTATTCCCTGGGCATCCATGAACAGGTCGTGGCCCTGCTTCAGTGGTTTGAAGCTCAGGGAGCCTGGGCTGCCCTGTTGTTTATTCTGCTGATGACTGTGACCGTGGCGGCCCTGCTGCCCGGCTTTCTGTTTACCACCGGCGCGGGCTTCGTATTCGGGGTGGTGGAAGGCACCATCTATGTGGTCACGGGAACAGTGCTGGGGGCTTCCCTGGCGTTCCTGATAGCGCGCTATCTTTTTGGCGACCGGGCCAAAGAATTTGTAATGGCGAGAGCGCGCCTGCGGCTGATGAGCGAAGAGCTGACGCCCCATGGCTGGAAAATCGTCCTGCTGACCCGGCTGATTCCGTTTTTTCCGGGCAAGCTTTCAAACTATTTCTTCGGCCTGACCCGGTTTTCGTTTCGTGGTTTTGTCGGGGGCTCCGTCATTGGTTTCATACCTTTCTCTCTCCACAACGTTTATCTGGGGTCTATCGCAGCCGACCTGACCGTTCTGGGTGTGCGCGAGACCGGCCGCTCCCCTCTGGAGTGGGCCATATACGGCGCCGGGTTTGCGGGTACCCTGGCCGCTGTCATTTACCTGAACATTCTCTCGCGCCGTGCCCTGGCCAAATACACAGACGAAGAACATACCCTGGAGATCAAACAGTGACCTGGATGAAATGGCTACCCTGGCGCTTTGTGATAAAAAGCGTCGCCCGTAAACACGGCTTTCTTGATCCTATTGCCCTGCTCTCCAAAGTCCATGGTTTCGCTCAGCCCTCGGAGGTTGGCGAGCCCATCGAGCTGCTGCGCGCCGGTGTGGTTTTCCATGCCCGGGGCCTGATCAACAGCCGGGTCATCCAGCACAACCTGGACTGGGTCTGGCCCTACTGGATCGAGCGGCAGTTTGACCCAAAGGATCCTTCGTTCATCCCCCGGGCCTTTTCCATTACCCACATCAACCTAAGCAACCGGAACTGGACCGCTGTGGGGCACCCTGACTGCGACGAACTGCCGATCGTGGACCCGAGGGGTCTGCTGACACCGTTTTTTGACAGTTGGTCACTGGACGGATGGCTGCTGGCGGAAGACGGCCGCTGCCTGCTGCCCTCGCGGATGAAAGATTCCCGCCAGTGGCAGGAACTCGGGGATGTGATCAGCGTGGATACGGAGTCATCCATGGAGGGCCTGGAGCTGAGCAGCCGCTCCTGGGTGGAGCTCGAAGATGGCATTCCGGTCTGCAAATTCCGGGTGCGCGCAAAGTCGGAAGTGGCAGGCTCATTGGTGCTTGCCCTGCGGCCCGCCAATCCGGAGGGGGTCAGCTTCATTAACAGCGTCAGCCTCTCCGACAAACGGGATGGCTGGACTGTAGACGGCAACCGTTCAGTGACCTTCAGTGCCCCTGCCGAGCGGCATCATATTTCGGATTACCGGAATGGCGATGTGCACATTCACCTGACTGATCGCGAGGATCAGAAAGAGGGTGTCTGTGACGTAGGCATGGTAACGGCGGCAGCGCTGTTTTCTGTCGAGGCCGGCAAGACCCGCGAGATCACCGCCAGCATTCCACTCAGCCAGAACCCAGCAGATCTGCCGGAGGCCGATGCCTGGCAGACGGAGCAGGAGGGCCATGCCCGGCTGGTGTGCCCGGAACCCCGGTACCAGTTTCTCTATGATGCGGCGGTGGCATCCCTGATTCTTCATTCGCCGGATGATGTCTATCCCGGCCCGTTCACCTACAAGCGTTTCTGGTTCCGCGACGCCGCCTTCATCATCAACGCATTGCTGAGCATCGGGCTGACAGCCCGGGCTGGAAGGGCGCTGTCGCGCTTTCCCCAGCGCCAGACCAAAGGCGGTTATTTCCGCTCACAGGAGGGTGAGTGGGACGCCAATGGTGAAGTGCTGTGGATACTCAAGCGCTTTTTCGACCTGACCGGCCGCCGCCCGGAAAAACACTGGCATGAGCCCATACGCCGTGGCGCCAGGTGGATCACTAACAAACGCCTGCGCAAGGAAACGGAAGCACCCCACGCCGGCCTGCTGCCGGCAGGTTTCAGCGCTGAACATCTGGGTCCCAATGACTACTATTACTGGGATGACTTCTGGGGAATCTCTGGGCTTCACTCTGCCGCGGACATGCTGGCGGTCGACAGCCCTGACGATAGCCGGACTTTCCGGAACGATGCCGTCGATTTCGCGAAAGCCGTCGATCGCAGCCTTGAGGGCTGCCAGCAGCGCCTGAAACGGCCAGGCATGCCAGCCTCCCCCTACCGTCGCCTGGATGCAGGCGCCATCGGTTCCCTGGCCGTGGGCTACCCGACCCAGCTCTGCGCTCCCGATGACCCGCGCCTGCTGGACTGCGTTGAATTTCTGCTGGAGCGGTGTTTTGTCGACGGAGCCTTTTACCAGGACATGATCCACTCCGGGTTGAACGCCTACCTGACCCTGCACGTGGCCCAGATACTTCTGCGGGCCGGTGACCCCCGCTACCTGCAGCTGATGGACTCCGTGGCCGAGCTGGCCTCCCCTACCGGCCAGTGGCCCGAAGCAATCCATCCCGGCACCGGAGGCGGTTGCATGGGAGACGGACACCACGTCTGGGCATCGGCCGAATGGGTGCTGATGGTCCGCAACTGCTTTGTGCGGGAGGAGGGCGAACGCCTGGTGCTCTGCGGTGGCATACCGGAACGCTGGCTGGAACAGGGCGAGACCATCAGCTTCGGGCCGGCACCAACCGCCTTTGGCACTGTCTTCGTGAGTGTAACGCCCGACTCGGAAGGTTCTCCAACAGTGGCGTGGACCGCCGACTGGCACACAGAAGAGCCACCCATTGATGTGAAGCTGCCAGGGTATGAGCCGGTAGTGGCGAACCCGGGAACAAACTCCACCAAACTGTAAAAACACAGGCGTTATCGAGAAGCTGAGACAAGCAGTGGCGGGGCTGCCTTCCGGGAACGTCAAAAACATGGATGTTTTTGTCGAGCGTACAGGGCCGTATTCACAGCGTGTCCCGGAAGGCAGCCCCGCCACTGCGAAGCCCCCATAACCAACAGGCTACAGAGGCAAACTCCGAAGCTTACTTAACCTTGGGATCCAGCTCCCCGGAAGCATAACGCTCAAACATGCGTTCAAGGTTAACCGGCTTGATCTTGCTGGCGTTGCCGGCAGTGCCGAAAGCCTCGTAGCGCGCCACGCAGACTTCCGTCATCGCCTTCATGGTTTCCTTGAGGAATTTGCGCGGGTCGAACTCGGCCGGATTCTGGGCCAGGAAGCGACGGACCGCGCCAGTACTGGCCAGGCGCAGATCGGTGTCGATGTTGACCTTGCGAACACCGTGCCTGATGCCTTCCACGATTTCCTCGACCGGCACGCCATAGGTTTCCGGAATCTCGCCACCGTATTCATTGATGATCTTCAGCCACTCCTGGGGTACGGAGCTGGAGCCGTGCATAACCAGGTGAGTGTCCGGAATGCGGGCGTGGATGGCCTTGATCTGGTCGATGGCCAGGATGTCACCGGTCGGTGGACGGGTAAACTTGTAGGCCCCGTGGCTGGTACCAATGGCAATGGCCAGGGCATCCACGTGTGTTCTCTGGACAAAGTCCGCCGCTTCTTCCGGGTCGGTCAGCATCTGGCTGTGATCCAGGGTGCCCTCAGCGCCGATACCATCTTCTTCACCGGCCTGGCCCGTTTCCAGAGAACCCAGACAGCCCAGCTCGCCTTCCACCGACACGCCACAGGCATGGGCCATTTCCACGGTGCGGCGGGTGACGTTGACGTTGTAGTCGAAGTCGGTGGGAGTTTTACCATCTTCACCCAGGGAACCATCCATCATCACCGAGCTGAAGCCCAGCTGGATGGAACGCTGGCACACAGCCGGGCTGGTGCCATGGTCCTGGTGCATCACCACCGGAATATGGGGAAACTCCTCAATGGCTGCCAGAATCAGATGGCGCAGGAAAGGCGCACCCGCGTATTTGCGGGCTCCGGCAGAAGCCTGAACGATCACCGGGGAGTCGGTCTTGTCAGCCGCTTCCATGATGGCACGCATCTGCTCCAGATTGTTCACGTTGTAAGCCGGCACTCCGTAACCATGCTCGGCGGCGTGGTCCAGCAGTTGCCGCATCGAAATCAGGGCCATTGGGTTTGTCTCCTTGGTTTATTAAATATCTTTGACAGACTTCCGGGTTTGGAGCCTGCTTCGGATGGCCGAGAAGCTCTTCCGGGACACGCCGTAAATACGTCCATGTAGGCTCGTAAAAACATCCCTGTTTTTTACGGTCCCGGAAGAGCTTCTCGGCCCTCCTCGCGATTTTACAATGTGCTATGCGCCGCGCTCTTCGAGTACGGCAACTGCCGGCAGCGTCTTTCCTTCCATGAACTCCAGGAATGCACCGCCGCCGGTGGAAATGTACGAGATTTTGTCGTTCACACCATACTTGTCGATGGCGGCGACAGTATCACCACCACCGGCCAGTGAGAAAGCATCGCTTGCGGCAATGGCTTTCGCCAGGGACTCGGTGCCTTTGCCGAACTGGTCATACTCGAATACGCCCACCGGGCCATTCCACAGAATAGTCCTGGAGGACTTCAGCAGGTCTTCAAATTTTGAGGCGGTTTCGGGGCCGACATCGAGGATCATGTCGTCGTCGGTTACGTCGTCGATTTTCTTGACCGTGGCTTCCGCCGTTTCCGACAGCTCGCTGGCAACCACAACATCCACCGGCAGCGGGATTTCAACGCGGGAGGCGATGTCCCGGGCGCTGTCGATCAGGTCATGCTCGCACAGGGACTTGCCTACGGGGTGGCCCGCGGCCGCCAGGAAGGTGTTGGCAATGCCTCCGCCAACGATAATCGAGTCACAGACCTTTTCCAGGGCGTTGAGCACGTCCAGCTTGGTCGAGACCTTGGAGCCGCCAACGATGGCTACTACCGGTTTGACGGGATTATCCAGGGCCTTGCCGAGTGCTTCCAGTTCCTTCGCCAGCAGCGGCCCGGCACACACCTCGGGGGCGAAGCGCGCAACACCATGGGTGGAGGCCTGGGCGCGGTGAGCAGTGCCGAAGGCGTCCATGACGTAAACGTCGCACAGGGCTGCATACTTTTTGGAGAGCACTTCGTCGTCTTTCTTTTCACCCTTGTTGAAGCGCACGTTTTCGAGCAACACGACTTCGCCTTCGTCTACTTCAACGCCGTCCAGGTAATCCGTGATCAGGCGAACTTCCTGGTCCAGCAGGTTCCCGAGATGCCGGGCCACCGGCTTCATCGAGGATGCCTCGTCGTAAACGCCCTCTTCCGGGCGGCCGAGATGGGACATCAGCATTACCCTGGCGCCGGCGTCCCGGGCAGCCTTGATGGTGGCCAGTGAGGCGCGGATGCGGGCGTCGCTGGATACTGCGCCATTCTTTACCGGTACGTTGAGATCTTCACGGATCAGCACCCGCTTGCCTGCCAGGTCCAGATCGCTCATTCTCTTGATAGCCATAACATTTCTCCCTAAATTTTCGTGAACATGGCATGGGCTTGGGGTCTGACCCCGTCCTAGATCGGGTATGGGTGTCGAATTACGGCTTCACCTAATCCGACCTACGGTAGGTCGGTTAGAGCGCAGCGAAAACCGACAATCAACCACTGGTTTTTTCCAACCAGCAATGGCTGACATCCAGCATCCGGTTTGCGAATCCCCACTCATTATCAAACCAGCACAACACCTTTACCATAGTGCCACTGGTTACACGAGTCTGTCCTCCGTCCACGATCCCGGAGTGGGCGTCGTGGTTGAAATCGGAACTGGCGAGAAGCTCGTCGGTGTAGCCCAGAATGCGTTTCAGCGGCCCGTGCGCGGCATTTTTTAACAGGGTATTTACCGCCGCAACCGACGTCTTCTCCCGAACGTTGACCACCATATCGATCGCCGACACATTCATCGTGGGCACGCGCATGGCCACTGAGCTGAACCTGCCCTCCATGTGGGGAAGCAGGCGCTCGATACCCCTGGCCAGCCCGGTGTTCACGGGAACAATGTTATGCAGGGCGCTGCGGGTACGGCGCAGGTCCTGGTGGTGGTAGGCATCGATCACCGGCTGGTCGTTCATGGCAGCGTGGATGGTAGTGGTGCTGCCTTGCTCGACACCGAAGGCGCCGTCCAGTATCTGGATGACGGGCACCAGGCAGTTGGTGGTACAGGAGGCTGCCGCCACGATGCGGTCGGCAGCAGTCAGCTCTTGATGATTCACCCCGTAAACCACCGTGCGGTCGACGTCCGACTCCGCCGGCTGCGAGAAAAGCAGGCGCTCGGCCCCGGCCTTCAGGTGCTGCTCCGCAGTGGCCCTGTCAGTGAAGGCACCGGAGCATTCAAGCACCAGCTCCACCCCCAGGTCGCTCCAGGGCAGCTCCGAGGCATCCGCATGGCGCACCACGCGGATCCGGTCACCGTTTACCAGCAATGAATCCCCCTCAACCGTTACTTCGCCCTGGAACCGCCCATGGGTGGAATCGTAACGGGTCAGGTGGGCAATGGTGTCGATATCCGCCAACTCGTTAATCGCCACTACCTGCAGGTAGTCGCGAAACCGATTTTCATAGAGCGCCCGCAGGACGCACTGGCCGATACGGCCGTATCCATTGATGGCGATGCGATACGGTGCAGAGGTGCTCATCAGGCTTCCAGCAACTCCCCGGCTACGGCGATGACGTTATCCACGGTAAAGCCGAACTCTTTGAACAGCTCACCCGCGGGTGCGGACTCACCGAAGGTGCTCATGCCCACCACGCGTCCATCCAGGCCAACGTACTTGTACCAGTAGTCTTCGATGCCGGCTTCGATGGCAACGCGATTGGTCACTTCCAGCGGCAGCACTTCCTGCCTGTAGGCAGCGCTCTGGGCATCGAAGGTATCCGTCGACGGCATGGACACCACGCGAACCCTGGAGCCTTTATCACGCAGTGCCGCGGCTGCATCCTGGGCCAGCCCCAGCTCGCCGCCGGTGGCAATCAGGATCAGATCCGGTGTGCCTTCGCTGTCAGACAGAATGTAGCCACCTTTGGCCACGTTCTGCAGTTGCGTTGCATCACGCTCCTGGTGTGGCAAAGCCTGACGGGAAAAGACCAGGGCGGTCGGGCCATCAGTGCGCTCCAGCGCCGCTTTCCAGGCAACCGCGGATTCCACCGTGTCGGCCGGGCGCCAGGTGCTCATGTTCGGTGTAGTGCGCAGGCTGGCCATCTGCTCCACCGGCTGATGGGTAGGGCCGTCTTCGCCCAGGCCGATGGAATCATGGGTGAACACATAGATCGTGCGCTGCTTCATCAGAGCCGCCATGCGCACGGCGTTACGGCAGTATTCCATGAAGATCAGGAAGGTGGCGCCGTAGGGCACAAAGCCACCGTGCAGGGCCACGCCGTTCATGATAGCGGCCATGCCGAATTCACGAACGCCGTAGTAAACGTAGTTACCGCCGGCATCCTCCCTGGTCAGCGGCTTGCTGCCATTCCAGATAGTGAGGTTGGAACCGGCCAGGTCGGCAGAGCCGCCCAGCAGTTCCGGCAGCAGCGGGCCATAGGCGTTCAGGGTGTTCTGGGAGGCCTTGCGGCTGGCGATGGTTTCGCCCCTGCTCTGGCACTCCTGGATATAGGCCTCGGCCTTTTCGGAGAAGTCTTGCGGCAGCTCGCCAGCCATGCGGCGCCTGAACTCTGC
This sequence comes from Marinobacter orientalis, assembly GCF_004792665.1. GTDB lineage: Bacteria > Pseudomonadota > Gammaproteobacteria > Pseudomonadales > Oleiphilaceae > Marinobacter > Marinobacter orientalis. The sequence goes on from NZ_SRZX01000001.1 coordinate 288,066, forward strand.
AGCCAGTTCCGGCTCGGCCTTCTCGTAGGCGGCAAAAGCCTGTTCCCACTCGGATTGCGCGGCTGCGCCCCTGTCGCGGGCATCCCAGCCGCTGTAGATTTCCGACGGGATCTCGAACGCGCCGTGGTTCCAGCCCAGTTTTTCCCGGGTCAGGGCGACTTCATCCTCACCCAGTGCAGCGCCGTGGCAGGCTTCGGTACCCTGCTTGTTGGGGGAACCGAAACCGATAATGGTCTTGCAGCAGATCAGCGTGGGCTGGGAGGTATTCGCCCGGGCTGATTCGATGGCACTGCGGATCGCTTCGGGATCATGCCCGTCGACCGCGGGAACAACCTGCCAGCCGTAGGCTTCGAAACGCTTCGGTGTATCGTCGGTGAACCAGCCTTCCACATCGCCGTCGATGGAAATGCCATTGTCATCATAGAACATGACCAGCTTGCCAAGCCCCAGTGTGCCGGCCAGCGAAGCCACTTCGTGGGAGATGCCTTCCATCAGGCAGCCATCGCCAAGAAATGCATAGGTGTGGTGATCCACGATGTTGTGGCCGGGGCGGTTGAACTGCTCCGCCAGGGTTTTCTCCGCCAGCGCGAAACCGACCGCATTGGCAACGCCCTGCCCCAGCGGGCCGGTCGTTGTCTCAACCCCTGGTGTATAACCGTATTCCGGATGCCCCGGCGTTTTGGAATGCAGTTGACGGAAGTTCTTGATGTCGTCGATGGAGACGTCATAGCCACTCAGGTGCAGCAGGGAGTACTGCAGCATGGAGCCATGGCCGTTGGACAGCACAAAACGGTCCCGGTTGGCCCACTGGGGGTTGGCCGGGTTGTGGCTGAGGAAATCATTCCAGAGTACCTCGGCGATGTCCGCCATACCCATGGGCGCGCCCGGGTGGCCGGATTTGGCTTTCTGAACCGCATCCATGCTCAGCGCGCGAATGGCGTTGGCGAGATCTGTGCGAGATGGCATTGACGTTTTCTCCAGTTTTGGTCGGCAAAAAGGTGAACTGATAAAAAGAAGGCGCGTATTTTCGCCGATTAGTGACCACCGGGGCAAATCGGCGTCACTCTTTTCCTGCCGCGATCCAACGATGGATTTTGTGCACTCGAACTTTGGCTGATATTTCAAACAGATCCATCTCTATATCAATTTATTTTGATATAGATATTGATTGACCAGCCAGAGACCCTTAAACTTCTTTCCCATGACTCCTCCAACGACACACGCAGATGAACAGTCTTCAGTCGACGCTCTGGCTCCGATCTTCAAAGCGAGCGGCGATCCGTTGCGCCTGGAAATTCTGCGAGTGTTGCGCCGGGATACCTTCGGCGTACTGGAGCTGAGCCAGCTGTTCGATATGCGCCAGTCCGGCATGAGCCACCACCTGAAAGTGATGCACAAGGCAGGGTTGCTGGAACCCCAGCGCGAGGGCAATGCCATTTTCTACCGGCGCCCCCTGAACCTGGAAAACGCCAGACTCACGGACCAGACCATTCGCCAGGTGTTTGAAACCGTGGACCGTATCCCTCTGCCCGGGCCTCTCCAGGTAAAAATAGAGGCCATCCGTAACCAGCGTGCTGACCAGTCCCAGGCCTTCTTCGCCCGTTACGCAGAAAAATTCCGCGAACAGCAGGAACTGATTGCTGCATTCGACCTGTACGCAGCACCGGTGGCAGACCTGATCCGCAACCGCTCCACCCGGCACGACTGGAACACCGCACTGGAAATCGGCCCCGGCGAAGGCGCATTCCTGCCGGTGCTGTCGAAACTCTGCGAGCACGTCGTGGCACTGGACAACTCCCGCGACATGCTGGCCAAGGCCAGCCGCACCTGCATTGACGAGCACCTGAACAACGTTGAGCTGATTGAAGGGGTGACTGACAACCTGCTGGCCCGGGGCGACGATTTCGACCTGGTGGTAGCCAACATGGTGCTGCACCATGTTCCCAGCCCCGCGGACATTTTTCTGGACGCTTCGGCACTGATGAAAACCGGCGGCTGCCTGGTGGTCAGCGACCTGTGCAGCCACGACCAGGACTGGGTCAAGGATAACTGTGGTGACCTCTGGCTGGGCTTTGAACCGGAAGAGCTCACCAGCTGGGCTGTCGATGCCGGCCTGGTCCCCGGCGAGTCTCTGTTTATAGGCCTGCGCAACGGATTTCAGGTGCAGGTGAGAGAATTCTGGAAAAATCCGGAGGCTGCCTGAGCTCAGAAACCAAACCTGTATCAATCTTTTTTGATATAGAATTATGCAGACTCTGAAAACTGATTTACGATACCGACATCAATACTATCGGCCGCAGCTCAAGATCCACCGCCGGCCAGAATATGCAACGTTCACAGTGGAGCAACCCTATGTCTGATTACAGCGTCTTTACCTCCGAATCGGTCTCTGAAGGCCATCCCGATAAACTGGCAGACCAGATTTCCGATGCCGTACTCGACGCCATCCTCGTGGACGACCCCCACGCCCGGGTAGCCTGTGAAACCATGGTAAAAACCGGCGTTGCCATTATCGGCGGGGAAATCACCACCAGTTCCTGGGTAGACCTCGAGGACCTGGTTCGGGAAGTTATCAAGGACATCGGCTACACCTCCTCCACCGTGGGCTTCGACGGCGACACCTGCGGCATCATTAACATCATCGGCAAGCAGTCTGTGGACATCGCCCAGGGTGTTGACCGCAAGAAACCGGAAGACCAGGGCGCCGGCGATCAGGGCCTGATGTTCGGCTACGCCAGCAACGAAACCGACGTTTTGATGCCTGCACCTATCACCTTCTCGCACCGCCTGGTACAGCGCCAGGCCGAAGCCCGCAAGAGTGGCCTGCTGCCATGGCTGCGTCCTGATGCAAAAAGCCAGGTCACCTGCCGCTACGAAAACGGCAGGGTAACCGGCATCGACGCTGTGGTGCTGTCAACCCAGCACGACGAAGACGTTTCCCAGGCGGATCTGAAAGAAGCCGTCATGGAGCTGATCGTCAAAAACGCGCTGCCAGCAGAACTGCTGCACAAAGACACACAGTTCCACATCAATCCCACCGGCAAGTTCGTGATCGGCGGCCCGGTAGGCGACTGTGGCCTGACCGGCCGCAAGATCATCGTAGACACGTACGGAGGCATGTCCCGCCATGGCGGCGGCGCCTTCTCCGGCAAGGACCCGTCCAAGGTTGACCGTTCCGCCGCTTACGCCGGCCGTTACGTCGCCAAGAACATCGTTGCTGCAGGCCTGGCGGAGAAGTGTGAGATCCAGGTGTCCTACGCCATCGGCGTGGCGCAGCCGACATCGATTTCCCTGAACACCTTCGACACCGGCAAGATCAGCGACGACAAGATCATTGAACTGATCCGCCAGAACTTCGACCTGCGTCCCTATGCGATCACCAACATGCTGGATCTGCTGCACCCGATGTACCGTGCAACAGCGGCCTACGGCCACTTCGGCCGCGAGCCTGTCGAGATGACGGTTGGTGGCAAGACGTTTACCTCCTTCCCATGGGAAAAGACCGATCGCGCGGACCTATTGAAGGACGCCGCTGGTATCTGATTTCAGAACTGGTCGTACAAAGACAGCGATCACCAGAATTTTAATGACAGGAGAACACCATGAGCACTCCAGCAGAGAAACTGAAGCAATTCGACGACTACAAAGTTCGCGATATTTCACTCGCGGCCTGGGGCCGTAAGGAAATCAACATCGCTGAAGGCGAAATGCCCGCGCTGATCAAGCTCCGTGAAAAGTACAAGGGCGAGCAGCCGCTGAAAGGCGCCAACGTCATGGGCTGTATCCACATGACCATCCAGACCGCCGTACTGATCGAAACACTGATCGAACTGGGCGCCAACGTACGCTGGTCATCGTGCAACATCTTCTCCACCCAGGACCAGGCTGCCGCCGCCATCGCCGCCGAGGGTATTCCGGTGTTTGCCTGGAAAGGCGAAACCGACGAAGAATATGAATGGTGTCTTGAGCGCACGGTCGGTGTCGATGTTGAAGGCTGGGAGCCGAACATGGTCCTGGACGACGGCGGCGACCTGACAGCGCTGCTGCACGAGAAGTATCCGGAGGTTCTGGCCAAGTGCCACGGTGTGACCGAGGAAACCACAACCGGTGTACACCGCCTGCAGGAAATGCTGCGCAACGGCACACTGAAGGTACCGGCCATCAACGTCAACGACTCGGTAACCAAGGCCAAAAACGACAACAAGTACGGCTGTCGCCACAGCCTCAACGACGCCATCAAACGCGCCACCGACCACCTGATGGCTGGCAAGAAGGCGCTGGTGATCGGTTACGGCGACGTGGGCAAGGGCTCTGCTGCTTCCCTGCGCCAGGAAGGCATGATTGTGAAAATCACCGAAGCCGACCCGATCTGTGCCATGCAGGCCTGCATGGACGGTTTTGAAGTGGTGTCTCCTTACCTTGACGGCGTTAACACCGGCACCGAGTCGGGGGTGGACAAGGCGCTGTTGCAGAACACCGACCTGCTGGTCACGTCCACCGGCAACATGAACGTGTGTGATGCCAACATGCTCAAGGCGCTGAAGACCGGCGCCGTGGTGTGCAACATCGGCCACTTTGACAACGAAATTGACACTGGCTACATGCGCAAGAACTGGGAGTGGGACGAGGTCAAACCGCAGGTGCATGTGGTGTATCGAGACAAGGCTACCAACGACCACCTGATCCTTCTGTCCGAAGGCCGCCTGGTGAATCTGGGCAACGCCACCGGCCACCCGTCGCGGATCATGGACGGCTCGTTCGCCAACCAGGTGCTGGCACAGATGTACCTGTTCGAGCGCAAGTTTGCCGATCTTCCGGAAGATGCCCGCGAAAAGGGTATCTATGTGCAGGTTCTGCCCAAACAGCTCGACGAGGAAGTGGCCCGTGCCATGGTGGAAGGCTTTGGTGGCGTGATCACCAGGATGACACCGGAGCAGGCGAATTACATTGGTGTACCGGTCGAGGGCCCGTACAAGCCGGAAAGTTACAGATACTGATCAGGTAGCAGCATGGAAACCCAGAAACAGTTCAGACGCCGTTTCAGCTTCGAGTTTTTCCCGCCCAAGACCGACAGGGGCTGGGAAAAGCTGCAGGGCGTGCGCAATACCCTGGCCGGGGTTGATCCGGATTTCTTCTCGGTCACCTTTGGCGCCGGCGGGTCCACCCGGGACCGCACTGTGCAGACAGTGCTGGATCTGCACAAGCGGGGCGTGTCCACTGCGCCGCACCTGTCCTGCGTGGGCGCCAGCCGGGGCAGCATTGCGGAACTGCTGGATGTCTACCGTGACAACGGTATCAACCGCATCGTCGCCCTGCGGGGCGACATGCCTTCGGGCATGGGCGCTGCCGGTGAACTGCGCCATGCCAATGAGCTGGTTAGTTTCATTCGCGAGCACAGCGGCGATACCTTCAACATCGAAGTGGCGGCCTACCCTGAGTTTCATCCCCAGGCCCGCACCGCGGAAGACGACCTGAAGAACTTCGCCCGCAAGGTTGAAGCCGGCGCCAACAGCGCCATTACCCAGTACTTCTTCAACGCGGACAGCTACTTCTACTTTATTGACCGGCTGGAAAGGATGGGCGTTACCATTCCGGTGGTTCCGGGCATCATGCCTATCGTCAACTTCTCCAACCTGACCCGCTTCTCCGACATGTGCGGCGCGGAAATCCCCCGCTGGATCCGCAAGCAGCTGGAAGCTTACGGCGACGACAGCGACAGCATCCGCCAATTCGGTGAGGAAATGGTTACCGGCATGTGCGAAAAACTGCTCGCCGCCGGGGCCCCGGGGTTGCACTTTTATACCCTGAACCAGGCTGAGCCGAGTCTTAGCATCTGGAAGAATCTGGGACTTGGGGAGCGGCAGAAAATTGCTTTTTGAGGAGCCGGCTTTGTCGGATTACGGCTTCGCCTGATCCGACCTACGCAAACCAGGGTTGTGGATTTTATTTTGGTGTCGGATTACGGCTTCGCCTAATCCGACCTACGCAAACCGGGGTGTGGATTCGATTCTGGTGTCGGATTACAGCTTCGCCTGATCCGACCTGCATTGATACGCCCATGGCGGCTACGGTAGGTCGGATTAGGCCCAACGGGCCGTAATCCGACAACTCCCTCTGAACTCTCTCCCCACACCCAACCACTTGATTTTCTGTACTTCTCCGCCCAATGGTCTAAAGTATAAAAGTTGCAGTTCCATTAACCGCCCCCGGAGAGAAACCAGGCTTGATCAGCCTTTATTTCCGGCGCATCCGACCAGGTGCGAGGGCGAACACAGAAGAAAAAGGAGATTGTATGAGCACAAAATGGCTTAAAACGGTTGGCGCAACCCTGGCATTCACCGTAGCAGCAGGAACCGCCAGCGCAGAGACCCTGCGTGTTGTTACCGACCCCAGCTTCGTGCCTTTCGAAATGATGGACCAGGAAACCGGTGAGATGATCGGGTTCGACATGGAGATCATCCGCGAAGTGGCAGACCGTGCCGGTTTTGAGATCGACCTGAACACCATGGACTTCAACGGCATCATCCCGGCGCTGCAGACGGGCAACGTGGATATCGCCATCGCCGGCATCACCATCACCGAGGCGCGTGAGGAGATCGTTGATTTCTCCGACCCGTATTACGATTCCGGTCTGCGCATCCTGGTGCGCGAGAGCAACGATGACGTGAAAGAGATCTCGGATCTCGAAGGCCTGAAAATCGGCACCAAAATCGGCAGCACCAGTTACGACTACCTGGTGGCAACCCTGGATGAGGACGACGGTGTCACCCCGTATCCGGGCAGTTCGGACATGTACATGGCGCTGATGTCAGGTGCTGTTGATGCGGTCTTCTACGATGCGCCCAATGTGGGCTACTTTGCCAGCACCAAGGGTGAAGGCAAGGTTAAAACCGTTGGCAAGCTGTACGAAGGCCAGCAATACGGCATTGCGCTGAAAGACGGCAGCGAGTGGGTGGATGACGTAAACGACGCCCTGGCGTCCATCAAGGAAGACGGCACCTACGAGGAAATCTACGAGAAGTGGTTCGGCCCCATGCCGGAAGACAAGTAAAACTGAAAACCACAGCCGCGGCGCAAAGCGCCCCGGCTGGCAACGCCCCACCCGACGGAGACACCCACTGTGGAATTCCAGTTTCAGTTTGACTGGCAGGCAGCCATAAACTCGATTCCCTACCTGCTCAAAGGCATTCCCTACACTCTTCTTATTTCCTTTGGCGGCCTTGCCATCGGTTTCATACTCGGCATCTTTTTTGGCTTGCTGAGCATCAATAAAAGGTGGTTTTTACGCTGGCCAGCCACGGCGTATATTGAAATTTTTCGCGGCACCCCGATTCTGGTACAGGTGCTGTTCATCTTCTATGGCTTGCCAGATCTGATTGGCGGCCCCATTGATCCGCTGACCGCCGGTATCGCAGCCATCGCCCTGAACTCCGGCGCCTATATCTCCGAAGTTGTCCGTGGCGGCGTGCAGTCGATCGACAAGGGCCAGACCGAAGCCGGCCTTTCCCTGGGCCTGTCACGGTCCCAGACCTTCTGGTCGATCATCTGGCCACAGGCCTTCCGCCGCATGATCCCGCCTCTGGGCAATCAGGCGATCGTGAGCATCAAGGACACCTCGCTGTTCTCGGTCATTGGTGTGGGTGAACTGGTCCGTCAGGGCCAGGTGTATATCGCCAATACCTTTACCGCCTTCGAGGTCTACTTCGTGGTGGCGCTCATGTACCTCGCGATTACCCTCTCCCTCTCTCTCGTGCTCCGCTACATAGAGCGGCGCGGACTGGTTTCTGTCTGAAGGATAGGTACTCATGACACAGATCGTGCAAATGCGGGGCATGAACAAGTACTTCGGTACCCTGCATGTCCTCAAGGAAATTGACCTGACCGTTGAAGCCGGCGAAGTGGTGGTGATCATCGGCGCCAGCGGTTCCGGCAAGTCCACTCTTATCCGTTGCGTCAATGGCCTGGAAGAATTCGAATCCGGCAAACTGGTAGTGGACGGCAACGAACTTGCCCCGAAAAGCGGGAACCAGAAAGCCCTGGCGAAAATCCGCAAGGAAGTGGGCATGGTGTTCCAGCAGTTCAATCTTTTCCCCCACCTCACGGTGAAGAAGAACATCATGCTTGCTCCCAGGAAGGTCAAGGAAGCGCCCGAGCCCATTGCCAGCGCCACCGCCGACCGGTTACTGAACCGCGTGGGCATTGCCAGCCAGGCGGACAAGTACCCCTCCCATCTGTCCGGAGGCCAGCAACAACGGGTAGCCATTGCCCGCGCCCTGGCCATGGAGCCAAAGCTGATGCTGTTCGACGAACCCACCTCGGCACTGGACCCGGAAATGATCGGTGAAGTGCTGGACGTAATGCGTGAACTGGCCAAAGAGGGTATGACCATGATGGTGGTAACCCACGAAATGGGCTTCGCCCGGGAAGTAGCCGACCGCGTGATTTACATCCACGAGGGCAGGATTGTCGAAGAAGGCAAGCCTGCGGACGTGTTCGACAACCCGCAGAATGAACGTACCCAGGCGTTCCTGAGCCGGGTGCTCGCGCACTGAACCACAGCGAAAGGGAGACAGCCGCCCTGCCCCCGGTGAGCGCGGGGCGGCTCAGCAGGCGGTGGTCAGCGGGCGCTGTTAACTGTAATATCCGCACAGGTTAACCGCCGAGAATCCTGAACCTGACCGTCTCATGGAGATTTATCATGCGCAACGCTGACCTCGTCGCCCGCGGCCTCAAATCCGTATGGCATCCCTGCACCCAGATGAAAGACCACGAAGGGGCTGTGCCGCTGGTTCCGATCAAGCGGGGTGAAGGCGTCTGGCTGGAGGATTTTGAGGGCAACCGCTTCATCGACGCCGTGAGTTCCTGGTGGGTCAACCTGTTCGGTCACGCCAACCCGAGAATCAACGCGGCGATCCAGGAACAGATTGGCCAGCTGGAGCATGTCATCCTGGCCGGATTCACCCACGAGCCTGTGGTTAACCTGTCCGAGCGACTTATCGAAGTCACCCCTGACGGCCTCAACAAGTGCTTTTACGCCGACAACGGTTCTTCGGCGATTGAAGCGGCACTCAAGATGAGTTTCCATTACTGGAAAAACCACGGCAAACCGGGCAAGAAAAACTTCGTCAACCTGGGCAACAGCTATCACGGAGAAACCCTGGGAGCCCTGGCTCTTGGCGATGTTGCCCTCTACAAGGACACCTATCAGCCACTATTGATGGAAGTGCTGACGGCGCCCTCTCCGGATGCCTTCAACAAAGAGCCCGGCGAAACCGATGAGGAATACGCCCTGCGCCAGTTCGAAGCCATGGACGCACTGCTGGCGGAAAAACACGACGAGATCTGTGCCGTGGTAGTAGAACCCCTGGTTCAGTGCGCCGGCGGCATGCGCATGCACCACCCGATCTACCACACCAGACTTCGTGAAGCCTGCGACAGATATGGCGTACACCTGATCGCCGACGAAATCGCTGTTGGCTTCGGCCGCACCGGCACCCTGTTTGCCTGCGAGCAGTCGGGCATCACCCCGGACTTCATGTGCCTGTCTAAAGGCCTGACCGCCGGCTACCTGCCACTGTCCGTGGTGCTCACCACCGATAATGTCTATAACGCCTTCTACGACGACTACGAAACCCTGAAGGCTTTCCTGCACAGTCACAGTTACACCGGCAACCCTATTGGTTGCGCCGTGGCACTGGCGACTCTGGACATCTTCCGCGATGACAAGGTGATCGAGAACAACAGACGTCTGAGCGCCTGCATGGCAGACTCCGTGGCCCACCTGGCGGACCACCCCAACGTTGGCGATATCCGCCAGCACGGCATGACCCTGGCGGTGGAACTGGTCAGGAACAAAGCCACCAAAGAGCCCTTCCCCTGGCAGGAACGCCGTGGCATCCGCGTATACCAGCACGCCCTTACCCGCCAGTCCCTGCTGCGCCCCCTGGGCAACGTGGTCTACTTCATGCCACCCTACGTGATTACTGAAGAGCAGATCCGCCACCTGGCCCAGGTAGCCACTGAAGGCATCGAAATCGCTGTACGGGACTGACGAAAACACCATGCGCACCCCTCGTATCTACACTGACTCTCCGCTGAGCGAGGGAGCCACCGCTGCACTGGACGACAACGCGGCGCAACACGTCGGCCGCGTATTGCGCATGCAGCCCGGGCAGGAACTGCTGCTGTTCAACGGCGATGGCAACGACTACCCCGCCACGATCAACGAATCCGGAAAAAAACGGGTGGAAGTGCAGGTTGGCAGCCCGGTGGCAAACACCAACGAATCCCCTCTGGACATCGTCCTCGGCCAGACCCTCTCCAAGGGCGACCGCATGGACTATGCTGTGCAGAAAGCCGTAGAAATGGGCGTCACCCGCATCGTTCCCCTGACCACCGAACGCTGCGACGTAAAACTCAAAGGCGACCGCGAAGACAAACGCCTGCGCCACTGGCAGTCCGTCGCCACCAGCGCCGCCGAACAATGCGGCCGCGCCCGGGTGCCGGAGATATTGCCGGTTATGGCGCTGACGGACTGGTTCGACCACACCAGCGACTGCGACCTGCGCCTGGTCCTCCACCACCGCACCGAACGGTCCCTGAACACGCTGGCAAAACCAGGTCGGGTGGCCCTGATGATCGGCCCGGAAGGCGGCCTCAGCCCGGACGAAATCACCGCCGCCGAAACCGCCGGCTTTCTCCCTGTAGCCCTCGGCCCCCGAGTCCTCAGAACCGAAACCGCCCCGGTCGCGGCCATAGCTCTGTGCCAATGGTTGTGGGGAGACATCGGAAGCTGACAGATTCCGACCGTGCCGCCGTCTCAGGCTGGCAGGCAAGTCATTGACAGCAGCGACGCCTAACAACATTATCCCTGTCGAGTAAAAAGCGTCGAGGGTAGCTCTCTAGCCGAGGCTGCATTACGGGGAGGCGTTTCCAAAACTGTGCGGAGCCATGGATGGCGGAGCTCAAGCGCCACATGGATGTGCTTGAGCGTGTTTTGCAAACGCCTCCCCGTCATGCAGCAAACTCCAGAAGAAAATAAGCGAACACCAGATGACAAGCCTGTTTAGCAACCCTGAATTCTGGCAATACCTCAGTATCCCGGTGATTGCTGCCCTGATCGGCTGGATCACCAACTGGCTGGCCATCAAAATGACCTTCTACCCGCTGGAATTCGTCGGCAAACCGCCATTGCTGGGCTGGCAGGGCATCATTCCCTCCAAGGCCCGGAAAATGGCCGCCATCAGCGTCGACGCTACCATTTCCAAGATCGGCACCGTGCGGGAAATCTTCCAGCAGATCGACCCCGAGGTCCTCGCCGCCCACATCATCTACACCGTCGAGCCCCGTATCGAAGAATACGTCGACGAACTGATGCTCAAGGAACACCCCACTTTCTGGGAAAACCTGCCGGCCTCTGCCAGGAGACTGGTCTATGAACGGGTACGAAAATCTGCCCCGCAACTGGTAGACAACCTGGTAGACGACGTATCGAACAATATCGAAGACCTGCTGGACATCAAAAGCATGGTCATCGAACGCCTGGCGAAGGACAAACTCCTGCTGAACCGGATATTCATCGAGTGTGGCGAGGCGGAATTCCGCTTCATCATCAACTCCGGATTCTATTTCGGCTTTCTGTTCGGCCTGATACAGATGACCGTCTGGTACTTCTACCAGAACTGGTGGGTACTACCCTTCTTCGGCTTGCTGGTGGGCTGGGCCACCAACTGGATTGCACTGAACGTGATCTTCCGCCCGCTGCACGAGAAAAAAATAGGGCCGCTGCGGCTGCAGGGGCTGTTTCTCAAGCGCCAACCCGAAGTGGCCGAATCTTTCTGCCACATCGTGACCCATGAAATCCTCACCGTCGGAAATATCGTTAACGCCATCATGGAGGGCCGGAAAAGCGACCGTGCCCGCAACATGGTCAGGAAGCACATCAAGCCCCTGGTGGATGAGACGGCCGGCATGGGCAAAGCCCTGACTCAGGTAGCCTTCGGACCAACAGGATTCGCCACCCTTAAAAACCAGGTGGGCCAGAAAGCCATCGACATTTCGCAAACCTCGTTCAACAACGCCATTTTCGAAACAGACCGGGCGCGGGCGGTAGAACGCATCATGGTTAAACGCATGACTGCCCTGTCCTCGGAGGAATTCCAGGACCTGCTGCGCCCCTGCTTCCAGGAAGACGAAATCAAGCTGATCATAGTCGGAGCCTTCCTGGGTTTCACCGCTGGCATCTGCCAACTGATCTTCGTGTTCGGTGGTTCGGTTCTGTGATTTTAATTCAGGGAAACCCGAGGTTATATGCCGGCTTACGCTGGGAATAATCGCTACCGGGCTCTATACTCGCGCAGTACGGGTGCGCATTTCCCGGCTACAATTTCTTTCCCGGAGGCATCGGATGCCAGGCTTTCTTTCCTGGATTTCAGGGTTATTTTCTTCCGACAAACCAGGAACCGTCTCAGCACCTGAGTCCCGCCTGCTTAACTCGGCGGTGGCAACAGAAAACAACTCGACCACTGATCCCGCGCTCATCGACCAGCTGGAAGAGCATCTGTTTAGCTGGCTTCTGGACTCACCGCCGACAGCGCTGCACTCAGAACCGGGGCAATGGGAACCTATACTGGAAAATCTGCGTGGGCGGATTGCCAGGCGGGAGCTGGACGAGTTACCACGCCAGCCAATGACGCTGCCGAAGTTGATGCGGGCGCTCTCGGATGACACATCGGACCGGAACCACCTGACCGAAATCATCCTCAATGACCCGGCACTGACCGAACAGTTGCTGCAGATTGCCAACAGCCCCTATTTCCGGCCCGGCGACCAGTCCATAGACTCGGTGGATCAGGCGGTTTTTGTGCTGGGTCTGGACGGTATTCGCAATGTAATTTCCGCTTCGATCATGCGCCCGATGATGGCCGCGCGAAACAGCCGCGAGGCCCTGTTTGCCCAGAGAGTATGGCGCTGGGGCCTTACCTGCGCCCGCAGTGCAGAGCTGATCGCGAAAATCCAGGGCCAGGATAGCAGCGTCTTCTTCATGACGGGGTTACTGCCTGCACTCTCCTATATCACCCTGAGGAGAGAACTGCAGCGAATCTGCCGGATGGAACCGGGGATGGCGGAGCCTTCCCCCTCGCTGATACACGACGCCCTCTCACGCTACCAGTGGGCAACTTCGCAATTGCTGGCCAATGAGTGGAATCTTCCGCCCAAATACCATGCCCAGCTGCTGGCGGCGGAGCGACCTGCTCCGGGGCAGAAGCTCTCCCCGCTTAATGACGGTATCATTGTCGGCACCCGGGAAGTCCTGCGCCATGCCCACCAGCGCAACATGCCGGAGGAAGACGTGCTCAGCATCATTCATATTTCCGGGGAACAGTTTACACGGGTGCGAAAAGTCATACTTGAGGTGTTGGAAGCCGGCTCCAAAGCCCGTGCCTAGGAGCGCTCCTTGCCGTCCTCTTCCTGCCTCAGCAATTCGGCGAAGGAGACTGACTCGTCTTCAGGAGCCCTGGCCAGAAGGCGTCGCGGCACTACGTAGGGCAGGCGGTCCACCACACGATCCTCATCGTGACGAATGGCCTGCAGCACACCTCCGATTGTAATCCGATCCAGAGACTGTCCGGGAACAAGACAATCCCCGTTACGCCCCGCCAACTCCAGCAGGCGTGCACGAATAAGCTTGTCGCTCACGCCACGGGTTATCTCGCCGGGCACTCGCAGCTTATGCTCGACTTCCTCCTGCTGGGGTGCCGGCCGACCTTCACTGAAGGGCTTTGCCACCAGCCACATCAATGCCAGAGCGGTATTTTCCTGCAGCTCCGGTGACAACCTTACCTCTCTGCGTTTGGCCACCGCGCCGGGATTCTGCAGATAGAACGCAATACTGGAGCCCAGCAAAAGGATTATCCAGTTCAGATAGAGCCAGATCAGCAGGATGATACCGATGGCGAAACTGGAATAAATGGCTGCGTATTTCGCCGAACCCGCCACAAAAGATGCAAACAGCATTCCCGCGAACTGCCAGGAGATACCTGCCACCAGGCCACCGACCAGGGCGTAACGAACCTTCACTCTGGTATTGGGAATAAACACATACACGAAGGTGAATGCCGAGACCACGAGCAAGAAGGGAGTGAAACGGGTGGCAAAAATAACCGCTGACCCCAACGGTTCAACTTCCATCAAAGCCTGGACAAACGCAGACGAGAAGATGGTGGCGCTGATACCAATGGCCGACACCATCAACAACGGACCAATCATGATAACACTGAGGTAGTTGCTGAAACGCTGGGCCATGGAACGCATATCCGGCACTCGCCAGATCATGTTGAAGGAGCGCTCGATTTTCTGCACCAGCGAAATCACCGTATAAACCAGCAAAGCCAGGCCCACCGAACCCAGCACACCGACCTTCATATTGTCCACGAACCCGAGAATCTGCTCGGCAAGCTGCACGCCCTGCGGCCCCATGGGCTCAAAGAACTGGAACAGGAACGGCTCCATACGCTCATGCACGCCCAGCGCCTTGAGCACCGAAAAGCTCAGCGCCAGCAGCGGCACAATGCTCAGCAGGGTGGTATACACCAGGCTCATGGCATGCAGGGTCAGGTTGCCGGCAGTGATGTCCCGCACCAGTGCATAGGCCGTACGCCCGGTTTTATACAGCCAGGTCCATGGCCAGCTTTGCGGTGGGTTGGGATTGGCCAGAATCCAGGTTTCAGCTTTCTGGAGCCTGTCTTTCAGTTGTAACGAAGCCACTCGACATCCTGCTTGAAAGTGTTTTTTTACAGATTATAATTCAGGAGAGTAACCGTTAAATCAGGCAGATGACAGATTACGCGCGGTAATCTCCACAATCCTCTGCCTCGCTTCCCGGCTTGCCCAGGCGGAATGGGGCGTCACAATCAGATTGGGGATGTCATCCGCCAGCAGCGGATTGCCATTGCGCGGCGGCTCTTCTGTCAGCACATCAAATCCGGCACCGCCAATGGTCCCGGCCCGCAGAGCATCGGCCAGCGCCTGCTCGTCCACCAGGCCGCCGCGGCTGGTATTGATCAGCAGTGCCTCCTTTTTCATCATCTTCAGCTCCCGGGAGCCGATCATGTTGCGGGTTTCGTCGGTCAGCAGGCAATGCAGCGAGAGTACGTCTGCCCGGGGCAATAACTCATCCATGGGAACCCTGGGGTAACCATCCACCTCGCCAGCGGCCTGACCCGGCCTCGCCCCCAGCAGAATATTCATACCGAACGCTTTCGCCCGCTCAATAACCCCCTGGCCGAGATCGCCATAACCAAAAATCCCCAGCGTGCGTCCTTCCAGCTCCATGATCGGGTGATCCATCAGGCAGAACATCGGGCTCTGCCCCCAGCGCCCGGCCCGCACGTCCCTGTCGTAATCCAGCAACCGCGTGGCCAGCGCAAGCATCAGCGCCATGGTGTGCTGCGCCACCGTGGAACGCCCATAGTTGGTCACATTCATCACCCTGACCCCGTGGGCCCGGGCCGCTTCCTGGTCAATATTGTTCAGCCCCGTGGCTACCACCGCAATGGTATTCAGTTCCGGGCACGCCTCAAAATGCTCCCGCGACAGCACCACCTTGTTCACCAGCACTGTATCGAAACCCCGGATACGTTCCTGTACCTCGTCCGGCGAGGTTTGCGGATACTTCACCAATTCTCCGGTCACTGCCTCAATCGGCGAGAGGTCCACGTCGTTACCCAGTGTGTCTGCATCCAGAAATACGGCTTTCATTTATAAATCCCTATTCGCGATGTTTTCGGTCAACCAACAGTCCCCAAGATTAAGTTAGACTGAACAAAACCTCCAACCGGTGAACAAGAGGACTGCACATGGAACACGAATTCTGGCATGAGCGCTGGGCCAACAACGAAATCGGCTTCCACGAAGGTACGGTCAACCAATACCTCTATGACCACTGGCCCGAACTTTCCGGCAATGCCACTGGCGCCGTCTTTGTTCCCCTGTGCGGCAAAGCCCACGATATGTGGTGGCTCCATGACCGTGGCCACCCCGTCATCGGCGTGGAACTGAGCGAAGTGGCCTGCAAAGACTTCTTCGAGGAAGGCGGCGAAAAAGCCAGTGTCCACCCCGGCGAGCCCTTCACCGTCTTCAAACATGACGACCTTGAGCTGTGGCGCGGCGATTTCTTCCAGTTGGTGCCGGACGACCTGAAACATGTGAAGCTGGTCTACGATCGCGCTGCCCTGATCGCGCTGCCACCCCACATGCGCAAGGACTACGTCGATCACCTGACAGCGGTCATCCCGGACGGCACGCGAATCCTGCTGATCACCCTGGACTACGATACCGAGATCAAGGGCCCGCCCTTCAATGTCAGCGATGACGAAGTCCGGGAACTGTACTCCGGAGATTACGAAATAGAACACATCCTGACCAACACCCTGGCGAAGGATCATCCGTTTACCAAGCGCAGGGGGCTCGACGGAGCTACGGAGAGTGTGTTCCGGCTCAGGAAACTCTGATACACAATTTAATGAACCTTAATCTTTATCCCCCTGTCCAACTCCCCAAGCTTGAACTAAGCTCAAAATAACCAGACCGAGATGACGCTCCAGCGTAAATCGGTCTGGTACTCCCTATACTTCCACCCATAACCATAGCAACCGTCCGGAGTGGCGGATCCAACAGCAACGGGGAAATTGCGTGAACTAAAAGCTGTCTATTAAACAGTAAGAGAGCAAGCGAGGGGCCATCTATGACCATCATGCAGCACTTCAAAGACCGGTATGAAGCGACTCAGGAGGAAGAATACACTCTTGAGGAATACCTGGAGATCTGCAAAAAGGACCCGGCGGCATACGCCACTGCCGCAGAGCGGATGTTAATGGCTATCGGCGAGCCGGAACTGATCGACACATCCCGCGATTCCAGACTGTCGCGCATCTTTTCCAACAAGGTAATCAAGCGCTATCCGGAGTTCGCCGAATTCTACGGCATGGAAGACGCGGTTGAAAATATCGTCTCCTTCTTCCGCCATGCTGCCCAGGGCCTGGAAGAGAAGAAACAGATCCTTTACCTGCTCGGCCCCGTCGGCGGCGGCAAATCCTCCCTGGCAGAAAAACTCAAGTCACTGATGCAGAAAGTCCCCTTCTATGCCATCAAGGGGTCACCAGTAAACGAGTCCCCGCTAGGCCTGTTCGATCCGGCAGAAGACGCCGCGATTCTGGAAGAGGAATACGGCATCCCGTCCCGCTATCTGAAATCGATCATGTCACCCTGGGCGGTAAAGCGTCTGCACGAATACGGGGGCGACATCAGCGAGTTCCGGGTAGTCAAGATGTACCCTTCGATTCTGGACCAGATCGGCGTTTCCAAGACCGAACCGGGTGACGACAACAACCAGGATATTTCGGCACTGGTGGGCAAAGTGAACATCCGCATGCTGGAAGACTATTCCCAGGATGATCCGGACGCCTACAGCTTCAGCGGGGGTCTTTGCAAGGCCAATCAGGGCCTGCTGGAATTCGTGGAGATGTTCAAGGCGCCCATCAAGGTTCTGCACCCGCTGCTGACCGCCACCCAGGAAGGCAATTACAACACCACCGAGGGTATGGGTTCCGTGCCCTTCGACGGCGTCATTCTGGCCCACTCCAACGAGTCTGAATGGCAGACCTTCCGCAACAACAAACACAACGAGGCCTTCCTTGACCGGGTTTACATCGTCAAGGTGCCCTACTGTGTACGTGTAACGGAAGAGATTGATATCTATCGCAAACTGTTGCGTGACAGCTCTCTGGCAGGCGCGCCCTGCGCACCTGACACCCTGGATATGCTGGCGCAGTTCTCCATCCTGTCGCGCACCAAGGAGCCGGAAAACTCCAGTATTTTCTCCAAGATGCGCGTCTACGACGGCCAGAACATCAAGGATACCGATCCCAAGGCCAAGTCGATCCAGGAGTACCGGGATGCGGCTGGGGTGAATGAGGGCATGGAGGGGCTGTCAACACGCTTTGCGTTCAAGATCCTGTCCAAGGTGTTCAACTTCGACACCACGGAAGTGGCCGCCAACCCGGTGCACCTGCTGTATGTGCTGGAAAAACAGATAGAGCAGGAACAGTTCCCGGCGGAAATCCAGGACCGCTACCTGCGGTTCATCAAGGAATTCCTGGCGCCCCATTACGTGGAATTTATCGGCAAGGAAATCCAGACAGCGTATCTGGAAAGCTACAGCGAGTACGGCCAGAACCTGTTTGACCGTTACGTGACCTATGCCGATTTCTGGATACAGGATCAGGAATACCGCGATCCGGAGACCGGGGAAATCCTCAATCGCTCGGCCATCAACGATGAACTGGAAAAAATCGAGAAACCGGCCGGTATCAGCAATCCGAAGGACTTCCGTAACGAAGTGGTCAACTTCGTGCTGCGGGCACGGGCGAACAACCAGGGGCGGAACCCGTCCTGGCTCAGCTATGAAAAGCTGCGCAGCGTGATCGAGAAGAAGATGTTCTCGAACACCGAGGACCTGCTGCCGGTTATTTCCTTCAATCCGAAGGCCAGCCAGGAAGATCAGAACAAACACAAGCAGTTCGTCGAGCGCATGGTCGATCGGGGCTACACGGAAAAACAGGTCCGTCTCCTTGCGGAATGGTACCTGCGGGTTCGTAAGTCTCAATAAGTCAGCCGTCTTGCGCTGAACTGGAGTGAAACTATGGGTATGACCCACGTAGTCGACCGGCGACTGAACGGTAAAAACAAGAGCGCGGTAAACCGGGAACGGTTCCTGCGCCGCTATCGCCACCACATCAAGAAAGCGGTTGCGGATGCGGTTCACCGTCGCTCTATCACAGATATTGAACGCGGTGAGAACGTCAGTATCCCTTCCCGGGATACTGACGAGCCGATCTTTCATCACGGCCAGGGTGGCAAACGCGAGGTAGTACACCCCGGTAACAAGGAGTTTGTGACGGGTGACACCGTGCCCAAGCCCCAGAGCGGTGGTGGAAAGGGCCAGGGTCAGGGCCAGGCCAGCCCGGATGGTGAAGGCATGGACGAATTTGCCTTTCAGATCACCCAGGAAGAATTCCTGGATTTTCTGTTCGATGACCTGGAATTGCCCAATCTGGCCCGCAAGAAGCTGAAAGATACCGAGGCGTTCAAGTACGTTCGCTCCGGTTTCTCCACCCAGGGCGTCCCCGCCAAGCTGGATGTAGTGCGCTCATTAAGAGGTGCCCATGCGCGGCGGCTCGGGCTCGGTGGTGCCCGCAAGAAGAAGATCCGTGAGATGGAGGCGCAGTTGGCGGCGCTGAAGAGTGCGCCCGAAGATCTGGATCCGGCCTTCAGCCACGAGGAACAGATCAAGGCACTGGAAGATGAGATAGCCGAGCTCAAGGCCAATGTCCGTCGCATCCCGTTTATCGACGAGATTGATCTGCGCTACCGCCAGCACCTGAAGCAGCCACAACCGGCCACCAGTGCGGTGATGTTCTGCCTGATGGACGTGTCCGGTTCCATGACCCAGATGCACAAGGACATTGCCAAACGCTTCTTTATTCTGCTGTACCTGTTCCTGAAGAAGAACTACAAGAAGATCGAAGTGGTCTTTATCCGCCACCACACCAGCGCCAAGGAAGTGGACGAGGAAGAATTCTTCTATTCAAGGGAGACTGGCGGCACCATCGTTTCCAGTGCTCTGAAACTGATGCACAAGATCATTGAGTCCCGCTACTCTCCCTCTGAATGGAATATCTACGCAGCCCAGGCATCGGACGGCGACAACTGGAACGATGATTCTCCCATCTGCAGCAAGTTGCTGGCCGACAGCATCCTGCCGCTGGTGCAGTATTACGCCTATGTGGAGATCACCCCCCAGGATCACCAGATGCTGTGGTACGAGTACGAGAAGATCCAGGAGCAATTCCCCCAGAGCTTTGCCCTGCAGCAGATCGCCGACCCCGGTGAAATCTATCCGGTCTTCCGTCAGTTGTTCGAGAGGAAAGCCGCATGACCGACACCATGGACAGACCCAACGAGCCCAAAACCCGGGAACCGATTTCCACCAGTTCCGAGTGGACTTTCCCGCTGCTTGAAAAATACGACGAGGAAATAGCCAGGTGTGCGGCAGAGTTCGGGCTGGACACCTATCCCAACCAGGTGGAAGTGATCAGTGCCGAGCAGATGATGGACGCCTACAGTTCCGTGGGGATGCCGGTGGGTTACCACCACTGGTCCTTCGGCAAGCAATTCCTGTCGACCTCCAAAGGCTACCAGCGGGGCCAGATGGGGCTGGCGTACGAGATTGTGATCAACTCCAACCCCTGCATCGCCTATCTGATGGAAGAAAACACGCTGCCCATGCAGGCACTGGTGATTGCCCATGCCTCTTATGGTCACAATTCTTTTTTCAAGGGTAATTACCTGTTCCGCACCTGGACAGATGCCAGTGCCATTATCGATTACCTGGTCTTCGCCCGTGATTTCGTAGCCGAGTGCGAGGAGCGTCATGGCGTGGATGCGGTCGAGCAGATTCTGGACTCCTGCCATGCGCTGATGAATTACGGTGTCGACCGTTACAAACGCCCCGCGCCCATTTCCGCTGCGGAAGAAGCGCGCCGGCAAAAAGAACGGGAAGAGTACCAGCAACGCCGGCTCAATGACCTGTGGCGAACCATTCCAAAAATGGAGGATGATGAAGACCCGATCAGGCGCAGGCAGCGTTACCCGGAAGAGCCCCAGGAGAACATTCTCTACTTCATTGAAAAAAATGCACCGCTACTGGAAACCTGGCAACGGGAACTGATTCGCATCGTGCGCAAGCTGGCGCAGTATTTCTACCCCCAGCGACAGACCCAGGTAATGAACGAAGGCTGGGCCACCTTCTGGCACTATACCCTTTTGCACCGCATGTACGACAAGGGCCTGGTGAACGACGGCTTCATGCTCGAGTTCCTGCAGAGCCATTCCGCGGTGGTCTATCAGCCACCATTTGACAGCCCCTGGTATTCAGGCATAAACCCCTACACTCTGGGCTTTTCCATCTTCACCGACCTGCGTCGCATCTGCGAGAACCCGACCGACGAGGACCGGGAATGGTTCCCGGACATTGCCGGTACGGACTGGGTGGAAACCCTGCATTTCGCCATGAAGAACTTCAAGGACGAAAGCTTCATCCAGCAGTTCCTGTCCCCCAAGGTCATGCGCGACCTGAAATTCTTTGCCATCCAGAACGATGATGAAGAAGATGTGTACCGCATCACTGCGATCCACGACGATCCGGGTTACCGGGCGCTCAGGGAGAAGCTGGCGCGGCAGTACAACCTCAGCTATCGCGAGCCCAACATCCAGGTATGGAATGTGGATGTACGTGGTGACCGTTCTCTCACCCTGCGGCACATTCCCGTGGACCGGGTACCGCTGGGTGAGGACACCGAAGAAGTCCTGCGCCATGTCCATCGGCTGTGGGGCTTTGATGTGCATCTGGAAAGTGTGGATGACGGAGCCGTTGTCGAAGCATGCCATTGCCCACCCAGAGAGTTCGAGGAGGACTGACCTGGAATCCGATGGCGTACCCGGGCCGGTTCTGGCCGGTCCGGTTTTGCGGCATGTCTCGCCTTCATCACTGGTTCTCTGGCTGGCGACCAGCGCGCCATTAGCGGTTTCTGTCCGGCTCTTCGATGGAGAGAAAGCTCTGCTGGACAGGACGGTGAACCCTCACGAGATTATCCGGCTCAGGATTGGTACCCGGGCGTGGCTGAATCTCCTGGCCATCGAACCCGACTCTCCGTTGCCCCGGGATACCCGGCTTGACTATGACCTCGGACTGGCCAGCGATGAGGTGCAATCCCCGACATGGATCCGGGACTGGGCTCCCCATCTCTGTCCAGAAGGCAGGACTCGTCCGGGTTTTACCCTGAAATCAAAACTGGACCGCATTCTCCATGGCTCCTGCCGAAGGCCCCACCATCCTGCCCGCGACGGACTGGTGCGGGTTGATGAGGAATTACACCAGGCAGAACAACTGGCAGACGTTCCGTCCCTGCTGCTGCTGACCGGCGATCAGGTCTATGCCGACGATGTCGCAGGCCCGATGCTACATGCCATTCAGTGCGTCATTCACCAGCTTGGCCTCTATCAGGAAACGCTGGAAGGCGCCTCTATCAGGCATAGCCGTGAACTGACGTCGATGGAGAAAGCCTACTATCACCGGCAGACCCTGCTACCGGAATCCGAATCCAATGAAGACCTGACCGAGCGTTTCTTTGGTGGCGTCCGCAAACCGGTATTTACCACCGCCAACGCCGGCAATCACCTGATCTCTTTCGCCGAGATGATGGCCATGTATCTGCTGGTCTGGTCACCGGAACCCTGGGCCCTGGTCACAAATTCTGAACCGGTCAATATGCCGGAGGAACTGGCCCTTTACCGTAAAGAACAGGTCGCCCTCGATGGCTTTCGCGACAGTCTTCCACAGGCCGCCCGGGCGCTTGCCAACCTGCCGGTGTATATGGTCTTTGATGATCACGACGTTACTGACGACTGGAACCTCTCCGCGCTATGGGAGACCACTGCCTACGCGCATCCTTTTTCCCGGCGCATCATCGGCAATGCGTTGCTGGCTTATCTTCTGTGCCAGGGGTGGGGCAATCAGCCTGCAACGTTCACAGACCTCATCGGCCAGTGCCAAGCGCTGTTTGATGCCGACAAAAAGCAGCACGAACTGGACAAGAAAACCCAGGACACTTTGATCGATCAGCTGCTCGATTTTGACCATTGGCACTACAGCCTGCCGACCTCACCCAAGCTTGTCGTGCTGGATACACGCACCCACAGGTGGCGAAGCGAGATTCGCCGGAGTCACCCTTCCGGACTGATGGACTGGGAATCACTGACCGATTTTCAACAGGAAATCATGGGGGAGGACGCCGTGGTTGTGGTCTCGCCACCACCGATGTTCGGTGTCAAGCTGATCGAGATGATCCAGAAGGTATTTACCTTCATTGGCAAGCCGCTGCTGGTGGACGCGGAAAACTGGATGGCACACCGGGGAGCAGCCAGCGTGCTGCTCAATATCTTTGGGCATACCAGAACCCCGCGCCACTTTGTGATCCTGTCCGGGGATGTACACTATTCCTTCGCCTACGACGTGAGGCTTCGCCACAAAAGCAACGGACCCCACGTCTGGCAGATCACCAGTAGCGGTATCAAGAACGAGTTTCCCACCTCCCTGCTGGAATGGCTGGACCGCCTCAATCGCTGGTTGTATGCGCCATGGTCTCCGCTGAACTGGTTCACCAAAAGGCGGCGGATGTGGGTTTCTCCCAGGCTGCCCGAGGGCCGGGACGCCGGCGAGCGACTCTGGAATCACTCGGGGATCGGAGATCTGAGACTTGATGATGAGGGTGCACCGACCGCCATCCGACAACTGAACGCCGGCGGCGGGGGTACCATATTCCAGCAGCGGAACGACGACTGATCAGGTATTGACCGACGGCAGGCCGGACAGCGCCATCGCCAGTTCCTGCTCATCGTATTCATAATCGCTCAGATCACCGGCAAAATACGACGTGTAGGCCGCCATATCAAAATGGCCGTGGCCACACAGGTTGAACAGGATTACCTCTTCCCTGCCTTCCCGCTTGCAGCGCAGGGCCTCATCAATGGCTCCCTTGACCGCGTGATTGGCTTCCGGTGCCGGCACAATGCCTTCGTTGCGGGCGAACAGCACGCCAGCCTCGAAGCATTCGCGCTGGGTGTAGGAAACGGCCTCAAACAGACCCAGTTCCATGGCGTGGGACACCATGGGGGCCATGCCGTGATAACGCAGGCCACCGGCATGGAATCCCGGCGGGGTGAAGTCGGATCCCAGGGTATGCATCTTGGTGAGCGGCGTCATGTGTGCGGTATCGCCGTAATCGTAGGCGTACTTGCCACGGGTCAGGGTCGGGCAGGCCGAGGGCTCTACCGCAACAATCCGGGATTTCTGTCCACCTCGCAGCGCGTGGCCCATGAACGGGAAGGCAATGCCCGCAAAGTTGGAACCACCGCCGGTGCAGCCCACGATAACATCGGGCCAGCAATCCGCCATCTCCATCTGCTGCATGGATTCCAGGCCAATGATGCTCTGGTGCAGCAGTACGTGGTTCAGCACCGAGCCGAGGGCATACTTGGTATCCGGATCCTGCACCGCCAGTTCCACCGCCTCGGAAATGGCAATGCCGAGGCTGCCGGTATGGTCCGGACTCGCCGCCAGAACTTTACGCCCGAATTCAGTCAGCTCCGATGGGGAAGCCACGCATTTTGCCCCATAGGTTTCCATCACTGCACGGCGGTAGGGCTTCTGGTTGTAGGAAACCCGTACCTGGAAAACCGTTACGTCCAGATCAAACAGGGAGCCTGCAAATGACAGCGAGGTGCCCCACTGGCCGGCGCCGGTTTCCGTGGTAAGAGTGCGAATGCCGGCTTCGCGGTTATAGAACGCCTGGGGGATCGCGGTATTGGGCTTGTGGCTGCCGGCAGGGCTTCCACCCTCGTACTTGTAGAAAATCTTTGCCGGCGTGCCAAGCGCCTTTTCGAGACGATGGGCCCGGTATAGCGGAGCCGGGCGCCACAGCTTGTAGACATCGCGCACTGGCTCCGGAATCTCGATTTCCCGCTCGGTGGACACTTCCTGTTCAATCAACGACATGGGAAACAGCGGTTCGAGGTCAGACGGCCCGACCGGCTGCTGGGTGCCGGGGTGAAGCACCGCCGGTAGCGGCTCCGGAAAATCCGCCTGCAGGTTGTACCAGTACTTCGGCATCTGGCTTTCTTCAAGAAGAAACTTTGTTTGCATGATTATGAATACCCTGGAGTTTGCGTTGTTATCGGCCTTCAGAATACCCATTCCAGGCCGGCATAAAAAGTTCTTCCTGGCGCCGGTTCGAAAAACGCTCCCCTGTTGGCGTTGATGCGGATATTGCTGAAATAGTCCTCATCCAGCAGATTGCGAACACCGCCATACAGGTTCAGGCTCTGGGCCCCGAAGCGGACCATATCGCCCGCCCGGACTCCGAATAACCAGTAATCAGGGACTTTGGTCTGGTTGGAGTTCTCAGCGTACAGGTCGCCAACGTATTGCCATTCCAGAGCAGCGAAACGCTGCCCTTGGCCTTTCCATTCCACTTCGGTCACCCACTGTTCACGGGGCAATCCGGGCAAACGGTTGCCATCGGCATCGTTGCCCTGCTCGTCTACGAAGTCCTCGAAGGTGTAATCCGCCAGGGTCAGAGCACTGGTTATCCGCCAGGCGTAGGAAATATCCCAGCTCAGGCCTAACTCAACACCGTTGCGCTGGGTGCGACCGGCATTCTCATAGAAAGTGCGGCTGGTGGTAACACCATCAATATTGACGTCCTCCTCAAACGGCAGGAGTTCGTCATCAACGCGTATCGAAAACAGCGCCAGATCATAACTGAACCCCTCTCCAAAGCCACCGCGGACCCCTATTTCCCGGTTAAGGGCCTGCTGCGGTTCAATATCCGGGTTAAAACCACCGCTGCCATCCGGGTTGGCAAATTCGGTGAAGGTGGGTGCCTCGAAAGCGGTACCAATAGTCGCATAAACCTGCTGGCGCGGGGCCATGCGGTAACTGACG
The DNA here is from genome assembly GCF_004792665.1 of Marinobacter orientalis. Classification (GTDB taxonomy): domain Bacteria; phylum Pseudomonadota; class Gammaproteobacteria; order Pseudomonadales; family Oleiphilaceae; genus Marinobacter; species Marinobacter orientalis. The sequence goes on from NZ_SRZX01000001.1 coordinate 313,687, forward strand.
CCGGCAAAGCCACTCAGCTCATCGAAAGTTCGGCTGCCGGAATCGTCCCCATCATCCAGAAAGTCGTCATCTATCGACAGTCTGAGGCGATCGAACCGGGTACCGAGGGAGAAATTGAAACGATCGGTTATCGCCAGGTCTCCCTGAGCAAATACGGCGGCGGTAGTACCGTTCTGGGTTTCTTCCTGAATCTGTTCAGCGACACCACCATCCGGTCGAATCCGGTATCGACGACGTTCATCAACCTGGCGATGGAGGTCGGCGCCTACCAGCCAGGTGAGCGGGAGACCAGCCACTTCACTGTGCTGTTGATAATCGGAACTGATGCCGTAAAACTGGCGGTCATAGGCGATCCCGCTAGGACCGGGAAACGGCAGCTGCTGGGCGAAGTCCCTACGGGTAAAGAAGGTGCTGACGGTCAGATCACCGGCACCAACCCCAGGGGTTTCATACAGCAGACCGAGCGTCTGCTGATCAACCTCCTGCCCCGAGTCCAGCCTCTCAGCGTTAGTGGTAGCCTGACGACGGTCTTCCTCCACTTGTGCCGCAGTGAGGCCTGCAGGATCCTCCGCTTTCGGCGTGTGCAGCGCATTGAAAGTCGCCGTTAACCGGTCCCCTTCTCCCCATTCATGGGAGAGACGGCTATTGAAAAGACCTTTTTCAACCTCGCTCTGATCCCGGTAACCGTTGTAGTTGAGCCACGACATGGTCGCGATACCGCTGGTACCCCCCTGGCTTCCGTTGGCCTGCACCGTCGTCTTGTAATAGTCGTCACTCCCCACATCCTGGCGCAGCCGTGTCCCTGGCGGCTGATCATCCCCTCGGGCGGTGGTGATATCGATCACGCCGCCGGAGGCGTTGCCATACTGGACTGATGATGGCCCTCGTATCACCTCGATGCGCTGCGCGGAATCCAGGTCCACCGCGTCGATCTGGGACTGGCCGTCGGGGAGCGTATAGGGAATACCGTCCACCTGAATACGGATACCGCGAATACCAAACGGCGCCCGGGCACCAAAGCCACGGGTGGACAGACGCAGGTTCTGGGCGAAGTTATAGCGGTTCTGGAAAAACAGGCCGGGAACGGTATCCAGAGACTCATCCAGCTGAAGTCGCTGCTGGCCCTGCTGAATATCCGGAGCGTTAATAACGGAAACGGCAGCAGGCGTGTCGTAGAGATCCCGCACCAGCCGAGGCGATGTCACCTCAATGACCGTTTCCGTTGATTCCGTGTTTTCCTGTGCAGCGGTAATGGTTGATGCAATGGCTATCGCCATTGCTGAACAGATACCTAAAGACGTCCTGATAACTATCACCTTACCCCCTCGACTCTATCCGGTTATTACCTTTAAATCCCGATCAGATCCACCAGCCATGGCACGATCAGGGCTGTTGCAAATGCCGACAGTGCCATCGCCAGTCCGGAGAAAGCACCCATCTGGGAGCTGACCTGAAACGCCCGGGCCGTGCCGATGCCATGAGCCGCCACACCCATGGCGATGCCTTTCACGCTGTCATCGGTGATGCGCATCCATTCGAAAAGTTTGGTGCCGAGCACCGCCCCGACAATACCGGTTGCCACCACCAATACGGCCGTCAGGGAGGGAATGCCACCGATGGTTTCCGAAATACCCATGGCGACGGGCGCCGTTGCGGATTTTGGCGCCAGTGACATCTGGATTTCGGTGGAGCCGCCAAGCAGCCAGGCCAGCCCGATTGAGCTGCCCGCTGCAATCACCACGCCGCAGACCAGGGAAATCGTCACTGGCAACCATAGCTGGCGTAGCCGCGAAAACTGGTCATACAGTGGCACCGCCAGCGCCACAGTAGCCGGCCCCAACAGGAAGTGAACAAACTGCCCGCCTTCAAAATATTCGCTGTAGGAGGTGCCGGTAACCATCAAAACGGCGATCAGCATCGCCACCGACGTCACCACCGGATTGACCAGCGGGCTGGAATTGGATTTCAGATACAGCCGATAGGCGAGGCCGTAGGCGACCAGCGTTATGGTCAGCCCAAGCAGTGGTGAGGTAGAAAGATAAACCCAGATATCGCGGATGGCTGGCTCATTCATCGGCCTGATCTCCCCCCTGTTGCCGCCGGGCAAACCAGCGTGTTGTCACCTGCATAATGCCTGCGGTGGCCACCATGGTAATGATGGTGGAGAAAAACAGCGCCAGGGTGATCGGCAGCCATTCATCCGCAATCCGGTCAAAATGGGCCATCATGCCGACACCAGCCGGTACAAACAGCAGGGAAAGATGGCTGAGCAGAGCCGTTGAGGCATTCTGCAGCGGCTCCGGAGTGCGGCCCCGGATCATCAGGGTCAGAAACAGCATCACCATGCCCAGCACCGGCCCGGGGATGGGAACCGCCAGAAGGCGAACGGTGACCTCACCTGCCAGTTGATAGACCAGCAGCAGAGTCATTCCGTTGAGAAAGTTCATGATGCAGGTTTCGCAATCATCGGAGCAGGAATGATCTTCCGGCCGTAGGCTGCCAGCACAAAGCCTATGGGGAACATCAGTACGCCATATACCGCCGCCGGGATCGACATGGCGCTGGATTCCAGCAGGGTCAGGGTCACCAGCAAGGCGATGGTACTGTTCTTGATGCCAAGCTCCACGGCAACAGCGATGGACTCACGCTGGGTCAGCCCGGCGGCCCGACCCGCCAGAAGCCCCAGAAAAATTCCGGCCAGGTTCAGCAACAGTGTTGCCGGCCCGGCCTGGCGGAGCAGATCCCAGATCTGGTCACGTACACCCCAGACCAGCCCCACCACCAACAGCGCAAGAACCACCCCACCGAACACACTCACCGCACTTTCTGCCCTTCGGGAAAGCGCTGGCGCGCGGGTGCGGAAAACCATGCCCACAGCAACCGGGAACAACACGATACCAATCAGCATGCCGACGGTGCGGCCCACCGGCAGAGCGATGGATTCTTCAGTGCCCGCGTATAACTGCAGAGCAAAATTGGTCAGCAACGGAAGGGTGACGATGGTAATGAGACTGGCGGTCACCGTCATCACAATCGACAGGGCGATATTCCCCCGTGCCAGCAACACAAACAGGTTGGAGGTGGTGCCACCGGGGCAGGCCGCGATAATCACAAGGCCCACTGCGATGGCGGGGGACAGATCAAGCATGGAAGCCAGCGCAAAAGCAATCAGCGGCATCAGCAGGATCTGGGCAAGCGTCCCCACAATCATGCCTTTTGGATAAACGGCCACCTGACGAAAATCCCTGACTGTCAGGGTCATTCCGATACCGATCATGATGATGAACAGGGCAATCGGCAGCCCTGCAGAAATCAGGGGACTGGACTCCACTGCGCCTCCACGGATTATTGTTTTAATGACGTTGGTCAGCTAAAGAAAATAGCACAGGCGAAACAAAAAAAGTGAAACCTTTCGCTTCGTTCGTCGTGTGATTATCCCTGTTGTTGCGTATACTTGCGAACAACAACTATGCGATTCCAAACGCAGTTTGACGTGCAGTCCGGCTGTTCAATATGCAAGAGGACAAGGAATGAAACGCCTGGGAACACTGGATGCATCCTGGCTGGCAGTAGAGTCGGAAGATACGCCAATGCACGTTGGCAACCTGCAGATTTTTTCGCTGCCGGAAGATGCGCCGGAAACCTTTCTGAGAGACATGCTCGCCCGCATGAAGGCTGACGCCGATATCGCACCACCCTGGTGTTACAAGCTGGCATTCTCAAGCTTTCTGGGCCGCTTGGTGGCGCCATCCTGGAAAGTCGACAAGAAGCTGGACCTGGATTACCACGTTCGCCATTCAGCTCTGCCCCGCCCTGGCAGTGAGCGCGAGCTGGGCATCCTGGTGTCCCGGCTGCACTCCAATCCGCTGGATTTTGCCCGCCCTCTGTGGGAATGCCACATCATTGAGGGCCTGGAGAATAATCGCTTTGCCCTGTACACCAAGATGCACCACTCGATGATTGATGGCATCAGCGGTGTCCGCTTGATGCAGCGGGTGCTGAGCACGGACCCGGGCGAAATCAATATGCTGCCTCCCTGGTCGGTGCGCCCTGAGCGTACCCGCGGCAGCAAAACCGACACCGAAGCCAGTGTCCCGGCCGCGGTCTCACAGGCGATGGACGCGCTGAAGCTGCAGGCCGACATGGCTCCGCGCCTTCTGGGCGCCATGAACCGCCTGCTCCATTCGGCACGGCACCCGGAAGATGGCCTCACAGCCCCCTTTGCCGGCCCGGTATCACCCCTCAACCACCGGGTGACCGGCCAGCGTCGTTTTGCCACGCAACACTACCAGCTTGAACGTATAAAGGCGGTTTCCCAGGCCACTAACGGCTCGCTGAATGATATCGTGCTTTACCTTTGCGGCACCGCCCTTCGACGTTTTCTCCTGGAGCAGGACGGCTTGCCGGACGCGCCACTGACGGCCGGCATCCCGGTTAATATCAGGCCGTCGGACGATCAGGGCACCGGCACCCAGATCAGCTTCATGATTGCGTCTCTGGCCACGGATGAAGCCGATCCGCTTACCCGGTTACAGAACATCAAGCAGTCCACGCGACGAGCCAAACAACATCTGCAGAAACTGCCCCGCAAGGCGCTGACCCAGTACACCATGCTGTTGATGTCACCTTACATTCTGCAGTTGATGTCAGGCCTGGGCGGGCGCATGCGACCGGTGTTCAATGTTACCATTTCCAATGTGCCTGGCCCGGAAGAAACACTGTATTACGAAGGAGCGCGACTGGAGGCTATGTATCCGGTGTCGCTGATTGCCCATGGTGGTGCACTTAACATCACCTGCCTGAGCTATGCCGGCTCGCTGAATTTTGGCTTCACAGGCTGTCGCGACACATTGCCAAGCATGCAGAAACTCGCGGTATACACCGGTGAGGCACTGGATGAGCTTGAGAGCCTGGTGTTGCTTCCGCCGGGCAAGTCCGGAACTGCGCCCGGAAAAGCGAAATCAGCCACCCGGGCCAGAAAAGCTCCGCGCAAAAAAGATACACCTGAAGCCTGACCAGCCATCTTTCTGGTGACTGGCAGGGTTTCATGCAATCTGTAACAGCCTGAGCAACTGAGGCCGATGCTGATCCTGGATTACATCTGCCAGGGTATACTTGTCCAGCGTTTCCAGGAAAGCGGTAAGCGCTTCGCCAAACATGGATTTCAAACCACACACAGGCGTTATCCGGCAGGCATTTCTGGATGAGAAACATTCAACGATGTTGAGATCCTGTTCGGTTTCCCGCACCAGAATACCAACGTTGATCTCAGCTGGCGCCATTCGCAACCGCATACCGCCCTTCTTGCCTCTGACCGTCTCGATGTAGCCCTTTTTGTTGAGCTGGTGAACGACTTTCATCAGGTGGTTCCTGGAGATGTCGTAGCTCTCTGCGATTTCCTGAATGGTTGCCAGTTCGTCACCCCGCACCGCCAGGTAGATCAGAACACGCATGGAATAATCGGTGTAGCGAGTGATATGCATTCATCAACTCCAATACTACAGATGCATCGTTAGCACGAAGCACGCGTTAAGAGATAACAGGCAAGGCCAAAAAACATCAGACCTGTCGTCGCCAGGACCATCGGGGCTGCGCTGCTGATAAACAGTACAGACCAGCTCACACATAGCATCAGACAGGCTAACCATTTTGCTTTCGCAGGAATCGCGCGCCTGAGACGCCAGTTTTCTATTGCCGGCCCGAAAGTCTCGTGATTTTCAAGCCAGGCAGCAAAAGCGGGCGAGCCCTTGCCTGCTGCCCAGGCAGCAAGCAAAACAAACGGTGTGGTCGGCAATAATGGCAGGACAACACCGATAGCAGCTAATGCGATACTTGTATACGCAAGGATTCTGAAACCGGTTCTTCCGGACACGGAAATCATTGGCATCTTCTCTCGAGAATGACGGCAACCTATGTCGTTATTCTACCTGTAATCAATGTACAGGTCTTCCCAACTGCTTCAGCGAGACCAGCCGGGCGACGTAAGAAACCTTGATCCCGGTTGCAAATAACAGGGTTCCGATGTGAGCCACAATCTGCCCTGCCATGGGTAAGACACTGGCAAACGGGTAGGCGAGCAGAATAGTGACCAGCAACCCGCCGGTTGAAGCAAGCAAAGCACTATTTGAAAACCCGAGCAGCTTTTCCATTGCCTCCTCCATTAAATTATTTAAAATACATCTTTAATATATTACCAACTGGCCGCAATTTCAACACGCGCAGAGAAATCCCGCATAGAGCGTTATCTGCGGTGAGAATGAGAGATATCACTCTATGGCCAGCTCCGGGGGAAGATGCAAAAACCAGCCAGCGGCCTCTTTTTGATTCTTTTCACATATATCTTAAAACCAGAGAAAAGCTGGCCCTGTCCAGCGCCGAGCGGGCGGTCCATTAGCGGAACCGCAGGGGAATACTCCCGCGGGGGTATCGGATTTGACAGGCTGATTTGCCATAATTGAGCTACGCTCTAAACTAAAAGCTCATACAGCTCATACAGCAAAGGACAGGAATAACCCATGCCCCACGCCAAGCTGACAGACCGTTTTGGCCGCACCGTCAACTATGTGCGCCTGTCCGTCACTGATCGCTGCGATTTCCGCTGCGTGTACTGTATGGCAGAGGATATGACCTTCCTTCCTCGCCAGCAGGTTCTGACCCTGGAAGAAATTGCCCGGGTTGCCCGTAATTTCGTGGATCTTGGCACTGAAAAGATTCGCCTTACCGGAGGGGAGCCGCTGGTTCGGAAGGACATTCTGGAGCTGGTCAACGAAATCGGCAGCTATGGGTTGGGGGACTTTGCCATGACCACCAATGGCAGCCAGTTGACCACCATGGCCGAACCCCTGCGCCGGGCCGGAATGCATCGCCTTAACATCAGTCTCGATTCTCTGGATGCTGAGAAATTCCAAGACATCACCCGTACGGGCAGGCTCAGCCAGGTGCTGGATGGCATTGATGCCGCCCGCGAGGCCGGCTTCCGCGGCATCAAACTCAATACTGTGGTGATGAAAGGGCGCAACGACGAGGAAATCCCCGAGCTGATTGAATTTGCCCGTAAAAAGCAGATAGATATCAGCTTTATCGAGGAAATGCCCCTGGGCGAGATTTCCGAGCACGATCGGGGGCTGGCTCTGTGTACCAGCGAAGAAGTGCGGGACATCATCCGCAGGCATCACGAACTGATTCCGGCCACCGAAGATTCCGGAGGCCCGGCCCGTTACTACCGGATGCCGGACAGCCCAACCAGGGTTGGCTTTATTTCTCCCCACTCCCACAATTTCTGTTCTACCTGCAACCGGGTACGGGTAACCGTCGAGGGCAGGCTCCTGCTATGCCTGGGTAACGAGCATTCCGTGGACCTTCGCCGTGTTCTGCGGGGTAACCCGGTAACAGACGACAAGCTCCGGGAGACCATTATCAATGCCATGGACCTGAAGCCGGAGAAGCATCACTTTTCCACTAACGGGGATGTTCAGATTCTCCGGTTTATGAATATGACTGGTGGCTGAGGGTCTGGGAGTCAACGCCTGGAACTTCCAGCTCGGAGTTAGTGCCCGGAGGTGGGTGAACCTTCCGGGATCGTCAAAATCATGGATGATTTTGTCGAGCGTACATGGACGTATTCACAGCGTATCCCGGAAGGTTCACCCACCTCCGGGCTTATGTAACTTCAGTGTTCGTGGCCACCTTCCTGTTTGGCCATCTCCATGTTCTGATGTGGCATATTCTGACTCATGTCCTGGGTCAGATGATCCATTGTCACATCTTTGAACGCGACAATTTCCCCTCCAAATTCATGTACGAAGTCTGTGGCCGATTCTTCACTGGCAAACGAAGCCAGAGTTGGCCCCATGGCTCCGGTGCGCTCGGACCCCACCACAAAGAAAGCCTCCCGGGCATCGATCAGGGCGGTGTCATCCGGGTGTTCCCAGTCGGTCTGTGCCATGTCGTGAACGTAGAGGGTGTGGTCCCGCCTGGCGTTTTCGGGCTGTAGTGCCCAGGAGAACATATCGCGGGTGGAGCAGAACTTGTGTACCTGCTGCTCGCGGGCGGTTATGGCTTCGCCCTTCGGGCCGGGGAAGCGGGTTATGGCCATGCCGCACACGTGACACTCATCGCCGGATTCGATATGGACCGGGTCCGGCTTTTCGGTGAGTTGTTCTTCGGTTTCGGAGCAACCGGCCAGTAACAACGCAAACATCACCGCTGCGGACAAAACCTTGAAATTGACTGTAGCCATGAAAATCTCCATGTCAGATTCGGCGGCTGCGGAACAGGGCCCAGGCAGCGGCGAGGGGGATAACAAACCAGAGCACGAGGGCAAACCACAGCCCATTGGCGCCAATGGGAAGGTCTGCGCCGAGGCTCAGTACGCCGCTTAGCTGGGCGCCCTCGCCGAAGGCGACGATGTTGAGCAGGCGGTAAATGTCGGTGGGGTTGAGCATGAGCAGCCAGGGCAGCAGTTCGGGGCTGAGCTTGCCTTCACTCGCCACCAGAATGCCCAGCAGCATCAGATCGAAGATCAGCACGAAGAAGAACCAGATGCCGAGGGCCATGCCGGCGGCTACGGGCTTTTCGCTGACTCGCACGCTGATCATGTAAGCCAGTGCAATAAAGCCCCAGCCCAGCAGGATGGTGGAGACGATAAACCGGAACATGGCGGCGGCCAGGGCACCAACGGCCACATCCTCGACCAGCAGGGCGATGGCGATGCCGGCGACGCCAAAACCGAGCAGCGTGGCAAACGCCAACGTCAGGCCATGGCCGAGAAATTTGCCGAACAGCAACTGCCCACGGCTGAGGGGATAGGTCATCAGCAGAAGCAGTGTGCCCCCTTCTTCTTCTCCCACAATGGCGTCATAGGCGAGCAGAAGCGCGATCAGGGGTATCAGGAAAATGCCCAGACTGGCCAGACTGGCGATGGTGGCGGGTGTGGAAGCATAACCCACCTGCCCTGAAGCGGCCGCGCCAAACCAGGCGATGCCCAGTGCCAGCACGGCAAACACCAGGGCAATGGCAATCAGCCAGCGATTGCGCAGGCTGTCACTGAGTTCCTTGCGAGCGATGGTCCAGATGCTGTTCATTGGCCACCTCCACGGTGGGCCAGACCACCGGCGCCGATAAAGTGCACGTATACGTCCTCCAGAGTGGGCTGGTAAATGCCCAGGTCCTGAACCTCCCCGGAATTCAGCAGGGACTGAATCAGCGCCATTTTCTCCGACGGGCGTACGTCCACTTGCAGGCGGCCATCGTCCTTCTTGATGATCAGGCCGCTACCGGCAGAGGCGCCGGCAATGGCTTTTTCCAACGCCGATGTACCATTGGCCGGCTCGATGGAAAGGGTCACCGGCATATTTGCCTGCCGACGCAGTGAGGCCAGATCGCCTACCGCCTTCACCGCGCCATCGGTAAGAATCGCCGCGCGATCAATGTAGGGCTCTACTCCCGGAAGCACATGGGAACACAGCACAATACCGGTGCCTTCGTTACGCAGTCTGCGCAACAACCGGTACAGATCCGCGGTTGCCACCGGGTCGAGTCCCACCGTAGGTTCGTCCAGCATCAGCAGTTTCGGTTTGCCAAGCAGTGCCTGGGCCAGCCCCAGACGCTGGCGCATGCCCTTGGAGTAGGTTTTCACCCGTGCATTCATGGCATCACCAAGGCCTACCTGTTCCAGCAACTGCGGGACCTGGCTCAGGGGCGCCCCCTTGAGCCGGGCAAAGTGATTGAGGATTTCCCGACCGGTCAGCTGCGGGTAGAACATCACGTTTTCCGGCAGGTAGCCGATGTGCTGGCTGATGTGGGAATTACCCGCCTCACCGTCGAGCACCGACACCCTGCCCTGGGTCGGTGTCATCAAACCCAGGATCAGCTTGATGCTGGTGGTTTTGCCAGCGCCATTGTGACCAAACAGCCCGAGAATCTCCCCGGGTTCCAGGCGCAGATCAACGCCGTTCAGTACCAGTGCCTTGTCGTACCGGTAACTCACATTCTCAAGTCGGAAACAGCTCATCAGGACTCCGGTTGCAGGGATTCGGGCCGGCTCATCAGCGGGTGGGAATCGCTGACACCGGCGGCTTTGACCACGGGAAACGCATCCTGCACCCAGCGCAGGGTATCTACAGCCGGGCTGAACATCAGCACCTTGGCTTCCGGGTAGGTCCACAGCAGGCGATCGACATTGTCGTTGGGCTCGTAGGGCACATCACCGATACCATCCTGATTGCGATCCCACCCCAGATAATCACTCCAGTAGTTACCCTGCCCTTCCTTCGACCATTCCTGGGTACGGGTGGCCACATACTTCACCTGGCGCTGGTTATCCACAAAGGCATTACTGAACACCTCGTTTTCTTCCGAACCCGCGGTCAGATGAATACCGATATTGCTGTCGCGGAACACATTGTTCTCGAAGGTGTTGTACAGCGAGTTATAGATAAACACCGCCTTACCCTCGGCCCCGGAAATAGAAATTCCCGCCGTCTGGCCCTGAGAAACACCCGTTACCACATTACCCCGCAACTCGGAGTTGGTAATGAAATTCATCAGAATGCCGTAATTCTCATCATTCTCGGACCGGTTGTTGATCACCGTGAGATACTTGCTCTGCATCAATGCATACCCGGTCCGCGTGCCACGGGTGACATTGCCCTCCAGAAGATTGTGCATCGAATACATGTAATGAATGCCATAGCGCAGATCCGTCATCAGATTGTTACGGATCTCGTTGTTATTGGCAGTCTCAATATAAATCGCATCCCGGGTCTGACTTATGTCATTTCCCTCAACCAACGCCCCGGTGGTATTGAACAGATGGATCCCGTTTCCCCGATCCTGCGACCGGGTACCAGCATCCCCACGGATGTGGTTATTACGAACCGTCACATCCCTGGTCCCGTCCAACCACACCCCGAACGCCGCCCCCTGCAAGCGGTTATCCTCAACCACCGCCCCCCGGGCCTCCGGCGCCACAAAAATCCCCGCATCCAGCTCATTCAGATCATCCCCCCAGTTGCGCACCTCACAACCGGAAAACGTCACCTCCGCCGCCAGAATATCGATAGCGTTACCCTCACCACCGCCATCGATTACGGTGTCAGCATGACAGGACACCGTCACACCCGGCACGCGGATATCCAGCGGCGAGAGTTTCTCGGGGGGAAGCTCAAAGACAGCACCGGGCTCCAGTGCATCAAGCTGTTTTTGCAGATCCGCGTGGGCGGTCAGCGATAACAGAGCGACTGTCAGGGCCACTCCATAACGCAAAATTTGAATCATCAACTTCTCTCTAGGGAAGAAACATTAATAGGCCAGCACCAAAAGTGCGGCAATCCAAGTGGAGAGACCTTTCCAAAACTGTGCGGAGCCATGGATGGCGTAGCCCAAGCGTCACATGGATGTGCCGCAAGGAGCGTGTTTTGGAAAGGTCTCTCCACTTGGGTTGCTACTCCCAACCCCAAGGCCGGGGCCTCAACCAAGAAGCCCCAGCCCAGGATCAGTCAGCAGAAAATCAGGCCTTTTCTACCAGCATGCGACCACCCATCTCCATGTGCAACGCATGACAGAACCAGTTGCAGTAGTACCAGTAAACCCCCGGCTTACCTGCCGTAAAGGTCACCGACGCAGTCTGCTGCGGGCTGATCTCCATGCTCACACCGTGGTTCACCATACAGAAGCCGTGCGTCACATCCTCAATCATGTCCAGATTGGTCACATACACCGTAACCTCATCCCCTTCCCTGACTTTGAACTCCGTCAGCCCGAACTGCGGCGCCACGGAGGTCATGTAAACGCGCACCTTGTTGCCATCGCGGACCACCTCATTGGCAGACTCAAGCGTCAGGCCATCCTTCTCCGCCTGCGCCTTGGCCTTGTCAAAGAGCGGATCATCGCGGTCGTAGATCTTCTTTGTCCTGATCTGATCACGGCGCACCAGAATACAGTCATGCGGTTCCGCAAACGCCGGGCCGTCATGAACCAGTTTCATCTCTTCGCCGGAAATATCAACCAGCTGATCATTCTCGGGATGCAGCGGGCCTACCGGCAGGAAGCGGTCCTTGGAAAACTTCGACAGGACTACCAGCCACTTGCCATCTGCATCCCGCGACTCGGTCAGTGAGGCGTGGTTGTGACCGGGCTGGTAATGCACGTCCAGCTTCTGGCGGATGTAGTTAACGTCTTCACCGTTATAATGCCTGATGGCGTCAGCGACGTTCCACTTCACCACCTGACTGTCAATAAACAGCGTGGTGTAGGCGTTGCCACGACCATCATAGGTGGTGTGCAGCGGCCCAAGGCCCAGCTCCGGCTCTGCAACGATGGTGTCGCGCAGCTCGATGTTGTCATCGAACAGGTCATCCAGCTTGTCGATCTGGATAACGGAGCAGGTCGGCGACAGCTTGCCGTTGGCAATAAAGTATTTGCCGTCCGGAGACGTATTGAGACCGTGTGGATTCTTTGGAACCGGGATGTAACGGGTAAATTCAGACTTGCCACGGCCATCGACTACCGGCACTTTGGAATCACCAACGGTCTTGTGATTACCGGCGATAACGGCCCTTTCGATACGTTCAACATTGAACACCACAACCCAGTCGCGGTCGTTGCGCATGGTGCCAGCAAGCTCCGCCGCCTTTTCCGAGTTATAGCAGGTGGACGCGGCGTATTTGCCGGTGTAATCGGCGTCGGTGTTATCCAGGTTGCCGTCCACAATCACCTGCCAGGCCACTTCCATGGAGTCCGCATCAACGGCGGTGAACATGGTGTAGCTGTTTTCCAGGCTGAAATCACTGCCGTCATTGGGGTGTGGAATGACAAATTCCGCGTTACAGAACACGTACTTGGTACGGGGTACTTTCTGCAGCCGCAGCCCGTGAATCGCCTGTACGTTCGGGATGTGTGTAATTCTGTCCGTCTTCATGATATCCAGACGGATGCGGGCAATACGGCTGTTGGCCTTGTCGTTGATAAACAGGTATTTGCCGTCGTAACGCCCGTCTTCCATGGAGATGTGGGGATGGTGACAGTCACCGTTGAGGTACTGCCGGTCGCCCCCGAGAATCTCCTTGCTTTCATTGGTGATACCCCAGCCGGTGGCGGAATCCACATTGAAAACCGGGATGCGCATCAGTTCACGCATGGATGGCACGCCAAGAACACGGACCTCACCCTGATGGCCACCACTCCAGAACCCGTAATATTCGTCCAGCTCGCCGGGGGCAACGTGGTACTTGTTCTTGGCATCCTTGACCGCAGCGGCCCATGACTCCCGCGTCATCACTGCGCCACCGAGGCCCGTAGCGCCTACGGCGCCTGCCAGCGCAGTTGCACCCAGGAATTTACGTCGGCTCAGGCCGCTCTCGTCCGGTGCATTGTTATCAAGTTCTTCTTTCTTTTTCATAGCGTCCAACTCCGTTGTTGGTAATGGCGGTATTGCATTTCTTTTTACTGCTTTTCTTATGTCACCTGGGTGACCGGAATCTTTTCCGGATGACCCGGTGCATTATGACCACGGCGCTTACCGCGTCGCTTCACAATCAATGGCGGGCATTTATGGTCGTCGAAATAGGTCATCTGGCAGTCCAGGCAGTAGTGGCATTCCTGGTAATTGATGGTGCCGTCCGGATGGATCGCCTGAACCTCGCATTCGTGATCACACAACCGGCAGGGATTTCCACACTCCTTGCGACGCTTCAGCCAGTCAAACACTCTCAACTTGGTTGGCAGCGCAAGTGCCGCGCCCAGAGGGCACATATAACGGCAGAAAACCTTGCGGGTGAACAGATTCACTACGATCAACAGCAGGGCGTAAGTAACGAATGGCCAGCTGCGGTCAAAGCGCAAGGTGATGGCGGTCTTGAAGGGCTCTATTTCGGCCATTTTTTCTGCAGTGGCGAGGGAATCCAGCGAGACTCCGAACAGCACCAGCAGAACGATGTACTTGATGGCCCAGAGGCGTTCGTGAATGGCGAACGGAACGGTGTACTGGGGCACCTTGAGCTTGCGGGCAATTTCATTCACCAGCTCCTGCAGCGCACCGAAGGGACAGAGCCAGCCACAGTAAACAGCCCGGCCCCAAAGCAGAACAATACCCGCGACCGTTGCCCAGAGAATGAATATCACCGGGTCAACAAGGAATGTCTCCCACCGGAACCCGCTGATAAGACTGTTCACGAATGTCAGCACGTTGACGATCGACAGCTGCCCCAGGGCGTACCAGCCAATAAAGAACAGGGTATAGGTCAGAAATGCATGGCGTATCCAGCGGGTTACCCTGGGCTTTTTGACCAGCCAGTCCTGGAAGAACAGGATAAACATCAGAACACCAATTCCGATACCCAGGACAACGATCTGGAACTGGCGCTGATACCACAGCTGCACCCACATGGGCTGGGTTTCCAGCCACTCTTCCTCGGTCAGCTGGGGCTCGGGCCGGGTGTAATACTGGTCCGGCAGCTGATACTCCAGCGGGAATAGCGCAAACTCGCTGTCCAGGGGGCCGGTCTGGCGCCTGATGGAAAGTTCCAGCGACCAGGGCGCACCGGGGTCAAAGTTGTACTGCTGGCGAATGACGAAGATCGCCATTTCGGAGAAATCCGGCATACCCCCGGCATAAACGTCGCTCAGGCGATAGAAGTCCAGATCGCGGAAATTGAAGGTATCGCCGAACTGGCGAATCTGGATGCGATCGAAAATACCACCACGTACGTAGCCAGAGCCCTTGAAGGAGTAGTCTCCGCTCGCCATTACCGCGATGGCGTGTTCACCCTCTTCCAACTCGGACATTAACCACTCGTACTGGCTTTCACCCAACAGGTTCTTACCGATGGTGGGCACATTCAGATAGCCGGTGTAAAGATCGATCAGTGCCTCGTCGCGCTCACCCGGCGCGGCTTCTTCGATGCCTTCCGCTTCCGTTCCCTCGAAGGCATCGTCCACTTGTCCCCGGGTCACCAGTAACCGGCGTATCGAGCCGTCCCCGGTCAGCTCTTCCCAGCTCTTGTCCTGGAATTCACCGGTCCGGAGTTCCGCCATCGGTGGCCGGGAATCGCTGCCACCTTTGACCATCCCGAGCTCGGCACCGACCCGGTGAGCTGTTTTCATGATGACCTCGTTGATCACCATCACCGTCACCGTGGCACCCGAAAGCCCATCCACCGCAGTACGGCGCTCGGTTGATTTACCGCCCACCGTGACTCTCTGGTCTGCCTTGAGGCCGACGTACTGGTCGGTGAATTCATGCATCTTGATTTCGGGAATGCCGATCAGAAGAATCGGCTCATCGTGGTGTATCACCCGCGCGCCGTGGATTTCGCCCTCGGTGTCGAGTACAACCACGGCGTTCAGGGGTTTGCCGGAATAGGCAGGCGTCTGCACAAAGTCCAGGGTCTGATAGGCGTAACCCAGAAGCTCATCTCCGCTGCGGAGTTCCTGGATTGCGCGGTTGTCCTCCCGCGCAGAGATGTCGTCCACAGAGGGGAAGGCCTTCTGGATCACCTGACGGGCGGCAAGAGGCTCGTATTCCTGAGGAGCTGCTGCCACGGCTGACGTCCAGGGAACCACTGCGAAACAGAACAGACCGATAATCGATATGGCAGCACGCTGGATAAAACTCACGACACCCCCTGGGGATAACTGCATGAAAAAGAAGACTGGCGCTGCGGAAATACTATTAGCCTGGCGCTCCGGGATATTTGATATTTCTCACTGGTGGCGGGCTGCCATGCGAAAAACTGTCTATATAACAAAAACTTCAGATGAATTCTTGAGATCGATCAACCCAGATCGACAGCCTGGCCATTCCTGTTCAAGGGCAGATAATTTCCAAGGTGGCCCAGCCGGATAGACTCCACCATCATGGTGAGCGGTTGTTGTGCTTCGTCAGAGGAAGGCTTCATACCACCACGGCCGGACATGGCGGCAACAAAGACCATATCCCAGTCCTGGCCTGTCTGGCGCGACTCTTCAACAAGCGCACTGAAGTCGCTGACCTCATCAGGTGACTTGTCCACGCAAATCACTGGGGTCAGGGCGCCCCCTTCTCCGTTGGCAAAGGCAGCCTTTTCGGCCTCCGACGCATCGTCCGGTAATTCGGCGCGGCAGAATACGAACAGCAGGCGCTGTGGTGCGGGCTCGGCATCAGCGGCTTTGAGCAAATCGGTGTAGCTTGAGATCATCAGAATTTCCTGTCTTGAATACTTACTGGCTGAGCTGGATCAGCCGAGCGGGGTCGGAAATGAACAAGCGGCTGCGGTTAACCCGCACAAGCCCGTTTGATTTCAGGTCCGCCAGGATTCGTGAAAAGGTTTCCGGCTGCATGGCAAGTCGCGAAGCCACAAGACACTTGGGCAGTGGCAGTTCCACTTCCCCACCTTCTTCGGCGCCACTCGGCAGAAGATCGATCAGGTAACGGATCAGGCGATCACGGGCGCTCTGGATGGTCATGATCTCCAGGTCGTGGAAGCGTGCCACGGCACGCTTGGCATAATGGCGCAATGCGGCCTGGGTGTATTCGGGCCTTTTTTCCAGCAAATCCTGGTAGACCTTCACCGGGATCATCAATACTTCGCTGGACTTCAGTGCCTCGGCGTAACAGGCGTATCTGGCCGGGTCTGCGTAGATCATGACCTCGGCGAAGCAGTCACCGGGGGCAATACTGTCCAGTGTGCGGTCTATTCCGGAGGCATCGAGGCGGTACAGGCGGAGCCGGCCGGATATCACGAAAAAGAAGTGGTGGGCAGGCATGTCCTGCCGATAGAGCAGCTGGTGATGGCCAAGACGCAGGCGCCTGGACTGTTGCACCAGATCCGTCAGGTCGGCGTCGGTCAATGATGAAAAGAGCGGATGCTGGCGCATTGAAGCCAGCTGGTCATCCTCTTCGATCGGTTTGTTGACGGCCACCAGTACCGGTTTGCTGTAGCGTGTTTCGGCGGTTTGTAAAAGTACCATTTTTTGCCCCCCTGCATTATTAATGCATTTCATATCTGGTTTTATATTAAGGGGGCTCGAGGAGAAAATCGCTCCCCCGATGGGGGTAGTTGGGGGGTTATTACTGAGTAATTGACTTAGCTCAAAGAAGGATATGGGTAGCGCGATAATCGCATTTTTTACGGGGGAGCACGGTCCGGTGGCTGACCTCCTTCCCAAAACACGCTGTGAATACGTCCATGTACGCTTGGGCTCCGCCATCCATGGCTCCGCACAGTTTTGGGAAGGAGGTCAGCCACCGGACCGCCGCAGTTTGGGAGCTACTGCATCAGGGGTGAATCAGGTATTTCCATGTCTACACCCTCCACACCGGTTTCCGCAGCCAACACCTGCAGATACTGACGAAGCGCCCGCCTGGTTACGCTTTCGCTCAGGTACTGACGGATCTGGGGCTTTACGTGTTCGTAAGGCAGTTGTTCGCCGTCGATGCGCTGGTCAACACGTACAAGGTGCCAGCCGTAACGGGTTTCGATGAGTTCGGGGTTCAGGCCTTCCTGGAGGGTCAGGACCGGGCGCTCGAATTCCTCTACTGTCTGGCCTTTGCTGATCTGGCCGAGGCTGCCGCCCTGGTGGCGGGATTCGCAGGCTGAGTATTGTTTGGCCAGTTGCGCGAACTGGGCACGACCGTCAAGGAGCGAGGACAGGAGCTGTCTTCCTGCCTCTTCCTGACGGAGGCGCTCCTGGACGTCGTCCGGGGCGGCTGCCAGGAGAATGTGGCTGACGGCCATCAGAGTCGGGCTGTGGAAGCGGCCGGGGTTGGCGGCGTAGAAGCGTTCGCAGTCCTGCTCGCTGGGGTCGGGTACGTTGAGTTCCTGTTCCAGTACACTGGCGATGCGGTCTTCTTCGTCGGCAATGTCGTCCAGTTGCAGGCGGGTGGCCTGTTGCAGAAGGAGTTCGCGGATGACAAGGCTCTTGGCGGCATCGTGCCAGGCTTCGGCGACTTCCTCGGCCGGGTGGTGCTGCATTTCCCGCGCGATGTCGTCTTCGCCGATGAGGGTGTCACCCACGTAGACCGGGGGAAACTGGTTTCTGGGTTTTTCGGCTTCGCCTGTTGGGATGAGTTGCATGGCTGTTTTCCTTTGAGCTGGTTGTCGGATTACGACTTTGTCTAATCCGACCTACATGTGCCGGGCTTTGTCGGATTACGACTTCGTCTAATCCGACCTACGGCTGGAGCTTCGGGTTCGGGTAGGTCGGATTAGCGTGGCCCCGCCACGCGTAATCCGACACATTTACCGTCACCCCAGTTCACACCATCACGCCCGCTTGCGCACCACCTGATACTTCCGCCCGAAATACTCCACCGGCACGCTCAACATGTGCACCAGGCGGGTGAACGGGAACAGTACGAAGATGGTCAGGCCCAGGAAGATGTGGGTCTTGTAGATCCAGTTTACGTCGGCAATGTAGCCTGCCGCGCCGCCCTGCAGGGTGACGATGCTCTGGGCCCAGGCGGAGAACTTGAGCATGGTGCTGCCATCCAGGTGGCCCATGGTGGGCAGGATGGTGAGCATGCCAAGCACCAGTTGCACTACCAGGATCACGATGATCATGTTGTCCGCAAAGGTGCTGCTGGCCTTGATGCGGGGGTCGGTCAGCCGGCGCCAGGCCAGCATCCCGCCACCAATGATGGCCATTACTCCGGCAATACCACCAACCACAATCGCCAGGACCTGTTTGGTTCCCGGGGTCATGAACGGCTCATAGAGCGCATGAGGAGTCAGCAGGCCAACCAGGTGGCCAAAGAAGATCACCAGTACCCCCACATGGAACAGCACGCTGGCCATGACCATGTTTTTCTTGCGTAGCATCTGGCTGGAGTGGGCTTTCCAGGTGAACTGACCATGGTCGTAGCGCGCCCAGGTGCCAACGATCAGCACGACCAGGGCGATGTACGGGTAAACCCCGAAAAACAGTGTATTGAGATAGGACATCATTTCAGTTTCCTCCCGCGCCCTCAGGCGCCTCCTGCCTGACGGGGCATTGCATCCGTCATCAACTGATCACTCAGATGGATGGTCTGGGTCTGCTCCAGTTCGCGGCGGCGCTGGCCTACAACGCCACCGGTATTGCAGGAACTTCCCTGATCGTCCACAAATTTAACCATTTCCTCTTCCCAGACCTTATCCAGCGCTTCCGGCGTGTCGTCCCGCTCTTCCGAGGCCACGATCTGCGCCAGCTCCTGGCGATTGGCCTCACGGCCAGACAACACCAGCAGCGAATCCATCAGCACGTGGTAAAGGCTCTCCCGCTGGTAAAGCCTTTCGCCCAGGAGCCCAAGGATATGGTGAATATCTTCCAGCCAGTTTTTGATCTCTTCCCATGGCCGTGTGGAGAGATACTCCAGGAACAGCGGCAGGTAATCCGGCAACTCCCTGGCATCGATCTCTAGGCCATTGGCACGGTACTGCTCCATCAGATCCACCATGGCCTGGCCACGGTCGCGGGATTCACCGTGCACATGCTCGAACAGCAGCAGGGACGTCGCCCTGCCCTTGTCGAAAGTGCCCACGTAGTTTTCCTGCATGTCCAGAAGGTTGCCATCGCACACCAGATCGACGCACCGCAGCAGCTGTTCCTTGTTCTGCCGTGGCAGCCGGCTGTCTTCGAGCACAGCCGCCACCAGTACGTCCTTGGAGGCCTGGAGTTCTTCGTTGGGGTACTCAAGCACCCGCGCTATTACTTTTAAAAGTTGCATCTCGGCCTCCTTATTCCTGCAGCTGTTTCGGGTCAACCTGTTTCACGGTGGACAGTTTCTGCACCATGCTTGAGGTCTGCTTACGGCCACCAAACATGTTGAACTTGCTGTCGCCGTTGCAACCGTCGCCGAAGCTGAAGCCGCAACCACCGCGCTCGCCGTGGGCGTCAGGGAAGGCTTCCTTGGCCAGTTCGCGGTGACTGGTGGGGATTACGAAGCGATCCTCATAGTCAGCTATGGCCAGGTAGCGGTACATCTCATCGGCCTGTGCTTTGGTCAGACCAGCTTCCTGCAACGCCCGCAGGTCTTCCCTGCCTTCCACGGTTTCTGCCCGCTTGTACAGGCGCATGGCCATGATCCGCTTGAGCGCCAGAACGATAGGCTTCTCGTCACCGGCAGTGAGCAGGTTAGCCAGGTACTTGACCGGGATCCGCAGGCTTTCGATCTTCGGCAGCACACCGTCGAACTCGACCTTGCCGGCTTCCGCCGCAGACTGGATCGGGCTCAGTGGCGGCACGTACCAGACCATGGGCAGAGTGCGGTATTCCGGATGCAGCGGCAGGGCCAGTTTCCAGTCCACCGCCATCTTGTAGACCGGGCTGCGCTGGGCCGCCTCAATCACATTCATGGGAACGCCGTCCTTCTTCGCCTGCTCGATCACCTTGGGATCGTTCGGATCCAGGAAGATTTCCAGTTGTTTCTCGTACAGCTCATGCTCGCCCGGGGTGCTGGCCACTTCTTCAATGCGGTCAGCATCGTAAAGCAGCACGCCCAGGTAACGGATGCGGCCGACACAGGTCTCGGAGCATACTGTGGGCAGGCCTGCTTCAATCCGCGGATAGCAGAAGATGCACTTTTCCGACTTGCCGGTTTTCCAGTTGAAGTAAATCTTCTTGTACGGGCATCCGGAGACACACATCCGCCAGCCACGGCACTTGTCCTGGTCGATCAGTACAATGCCGTCCTCTTCCCGCTTGTAGATAGCGCCGCTGGGGCAACTGGCCACACAGGTGGGGTTCAGGCAGTGCTCGCACAGACGCGGCAGATACATCATGAAGGTATTTTCGAACTGGCCGTAGATGTCTGCCTGGACCTGGTCGAAGTTCTTGTCCTTGCGGCGCTTGGCGAACTCGGTACCGAGAATTTCTTCCCAGTTCGGGCCCCATTCGATTTTCTGCATGCGCTGGCCGGAGATCAGCGACCGCGGCCTCGCCACCGGCTGGTGCTTGCTGTCACCTGCGGTATGCAGATGCTGGTAATCGAAATCAAACGGCTCGTAGTAGTCATCAATTTGCGGCAGGTCCGGGTTGGCGAAGATGTTCGCCAGAATCCGGAAGCGGCCACCGATCTTGGGGCGGATCTTGCCGGAGCTGTCGCGCATCCAGCCACCCTTCCACTTGTCCTGGTTCTCCCACTCTTTGGGGTAACCGATACCGGGTTTGGTCTCGACGTTGTTGAACCAGGCGTACTCCATGCCTTCACGGCTGGTCCATACGTTTTTGCAGGTGACGGAACAGGTATGGCAACCGATGCACTTGTCCAGGTTCAGTACCATGCCGACTTGGGAACGGATTTTCATTTCATAACCTCCTGAACAGTGTCATTGCCCTCACCATCGAGCCAGTCGATGTTGTGCATCTTACGCACCACCACGAATTCATCGCGGTTGGAGCCTACGGTGCCGTAGTAGTTGAAGCCATAGGAATACTGGGCGTAGCCACCGATCATGTGGGTCGGTTTCGGGCATACCCGCGTGACCGAGTTGTGGATACCGCCACGGGTTCCGGTGATCTCGGAGCCGGGGATATTCACAATCCGCTCCTGGGCGTGATACATCATTACCATGCCCGGCATGACCCTCTGGCTGACCACCGCCCGGGCCGCTATGGCGCCGTTGGCGTTGAACAGTTCGATCCAGTCGTTGTCCTCAATCTCCATTTCCTTCGCGTCATCCTCACTCAGCCACACAATGGGGCCGCCGCGGGAAAGGGTCAGCATCAGCAGGTTGTCGCTGTAGGTGCTGTGAATACCCCACTTCTGGTGCGGTGTTATCCAGTTCAGCGCCTTCTCTGGATGACCATTGCTGCGCTGGTTCAGCATGCTGCTGACCGTTTTGGTGTTGATGGGCGGACGGTAGACCAGCAGGCTCTCACCAAAGGCGCGCATCCACTCATGGTCCTGGTAGAACTGCTGACGACCGGTCAGGGTGCGCCAGGGGATCAGCTCGTGCACGTTGGTATAACCGGCGTTGTAGGACACATGCTCGTCTTCAAGGCCGGACCAGGTAGGACTGGAGATGATCTTGCGCGGCTGCGCCACGATATCCCGGAAGCGGATCTTTTCCTCTTCCTTGTTCTTCGCCAGATGGGTGTGATCCAGGCCGGTCATTTCTGACAGCGCAGCCCAGGCCTTTACCGCTACCTGACCATTGGTTTCCGGTGCCAGGGTCAGAATCACTTCTGCCGCATCAATAGCACTTTCAATTTTGGGACGGCCGGCGTTGGCACCGTCGATATGCTTGTAGTTCAGGTCGCCAAGGAACGTCACTTCCTTCTCGGTGTTCCAGCTGATGCCTTTGCCGCCATTACCCAGCTTGTCCATCAGCGGCCCAAGGGAGGTAAAGCGTGCGTAGGTGTTCGGGTAGTCCCGCTCAACGGTAATGAAGTTGGGCGCGGTCTTGCCCGGGATCAGGTCACATTCGCCTTTCTTCCAGTCCTTCACATCGAAAGGCTGGCCCAGCTCGGCCGGCGCATCGTGCAGCAGCGGCAGGGTGACAACGTCTTTCTCGACGCCCAGGTGACCCTCGGTCGCCCTGGAGAATGCCCTGGCAATGCCCTTGTAGATTTCCCAGTCACTACGGGCTTCCCAGGCCGGGTCAGTGGCGGCGGTCAACGGGTGAATGAACGGATGCATGTCTGACGTGTTCAGGTCGTTCTTCTCGTACCAGGTTGCGGTCGGCAGAACGATGTCCGAATACATGCAGGTGGTGGACATGCGGAAGTCGAGGGTCACCAGCAGGTCGAGCTTGCCTTCCGGCGCCTCATCATGCCATTTGACTTCCTCGGGCTTGGCGCCGCCTTCGTGGCCCAGATCTTTGCCTTGCAGACCACTCTTGGTGCCCAGCAGGTACTTGAGCATGTACTCATGGCCTTTACCGGAAGAACCAAGCAGATTGGAACGCCAGATAAACATATTTCTGGGGTGGTTCTGGGGCGCTTCCGGGTCCTCGGCGGCGAAGGCCAATGAACCATCCTTCATGGACTGGGCCACATAGTCGGGCACTTCCATGCCAGCCTTTTCCGCTTCCGCGGCAATGCCCAGGGGGTTACGGTTCAGCTGCGGCGCAGACGGTAACCAGCCCATGCGTTCGGCACGAACGTTGTAGTCAATCAGGCTGCCACCGAATCTGGACTTGTCCGCCAGCGGTGACAGAATCTCGTCCACGCCCAGTTTCTCGTAGCGCCACTGGCCGGAGTGAGCATAAAAGAAGGACGTGGAGTTCATGTGGCGCGGCGGGCGCTGCCAGTCCAGACCAAACGCCAGCGGCTGCCAGCCGGTCTGCGGGCGCAGTTTTTCCTGTCCCACATAGTGGGCCCAGCCACCACCGCTCTGGCCGACACAGCCGCACATGATCAGCATATTGATCAGACCGCGGTAGTTCATGTCCATGTGATACCAGTGGTTCATGCCGGCACCGACGATGACCATGGAGCGGCCCCTGGTCTTGTCTGCGTTATCCGCAAACTCGCGGGCAATGCGGATCACTTTGTGGGCGGGAACACCGGTGATCTTTTCCTGCCAGGCCGGAGTGTAGGGCTTCACTTCGTCATAGGACGTAGCGCCATCATCGTCGCCCAGGCCACGGCTGATACCGTAGTTAGCCACCATCAGGTCATAGACAGTGACCACCCGACCCTCGTTGCCGTCAGCCAGTTGCACTTTGCGGCTGCCAAGCTTGTGGGTCAGGGTGTCGGAAACCTCCACGTGCTTGAAGTGGTCATGTTCGATACCGCCGAAGTACGGGAACGCAACATCCACCACGTCATCGTGCTTCTCGACCATCGACAGCTGCAGTTCCACATCGTTGGTGCCCGCAGTCTGCTTGAGGTTCCAGTTGCCCTTTTCACCCCAGCGATAACCGATGGAGCCGTTGGGAGCGGTCAACTGGTTGGTTTTCTCGTCGATAGCAATGGTTTTCCACTCGGGATTGTTCTCTTCCCCGAGGCCATCGACCAGATCACTGGCGCGCAGGAAGCGGCCCGGCACGTAGCGGCCGTCCTCACGCTTCTCCAGCATCACCAGGTAAGGCATGTCAGTGTAGCGGCGCACGTAGTCAGTGAAGTATTCACTGGGGTTGTCGACGTGGAATTCTTTCAGAATCACGTGACCCATGGCCATGCCCAGGGCGGCATCAGTGCCCTGCTTCGGGTTCAGCCATTCATCAGAGAGCTTGGACACTTCTGCGTAGTCCGGGGTAATGGCAACCGTTTTGGTGCCCTTGTAACGGACTTCCGTGAAGAAGTGGGCATCCGGGCTGCGGGTCTGGGGTACGTTGGAGCCCCAGGCAATGATGTAGCCGGAGTTGTACCAGTCGGCGGATTCCGGCACGTCGGTCTGCTCGCCCCAGGTCTGTGGCGAGGCCGGCGGCAGGTCGCAGTACCAGTCATAGAAACTCATGCACACGCCACCGATCAGGGACAGGTAACGGCTGCCGGCTGCGTAGGACACCATGGACATGGCCGGAATCGGCGAGAAGCCCAGAATCCGGTCCGGACCGTGCTTCTTGGCAGTGTAGACGTTGGAAGCGCCGATCAGCTCGTTGACTTCATCCCAGCTTGAACGCACAAATCCGCCCATGCCGCGACGGGGCTTGTATTCGGCCGTCTTCTTGGGATCCTCGACAATGGATGCCCAGGCTTCGACAGGATCGTTGTACTGGATCCTGGCTGCCCGCCAGAGTTGCATCAGATGCTTGCGCATCAGCGGGTACTTCAGGCGATTGGCGCTGTACATGTACCACGAATAGCTGGCACCACGGGGGCAGCCGCGGGGCTCGTGGTTGGGCAGATCCGGACGGGTACGTGGGTAGTCGGTCTGCTGGGTTTCCCAGGTAACCAGACCGTTCTTGACGTAAATCTTCCAGCTGCAGGAGCCGGTGCAGTTGACGCCGTGGGTGGAACGCACAACCTTGTCATGCTGCCAGCGCTGGCGGTAGGTGTCCTCCCACTCGCGGCTGACATCATGGGTTTCGCCGTGGCCGTTAGCGAACGACTCGCGCTTTTTCCTGAAGTAGCTCAGTTTATCGATCAAATGACTCATGGTCTCTCTCTCCATCTGCCCGTCTGCCGGATCACTGTTCCGATTCAGCTCCGATTTGAGACCATTGTGTGTGAGAAAAGCCCTGAAATCTGCGTGGTTACTACCACATAACCCGCATCTACCCCCCAGGTGGTAGAAGCACTATATACCCCTGTGTAACAGCGCCTGACGCTCCCTGTGGCGGTAGTCCCGGGCGAACAGCAACAGGTTGCCGGCCAGCAACAGGAAAATAATCATGAACATGGCTGTCCCCACCCCGAGCCAATGAATCATGGCGCCGAAAAGCACCGGCAAAAGGAAGGCAACCGAACACGCACTAAGCAACAATACTCCGGCCGCAAAGGCCGCCGCCTCACGATTTTCAGCTACCACCATGCGCTGAAGGCCACCCATTGCGCAGCCAAGTGCCAGACCAAGCAGTACGATGAAAATGCTCTCCACAAAGAGCGGCAGGGCGAACTCCACGTTAATCACCGTCTCTACTCCCTGCACGGACAGGGTCATAGGTGGATAAGACAGCACAAACAGGGCGACAAGACAGATCGCCAGTGACCGCACCACCACCCTGACAGCGCCATAGCGGTCCGAAAATGCTCCCCCTATGATCTGGGCCAGGGCACCGGGTATCACAAACCACAACGCCAGCCGTGCGCCTGTCTCCACGGTCAGCAGGAAACGGGACGACATGAAATCCGGCAACCATAACGCCAGAGCAAAAAAACTCCCCGCCACTACACCAAACTGCAGGCCCAGTCGCCACACCCGCAGGTTTTCAAAGCGACGGAGTAATTGGCCGGTCGTCGCTTCAGTATCGGGATCGGCATTCGCATCCGAATCGTCCGTCAGTAACACCAGGAGAGCGGCCACCAATAAAAGCGCAACCAGATAGGCAAGCGGCACGCCCCTCCAGGAGAATGCCTGTAAAATCAGCGGAACCAGATAATAATTGAAGCCAGCGCCCGTCACGCCAGCACCAAATATGCCCAGCACAAGCCCTATATGCCGGGGGGGCGCGTGGCAGGTCACAAACTGGAGACCGGCACTGTAAAACCCGCCCGCGAGGCCGAGGCCGGCGGCGACCACCAGGTACCCTGCCCAGGACTCCACCAGCAAAAGCAACCCCATGCAGACGGCAAGTCCGAGCAGGCAGGCAATCATCACCCGTCTGGCCCCCACCTTCTGGGCCGCGATACCTGCTGGCACCGCCAGCAGGGCCCCCACCGCCATGGGCATTGCCAGCAAAAGGCCGAATTCCAGGGCCCCCAGGGCCAGGGCATCCCGCAGGTGCGCGCCGGCCACAGCGAAGATGGTCCAGCAGCCGGCAGCTACAACAAAGCCGACAACCGCCAGCGGAAGAACCACCGCCAGCGAGGTCAGGTTGTCATCTTCATGATCACGAATGGAGTTGGACTGCATTGGCTCACTCGCAAAAAAATACCAATTTTCAGTTTCCTGCTTTGCCCTGCATAGGGTCAAAGACTATGATGGGCTATTGCCAATGGGGGTAATTGACTATCCTCAAGGAGGTACACTCCCATTAGAATTCAGGCGGGAATTATGTCCGGGTTACCTCGTTACCATATGAAGGAGGGGGCCATACAGATTCATTGCAAGACGCCCTCCTACCCGGACCACTGGCAGGCCCTGGTCGATCAGCAGCGTGACCGTGGTTTGGCGGCCAGAGTTCTGCGAGCACAATTGAATCGACGCCCGGGCAAGCCGGTCATGTTAGCCCTGCCAATCTCCTTCTGAGAAGGCGAAATCAAATATTGATGCCAGCTTTACCCACGGGCCGGGCTCCATATCGATGGCACCAGCAGAAGAGTCCTCCGTGAATATCTGCTTGCCTGAGTGCCGGATCGCAAGGCCATTTTTTTCAGCGACGCCTGCCGCAAATCACGATGCTTGTTGATCAATATCAAAAAAAATGTAACCTTCTGTTGGATACCGAACAGACAACGTCAGCAATTGGCGTTCTTGCGGCATCATGGAGGAAGAAGCTGATGCAAGCGGCACTGAGTAAACGACAGATGGAAAGGTGTAGCGCTCCAACTACAAAATCTTGCCAGGCTTGCTCAGGGCCCTGCATGATATGACGTTAAGGTAAGCCCACTATGTCTTGGAATGGACGAATATGAAGATAGCAGATGCGACGAAACAGCCCCCTCGTTAAACGGATTGCCATTGTTACCGGGGCCATTGTGCTGACAGCCATGGTGAGCATGGCAACGACACTCGCGGTGTCCCGCAGCATTGAGGGTAATGCCACGGCAATCAATATTGCCGGATCATTGCGCATGGGCGCTTATGAACTGCTTGCCCGCTTCGCTGCTGATCTTACTGTTGATCCATCCAGGGTCAAGACCCGGCTGGATGCTCACGAGGCACGCATGGCCCATCCCGAATTCAGCCGTGTAATCCCCGATGTTGCCGACCACCCGCTGGCAGAACAGCACCGGGAGATGGAATCACTGTGGCAGGATGTGCTCAGGCCGGCACTGATTGCCAGTGCAGCCAATGGCACCCGCGTCACCGACGAACTGATTACAGCTACGGAGCGTTATGTTGCCGAGGTGGATGGGCTGGTCAGCATGCTGGAGCACCGGACCGAGGCCCGCATTGACCTGTTGCACCTGATACAGATCATCAGCCTGGTGTTCTCCATAGTGATAATCTTCGGGCTATTTCTGGATCTCAAGAACCGCGTGCTGCGGCCACTGCGCAAACTGGTGAACATCGCCGACGCGGTAAAGGAAAAGGATTTTTCGCACAAGGCCAATCTGAAAGGTTCGGATGAGCTGTCACAACTCGGCACTGCCTTTGACCAGATGACCAGTGAACTGGCATTAAGCTACCGCGAACTGCAGGAAGAGGCGTTAGCAAAGACCCGTGAACTGGAGAAGAGCCACGCTGCCCTGGAACTGCTCCACTCTTCCAGCCGCTCCCTGTTCGCCAATCACGACCTGTGCAACGGGGCTATCCCCATGCTTCATGATCTGGAGCAGTTGCTTGGAATTGGCCCCATCCGGTTATTTCTTCATGACAAGAACACCAGTGAGCCGGTAGAAGCCATTACCACCTCGACCCTGGAACGGCCTTTCTACTGCAAGGATCATCATTGCAATGCCTGCCTGATAACACCGGAAGTGTTTGACGACCTGCCCTCTGAGGACAACGACGGCCGCAGGCTGCTGTTACCCATTCGCATACCGGGGCAGCTTCTGGGCACCCTTGAAGTCTGGTATCCGGCCAGCAAAGGGCTTTCCCAGACCTCCCGCCGTTTGCTGGAAACCCTGAGCGATCAGCTGGCCACGGCAATTTTCCTGGAGCGGCAGATTACCGAAGAGCAGCAACTCACCCTGGCCGAGGAGCGCACGGTAATTGCCCGGGAGCTCCACGATTCCCTGGCCCAATCCCTGTCCTATCTGAAAATGCAGGTTGCGCGGCTTCGCCGCCTGGACATCACAGGGGAACATGAAAAAATCCACAATGACATTCTGGAAGAACTGAGCACCGGGCTGAACAGTGCCTACCGCCAACTGCGAGAACTGCTGACTACCTTCCGGCTGAAACTGGATACCCCCGACCTGGCCACGGCCTTGCGGCAAACTGCGGAAGAGTTCTCTGAGCGGCTGGGCAGTGAAGTACAGCTGGAATACCGCCTGCCACCGCAGACACTGTCACCCAATGAAGAAATCCACACCCTGCAGATCGTCCGTGAGGGCCTGGCTAATGCAGTGAAACACTCTCAGGCATCGGAGATTCTGGTGCAGGTGCTGTTTGAATCTCCGCGGGTACAGGTCAGAATACTCGATAATGGCAAAGGGCTCCCGGCCGGGGACCAGCCGGCACAGCACTACGGCCTGATCATCATGCAGGACCGGGCCCGCACCCTGGGTGGTAAAGTCAACGTCCGCAACCGTGACAGCGGTGGTGTGGAAGTGGCACTGAGTTTTGTACCCAAGAGCAGGCACCTGATCACATCCGAAGCCGCCAGCGGCTGAGGGTTGCAACACTATTTTCAAAAAATGAGAGGAACCATGGCTGACTCACCGGCGAGCATCCTGTTGATAGACGATCACCCTTTGCTTCGTCAGGGCATAAAGCAACTGATCGAGATGGAAGACGACATGCAGGTGGTTGGCGAGGCCAGCAACGCGGCTGACGGTATACGTCTGGCACAGCAACTTGAGCCCGACCTGGTTCTGATGGACCTCAACATGCCGGAAATGAACGGTATTGAGGCCCTGAAAAAACTTCGGGAAGAAAGCATCAGCTCCCGCATCATCATGTTCACGGTGTCCGATCATGAAGACGACGTGGTAGCAGCCCTGAGAGCGGGAGCCGACGGTTACCTGCTCAAGGATATGGAACCGGACGACATGATCCAGCAGTTGCACCAGGCTGCTGTAGGCAAAATGGTGATCAGCGACCGCCTGACTGCCCTGCTGGCCCAGGCACTGCGCTCCCAGAAACCCCAGCAGGCTGCGCGCCCGGACTTTGACAGCCTCACCCCGCGGGAGAAAGACATCCTCCGCCTGATTGCCGAGGGCCTGTCCAACAAGATGATCGGCCGCAAGCTGGACATCAGCGATGGCACCGTGAAAGTCCACGTGAAGCACCTGCTGAAGAAGCTGAGCCTGCGCTCACGGGTGGAAGTCGCGGTATGGGCGGTAGAGGAAGGCCTGCATAAGGGCTGAGTTATATCAAATCACTGACGCATGGTTTGGATTACTCTGGGCAGGTTTTCTGACCGTCCGGAGTAGCTCATGGCTTTTTCATTCCCTGCATTTTTATCTGCCAACAGTGCCCTGTTCGAACAGTCGCTGGCGGTCCTGAAAGAGTACCTGCCCTCACCTGTGCCAATGCTGGGCGTTATTGACCGAAAGATTCCGGTTCCCTGCAAACAGATGTTCGCCGAAGCGCCGCTAAACCGCCTGTTTGCCGATGCAATCGCTGAGGGTGAATTTGACGACTTTGAGGGCCGCCGTATCCGGCTGGAAATTAATGGCGGACAGCCAGGCATTACCATCGGATACTGGGCCGGCCGGCTGCGGGTTATCGAGGGCCCGGGGGAAGCCACTATTCGCGGTTCTGTGTCGGCATTCAAAACTCTTGCAGAACGCCGGCAGGATCCGGATCAACTGTTTTTCCAGCGGCGCCTGGTTATCGAGGGTGACACGGAACTCGGGCTGGGCGTGAAAAATCTGCTGGACAGCCTGGAGTGGAGTTTCACACCATTCAAGCGCTAGCACTGAAGCAATCCTCTGCTAAGATTCATTTCATACCCTTTTAAAAGCCCGGAAGGTGCCCTCATGGCAAATTTCACTGTTCGCCTGTTCCGCTACCACCCTGAACATGACGAAACACCTTACAGCCAGGATGTCGAGGTTGGTGAAGAATTCCGCAACCGCATGGTGCTGGATGTGCTGGAGCACCTGAAAACCCGTGATACCACCCTGACATTCCGGCGCTCCTGCCGCGAAGGCGTCTGTGGCTCCGACGGGCTCAGCATTAACGGCCGCAATGGCCTGGGCTGTATTACCAACGTAGCGGATGCCCTGGGCAAAAAAGATGTTCTGGAAATCCGGCCACTTCCTGGCATGCCTGTGATCCGGGACCTGGTGGTTGACCAGTCACTGTTCTTCAAGCAGTACGAACGCGTCATGCCCTGGCTGATCAACGACACGCCAGACCCGGCGATTGAAAGGCTGCAAAGCCCGGAGGACCGCGCAAAGCTCGATGGCTTATATGAGTGCATTCTCTGTGCGTGCTGCACCTCCGCCTGCCCCTCCTGGTGGTGGAACCCGGAAAAATACATCGGGCCATCGGGGCTGTTGCAGGCGTATCGGTTCCTTGTGGATTCCCGGGATACCGCCACAGGCGAACGCATGGAAAAGCTGGAGGACCCGTTCAGCGTATTTCGCTGCCGTGGCATTGGAAACTGCACAGCCTACTGTCCCAAGGGCCTCAATCCCATGAAAGCCATCGGTCATATCAAGGCCATGCTGCTCCGGGAACAGATCTGATTGCCCTTGCCAGCTCACTGATTCGTAGTGTTTAACCTGGCAGCAATTGATTTATCTTCAAGAAGACAATGCGGCTCCCTGTTAATCTGGCAGAACCTGTTTTCTTCCCGAGGATTAGCAATGGCAGACGATCCCCGCAGCCCTGACTGGAACCCCAGAAGCGATGAGGTCCTGGGTGACCAGATACGGGCGTACGATACCATGCGCGCCCAGTGTCCGGTCGCCTGGAGCGACTACCAGCACTGGACGTTGTTCAGACATCGCGACGTTATGCGAGTGCTGGAAGATCACCAGACTTTCAGCAGTGCGGCATCAAACCATGTTTCCGTCCCCAATGGCATGGACCCGCCTGAGCACACCCCCTATCGACGGGTAATCGAGCCTTATTTTTCAAAACGGGCAATGAGTGAATTTGAGCCAACCTGCCGCAGTATTGCCCGCAACCTTGTCAATAGCCTGCCCGACGGTCAGCCGTTTGATGTCGTTGAAAAATTCAGCAGAGCCTTTGCCCTGCAGATACAATGCGCGTTTATGGGGTGGCCGGACTCCCTTCACGAACCACTGCGACAGTGGGTACTGAAAAACCATCGGGCCACCCTCGCCCGTGACCGCCAGGCCATGGCTGAGGTTGCCCATGAATTCGATGACTATATTCATGATTTGCTGGAAACCCGACGCCAGGCCGGAGTTAATGCCCCCGCGGACGTCACCACGTCGTTGATGGAAGAGAGGGTCAATGGCCGCCCGATGACCGATGCAGAGCTCACCAGCCTGTTGCGGAACTGGACTGTCGGCGAACTGGGGACAATCAGCGCCAGCGTATCGATTCTGCTGAATTACCTGTCTGAACACCCGGACATCAGGCAGAGCCTTGCCAACGGTACCGCTGGATTGTCGGACGCTATCGACGAAATACTGCGCATGGACGCGCCTCTGATGTCCAACCGCCGGATCACAACCCGGGATGTGGAGATTGGAGGGAGGCAGATTCCGGCAGGCGAGAAAATCACCATTTTGTGGGCATCCGCTAATCGTGACGAGAGGGTCTTCGGTGACCCGGATGCGTTTTGCCCGAAGAAGAACCGTGACCAGAATCTGCTGTATGGTGCTGGCGTTCACGTCTGCCCTGGTGCCCCGCTTGCCAGGATGGAGCTCAGGATTGTGATGGAGGAATTTCTGGCCGCTGTCGACACCCTGAAACCTGCACCCGATGAGCAGCCTGAGCGGGCAGCTTTC
Source organism: Marinobacter orientalis (assembly GCF_004792665.1). Taxonomy (GTDB): domain Bacteria; phylum Pseudomonadota; class Gammaproteobacteria; order Pseudomonadales; family Oleiphilaceae; genus Marinobacter; species Marinobacter orientalis. The sequence continues at coordinate 345,955 of NZ_SRZX01000001.1, forward strand.
CCGACTGGCGGCTTCAGTTACCTGCCGATGATCATTGGGAAACGTCAAGGATAAGGGGCGCAGCACCTGGCTCCTTAAATACAGCGGCCCCCTATGGCGGCATAATCAGTCGTCCATAGGATCAGTTAACCGGTTTTTCTTCCCTGAAACCCAGTTTCTTGAGAACCACCATAGCCGGGCACCATTTGGTGAAGGAAGACTGGATCAGGTTAAGGGCAATAAAACCGGTAAAGAAAAGCCAGTACGGACTTACATAGTGAGCCAGCAGAATGGAAATCAGTGTGAACACACCGGCTATCAGGCGAAGACCTTCATTGACTGTCATAGTGACCTCCTTTATGGAATATCGTTATACCCTCAATGAATATGGCTCACTACGCAATGACTTAAATCATGATTTACACACAAGGACGCGAAACTGATCCGGTCAAACACTGCCTGACAGCGGCTGCGTCAGTTTCATAGCCGGTTATCCAGAATAAAATCCCGTAGCGCTACCGCATTGTTATGCTCGGTATCTTTTGCCGCGAACACCAGCGTAATCCGGTTGTGTTCTTCAACCAGGTTTTTGAGCTTCTCAAGATCTTCAACCGCGTCTTCCGAGGCCAGCTCGCTGAGGTATCGTTCCCGGAACTCCGACCATTTATCCGGATCGTGGCCGAACCATTTCCGCAATTCAGTGGACGGTGCCAACCCTTTCAGCCAGTGGGCGATATCGGCATCGTCTTTGGCCACCCCCCGGGGCCAGATGCGGTCTACGAGTACCCGCGGGCCGTCTGAACGGGCGGGGACTTCATAGGCTCGTTTAAGGCGGATGTCCATAATTCCCTCCCTCCTGGTTATGCGAGTGTATTGTCGAGGTTACTCCCTGAATTCCATGCCCGCAAAACGTCAGGTCATCTATGGACAGCACTTACAGCTCTTGACAAGCCTGTTCATAAGCGATGTGATCGAATAACAGTTTTTCAAGGGATACATCCGGACTAGTCATCATCAGGAGGATGAAATGGACGCTCTCGTCAATTCCCTGTCCGCCATCAGTTGGCACAACATCCTTGCCGCAGGACTCCGGATACTGATTGTCCTGGTAGCTGCCTGGATTGCAATGCACCTCCTCCGCCGGGGCCTGCATCGCCTCGAACGTCAACTGGCACTTCGCACCCGCAAAGAAGGCGAGCCGCTGAGCGAGTCGGCCAAGCGCATCGACACCCTGATCCGGCTTTTACGCCAGGGCATTTACCTGGTTCTCTGGGTAATTGTGGTCCTGCTGATTTTCAGACAGGCTGGCATTGACATTACGCCGCTCCTGGCGGGCGCCGGCATCATTGGCCTCGCGGTAGGCTTCGGGGCACAGAGCCTTGTGAAAGATCTGATTTCAGGTTTTTTCTTCCTCCTGGAAAATCAGGTCCGCGTTGGTGATGTCGCCATGGTTAACGGCACCGGAGGCCTGGTCGAAGCGATCAACTTCCGGACCATCATTCTCCGGGATCTATCCGGGACCGTGCATATTTTCCCCAATGGCAGCGTCACAACCATGGCGAACATGACACGTGAATGGTCTGCCTACGTGTTTGAGCTCGGCGTGGCCTACAAGGAAGACACGGACAGGGTTGTGGCTATCATCAACCAGGTTGGCGCGGAAATGAAGGCGGACCCTGCCTACGGCCGTTTCATGCTGGATGAATTGCCGGAGCTGTTCGGGGTGGACAAATTCGGCGATTCGGCAGTGATCATCAAAGGCCGCCTGAAAACCACACCCATCAAACAATGGGAACTTGGCCGCGAATTCCTTCGTCGCATCAAGAAAGCCTTCGACGACCAGGGTGTGGAAATTCCCTTTCCTCATCGAACGCTTTACATGGGTGATGCCAGCAAACCCTTCGACATCAGAACCTCGGAAAAGTAAATCGCCTAAAAACATGCTTGAAAAATACCGGTTATTCGATCAAAGTAGAAGTAATTAATTACTTTCTTTTGTGAGATACGGACGGCTATCCCCTTGGAACCCACCAGACGCACTTACCAAAGTACCGAACAGCGCCAGTCCGAAACTGTCGAGGCAGTGGTGCACCTGTGTGCGGAGCAAGACCCTTCCACCCTGACCACCACCCGCATTGCCAGTGAGGTGGGGCTTTCCCAGGGCGCGCTGTTCAAGCACTTCCCCAACAAGAACAGCCTGTGGGAGTCGGTGGCAGTCTGGGTATCCGAGCAGCTCACCCAGCGGGTTTTCAGTGTGGCGGATCAACATGATCACGCCGACCAGGCCCTGGAAGCCATGTTTCTGGCTCATATCGGCTTCATTGCCCGTCACCCGGGCATTCCGCGGCTGATGCTGGGAGAACTCCAGAAGCCGGGAAATGGCGCGGCCAAACGGATCGTTCGCGAAACTCTGGCCAACTACCGTCAGAAGGTCATTTCTCTGCTGAACCTCGGTATCGACCAGCAGCGCATTACTGCCACCATCGACACCGAGGCTGCCGCAGTGCTCTATCTGGGGGCCATTCAGGGGTTAGTGGTCCAGGGCATGATAGGCGGTGATATTCGCAGCCTCGAACAGGCCGCACCGCGCATTTTCAGACTTTTCAGTGCCAGCTTTCAGGAGATTCCGGATGCACCGCAAACATAAGTTCATCGTAGCCCTGACGCTGATCGCGGGTATCGCCTTCGTGGTAATAATGGCGAAAATGAAGCAACCACCTGAGCGCACAGCTGAACAGCCCTCAGCAACACCAGCGACAATCCTTGAGGTCACTCCCCTCACCGTTCGCACTGAAGCCCGCGGCTATGGCCAGGTGTTACCGGCGCGAAGCTGGCAGGCAGTGGCCAACGTAGGCGGGCGTATCATCTGGAAGCACCCGGATCTGGAAAGCGGCAACATGATTTCCGAAGGCACCCGCCTGCTGCAGATCGACCCGACCCGTTACGAACTGGCCGAGGCATCCGCCAGGGCGGATATTGCCGCTCTTGAAGCGGAACTGCGGCAACTGGATCAGGAGAAGCGCAACACCCGGGAGCTGCTGGAACTGGAAAACCGGCGGCTGGCCCTGGCCCAGCGGGAACTGGAACGGGCAAAAACCCTGGTGGACCGTGGCGCTCTGTCGGAAACCCGGCTTGATGAACAGCAGCGGGCTACCCTGCATCAGCAGCAGGCGGTGCAGTCGCTGAAAAACCAGCTCAACCTGATTCCCGTACGCAGGGATACCCTGAAAGCGCGCCTGGCCCGGAGTGAATCGGCATTGGCCAACGCCCTGGAAGATCTTGAAGATACCCGCTTCGGGGCCCCATGGGATATGCGGGTTCACCGGTCTGAAATCGAAACGGGGCAACAGGTCAGTCCCAATCAGACCCTGCTTGTTGCGGATGACATCACCGCTGCGGAAGCCACAGTGCAGCTGCAGATGTCTGAGCTTCGCAATGTGCTGTCCCAAATCCCGGGTGCGCCTGATCCGGCAGACAATGACGAAACACACCGGGGTTTTACCGACTTCCACCGGCAGTTGCCGCTGGATTCGCTGACCGTATCCGTGCAACCGACCAGTGCGCCCGACAGTCACTGGCGCGGCAAGCTGACCCGGATTACCGGCAGCCTCGATCCGGCCACCCGCACCATCCAGGCAGTGATTACAGTGGAGGAGCCATACCGCGACGCCAATCCCCCGGCCCGGCCGCCGCTGGTGCGAAACATGTTTGTGCAGGCAACGATCGCAGTGCCGACACCGGAGCCGGTGCTGGTGGTGCCGGCCAGCGCGATTCATCAGGGCGAGGTATATCTGGCCGATGACAATGACCGCCTGCAACGGCAGCCGGTTACTCTGGCCTGGCAACAGGGTGAGCTTGCGGTGGTCAGCGACGGACTGGAAGCCGGCGATCGGCTGATACTGGATGACCTGGTACCCGCCATAGAAGGCACGCTGCTGAACCCCCGGCCAGATGAACAAACCCGTCAGTGGTTGCAGAAAAAGGCTGCAGGAGAGCAGCCATGATCCGCTGGTTTGCCGGCCACCCTACCGCGGGCAATCTGCTGCTTGTTCTGATTCTGGCAATGGGCCTGTTTGCCGCGCCACAGCTGACCCGGGAAACCTTTCCGGAATACCTGCCGCCGGAAGTCAGCATTACCATGGAATACCGGGGTGCGACTGCAGCGGATGTGGAAGAAGCCATCTGCCAGCGCCTGGGTGAAGCATTACAGCGTGTGGACTACATGGAGGAAATCTCCTGCACCGCCCGGGACAATCAGGCCCGGGCCATTGCCAGCATGGCGCCCCAGGGCGATATGGGCCGCTTTCTGGATGATATCCGCACCGAAATCGAAGCCCTGACCGATCTGCCCGAAGAAGCCGAAGATCCGATCATCCGTGAGCTTTACCGCACCAGCCTGGTGGCCGCCATCGCGGTTTACGGGCCCATGAGCTTTTCGCATCTGGAGACTTACACCAACGAGCTGGAAGACCGGCTTTTCGCCATCGATGGCGTGGCTGATGTCATTCCCGTTGGCCTGTCCCAGCGCCAGTGGCACATCGAGGTTTCCCGGGACCTGCTGCGCCAGTACGGTCTGGGTGTGCGCGACATTGCCCGCGCCATAAACAGCCAGAACCTGGACATGCCTCTGGGCAACATTGAAACCGACAACCAGGATATCCAGCTGCGGTTTGTGGACGAGCGACACTCGCTGCAAGCCCTGGCCCAGCTTCCCGTTATCGGCGGCGAAGCCGGGGCCGTGCTCACCCTGGGGGACCTCGCCAGCATTACCGAGACCCATGAACGGGAAGAAGAACGGGTGGAATTCAACGGCCAACGCGCCATCGTTCTTGAGATCCACAAGAACCGGCACGACGATGCCCTGCGGGTAATGGATTCACTGCAGGCCTTTGTTGATGAGGAAGAGACCCGCCGCGGTGGCACCGTGGAACTGGAAATCACCCAGAACATGACCTCTATCGTCCGCGACCGCTTGCAGATGCTCGTGGGCAACGGCATCACCGGTTTGCTGCTGGTGGGCCTGGTGATGGCGCTGTTTTTCCGCCCCCGCCTCGCCTTCTGGGCCCTGTTCGGCCTGCCATCCGCCTTTGCCGGCGCGTTTGTGATGATGGCTGTTACCGGTCTGTCCCTGAACATGATCACCCTGGTGGCTCTGCTCATGGCTATCGGTATCGTCATGGACGACTCCGTGGTGATCACCGACAACATCGCCCGGCACGCTGCCGAGGGCTGTGGCGCTCTGGAAGCGGCAGTCAAAGGCACACAGCAAATCCTGCCAGGCGTGCTGTCGTCATTTCTGACCACGGTTTCCGTGTTTATCCCTCTGGCGTTTCTGGCCGGAGAACTGGGCGCGGTACTGGAGGTCTTGCCGGTTGTCCTCATTGCCGCCCTTGCCACCTCACTGATCGAAGCTTTCTGGATACTGCCCCATCACCTCAAAAGTGGCCTGGGCAAAAAACGCGAGCGAGCACCTTCCCGCTTCCGTACGGCATTCGATAATGGCTTTGGAAAGGCTCGTGAGAAGGTGGGGCGCTTAGCTGACGGCGCCATCCGTTTCCGTTATGGCGTATTGGCTGCGATGCTGCTGGTAATCCTTGGCTCAGTGGGCCTGATGGCCGGCGGCCATATCCGCATGGAAGCCATGCCGGAGATCGAGGGCGATGTGCTGGAAGCGCGGGTACTGATGCCCCAGGGCACTCCCCTGCACCAGACCCGGGCCATTACTGACCGTATCACCGCGGCCATGAACAGGCTGAACCAGGAATACGCGCCGGAACAGCCAGGCCAGCAGGCTCTGGTGCAAAACATTCAGACCCGCTTTAACCAGCACGCCGGGGCTGGCGAGAAAGGCGCCCATGTGGCGACTGTGATGGCCGATCTACTAACCGCCGAAATCCGCACCGTGGATCTGGCCACCCTGACCGACCGCTGGTACCAGGAAATCGGCGAAATTCCCGGCCTGATCGCCCTGAACATCCAGGAACCCGGCTTCGGCCCGGCCGGCATTCCCATCGAAGTTCGCCTGCAGGGCACAGATCTGGAGGAGCTTAAGGCCGGGGCCCGTTACCTGAGTGAGGAAATCGCCCGCTATAACGGCACGTTCAACGTGCTGGATGATCTCCGCCCCGGCAAGCCGCAACGGATCCTGACACTGAAAGACAGTGCCCTGTCCCTGGGCCTGAACGCCGCCGAGGTGGCCCGCCAGATCCGCACCGGCCTGCTCGGCGATATCGTGGATACGGTACAGATCGGTGACCAGCACATCGAAATCCTGGTGCGCCAGACCAGCGCCGAACGCAACACCCGCGAGTTCCTGGAAGATGCCGTGATCACCACCGGGGAGGGCCGGATGGTTCCATTGCGCGAAGTGGCCACCATCACCAGGGAGCGGCAATGGTCACAGGTCACCCGTATTGACGGCCTGCGTACGGTCACGGTAACGGCCGATGTAAACAGCCGTCGCACCAACGCCAATGCCATTGTGACCGATCTGCAGAACCGGGTGTTCCCGAATCTTCGTGAGCGCTGGCCAGAAATCAGCCTGCAGGTGGAAGGCCAGACCGCCCGCTCCCGGGAAACCGGCCAGTCCATCGCCCGGGGGCTGTCGATCGGCCTGCTGGGGATCTTCCTGATCCTGTCGTTCCAGTTCCGCAGTTACCTGGAGCCGATCATTGTCATGCTCGCTATTCCGGTGGCCTTTATGGGAGCCGTGTGGGGCCACCTGATCATGGGCTACAACCTGTCCATGCCGTCACTGATCGGCGCGGCCTCGCTGGCGGGTATTGTGGTGAACAACGCGATTCTGCTGGTGCAGTTCATCAAGGGTTACCGGGAACAGGGCATGAGTGCCGGAGAAGCCGCCGGTGCCGCCAGCCGCGCCCGCTTCCGCGCCATCCTGATCACCACCAGCACCACCGTGGCCGGCCTGTTGCCCCTCCTGACCGAAACCAGCACCCAGGCTATGGCAGTCATTCCGCTGGTAATTTCAGTGGTCTTCGGACTACTGGTGTCCACCGTCGTGATACTGGTGGCGTTGCCGGCACTCTACGCGATTCTCGAAGATCTTGGCTGGGCGAGAGTGCCAACCCATGACAGGCAGTAACATCACTGCTATGTTGTTTTTAAACCTGCAAATAAAAGGAATCATTCAAATGACAGCTAGAACCGGAAAATTCCTGGCCGCCGTACTGTTGGGCCTGACAGTGTCAACCAGCTCACTGGCGGCGGAACCTGTCACACCGAAACTCACTGATAAACTGAGCCAGCTGCTTCAGAAGGAGATGAGAGCTGTGCAGGGGGGTATGGCCTCCATTCATTCCGCCATGGTAATGGGCCAGCATGAGACTGTTGCAGAGAATGCCCAACAGATTCACGACAGCTTTATCCTGCAACAGGAGCTGACGGAGGAGGACCGCAAAGACCTGATGTCCGCTGTTCCGAAGGGCTTTATCAAACTGGACAAGGAGTTTCACAAGCTCGCAGCTTCACTGGCAGAAGCTGGAAGAAACGAAGACACCAAAGAACAGCACAAGCTGTTCAGCAAAATGACGGGCAACTGTATTCAGTGCCACAGCAAGTACGTGTCTGACCGTTTCCCTGGCGTTAAATCCGTCAAGGAGTGATCGGCCCTAGCCGACCAGATCCATGCCCGGCTTGCCATACCAGTATCCGTTGCACGGTGGTGCCTCCACCAGCTGCAACGGGTCGGTAACCGGTGCTTCACCACGACGCACCTGATCGAAGCGCCTGACCACCTCCTCCATACCGAGATGTTCCGGGCTCAGGCGCACGGTAGCCACGCCCATGCGCTCCATATCAGGCAGTTCCCGCATCAGGTCATAGCGCGAGCCAGACAGTGTGGAAATACCATTCAATCGGAACAGCTCCTGGCTTTCACGGGAACGCAGTTCCATGCCATCGGGATGCTCCAGGCAGCGGAATTCGCAGTTGTCTTTGGGCAGGTTGTAATGGCGGGCGGTAAAACAGCGGGAAGACCAGGCCAATGGCAGGAAGCCCCAGGCAAACACTTCCGCAGGCAAGTCCAGGCCTTCGTCTTTCAGGCCCCTGATAAGCTTCTCCAGAGATTCCCGGCCCAGCTCCACCGGCAGGTTCCAGCCCTTCAGGCCCTGTCTTGCCAGCACCTTCAATGAGGCGACATTGTAAAGGTTCATGGATGGGCCGGTCACAAACGGTATGTTATTGCGGATGGCAACCTGAAGGGCACTCTGGTCATTGGCTTCCACCATGAATTCGTTCTGGTCGCAGATCCGGCGCAGGCGCCTCAGGTCCGCGTCGGACTCGATCAGGGTCTGGGTAGAAAGTACCACCTCTTTGCCACAGGCTTTCAGATCACGGGCAAGATCGAACCAGTCATCGGGCTTCATTTCCCGCCGGCGGGAGCAAACGGCCTCTCCCAGATAGATGGTATCCACCGGCCACTCGGCGGCCTTGCCATAGAAATCAAAAACGCTTTGCTTGGACCAGAACCACAGGATGGGACCCAGGGATAACTTCATCATAATCGGCAAAACCTTATTTCCACTTGCGATGGTAGGCGCCCAGTGTCGTCAGGCCGCCTTCAGACAGCCCTGAAAGGGTATTTCTCCAGGCCGGATCAACCTTATAGTCATCCGGTCGGGCCTCCAGTTTGTCCAGGGCATGGCGCCACGTGCGGGCCACATCGGCAATGTACGCGGGGCTGCGTTGGCGGCCCTCGATTTTTACAGCACTGATGCCCAGTTCCTGCAGTTTTGGCAGCATATCCAGAGTGCTCAGACTGACCGGCTCCTCGATGGCATGATAGACGCTGCCTCCCACTTCGAAGCGGCCTTTACACAGGGTAGGATAACCGGCGGATTCACCCGGTCCATAGCGGTCAATCAGCACATTGTTCAGACGGGACTCCAGCCCCCGGGAAGTTTCCTGCCAACGCACGGCCTTGGCTGGCGAGCAGGCGCCACGGGTATTCGGGGATTCGTCGGTAAGATAGGAAGACAGGTAACAGCGGCCTTCCGCCATGATGCACAGGCTGCCAAAGGCAAACACTTCCAGCTCAACCGGGCTGTGTTTTGAGACGCCCCGGACCTGATCGAGGGAAAGCACCCGGGGTAACACGGCACGGCGGATATCAAAGGTGTTCTTATAGAAAGACAAGGCCTCGTAACTGGTGGCAGAGCCCTGGACAGACAGGTGGCGGGGAATATGCGGATACTTGTTGGCGGCGTAATCCAGCAGCCCCATATCGGCCAGGATGATGGCATCCACGCCCAGGCCTGCGGCACGATCTACTGCCCTTTTCCATTGTTCCCAGCCATCCGGCTGCGGGTAGGTATTGATGGCACAGAACACACGGCTGCCCCTGGAGTGGGCGTATTCAATACCTTCACCGGCGCGCTTGTCATTGAAATTCAGCCCCGCAAACTGGCGGGCATTGGTGCTGTCGCGGAAGCCGAAGTATACCGCATCAGCGCCGTTGTCCACGGCGGTTTTCAGGGCCGGCAGGCTGCCGGCGGGGCATACAAGTTCCATGATTTTCTCCACTGCGAGAGTGCAGATACCATACCGCTGCTCCTGCAGGAAGTGCCTTGACCTTTGTCAGCGTGCGGCTCGAGCGGACACCCCGGGGGTCTGTTTCTTAGCGACAGGTTCCTGGACCTACTCCTCAGTCCAATCACAGATGATGGTGGACCGTTCCTTCACCAGGCCCGCCTGCTGATCCTGGCAGCCCTCGGCCTGCGGCAACCCGTCTTCCGCCGGTTTGCCCCAGGACTGCTTTGCTTTGTCGATCTGTTGTTCACACCTGCCTTTCATGCCATCCGCACTGAACAAGCCCATCATTACGCCTCTCTGGTTTGTCGCTTTGAAATGTTGAAATGAGAGTAGCGTGCTACCCATTTCCGGTCTGTACGGTGGCACACCGAAGGCGGGGGCTGCTGACTCAAACTTCCGGGCGTCGGGCTACCTCTTCGAGAGTACCCTGCCCAGAATGACCTGGTGTTAGATTTCTCATTTAAACTCATGGAGATAACATTAAATTACAGAGACTTACAGGCCAGTGACTACCACCACAGCTACCCACTCACGTGAATACCACCCCCTTCGATTCTTCCGGACAATCAGCGCACGTTTCACAGATGAGAATCGACAATGGGCCTGATCAACAATCTTTCCATGCGGGGCAAGCTACTGGCACTGGTATTGCCGGCGCTTGTCGTTATCGCCTACTTTGCAAGAGACACGATCGCCACCAGCTACGATGAGCTGGGCAACATGCGAGAACTGCGCACTATGGTGGAGTTGGCTGATATCAGTGACCCGCTGATCGAAACCCTGCAGAAAGAGCGAGGCCGATCGGCTGTGGCTTTTGCCAGCCGGGCAGGAACCGATACTGCCAAACAGGCAAGCCGGGATCTGGGGATGCAACGGCAACAAACAGATATCCGTTTGCGGGGGTACAGCGCGCAGCTGGATACTCTGATGGTGGAGGCAATCTTTGACGCCAGCGTCAGCGATAACATCCAGTCTGTGCAGCAAGCACTGGGTAATCTGAACTCCCTCCGCCAGTCGATAGACAGCCGGAGCATTGCCGCCACCGAGTCCGCCGAGCGCTATACCGCGCTTATCATGGAGCTGCTGGAGCGAATCCCCCTGATTATCCGCCGCTCAACCGACGCAGGTCTGACCCGGAAAGTGAACGCCTACTACGCCCTTGCAGAAGCCACCGAGCGGGCTGGCCGCGAGCGGGCGGCGGGCGCTTCCCTGATTCGCAGTGGAGACTTCGACCTGCCCTCCATTCGACAGATCGCCGCCCTCGGCGGACAGCAGGAGGCCTACCTCAATCAGACCCTGAGCATGCTTTCTTCAGATGCCCCACTGACCACCACCCTCAAAAACCTCGGGCAAACGGCAGCCAGCCGTGAACTTATGGAGATGCGCGAAACCCTGTTCAGCAGCCCCTCCGGCCTGTACGCGCTGGATGCGCCGGGGTGGTTTGCAACCACCACCCGTCGTATCGAGGCTCTCAACCAGGCCCGGGCGGACGAGCTGGAAAAAATACTGGCGCAGGCTGACAGAGGTGTTGCTGCCGCACGCGGTGAGCTGGTTACTGCGTCGACTATTGCGCTGGCTGCCATTCTTGGCGTCCTGGTGGCGACGGTGTTCATCACTCGTGTCATCAGCCGTCAGGTCGCCGAATTGCTTGCGACCGTCCGGTTTGCCATGGACAACAAGGATCTGACCCGCCAGGTTTCCATATCCAGTACCGATGAAGTTGGCACCATTGGCAAGGCCATCAATGAACTGTTCGGCCGTTTCGGTAGTGCTCTGCAGCACATCGACAAGGCCAGTGTTCAGTTGGCAACAGCCACCGAAGAAACCAGTTCCACCGCCGACCAGAATGCCGGCCAGGTAAAAAATCAACAGCAACAGATTGAACAGGTCGCCGCCGCAACCGAGGAAATGTCTGCGACATCCGAAGAAATCTCACGCAATACCCAGCAGGTGGCCGATGCTGCCGGCAGCGCCATGGAAAAGAGCCGCGCTGGCGAGGAAGTTTTGCACGGCAGTGTGCGCAGAATCCGATCCCTGGCCACGTCCGTGCAGGAGGTAAACGCGGTGATTAAGGAGCTGGAACGCCGCAGCACCACGATCAGCGATGTGGTGGATGTGATCCGCCAGGTGGCGGACCAGACCAACCTGCTTGCCCTCAATGCCGCTATCGAGGCTGCCCGTGCCGGCGAGCATGGCCGTGGTTTTGCAGTGGTTGCTGATGAAGTGCGGACCCTGGCACGGCAGACTCACGACTCCACAACCAAAATTGAAGGCATTATCAATGGCTTCAAAGACGTCACTGACAGCGCCAGCCGGTCCATCACCGCCAGTCACAAACTGGCCAATGAGACCAGTGAGCAGGCATCGGAACTGGAGCAGACGTTTGCCGATATACTCAGCGACGTAAACAGCATCTCTGACATGGCTTCCCGGATTGCCGCGGCCTCTGAGGAACAGGTGTCAGTGACCCGGGAGCTTGCGGGCAACATGGAGTCCGTGAGTGAGGCAGCAATCCTGACGCTGACCGGCTCCCGGGAAATCACCCAGGTAACGGGGGAACAGGCACGGCTTGCACGCCAGCTCCAGGACCTGGCCAATGAGTTCAGGGTGCCGGCCTGAGATTCGGCGAGCGAAAACAAAAGGGGTAGCCGCTCGGCTACCCCTTTTGTTTGCTCGTTGTCCCCTCAGATAATCCGAGAGAACCGCTGGCTCGCCCCTTCCTTCCGGTACAGATCAAAAATCTGGCAGATTGCCCGAATCAGCAACCGGCCAGCGGGCTGAACCTGCAGTGTGTTGCCATCATCCGCGATCAACTCATCCTCAATCATCGGCTTCAGGCGGTTCAGTTCATCGGTGAAATAGCGGTCCAGGTTCTCCCCCCACTCATTGGCAAACTGCTGGCGATCCAGCCGGAACTGGCAGATCAGCTGACCGATGACCCAGCGGCGGATACGGTCGTCCCGGGTCAGGTTCACGCCCTTGGTGATGGCGAGCTGGCCGGCATCGATAGCGGCTTCCCAGGAAGGCAGGTCATGATTGTTCTGGAAGTAGGCATCGTCGGTCTGGCCGATGGCGGACACACCCAGCGACACCAGGTCGCAATCAGAGTGGGTGGTATAGCCCTGGAAATTCCGGTGCAGCCGCCCTTCCCGCTGAGCCACTGCGAGACTGTCGTCCGGCTTGGCAAAATGGTCCATGCCGATGTATTCATAACCTGCCTCCAGCAGGCGATTAATGGTGTTGTGCAGGATGGTCAGTTTCTGCTGAGGCGTGGGCAGCGTGTCTGACAGAATACGGGTCTGCGGGTAGAAGCGGTCCGGCAGGTGGGCATAGCTGAACACCGAGAGCCGGTCCGGCGACATCTGGATCACCGCCTCCAGGGTTTCGGCAAAGCTTTCCGGCGTCTGGTGCGGCAGACCGTAGATCAGGTCCAGGTTGATGGAACGGAAACCGAGTCGGCGGGCTTCGTTGAGCACGGCCTCGGTCATTTCCCGGGGCTGGATGCGGTTAACGGCTTTCTGCACCTTTGGATTTACATCCTGCACACCCAGGCTGATGCGGTTGAAGCCCAGGTCCCAGAGTGTCGGCAGAGTATCCTGGTCCACTTCCCGCGGATCAATTTCCACGCTGTAATCCCGATCATCACCGGTCTGGAGGTTGAACAGTTGCCCGTACCCCGCCATCAGATGTTCCATGACATCCTTCGGCAGGAAGGTGGGTGTGCCGCCACCCCAGTGCAACTGTTTCACCGGCCGGTCCGCACCGAATAGCCGGGACTGGATCGCGGCTTCCTTCAGTATCCGCTCCACGTAGGGCATGGCCTTGTCGCGCTTTTTGGTGATCACCTTGTTGCAGGCACAGTAGTAACAGAGGTGGGCGCAGAACGGCAGGTGCGTATAGAGCGACAGGGGCCTGCCGCTGGCCTTGCTGCGAGCCGCTGCCTTTACCATGTCTTCTACCGGATAATTCTGCTTGAATTCCACTGCCGTGGGGTAAGAGGTATAGCGCGGGCCGCTGAGATCATAGCGGCGGATCAGCGCTTCGTCCCAGATGAATTCCGGGAGGGTGGATTCGGTGGCTTTCAGTGTGGCGGTGGCGGTCATAATACGAGCTCTGGTTCAAAAACGGGGGTCATCCGGGTAATGTCGACATTCTGGCGCATCCCGGCGCTTCGCATTTTGATGCGGGTCAGCTGAGCGATGGTTTCAGTTTACCAGCCCCCTTGATGAACCACCCTTGGGCTCTTGGCGTATCCTTGCTACCTCTTTTGGGGAGTATTTGGTGTTTGGCGCCCGGCAAGCGGAGGGGGTGCCCTGCCAAAATACGCTGTAAATACGTCCCTGTACGCTCGGCTCCGCCATCCATGGCTACGCACGATTTTGGCAGGGCACCCCCTCCGCTTACGTGACTATTCTGCCAAGCCCGCAAACCAAAAACGGAGCCTACCCTCTGCCATGCCAAACCTGATTCTGATTCTCGGTGACCAACTGACCACCAACATAAGCGCGCTGGAAGACGCTGACCGAAAGCAGGACCGGATTGTGATGGCGGAGGTCCATGACGAAGCCACCTATACCAACCACCACAAGAAGAAAATCGTGCTGCTGTTCAGTGCCATGCGTCATTTCGCGCAGCGGGTGGAGGCGGATGGCTGGCAGGTACATTACCAGGCCTACCATCCGGACAATCACGAGCAGAGCCTGGAGGCCGTCGTCGCCCGCCAGCTCAGAGAAACCGGAGCGGACAGAGTAATCACCACCGAATGCGGGGAGTGGCGGCTGCATGAGCAGATGAGTCAGTGGCATGAAAGGCTTGACGTGCCGGTGGAGATCCGCCCGGATACCCGCTTTATCGCCAGCAAGCAGGAATTTGCAGACTGGGCAGAGGGGCGCAAGCAGCTTCGGATGGAGTTTTTCTACCGGGAGATGCGGCGGAAAACCGGTTTGATGATGACTTCCGGGGGCAAGCCTGAGGGTGGGCAGTGGAACTTTGATGCGGACAATCGCCGCAAATGGACCGGCAAGCCACCCGCTCCTGCTCCCTTCCGGGTGGAACCGGACGAGCTGACACGGGAGGTTATTGACCTGGTGGAGGAGCACTTTGCAGATCATTTCGGTACCACGGAGGACTTCCATTTTGCGGTGACGCCGGAAGACGCTGAGCGGGCGCTGGATCACTTTATCGATTTCGCCCTGCCCTGCTTCGGCGACTTCCAGGATGCCATTTCTGATGACGAGGACTGGCTGTTCCATTCCATTCTGTCGCCCTATATCAATTGCGGCCTGCTGGATCCGTTAGCCGTGTGCGAAGCTGCCGCCCGGGCCTGGCATGCCGGGCGCGCGCCGATCAACGCCGTGGAGGGGTTTGTCCGGCAGATCTTGGGGTGGCGGGAGTTTGTGCGCGGTATCTACTGGATGAACATGCCGGGCTATGCGAAGGAAAACCGGCTCGGCAATACCCGTGCACTGCCCTGGTTCTACTGGACCGGGGATACCAAGATGCGCTGCATGCACAAGGCAATTGATGCCACCCGTCGCAACGCCTATGCCCATCATATCCAGCGGCTGATGGTCACCGGCAATTTTGCGCTGCTGGCCGGCGTCAGGCCGGAGGAGATCTGTGACTGGTACCTGGCCGTTTATGCCGATGCCTATGACTGGGTGGAACTGCCCAACGTGCTCGGCATGGTCATGCACGCCGACGGCGGCTACCTTGGTTCAAAACCCTACGCCGCCAGTGGCAAATATATCCAGCGGATGTCGGACCATTGCAGCAACTGTCATTACAAGGTAAACAAATCCACGGAAGCGGATGCCTGCCCATTCAACGCCCTGTACTGGCACTTCATCGACCGTCACCGGGATGATTTCGCCAGCAATCCGCGGATGGGCATGATGTACCGGAACTGGGACAGGCAAAAGCCGGAACGGCGGGAGGCTCTGCTCAGGCGTGGCGATGACCTGTTAATAGACCTGGAGCAGCTTTGACAGGGGTGCTCACGGCGGCCCGACCTCACAGGCCAGCACCAGCGCCCAGAACTCCGAAAAGTCATTGACCACCACATCGGGTTTGTCCGGATGCTTGTGGGTGCCGGGAAAAATCCGGTTCAGCCAGGGCAGATCCCATTGCGCGCCGTTGAAGAACACGGCGGTCATACCCGCACGCTTGGCGGCAATCACATCTGTGGTGCTGTCACCCACGTACCAGACGCTGGGATCGGGCGGATAATCCAGTTTTTGCACTGCAAGATAAAGCTGGTCCGGGTGGGGCTTTCTCAACGGCGTATCATCACCGCAAACGTCCACATCGAACAGGTGGGTCCAGCCGGTATCGTCCACCGCTGCGAGTTCGTGCTCGAAAAACTCGCGATCGCGATTGGTAATGACACCCACCTGGATGCCCATGCGGCGCAAACCTTCAAGCACCGCCCGCACTTTGGGCTCGAACGCCTTCACCGTGCCGTAGTGTTCCCGATAGTGGCGGTTGAACGACTTGTGGGCAATCTGTTTCGCGTCCTGGTCTTCACCGAACAGCACTTCAAAAATATCCGTGCGTGAAATCTTGCGATCCGCCCGGACTTTAGGGTGCAGCCTGGCAAATTCGCGAACATAAGCCACCAGGCGGGCGTCCTCGGGGGTTTTGCTGTCTTCCGGTGCCAGCATCCGATCGATCAGGCCCAGTTCCTCGAACTCCGGAAACATGTCATCCACCGCGTGGTACATGGCATCGAGCGTGTCCACCAGCGTGGCATGCCAGTCGAACAACACCACCGAGGGGCGAATCAGGCTGACTACCGCCGGGTGCCAGTCAGGCTCAATACGGGGCTGTGGTGGCTCCGGGCGAGGGTATGGTCGTGGCCGGACTTCCGCAGGGGTTGCCCGGAAAGCGTCGGGCTCCTGCCGTTCCAGCAGTGCCAGCAGGTTGATCAGATCCTCAAAGCTGTCGAGAATCGCCGCCGGCGCATCGCGATAGCTGAACCAGCTGTCAATCCGCTCCGACTCCCAACAGGCACCGTTGTAAAACACTCCGGAAACACCGGCACGGTTGGCTGTGAGCATGTCCACGTAACTGTCGCCCACGTACCAGGCGCGCCCGTCTGCAGGGAGAGCCAGCTTCTCCAGGGCGCGGACGATCACTTCCGGATCAGGCTTGTACCCGGTAACGTCATCGGCACAGACCGTGACATCAAAGAGGTTCTGCCACCTCCCCTCGTCCACCGTTTTCAGCTCCCTGTCCAGGAACTCCCGGTTGCGGTTGGTGGATACCGCCAGCCGGATGCCCATTGCTTTCAGGGCCGTGAGATATTCATAGGCGCCCTGCTGGAAGGGCCTCACCTTTCCGAAATACTTCCGGTAGCAGTTGTTGTAGGCCTCATGGGCGATAAGCCTGGCTTCTTTATCGTCACCGAAGATCGCGTTGAAGATATCGGTGCGGGAAACGCGACGCTCTGCAAGGATTCGCGGATGTAGCCGCCGGAAAATCCGGATGTAACGCACCAGGCGGGCATCGTCCGCAGTGCGGCATTTATCTTCAGGCAACAGCCGGTCCACCAGCCCCAGATCCTCCAGTTGCGGCAGCATCTCCTCCATGGCGCTGAACATGGCATCGTGGGTGTCCACCAGGGTGCCATGCCAGTCGAACAACAGCACCGATGGCGCAGGCAACCCGTCACTGAATCGGGCCATCAACAATCCCTCATGGCATGGAAAGCGTAAAGATGTTCATAGTCAGTAAAACCTATTTGGACCATATGCACAAAAACCCCACTTACCCGAAAAAACCTGCATAGTCTGTGAATGCCCCTTCTTCTGGCGCAAGAAGTGGGCGCGGGACTGGGCCAATGTGCGCTATTGCAGCGAGCGTTGTCTGACCAGCCGGCTTGCCAGCAGCGCCACCGCTGCCAGCGCAACAGCGATCAGCATTGGCCATGCCAGTGCCCACAGCTGGTATCCTGCCGGCAACCACTCCGGTGACTTGACCAGCCCTTCAACCTCCCAGGGCATCCACCAGAAAGCGACAAGGCTTACGCCAACACTTGCCAGCCAACCGGTCACCAGCATTGGCGGGTTTCGGCCGGTTTCGATCTTGCCGTTAAGCGTCCACAAATACCGCAGTACCAGTAGCAGGGTGGCCACCGCCCCGGCAACCATCAGAGGAGACAGGTAACCGGCCACGGCAAACTCCAGCCTCTCTTCCAACAGGCTTTCTTTCATCGCCAGTTTGGCGAGCGCACCGCTGGTGAATGGCAGCCCGGCCAGCGACAGGCCGGGCAAGGCAATGAGCAACCAGACAGCTGCCCTGCGCATGGCTCCCGAGGGCAAGGTTATACCCGCAGACAGGAACAGGCTGCCCTTGGCAAGGCCATGATGAAGAGCGTACAGGGCAATGATGGAAAACAGGACGGGTGCGCGTTCGGAATCCGCCATCGCGGCACCCACCATCAGTACGATCAATCCCATCTGGCTGATACTGGAATAGGCCAGTACCGTCTTCGGTTGTTGTTGACGTACGCCCAGAACAGCAGCACCGATTGCACCCACTGCCCCGGCTACTATCATCAGAGCTCCCCACCCCGGCAAGGCCGCTTCACCAAACGGCAGTGTAACCAGCCAGCCCAGCAACCCGGCCTTGATCATCGCGCCACTAAGTACGGCACTGGCCGGCGTGGGTGCCACCGGGTGGGCCAGTGGCAGCCAGAAATGCAATAACGGCAAACCGGCTTTAACACCGAAACCCGCTATCAGCAGTGCAATGATCAGATCCCTGCGGGGCGAACCAGCGATGGCCCTGGGCAGATCCGCAAGCATCTGACTGTCCGCGGCCACAGAGGCCAACAACAACCCTGCCAGAATCGCCATTTCCCCCAGCACAGCCATTATCAGATAGACCCGCCCGGCGTGAGTCGCCTCGTCCGTTCCCTCATGCACCACCAGGCCATAGCCGGCGAAGGTCATCAATGCGAAGAGGCTGTAGAAGCTGCCAATATCCACAGCCACCGTCAGGCCCAGATTCCCCGCCAGGGTCAGACCCCAGAACACGCAGAACCGTCGCAGATGATGAGCCTTCAGGTAACCCGCGGCGTAGATGCCGGCGACGGTCCAGAGCACGGCCGTCAGCAGCAGGAACAGCCGGCGCAGTTCATCCATCGCCCACAGCCCCCCATTGAGCAACCATGGCAGCTCCAGTTGCCAGCCGGGATCGGCGCCAACCGCCAGTACCAGAGCCGGCAAAGGCAAAAGCGGCAGCGCGAAGCGCATCGCCCTCACCCAGCCCGCATTCAGAGCCATCGCCGGATACAGTAACGGCAGAGCCACCGCCAGCAGAGCCAGAACCGACGCAGGAGACATCATGGCGAATACTCCCGTAGTGCGATCAGTTCAGCCCATGACAGGGGGCTGAACGGCAACGAAGCCAGTACACCGACCATCACCGTCATTACCGCCGTCAGCAGCGGCGGCCAGAACAGCCAGGCACTGGTTTCCAGGCGTCCCCAGTGGCGTTCCTCGGGCCAGCTTCCGGCAGGCTCCCGGAACCACAGCCGGTGCATGACTGGCAGAAAATAGGCGGCATTGAGCAGGCTGCTTGACAACAGCACCACTATCACCCAGTCCATATTGGCCGCCAGTGCTCCGGAACCCATGGTCCATTTGGTGATAAAGCCGGCCAGCGGCGGCGCACCAATCATGCCGAAAGCGCCGATGGTAAAGGCCACGGAAGTTCCGGGCATACGCCGCCCGGCACCGTCCATTTCATCAATGCGGTGGATGCCCAGTGTTTCAGCGTAGTTGCCGGCACAGAAGAACAGGGTGATTTTCATGATGCCCTGATGCAGCAGGTGAACCAGCCCGCCGGCGGCAGCAACCGGTCCGAACAGAGAAATCCCGAGGATGATATAGGACACCTGGCTCACCGTGGAGAATGCCAGCCTGCGCTTGAGATCAGTCTGCGACAGCGCGCGGAACGAGCCATAAAGAATGGTGAAGGCGGCCAGCCAGGCCAGCGGTTCCAGCACACCTAACGCGGAGGAAGCCTCAACGCCATAGATATCATAAACCACCCGCACAATGCCGAAGGCCCCCGCTTTCACCACTGCCACGGCGTGCAGAAGCGCACTGACCGGTGCTGGCGCCACCATCGCCTGGGGTAACCAGCCATGCAGAGGAAAAATCGCGGCTTTTACCCCCAGCCCGGCCACGAGCAGGATGAATATGAGAATCAGCGAACGGTGAATGTCGGGATCGGCATCCATGAAATGGCCACCTTCACGGAAGGGCAGGTCACCTGCCACGCCGTGTAGCCAGGCAATCGCCAGCAGCAGCACTGCACCACCGGTAAGCGTGTAGATCACATAAGTCCGCCCCGCCCTCAGGGCCTTTTCGGTACCCCGGTGCACCACCAGCGGATAGGTGGACAGCGTCAGCATTTCGTAGAACAGGAAGAAAGTGAACAGGTTGCCTGCCAGGGCGATGCCCATGGTGCTGGCCACGCAGAGGCTGAAAAAACCGAAAAAACGGCTGCGGTTGGGCGAATCTTCAAGATACCCGACAGCATAGATGGTGGTCAGCAACCAGAGCACCGCCGACAACCCCGCAAACATCATCGACAGAGCATCGGCTTTAAGAACAAACGTCACGCCGGGCACCATGGTGAAGCTCAACCCGTACTCCACGCCCTGAAACACGCCCCAAACCATGACGACCACCAGGCTGAGTTTCACCAGAGCAGCGCCGAGGTTCACCCACGTCCGCAACCGGTAGCCCTTTTCAGGCAGGGCAAAGATCACCAGCGAGGCAATCAGTGACGTCATCAGGGCAAATACCGGTATCCAGGCATTCAATGTCATGGCGAGCCCCCCTCTTCGAACGGCAGCGCCATAACCGACAGCACCTGATCTGACGCCAGCCCCAGGCCCAGGGCCAGCAAAGCCAGAATCATCGGGATGACCTCCAAGCTCCTGGCCGGATGGTAGAACCGGTCCGGCCCCGCGCTCTCCAGGAAAGAGGCACGGTAAATGCGGAACACATAAGCCGCCGAGAGCAGGCCGCCGATTAACATAACCAGTATCCACCACCACTGACCACTGCCCAGGCTGGCCTGGAGTAACAGCCACTTGGCTGCGAACCCGCCGGTCGGTGGCAGGCTCATCAGCGACACCCCGGCCAGACCAAAGGAGAACAGCGAGAACGGCAGGAAGCGGCTGACACCGGTCAACGCATCTACGCGATTACTGCCCGCGGAAAGGATCAGATTGCCGGCAGCAAGAAACATCGCGGCCTTGGCCAGGGCATGACTGATGACCTGCAGAGTAATACCCTGCTGGGCCTGTAACGATACAGATTCAGACACCGAGTACGTCAGCGGGAACAACAGGAACAGATAACCGATCTGGGCCACGGAAGAGTAGGCCACCACCTGTTTCAGCTGTGGCTGGCGGCATGCCAGCCAGCTGCCCCAGACCACCGCCGCACTACCCAGCAGGCCAACCAGTTGTGCCGCAGCCAGGTTACCCAGCGGCTCGCCCAGTTCCAGCCACAGCCTGGCCGCCATATAAAAAGATGCCTTGACCACCAGTGCCGACAACAACGCGCTGACCGGAGATCTGGCGATGCCATGGGCCGGTGGCAGCCACCGGTGAAGGGGAAACAGCGCGGTTTTCAAAGCCAGGCCCGTGACCATCAGCGCCAGTGCCAGCCCGGAACCTGCCGGCACCGGATGGACACCGAGCCAGCTGACCACACCGGCGATGGACAGGGTGCCGAACTGACCGTACATCAGAGCGACGCCAAGCAGATAAACCAGCGATCCCAACAGTGCCGCCAGCAGGTAACGGAGTGAGGCACGCAATGCGTTGGCCTTGCCTCCCAGAGCCACAAGACCAACAGCAGAGAGGCTGATTAACTCCAGCCCGACATAGAGGTTGAACAGATCCCCGCCAAGCCAGACCACGTTAAGGCCGGACCAGAGAAACCAGAACAGGGGCCAGAAATACCGGTGCCAGGGCTTGTCAGGGTCGATATAGACGCCGGCGTGGAGGCCGCAGGCACTGGCCACCACAGCAGTGAGCAGCACGAAGGTAACCGCAAGCCCATCCACGCGCAGTTCGATACCCAGCGGTGCTTGCCAGCCGCCCAGGCCGTAATGGAATCCCCCGTCCCGGGCAACCGTCAGCCATAGTCCCAGTGACACCAGAACCTGAACCAGAATGCCGCCCCAGGTAACCAACCGGCCCCGGCTGAAATCCGTCAACAGGGTCAGCACCGCCCAGGCCAGCGGAGTGAACAGCAATCCGGCCATCAACCACAGCGTCATTCCGGGCCCCTTTCCGGGGAGGCAGGCTCATCTTCAAGACCGGTCATACCGGACAGATGGAAATAACGCCTTATCAACACGACGGCCAGTGCAGTGGCGGCGATTGCTACCACAATACCGGTAAGCACCAGGGCCTGGGGCACCGGATCCGGCCCGCCCTGGTGCTGGGGTAACCCCACCATCACCAGAAACACCCCGGACCCCATGATATTGAAGGCCAGCAGCTTGCGGAGCAGGTGCGACAACCACAGCAACCCGAACAGGCCGATACCGCACAGGATGGCTCCTGCCAGTGCATACAACAGTGACGACGTCATGATGAGGAGCCCTCTTCGGGATCCTCAGCATCATTGACCGGGGCAGACACAAAAAGCGCCAGTAACACCATGGCAATGGACAGGGTCAGGACCGACTCGATAACCACAATCAGGGTTTTGGTCATCCCCGGCGGATAGGCCAGAAAGGCGTCGCCCGCTATGGCACTGGCCACCGCTACCAGCAGAAACACCGTAAAGCCCAGTGCCAGACCCAGTCGCAACAGCAGGCCCGGGCGAAGAAACTCCATGGGAACACCCCCAAGGCGCAACAGCACACCGGTGGCCGCAAGCACCGCACCGGCCTGGAACGCTCCCCCTGGCCGATCGGCACCGGCCCACAACAGATATCCCGCCAGCACCAGCATCAACGGCACGAACCAGCGCTGCAAGGCATAAAGCAGTGAATCGGCTGTACGCAGTTGCGGGTCTTCCAGCGATGCGGTTTTGGCCATCGAGATACCGGCAATGCCGGCAATCACCAGAACGCCGATCTCAAGCAGGGTGTCATAACTGCGGAAATTCAGCAGCACTGCCGTGACCGGATGTTCAACACCACTGCGGTCCAGGTTTTCAGAGAGCAGTTGCGGCAGGTTCCCGGGGTCAGAGTTGCCGGCTATGGTCCAGATGCTGGTCGCCAGCATGCCCGTGAACGCAACGCAGGCCAGAGTAATCGCAAGGATTCGCAAAGTCCGGATCATTGCCTGCCATCTCCCGGCTTGTGCGCCCGGCGCCGCTTGCCGCCGAGGTGGCTGACAGCGTCAAGCAAGAGCACTCCGGTAAGCCCGGCGCCGATAGCCGCCTCCGCCAGGGCAATATCCGGTGCCCGCAAGCGGACCCATGCCACTGCCATCAGCACCCCGAAGGCAATGAACACCACCACGGCCCGGAACAGCTCCGCGGACCAGAGCGCCGCCGCGGCTGTCACCACCAGCGCCAGAACCAGCAAGCCATCCAGCAACCACTCAACCATCGCGGCTTCCCTTCTCGATATCCGCCCTTTGCCCGGACCTGACCGCCCGCGCAACCAGGTGCGCCGAGGTAGCACTGGCGGCCAGCGCCACCACCCAGATCAATACCACCTTGAGGCCCGCCGTCACTGACGGGGCCAGGGGCAACAGGGCGAGGACAATAAAACCGAGCCCCAGATTATCAATCTTGGTCAGGGCATGGATGCGGCACAGGGTATCCGAAAACCGGAATAGCCCAAGGGTGCCAACACCGAAGAACAGGCACCCCACCACCATGAGCACCACCTGGGCAACCAGGATGACCGGTTCAGTCATGGGCGCTCACTTTCAGGTCTGGCCGGGTCAGACCGGGTTTTCTCTGTGCTACGGTCTATTCCCACCACCCGGGTAACAAAGGCCACAACCGCAAGCACTGACAACAGGGCCAGAATGAGGGCCACATCCCTGAGTGAAGGCATACCCTGGGCCTGGGCCAATACCAGCAACAGAGCCACCCCCGTGGTCCCGAACAGCTGTGAGGCCAGCATGCGGTCGGCAGCGTGCGGCCCGCGCCAGATGCGCACGAGCGCCACCAGCAGGTTCCCCAACAGGAATACCGCAACCACATTCAGCATCAGTGTCATGAGGCGCTTTCCTCTGTGCCCGCTTCGCCCAAACCAAACACCCCGGCGACCTTCCTCTCGGCCGCGCGAACGTCTTGATCGATGGGCAGGTCCAGGTCAAGGCAATGAAGTTCCAGGCTGGTACCCTGCAGGCGCACACTGAGAGTGCCGGGCATTAGTGACAGGGTATTGGCCAGAAGCCAGCGGGGACCGCCTTCCGGCAGGCTGGTCTTTACCCGAAGATATCCCGGATTAAGCGGGAGGGAGGGCGACAGCAGACGGCGGACAACGTCCAGGCCGGCGATGACGGAGCGCAGGATAAAATATCCGGTAAAAACCAACATCCCGACCGGACGGAGGGCATGGCTGGATGGCGGATACAGCGTGCAGGAAAACCATGCCACAATCAGCACAATCACTGCACCCGCCCCCAGCCCGGATGAATCGCCTTCGGTCAGCACCCACCACACGAGGAAGAAGGCAGCCGCACGTACGCAAAAGGCTCTGAGTAAAGCCATAAACACTCCCTGTGGGTTTGCAGCAAGCCGGTCCCCCGGCCTCCTCCCAAAAGCTCACAGCATCTGCGGCAGGAACTGCTCACGCCGGCTGATGACCTCACCGGCCACCATAAACACACCGTCGCCGGTGTAATGCAGGGTTTCAGGGTATTCCGGCGAGGTCGCGGCCTCGGCGTTAACCACCTCCCATATAAAGAAGTTATACCGGTCTACCAGGCTGTCATCCACCAACCGGCACTCAAAATTGGCGTAACATTCATGGATTAGCGGAGCCGACACTTCCTTTGCCGCGCCGGCAGAGAGACCAAACTCCTCGAACTTGTCGATCTCGGCGCCACTGCTGTTACCAATCCCGATCACCTGGTCGGTCAACTCCGTTGTCGGAAGGTTGATCACACACTCGCCACTACGGCGAACCATGTCAAAACTGTGGTTGCCGGCGGCAATAACACATCCCAGCAGCGAAGGTGAAAAAGCCATGACCGTGTGCCACCCCATGGTCATGATATTGCGCTGTCCCTCCCAGGCTGAGGAAACCAGTACGATAGGCCCTGGCTCAAGGTAACGCCGTACCTTATCGAGGGGAACAGATTTTTTCGGGGTTGATGATGTCATCGTCTGCCTCCTGCAGGACGAAATCTTTATTAAGACCCTAGCTGACCGGTGCTTGTCGCTGCAAGACATAATCCAGCTCCCGGCTATGCCGCAGCCTTACTTCCAACCCAGCACCAGGTCACCACCGCCATCAACTGTGCAATGGGTGCCCAGATCCTGACCAACCCGGCTAAGGGTTGTCGCCAGCCACTGGCGATCCTGCTCCTCTGCATGGTGCAGTTGCAGCCGCCCCAGCTGCATGGCCACCATGCTCAGGGACTGAAGCTTACCGGTCTGGCGGGACACCACGGGAAAATACATCAGCGTAAGGTCGCCCCTGTAGTCCTCATCGCCACCAATGCCTTCATAATCATTGAGGAAGTCACCGCAGCCGTAGAGAATCAGCTTGCCCTGGTAGACCTCGATGCCACGGGGATGATGGGAGGAGTGGCCATGGATCAGGTCAACGCCGGCTTTTTCGATCAGCGAATGGGCGAACAGCTGCTGTTCGGGCTCGATCCGATAGCCCCAGTTGCCTCCCCAGTGGATGGACAGCATGACAAGGTCGCCGGGTTTGCGGGCCGCGCGAATCCGGTTTGCAAGGCTGTCCACCGACCGTCCTGACAGGTCCGGCAAGCGATAGACTCCGCCATGGCTTGATGTGGCTGCCCAGTTTTCAGGCACGCCGCTACTCTCAAGACAGCAGGCGAACACCAGAATACGCTGGCCACCTGTCAGGGAAAATACGCCGGGCCGGGCGGCCTCCGTTTCATTTTTGCCGGCACCAACAGGGATGATACCCGCCCCGGTCAGGGCTTCCAGAGTGCTATCGAGGCCGTCAAGGTCCCAATCCAGCACATGGTTGTTGGCAAGGCTGCAACCGTCGGGCCGGGCGGCCTCCAGGCAACCGATGTTGTCCGGGTGCATCCGGTAGTGAATACCCTTGCCCGGCCAGGGCGTCTGGCTGGTGGTGATACTGGTTTCGAGGTTGATAAAACGCAGGTCTGGCTGACGACCGTCCAGCTCATCCAGGGCGTCGCCCCAGATATAACGATTGCTGACCGGTTGCTGAACAGGCCCGCTGTGAATTTCGGCCAGGGCCACATAGTCACGGGCATTCTTGACCCAGGGTTCGTAGAGCTCGGGGGAACAGGGATTGGCCTGCACCTGGTCGATGCCACGGCCGGTCATTACATCGCCACACAGGAAAAGGGTGGTAGTTTGCTGTCTGTTGGTCATGACGGCGCCTCCTTCTCTCGTTGCATTCTGAAACAGGCATCAGTACCACAACGGCATCCGTCAGTCCGGGTTGACATACCATGGCACCGTGGCCCGCTCGCTGCGCTCCAGCTCTGCAATAACCTGGGCCCCCAGCAAAAGGATGACGGAGCCCACCTCCAGGCTGATCAGCAGGACAATAATGGTTGCCAGTGACCCGTAGATCACATTGACGAATGAGATATTAAGAAAGTAGTACATCATGATCAGCCGCGTCGCCTCCCACAGGATGGCGGCTACCAGCCCTCCGACCACTGCCCTGCGTGGCGATATGTGAGAGATGGGCAACACCTTGTAGATGGCGCTGAACATGATAAAGACGCTGACAAAGCTGAGCAGGTAAAGGATAACCCCCGGCTCCTCGTAAAGCGTATTGATGAAAGCAAACAGCAGGGTCAGGGTAAGCAGGCCGGCACCCAGCACCAGCATGAACGCATAGGGTAGTACGGCTGAAAGCCAGAAACTGCGCCGAGGATTGTCGGAACGGTGGAAGATAATGGCGATCGAATCTTCCAGCATCCGGAACGCAAACGAGCTGAAGAACAGCAGCACCGGAATACCTGCAATGCCGATGATATCTCGCGATTCCATGAAGGCGCGCACCGCATCCAGCCATACATCAGCGTGGGCAGGTGCGAAGTGCTGGGCCTGGATTGCCATGACCTCCAGCAGTTGCTCCTCTTCCACCACCCTGGTCAGCAGAACCCCGAGCAGCGCCAGCAGGGGCACTGCTGACAACAGCACGTTGTAACCGACGCCACCTGCCAGCAGAATTCCCCGGTTGCGCAAAAAGTTGCCCAACACGCGGCGGGAAAACAGCCAGAGTCGCCGCATGAATACAGCCGGGGAAACGCTACTTGCCGTCTTGTCAGTCATGGCCCCGGCTTAGCTCTCTGCGCTGTCTTTATTCTTTTTTTCCTTCCTGTCTTCGTCGTTGCCTTGGTCGTTGCCTTGGCCTTTGCCTTCATCACCGAGCTTGATCTCCAGCAATGAGGCGATCTCGCTGGCCTCAAGGGTTTCTTCCTCGAACAGTGTATTGGCCAACCGTTCCAGCCGATTGCGGTTCTCTTCCAGCCGTTTGTTCACCTCTTTTTCAATATCGGTGATGAGCTTCCTGACCTCGTCGTCAATCTTCTCGGCCGTCGCTTCGCTGTACTCACGCTCGCGGGAGATCTCATGGCCCAGGAACACTTCCTCCTGGCTCGAGCTCACCGACATGGGCCCGATAACCTGACTCATGCCCCAGCGGGACACCATCCGGCGAGCCAGTTTGGTGGCCTGTTCGATGTCGTTTTCGGCACCACTGCTCACCTCATTGAAGATCAACTGTTCAGACGCCCGACCACCCAGCATGACGGCAATCCGGTCCCGTGCATAACTGGCCGTCATGTTCAGGCGGTCTTCATCCGGCGCCTGTTCGGTCAGGCCCAGAGCACGGCCACGGGGGATAATGGTGACCTTCTCCAGGGGATCTGCCTTGGGGAACAACAGCGCCGTCAGTGCGTGACCGGATTCATGGAAGGCAATCACCTTCTTCTCCTCGTCACTGAGATTCTGCTCCCGTTTGGCCCCCATCAGTACCTTATCCCGCGCCATGTCAAAGTGCTTCATGCGAACCACCTTGCTGTCATCACGGCCAGCGAACAGAGCAGCCTCATTGGCAAGGTTTTCCAGATCGGCGCCGGAAAACCCCACCGTCCTGCGTGCCACCGCTGCCAGGTCCACATCATCCGCGAGGGGCATGGCCTTGGTATGAATTTCCAGTATTTTTTCACGTGCCTGCTTGTGGGGACGATCAAGGGTTACCTTGCGATCAAAACGACCGGGGCGCAGCAGGGCCGGGTCCAGAACATCGGGACGGTTGGTAGCGGCAATCACTACCACGGTTTCGTGGGGGGAGAAGCCATCCATCTCGGAGAGGATCTGGTTCAGGGTCTGCTCACGCTCATCATGGCCGCCACCAACACCCGCTCCCCGCGACCGGCCGATGGCATCCAGCTCATCAATGAAGATGATGGAAGGCGATTCCTTGCGGGCTTCCTCAAACATATTACGTACACGGGATGCGCCTACACCCACGAACATCTCGATAAACTCGGAACCGGAAATGGAGAAAAAGGGAACATCCGCTTCACCGGCCACCGCCCGTGCCATCAGGGTTTTCCCGGTGCCGGGCGGCCCTACCATCAACAGCCCCCGCGGCAGTTTGGCGCCAAGGCGCTGATAAAACTCAGGATGTTTCAGATAGTCAACAATCTCGGTCAGATCCTTCTTGGCATTGTCCGAACCGGCAATATCCTTGAAGGTTTTGCCGGGCTCATCCCTGCTAAAGCGCTTGGCTTTGGACTTGCCCATATTGAACATGCCTCCGGCCTGCTGCCCGCCCCCCATCTGACGCTGCATCCGCTGCCAGAAGAAAACCATCAGGCCGATAAGAATCAGCCAGGGCAGGAAGCTGACCAACAGCCGGGACAATATATCCGGACCGGACTCCTCGGCCCTGATGGTGACGCCATTCTCCTCCAGCAGGTCCACTATCCGGGTCTCACCAACCTCGGGAATATAGGTGCGGAACATTTGCCGGCCCGAGGGGTCATCCGAGCCTCCTGCGTCCTCCAGCATTCCCGTGACCTGATGCCCCTCGATGGTTACTTCAGAGACTTTCCCGGACGTTACCCTGTCCTTGAACTCGTTGTAGCTCAGCTCCTGGGAACCCGATTGCGATACCAGTTGAATGGCATAGAAAATCACAAAGGCCAGTAACAGAAAATTGAGTACCCGGGCCCACTGGGGGGGTTCGTTCTTCTGTCCTGCCTCATTCATCGGATCAAGGGGGTTACGCTGACGCTGATCCTCTCGCTTCTGATCGTTTTTCCGATCGAATCGCTTGGCGTCATCTGACATGAAAGATTCCTCAGTTATGAATACTCGTTACCATTACCCGGATCAGCTTCTATCCGACCAGCCCTGATCTGGCTTGAACCGGTCGCCGTGCTTGTCTGCCAGGGTTTCCAGTGATTTCCGGATATCGTCAAAGCCCCGCTTATGGGCGTAATTCATGGGGCCGCCACGGAAGGGCGCAAAACCGGTACCGAAGATCATGGCGCCATCCACCAGGGCCTCGTCCCCGATCACGCCCTCGCGCAGGCAGGCCATGCAGGCATTCAGCATCGGTAACAGTAACCGGTCGAGAGTCCCCTCCGGAGCTGCTTCCGTCTTGTCCTGCTTGTCGGCTTTGCCTTTTTTCCACTGGTACAGGCCTTCTCCGGATTTCTTGCCCAGCTTGCCATCCTCGACCTTCTGTTTGAGCCAGTCCGGCACGGGTGGCATATCGGTATCCAGCCGCTCACGCAGCATGTCTGCCACACTCAGGCAAATATCCAGGCCAACCTGGTCAGCCAGCTCTATCGGCCCCATGGGCATGCCGAAATCTTCCGCCACCCGGTCGATGCTTTCAGCGGCAACCCCTTCATCCAGCATGATCATGGCTTCCACCAGGTAAGGCGTCAGCGCACGATTCACCAGGAAACCGGGTGCGGTTTCAACCGGTGCCGGCAATCTGTCAATCTGGCCAACAAAGGCATGGGCCCGATCCAGTACTTTTTTATCCGCCTTGTCGTGGTTGACAACTTCAACCAGAGGCATCAGCGCAACCGGGTTAAAGAAGTGCAACCCAACCAGACGTTCCGGATCACCGAGTTTCTCGCCCAGGGTTTCCAGAGGAATACTGGAGGTGTTTGTGGCCAGAATGGCGCCCTGCTTCATCCTCGGCTCCACGTCTTCGTAGACCTTCTGCTTGATATCCACCTTCTCGGGCACTGCCTCGATCACCAGGTCGGCCCGTTCAACACCCCGGTTGGCAAAATCCGGTGTCAGACGATCCAGGATGTCCCGGCGCTGGGAGTCCGACCGGTGTTTCTTTTCGCACAGCTCGGCCAGTTTCCTGACTGCATCCGCCAGCTTGTCCGCCTCCATATCAAAGAGCGTCACACTCAGCCCCTGGAAGGCGCACCAGCCGGCAATGTCGGCCCCCATCTCACCGGCACCCACCACGTGCACATGCTTGACCGATGCGGCCCCGGTGCGGGTCAGGCCTTTCAATTTTTCACGCAGGAAGAACACTTTGACCAGATTACGGGAGGTGTCGGTCGTCATCAGCCTGGCAAATGAGGCGATTTCCTTCTTGCGCATGGCTGGGCCGGAGTCACCGCCGTACTGTTCCCACAATTCGATCAATGCCTCGGGGGCGGGATAATGCTGAGGGGGCGCTTTCTTGGCCGCCTGTGAACGCATCTGGCGCGCTTCCAGTTGCCGCGCCGGTCTGGTGGTAAGCACGCGGCCACGGATGCCGCTGCCGCTCTGTTCGATATCGCCCGCAATCGCGGCGTCGACAGCTGCAGCAACATGACGTTCCTCCAGCACCTGATCCGCCAGCCCCAGTTTCTTTGCCTTGAAATCAGGGACGGTCTTGCCGGTCAGCATCATGGTCATCGCTTCAATCGGATCCGCCAACTCTGTAAAACGGGCGGTGCCACCCAGGCCCGGATGCAGGCCCAGTTGCACCTCGGGGAAGCCCAGCCTGGCGCCGGAAATGGCAAACCGGTAATCACACGCCAGGGCAAGTTCTAGGCCGCCTCCGAGGCATGAGCCATGGATAACGGCGATGGTGGGAAATGACAACGCCTCAAACCGGTCAACCACCTCATGGGCCTCGGTAAGCCTGTCCACCAGCTCTGTTTCCGACTTGAGCTCAGAGAACTCCGAAATATCCGCTCCGAGGCAAAAACCTGTGGGCTTGAAAGAGCGCAACACCAGTCCTTTTGGTGGCTTGCTCTCAAGCTCATCCACAATCCTGCCGAGCTCTTCAAGCACGCCGGCGGAGAGAACGTTGGCTCCGGCATCCTTCTTGTCGAAGATCAGCCAGGCAACATCTTTTTCGTCCCGATCAAGGTGCCAGTGCTGCCAGTTTCCCGCCTGTCCTGTTTTATCTGCACCCTCAAACGGCCCCCGGGCCATCTCACGGGCGCTCAGGGCTTTCATAATATGACCTGTCATTGTTGCCTCCTGCATCTTGTGGCTAAAGCGTGGCTGCTGTGACGGGCGTTACACTGCCTCGATCAGCATGGCTCCGGACTGGCCGCCACCAATACATTCGGTGGCAATGCCCCGCCTGACACCCTTGCGGTGCAGGGCATTCATCAGGTGCAGGACTATCCGGTTGCCGCTGGTGCCAACCGGGTGACCGATGGCCACGGCACCGCCATCAATATTCAGGCGCTCGGGATCGAGTTTGCCCATGGGCTTGTCCAGCCCCAGGGCCACCCTGCAGAATTCCGGGTCATCCCAGGCTTTGGTGCAGGCCAGCACCTGGGCTGCAAATGCTTCATTGATTTCCCACAGGTCAATATCGTTAAGGCCTGCATTGTGTCGTTTCAGCAACGCGGTAGAGCTGAGCACCGGGCCAAGCCCCATGATCCTGGGGTCCAGGGCCGCCCACTCACTGTCAACCAGAACGGCCCTGGGTTTGAGTCCGTATTTTTCTACCGCCTCCTCGGATGCCAGTATCAGCCACGAGGCTCCGTCAGTAACCTGTGAACTGTTACCGGGGGTCACCTGCCCGAACGGCGGCTCAAAAGCCGCCTTGAGCTTGCCAAGAGCCTCGGTGGATGTGTCGGCACGCACGCCGTCGTCGTGCCTGAACAATTCCCCCTCCGGCGATATGGCGGGTTCGACCTCGTCATCCAGCCAACCTTCTTCCTGCGCCCGGGCAAGGCGCTGGTGGCTCGACACGGCATACTCGTCGGCCTGCTGCCGGGTAATGTTGAACTGCTGGGCCAGTACTTCGGCGGTCTGCCCCATACTCAAGCCGACAATGGGATCGGTGAGCCCCTTTGCCAGGCTGATTTCCGGCTTGAAGTCCTTCGGGCTGAACTGGCCGAGCTGGCGCGCATAATCCTGGGGAGAGGAAGCGGCATTCAGGCCTGCCAGCCACTCCACCGCCCCGGTCTGAAGAACCATGGGGGCATGGCTGAGGGCTTCTGTGCCGCCGGCCAGGATCAGGTCGCTGTCGCCATCACGAATGTATTTAAAGGCGGTATCGATGGATTGCATGCCCGAGCCACAGTTGATCTGGACAGTAAACGCCGGCATGGTCTCGCCCATGCCAAGACGCAGGGCGGCAATGCGTGCCGGGTTCATTTCCGACGGCACGACATTCACGCATCCCAGAATCACCTGATCGAAGGCGTCCGCCGGCATCGGCTGGCGAAGCAGTAAAGGCCGTCCGCACTGGACAGCGAAATCTACCGGTGAGAACGGACCTGGACGGCCCCTGGCTTTCAGAAAGGGTGTCCGAGCTCCGTCAACAAGATAAACCTTGCGCGGATGGCTCTGCTTTCGAGCGCTGGAATTGCTGTCTGTTTTGTTTTCCTGGTTGTTCTTTTCCTGGTGCTGTGCCATTGAGATCCCTCCGTAGGCCTTGCCGGGCGCTCTGCATGCCCGAACCGCAACTTATCTATATAACTCTGGCCTCTTTCGTCAGGGTTTCAAGGGCAAATCGGGCCAGCGGGTTGAAAAATCCGACCCGTGAAACAAAGTATAAGCCTCTATGTTGAAAAAAGGAGGCAACTTATGATTCGCGCACAAGATCTATTTCCAACCCGACTGGAACGTAAGCTGGGCATGTTCGAACGCCTTGATCCGGTTGTCCACACGCCGGAAGAACGCCTGAGCGACGGTCCGTTATCGGAAGAAAAGGTTCGTGAATTTGATGAGCGCGGCTTCCTGTTCTTCGACTCGTTTTTCGACAAAGGGGAGATGGAGAAATTCGTCCAGGAGCTCCAGGAGTACGAGGAAGATGAAGACCTGAAAGTCTCGGAAGGCACTGTTCTCGAGCCCGGCAAACAGGAAATCCGGTCTATCTTCGGGATCCACGAGATTTCTGAACGTTTTGACCGGCTGACCAGAAACCCGCAATTGTTGAAGATCGTCCAGCAGTTACTGGACAGCGATGTGTACATTCACCAGTCGCGCATCAATTACAAGCCCGGCTTCAAGGGCAAGGGCTTCAACTGGCATTCTGATTTCGAGACCTGGCACAGTGAGGACGGCATGCCGCGGATGCGCTGCCTGAGCTGCTCTATCGTGATGACCGACAACAACGAGTTCAACGGTCCGCTGATGCTGATTCCCGGTTCGCAAAAATACTTTATCCCCTGTGTTGGCAGGACACCGGAAGACAACTACAAGGAATCACTGAAGATCCAGAATCTTGGAGTGCCTGATGCCGCGAGCCTTACCCAGCTGATGAATAAAAATTCCATCGAAGCACCGAAAGGCCCACCGGGTTCTTTGATCATTTTCGAATGCAATACTCTGCATGCCTCCAATGCCAACATGTCGTGCTGGCCGCGCAGCAACCTGTTCTTCGTCTATAACAGCGTTCACAACACCCCGGGGGCGCCATTCTGTGGCAACAGACCGCGGCCGGAATTTCTGGCCAACCGGAAGAATTGGGCCCCACTCAAACCGGTGTGATCACCTTGCAGGCTGAGACCTGAACCTGGTTTTCGGGTAAAAAAGGGAGCGTGGCACGGTGCCACCTCCCCTCGCCGGTTCAGGGCAGAACGCTGCCGCCTCCTGCCGGCCCTTTGAGCGGCGCCCGCTGGGCTGCGTCCTGCTTCTGCTCATCAGTGGGGATCTCCATACCCCGCTGAACCGCTGGCCGGTCTCCGACCCGTTTTAACCAGTCAAGCAACGGCTTCAGGCCGGCGACGGACTCAGCATCTTCACTGGCCAGTTCATCAACCGCAGTTCTGGCCCAGGCATAGCTGGCGACATCGGCGATGCTGTAGTCGGATCCGCCAAGATACGGCGTTACGCCAAGGCGTCCGTTCATCACTTCCAGCAAACGCAATGACTCTTCCCGGTATCGTTTGATGGCAATGTCGCTCTCAACAGGCGCGGCATCCTTGAACCAGTGCCACTGCCCCACCATTGGCCCGAGGTGTCCCACCTGGAAAAACAGCCAGCCCAGCACCTCGGTGCGGGCTTCACCGGACTCCGGCAGCAGACTACCTGTTTTCTCGGCGAGGTAGATCAGGATATTGCCCGACTCAAAAATCCGTCGTGGCTGACCGTCAGCACCCTCGGCGTCATGATCCACCAGCGCCGGGATCTTGCCGTTCGGGCTGATTCTCCGGAATTCCGGGTCGTGTTGCTCACCCTTGCTGATATCAACTGCAGTCACACGATAAGGGAGGCCGGTTTCCTCCAGCATTATGGATGCCTTTCGGCCGTTCGGGGTACTCCATGTGTACAGGTCAAGCATCATGAGTGCGTCCTCCTTTTCAATTGGTATTCAGCTCTCTTCTTCCTCTGTCTCCGCCCCGCACTTTTTCAGGGACGGCAGCACCAGAACCGGACACGGGGCATTCACCGAGACATACTCCACGGTTGCCCGGCGCATGGACCAGCGCCCACTACTACCACGGGATACCAGCATCAGCAGGTCGGCACACAATTGGCCCGCAAGACCCACCAGTTTTTCGCCAGCGTTACCTGCCACCACGTGCAAGCTTGCACCGCGGTTCAGCGGCAGATATTTCCGCGCCAGAAGGTCCAGCACCTCACGGACCTCCTTCTCTTTTTCCTCCGGCGCCTCTTCCGTTACATGGGGGAAAAAACCACCACCGCCCGGGCTGTAGGCACTGGCAAGGTGAAGTTCACCGTCCTCGTCCAGCAGGTCCATAGCGGCCTCCAGTGCACGCTTGCCCTCGCCGTCATCGTCCGGGTCGATGGCGATCAGCATTTTCCGATACATACTCGTTCTCCTGATTGGTTTCGGAGTTAGCCTCCACTTCCGGGAAAGCCCGTCCCCGGACAAGCTCATTCATATTGTAGCCCCGATAATCCGCCCGCAGCGCCCTGAACAGCGCCACTGCCATAAACAACAGCAAAATGCAGAAAGGCAGGCCCAGGGAGGTAATCACGTTCTGCAGGGCATCCAGTCCGCCGGCCAGCAACAGGGTGGCGGCAATCATGCCCTGCGCTGCCGCCCAGAAAATGCGCTGGCGCACCAGAGAGGGCTGATCATCCCGACGGGTCAGCAGATCAATCACAAGGGACGCAGAATCGGAGGATGTGGTAAAGAAAATAACAATGATGACCACACTCAGAGCCGACGCTACTTTGGCAAACGGGAAGGCCTCCAGAAACGCAAAAATGGCCACGGACGGATCCTCACGCACCTGCTCAGCCAGATCTATCTGGCCATTCATCTCCACCTGGATGGCGGACAACCCGAAGATTCCAAACCACACGAGAGTGAAAGCGGTGGGCGCGAACAGAACACCGGCGACGAACTCGCGTATGGTCCGTCCGCGGGAAATCCGGGCGATGAAAATTCCGACATAGGGCGCCCAGGAAATGGTCCATGCCCAGTAGAACAGGGTCCACTGCCGTTGCCAGTCAGTTTCTCTGAAAGTCTCTGTCCAGAACGCCAGCCAGGGTAAGGCATCGAAATAATCACCAGCACTCTGGACCATTCCCTCGGCAATAAACAGGGTTGGGCCGACAGCAAGCACAAACGCGAGCAGGACCATGGCCAATATGATGTTGAACTGAGACAGCCTGCGCACACCCTTGTTGAGGCCGAGGGCCACGGATGTCGCGGCAATACAGGTAATGATCGTGATGAGCATGACCTGAACCGGGCCGGTGGAAGGCAAACCAAAGAGATAGTTCAGGCCACTGTTCAGTTGAAGGGCGCCCAGGCCGAGCGATGTGGCCACACCAAAAAGGGTCCCCAGTACGGCAATCACATCGACCGCCCAGCCCCAGGGCCCGAAGGTGCGCTCCCCGAGGATAGGGTAGAACAGGCTGCTGATGCGCATGGGGAGATTGTGCCGATAGGCAAAGTAACCGATTGCCAGACCCGGCATGGCAAAGATAGTCCAGGTGTGCAGGCCAAAGTGATAGAGCGCCACTGTCATGGCATCACTGGCAGCCTGTTCCGATTTCGGCTGCACATCGCCGAACGGCGGCGAGGCAAAATGGGAAACCGGTTCTGCCACGCCCCAGAACATCAGGATGGTACCGATGCCGGCGGCAAACAGCATGGTGAACCAGGTCAGATTGGAATAATCAGGCCGGCTGTCGTCGGCTCCCAGACGGATATTCCCGTAGCGGCTCACCGCCAGGCCAAGCAGAAACACCAGTAGTGAGGTAACCGCAAGGATGTAGAACCAGCCCAGGTTGCGGGCTACCCACCCGGTCAGCAGACCAAAACTGTCAGCAACATATTTATCAAAAGGGATTGCCAGGACGACGAAAAGCGCAGCCGCCCCGGCAGAGGTGAAAAACACCCCGGGTATTGTCTGCAGCCCCAATTGGCGTTGCAGTCGTTCCAGCACAAGAGCCTCCGGTCCTCTCTGAAAAGATACAGCGAAGGCCTTACGCTAGCACATAAGCCGCCCTGTCAGCGGACTGAAATCAATTTTTGTCCAGTTGCCGCTGATGCTCCAGCATCTGCTCCATCATGAGCTGCATCTGGTTCATGCGATTTTCCATCATGTTCAGACGTTGCTCAGAACTCATGCCGGCGCCATCAGAGCGATTTCCCTGGCCATTGCCAGACTGTTTTTTACCCTGATTGTTACCCTGGTTATTCATCATGCCCTGCTGACCATCGCCCATCATTCCCTGACCCTGGCCCATCATTCCCTGGCCCTGGCCCATCATGCCTTGGCCCATCATTCCGCCACGCATCATGCCCATGTGTTCCTGCATGGACTCCATGTGCTTCTCGCGAATTTTCTGACGTTCGGCATCCGATGTGGCGCTACGCATTTCCTGCATCATGCCCTGCATTTGCGACATGTTTTCCTGCATTTGCTGCATCTGCTCCTGGTTCATCATGCCACCACGGGGCATCTGCTCGGAATTCCCCTGCGCCAGAACCAATGTAGGCGCTGCTACCAGAACGGAACACGCGATTAAACGGCTAAATCTGTTCATGAGATCCTCCTTTCGTTTAAATCATCCCCAGTAAAGACCATGAAACTGAATCGGAACTGAAAATCGAGATTAACTTGAGATTACATCAACGGATATTGATCTGCATCACGGCACCGGAATTACGGCGCTGATCATCCCCCGACCACCGGTGCTGCAATTCGCCTCATAACTTCGGAGCCAATGCCGGTACCAATCATTATAGACATAAGGCCACCAAAGATGGCGGTTCCGGTCATCATCAGAGGACGCACCCGCATACCGGCGCAACGAAAAAAACGCCTCGTCCAGAGGAACATCGAATTCGATCGATTCAATCAGGATGACCGTGCGGGATCCGGGATTATCCGCATCCATCATCGTCCAGCGTGTAGGTATCCGGCGCCCCGTCCATGGTTTTGATCTGGTCGTAGGTCAAACGCTTGACCACCTGATCCCGCTTCCCGTAGTCGGCTACCGACACTGGAATAGCGCCGCCGCGAACTTCGAATTCAAGCCGGCATGGCAAAAACAAGAAGAGCGCTTATCCAGAATCTCATCGTCAAAGTCCTTACTCAGTAATCTTCGGGCCTGGTGTCGCGTTTCCCGCAACGTCACTGGGTCTCAATTGATATCTGATGACCTATCCCGTCCAGTGGAATCTCATCTACCGTAGCAAGGGAAACCGGATCCAGTACCCAGAGCTTTGCCTCTCCGCGACTGGTTACCAGTATCTGGCCATCCACAGGAGAAACTGCCACGTGGTAGGGAGCCGGTGTCAGTTGCACACTTGTTCGGGAATCAGGCTGGAGCTCTATGCGAACGATTCTTTCATCGCCCTGACTGGTCGCAAAAAGAACCTGCCCATCAGCACTCAGGCCCAGACCATGAGGTGCCTCCCCAATTTCGTAACGTGCAGTGACAGCGCTTTCAGAAAGCTTGAGAGCAACTGCTTCACCGGCGGCAGCGTCATTGATGTAAAGATGATCCTCGTCGGGGGCGAGCGCCATGTGCTCGGGTGCCCCGCCAATGCGGACATTCCGTTTGACGAACCAGTTCCGGGTATCCACCTCGCTAACCGTGCCATTACCGGTATTGCTGACGAACAACGTCTGGCCGTCGCCTGTTACCGCCATATAGTTGGGAGAGGGGCCTGTGGCTATGACTTCAACAACTTCCCCGGAATCCAGGTCAACAACACTGATACTGCCGCCCATGGGGTGTGTGGAAACCGCATAACGGCCATCCGTGGTTACCAGAACGTGATGCACTGGTCCCGGCACTTCAAACACGCTGTCAATTTCATAGGTGCTGGTATCCACCACGTAGATACGCCCCGTACCTGGCTGTTTCGCAACCGTGCCGCCCTGTGCCCCATGGTGCGCAGCATGCTCGTCTTCCGTCACGCCCTCCGGACGAACGGGCTGTTCCTGATTGTCATGGGCCGTCAAACTGCCCACAATAAGGTAGCGACCATCCGGGGTCAGTGCGGAACCATGGGTGTTAATCGTGCCGGATATCGTCGACGTCAGACGATGGCTTTCCAGGTCCATAACACCTATGGAATCTGTCGTCCCCATGGGAATAAAGGCGCGACTACTTCCCGCCGACACTGCCAGTGGTAGACTCATCAAGAGCGCGGCGGTAAGACCTGCAAACCACTGCTTGCGTAACTCGCATTTCATAAGCTCACCTTGTGATCGGAACGACG
The DNA here is from genome assembly GCF_004792665.1 of Marinobacter orientalis. Lineage (GTDB taxonomy): Bacteria > Pseudomonadota > Gammaproteobacteria > Pseudomonadales > Oleiphilaceae > Marinobacter > Marinobacter orientalis. The sequence goes on from NZ_SRZX01000001.1 coordinate 384,772, forward strand.
GAATGATTATTTATCATCGGAGAAGCGACGTTTACGCATTTGCCAACATAAAAATGCTTCACTCTGAGTTGAACATGCCAGCCTGAAACAGAGCTGAAAACCGTTCCGAACGATACGTCGATTTGACGTGGGTCAGTATCAAGAGCCGACGCCCGGCTATAGACCAAAATTCAGATTGCAGCCAATTGCTAAAGTTACTCCCTGACACTGGTGTCCGAATGCACGACGAAACCAAAAACATTCAGCAAACAGTCAATACCAAGGCAGACCGACTCAATCGCCATTGTTACTGCATCACCCTTGACCAAGACGTCCTCAAGTCAACTCTTCGGGATCAATTTTCGGATGCTGGCATCGGTTTCCCCTCGACAGCAATCCCGGAGCTTGATCAGTTCTTCTCAAACACAGCCGTCTTTGTTCCCGAGACTGACATTTTGACAATGGAGAGAATCGTTCAGGCGATCGAGTCGGCAAGTAAACTCCCGTCTTACCTGACACAAGTCTTGTCATGGGCTCCAGACATCGCACAGTTCGATCCCGGCCCTGCCGGGGCGCTTATGGGCTATGACTTTCACCTGGGGCCCGAAGGGCCTCAGCTGATCGAGATCAACACCAATGCCGGCGGTGCTTTTCTTAACGCTGTGCTTGCCCGTGCGCAAAGCCGATGTTGCCACCCACCCGCAACCAGCCCAGCGCTGGACAAATTCGACGACGCTATCTTCGCCATGTTCAAACAGGAATGGCAAAGGCAGCGTGCAGACTCAATGCCCGAGCGACTTGCCATTGTGGATGACGCTCCGGAGAGTCAGTTCATGTTCCCGGAATTCCGCCTGGCCCAACGACTGCTATCGGCCCGGGGAATAGATACCCTGGTCCTTGATCCCAGCGAGTTCGAGTATGCCGATGGTGAGCTTAGAGCCGGCGGGCAACGCATTGACATGGTGTACAACAGGCTGGTGGATTTCGCACTGGAGGCCCCACATCATGAAGCGTTAAGGCGTGCCTACCTCGACGGCGTAGTCGTGTTGACGCCGCACCCCCGGGCACATGCGGTGCTGGCCGACAAACGGAACCTGACCCTCCTGTCGGACTCACAGACTTTGCGGGAATGGGGTCTGGATACGGAGAAAGCGGAGCTACTGGAAAGGGCTGTTCCAAAAACGAGGCTGGTTTCCCGGGATGACGAGACCGAGTTATGGCGTGATCGCCGCGGACTCTTCTTCAAACCCGTTTCCGGCCATGGCAGCAAGGGTGTCTACCGGGGTGATAAACTGACCAGGCGTGTTTTCGAAAACATTCTTGAAGGCGATTATATTGCCCAGGACTTGGTCCCCCCGGGGGAGCGAGGCCTCAAAATTGACGATACCGTGACGACCGGAAAGGTCGATATTCGCCTGTACACCTACGATGGGACCACACTGCTTACCGCTGCCCGCATCTACAAAGGGCAGACCACAAACTTTCGCACCCCTGGGGGCGGATTTGCCCCGATTTTTCAGGTTTAGGTCAGCATTGGCCTAGACGATGAAAAGCTGGGCCGCCAAGCCGATAATAAGCGTAGCTGCAAACGCTGTAATCACCACGATTCCATGCGATGGGTCCGTTGCAGCGGACGCCGACTCCCCCCGCCGGTACATCGGCACGATGATACGCAGATACACCGCCAGCGACAGCACGCTGTTAACGATTGCCACAACCGCCAGCCAGGTAAACTGGACATCGATGGCAGCGGCGAAGAGCATAAATTTGCCGACGAAGCCGGCAAGCGGGGGAATGCCGACCAGCGACAGCAGGAAGATCACCATTGCAATTCCCATGAGCGGCCGTGCACGGCCCAGCCCGCCGAAACCACTCAGGGTTCGCCCGGTTGCGGCGGTAACGGCGAAGGCACCCAGGTTCATGGCCGCATAGGCGGCGGCGAACAGAATGATTGATGGTAATGCAAGCTCACTGGAGCCCACCGCCACGATGCCCAGAAGAAAATACCCGGACTGGGCAATCGACGAATAGGCCAGCAAGCGGATAACGTTATCCTGCACCAGCGCAGCAAGATAACCATAGGTCATGCTCAACACGGCCAGACCCGCGATAACGGCGGTCCAGCCGCTATCGGCGGGCAGCTCGCGAACCACCTGCGTCAGCGCAAACAGAGCACCGACCTTGGGCACCACGGACAGGTAGGCGGCAATCGACAGGGGGGCGCCCTCGTAGGCGTCGGGTGCCCAGAAATGAAACGGAACCAGCGATGCCTTATAGCCCAGACCCACAACAACAGCTACAAACCCGAGAATGACAGCCATCGGCATCGTATCCATGCCCGGCAGATCCGCAAGCAGCGTGGAGCCGGAGGCGCCGAACCAGTAGCTGAGGCCAAAAATCATGACCGCAGTTGTGACCGAAGCAAACACAAAGAATTTCATGGCGGCTTCAGTAGCCGGGTCGGTGTCCGGATAGGCAACCAGGGCGAAGGTCGCCAATCCGGTCAGCAGTGTACCGAGTACCAGGAACATGGTGTCGCCTGCCCCCGCCAGAACCAGGGCGCCGAAGGTGGCAAAGCAAAGCAGACTGTAGACTGTGCCCTCACGTGCGCTTCCGCAAACATCCACCCGCGCCAACAGCATCGAAAGCACCGTAGCAGGTAGCAGGATGAGTTTGGCCCAGGTACTCAGCGTATCGACCCGGAAGCTACCTCCAAACACCGTGGTGTCTGTGCCCACCAGGCGCAGGGTCAGCCCTGTGGCAACGAGCAGGCCGATTACCGCGACGACCAGCGAAATTCGGGGCCGACGCAGCATTTCCGCGATCAGCGCAGCGATGGCCGTCAACAGGACGGCAATTTCCGGGGTCAGTAATGCGAGATCCGGACCCATTACAGCACCAGTGCCGATGTGGTCCGGTGAATGATGTCCAGCACCCAGGACGGCGCCACGCCAGTGGCGACGGTGAGCACCAGCAAGGGCGCCACCGCAAGAATTTCGCGCAGGCTCAGGTCGGGCATCCTGTTCCAGCGCTGCCGGGACTCGCCCAGAAAGGTTTCACGGAGTGCCTTGAGAAAGGTCCCGGCGATAATGGCAATACCCAGAATCACCGCAACCGCGATGGGAGTGGTACCCAGGGTGGCGAGAAATATCTGGAACTCAGCCGGGAAGTGCGCCAGGCCGGGCAAACCGAGGGATGCAAAGGCGGCCAGCACAAAGGACCAGCCAAGCAGGGGGACCGTTTTGAGCAGGCCGCCAAACTCACCCATTTCACGGGTATGGGCCCGCTCCTGAATCATGCCCACCAGCAAGAACAGGGCACCGGTGACCAGACCGTGACTGAACATCTGCAGCACGGCGCCGTCCAGAGCGGTGGCGCGCACCGAGGGATCCAGCGTCAACGCGGCCACGGCGACACCAACGATCACATAGCCCATGTGGTTGACTGACGTATAGGCAACCAGGCGCTTGAGATCCGTCTGTGCCAGGGCGGCAAAGGCGCCGTAAAGCGCACTGACAACACCGAAGACCAGAACGACAACTCCGGCATCGCGGAAAGCCTCGGGGGCCATTTGCAGGGCAAAGCGCACCAGCCCGTAAGTGCCGAATTTCAGCATGATGCCGGCCAGAATGACACTGCCGACAGTCGGCGCCTGAACATGGGCGGCAGGCAGCCAGGTATGCAGCGGCACCGCGGGAATCTTGACAGCAAAGGTGATCAGCATGGCGATCAGCGCCCACATGGCCGCCGCCCCCTGCAACGGAGGATCTGCAATCCAGGCTCGCATGTCAAAGCTGGGTTCGGGGCTGCCGAGGTAAAGCCCCAGAATAGCCAGCAACAGCGGCAGGCTGCCCAGCAGAGTGTAAATAAAGAACATCAGCGCTGCGCGCTGACGGTCCTCATGCCCCCACCCGGCGATCATGAAATACATCGACACCAGGGAGACCTCGAAGAAAACATAGAACAGAATCCCGTCTAGGGCCGTAAAGGTACCGATTGCCGTGGTCTCCAGGAGCAGGACCAGAGCCACATAGGCTCGCGGACGATCGCGGAGAGACGAAGCGTAGATAAGAGCAACCAAAAAAAGCACGGCACTCAGTAGCACCAGCGGCAGGCTGATGCCATCAACCCCGACCCGATAAGCGGCACCGATGGACGGCATCCATTCCAGCTCTTCGACCTGGGAAAAGCCCTGACCACTCACACCCTGCAGCCACATGGCCAGCGCGCCGACCAGGGTCAGCGCGGCACTGGCGATCGCTATGCTGTGCACCGTCCGTGCTGCCGGCTTTGGCAAACACAGAATCAGCACGGCGCCGGCGAGTGGCAGGAACAGCGTGAGGGATACAAGTGGCAGCATGGGTACGGGTTTCCTCTAGAAACTTAATGACGCTGAAAAAAGAATGACAAGTAACACAGCGGTGGCTGTGGCGCTGATAGCCAGACTGTGGTGGATCAGGCCACTTTGCAGGGTTCGCGCTCGCGCGCCCAGACCGCGCACACCGGCCACCAGAGAAAAGATCAGTCCGTTGATAAGACGCTCATCGCCGACCCGCACCTGGCGAGCCACAGCGAGACTTGCACGGCCAGCGCCAAGCACGGCCGCATACAGACGGCCCTCCAGACGATCACATCCCCGGGCAACGGCCATTGCGGGCCGACCTACCCCGGCCGTAAGCCCCCCGCCAACCGCAAGTCCGCGTTGTGCCCATCGGTAAACCGGTCCAAGCAGGTGCGGCGCCGACACGAGCCAGCCCAGTGCCAGGCCGATCACCGCGGCAAGGAGTCCAAGTACCACGACTGAAGTGCCTTCGGCTTCCGCGACAGGCAGCTCAATAATGGCCTCGATGGGACCAAAGGCAAAGCCAAGGACCACGGCCGGAATCACCAGGCCCCAAATGCCCACGCGCATCCAGGCACTGCCGGCAACAGGCTGATTCTCGCCTGAACCTTGCCACAACAAGCGCAAAGCCCGGGCCATGTAGGCGCCGGTCAGCAAAGTTCCCGCCAGAACCAGAGGGCCAAGCCAGGGCGCACCAGACGCCGACAGGGCGGCGGCGATCACCGCATCCTTGGAGAAGAACCCGCTCAGCGGCGGGATGCCGGCCAATGCCAACGCCGCCAGCACGAAGCCGGCGAAGGCCCAGGGTCTGGCGCGGCCAACACCCTTCAACTGATCGAAAGCGGTGCCCCCGCGGGCATGCTGGAAGTCGCCGGCGGCAAGAAACAGAGCGCTTTTGATGGCAGCGTGGGCCAGCAGATGTAACAGCGCGGCGAGCGGGACTCCGGCGCCCACTGCGATCAGCATCAGGCCGTATTGGCTGGCCGTGGAAGCCGCAAGCAGGCGTTTGAGATCATGCTCGGCAAGCGCAATCACCCCGGCTGCAACAGTGGTGATACCACCAACAAGCCCGACGGCGAACAGCACCTCGGGAGTCAGCAACGGGGCCGACCGGATCAGCAGAATAGCGCCCGCCGCCACCAGCGTGGCCGAGTGCAGCAACGCCGAGACTGGTGTCGGGCCGGCCATGGCTCGCATGAGCCAGTCCTGCAGGGGAATCTGTGCCGACTTGCCCATAGCGGCCAGCAGCAACAGAAGCCCGGCAGCGGTCGAGACACTACCGCCAGCCTCCAGGGAGACAGCAATCTCACTGGTACCTGCCGAGCCAATCAGCAGGAACACCGCAACGTAAAGCCCCAGATCGGCGCTGCGGGTATACAGGAACGCGCGACTGGCTGCATTGGCGGCTTCGGGGCGCTGGAACCAGAAGCCGATCAGCAGGTAACTGCACAACCCGATCAGCTCCCAGGCCGCCAGCAGCAGAATCCAGTCGCCCGCCAGCACCAGCGCCTGCATGGCGGCCAGGAACAGGGACATCACGGCATAAAAGCGCGCCTGGCCGGACTCCCGCCTCATGTAACCGACGGCATGGATCAGCACAAATGTACCCACCGTGGCCACCGCCACGGCCAATAACGAGGTCAGCGGCCCGGGGACCAGTCGCAGCGGCATGTCCGGCAGACCGGGCAGAAGCAGGGTTTCGGCCTGACCGTTGGTGACCCGAACCAGCAGCCAGAGGCTTCCTGCCAGGCTGAGCGTTGCGCCAGCCAGGGCCAGCGCAGGCAACCCACGGCGCAGTATCAACACGGCCAGGGCGGCGATCAGCGGCGGCAATATCGGCAGGACTACTGCATTCATCCTTTAAGGTCCTCCGCTTCTTCCATTTCTACCGAGCCCCTGGCGCGGAAGCGGGCGATGGCGACGCCGAAGCCAACTGCCATCTCCAGCGCCATGACAGTCATCACCACCAGCACAAACATCTGGCCGGAATAGGCTTCGGGATGCAGAAAGCGCCAGAAAGCGACCAGGTTCACCATCGAGCCCGCCAGCATCAGCTCCACACCCATCATGATCATCACCAGATTGGTCTGGGAGAGCGCGCCATAGAGGCCAATACCGAACAGGATTGCGCCGGTCAGAAGCGCCACTATCAGAACTGCGGTCATTCCGATGCCTCCGTGTCGTTTTTACTGGCCGGGTTTTGCACCGGAATCGCCACCGCAGTGGCCGCGATCATCGCGGTCAGGATGGTGATGCCGGCGGTTTCGAAGATCAGCATCGAGCGGCCGAGCAGTTCCATGCCCAGCGCCCGTGTCTGCGCTGCCGCGTCCGGCACCTGATCCGCCGCGGGGCCCCAGTCGGAAAGTAGCGCAACGGCAATGGCAATGACGGCGGCACTCACCCCGGCACCAATAGAGAAGCGCTTCTGGTGGCTCATGTCCATACCGCCAAGCCCGCCGGGATCCATCATGAACATCACCATGAAGATAGCCATGATGCTCATCTCCGTAGCCATCATCATGATCTGCAGCACGCCCAGGAATTCGGTCTGCATCGCCAGAAACATGCAGCCGACGGCAGTCTGCGAAAACAGCAGCGCCAGCGCCGAACGAACCATGGATGAGGTGCGAAACACCACCACGCCGAAGCCGATTGCGGCGAGCCCGAAAACGGCAACAAAAAAAGCCTGAGCGTACATTATGGAACCACCAGAACCAGTAAACCGACGATAATGATATTAACCAGGGCCAGGGGAATCCCCAGAGTCCAGCACCACCGCATCAGATCCGCCTCGCGAATGCGCGGCAGATAGCGACCGGCCAGCAGCATCGACATGGCCACCGCCAGGGTCTTGATGAGGCTCCAGGCCCAGGGTGGCAGCAACGGCCCGTGCCAGCCGCCGAGGAAGAACACCGTGGTCGCGGAAGCCAGCGTAACCACCAGCGTCAGTCGGGCCAGGCGCAATACCGCCAGGCGCACGCCGGTGTATTCTGCGTCCACGCCTCCGGCAAGTTCCCCCGCGGCGATCGGCAGATCGAATGGCGCGCGGAACGCAAGTGCCATGGCGGCAATGAAAAACAGCACGAACCCCAGCGGCTGGTAGACGATGTTCCACAGCCCCGCCTGGGAGCCAACGATCGCGGTGTTCACCAGGGATTCGGCGCGCATGGCCACGGCCGTGATGGGCATGACAATCAGCATGGAATAGGCAATAAGCTGGCCCAGAAAGCGCCAGCCGCCGATCATCGCGTAGGCGCCATCCGGCCCCCAGCCAGCCATGATCAGCGCGACCAGCACATAGGCCAGGGCGGCGTTGATGAACAGCGCACCGGTGCCCAGGTCCGCGATGATCAGGTCTGGCGCCAGCGGCAGAACTGCTGCGCCAAGTACCGCGACAACCAGGAGCAGCACCGGCGCGGCCTCGAAAAAAACCCGGTCGGGCGAGCGTGGCACAATGGATTCACGGCCGAGGTGAGCGAGACCGCTGAGCACGGGTGCGGCCAGACTGAGACGGCCAGTTGTCGTCCAGCCCTCAATCACAGCAAGCAGCCAGGCACTGCCAAACAACGCCATCAGTACGACAGCAACGGTCACGAGATTACCTCCCACGGCGAAAGGTCAAGTGACCCGACCGCTACCAGCGCGTCGCCCAGTTCCCGGCCCTCCACAAGCCCCGCAACCAGGCCTATATGGTGGCTGCAGGCGGTATCCAGCCGGTAAGACTTCACTTGGCCGCGCTCCAGTTTCAGGCTCAGACGGGCCTCGCCACGCGGCGTATCAACGGTTGCCTCACCTGTCCCGGATACATGACCGATGTTGCGCAGGGCCGGCAGCCTGGGTTCCTCAGCCTCCTTGATAAGGTCGAGGCTGGCCGATATCTCGCTCAGGCGTTGCCAAAGTCGTGCCCAGGCATCCCCGCCTTCATCTGCAGCACGCACTATGGGGCCGCGCAGCTCGGTAGAGTCCGGGGGCAGCATACCGATCCCCCTCAGTCGTGATTCAAGCAAAGGCGTTCGACCGAGACGGGCAGCCAACGCTCGCAGCGCCGGCTCCAGCTCGGTAAGTCGCTCTCGGCTGGCACTCTGAATCTCCAGTTGCAGAGTCGAAGCACGTTCCGTCAGCCAGGCGAAGCCAAGCTGACGTCCCAACTGAGCCAGCCAACCAAGGTGACTGGCGATGCGCTCGCGTTCAAGGGCGGCGGCCCGGGGCCCGGCGGTTGCAGGATCGTCTTCCAGACCAGCCACACGCTCAATTGCCAGGCATGCCAACAGACGGTAGCTCACCGGCGCCAGCGGCATTGCAGTCGACAGATGTTCGAGGAAGGTCTCGACATCCATATCCATATCCATACCTTCATCTTCACCCGCAGTGCTCATGCCCACCAGGGACATCGCCTGCCCCTCGGTTACGCCGTCGCCATCCAGCGTCAGCGTCAACTTCAGTCCGCCGGGCAAGCCGGGGAAGACCGGACCGAACGGCACCTCAAGCCAGTCCATTTGCAGGCCGTCGGCGCTGCGCGGCAGATCCTTGGTCACTTCGATCATGGACATGAATCCCGAGCCACCATGATCATGCCCGCTGTGGTCGTGCTCACCGTGATCGTGGCCGGCATGTTCATCTTCATGATCATGGTCCCCGTGCTCATGCTTCTCGTGCTCATGGTCCTGATGGCCCTGGTGCCCATGATGCTCGTCATCATGGCAGTGCTCGTGCTCGTGCTCGTGCTCGTGCTCGTGCTCGTGCTCGTGCTCATGATGTTCGTGATCATGATGATTTTCATGCTCGTGGCCGTGCTCAGGGGTCGATTCCCCGGCTTCGCGGGCTACCAGATCCATGCCGCATTTGGGGCAGCTGCCCGGCTCGTCTTCGACAACCTCCGGATGCATGGGGCAGACATACTCGATGCTGGCGTGCAGAACAGATGAATCGAAGTCCTCCGGCGAGGCTGCAAAGGCGCCCTCAGCCAATGCCCGTTGCAGCCGACCTATGGCTTCGGTCAGCTCCTCCTGTGAGAAACCTGCGGAAATATCGGCGTCAGGCAAAGTTGACGGTGTCTGTCCGCCCACCATGAGAATGGCGCGCGGCCGGGGCATCTGCGCGTAGAGCACCGCCGCGGCATCGCCCATTTTCTCTGACAGCCCTCCGATAATGAGGAGTACGCCCGCATCGCGGGGCGTAGAGGAGATGCGCATGCCTGCAGCCTTCACGTCCAGGCCATGAGCAAGGGCCACTTCCGGCCCCGGTACGATCAGGCAGCTCAGGTTGCGCGCCAGGGCCCGGGAGACCAGCTTCTGCAGCACTGAAGACCGCTTCTGTCGAGTGCCCGTTGCGGTTATTGACGGATCGGATGTCATTGCCGTCTTAGCGCCCCCTGACTCCATCCGTAAAGCAGGCCGAGAAAGAGAATGGCAAGAAACACGCCCATATCAAGCAAAGCAACCAGCCCTACTTCCTTGTACACGACTGCCCACGGATACATGAAAGCCATCTCCATGTCGAAGGCCAGGAACAGCAGTGCATAGCCGTAGTAGCGGGCGTGATAGCGCCCCCATACTGGATCCCGGGACAGTATTCCCGCGCTTGCCGGCACGTCCTTGCCCGGCTCACGGCGAGTCCGGCCCATGCTGCGGGCAACGCCGTAAAGGCTCAGAACCACACCAACGGTGCCAAGCGCTATGCCCAGCAGCAGAACGTATTGTTGCGTAGCGCTCATAGTTCCTCCCACTTACTTTCCACGCGGCCGTGAGATACTGATCCGCTAATGTCCCGTCTGGCCAGTACAAGTCCAGACAACAAGTGTAGACGCAGACTCACCCTCCTTCAATGACACCAATCCGGTAAGACTCAAGGCGCGCAGCGGCACGCGGGCTGTGGGGACGGCCATTGCCCTTGTCCTGCCACGCGGAAGTCGCCTCTTTGCCGCACCAGCGGGTGAAGGTTTCTTCCTCTGTCGGATGACTGGGCAGATACCCGGTAAGGTCATACACAACGCCATCAATCACTTTCCAGCAACTGCTGGCACTGTCATGTTCTGCCACCTGATCAAGGCGATAAACCGTCTCGCCATTCCCACCCTTATCACCATCCTCATCGGCAGGTTGTGAGTCAGGGCTGCGCTGCACCATGTTCACAACCACCAGAGTCAGCAGCACACTGACAAAGGCAACAAATCCGGTATAGGCAATCCGGTTACTGGTCATAGGAAGTCAAAAGCCTCCGTGTGAATGCGGTTGGCAGGCACACCTTCATGCCTGAGCAGGGCCTGCAGATGGTCAATCATGCCGGGTGGCCCACACACGTAAACCTCGCGCTCGGCGAAATCCGGGCAGTGTTGTGCCAGATAGTCCCGGGTTATTGCACCCTCCTCATTCATGTAATGGGCGAAAACCGTAAAGGTGTCGCAGGCTTCGGCGATGCGGACAAGTTCATCCAGGTAATAGGCCCGTTCGGGCCGGTTGGCCAGGTAGAACAGACAGACATCGAGACCTGCGGCCGCACCGGACATCCTGTCCCTGGCGCCAGACACAAACGGTGTAATGCCAATGCCGCCCCCCAACCAGAGCTGTTTTCGCTGCGACCCCGGCGGCCCGGAGCCCGCCGTCTCAAAAAAAGTCCCATAGGGGCCCTCAATGCGAACTTCAGCACCCGGTTTGATATTCACCAACGCCTGAGTGGCATCCCCTACCGCTTTGATGCCTATCCGCAGTTCATCATCCCCCGCGGCAGAGGCAATGGTGTAGGGGTGTTCTTCCCGATACCCGGCCGCCAGTGAACGGTCCATCGGCGTCAGGTAAACAAACTGGCCGACCTGCCAGCGAATCCCTTTACCCAGGGGACGCAAACGCAGTTCCACCACATCGCGGGCAAGGGTATCGACTTCGTCGACCACATAGGGTTTCCTGGCAAGCCACGGCGATAACAGCTTACGCCAGGCAATGGCCGCCAGGGCCAGCGCTGACAGCAGCCACCACACCCAGGCCACCGACGACAGCGTCAGGGTATGGATCAACGCAAGAACCAGCGCCGGCGCGGACAGCAGGTGCAACCGCTTCCAGTGCTGATAATGCAGGGTGCCAAAAAAATCGAGGGTGGGCGCGATGAAAATAAGCATGGTGACAAAGGCTGCCCAGCCGGCCCAGACCTCCCAATCACTGAGGGGCGGGAACACGGTCTCGATACTGCGGCCAATCGAGAAGGGCAAGGTGGCCAACGCCAATAGCAGCACATGGGCCATCACCAGCATGAAGGCGGAAAAACCCAGCCAACGGTGTATGGTCCAGACCCGCACCAGCCCACCAAACCACGGATCCGTACCGGGAATACGGGCTGACAACATGCCTGCCAGCAGAAACGCGGACAGGGCCAGAACCCCGACCAGTTCCGCCAGAGAATACAGCCAGGCCTGACCGCCCCAAGGCAGGCCCGGAACGGCTACGACAACCGGCAGTAGAAAAACACCCAAGAGCAGGACATCACCCGGATACCCTTTGAGCCTCATAATTCTTCTCTGTCAGTGGAGCGGATCACCGCCCTTTCAGGCTCTGCGCCTGATGGTCCCGGCATTTACTCCATTATCAGCCCTGAGCCAGTCAGATCGCCTGAACGACCTCAGAAAGCATATCCCTGACTTTCCCGGCAACCTGCTTGAGTTCGTCATTATCAATGGCAGTCATTGAAACCACCGGGTCTATCGCGCTGACCTCCACACCCTCCGGCACCTCACGAAGAATGACGTTGCAAGGCAGCATGGCACCAACGCGAGGTTCGATGCCAATAGCCTCCCAGGCCATAGCAGGGTTACAGGCGCCAAGTATGAGATACGCCGACATATCCTTATCCAGCTTTTTCTTCATCGTGGCCTTGACGTCTATTTCCGTCAGCACCCCGAAGCCGTGGTCGGCAAGCGTCTGGCGCGTTTTCTTGTCGACGTTATCGAAACTCTCATCCTTGATAATCCGATCAATAGTGTATGACATGGTTATCTCCAATAAATCAGAAGTTCAGTGCTTGAGCCCAACCGCCGTTAAAACGGGTGCACTCATGCGCCGCCGGCAGATACTCCGCCGGTCACTGCGAAGGCTATCATCCCCAGAACCACGCCGGTAATGAAGACGAGCACCACCCAGTCCTGGAAAGAGAACCCACCACCGTGATCATGGTCATGGTGACTGTGTTCACCTCCGGCCTGATAACGGCGATGCAGGAAGATCATCCCCCCGGCAAGCGCCACAAAGGCAATGTTCAGGAAAAACGTATAGTCGATAGCAAATTGCTCGCTCATCACTGCGCTTTGCACTGCGTCCGGAGTCAGGCCCAGCGCAGCGAATCCGAAGTGCAGGATCAGCGCGGTGGCAACGATTGATACAAACATGATCCCGGCAATATACAGGGCAACCCGCCAGCCATAATACTTTGCATTGACGCGGACCAGTGGTGGCACCATAAGGTCAGAATAGATGAAAGCCATCACTCCGGCAAAGGTTACACCCGAGCCTGCCAGTACTGTTGCCAGAGGAATATTTCCCATCGAGCCGATAAATGTCAGCGCCGCAACGAAGGGACCAACGATAGCGTTTTCCAGCACTATCAACAGTTCCGGCAGCGTATCCTGGTAGCCCTGAAGAAAAAGCGCCTTCCAGAACGCTTCCGGCACGAAAACTTTCATGAAGCCGGCTACGGTAAAGCCAATCAGGATCTCCTTCCAGACCATCTTCCATTCCATTACGAACTGGTTTCCGACCATCTGCCAGCCCCTGGCACTACGCATCCGCTCAAGCGGTGAAAATTCTTCCTCTTCGGGCGCATTTCCTTCAACCTTGTCGCGGGCCTGCTCTATCCAGCGCCGCGGATAGGTGGACCGAATGAGCACAGAGCTGATCAGGATCAACACCAGGCCACCAATAATTTCTGCCACCAGGAACTGCCAGCCCAGGAAAATCAGGATCAGGATGCCGAGTTCGATCACCAGATTGGTGGACGCAAACATGAAGGCCACCGCAAGGATGAAATGGGCGCCCTTGGCAAAAAGAGCGCGCGCCGCCGCCAGTGCTGCGAAGGAACAGCTGGAGGAAATGGAGCCGAACGCAGTAGCCAGGGTGGTACTGCGCAAGGAAAGCTCCCCCATATGCCGGACCAGCCGATGCTTGGGCACGAACACCTGGATCATCGCGGAAATTGCGTAACCCATAACGAATGCCCAACCGGCTTTCCAGAAGAAACCCAGGGCGGTCTTGGCAGCTTCACCATAAAGTTGCCAGAAGGTTGGATCAGCGGACTCCATGCTCGCTCCTTTTATTCATTCAAAACAGGATGTCAGGGCATCGGGAATTTACGCATCGCCAGGATTAACGATACCGGCCAAAGCGACACAGATCCGATGTTACTCATCCGAGATTCTGACCACCCTCAATCGCAGCGCATTCACAATCACGCTGACCGAGGACAGCGACATGGCGGCCGCTGCAAAGATCGGTGACAGTAGTATGCCGGCAAACGGGTACAGAACCCCTGCCGCAATGGGCACACCAGCGGAGTTGTACACAAAGGCAAAAAACAGGTTCTGCCGGATATTGCGCATGGTCGCCAGAGACAACCGGCGCGCTTCTACAATACCCATCAGATCGCCCCGCAATAATGTAATACCGGCACTTTCAATGGCCACATCGGTTCCGGTGCCCATGGCCACGCCCACATCCGCCGTTGCCAGGGCAGGCGCATCGTTAACACCATCGCCAGCCATGACCACAATGCGGCCTTCGTCTTTCAGGCGCTGGACAATCTTGCCCTTGTCCTCCGGCAGAACTTCCGATTCCACTTCATCGATATGCAGTTTGCGGGCAACCGCCTGCGCGGAGGTACGGTTGTCGCCAGTCAACATGACCACCCGGATGCCGTCTTTCTGAAGAGCCGAAATGGCAGCTTCAGTGGTTTCCTTGACCGGATCCGCGATGGCAAGCAGGCCGCAGACTTTGCCGTCCACTGCCGCGAAAATCACGGTGGCCCCATCCTCGCGAAGCTGGTCTGCCTCACTTTCAAAGTCAGCCGTATCCACCTCTTCGGACTCCATCAGCAGACGATTTCCAATCAACACCTGCTGCCCTTCGATCCTGCCGGTCACGCCCTTGCCGTTGGGGGAGTCGAAGCCTTCAGCATCCGGCAGTTGCAAGTCCATCGTTTTGGCTTTATCAAGAATGGCGTGAGCCAGCGGGTGCTCACTGCCCTTCTCGAGTCCACCGGCAAATCGCATCAGCTCTTCCTCGCTGAATCCCTCGGCCGCAACTAGCCTGGTCACCTGGGGTTTGCCTTCGGTCAGTGTGCCGGTTTTGTCTATCACCACGGTGTCGACCTTTTCCATCCGCTCCAGCGCTTCCGCATCGCGTATCAGTACACCGCTTTGAGCACCCCGCCCGACACCGACCATGATCGACATGGGGGTTGCCAGACCCAAGGCACAGGGGCAGGCAATAATCAGTACACTGACCGCTGCGATCAGCCCGAACGCCATGGGCGGCGTTGGTCCGAGGAAAGACCAGGCGATAAAGGCGATAATGGCGATCACGATCACGGCTGGAACAAAGTAACTTGCAACCTTGTCTGCCAGACCCTGAATCGGCGCGCGGCTGCGTTGAGCGCTGGCCACCATCTGCACAATCTGGGACAGCATGGTATCCCGGCCAACCTTGTCGGCTCGCATGATAAAGCTGCCCTGCTGGTTGATGCTGCCGCCGATTACCTGATCGCCAGTCTTTTTGCTGACAGCCAGGGGCTCGCCGGTCACCATGGACTCATCCACATTGGAGCTGCCTTCGAGCACCTCGCCGTCCAGCGGCACCTTGTCCCCCGGGCGCACCCGCAGGCGATCGCCAACCTCGACCTGATCCAGCGATACATCGGACTCACTGCCATCGTCGTCCAGCTTCCTTGCCGTCGCGGGAGCCAGATCGAGCAAGGCCTTGATGGCGCCGGAGGTTTTCTCCCGGGCTCGCAATTCCAGCACCTGCCCAAGCAATACCAGTACCACAATGACCGCAGCTGCCTCGAAATACACGGCAACCGAGCCATCCTCCTGCCTGAAGGCATCGGGGAAAATCTGGGGCGCCAGTGTCGCCACCAGACTGTAGATCAACGCCACGCCGGTACCGATGGAGATCAGGGTAAACATGTTCAGGTTGCGGCTGACCACAGATTTCCAGCCCCTGACAAAGAAAGGCCAGCCACACCAGGCCACTACGGGCGTTGCCAGCACCAGTTGAATCCAGTTGGACGTCTGAGGGGCCATAATCCGGTCAAGCCCGATGATGTGCCCACCCATTTCCAGTACCAAAACCGGCAAGGCCAGAACTACGCCGATCCAGAACCGGCGGGTCATGTCCGAGAGTTCTTCGGAGGGCCCGTCGTCCAGGCTCACCTCCTCCGGTTCCAGAGCCATGCCGCAAATGGGGCAATCACCGGGGCCCTGCTGGCGAATTTCCGGATGCATGGGGCAGGTGTACATGGTGCCTGGCGCTACCGGCTCTTCCCGCTTCTGCTCCTCACCGAGGTAATGTTCCGGGTCTTCATCAAACCGGGACTGGCAGCGTGAGGAGCAGAAGTACCAGGTTTTACCGTCATGCTGGCTCCGATGCTTCGCCGTGTGCGGGTCCACCGACATGCCGCAGACCGGATCCTTGACGGTATGCTCGCCAGCTTCTTCCTGGTCGTGATGCCCCTGGTGATGGGTGTGCTGGTGCTCAGCCATTACGATCTCCCTTCTTGTCTGCCGGCCAATCCGCAAATGCGAGGAAATAGAGCAGAATGAGGTTAACGACCGGAAACAGTATCAGCACGCCCATCCAGCCCGGATAGCCCGTGCGCTGACAAATACGACAGGCAGGAATCACCACCACAATGGCAATCACCAACATCCATAGCCAGTGCCCTGCCCACATGGTGTGGCCAAACATGTCATTTTCCATCATTGTGCGAATCTCCGTTCGGATGTCTGGTTTCAGTGGTGGTCATGGGTCTGGGAATCGGCGCCTTTTGGTGGCTCAATCCCGCCGGTTCTCTTCAGAAAAATCTGCTCCGCGATAGCGATCGCGATCATGGTGGCGGCAGCGACGCCAAGCACAAAGGGGTCGGTATTCAGTTTGACCCAGACAAAGCCTCCCAGCGCGAGCAGATCGAGAACAATGGCTGTAACCGGCACCCAGACGTTGGCCCTTATATCCCTGCGCAGATAGCGCAGAACCCCCCAATGGATGGCAATGTCCATAATCAGGTAAAACACGATACCCAGCGCCGCAATCCGGGAGAGGTCAAAGAAGGCTGTCAGTAGCACCCCCAGCACCACAGTGTAGACCAGCGTGTGCTTCTGGATGCTACCTGGCATGCCAAAGTGCCTGTGGGGGACCAGCTTCATTTCCGTGAGCATTGCCAACATGCGCGATACGGCGAAAATGCTGGCCAGAATGCCTCCCGCAGTGGCCATCATGGCAATGGCAACGGTGAACCAGACGGCATATTCCCCCAGTGCCGGGCGCGCGGCAGCGGCGAGAGAATAATCCCGGGTTTCGATTATTTCAGCCAGCGACAGATTGCTGGCGACAGCAAAACCTACCAGTGTGTAGATCACCACGCAGGCCGCGATGGAAATCACAATGGCGCGCCCTACGTTCCGCTTGGGGTCTATTACTTCGGAACCGCTGTTGGTAATAGTGGTGAAGCCCTTGAACGCCAGAATTCCGAGCGCGGTTGCACCCAGGAAGTTGCCCACCGTTCCGGCCTCTCCAGTGCTCGAGAAGTCGACTGACAGGCTGTCGGCGACCCAGACTCCCACTATTCCGAAAATCAATATGCCCCCGATTTTCAGGATCCCGATGACGGACGCAGCACCCTGAATCATTCGATTGCCCAGCAAATTGATGAGAAAAGCTGCCAGTATCAGTGATACCCCGAGAATGGGCACCATTCGCCCGCTGTCATCACCTCCGAAAAGCTGCATGGTGTAAGAACCGAAGGTACGGGCCAGAAAGCTCTGGGCGATCACCATGGAAAAATACATCAGCAGCGCATTGAACGCGGTCGGCAGTCGGTTTCCGTAAGCCTTGTGCAGATACATGCCAATGCCACCCGCAGACGGATCCGCATTGGAGATCTTGATGTAGGAATAAGCGCTGAAGCTGATAATCACGGCGGCCGCGAGAAACGCCAGCGGGAAAAGAGCACCCGTCATCTGTGCCATCTGCCCGGTCAGCGCAAAGATCCCGGCCCCGATCATGACACCGGTGCCCAGCATAACGGTTCCCGGCAGGCTAAGGCTGCCTTCCTGGTAGCGAGTGGTTCTGTCCTGCTCCTCGGCCATTCAGACTCCAGTCATTTTCGTTTCATGGGTGGAATTTTGGAGCAGCAAAACGGATCATGTTTGGCATTGGCGCGAACATTATCATCCGTAAACCGATACCAGGCCAGTTTCCGCCGGGTCCACCACCCGGACTTCAACCGACCGCCGTGGGCCTCGATCAGCTCCAGTAACTCGTCGACCGACCAATGGGTTCCGTCGTAGGTGACACGCAGCTGGTTATTCGGTTTACGCTCGGCAAAATCAACACAGGGATGGTGGTTGAGTTCGTGGATGAAATCGTCCCACTGACTCTCACCAAGGCCCTCGACGGTCAGTTTCCGGCGTAACAGGAACTGCTCCAGATTGGTCGCTTTGTGTGCTTTGGTCATGGGATGGCACCTCTTCGCCTGATTGCCTTTTCTCTATCACAACATCCCAACCTGAATTGCGACTGAAATCCGGGGAAGAGGCGTCCGGTGGATTTGATGTACATCAAATCGTAGTTGAAAAACGGGCCGAGGCAATGCCCGGGCCCGTCAGAACCGACATCAGAAGGCGATGCGAGCACCAATCACGGCAAACCAGTCTTCAGTACCACCACCTTCGGCTTCAGCAAAGTCAGCGGTGTCACCGTACTTACGCTCATGCACCACACCCACGTATGGTGAGAAGGCGCGATCGACCAGATCGTAGCTCAGCCGCAGGCCGGTTTCAGTGGAAACAAGCCCTTTGCCAACGCCAATTTCCCGGTCCTCACTGAACGCCACAGTGGCATCCAGAGTGGCCGAAAGAATCCAGTAATTGGTCAACAGCAACTCGTATTCGGCATCCAGCTCGGCCGATGTCTCGCCCTCGTCGCTCAGATAAAGGTTGGCATCAATCTCGAACCATTGCGGTGCCAGCCCGGCAACACCCAGAACAGCGTAGGTACGATCTGGCCCCTCGGGTGTATCGAATCGCACACCGGCTTTGGCGTCAAAGAACTTGGAAATGGGAACCTGCCCGACCAACTGGTTTTCCAGTCCCTCGTAGGCCTGCTCTTCAATGGCATACTCGCCCTTGCTCAGCCAGCGGACTTTGAACTCATCAGTGCCGTAGAAGAAGTCCGCACTCCAGACGCCCAACTCTTCATCGTCATCACTGTAACGGTATTCAAGCTCCTCGAACTGCACACCCCAGGAAGTCAGAGCCTGCTTGCGGGCGCTGGTATCGGCTATCATTTCCTGGGCGGCTACCGCGCCCGGCAGCAGTGTCGAGCCCAACAGGCTGAACGCCACAAAAGATCGGATACGACTCATGCATCACCCCCAACTTCCGTCGTAGCTTCGGTCTTTGCCTGAGTCGAATCAGGACCACCCTCAACAATCACCTTGCGGAACATGCCGGCTGCTGCGTGGTAGGACAGGTGGCAATGGAATGCCCACTGCCCTGGCGCATCCACTTCGGTTTCCATATACACCGTCGTGCCGGGCTGAACACTGACGGTGTGCTTGATGGGATTCCACTCACCGGCACCCACATCCAGTATTGACCACATGCCATGGAGGTGCATGGGGTGCGTCATCATGGTTTCGTTGACGAATTTGAAACGGACGCGCTCGCCGTACTTCAGGCGGATAGGGTCTGCATCTTCGTATTTCACGCCGTTGATACTCCAGGTATAACGTTCCATGTTACCTGTCAGGCGCAATTCGATTTCACGGGTCGGCTCCCGCTCTTCATAAAGAGGCTTCTGGGCCTTGAGGTCCGCGTAGGAAAGAAACTTGCCACCGTTCGCCGCGGTCGGGGCGATTCCACTTCCCTTGGCGTAAAATGGGTCACTGGTGCCTGCCATCATGGCACTGTGGTCCATCTCGGACATATTGGAATGGTCCATATCACCCTGGGCTGCCATATCTCCGTGGTCCATGTCGCCATGGTCCATTCCGGGCATTCCGCTCATATCAGCCATGGTCAGCCGGGCTGCATCACGCATCTGCGGAACCGGTGCCGCCATGCCCTCCTCCGGAGCCAGTGTCGCCCTGGCATAGCCAGAACGGCCCATAGACTCGGCGAAGATGGTGTAAGCCTGCGCGTCTTTCGGGCGGACGATCACATCATAGGTTTCCGCGACGCCGATTCGGAACTCATCCACGTTAACCGGCCGGACATTATTGCCGTCGGCCTGGACAACGGTCATTTCCATGCCAGGAATCCGAACGTCAAAATAGGTCATTGCAGAGGAGTTGATGAACCGCAGCCGGATGCGCTCCCCGGGCTCAAACAAACCGGTCCAGTTCTGTTCCGGCCCCATGCCATTAATCATGCCGGTAAAACCCTGCACGTCCTCAACATCAGCCTTCATCATGCGCATGTCGCCCCATGCCATACGGTCCCGAATGGTGTCCATCAGACCGTTTTGGGAAGCCTCCGAGAAAAACTCTCCCACCGTCTGCTGCTGACGATTATAGTAATCGGGCATCATTTTCAGGTTCCGCATGATGCGATCCCCGGAGTGGGGGTGTTTGTCCGTCAGCTGAACCACGTATTCGCGATCGTATCGGAACGGCTCCCGCCCCTCAGGCTCTATGACGATGGCACCAAATGCGCCGTCGGGCTCCTGAAAACCGGAATGGCTGTGAAACCAGTAGGTGCCGGCCTGGACAATCGGAAACTCATAGGTAAAGGTCTCACCCGGTTTGATGCCGGGGTAGCTGATGCCGGGCACGCCGTCCTGTTCAAAGGGGAGGATCAGCCCGTGCCAATGAATGGATGTCATCTCATCAAGGTTGTTGGTCACGTTGATCCTGACGTTTTCTCCTTCCTTGAAACGCATCACCGGCCCCGGGGATTTCCCGTTGTACCCGATACCCTCTTTCACGAAATCGCCGGTATCAATTTTGACACGGTCGACCGTCAGGTCGTATTCGCCGGCAAGAGCCAACGCCGGCATTAACAGGCACAAAAGCGCTGTTACTAGGCGTGTTTTCATCCATATCTCTCCAAATCACACTGCATTAAAATCCGGACTGGAGAAGCAGCTGTCAGCCCGGCAATCATCGCTCTGTCAGTAACCCGGGTTACTTGAAGTTGACTTCGCCGTACATCCCGGCCTGGTAATGCCCGGGCACGTTGCAGGCAAATTCGATATTGCCTTTCCCGGTAAACGTCCAGACTATTTCCTGGCTTTCGCCCGGCTCCAGCAGTACGCTGTTGGGGTCGTCATGCTTCATGGAGTGGCCGTTACCCATGTCCATTTCCATCATGTCGCGATTGAGCTTGCCGCCCTGGATAACGCCATGCTCAACCATCATCATCATTTCTTCCTGATGGGCCTCGTGCATGGAGGGAGTGCCAATGTTGAATTCGTGAACGAGGTTGCCCTTGTTCTCGACGACAAACCGCACCGTTTCTCCGGCTTTCACTTCAATGGTTTCCGGCTCGTAATAGTTGTCGTACATTTCCACGGTAATGGTCCGACTGGCCTCTGAAGCTTTACCCGGCTCACCGCTGCCCATCCCGTGCCCATCGCTGTGAGCACCCGCCGCAAAAGCCGTTGCGGAAACCGACATCGCGGAAGCCAAAATCAAGAGCTTTGATAGATTCATC
The DNA here is from genome assembly GCF_004792665.1 of Marinobacter orientalis. Lineage (GTDB taxonomy): Bacteria > Pseudomonadota > Gammaproteobacteria > Pseudomonadales > Oleiphilaceae > Marinobacter > Marinobacter orientalis. Next base: position 406,002 of record NZ_SRZX01000001.1, read on the forward strand.
CGGTCTTCTCCTGTGAAATAATGTGCGTTAAAAGGCCAGTCGGCTCGCTCCGAAAATTGAGCAATGCCAAGAAACGATTGCTACCATCGCGCACTAACCTGAATTCTTTCTGAAAATGTCGAACTATTTGTCGTTCAGGCTGAATTCAGGTCGATCGGGGACACTGGCACGCTGCGTAAACTCCGCAAAGGACAGACCCATGCGTTTACTGCTTGTTGAAGACGACCGTTTGCTGGCTGAAGGGTTAAGCGGTCAGCTGGAGAAAGCCGGTTTTAGTGTTGATACAACTTACACAGCCAGAGAAGCGATTATTCTGGGGGAGCAGGAAGATTACCGTGCAGTCGTTCTGGATCTGGGCCTGCCCGATGGCAATGGCCTGGACGTGTTGAGAAAGTGGCGAATGAACGGTGTCAGCTGTCCGGTACTGATCCTGACTGCAAGAGGTGACTGGCAGGACAAGGTCAATGGGCTGAAAGCCGGGGCAGACGACTACCTGGCCAAACCTTTCCAGACGGAGGAACTGATCGCCCGCCTGAATGCCATCGTGCGTCGAAGCGAAGGAAGAGTCCATTCTCTGGTGAAGGCTGGCCGCTTTGAGCTGGATGAAAGTCGCCAGAGCCTGAAAGTGGGGGATGGAACAGAACACAGCCTGACCGGCACCGAATTCCGTTTGCTGCGCTGCCTGATGAGCCGTCCTGGTCATGTTTTTTCTAAAGAACAGCTTATGGAACAGCTCTATAACCTGAGTGACAATCCCAGTGAAAACGTCATCGAAGCCTACATTCGCCGATTGAGGAAACTGGTGGGCGCCGATACCATCTCGACGAGACGTGGTCAGGGATATCTGTTCAATGACGTTGTTTAGAAAGCCGGCGTCAGTCAAGGGAACTCTGCTTGCCCTGCTACTGCCGGCGGGCATTGGCCTGATGGCTCTTGCATGGCTGGTGCATGGCTTGTTGCTTGACCGGATGGCGCGGGAATTCGTCGAGACCCGGCTCAAGGACGAAGTCGCCTTTCTTGAACACCAGATCCGTGATTCCGATGGTAAACTGGATACCCTCCAGACCGGCGATTACTTCCAGGAGGTCTTTCATCACGCCTTCGCCATACGATCCCTTTCCCGGACCATCATCTCACCAGACTCCTGGGCGCCGCTGTTAATGCCGCTGCTTGAATCCGGGCCCGACGGAACCCGGCGTGTGCATGACGCAGAAGCTGCTGGCGCACCCTCCGATATTCTGGCCTATCGAAAGTCATTTCGTGTGGGCGAAATACCTGTTGTGGTAATTGTTTCAGAGGATCTGGGAGCCTTGAAACGCAGCCAGGCAGAATTGCACGCGTGGACGGCAATCGTTTCCGTTTTGCTGATACTGCTTCTGGTTGCCGTGTTATGGGTTGGCATTACCTTATCCATGCGTCCTGTTGTAACTCTCAAGGCTGCACTGAAGAGGCTTCAGGATGGCGAAATTTCGCGCATTGACGTCCAGGCCCCCGAGGAGTTCCATCCTCTCGTTCAGCAGCTTAACCAGTTGCTCGACTCCCTGGATCAACGGCTGGAGCGCTCACGGGAGGCCCTCGCCAACCTGTCCCACAGCGTGAAGACCCCCATCGCAGCAGTTCGCCAGATCCTGGAGGATAACAGCCGCCCCCTCGACAACGATCTGAGGCATCAGATGGCATCGCGGCTTGGTGACATCGACAAACAGCTCGAAGCGGAAATGCGTCGTAGCCGATTTGCGGGACCACAGGTTGGAAAAAGTGCCTACCCGTTGAAGCAGGCACGGGATCTTCTGTGGATGCTGGGGCGGTTGTACCCGGAAAAATCCTTTGAACTGTCGAGCTCACTCCCCGAGGAAACCCGCTGGCCGATTGAAGAGCATGATCTCAACGAAATACTGGGAAATCTTCTCGATAATGCGGGCAAATGGTCCTCACGATGCGTAGAGCTTTCTTTGGAGCAGGGCAAGGAATTAACACGGATAACCGTTACCGACGACGGGCCCGCCGTTGAAGCGAAAGAAATGGCCAACCTTGGCCAGCGCGGATTAAGACTCGACGAGCAAACGCCCGGGCACGGGCTAGGTCTTGCCATCGTCCGGGATATAGTCGCCCGCTATGGAGGACAAATCCATTTTTCGACCGGCTCAAAGGGTGGTTTACGGGTTATGGTTGAGTTTTGAGGCTCCCGCTGGCTCTTTAGTCAGGAGGGTTTAAAAGAGCGCATTAAAGCCCGGGGCAATAAGGATAACAGAGCTCTCATACGAGAGACGGTACCGGATTATCTGATCCGGACGCAAAGTGGGTTCGGCACGATTTCAAAAGAGTCTGGCAGCCATTCAAAAGCCGCCCACCTCCAACCGTGATATTCATACATCTACTGATAGCGCAGTTGGGCGCGATCCGGGCTGCAACCGCAGACCTGACATCGCTAACCCTTCTGAAGCATTTTCATGCCCCTCGTAAATAGTGTCAGGAGTCACCATGTATAAAAAGAAAATCGCACTCTCCGTAGCCCTTGCCTCGTCATTGTTACTCTCCAGTCCGACTACCATGGCCCATGGCGGCTCACCGGATTACCTGCCGATAACAGAAGCGCTCAAGTCATCAGGGGCCAGTTATCAGCTCAGTGAGGATAAAAGCGAATTGCTGATTACCTCGGGCGATGCAGACATCAGGGTACCGCTGGGGGAAAGTGAGGCTTTTTACAACGGGAGGCCGATACAGCTCTCGGCTCCGGCAAAAATGCATGACGGCGAGGTTTTCGTCGAGAGGGCATTTACTCACGAGCTGTTCAAGGACCATGTCCAGCAGAACATATCCACTGGCGACGCGAGCCACCCGCTTGATTCATTGACAGCAGAAGAAATCACCAAAGCTTCAGATGCCATCAAGGCCTCCAAATACTACAAGGACAACATTCGCTTCACGGAAATACGACTGGCGGACCCGGCCAAGGAAAAAGTCTGGAAATGGTCTTACGGCGAATCCCAGGACTTTGAGCGCCTGGCCAGATTTACTGTGGTCGATGGCAGAAAGGTCATTGAAGGAACGGTTGATCTTGCCACCGGAACCGTTCATGGCTGGGAGCATATCGAAGGCGCCCATGGCATGGTGACTTTCGATGACTTTATCGCTGTGCAGGAGATCGTCGCAAGCAGTGACGCGTATAAAGCTGCGCTCAAAAAGCGTGGTATTGACGATGTTAACAAGGTCGTTGCAACTCCCCTGACGGTCGGGTACTTCGGTGGGGATGATGGCCTGGAGCACGAGTTAAAGCTGTTAAAAGTGGTTTCCTACCTCGACATAGGCGACGGTAACTACTGGGCACATCCGATCGAGAATCTGGTGGCCGTTGTGGACCTGGAGAAAAAGAGCATTCTGAAGATCGAAGACGATGGCGTCATACCCGTGCCTATGGCTCCCCGCCCCTATGATGGACGTAACCAGGACAAGATTGCCGATGTAAAACCGCTGATGGTCGTGCAGCCGGAAGGAAAGAATGTTTCCATGTCCGGCAATACCATTAACTGGCAGAACTGGGATTTCCATTTAAAGCTGGACGCGCGCGTCGGCCCCGTGATTTCCACACTGACCTACGACGATCAGGGCGACAAGCGAAAAATCATGTACGAAGGTTCATTGGGTGGCATGATCGTGCCCTATGGTGATCCTGACGTAGGCTGGTACTTCAAGGCCTATCTGGACTCGGGCGAGTATGGTATGGGCAACCTGACCTCGCCCCTTGTGCCCGGTACCGATGCACCCAATAACGCTACCCTGCTACCGGCCACCCTTGTAGACAACAATGGTGACCCTTTCACTATTCCCAATGCCATCGCGGTATTCGAGCGCTACGCCGGACCAGAGTTCAAACACAATGAGATGCTCGGCAGCAGCCCCGGCAATGAAAGCCGCGAGCGCAGGGAACTGGTTGTGCGCTGGGTCAGCACCATTGGCAACTACGACTATATGTTCGACTGGATCTTCATGGCCAACGGCAACATCAAGCTGACCGTCGGTGCATCAGGCATTGAAGCCGTCAAAGCCGTGAAATCACGTACCATTCATGACGAAACCGCAGAGGAAGATACCCGTTACGGCACCCTGATTGACCACAACATCGTGGGCACCACCCATCAACATATCTATAACTTCCGCCTGGATATGGATATTGATGGCACCCAGAACAGCATGAGGGAAATTGACCCGGTAGTTGCTGAAAACACCGCCGGTGGCCCGCGCAAAAGCGTGATGATCACCAACGAGCGAGTGGTACCCACGGAGCTTGAAGCTGTCCAGAAATTCGATCCTTCAACCATCCGCCTGCTGACCAACCCCAACAAGGAAAACCGCATGGGTTATCCGGTTGGTTATCAGGTCATACCCTTTGCCGGCGGAACCCATCCGATTGCCAAGGGAGCACTCTTCAGTGAGGACGAGTGGTTGTTTAAACGCGTTCAGTTCATGGATAAGCAAATCTGGGTAACGCAGTACAAACCGGAGGAACGTTTTCCCGAGGGGAAATACCCGAACCGGGCCAAAACCGACGCCGGGCTGAGCGTCTTCGTTGAGGATAACGAGTCCATTGAGAACACCGACACCGTGTTGTGGATGACAACGGGTGCAACGCACGTCGCCCGTGCCGAGGAGTGGCCCATGATGCCAACCGAGTACGTCCATTCCATGCTCAAGCCATGGAACTTTTTCGATCAGACACCGACGCTGAACCTGCCCGACCCGGAGAACCAGGAAAACTGATCGACACAGGACAAAATGCTCCAGGCAGGGAAGCCTGACCACAAATCAAGACACACGGGAATCAGAAACAATGAACAAAAATCGTATTACACAAAGTCTCGCCTGTCTCGCTCTGGTCGGGCTGTCTGCCCCGGCCTCTGCCTACAATTTCTACAAACAGGACGGAACCGAACTGAACCTCGATATCGAGGCGATGCTGGGCGTTTTCTCCAGCCAGGAAAGTTATGTACCCAATTCGGAAGCCGGTGAATCAACCTGGCAGGAAGGCTTCATCAAGTACGGGCTGTCGGGAAGTCATATCATCGGCGCAAACAGCAGTATCTACGGAGCACTGAATCTGGTTTCTTCCGGGACATGGGGCGATGGCGATGCTGGCGGATTCTCTTCCGGCGATGAACGCAGAACCGCGCTGGAAGACGCCTACCTGGGCTGGCGCTCCGGCGACCTGATTCCGGCGCTGGGCCAGGATGGTCTCGATATTTCCGTCGGGCGGCAAGCGTTCACCATTGGTGATGGCTTCCTCATCAATGGCGACTCCCTGAATTTTGGTGATTCCCTGAATCCCGTGCTGGGAGTCGATGTGGATCGGGGCGGCGCATACTGGCTGGCGGCACGCAAAGCCTTTGATCAGACCGCCATTGCCCGCATCGGCGGTTCGGAAGGGCTGCGTGCGGACCTGTTCTGGCTGGACTCCGACAATAAGGCACAAGCGGAGATGGAGATGGCAGGCGCCAATGCAGAGTATGTGACCCCCAGGGGTACCTTTGGCCTGGCGTATATCGAGGGCCTGGACGTTGACGACGAAGTAGCGCCATTGCTGGGTTACAGCTCACGCGACGGCCAGCAAACCGTAAGCCTGCGATATCAGGGCAATGCAGGCATCGAGAATCTGTTCCTGTCCGGCGAATTTGTGACTCAGGAGCCGGGGGACAATTCCTTCGATGATGCCATCGGGTGGTACGCGGAAGCAGGATGGACCTTCAGTGATGTCACCTGGTCACCCAGCGTCAACTATCGGTACTCCAGCTTTGAAGAAAATTTCGACCCGCTCTTCTTCGGCTTTAACCGTGGCTACGGCACCTGGTTTCAGGGCGAAGTCGCCGCCAATTATGCAGGGCCCTTCAACTCCGACGCCGACGTGCACCACGTGGGCGTGAAGGCCGCACCATCAGAAACACTCAGTGTGGGCGCGCTGTTCTTCAACTTCCGCGACACCGCCGGCGGCAGTGGTAACCTGAACGCAAACGAGATCGATATCTATGCCGAATGGGTAGCAGCGCCCCATTTGATCCTCAGTCCGCTGGTCGGTTTTTATACCCCCGACAACAGCTTCGCTGAGGGTGGCACCCAGATCGGTAATGATGACACCAATGTCTATGCCCAGATCATCGCCATTGTTCCGTTCTGACCCGGTAACACTTATAGCTTCAAGAGAGCACCACCATGAAGACTTACACTAATTCGGTGAACGGCCAGTCTGTCGAAGCGGCCGATCACCAGGAAATTTTCAATCCCGCCACAGGGGACTCCCTCGGGTTGGCCCCGCTAAGCACCGAGTCCGACGTGGGTTCCGCTGTAGATGCCGCCCGCCTGGCACAGCCCGGCTGGGCGACAATCAGCGACCAGGAGAGAAGGGACACCGTAGCCCGGGTCGCCCAGGTACTGGAAGATAATTCGGAGTACCTGGCTGAACTCATTACCCGTGAGCAGGGCAAGCCCCTATCCGGTCCGGGCTCCCGCTTCGAGATGCAGGCCTGCGTGGGCTGGACCCAGGTGCCAGCGGCGCTGGAGTTACCTCCAGAAATCGTGTTTGAGGACGAGAAGCGCAAGGACATCCTGCATCGGGTGCCCCTGGGTGTCGTGGCGGCCATTGCGCCCTGGAACTGGCCCCTGATGATTGCCATCTGGCAGATCATTCCTGCCATTCGCATGGGCAATACGGTAGTCCTCAAACCGTCGGAATACACGCCGATCGCAACCCTGGAGATGGTGCGGCTGATCAATCAGGTATTGCCGCCGGGCGTTCTCAATACTGTCTCCGGAGATGGCCGTATCGGTGCAGCGCTGACCAGCCACCCGGGAATCGACAAAATCATGTTCACCGGCAGCGAGGCCACAGGTCGACGGATTATCGAGGCTTCCACCCGCAACCTCGCGCCCATTACCCTTGAGCTCGGAGGCAATGATGCGGCCATCATCCTTCCCGGCACCGACGCCGGCGCAATAGCCGAGGGCCTGTTCTGGGGTGCATTCCTCAACATGGGCCAGACCTGCGCCTGCATCAAGCGTCTGTATGTTCATGAAAGCGACTACGAGGCCGTGGTTGGTGCACTCAGCACCCTTGCCGGGCAGATGCCGGTTGGCGATGGCATGGATGAAAGCAACCTGATCGGTCCACTGCAAAACGAGATGCAATACAACAAGGTAAAAGAACTTGTTGCGGATGCCCGCGCTAACGGCTGCGAGGTCATGGAGTTCGGAAATATGCCGGACACCGGCTACTTCCTGCCGCTGACGCTGGTGGGGAATATTCGCGACGGCCAACGACTGGTGGATGAGGAACAGTTCGGCCCTGCCCTGCCTGTTATCCGCTACCAGAGCGTCGACGAGGCTGTGGCGTCAGCGAACGGCCTGGGAGCCGGTCTTGGCGCCTCGGTCTGGGCCAACGACCCGGAGCAGGCCCAGCAAATTGCCTTAAACCTGGAAGCGGGAACGGTCTGGATCAATCAGCACGGCGCCATACATCCCATGGTGCCATTCGGAGGCAACAAGAACTCCGGCTACGGCGTGGAATTCGGTCTGGAAGGACTGAAAGCCGTTACTCAACCCCGGGTTATCAGCGTCAAGAAGTGATGTTCAGCCTGGTTCGTTTATGAGGTCCGCCAGATGCAAAGTCTGGCGGACCTCATTTCAGACGGCACAGTTCTTACAGTAGCCGGTCGGGGTAACACCGAAGTACTGTTTGAAGGCAGTCGAGAACGCGCTTGGACTGGCAAAGCCGAACCGGTATCCGACTTCAGTCAGACTCAGCTTGCCCTTCGAAGTTTTCATGTAATCGGCACACATCTCCATACGCCGGGTTTTAATGTATCCGGAGACGGTCAGGGAACGGACGGCGAAGGCCCGGTAAAGGCTCCGCACCGATACGCCTGTTGTAGTGGCCACCATTCGTGCACTCAGCTCCGGCTCGCCAATATGGTTCTGAATAAATGAAGCTGCTTGCAGGAAAATCCGCTCGTTGGGGCTGCTGTCCGACAGACTTCGAATCACTGAAGGTTTGATCAGCATGATCAGCGAATCAACGATCGCCGCGCCTTCTTCTTCGTCCAGGCTGTCGTAATGAGCGGCCTCGGCAATCAACCGGTTGGCGACACTGGCAATATGACTGTGGGATGGAATCCGGACACCGAGTTCAATACCGGAAAGATTCAGGGTGCGCTCAATGACTGCTCGAGGCAGGATCAGAGAAATTTGCCGGGACTCATGATCGTAAGTGAAGCTGAAGGGCAGCGCCGAGTCGACCAGGACTATATCTCCGGTCTGGAGGATGGAACGGTTCCCCGCCTGCTCTACGCGTGATGTCCCCTGAAGCTGGAAAACACAGAAAAACTCGGGCGTTACACACTGGCGTATCTCGTTTCGGCCACGAACAAGCCGGGCTCCCCGGATCGACACCCGCGACATGTCTATAGCGCCACCGCCCATCTTGTGAATATCACCAGAAAACTTCCCTTCAAGGGGCTCTGCCGAAAAAGGACCGCAAATCTGGTTAACATCACTGATCCAGCGGTCAAATTGCGCCGCTGCGAAAGGGCTTCGAACCATGGCTAGTCTACCGGAACGGGTTTTTTATAATATTGTGCTCAGAGATTGGCCAGTTTCTGCGCATATGTCAAGCCAACCCATAGCTGCCGACAGAGAGCAACCAACATCAACCACGATACAGTTTAAAAACATTCTGATTGTTTTCATGAATCATAAAGTTGGCAGACCTGTTTCCCTGGCCGCACAGTGCACTGATCCCTTTCGGATGCTAAAGTTATTTCACACAGACTGATAGCAATGCGCACCAGCAGCCAGAATAAGCCAAGGAGGAGTTGTGACATGAGCACACCGAAAAATACTGCAACCAGCGATAAGCAGCCGTTTCTTTCCGACATCAAGAATATACGGGAACGCGCCCGCGCGAACATGCGTGACGGCGCAATCACCGACGGCTACAAAGCCGACCGCGAAACGGTAATCAAGATTCTCAACGAGGCGCTCGCTACCGAGATTGTCTGTGTGCTGCGCTACAAGCATCACTACTACGCCGCTGACGGGCTCAACGCTGAAGCCGTGGCGCAGGAGTTTCTCGAGCACGCACAGCAGGAACAGGAGCACGCCGATCAGATTGCCGAGCGTATTGCCCAGTTGGGTGGCAAACCGAATTTCTCTCCAGACAGCCTCTCCACACGCAGCCATTCGGAATACATTGAAGGCGATACACTCAAGGAGATGATTGAAGAGGACCTGGTGGCAGAACGGATTGCTATTGACAGCTATCGCGAGATCATTCAGTACTTGGGCGACGACGACCCGACTACACGCCGGTTAATGGAAGAGATTCTCGCGGTCGAGGAAGAGCACGCCGACGACATGGCCGGTCTGCTGCAGGATTACGCCTGAACACCTGCTTACCCGAAGACCCAGGCGATCATTACAGGAATAAACGCCAGCGCGAACAGGGTACTCAGTAACGTGGTACCCGCCGCCTGGCGTGGAGAGGCATCCAGCAGGGTGGCAATGACCACGGTATTGGCCGCAATCGGCGTAATGGAAATCAGGAAAATGGCCTGGTGCACAGCCAGGTCGTATACACCTAACCAGTTTGCATCCAGCCACCAGAAAGCCATAGCCAGAAGCGGCCAGGAGACAAATTTCCCGAAAAAGGCCAGCGCGGTGAACGAAGGATTACCAGCCAGGCCGCGGAAGCTGAGAATGCCCATTCCGATAATCATCATACCCAGAATACTGTAGGCCCCCTTAAGATTATCGAAAAGGGGCACGAACACCTCCGGTATGGACAAGCCGGCAAGATTAAAAACCACCGCAATCAGAAATGCATAAACCGTTGGCAGCCTCGCAACCCGCGCCAGCGCATCACCGATGCTGTATTTACCTCTTGCCGCCAGATACAGACCCACCGAGTTTTCAAACAGGGTGGTCCCGAGCATGCAGACAATGTAGATCGCCAGCCCCTCCTGACCAAACAGCAACAGGGCCACGGGAATACCGAAGTAGCCGGTGTTGCCGGTAGCAACCGATAACGGAATGATCGACGCACTGCCATCCGACAACCATCGTCTGGCCAGAGCCATGTGCGCAAACGCAATAAACATGCAGAAGCCGAAAACCAGTGCCGGCAGCAGAATCACCTCCGGGCTCAGCGGTGCAGTCATTACGCCAGAAAACACCACCGAAGGCGTCACGATGTACAGCATGATGCCGGCAATGTGCTTGCCGCTTGCCTCAAGATAGCGCCCTGCAACCCAGCCCAGAGCGACCGTTACATAAAGAGGCAGGAGTTTGACGAACAGGGCCAGCGCTGCAGACATGGGTTCTCCGGGACGAAACCTTGGAAATACGGAGGCGACCGCAGTCTATCACTTACCCCTCAAGAGGTAACTCCCCGGCGCAATGGTGAAATCTCCCTGCATGCTTGACAATGATCAACAGCATTATGGATGCATCTTTATATCCTAGCTGGGCAGTCAGGTATTTCACAAAGACCAAGGAGAGAGAACCATGGCCGAGCGCTTTACCAAAAGCATGGCCAGGAACATATATCTGGGAGGAAGTGCGTTCTTCGTCCTGCTGTTCCTGGCACTGACTTTGGACACTCAGGTGCGGGCGATGCCCGAGCGGGACAACCGCGACCAACTCACCGATCAGGTGGTTCGTGGCAAACACGTCTGGGAGAACAACAACTGTGTTGGTTGTCACTCCCTGATGGGTGAAGGTGCGTACTTTGCGCCGGAACTTGCCAATGTATTCAACCGCCGCGGCGATGGTGACAGCGAAGTCTTCCAGGCATACATGAATGCCTGGATGAACGCCATGCCCACCAATGTGCCCGGCCGCCGACAAATGCCGAATTTCAATCTGACCGATGAAGAGATTGAAGATCTTGCAGTGTTCCTCGAATGGACCTCCAAGATTGACGACAACGACTGGCCACCCAACATCGAAGGCTGAGGGCACCGATATGAAATACGAATCTCAAAGGGTGGCAATGCCCTACTTCATCTTTGCCCTGGTTCTGTTTGCGGGGCAGATTCTTTTCGGCCTGATCCTGGGTCTCCAGTACGTCGTAGGCGATTTTCTGTTTCCGGAAATCCCCTTCAACGTGGCGCGCATGGTTCATACCAACCTGCTGATTGTCTGGCTGCTGTTCGGCTTTATGGGGGCAACCTACTACATGGTTCCGGAAGAAGCGCAGACGGAACTGCACAGTCCGCTGCTTGCGTGGATCCTGTTCTGGGTGTTTGCCATTGCCGGCACCCTGACCATTCTGGGTTACCTGTTTGTGGACTACGCCACCCTGGCGGATGTAACCATGAACAAGCTCCTGCCAACCATGGGGCGGGAATTCCTGGAACAACCTACCATTACCAAGATCGGCATCGCACTGGTGGTTGTCGGGTTTCTCTACAACGTCATGATGACTGCCCTGAAGGGCCGTAAAACCGTCGTCAACATTGTGCTGATTACCGGCCTCATCGGCCTGGCGGTACTGTGGATGTTTGCCTTCTACAATCCCGGCAACCTGACCCAGGACAAGTACTTCTGGTGGTTCGTGGTGCACCTGTGGGTTGAGGGCGTCTGGGAACTGATCATGGGGGCCATCCTGGCCTATGTGCTGATCAAGCTGACCGGGGTTGACCGGGAAGTCATCGAGAAATGGCTGTATGTGATCATCGCCATGGCGCTGATTACCGGCATCATTGGTACCGGGCACCATTTCTTCTGGATCGGGCCGCCCGAATACTGGTTATGGCTGGGTTCCGTGTTCTCCGCCCTTGAGCCCCTGCCGTTCTTCATGATGGTGATCTTCGCCTTCAACATGATTAACCGGCGCCGCCGCAACCATCCCAACAAGGCCGCCATGCTGTGGGCCATGGGCACTGCGGTCATGGCCTTCCTGGGCGCCGGTGTGTGGGGCTTCCTGCATACCCTTGCCCCGGTGAACTACTACACCCATGGCAGCCAGATTACTGCAGCCCACGGCCACATGGCCTTCTACGGGGCTTACGTAATGATCGTGCTGACTATCATCTCCTACGCTGTTCCTATCATGCGTGGCCGGCCTTACGGCAACAGCAATACGGCACAGATCGTCGAGATGTGGGGATTCTGGCTGATGACCGTCTCCATGGTGTTTATCACGCTGTTCCTGACCGGCGCTGGCGTATTGCAGGTCTGGCTCCAGCGGATTCCGGAAAGCGGTGAAGCACTGTCGTTCATGGCAACCCAGGACAACATCGCCCTGTTCTACTGGGCGCGCCTGGTCGCCGGCTGCTTCTTCATGGCCGGCCTGGTGGTGTACTTCGGCAGCTTCTTTATCAAGGGACAGGCATCCCCGGCGGAAGAGGTGCGCGGGCCTGCCCCACAGGAAGCGTAGCAACTGCAGGCCGGGGCCAACCGCTCCGGCCTGCCCAAACCCTTAACGGACACTTGCCGTGCATGAACAGACGCTCCCAGACAAGGACACTCTCCAGAAGAAACGGTTGCTGACACGCACCGCGTTCTTCGGGCTGTTTCTGCTCGCGCCGGTGCTCAATATTTTTCGATACGACCTTACCGAAACCCACTTCGTACTTTTCGGGTTTCCCCTGTCATTCAATCTCGAGCTGGCCTGGGTCAGCCAGAGTTCACCGGCGGAAGTGGCCGGACAGATCCTGTTCTGGTTCATACTCCCCATCACGCTGCTGGTTCCACTGGTACTCTGGATTGCCTGGAAATGGGGGCGAATCTACTGTGGCTGGCTGTGCCCCCACTTCTCGGTGGTGGAAACCATCAATCACCTGATGACCCGGGTCACCGGCCGGCCCACGCTTTACGAAGCTCTGCGGAAAGGCCGCCGGGGCAAGGCCCTGCACTGGGCCGGGCTGGTTCTGGTATGCACTCTGATCGGCTTCTCCTGGGCGCTGGCCTTGCTGTCTTACCTGTTGCCGCCGCTCCCGCTGTATACCGACCTGGTCACAGGCAATCTGGCGCTGTATCCGATGATTTTCCTGGCGGTGGCCACGTCATTGTTTACGCTGGACTTCCTGTTTGCCCGGCACCTGTTCTGCAAATACGGTTGCGCCTTCGGCGTGGTCCAGAGCATTGCCTGGATGGCCAACGGCAAAGGCAAGGTTGTCACCTTCGATACCAAACGGGCTGCGGCCTGTCGCGACTGCACCAGGGCCTGCGATGAAGCCTGCCCCATGCGGCTGCCGACCCGCAGCCACAAGCGGGCAAAGTTTACCTGCACCCAGTGCCTGCAGTGTGTCAGCGCCTGCCGTGAGGTGCAGAAAAACAATCCGGAGGGCTCTCTGTTGAGCTGGGAAACCGGTGAGCCTGGCAGGCAGACCGTTCTCATTCCGGTTCGCCAGGTTGATCCGCCACCACGCCAGCAACGCGCCGGAACCTGAGGAGTTGAAATGGAAGAATGGGTAGGTTTCAAATGGCACGAGTACATCACCCGGCAGGCCATGGGGGAGTTTCCCGAGCACGCGGTTCATCTGAAAGATGAGGCACGAACTCTGGGCGTGCTGTTCCGGGCTCTGGGAGGCGACCCGGCACTCAGCCTGGTAACTGCAGAACCGCGACATTTCCGTACCCGACGTCGATTTTTGCAGAAGCTGGCGGGCACCCATAAAAAGTTCGAACTGGCCTGGCGGGATGAGCAAAGCGTTCGTCTGCCGGAGCGCCTGGCCCTGTTTCCATCGAAAAAAGTTAACCGGGACCTGTATCTCTGGCTGGCAGCCCTGGCCTCCATTGGAGAACTCACGGACTCCGACTGGCTGACCGGCAACCAGGCCATGGTCCAGACCCTGCTGGCCAAATGGCCGGGGCTGGAACCGGTTTACCAGCGCCTGGTGCGCCATACCCTGCAATGGCGCCCGACCCCCGACTCCCTGCCGGCAGCGGAAGGTCGCCGCGAAGAAGCCATTCGCCGGGCGCTGATCGATCCTGGCAGCGTAGAGACCCTGCCACGGGCAGAGTCCGACCCCTGGCCGGTGATTATCTGGCTTTACCCCACCCTGGCGCTTGGCAAGGTTACCGGCCAGATTATTGGTGACGACAACCTGACGTCGACACCGGGAGGACTGGCAAAGAAGCGCAAGCGCCGGCGTGCCGAACGGGTCGATGCCTTCGATAAAGATCAGGGCTTGATGCTGTTTCGCCTGGAAAGCCTGTTTTCCTGGAGTGAGTTCATCCCCGTGGACCGGGCCAGCGACGATACCAAAGAAGACGATGCCGACGCCGTGGCCGACGACATGGACATGATTTCCGTCTCCAAAGACCGTCGCGAGGCGTCCTCCGCCATCAAGTTTGACCTCGACCTGCCCTCGGAAGAAAACGACGACCTGCACCTGGGGCCCGGCATTCATCTGCCGGAATGGGACTGGCGCAGCCAGAGCTACCGGGAAAATTTCTGTTGCCTGCAGCCGATGCTGAGCAAGGAGTCAATTCCGACCAGGCTACCGGATCACCTGTCCAGATCCGCCACCAGACTGCGCCGCCAGTTCAGCGCCCTGAAACCCCTGCGACAATGGGAACGCCGGCAGACCGAAGGCGAGGAACTGGACATGGATGCCTGTATGGAACGGGAAGTCCAGCACCGGCGGGGCATCGGTGTCATCGACCAGAAGCTGTTCCGCCGCTGCAAACAGAACCAGCGGGACCTTGCCTGCCTGATCCTGGCGGACATTTCCATGTCCACCGATACCTTCATCAACAACAGCCAGCGGGTCATCGACATTGCCCGGGATGGCCTGCAGCTACTCAGCGAAGCGCTGCAGGCAAGCCGCGACCCCTTTGCGATTTTTGCCTTCTCCTCACGCCGCCGGGAGCATGTGCGCTTCCATCACATCAAGTCATTCGACGAGCCCTACAACGACGTCAGCCGCGGCCGTATCCAGGCGCTGGAACCCGGTTACTACACCCGCATGGGGGCCGCCATCCGGCAGGCCACCCGGTTACTTCAGGGCCGCCACGAACACCAGAAAATCCTGCTCCTGCTCACCGACGGCAAACCCAATGACCTGGACCTGTACGAGGGCCGGTACGGCGTGGAAGACACCCGAATGGCCGTTCAGGAAGCCCACAAGGCCGGCCTGACACCCTTCTGCGTCACCATCGACGACGACGCCAACGAATACCTGCCCTATGTCTTTGGCAGCAACCATTTCGTGGTTATCAAGGACCCGGTGCAACTGCCGCTGCAGCTACCCAAACTCTACATGAACCTGACCCGCTGAGCCCATGCAAGCATCCGGTCCGACAACCCGCCACCTACCCGGCGACCTCGCTGTCTGGTTCTTCATCTTCGCGGAACTGACGGTGTTCGGCATCCTGTTCATCGGCTTCGGCGTAGCCCGCAGCCTCGACCCGGACACGTTCGCCGCCGGCCGGCAGGTGTTGCACCCCTGGACCGGCCTGATCAATACCATCGGCCTGATCACCGCCAGCTACCTGGTAGCCGTCGCGGTCCACCGCCTGCGCCACCGTCAGCCTGCCGTCACCCTGTTGCTATGGGGCGCCGTCGCAGCCTCGTGCATCTACACCTTCGGCAAAATCTGGGAATATGCAGACCTTTATGGCAACGGCTACAACCTCGGCACCGACACATTCTTCATGTTCTATTTCTTCCTCACCTTCTTCCACTTCATGCACGTGGTACTGGGCCAGATTATCCTGGTGGTTCTGGCTGTGAAGGTTAAGAGGGGCGAATACAACGGCGACGATATGAACGGCATGGAGTCCGGTGCATCCTACTGGCACATGGTGGACCTGGTGTGGCTGGTGCTGTTTCCGATGCTGTATGTGCTGGCGTAAGGAGGAGAGCAAATGCTGGCGGTATACATAGCCCTGATGGTCTGCACCATGACGCCGGTGATTGCCATGCAGGCAGGCGCCGATGCTTCTGTTCTGGTGTGGCTGGTGTTTGCACTGGTAATCGTAAAAGCGGTTATGCTGGTCGATCATTTCATGGAAATGCGACACGCACCTGTCGGTTGGCGCGTTGCCACACAGGCATGGGCGCCCGTTGTCGTCTTAGCGCTAGCCGTCATTCATTGGCTAAACTGACCAAGCCAGTAGGAGTGGCCGGGCAGGCCTTTCCAAAACCGTGCGGAGCCATGGATGGCGGAGCCGAGCGTACAGGGAGGTATTCACAGCGTGTTTTGGAGAGGCCTGCCCGGCCACTCCGCCACCCAAGCTTAGATGTTCAAAGATAACGCTGCGGAAAGTAGGGCGGCTTATCACCAATCGCCTGAGCCAGCGCAACCATGCCCCACAGAACAAACGACGTATGCAGAACGATGGCCCAGACAATGGCGCCCGTCCAGAAGTTGCCGGTATTGCCGAACAGCAGCCAGAATACCCCCACGCCGGAGAAAATCAGCGCCGCACCGGCGATCGACATGTAAAATGCTGCTCTGGTATGGGCCCGTTTCAAAGCCGGTGCCTGATCAGCCCGCAGAAACAACCATACCAATACCGCAAATCCGATAACCGGCAGAAGCAGCAGGTTCAACAAGTACCAGACCACCGGTACTACTGTGCCACTACTGGCTTTCGTCTGACTTCCCGAATACTGCATAGACCACCTCCATAAGTGCGCTGACTGTTGCTTCGTCGTCCGATAATGGCTCTATCATCCCCGCACGGCAGGCCTCGCTGACCGGCACACCGGCCCGGACCAGATGAGCGGTATGAATCAGCAGCCGTGTCGATGCTGCCTCCTCCAGATCGTGATCCTTCAGATTACGAACCGACCGCGCCAGGTTAACCAGCTGTTGCGCCAGTTCCCGATCGCAACCGGATTCTTCGATGACAATGATCTGCTCAGTCCCGGCGTCCGGGTAATCGAAACTCATTGATACAAAGCGCTGCCGGGTGCTGGGCTTCATGCCTTTGAGCAGGCTCTGGTAACCGGGGTTGTAGGACACTACAAGCATGAATCCCGGCGCCGCCTTCAACACCTCCCCGGTTCGCTCGATCGGCAGCTCCCGGCGATCATCCGCCAGCGGGTGCAAGACCACCGTGGTGTCCTTGCGCGCCTCCACAACTTCATCAAGGTAGCAGATACCGCCTTCCCGAACCGCCCGGGTCAAAGGCCCATCCTGCCAGTAGGTGCCGTCCGGGCCAATCAGGTGACGGCCCACCAGGTCGGCGGCGGTAAGATCATCGTGGCAGGCAACGGTGTACACCGGTCGCCCGAGTTTTTCTGCCATGAACCGGACAAAACGGGTCTTGCCGCAGCCGGTTGGCCCCTTGATGAGCACGGGCAGGCCGTTGCCGGCTGCGGCTTGAAAGAGTTCTATCTCATTGCCTAGCGGTTGGTAAAACGTCATTGAGCTATATCCTCTGAATACTGGGTGTTGGGCAAGGCAAAGCTGTATACCCATTCCGGAAAGATCGCGAACATCTGCGAATCATCGGGCCGCTGTGGCCTGGCCAATGCCCGTTCACAAACTTCCGCTTTGCTGTTCCAGCCGTCCCGGCGATACCATCCTGCGGCCTTTATCGGCTCCCCACGCCAGCTCACCACAAGGCTGTTCCTTGTAATGAAGGGTTTCAGAAAACCCAGTTCCGAAACCGCAGCGTAGGTGTTGTTATGAAGCAGTAACCCCAGCGCAGAGCTGTAGTCACCGGCTTCGTATAGCTGCCCGGGCGCGGGTATGATGCCCTGTTTCCGGAGCGCGGCCAGCGGCAGGCTCGCGCCCAGCGGATCGCTGCCGGCAACTGTGGCAAGGTCACGATCCTTCAGTTCACTGATATTCCTCACCCCGGACGTTTTGCGGGTAACCCAGACGGGAACCGGAAGCCTGCCCTCCCGGTTCACCGCCTCCAGTATCGGTGCCGTTGCGGTATCACCGGCGATTCCCGACAAAAAGGCCAGCGCAAGCCCCGGAGCTTTGGTGCCGAGCCGGATATCTGCTTCGCAGCCCTGAGCCTGCAGATACTCCGTCAGGCGGTAACGCGCCACCGTGGCCGGACCGTTGGCAGACTCAATTCCGATCAGGACCGGCGCATCTTCAGCGCTGCTATGCGCTGTAAACAGCAAACCGGCCAGCACGACGCCCGGCAATGCCCGCAACCCGTTAAAGACCAAGTGCGTGGGCCCGGCTGGTGAAAAAGATGCCGCTGGGTTTTTCGGCGCTGACCGTTGCGACCGGCTCAAGCGTACGGGTGTTATATATAGTTACCTGATTACTGTCGCGGGCAGATATCCAGACTTCTTCGCCCCGGGGGGTAAATTCCATGTGCAGAACCGCTTCGCCCGGCTCCAGCGTGCGGACAATTTCACGGGTCTGTGAATCGATCACCTGAACCACATCGTTGTCCGGATGGGCAAAGCTCACCCAGATCTGACGGTTGTCGGGGCTGGCCATCACAAACACGGGCTGGCCCTGTACCGGAATACGATCGGTCAGTGACCAGTCCTTCATGTCTGCCATCAGCACCTGATGATGGCCAACAGCCGGCACAAACGCTTGCCCGTCGGCAATGGCCCAGCCTTCCAGATGAGGCATCTTGTACACCGGTAACTTCTGCTCGCCCTTACCATAATCCGGCAGGATTTCTGTCACTCCCTGCTCCGGGTTCCACAGATCCAGCAGCGACAGTCCGTCTTCACCAAAAAGGCCGGCAATGTAATAACGACCATCCGGGGTAATCAATGCGTCGTAGGGGGATTCTCCGGCCTCGAAACGGCTGATGTCGGCCGATTCATCGCTCATGTCGAGGGTCCAGATTTCTCCGGCCTCGAACAGGCTGAACACAAACAGGTTCCCCGGGGCATCCACCAGACCAACGGTTTTTGACTGGCCGCTTTCACCATCTCCGCTGGTGTAGGTGGCAGGCACGTCCGCCACCAGTTCCAGGGTCTGGCTGTCAAAAACTTTTACCCCGCCCGGTTCGTAATTGGATACCGCAACATAACGGCCATCCTGGGAAATCGCACCGCCAATGCTGTTACCGGACTGGATAACGCGGTCGACGATGGACTGGCTCAACAGATCCACCTTGGTAAGGCCACCGTCCCGACCGAACACATACCCATAGCGGGCGTCCCTGGAATAGACCACAGAAGCATGGGACAGATCTCCCAACCCCTCGACCCGACCCACAACTTCGTGCCGGGAGGTATTGATGACCAGCACCGAGCCGGTTGCCCGCTCAACGATCAGCCCCAGATCGCCAGTACCCATGATTTCGGGGCGAGCATCTGATCCTGAAAGTGCCTGACAACCACTCAGTCCGAAGACCAGGAGCAATGCCAACGCCAGTTTAGCGGGTGCCTTGAAATCGAGACCCATGATTGATCATTCCTCCAGATTGGCCCTCAGGGCGAAACCAGCGTACCGGACTTGAGTTGTTCGCTGATCCAGTGAATTTCTTCAGGGGATAACAGTGGTTTCCAGGGTGGCATGGCAGAACCCGGGACACCCTCGCTGACAATGGCGGCAATAGCTTCCACCGGCAGATGGCCGAGATCCTGCGGTCGCAATGGCGGGCCGAGGCCCCCGCGGAGAGTCAGCCCATGACAGGAACCGCAATCCTGGATCACCAGGTTCGTCAGCCGGGCCTGCTCAGATGATGAATCCCCGTTGTCACCGCCAAGCAACCTCACAGGGGCAAGCATCAACCCGACAGACAGCATGCCGATAACCAGTTTTTGCCGTTGATCTGCCAACCAGACTCTCCTCAATGCCTGCTTCCTCCCGAGTGTTGCCAGCATCCTGACGGCAGCAGAAACCCCTATCCTTGATATTGGTTAAAACAACAAACCAATGCCAGAACTCTTTGGGCATACCCCTCTTTGGGTAAACTCTGGACAAAACCCGGACATCTGACATTAATCAATGTTCATGAAGATAAAGAAGGGAAACCTAGAGGGACTCTTAAATCCAAGGAGAGAACCTGATGAGAGTAATCAATCCGTTTTTCAAACCTCTGGCGCTGGCCGTTGCCGTTGCATCCCTCGGTGCAATGACGGTTCATGCCGCACCGAAAGATCCCGATCCCTCAGCATCCGCTTACGAGGGCACCTCCAGTCCGATAGACCCCGAGTCCGCCCAGGTTGTCCGGACTCCTGGCGCACCAGACCTCACCGATGAAGAATTCCAGGAAGCCAAGCAGATCTATTTCGAGCGTTGCGCCGGCTGTCATGGTGTTCTGCGCAAGGGCGCTACCGGCAAGCCATTGACTCCCGACATCACCCAGGAACGGGGCATCGACTACCTCAAGACGTTTATCAGTTATGGCTCGCCGGCGGGCATGCCGAACTGGTTGACCTCCGGTGATTTTACCGAGGACGAAGTGGAGCTGATGGCCAAGTACATCATGCATGAGCCGCCTCAGCCTCCCGAGTACAGCCTTGCGGATATGAAGGATACGTGGGAAGTAGTCGTTGCACCCGAGGATCGCCCCACCGAGCAGATGAACGACCTGAACCTCAAGAACCTGTTCAGCGTGACGCTGCGGGACGCCGGCCAGGTTGCGCTGATTGATGGCGATACCTATGAAATTGTCCATATCATCGACACCGGTTACGCCGTGCATATTTCCCGGATGTCCGCTTCCGGCCGTTATGTTTTTGTTATTGGTCGGGATGCCCTGGTCAACATGATCGACCTGTGGATGGAAGAACCCGATACCGTAGCCAAGATCAAGGTCGGAATGGAAGCCCGTTCAGTGGAGACCTCCAAATACGAAGGCTGGGAAGACAAGCTTGCGATTGCGGGCACTTACTGGCCGCCACAGTTCGTGATCATGGACGGAAAAACACTGGAGCCGAAGAAGATCGTCAGCACCCGCGGCATGACGGTGGATGAGCAGAAATACCACCCGGAGCCACGAGTCGCCGCTATTGTGGCATCCCACGAACATCCGGAATTCATCGTGAACGTGAAGGAAACCGGCAAGATCATGCTGGTGAATTACGAGGACCTGGAAAACCTCTCCATCACCAACATCGATGCCGCACGGTTCCTGCATGATGGTGGCTGGGACAGCAGCATGCGTTACTTCCTCACGGCAGCCAACCAGTCCGACAAGATCGCTGTAGTGGACTCCCGGGACCGTAACCTTGAAGCCCTGATAGACGTGGGCAAGATTCCCCATCCTGGCCGCGGCGCCAACTTCGTGGATCCGGAGCACGGCCCGGTATGGGCAACCAGTCACCTGGGCGACCCGACCATTCAAATGATTGGTACCGATCCGGAAGGCCATCCTGACAAGGCCTGGAAGGTAGTCAGAACACTGGATGGCCAGGGTGGTGGCTCGCTCTTTATCAAGACTCATCCGGAATCCAGTAACCTCTGGGTTGATACCGCGCTGAATCCGGCCGAGGCGATAAGCCAGAGCGTCGCAGTATTCGATATCAACAATCTGGAAGCGGGCTACGAGGTCCTCCCCATCGCGGAATGGGCTGACCTGGGTGAAGGCCCGAAACGGGTCGTGCAGCCGGAGTACAACGTTGAAGGGGACGAGGTCTGGTTCTCGGTGTGGAACACCCAGGACAAGAAGTCCGCTCTGGTCATTGTCGACGACAAGACCCGCGAGCTGAAAAAGGTTATTACCGACGAAAAACTGGTAACACCGACAGGCAAGTTCAACGTCTATAACACTCAGCACGACGTGTACTGATCGGTTCCGGCCAGGAGGAGAACACTGATGAGACTGGACACCACTGACAGACAGTTGATCAACCTTTACCAGCGGGAATTGCCGGTCTGTGAGAGGCCTTATGAGGAAATGTCCCGACAACTGGGCATCGCCGAAGAGGAGGTTATTGAGCGGCTCCAGTCGCTCCAGGATAGTCAGGTTCTCAGCCGGGTCGGGCCGGTTTTTGAACACAGCCGGGCGGGCGCGAGCCTGCTGGCTGCCGTGGCGGTGCCAGAGGAACAGCTCGATCTGGTCGCCGCCCGCGTTAATCGTGCTCCGGGCGTGAATCACAATTACGCCCGCGAGCACATCTACAACCTCTGGTTTGTCATGACCGCGCCGGATGAAGATACTCTGGATGACCGGCTTGATGAACTGGAACACCAACTCAGACTCCCCATGCTGCGCTTGCCGATGGTGGAGGGTTATCATATTGATCTGGGCTTTGATATTGACTGGGAGGCCCTGCCATGATGCCGGAAACCGCCGCAGGCGGTCCGGTCAGTGCCTGGGCCTTGCTGCGGCTCCGGCGACAGCTGGAACTTGGTCTTCCGCTGACACCACGCCCTTACCTGACGCTGGCAGAAATGACCGGGCTGTCCGAGCAGGAGGTAATGTCGGCAATCAGGCAGTGGCAGAGCCAGGGGCTTATCAAGCGACTCGGGCTGGTGGTCCGCCACCGGACGCTTGGTTACACCGCCAATGCCATGGTGGTCTGGGACATCCCCGATGAACAGGTACAAAGTCTTGGCCAGAGGCTGGCGCGCGCACCCTTCGTCACCCTCTGTTATCAGCGCCCGCGTCAGCGCCCGGACTGGCCCTACAATCTGTTCTGCATGATTCATGGCGTTGACCGGCAACGGGTTCTGGACCAGCTGACAACCCTGATCGCAGACCATGGCCTGGAACAGATACCCCACGACGTGCTGTTCAGCACCAAAGCCTACCGGCAAAGGGGAGGCCGTTATGTCAGCGGTGACTGAGCGTCAGCCGGAATTACAGGCAACTCCCCAATTCACTGACGCAGAGAAAGCGGTTATAAACCGGCTGCAGGTGGGCCTGCCACTGGTGCATGCCCCCTTTGCGGCAGTAGCGGGCGAGCTTGGCATGACCGAGGAGGCGCTTCTGCAGATCCTTCAGGACCTCCTGAACCGTCGCATTCTCACGCGGTTCGGGCCCATGTTTCATGCCGGCGAAATGGGCGGTGCCCTGACCCTGGCCGCCATGCGCATCCCCGAGCAGGACTATGAGACGGTCACTCGCAAAGTTAACGGCTTCGACGAGGTAGCCCATAACTACCGCCGGGAACATGAGCTGAACATGTGGTTTGTGCTGGCAACGGAAACCCCGGAGGACATAGCCCGGGTTATCGCCGGGATCGAGTCCGTGACGGGCTATCCGGTCTACAACATGCCCAAACAGGAAGAGTTCCATGTCCATCTCCACTTCCCGGTCTGATCAGGATTACGTGCTCTGCGCGCTCGACCGGAAACTGATCCTGGCCACCCAGAGCGGTTTGCCCCTGGTACCGGATCCCTGGGCCACCCTGGGGAAGGAACTGGGGCTCTCGGCAGACGAGGTTCTGGCCCGTTTTCAGCGCATGCAGGACGCCGGCGTTATCCGGCGGGTTGCCGCCGTGCCCGATCACTACCGCCTGGGCTACCGTTTTAATGGCATGACAGTCTGGAATATCCGTGATGACGCCATTTCTGACATGGGCCGGCAAGTGGGCGAACTGCCTTTTGTCAGCCATTGCTACCGCCGTCCACGTCATCTGCCCTACTGGCATTACAACCTGTTCGCCATGGTTCACGGCACAAGCCGTGAAGAAGTAGAAGACAAGGCTTCGCAGATAAAGGCCGTACTCGGAGACACCTGCGAGGGCCATACCATTCTTTACAGCTCGGCCATCCTGAAGAAGACCGGCCTGCGGCTGCGGAAATCATGAAAGGGGAAGCACCATGTTCAGAATGACCCGCTACATCAAGAGCCTGATGAACCCGGCTCCGGTGCGCCCGGTCCCTAAACCGGCCGGCCCGGTGGTGATCTGGAATCTTATTCGCCGCTGCAACCTGACCTGCAAGCATTGCTATTCCATCTCCGCCGATGTGGATTTCAAGGGTGAGCTGAGTACCGATGAAGTCTACACCGTGATGGACGACCTCAAGGCCTTCGGCGTGCCCGTGCTGATTCTGTCCGGTGGCGAGCCGCTGATGCGCCCGGATATTTTTGATATTTCCCACCGCGCCAAATCCTTGGGCTTTTATGTGGGCCTTTCCACCAATGGCACACTGATCACCGAGGAAAATATCCAGCAAATCGCTGACGCAGGTTATGACTACGTGGGCATCAGCATCGACGGCCTGGAGCAGACCCACGACGAATTCCGCCAGAAAAAGGGCGCCTTCGCAGCGTCCATGAAGGCGGTGGAACTCTGCAAGAGAGCGGGCATCAAGGTTGGTCTTCGATTCACCCTCACCCAGGACAACTTCCCCCAGTTGCCGGACATGCTCAGGCTGCTGGACGAACATGACATCGACAAGTTCTATCTGTCACACCTGAACTATTCCGGCAGGGGGGGCCGCAACCGCAAACGTGATGCCTGGTACGACATGACCCGGGATGCCATGAACCTGCTGTTCGATCACTGCCACGATGAACTCCGGCGCGGCATCGAGCGCGAATACGTGACCGGCAACAACGATGCCGATGGTCCCTTCCTGCTGCAGTGGGCTGCGGAACATTACCCGGACCAGGTTCCGCTTCTGGAACAGCGACTGAAGTACTGGGGAGGCAACTCCTCTGGCGTCAATATCTCCAACATCGACAACCTGGGAGAAGTGCACCCGGATACCTTCTGGTGGGACTACAACCTTGGCGACGTCCGCGACAAACCCTTTTCGCGGATCTGGTCAGAAGCCAGTGATCCGCTGATGACCGGCTTCCGCCGGAGCCCGCGCCCGGTCAAGGGGCGCTGTGCAGACTGCCGGTATCTGGCCATCTGTAATGGCAACACCAGAGTCCGGGCCTACAACATTTCCGGTGACTTCTGGGAAGAGGATCCTGGCTGTTACCTCACCAATGAAGAAATCGGCGTGCTCGATATGCCCCGGCGCGTTGCCGCCCCGGTCATCGAAATTCCGGTTCACAACCTGTAAGGACGAGCATCATGACAACCAGCCAAAGGAAGAAGTGCCTGGTGGAATTCCAGTTGGCGGAACAACCCTTACGGGCCGGTGAGGTCGCCATTGTCGGAGCAGGTCCCGGCGACCCGGGCCTGCTGACCCTGCGTGCACTGATGCTGATACAGCAGGCCGATGCCATCGTTTATGACCGTCTGGTGTCGCCCCAGATCATGGAACTGGTCAATCCCGGAGCCGACCGCATTCATGTTGGCAAGGCCAGCGGATGCCACTACGTGCCCCAGGAAGACACCAATGAGCTGCTGGTACAACTGGCCGTGAAACAGCGCCGGGTGGTCCGTCTCAAGGGCGGCGACCCCTATATTTTCGGCCGGGGAGGAGAGGAAGCGGAGTTCCTGGTGGATAATCACATCGACTTCCAGGTGGTACCGGGCATCACCTCCGCCGCCGGCTGCGCTTCATACTGCGGCATACCACTGACTCACCGTGATTACTCCCAGAGCGTGACCTTCGTAACCGGCCACCGCAAGGCCGATCAGTCCCTGGAACTGAACTGGCGTGTGCTGGCAGCACCGGGCCAGACGCGGGTATTTTATATGGGGCTGCATAACGCCCCCACCATTGTCAGCGAGCTCATCGCCCATGGTGTGCCCGGCGACTGCCCGGCAGCCCTTGTGGAGAGGGGAACCACCCCGCAACAACACATGGCGGTCACCACACTGGAAAACCTGGAGGCCACCATTCTCAGTGAAGGTTTCCAGCCCCCGACACTCATTATTGTGGGTGAGGTTGTCAGGCTGGCGGAAAAACTGGCACGGCCCAACGAAGCCGGTTGGTATTCCGGCCAGAATGAATCCGTCGCAGCCATCGCAGGAGGCCGGGCAGTATGATGATCCGGAAAGAGCCTCTGTTGATTCTTGCCGTCAGTCTGCTGATTCCTGCTTTCCTGCAAGCCAATCCCGATCCTGAGACCGAAGCGCTGTATCAGCAACACTGTGCCAGTTGCCACGGCTCTGACCGCCTTGGCGGCATGGGCCCTGCCCTGCTACCGGACAACCTTTCCCGGCTCAAAAAACCCCAGGCCGTAGACGCCATCGGGGACGGCCGGCCAGCAACCCAGATGCCCGCCTTTGCCGGTATTCTTGAGCCGGAATCGATCACTGCGCTGGCAGACTACATTTACCGGCCCCCTGCCAGCACACCGACGTGGGGACAGGCCGAAATCCTCGACAGTCATTTATTACCCCACCCGCATGGCACCTTGCCCGATGAGCCGGTGTACCAGGCCGACATGATGAACCTGTTCCTGGTAGTGGAAATCGGTGACCATCACGTCACTCTTCTCGACGGCGACGAAATGGAACCCATCCACCGCTTTGCGAGTCGCTATGCCCTGCACGGCGGCCCGAAATACAGTCCCGACGGTCGTTATGTCTACTTTGGCTCACGGGACGGCTGGATCACCAAATACGATCTGTACAACCTGAAAGTGGTGGCAGAAGTGCGTGCCGGCATCAACATGCGCAACATCGCCGTCTCCGCCGACGGCAACTACGTTATGGCCGCCAACTATCTGCCTCATACTCTGGTGATGTTTGACGCCACCAATCTCGAACTCATGGACATCATCCCGGTGGAAAACGATGCCGGCGACAGCTCCCGGGTCAGCGCTGTTTATGCAGCACCACCCCGTGACAGCTTTATTGCCGCCCTCAAGGACATCCCGGAGGCGTGGGAAATCACCGTGGAAGATGGTGAGCCCGGCATCCGCCGGATGCAGACCGACACCTGGCTCGACGATTTCTTCTTTGACCCCGGCTATGACCACCTGATTGGCGCTGCCAGAGACGGCAAGCACGGCCTGGTCATCAACCTGGACACCGGCAAAACCGTCGCCGACCTGCCACTTCCCGGCATGCCACACCTGGGCTCCGGTATCACCTGGGAGCACCAGGGGCGCCGTGTCATGGCTACGCCCCATTTCCGCACCGGCGCGGTTTCCATCATCGACATGGACAACTGGGAAGTCATCAAGACCCTTGAAACCGAGGGGCCCGGCTTCTTCATGCGCAGCCACGAAAATTCCCGCTATGCCTGGGTTGACGTGTTCTTCGGTCCCAACAGGGACAAGGTCCACGTTATCGACAAGCAGACCCTGGAAATCGTCAAAACCCTGCAGCCGGCTCCGGGCAAAGTTGCTGCCCATGTCGAATTCGACCGCTATGGTGAAAAGTTGCTGCTGAGTGTCTGGGATAAGGACGGGGCTGTGATTGTGTATGACGCCGATACTCTGGAGAAGGAAAAGCGCATCCCGATGAACAAACCGTCCGGCAAATACAACGTCTGGAACAAGATCAATTACGAGGAAGGGACCAGTCACTGAGGAGCTGGCCTCCAAAACCTTCACAGTCCACCTGAGATTGGGACCGGGCGTGGGGGTGTCTTCCGAAACACGCTCCTTCGGCACGTCCATGTGACGCTTGAGCTCCGCCATCCATGGCTCCGCACAGTTTCGGAAGACACCCCCACGCCCGGCCCTTCCGCTAACCCTCTGCGTTAATCGATTCAGTGAAAAAGGCTTAATGATTTAAGTCATTTCAGAAGATGCTTTTTTGATACCATAATTGAGCTGACACTCATCAACGGGTCAATGCCATGAACAGCATCCTAAGGCCAAACGTATCCTCTGCCCCATGCATGCTGGGTGATAACAATCCGGACATTATCGCGCAAGATGCTGCGCCTGAGTCAACGGCTCTGCTGAACGGGCTGAGCCGGGTTTTCGGTATTCGTCTGGCAGGGCACGAAAATGATCCGGACGCACGGTTTCTTGCGGACCTTACGCGGCTATTTCACCAGTGCAGGGTTGATGCGGAAACCACGATGGAGAAACACGACAACCCTTGGGCCAATATTTACCTGATCCAGTACGGCATTTTGCGGCTGTTCCGGGAGGCACCCAGTGGCAAAGTCGCGGTGCACCACTTCTTTTCCGAGGGTGATATGGTCTGGCCCGTCTTCGGCCGCAGCCGTACTGTGCGAAACACTCTCTGTCTAACCAGCGTAACCCCTGTCACTGCCTGGGTAGCTGACTTTTCCGCCTTCCGTTCCGCGATACAGTCTCATGATGACGGGCTCTGGCCCAGGTTCGCCCTGGTCCTGACCGAAGAAATGGCGGAGCTGACCAGTATGAGGGAATTCCGGAAACAGACCATGTCCGCCCGGGAACGATACCTGTTGCTGCTGGAGGAGTATCCGGAGCTGGTCAAACGTGTGCCGGATAACCAGCTGGCTTCCTGGCTGGGAGTAGTGCCTGCAACCTTTTCCCGGCTGAAAACAGGCACTCTGGCGAGCCGGACGTAGTTTCTGCCCCAAAAACGCTCAACGCTCAATCAGTTCCGCAAATATCAGCCGTGCAGTTTAACGGCAAGCTCTGCCACATGCCTGCCCTGATAGCGGGCAATGTTCAGCTCTTTCTCACTGGGCTGGCGGGAGCCATCGCCACCGGCAATGGTCGACGCACCATAGGGTGTTCCACCGTTCATCTCTGACACATCAAAGAAATCCGCAATACCATACCCAAGAGGCACGATGACCATGCCGTGGTGGGCGAGCGTGGTCCAGAACGAGCTGATGGTGTGCTCCTGGCCGCCGCCGGTTCCGGTTGAGGTGAACACACTGGCAAGCTTGCTGTGGAGTTTTCCCTCCGCCCAGAGGCCGCCAGTCTGGTCCAGGAAGGTACGCATCTGGCCGGACATGTTGCCGAACCGTGTTGGTGTTCCGAAGATGATGGCGTCATATTCCGGCAGTTCTTGGGGGTCTGCTACCGGAGCGGACTGGTCGGATTTGCCTCCGGCGGCCCGGAATGCCTGGTCAGACATGGTTTCGGGAACACGCTTGACCGTCACTTCAGCGCCGGAAACACTCCTTGCGCCTTCGGCGACAGTGTCAGCCATGGTTTCGATGTGCCCGTACATGGAGTAATAGAGAACAAGTACCTTTGCCATAATGTAGAGCCCTGCCAGTTGCAGTTGATGAATGGGAATAGCCTACTCGCTGGGCAGACATCGAAAAACCGGAAGATTTCATCAGGGTTGTTCAGAATTTCTGACCGTTGTCGTGGCCGCGTCACAATTATGTCATTGCGTACACATGTACGCTGAAGTACCTTGATCCCATGACTGAACTGGAAACGACATCGATGAATGCTGCCGGCCCTGCCACGGAATCCATTCACTACCGCATAGAGGAATGGCTCAACAGTGCCACCCACGGGCTGGGTGCCATCCTCAGTGTTATCGGCACAGCTGTCCTGGTTATTGCCGCCAGTCAGCTGGGAGATGCCTGGAAGATTGTAAGCTTCAGCATTTTCGGTGCCTCTCTGATACTGCTTTATCTGACATCGGCGCTTTACCACGGCATCCGCCATCCACGGCTACGAGCTCTTTTCAAAACACTGGACCATTGCGCCATATTCCTGCTCATCGCCGGCAGCTATACACCTTTTCTGCTGGTTAACATGCGCGGCTCCACGGGTTGGACGCTGTTCGTCATTATCTGGTCACTGGCCGTTACCGGGGTAGTGCTCAAGATCATCTTCCAAAACCGCTTCAGGCTCGCTCGCGTGGGCATCTACATGGCAATGGGCTGGCTGATCACCTTCGCCTCATCCGATCTTGTGGCCAGCCTGAGCGAGACTGCCCTGTACCTGACCATCGCCGGCGGCGTGGTTTACACCACCGGAGTGATTTTTTACCTGGCTGACCGCATCCCCTATATGCATGCGGTCTGGCACCTGTTTGTAATCGCCGGCAGTGCCCTCCACTTCAGTGCCGTCTAC
The DNA here is from genome assembly GCF_004792665.1 of Marinobacter orientalis. Taxonomy (GTDB): domain Bacteria; phylum Pseudomonadota; class Gammaproteobacteria; order Pseudomonadales; family Oleiphilaceae; genus Marinobacter; species Marinobacter orientalis. Next base: position 435,669 of record NZ_SRZX01000001.1, read on the forward strand.
TACGGGGTGCTTCCCTACACGGTCTGATCACCGCGCACAGGCGGTGAGCAACCGAGATGCTGCCGTCAATATCCGCTTAATGGCTCAAGCAATGGCAAAACCGTTCCACTCTTTCTGGCTGTTTTTCCCCGCGGCGGCAATATGGGCAATCATGGTTGTGCCCTTGTCCATTCATGCGGTGTTATCAGGCTCCGGGTGGCCGCCCGGCCTTCTGGGCCCGGGCCACGGCCATGAGCTGATTTTCGGATTTGCCCTGGCGCTGATCGCTGGTTATACCCTCGGCCCCCAACCCTGGAGGGTGCTTGCGCCTTTGTTTCTGCTGTGGCTGGTCGCCCGCCTTTGCTGGACGCTGGCGCCGGACAGCCTGATATCGCAACTGTTGAGCCCGGCTTTTGCCCTGTTGCTCGCCCGTTATGCGGTACCCAGGTTCCGCGCCGCCAAGAAATGGCGCAACAGGATAGCCGGCCCGCTGATCCTCGCTCTTTGTCTGCTGTCCGTGGTTTTCTGGATTGCGGCTGAAGCGCCTGCGAATCTCAAGCTTTTGTTACCGGACACAAGGCGTGTCATGTTGGCCGCCATTGTTGGTCTGTTGCTGCTGATGACATTCATGGGCGGCAGGATTATCGCTCCTGCTGTGGCGGGGACGCTGGAAAAACGCGGCATTCCCCTCCAGGCAAGGGTGCAACCGCGAATTGAAGGTTCGCTGCTGGTGATTCTTCCAGCGGCCGTGATACTGGCGTTCATGCCTGTGGCAGACCCTGTTACTGGCTTCCTTCTGGTGCTCGCCGCCATCCTCATTCTGACCCGCACCGCGCGCTGGAAGCTCTGGCATTGCATGAAGCGGCCGGATTTGCTGGTGCTGGCGCTCGGCTATATCTGGTTAGCTGTCGGAGCCGGCATTACCGGCGTTCGACTTCTACAGGCAGCGGACCCGCTGCCAGCACTGCATGTAATCACCATTGGCGCTCTGGGGACCCTGTCCATCAGTGTGATGCTGCGGCTGGCCTGGCAAAGAGCCAGGCGTGCTTTTCCTCCCGCCTGGCAGGTGCTCGGCACCGCCGGCGCAATCGCAATGGCGGTGCTGGCCCGACTGCACGCCGGTTCCATTCCGTTTGCACATCCGGCGGCGCTCTGGATATCAGCCCTGTGCTGGTCCATGGCCTACGGCCTGGTGGCGATACAGCTTGTTGCACTGTTTCGCCACAGCCAACAGCGCCGGAAATGATTGGCTACCTCTACTGCGCCAGGAATCGTGGCGGACTACTCCATCAGATGTATACCCGCTGCAAGTATATGATTTGTAAATATTATTATCAGGTCTAGGCGGGCGCCCGGAAAGCCGGAAAAGCGGAAACCAGGCAACTCACCCTGTCCTTGATATTTATCATGATCACCCGGCCCCTTCCGTTTGCAGAATAGCCCCATAGCCCACACGCCACCATTGCCGTGGCTCCGGGTCAGCAACCAGAGGAGCAGTTACCATGGCCAAAACCAACGCCGACATCGAACACTGGGATGTCGAAAATGAAGAATTCTGGGAAAAGGAAGGCAAGCGCATTGCTTCCCGCAACCTGTGGATTTCCATCCCCAGCCTGCTGATAGGCTTTGCCGTCTGGCTGATGTGGGGCATGATCACTACCCAGATGAAGAATCTGGGCTTTCCTTTCACCGTGGATCAACTGTTCACACTGACAGCCATTGCCGGGCTTTCCGGTGCTACGCTGCGAATTCCGGCATCATTCATGATAAAGATTGCCGGTGGCCGCAATACGGTTTTCCTGACCACTTCCCTGCTGATGATTCCTGCTCTGGGAACCGGTATTGCATTGATGAACCCGGATACTCCGTTCATCGTCTTCCAGGCGCTGGCACTGCTGTCCGGTATTGGTGGTGGTAACTTTGCCTGCTCCATGAGCAACATCAGTTCCTTCTACCCAAAAAGCAAGCAGGGATATGGACTGGGGATGAATGCCGGGCTCGGCAACTTCGGTGTTACCACCATGCAAGTGGTGATTCCCCTGGTGATGACCGTCGGTATATTCGGCGCAATTGCAGGTGGGCCGATGGAACTGCAAAGCCCGAGCGGCACTCTGATCGGGCGGATCGAGGCCGGTACCGATACCTGGATCCAGAACGCCGGCTTTATCTGGCTGGTCTTTCTGATACCCCTGGCTTTCGCCAGCTGGTTCGGCATGAACAACCTGCGCACCATTACCCCGAATCCGGGCAGCCCTGCTTCCGCCTTCGGCAAGATTATCGGCCTGTATGCGGTTGGCCTTCTCACCTCCGTGATCGGGGTTTACGCGCTGGGCATTCTGAATATGTGGGTGGCGCTGCCCCTCACCATCATCCTGACCCTGGTTCTCCTGCGCCTGATCCCCGGCGATATCAAGCCCAACATCCAGAATCAGTTTGCCATTTTCAGCAACAAGCACACCTGGGCCATGACGGTACTGTACATTCTGACTTTCGGCTCTTTCATCGGCTTTTCTGCTGCCTTGCCACTGTCCATCAGCGTTATCTTCGGCAACATGATGGAAGTGGCGGCAGACGGCACCGTGACCCGGGTCGTCAATCCTGACGCCCCCAGCGCGCTCACCTGGGCCTGGATCGGACCCTTCGTGGGGGCCCTTATTCGCCCGGTCGGTGGCTGGGTCTCCGACAAGATGGGCGGCGCCATCGTTACCCAGATCATCTCGGTCGTCATGGTGGTGGCGTCGGTGGCAACGGGGTATGTGATGATGCTGGCCTACAACTCAACTGATCCCAATAACTACTTCCCCGTGTTCCTGATTCTGTTCATCGTGATGTTTGCCGCCAGCGGTATCGGCAACGGCTCCACCTTCCGCAGCATCGGCGTGATCTTCAACCAGCAGCAAAAAGGCCCGGTGCTGGGCTGGACCTCAGCCGTCGCCGCCTACGGAGCCTTCATCGCACCCAGAGTGATGGGACAGGAAATCCAGGCCGGCACACCGGAACTGGCGATGTACGGATTTGCAGTGTTTTACGCGCTATGCCTGGTGGTTAACTGGTGGTTCTACCTGCGCAAGAATGCGTATATCAAGAACCCGTAACAGACAGCGACAACATTCACAGTTCAGGCCGGCTCCCTTCGGGGAGCCGGTTTTTTTTGTATCTGCGGCTTGAGGCGAGAGTGAATGACGGGCCGCAATCAGACGATAGTAATTCGCCCCAGCACCGGATTCAGATTCCGACCAGTCATTGTCAACGACTGCCTCGTGGCCGCTGGAGGAGGAAAACCAGCGCCTGAAACGGGTGGTGGCGGATCTGAGCATAAAGCCATGCTTCAGGATGTGCTGTCAGAAAAGATCTGAGACCGTCTCGTAAGCGTCAGCTGGTCGATGATCTCCGGAGACGATTCGGAGTCAGCCAGCGGCAGGCTTGTGCGGTCCCGGGATTCTCCAGAGCCTTCTACCACTACAAATCGGTGGCTCGTGACGCCTCTGCGCTATCGATGCGGATCCGGGAGATCACCCAGGTGCGGATCCACTACGGCTACTGTCGTGCCCACGTGTTGTTGCAACGTGAAGGATGGCAGGACAACCCCAAACGCGCATACCGGTTGTACCGTGAACAGGGCCTGTCTCTGCGCCTGAAAGCCCCAGGCGGAACAAGGCTGCGAATTCGCCAGCAAGGTCATGGACCGGTGGGCCTATGAGAGACAGATAGAAATTGATTTCTCTCGGCCCGGCAAGCCCACCGATAATGCGAGTGTGGAGTCATCCAACGGCAGACTCCGCCAGGAATGCCTGAACGAGAACTGGTTCCTGCCGCCTTATGTCGTTCCTTCCCGTCTTGGGCTGACCAGCACACCTTTCAACATGCTGGCTTGCAGGTCACATTGGATCATGGTGAGTATCCGGCCGTCGGCGATGTGACGAGCCAGCAGGCCCTTCACGGCCGTCACCGCCTACCGGCAGAGAGCCGGGCTTCCCGGGGCAAGACGCGTGACCTTCACACTTGTGCCTCGCGCACTAACGAAAACCCCGCCCGGATTGCTCCGGGCGGGGTTTTGGCTGAGGCTAACGATGGTGACTAACGAGCTGCAGCAGCCTGTTTCCGGCGCTCCTCCTCTTCGATCTCGAGGTCAACAGAGGACACCTGGTACTCTTCCGCAAAACCGGACTCCGGCTCTTTCAGCCACAGCAGGCACAGTAACCAGCTGATAAAGGCACCTGCAGCGATGATGTAGAAGAATTGCGTGGGGGTGACGAAGGTGAAGATAGTGAGATACACCACTGCACCAACATTACCGTAGGCACCGGCCATTCCGGAAATCTGCCCGGTAAGACGGCGCTTGATGGAGGGGATAATGCCAAACGTGGCACCTTCGGCACCCTGCACAAAGAAAGAGGTGAACACGGTTATGGCAACGGCAATGATCAGTGGCCAGCTGGAATTCATCAGGCCCATCAAAGCGAAGCCGATGGAGATACCGAACATATAGGCGAGCATGACAAACCGGCGATTACCCATGCGGTCGGAGACCAGGCCACCCATCGGGCGCGCCACCAGGTTCACGAAGGCAAAGGAGGCCGCAATCATGCCCGCAACGGCAGCGTTCAGGCTCCAGGTTTCTTCAAAGAACATGGGCAGCATGGAGACCACAGCCAGTTCCGCACCAAAGTTGGCAAAATAGGTACTGTTCAGTGCCGCCACACTGTTGAACGGGTACTTGTCATCCTCAGGCACGCCTTTTTTGAGGATAGGGACATTCACCCGCAGGATCTGGACAATCTGGTAGATCACAATGGCAGTAATGATCGCGTAGCAGATCAGCGCGCCGGTAGTGCCGATATACCCCATACTTTCGATGCGCCATACCAGGATGGCCAGCACGCCGATCAACGGAATGGTCCAAAGGATGAGCTTGATCATGTCACCCCAGGTGCTCACTTCCAGTGCAATGGCCTTGCGCGGCTTGCGGTGAACGGTTCCTGCAGGGCCGTCGGTAATGGCAAACCAGTAGTAAACACCATAAGCCGCCATGAAGATCGCACTCTGGGCGATGGCCCAGCGCCAGCCGTCTTCACCACCGTACATGTGCAGGGCAATGGTGGGCAGGGTAATGGCTGCAGCCGCAGAGCCAAAGTTGCCCCAACCGGCGTAAAAGCCCTCGGCGAAACCGATATCCCTGGGCTTGAACCACATTGCAGTCATGTGGATTCCCACCACGAAGCTGGCACCGATAGAACTCAGAACCAGACGGCTGACCAGCAACTGCATCATGGTAGTCCCGAAGGCAAACACCAACGCCGGGATCGCCATCAGTACCATCAGCACCGAGAACACCCGGCGTGGACCGAAGCGGTCCAGGGCCATACCCACGATAATGCGGGCGGGGATGGTGAGGGCAACGTTACAGATGGCAAACAGGCGGATGTCGTCTTTCGTCAGCCAGTCCACACTTTTCAGCATGCTCGACGCCAGCGGCGCCATATTGAACCAGACATAAAAGGTAATAAAGAATGCAATCCAGGTCAGGTGCAGTGCCCTGATTTCCGGATTGCGGACGTGGAATACGTCTGCGACTTTCATTTCAGCCTCCGGGGCTAGTCAAGGTTATTAAAGGCTGGGGAGAATGAGTAGTGGGCACTGCACCCTGCGCGCGAGGAAAGAGCTCACGCTGCCAAAGGTCATGTAATCCAGCTCATCCACAAAATAGGTCAGGGAGCGGGCGATAAAACCACCGTCAGGCTCATGGCTGTGGCGTGCTATCACCAGCATGTCAGGGCGAATTTTCTTTTCGGCTGCGAACAGCAGCATTTTGCGTGGATCTCCCTCAAGCGTCAGGGTTTCCGCGGCAATTTCCTCGTTCTGGCAGACATCCATGGCCTCCAGCAGATGCTGCTTGATTCCCTCCAGTTCCTCTTCAAAAAAATTTTCATTTTCCGAGGTAATATCGCGGGGATTTTCCGCCACCGCGACAAGGGTTATCTGCGGCTTCAGATCCCGAAACATGGTGATCGTCTGTGCCAGGGCCAACCTGGCATTTCTCGAACCGTCGTAGGCAATCATGATTTTCATCGTAGGCTCCAGATCTGTTGTGCCAGCGCGCCCGCCTGGCTGACTTAATAATTGTCAGTATTAGCCCACAATCGCCTGCTTCCAGGACTTGATATGCATCAAACCTGCGGGCGGGTACCCCACCAGAGACACATCGGCGATATCCCCCTGTCGCCTTTCAGGCCTCAATTGCTACCCCCCACCTGCCTTTAAGGGGTACCTCCAATGCCACGCCGGCAAAACCGCCTTTCTTGACATTATTCAATTAGCGCCATAGGGCCCGCGGGATACAGTCGAAACCATGTATCTGCAGTTCGGCGGGAGAGAGTTCATTATGGGAAACAGCGTATCGAAACGTGAACAGTACCGGGCACTGGGCATATCCACGTTTGCCTTCACGCTGTGTTTTGCGGTCTGGACCATCTTTTCCATTATCGGCATAAGGATCAGCCAGGACTTCGGCCTGTCGGATACCCAGCTGGGATTGTTGATGGCAACGCCGATCCTGACAGGCTCTATCAGCCGGCTCTTCCTCGGCATCTGGACGGATCGCTACGGTGGCCGCTGGGTTTTTGGCATATTGATGCTGACCACGGCGGCCTGTGTTTATCTTCTTACCTTTGCCAACAGCTACCTGATGTTGCTGGTGGGCGCCCTGGGAGTCGGCCTCGCCGGCGGTTCATTTATCGTCGGTGTCACTTACACTGCCGCCTGGTTCGAGCGGGAGCGCCAGGGTACTGCCTTGGGGATCTTCGGGGCGGGCAACGTAGGCGCGGCAGTGACCAATTTCGGCGCCCCTTTCCTGCTTGTCGCCCTGGGCTGGCAGGGCACCGCCCAGGTCTATGCCACGGTACTGGCGATCATGGGGGTACTGTTCATCCTCCTCGCAAAAGAAGACCCCATGGCGGAAGAGCGGGCCAGCAAGCAGTCCCAGACATTCCTGAAACAGATGGAGCCGCTGAAAGAACTGCGGGTGTGGCGCTTCGCACTGTATTATTTCTTCGTGTTTGGCGCGTTTGTAGCCCTGGCCCTGTGGCTGCCCCATTACCTCATTGGCGTCTACGGACTGGACATTAAAACCGCCGGCATGATCGCCGCGCTCTATACCATTCCCGCCTCCCTGTTCCGCGTTCTCGGCGGCTGGATATCGGATCGCTATGGCGCCCGCCGGATCATGTACTGGACGTTCATTGCGTCTGTGGTCTGCACTTTCCTGCTCAGTTACCCGCCGACCGAATACGTGGTACACGGCATTGATGGCGACATCCGCTTCTTCTTCGAAGTAGGCCTGGTGCCGTTTGTGGTTCTCATCTTTATTCTTGGTTTCTTCATGTCGTTGGGAAAGGCCGCCGTGTACAAGCACATTCCGGTGTACTACCCCACTCATGTTGGCGCTGTTGGCGGCGTTGTCGGCATGATCGGCGGCCTCGGCGGATTTCTGCTGCCGCTGATGTTCGGCGTGCTGAACGACATCACCGGAATCTGGCAGAGCAGTTTCATGCTGATGTTCGTCATTGTGGCTGCTGCCCTGGTCTGGATGCACTATGCCATCCGCTCTGCCGAAAGGGTGGAATGGGCCGGCCAGGAGTCCAAGACCGATCTGCCGGAACTGGCGTCTCCACAGCTTTTCTATCCGCTGAACCGGCCGAACCGGAGCGACGACCGGCGGACCAATGGCCATCCGCCCCTGAAGTAGGGCCGACAGTAACACCCTGAACTTGCAGCCTGACCTGCCTCCGTCCGTCGGAGGCTTTTTTGCAGGCGCTGTATCCAACCCGCCCTGCTCGCTTTAGAATTCAGGCTCACCAACTGTCTGGAGTTGCTGTTTGCCCATGTCCCCTCATCCAAGCCCTGCAACCGGTTTTGAAAAGCTGCGACGTATCGAGTCCAGCCGCATATTCCAGAGTGCGGTCATTGGCATCATCATACTGTCGGCACTGACCATTGGCGCAAAGACCTATGACTTGCCGCCTCTGGTGGAAGGCTCGCTGATCGCGATGGACAACGCCATCACTGTTTTCTTCCTGCTGGAAATCCTGTTCCGTTTCGCCGCCTGCCCCAACAAAAAACGATTCCTGATGGACGGCTGGAATCTGTTCGATACGATTGTTGTGCTTGGCAGCCTGATCCCGCTGGACAATTCCGATGCAGTACTGCTGGGCCGGTTGTTGAGAGTATTCAGGGTACTGCGGCTGATTTCCGTAGTGCCGGAACTGCGGTTTCTGATCAACTCGCTACTGAAAGCGATTCCCCGCATGGGCTATATCGCCGTGCTGATGTTCATCATTTTCTATATATACGCAGCCATGGGCTCCATGTTTTTTGCAAAAGTGGATGAGGAACTCTGGGGAGATGTTGCCATCTCCATGCTGACGCTGTTCCGCGTGGCCACGTTCGAGGACTGGACGGACGTCATGTACGCCACCATGGAGCAGTACCCACTGAGCTGGATCTATTACCTGACCTTCATTTTCCTGACAGCGTTTGTATTCCTGAACATGATGATCGGGGCGATCCTGGAAGTGATGAGCGAGGAGCAGAATGCCAAGGAGGCTCAGGAGGCCCATGACGAAAGGGGTGAGATTGCCCGCCAGCTGAAAGCGGTTCAGGAACAGTTGCAGGAACTGACCAGGCAGATGTCGGAGAAACCCGGGAGTCGCTGACCCCGGGCTGTGCCCGCATCAGAAGGGTCTGGCGATAGCCAGATGGAAAATGGCGGTGATCTGGACCAGCGCCAGTACCGCGGCTATCACCCGCACTTTCAAGCCAAGGGTTTCCTTCAGCGCGAACACTCCGGCCACAATGTAACCGACCAGCAGGACAATTTTCGCCGTCAGCCAGCCATGTACAAACGGCATCCAGGGCGTTACAAACAGCAGCCCGATGGCGGCCACCAGCAGGACCGTATCGTTGGCGTGCGGGATCCACCGCAGCGGAGTCCTGCGCCAGTCGGGCTTGCCCACCGCATCCAGCAGCAGACGCAGGGAGAACAGCACTACCGTAAGATAGGCTGCAAGCATATGGATACTTTTCAGGACCAGGTAGCTATTCATAAATTAATCCATTGGGAATCAAGTTGATAGCTCCATTGTACGCAAAACTACCGCCTCATGGGTATGTTATTCTTTTAAACATTTATCTAATATACACATTATATTCAGACAGCCAGTGGAGTCATTGTCATGCCGGCTATTCCCACCACCGAAACTGCAGGGGACGCAAGCGTCCGCCAGCTGTTCGGCTACCCGTTCCGCATTTTCTTCCTGTCCATGACGGTGCTGGCTATCCTTGCCATTCCCGTGTGGATTCTGCAGGTCAGCGGTGCCATTCAACTGCCGCTGGCCATGCCGGGGCTGTTCTGGCATCAGCATGAAATGCTGTTCGGCTTCCTGTCGGCAGCTATCGCAGGCTTCCTGCTGACCGCTGTCTGCGTATGGACCCAGACTGAACGCACCCATGGCTTGCGACTCGTTCTGTTGTGGGGTGTCTGGCTCGCAGGGCGACTGTTACTGGCATTCGGCGCGGGCCTGCCGGACTGGCTGGTTCATGGCGTGAACCTGGCCTTCCTGCCCCTGGTGATGCTGGATGCCGGCTGGCGCGTATGGCATGCGAAGCAGAAGCGGCAGCTGATGATTCTGGTGGTACTGGGCCTGCTCTGGCTGATGCAGATCGGCTTTGTAATCCGGCTTGATCCTGCCTTCAGCTACGGCGCTCTGATCATGGCCATGGCACTGATCAGCATCATTGGCGGTCGCATCACCCCGGCCTTCTCCGCAGGCTGGCTCCGTCAAAGGGGGCAGGATGCAACCCGGGTCAAAATGATCCCGGCCCTGGACATGGCCGCGCTGTTCAGCATGATACTGCTGATGGCATCACTGGTTTCAGGCTGGCAAACCGTAACAGCCATTCTCGCCATTACCGCGGCCGTGCTGATGCTGGTGCGTCTTGCCGGCTGGAAAGGCTGGCTGTTCCGCAAGGAACCACTGCTCTGGGTGCTACACCTGTCCATCCTCTGGGTGCCGGTTGCACTGTTGCTGCTCGCCGGTTCCCTGCTGGCCGGCTGGCCCACCAACGCCTGGACACATGCCGCCGGCACCGGAGCCGTTGGCTGTCTGATCCTGGGTGTTATCGCCAGGGTTTCCCTGGGTCATACCGGCCGCCCGCTGGTTCTGCCAGCGGGCATGGTCGCCGCATTCTGGATGATTCAACTGGCAGCCCTTGTGCGCGTGGTAACCGCTTTCGATGTCATACCCTGGCACGCGGGTGTGGGAGCAAGCTCCCTGTTATGGATGCTCGCATTTGCTGTTTTTTTGGCCCGCTATACCCGGATACTGGCGTCACCCCGGCCCGACGGCAAGGAAGGCTGAGCCTTCAGGGCCTTCACGAAGACCCTTGGGGAAAAGAGCCGGTCAGGCGGCCAGCTCTTCCCCGGCGATTGCAGTGAATGCTGCCCTCGCCTCGCGGAAGCGGTCAGCAGGAAAGTGGATGTGGATACCTTCCAGTGACGCCATCAACATTTCAAGGTGGGCGTCCCAGCCAGCGCAGGAAATTGCCACCCGATCGTCGTCCGGCAACAGCAATGTCAGCTCTATCAACGTTCCCTCCAGCTCCGGAACCAGACTCCAGCGCACTGGCCGTTGCGGCTCACTGCCGGCGCTCCAGGAATATTCCAGCAGCCGCTCGGGCCTGATAGCGCGAACGTAGCTGTCTATCGCCGAGCCACTCTGCCCAAAATCAATTTTCACCGAACCGCCCTGCCATTGCTCGACCGTGCCCGGAGCCAGCCAGTTGGCCAGATTGACCGGGCTGGTAAGCATTGCCCATACCTGCGCCGGACCATGATCTGTCCTGCGCTTCAGCGTTGCACTTACGCGGCCGTCCCTGCGGCTCAGTTCGCCCCAGGCTTCACTCTTGGCTGACATGGCAGCTCCTTGCATCTCTCAGGATCAGCCTGAAAAATAACCAAAAGCTCGGAAAAACACCTTGATCACCATCAACCACTAACCGCCATTTCCCTGAAAACTGCAACCAATGGTCAATAGCCAAATGCTGAATAACAGCTAAAGTATAGGAAACCATTTTGTAACAGGAACAATGGCATTATGACCCCCGATCACTTTGACAAGGCGGACTTGATCGCCTGCGGGCACGGCACACTTTTCCCGGGCAAGATGCGGCTGCCTATCAATGAAATGCTGATGATGGACCGCGTTACCCATTTCAGCGAAACCGACGGACTCTATGGCAAGGGCAGCATCGTTGCCGAGCTGGATATCGACCCGGACCTGTGGTTCTTCAAGGTTCATTTCGTCGACGACCCGGTCATGCCGGGCTGTCTGGGGCTGGACGCCATGTGGCAACTGGTGGGGTTTTTCCTGGCGGCAACCGGTGGTGAGGGCAAAGGCCGGGCACTGGGATGCGGTGAGGTGAAATTTTTTGGCCAGGTGCTGCCAACAAACAAACTGGTCCGCTATCACCTTGATATCAAACGGGTCATTCGCCGCAAGCTCACCATGGCGATCGCTGACGCCAGCATGGAAGTGGATGGCCGCGAGATATACACCGCCAAAGACCTGAAGGTCGGCATGTTCAATTCAACGGATGACTTCTAGGAGCCATTAAATGCGTCGTGTTGTCATTACAGGTATGGGGATTGTCTCCAGCCTCGGAACCAATAAAGACGAAGTGACCCGGTCATTGCGGGACTCGATTCCCGGCATCGGCTTCAGTCAGGAAGCCAAGGACAATGGCCTGCGCAGCCACGTCTGCGGCCAGATCGACCTGAACCTGCCGGAACTGATCGACCGCAAGCTGATGCGCTTCATGTGTCCGGCCTCAGGATACTCCTACCTGGCGATGAAGGAGGCCATTGAGCAGGCAGGGCTTACCGATGACCAGATCCGCGCCAACTCCACCGGCGTGATCATGGGTGCCGGTGGTGCCTCCACGGTGGAACTGATGGATGCGATTGATACCCATCGCGCCAAAGGCATCCGCCGGGTTGGCCCTTACCGGGTGCCTCGCACCATGGGCAGCGCCATCAATGCTTCCCTGGCAACCGCATTCGGCATTACCGGCGTTAACTACGGTATTACTTCCGCCTGCGCCACCAGCGCACACTCCATTGGTCATGCCGGCGACCTGATTGCTCTGGGCCGCCAGGACATCATGTTCGCCGGTGGCGGCGAAGATATTCACTGGACTCTGAGCCTGATGTTTGACGCCATGGGTGCACTGTCCACCAAGTACAATGACACTCCGGGAAGCGCATCCCGCACCTATGACAGGGACCGGGACGGTTTTGTGATATCCGGTGGTGGCGGTGTACTGGTACTGGAGGCACTGGAGCATGCCGAGGCACGCGGCGCCACCATCCTGGCCGAACTGGTCGGCTTCGGTGCCACCTCTGACGGCGCCGACATGGTCGCCCCCAGCGGCGAAGGCGCGATTCGCTGCATGCAGCAGGCGATGAAGAATGTGGACGGCGAGATCAGCTACATCAACACCCACGGCACCAGCACTCCCGCCGGGGATGTCACCGAGCTGAAGGCATTGAAGGAGACCTTCGGTGACAGGATACCCCCGCTGAGTTCCACCAAACCACTGTGCGGCCATGCCCTTGGCGCTGCCGGTGTGCACGAAGCCATCTACAGCCTGATCATGCAGCGGGAAGGCTTTATCGCACCATCCGCCAACATCGAGAACCTTGATGAGGGCGCCGAAGGCTATCCCATCGTGCGGGAACGGCGGGACAACGTCGACCTGCCCTTGGTGATGAGCAACAGCTTTGGCTTTGGCGGCACCAACGGCACGCTGGTGTTCAGGAAAGCCTGACAGCTGCCGGAACAATCGCCAGGGTATGCGCATTCGCTGCCCTGGCAGCCTGATCCGAGCCCTTTACGCTGCCATGGAGCGGTAGGCGCCGGGGGATTTTCCCATCCAGCGCTTGAAAGCACGACTGAACGCACTGAGCTCCGAGAACCCCAGCTGCTCGGCAATTTCCACCAGAGACTTGCTGCGGTCGTTCAGGTACGCCAATGCGCGCTCACGCCTGATTTGCTCCAGCAAAGCCGCGAAGGTGAGGCCCTCCCGCTTCAACCTTTTGTGAAGCGTATGCCGGCTCATGTGCAGCTGTGAGGCAATGGCTTCCACCCCTACCCGACCACGTTCCAGATGTCCGGCAATCAACGAAGTCACTCGCGCACTGAACGGTGCCTTCGCCGCGAGGGACTCCATCGGATCTGACTGCATGTTTCTTACTCCTGATATCTCAATGCGGGGCAATGAACAGTCCCGGACGTCAGCGTACACATGTTAGCCGAAAATAACCATATCCAGGCTTGAGGCGCATCAAGGGAAAACACGATCCGATAGGGCACTATGGGCCGCTTTTAACCTTTTGAACTACTGATGGCGTTATCCGGAGCCCCCATGCACACCCCAGAACTCCTCGCCCCAGCCGGCACTGCCGAACACCTTGAAACCGCCTTTGCCTATGGCGCCGATGCCGTTTATGCCGGCCAGCCCCGGTACTCGCTGAGAGTAAGGAACAACAGCTTCAAAAACATTACCGCGCTGGGTGCAGGCATCACCCGCGCCCACGAACTGGGCAAGCAGTTCTACCTGGTATCCAACATCGCGCCCCATAATGACAAGGTGCGCAGTTACCTGCGCGACCTTGAGCCGGTACTGGAATACCGGCCGGACGCCCTGATCATGTCTGACCCGGGGCTGATCATGCTGGTACGGGAGAAATGGCCGGACCAGCCCATACACCTGTCCGTGCAGGCCAACGCTGTCAACTGGGCAACTGTTGAATTCTGGCGCAGGCAGGGCATCAGCCGTGTCATCCTGTCCCGGGAACTGGCCCTCGACGAAATCCGCGAAATCCGCGAAAACGTGCCGCAAATGGAACTGGAAGTGTTCGTCCACGGCGCCCTCTGCATGGCCTACTCCGGCCGCTGCCTGCTGTCGGGCTACATGAACCACCGCGACGCCAACCAGGGCGCCTGCACCAACGCCTGTCGCTGGAACTACAAGAAAGTGGGCCACAGCCACGACCAGACAGGCGATCTCATCGCCACCTCGACCAATGGCGATGTCCGGACAGCCGAACCGCGGGAAATCCTGCTGGAAGAACCCAACCGCCCCGGAAGCTACATCCCCGCCTACGAAGACGAACACGGCACCTACATCATGAACTCCAAAGACCTCCGCGCCGTCCAGCACGTCGCCAGGCTAGCGGAGATGGGCATCCACTCCCTGAAAATCGAAGGCCGCACCAAAAGCACCTACTACGTCGCCCGAACCACCCAGGCCTACCGCCGCGCCATCGACGACGCCATGACAGACAAACCCTTCGACATGAACCTGATGGACCAACTCGAAGCCCTTTCCAACCGCGGCTACACCGAAGGCTTCCTGCGCCGCCACGTCCCCCAGGAATACCAGAACTACGAACAGGGCTCGTCCCTGAACGGCACCCAGCAGGTCGTCGGCACCATTGCCGACGTCAATGACCAATGGCTGACCATCGACGTAAAGAACAGGTTTGCTCCCGGCGATTCTCTCGAACTGATCACCCCGGCCGGTAACCTGCGGTTCAGCGCAGAAACCATGGAAAACCGGAACGGTGAAGTCATGGGGTACGCCCCCGGTAGCGGCCATATCGTCCGAATCCCGAAACCAGCACAGATCCCTGAATCCCTCGACTACAGCTACCTGACCCGAATTCTGCCATCGTCTACGTAACAGCGTTTCGGGTTGTGGAGACCAGCAATTAGTCGAAGGCATCAGGCGGCGCTGGCTCACAAAACCGTGCATTGCCAGGGATGGCAATGCCGAGCCCCCATGGATGGGTTCACGGCGTGTTTTGGGGGCCAGCGCCGCCTGACGCCCTCCCCGAACCATTCAGTCTTATAAACACCAAGGCTATCACCACAATTGCCACCCCCTTAGTGCCCCAAGGGACGATTAAGGTATAATCATGACGCGTACAATTTAATACCTGACTAATTTACTCTGGTATTGTATACTCACTCACCAGAAGAAACGGAAATTGCCCTTGGTTATCAACAGGGCAAACCCAAATCCGTCATCCAGAAACCGATTGCAGGGCGTACTCACTTGCTGGGCGACCATTGCAACACCTGAAAATTTACATCCGCGAGGTGGCTCCAAAGCAGGGCTACCGGCGACACCAGGGGCTAAAAAGCCCGAGATGAGAGAATACGGAGCGACGATCATGGCGACCACCGACAAAGAGGTGAACGAGCTGATCAAACGGGAATACGAACACGGTTTCGTAACAGACATCGAATCCGACACCTTCGAGCCCGGCCTGAACGAAGACGTGATTGCCCGCCTTTCCGGCATCAAGAAAGAGCCGGAATGGATGCTGGAATGGCGCCTGAAAGCCTACCGTCGCTGGCTGGAAATGGACGAGCCGGACTGGGCGCACGTTGGTTATCCGAAAATCGACTACAACTCGATTTCCTACTATTCCGCGCCCAAGCGCCCGGAAGACATGCCCCAGAGCCTGGACGAAGTGGATCCGGAGCTGCTCAGAACCTACGAGAAACTGGGCATTCCCCTGCACGAGCGTGAAAAACTGGCTGGCGTGGCAGTGGATGCGGTATTCGACTCGGTCTCTGTGGCAACCACTTTCAAGGAACCATTGGCCAAGGCCGGTGTGATTTTCTGCTCCATTTCCGAGGCCATCCAGGACTACCCGGAACTGGTCAGAAAATACCTGGGTTCAGTGGTTCCTGCCGGCGATAACTTCTTCGCCGGCCTGAACTCCGCAGTCTTCTCTGACGGCACCTTTGTTTACGTGCCCAAGGGCGTGCGCTGCCCCATGGAGCTGTCCACCTATTTCCGTATAAACGCGGCCAACACCGGGCAGTTCGAGCGCACCCTGATTATTGCCGAAGACAGCAGCTACGTAAGCTACCTGGAAGGCTGCACCGCCCCCATGCGGGACGAAAACCAGCTCCACGCCGCGGTGGTTGAACTGGTTGCCCTGGACGATGCGCAGATCAAATATTCCACCGTCCAGAACTGGTATCCGGGCGATGAGAACGGCAAGGGCGGCATCTTCAACTTCGTTACCAAGCGCGGTGCCGCCATTGGCAGGAACTCGAAGATCTCCTGGACACAGGTCGAGACTGGTTCGGCGGTCACCTGGAAGTATCCCAGCTGCATTCTGCGTGGTGACAACAGCGTGGGCGAATTCTACTCGGTGGCGCTGACCAACAATTACCAGCAGGCCGATACCGGCACCAAGATGATTCACCTGGGCAAGAATACTTCCAGCACCATCATCTCGAAGGGCATTTCCGCTGGCAGAAGCTCCAACTCCTATCGCGGCCTGGTGAAGTTCGGCCCCGGTGCGGAAGGTGCGCGTAACTATACCCAGTGTGATTCGCTGCTGATCGGCGACCGCTGCGGCGCCCACACTTTCCCGTACATCGAGAGCAAGAACAAATCCGCCATCGTCGAGCACGAGGCAACCACCTCCAAGGTCAGCGACGAGCAGATGTTCCTCTGCCGCCAGCGCGGTATCGACCCGGAGCAGGCCGTATCCATGATTGTGAACGGCTTCTGTAAAGAGGTGTTCAAGGAGTTGCCGATGGAGTTTGCCGTTGAGGCTGGCAAGTTGCTTGAGGTCAGCCTTGAGGGGTCGGTTGGCTAGTTTGGTATTGCCCCGTTGGCTTTGGTGAAGGTCAGCGAGCAGGTTGGCTATTCCGGAACACGCCGTGAATACGTCCATGTAGGCTCCTAAAAAACATCCCTGTTTTTTAGGGTTTCGGAACACCCAACCTGCTCACTGACCCGGACATCTAACGGGCACTAATATTCAGTCTTCCGAGCAACGTTATTTAGCTCCGGACGGCAAACACAAAAGTATGCGGAAGCCATCGGGCAGGCCCTTCCGGGATCGTAAAAATCAGGGATGATTTTTCCGAGCGTACATGGACGTATTCACAGCGTATCCCGGAAGGGCCTGGCCGAGGGCTGACTCCCCCACAGTTGGCAGTCAGCCCAAGGCACAAGAATTCAGACATCAGGAAGAGAGAAGCCATAAATGCTGAGCATCAAGAACCTGCACGCATCCGTTGAGGGTGAAGAAATTCTCAAGGGTATCGACCTGGAGATCAAAGCCGGGGAAGTTCATGCCATTATGGGCCCGAACGGCTCAGGCAAAAGTACGCTGTCACAGGTACTTGCAGGCAATGAGACGTTTGAGGTGACCGAAGGCGAGATTACCCTGAACGGCGATAACCTGCTGGATCTGGAAACCGAGGAGCGGGCCCGCGAGGGTATCTTCCTGGCGTTCCAGTACCCGGTCGAGATTCCTGGTGTCAGCAACCTTCAGTTCCTGCGCACCGCCGTTAACGCCATGCGCACACACCGTGGCGAGCCGGAGATGAACGCAGCTGAGTTCATGAAGCTGGCCAGGGAAGTTTCCAAACAGGTCGACCTGGATCCCGCCTTCCTCAAGCGTGGCGTCAACGAAGGCTTCTCCGGTGGCGAGAAGAAGCGTAACGAAATCATGCAGGCGCTGCTGCTTCAGCCGAAGCTGGCGATTCTGGATGAGACCGACTCGGGGCTTGATATCGATGCCCTGCAGGTCGTTTCCAAGGGCGTGAACGCACTGCGCGCGGATGACCGTGCCATTCTGATGGTGACTCACTACCAGCGGCTGCTTAATCACATCGTGCCGGATTATGTGCATGTTCTTGCCGGTGGCCGGATCGTCAAGTCCGGTGGCCGTGAGCTGGCGCTGGAGCTTGAAGAGCGCGGTTACGGCTGGCTCGGCGTGAAAGAAGAAGCCGCTCCCAGTGCAGCCAGCTAAGGAGGTCGCCGAATGAAACCAGCACCAACGCTTTCCAGCGCCTTCCTTGAGCCCGGTGGGCATTCGCTGCCCGCGCCGCTGCTGGAGCTGCGCAGACAACGGGGTACGGCCCTGGTGGACATGCCATTGCCAACCCGCAAAACCGAAAACTGGAAATACTCCAGCCGGTACCTCAAGCTGACGGACGGGCTGGCCGCGACGCTGCCGGCAACCGGTAAGGATGGCCTCAGCCTGTCACTGCCCGGTTACCGCGTGGTCTTCCGTAATGGTGTAATGGTTCCGGAGGCTTCGGATTTTCCCGATCTTGATGGCATCCTCATTCAGCGTTTCGGTGATCTTGATGACAGCGATGCGGCTGCCCTTGCCGAACGCCTGGACAATACTCTGGACAGTCGCGCAGTACAGATGGCAAGGCTCAACTCGGCCCGCTTTGAAGATGGTCTGTACATCCGCCTGGACAAAGAAGCCGTGCTCGACCACCCACTGTTCGTCGTGCACGAAGTAACCGGCACGGCTTCCGGCTCAGCCTACCCGCGTATCTATGTAGAAGCGGCGCGGCACAGCCAGATCACGCTGGTGGAGGAGTATCTCTCCAGTGGTGACGAGCCGGTCATGGTCGATTCAGTGACAGAATTCACACTGGGCGACGGTGCCAATGTCACCAGCGTGCGCCTGGTAATGGAAGGCGAGAACGTCCAGCACATTGGCGCTACCGGTGTCCGCCAGGCAGCCAGCTCCCGCTTTGAAAGCCATTGCGTCGGCTTCGGCGGACCGCTGCGCCGTCATGACCTGATGGTTCGCCTCGAAGGTGAAGGCGGCGAGTGCAAACTGAATGGTGTGGTGGTTACCCAGGGCAAGCAGCACTATGACAACCACACCTCGATTGAGCACGTGGCTGCCCACTGCAACAGCGAGGAAACCTACCGCAACATTGCTGCGGACCAGTCCCATGCTGTTTTCAACGGCCGCATCCATATTCATGAGGATGCCCAGAAGTCGAACGCCAACATGAACAACAAGAATCTGTTGCTCTCTACCGGCGCGGAAATCGATACCAAGCCCGAGCTGGAAATTTACGCAGACGACGTCAAGTGCGCCCACGGCGCCACCATTGGCCAACTGGACAGGAAATCCCTGTTCTACCTGGTTTCCCGGGGCATCGGGCGCCGCGAGGCCAATACGCTTCTGACTATGGCGTTCATTAACGAACTCGTTGAACAGATTCCGGTCCAGGCAGTCAAAGATGCTGCCCAGCTCCGGCTGAACGAGTTTTTTGACCAGACATTTGAGGAGGCCTGACCGGTTATGACAGACCTTTCCGTGGCAAACAAGGCTGGCAAGGCGACATTTGACGTCGATGCTGTGCGGCGGGACTTTCCGATTCTTGATCAGCAGATCAACGGCAAGCCCCTGGTATATCTGGACAACGGCGCCTCTGCCCAGAAGCCCGTTGCCGTACTGGATGCCATGGATCGGTACTACCGGGAAATCCACTCCAACGTCCACCGGGGCGCCCACACGCTGGGTGACCGTGCGACCAGTGCGTTCGAGGGTGCCCGAGAGAAAGTCCGGTCATTCCTGAACGCAGAAAGTACCCGTGAGATTATCTTTACCCGAGGCACCACCGAGGCCATTAACCTGATAGCCAATGGCCTGGCGGGGCGTCTCAGGCCGGGTGATGAAATCCTGGTCAGCCATATGGAGCACCACGCCAATATCGTGCCCTGGCAGATGATTGCCGAACGCACCGGTGCCAGGGTGCTTCCTGTACAGGTCACACCGCAAGGCGAGCTGGATCCGGACTCGTTCAACAGCCTGCTGGGTGACCGCACCCGGATACTGGCGCTGACCCACGTTTCCAATGTCCTGGGCACCATTAACCCGATTGCACCGCTTATCGAGCAGGCCAGGGCCCGCGGTGTTATCACCGTGATCGATGGGGCCCAGGCAGTGCCCCATTACAAACCGGATGTGCGGGCGCTGGGCTGCGACTTCTACATGTTCTCGGCCCACAAGCTGTTTGGCCCCACCGGCGTCGGCGCGCTTTACGGCAAGGCCCAGCTGCTCGAAGAAATGCCTCCCTATCAGGGTGGCGGCGAGATGATCGAGCGGGTGTCTTTCGAGCGCACCACCTGGAACACCCTGCCCTACAAGTTTGAAGCAGGCACTCCGGCCATTGCCGAGGCAGTTGGCCTGGGCGCCGCGATTGATTACCTGGACAGCCTTGACCGCACCGGCCTGGAGGCAGCGGAAAACGCACTGCTTGCCCGCGCCAACGAGCTGGTGGAAACCGTTCCCGGCATGGAAGTGATTGGTACCGCCAGCAATAAAGTGCCGGTAATGTCCTTTAAAATCGCCGGCCTGCACCCCAGTGATATAGGCACCCTGCTGGACCAGCAGGGCATCGAGATCCGCACTGGCCACCATTGCGCCATGCCGCTGATGGACTTTTACGGGGTTCCCGGTACAGCCCGGGCGTCCTTTGCGTTTTACAATACCCAGCAAGAAGTGGAACAATTATTCACTGCCCTGCAGAAAATTCAGCGCCTGTTTGCCTGATGGAGGTGGAAACATGACAGCCGAAGTCTTCACACCAACCGTAGCCGTCACCATGACGCCAACTGCGGTGAAACATGTCCGCAAACAACTGGACAAGAGGCCCGAGGCGAAAGGTATCCGCCTGGCCATCAAGAAAAGCGGCTGTTCCGGCTTCAAGTACGAAACCCAGTGGGTGGAAGAAGCCGGCACGGACGACAAGGTGTTCCACATCGACGGTGTGGACCTGTTTGTAAAGGAAGAACACCTGCCAATGGTGAATGGCATCGAGATTGATTTTGTGACAGAAGGGGTCAACTCCCTGTTCCAGTTCCGCAATCCGAATGCGACGGCCGAGTGTGGGTGTGGGGAGAGTTTTACGGTTGCCTGATATGGTGGTGTCGGATTACGGCTTCGCCTAATCCGACCTACAGTGTGCTCCTCAGAGTACGCGGCACCAACAAACGTAGGTCGGATTAAGCAACGCGCAATCCGACAAGCCTGACAAACGTAGGTCGGATTAAGCGAAGCGCAATCCGACAAACCAGCTAGAGAGAAAACGAGGCCCCAAACGGCATGCAAGAACGGGAAGTGGTCCTGACCAAACGCGAAGTAGAGGCACGCCTGGTGCCTACCGGCACGGAAATCATGATTCCGTCGGATACTTTTGTGACCATCACGCAGTCACTGGGTGGCAGCTTTACCGTTGCTGTAAACGGCAACCTCGCTCGCATTGAGGGCCACAACGCCGATGCGCTGGGCAAGAAGCCCCTGGAAAGCAGCTTCGAAACCCCCGAAGACGGCACCGTGAACGAAAACCAGGTCTGGGAAGCCATGAAAAACTGCTACGACCCGGAAATTCCGGTCAACGTGGTGGATCTCGGCCTCATCTACGACTGTAGGATTGAGAACGATCCCGAAGACGGCAACCATGTATACGTCCTGATGACCCTGACCGCCGCCGGTTGCGGCATGGGCCCGGTGATCACCGAGGACGTCAAGACCAAGCTCGAGCATGTGCCCAATGTCGACAAGGTGACGGTTGAACTCACCTTCGATCCGCCCTGGAACAATGACATGCTCACCGACGAAGCCAAGCTCGAACTGGGGATGTTGTAATGACCGCTTCTGAGCAGGACTTTCTGGACAATCCGCTGGGCAAAGACACCACCCTGGAAGATGTGGTGGATGGCTTTGAATTCCTGGACGACTGGGAAGAACGCTACGCGTTTATTATCGATCTGGGCAAACAACTGCCACCATTCCCGGATGACGAGCGCAGGGAAGAGAATTACGTGCACGGTTGCCAGAGCCAGGTGTGGCTGATTCATCACTACGATGAACAGAGCGGCAGGCTGTATCTGTTGATCGATTCCGATGCCATTATCGTTCGCGGCCTTGCCGCTATCATTCTGGTGGCGCTGAATGGCAAGACACCCAGAGAACTGCTGGCAACCGACATCGACGAGCTTTTCGAGCGGCTGGATCTGTTCCGCCACATCTCACCCACCCGTGGCAACGGACTTCGGGCCATGGTAGGCAGGATCCGCGATATTGCGGCGGAAACGGCTGCAGCCTGACCGCGCCTGCAAAAGCGCTTACCAGACGATGGCCACATCATCCCGCTGGATGTTGATCTGTCCGCCAGAGACGGGAATCCTGCCGTTACTGAAATCCGGGTGGACGTTGTTCAACGTGATCGTCGTACGGCTATCCTGCAGCTCCGGGGTGGCACCAGGAGAATCGAAAAAGCGGTTACTGCGGTAAAGTTTCAGCTCATCACCCGGCCGCAGCCCGGCAGTGGCACCAGAATCCAGAGTCACCCTGTTGCCGTCCACGCGGGTTACCCGGGTAATGAAAGGCTGGCAGGCCAGGGCATCATTCACAGCAGCGGTCATATCCCTCATCAGGCTACCAACGGCCCGGCCATAACCGGTTTCCTGAAAGCCGGCCGAGCCGAAACCGTCGGAGGAGCCCGGGCCGGCATCCCAGCGCGCTTCGGTTGCGAAACGCTCCTGGTAGACCGGTGACCCACTGAATCCGTCATAAATCATCAGGTCTGCCACGAATCGCCGATTCTGGTTCACCGCGCCAATCCCCCGCTGCATACGGTCGATAATGGAACTGCCCCAGGCGTCCGGATCGGACACGGCCACATCACGAATCACCCCGGCGACCACGAACTGCACACCCAGCTCCCGCGCCACCTGCACGACGTTGGTAAGACGGTTATCAAATTTCTGCTGTGTCGGCGCATTCAGAAGATCGCCGAACAGACGCTGAGTGGTGGCACCGAAAACCTGCAGATTGCCGGCATCCCTGAGATCCGCCTGCAGCAATTGCGGCAAGATTTCGCCGGCGTCATCAATACCGCCAATACGCGCCTGATCCGGATACACCATGGGGAAGCCGGTCACCGCAACCCGCTTTTTCAATCCGCTTGCCTCACCCGCGCTGCAACTTCCGCTTTCCGACATGTCGGCCCGTACGGTCATCCTCAGCAGATTGCCCCGTCGATACTCATCTATCACCTCCACCGACCTGGCTCGAGACAAAGAAGCGACCTGCAGACGGGACTCGGTAACCACACCGTTTTCCATGGTATCGCGGCTACTGATCCGGGCCTCATACTGCAGGGACAGATCCCGTAGGGCCGCTTTTCTGGCCTCCTGCCTGGCACTGTCCACATCATTATTGTGGATAGTGGCATGCCCTATGGCCTCGAGCACCACGGCCTGAACATTGGCCGCAAGCATCAGCGCTGTAATAACCACAATTACCGGTTTCATGAAGAATTGCTCTCTCAGTCGAGGTAGTAGAGGGAGTCCACGCCCCGGCTCTGCACATCACCGACGCTGTCATTGTCTCCGGGCATGGGAATCGGACAAAGGTCCCGTACCTCCCGGTCGGAAACACGGGAGACACAGGCGCGGAACCTGGGCTCCAGCTTCAGCTCCATCACGGTTTCCACAACGCCGTCGCTGTGCTCATTCACAGCCACCATTTTGGCGCCACGGATATAGCTGTCCACATAGGTGCGGAACATGTCGTTCTGCAATGCGAAGTCATTCACCGTAGAGCTGCCGTAAATCACCGTGCCATAAACCCGCTCAGCAAGATTACGGTAGGCATCCAGCTGAGACGCCCGTCGGGCCAGCAGGCGTTTGCGGGTATTCAGCCTGTCCTTCGACACATTCTCATAGGTACCAAACCCGCTGACCCGAACCGTAATCGGGTCCAGTTCGGTCTGCTGCCCGGAGGTGCCCGGATCCCGTTGCTGCCCGATCGGGGCACAGCCCATTATTGTCACCATCAGCGCAGGTATCAGTATCCACCGCAGGGTCATGTTGATTCTCCGAAAAAACACCAGTTCTCCGCTTCCATGAAAAATTCGGGCCAACCTTTGTAACTGGCTGAAATCTATAAACTCCACACCAGGAAATGCGGTTTCTGTCTCGCCAGGGCGGCAAAAAACCACCGCCATTTACACTCCGCAAACAAACCGTTACCTCACAACCGATGTGTCGCCAAACCGACTGGATTAGTCTTAGGCTCGCGTAATTTTCGAACCGACAATCCAAATGCATCATCAGGACCCATCATGACCGAAAACCGTCTGAGCAAGCTCTCTCTGGCCATTGGCCTGTCCATTGCCACCACCTCTGCCATGGCCAGCCCGCAAACCTTCATGTCGTCGCGCTCCTTTGCCATGGCTGGCACCGGTGTCGCTATTGCTCACCCGGCAGCAGCAGGGGCTTCCAACCCGGCCATGATGGCTGCCGAGCACCACGACTGGTCCGACGATTTCGGCCTTATCCTTCCCTCCGTCAACGCTCGTTTTGCCGATGAAGAAGAGACCATTGACCAGATTGATGACATTCAGGACACGATTGACCGCTTCCAGCAACTGGACAAGAACTCCAGCGAAGAAGAAGCCCGGCAAACGGCCGGCGAGCTCAGACAGCAACTGAACAACTTTGATCGTGACACTGTCAGAATCGATGCCGGCATTGGTATCGCTCTGGCTGTGCCAACAGATTCCGTTTCCATCGGCTTTTTCACCAACGGCAACCTGCGCGCGACCGTGCGAGGTGAACTTGACCAGGACGACGACCAGCTGCTGGCGACCCTGGAGAATGCAGATCCCGCAACCCTGGCCGGGGCCGACCTTGACCGTGACCTGCAATCCCGTGGCAGCATCCTGGCTTCTGCAGTTACCGAGGTCGGCATTTCTCTGGCCACCTCCATTGACCTGCAGAATGACTCGCAGTTACAAATCGGGCTTTCACCGAAATACGTTCAGCTCCGCACCTTTCAATACACCCAATCGGTATCCGGCTTCGAGGACGATAACTTCGACAATGACGAGAACGAAACCGACAAAAGCGGATTCAACCTGGATGTCGGCGCCGCCTATGCTTTCGGCTCCCGCAACCAGTGGAACGCTGGTGTGTCGATCAAGAACCTGATTCCCATGGAACTGGACTCGGCCGCAAACCGCCCTGATGAAGACGAACGGACCCTGGAGCTGAACCCCATGGTCACTGCCGGCATCGCCCATAAAGGCGACTTCCACGTTATAACCGCGGAAGCGGACCTGACCAAGAAGGAAGCTTTCGGCTACGAGGACGACACCCAGTGGGTCGCCTTCGGCGCGGAATTCGATGCCTTCCGTTACGCCCAGCTGCGCGTCGGCGTGCGCCAGAACCTTGCCAGCAACGACGACAACAACGGCATTGAAGAAGATACCCAGTTTACCGCCGGGATTGGCCTGTCACCGTTCGGCGCCCGCCTGGACATCGGCTCGCTGGTCAGCGACGCGGACGTTGGTGCCGCCATCGAACTTGGCGCGGCGTTCTGATCCGCTCAGGATAACCCCGCTTCTGAAGCCCGGCTCCGTGCCGGGCTTTTTTGTGCCCCCCGGGTTTGCCAGTGCCGGGCCTTACCCTGATAATCCTCCCACAAACATTCCACAAGGAGCACTACCCGATTCATGAAAACCTATCTGGTCGGCGGCGCAGTACGTGACGAACTTCTTGGCCTGCCGGTAAAAGACCGGGACTGGGTAGTCACCGGCGCAACCCCGGACGAGATGCTGAAGCGGGGCTTCAAACAGGTCGGCGCGGACTTCCCGGTGTTCCTGCACCCCCATACCCGCGAAGAATACGCACTGGCGCGAACGGAGCGGAAGCAGGGGCAGGGCTACCACGGATTTTCCGTCTACAGCGCTCCCGACGTTACCCTCGAGGAGGACCTCAAGCGCCGGGATCTCACCATCAATGCCATGGCCAAATCCACCAACGGCGAGCTTGTAGACCCTTTCGGAGGCCGCGAAGACATCCGGACCCGCAACTTGCGCCACGTGTCTGAAGCCTTTGCCGAAGATCCCTTGCGGATTCTTCGCACCGCGCGGTTTGCCGCAAGGCTGCAACCGCTGGGTTTCACAGTGGCAAAATCCACCATGGCGCTGATGCAGCAGATGGTCGACGATGGTGAAGTCGAACACCTGGTGCCGGAACGGGTCTGGCAGGAAATCCAGCGGGCACTGCATGAAAACGAACCCGGCACCTTCTTCGAGGTCCTTCGGGATTGCGGGGCGCTGGCGTACATCATCCCGGAACTGTGCCAGGAAGATGAATTCCAGGCCGCAATTTCGGCACTTCGCTGTGCACACAGTAGTGGTGGCGAGACCGCTGCCCGATTTGCGGCACTGATGTCGCCACTGCCCATGACTGAAGCCCGCAACCGAAGCGCACAACTGAAGGCCCCGAACGATTGCCAGGACCTGGCCCGACTGACCACCAGTCTGATACCACAGATTCACGCCATGAACAGCTACCGGGCGGATGAGCTACTGCGGATACTGGATGAAGCCGATGTCTGGCGACGGGCCGACCGGTTCGCAGGATTACTACTCACCCTCAAGTGCGCCCTGCCGGAAACCGAACATGAAAAACTGGACTGGCTGGAATCGGCACAGCGTGCCGCCACAGCTGTTCAGGCAAAGGAATTGATGGCGCAGGGGTACAGGGGAAAAGAACTGGGCGAGGCAATCCGCAAGGAGCGATTGCAGCGAATTTCCGAAAGCAACCACACACATTGAGACACACCATGGATTCACCAACCCCCGTAGTGCTCATTACCGGCGCGGCGCACCGGCTGGGAGCCCATACCGCCAGGCACCTTCATCAGCGCGGCTGGAACCTGGTCATCCATTACCGTTCCCGGGAAGCCGAAGCCAACAGACTTTGCGTCGAACTGAACGGAATCAGGCAGGAATCGGCCGTGATTGTCCAGGCCGACCTCGCGAGCCCGGAGCAGACTGAAAGCCTGGCCAACAAAGCTGTCTCTGTGTGGGGCCGGCTTGATGGCCTGGTAAACAACGCGTCGGCGTTCTATCCCAACCCGACCGTAGAAGCCAGCGCAGACGACTGGGCCACAATAATGAACACCAACCTGCGAGCGCCCTTTTTCCTCGGCCAGGGCTGTCTGCCCGCCCTGAAGGAGTCTCGCGGCGCCATCGTCAACATGATCGATATCTACAGCCAGCGCCCGCTTGCAGATCATCCGCTATACTGTGCCAGCAAGGCGGGCCTGGCCTCGCTAACCATGTCCTGGGCAAAAGACCTGGCACCGGAGGTACGCGTTAACGGCGTCTCACCGGGCGCCATCCTCTGGCCAGAAGGGGACGCAGCCATCGATGGGGCCTATCAGCAAAGCATACTGGCCAGGACACCACTTGCCCGCACCGGCGCCCCTGAGGATATAGCAGGCGCAGTTGCCTTTTTACTGTGCGACGCACCTTTTGTAACCGGCCAGATCCTGGCGGTGGATGGGGGGCGCAGCCTTAATATTTGAGCCGATATGGCCTGCTTTCTTTGGCACTTTCCGGCTTTCCGCTACAATGAATGCAGCTGTACAAATCTTGCCCAAAAACTGGAGATATGCCATGCGTGATGTTGTTATTGTAGCTGCGAAGCGTACTGCCGTCGGCAGCTTCGGTGGGGGGCTTTCCAGCCTTCGTGCCGATCAGCTCGGCAGCGCTGTAATCAAGGCCCTGCTGGAAGAGTCCGGCGTCGCTGCCGACCAGGTCAACGAGGTGATCCTGGGCCAGGTGCTGACAGCCGGCTGTGGCCAGAACCCGGCACGACAGGCCTCCATCAACGCCGGCATTCCTGCCTCGGTGCCGGCCATGACTATCAACAAGGTGTGCGGCTCCGGGCTCAAGGCCGTCCATATGGCAGCGCAGGCCATTGCATGCGGCGACGCCGAACTGATGATTGCCGGCGGCCAGGAAAGCATGAGCCAGGCACCCCACGTACTTCCGAACAGCCGCAACGGCCAGCGCATGGGCAACTGGAACATGGTGGACACCATGATCTCCGATGGCCTGTGGGATGCGTTCAACGACTACCATATGGGTGTGACTGCGGAAAACATCGTGGAGAAATACGGTATCAGCCGCGAAGAACAGGATGAGTTCGCCGCCGCCTCCCAGCAAAAAGCCTCTGCAGCGAGGGATGCAGGCTATTTTGACGGCCAGATTGTTCCGGTCACCATTCCCCAGCGCAAAGGCGATCCGCTGATCGTGGACAAAGACGAGACCCCTCGTGCGGGGGTTACCGCGGAGGGCCTGGGCAAACTGCGTGGTGCCTTCAAGAAGGATGGAACCGTCACCGCCGGAAATGCGTCTTCCCTGAACGATGGCGCCGCTGCGGTTATTGTCTGCAGCGCCGACAAGGCCAGGGAGCTCGGGCTTACGCCGCTGGCTACTATCAAGGCCCATGCCAGTGCAGGTGTTGACCCCACCATCATGGGTACCGGTCCGATTCCTGCCACCCAACGCTGCCTGAAACTGGCAGGCTGGTCAGTGGACGATCTGGACCTTGTAGAAGCCAATGAGGCCTTTGCAGCCCAGGCCATTTCCGTCAACCGCGACCTGGGCTGGGATACAGCAAAGGTCAATGTGAACGGTGGTGCCATCGCTCTCGGGCACCCCATTGGGGCTTCCGGCTGTCGGATCCTGGTCAGCCTGCTGCATGAGATGGCCCGCCGGGATGCGAAGAAGGGACTGGCAACCCTCTGCATTGGTGGCGGCATGGGCGTTGCCCTCGCCGTGGAGCGCTGATAACGTAATGCTCGATGTGGTATTGTTTGAGCCTGAAATACCGCCGAATACCGGCAATATCATCAGGCTCTGTGCCAACACCGGCTGCCGGCTGCATCTGATTGAACCCCTGGGGTTCACCCTGGAAGACAAGCAGATGCGGCGCGCCGGGCTGGACTATAGCGAATATGCAACCGTCACGATCCACGCAGACTACGAGAGTTTTCTGGCCAGCGAACAACCTTTGCGGCTGTTCGGACTGACTACCAAAGGCTCCCGAGGATATCACCAAGTAACCTACCAGAATGGTGATTACCTGATGTTCGGCCCGGAAACCCGGGGCCTGCCAGCAGACATTCGCCAGGCACTTCCGCAAGCGCATTGCCTGAGAGTGCCAATGCGCCCGGAAAGCCGCAGTCTCAACCTGTCAAACACGGTTGCTCTGGTGGTCTATGAAGCATGGAGGCAGTTTGATTTTACAGGAGCTCAGTAATCCCCGTCAGGTAGCAGTTCTGGTTCTTGCAGCCATTTTGTTGCTGCTTACCACCAGCGCCCGGTCCGGGTACAGACCGGGCGGGGAATCGGGCCGGCTTATAACCACTCCTTCGGCCACATCCGAGGTGTCGGTTATGTTCGGTAAGAAAATTATCAGGCACCTTTATACCAGTTGCGGGCTTGACATCAGTTACCTGGACGTGCCTGCGGCCCGTGCAGTGATGATGGCGGAAAAAAGCCAGTCAGATGGCGAGCTTGCCCGAATCCCCATGGCGGTGAGAGACGATGCACCATTACTCCCGCTGCGCACCCCCATCGACGAAATACGCCTGGTGCCACTGTTCCTCAACCATGAATCCGCCACAGCTCACGCCGACCTGACCGGAAAACGAATCGGGTTTCTCAATGGCTACCGGATGATTGCCAGTGTATTACCGGAAGATGCTACGCCAGTGGCCACCAGCGATACCTTCCAACTGGTCAGCCTGCTTGAACGCAAGCGGATTGATGTCGCGCTGACACTGGAATGGGATGCGCTGGCCGCCAAATATCACAACCAGGATATGGTGATCGGCGAACCGCTACTGGAATCTTCCCTCTACCACTGGGTTCACGAATCCCGGGAGCAGGACATTGCCTGCCTCTCCGGAGCACTCGATGACATGAAGGCAGACGGGAGACTTCAGCGAGCGATCCGTGAAGGCATCGAATCGGGCTCGCCAAATCAGGATCAGTGAGTCTTCTCTTCGCCGGTTTCGCCTGATGCCTCTTCCTGCTTGCGCTTCAGCGCCTGGGCATAGATGGCGTCAAAGTTGACCGGCGCCAGCATCAGTGCCGGGAAACTGCCTTTGTTGACAACACCGTCGATTGCTTCCCGTGCATAGGGAAACAGGATGTTCGGGCAGTACGCACCCAGCATCTGGCCGAGTTGAGGACCTTCAATTCCTTTCACCAGGAACACACCCGCCTGCTGGATCTCGACGATGTAGGCGACCTTTTCGTCGATTTTCGCTGTCACCGTCAGGGACAGAACCACTTCATACTGGTTGTCGCTGATCTTGTTATGGGACGTGTTCAGGTCCAGGTTGACCTGTGGCTTCCACTGGTCCTGAAAGACCGCCGGGGAGTTTGGGGACTCGAACGAGAGGTCCTTCACATAAATGCGCTGAAGCGCAAACTGGGGTTGTGCCTGGTTTTCGTTGCCTGCTGCGGCCTGATCATTTTCAGCCATTTTCATGTCCTTTCTTCGATTAGGGGATAGAACCGTTACTTCTTAACCAACGGCAGGTTGCTGCCTTTCCAGTCGGCGATACCACCGTTCAGACGGACCACATTGTTGTAGCCTTCAGCTTTCAGCTGCTTGACAGCCATTGCGGAATGCTGGCCCATCTTGTCGGCTACGATGATCTGCTTGTCCTTGAACTTCTTCAGCTCCGAGGCGCGGCTTTTGATACTATTGAGGGGAATATTGATTGCACCGGTAATCCGGCCCTCGTTAAACTCTTTACGATCACGGATGTCGACAACGACAGCTTCATCGCGGTTAATCAGATTTACCGCACCCTGGGCCGATATTTTTGCACCGCCACGACGGGACTCCAGCACCAGTATGGCAAGCAGGAAAGCGACAAACAGAGACACCAGAATGTAATGGTTAACCGCAAATTCGAACACCCTTTCCATGAAGACACCTTGCTGAATAGTTTGTGGCGGGATTATACACACCCTGCCCCGCGGACAGAAGATAACCAGAGTGGCCGGAGGGGACCAAAATGTTTAGAATCAATGTTTGTTTTAGTAAATTTACCAAAACCACCATCGGATTGAGTGATGACTGCCAAGCGTAAGCCTACTGCACTGATTATTCTTGACGGTTGGGGTCACCGTGACCCCGCTGACGATAATGCCATCAGCAATGCCAATACGCCGTTCTGGGATAAGCTATGGGAAAAACAGCCAAAAACGCTGATTAACACCTCCGGAATGTTTGTTGGCCTGCCCCAGGGACAGATGGGCAATTCCGAAGTCGGCCACATGAACCTGGGTGCCGGGCGGGTGGTTTACCAAAGTCTGACACGTATCGACAAAGACGTGGAAGAAAGTAGTTTTACGCAAAATCCCACGCTGTGCGCCGCCATGGACAAGGCCATCAACAATGGCCGGGCTGTCCATCTGATAGGACTGCTCTCCCCCGGTGGCGTGCACAGCCACGAGGAACACATTCTTGCAGCTGCGGAAATGGCTGCCGCGCGAGGCGCAAAGGAAGTCTACATCCATGCCTTCCTGGATGGCCGCGACATGCCGCCGCGCAGTGCCAGGGCGTCGCTGGAAAAAACTGCCACCAAACTCAAAAACCTCGGCGTTGGCCGGGTCGCTTCCATTGTCGGCCGTTACTACGCCATGGACCGGGACAACCGCTGGGATCGGGTTGAAGAGGCCTACAATGTGATGACCCTGGGCGAGGCCGAGTTCACCACGTCCGATCCGGTGACCGCTCTGGAACTGGCCTATGAACGGGGAGAAAATGACGAGTTTGTGAAAGCAACCCGCATCAGGGCCAATGGCGATACCGAAGGCACCATCGATGACGGGGACACCGTGATTTTCATGAATTTCCGTGCCGACCGCGCCCGGGAAATGACACGCTGCTTCGTGGATAAAGATTTCGACGGCTTCGAGCGACGCAAACGTGCCGAGCTGGCAGACTTCGTCATGCTCACTGAGTACGCGGCTGACATCAAAACCTCCTGCGCCTACCCGCCAGAGCAACTGACCAATGGCCTGGGTGAGTATGTTTCCAACCAGGGCAAGACCCAGCTTCGAATCGCCGAGACCGAGAAGTATGCCCACGTCACCTTCTTTTTCAATGGCGGCATGGAAACCCCGTTCGAGGGTGAGGATCGCATCCTTGTGCCCTCACCCAGGGTAGCCACCTACGACCTGCAGCCGGAAATGAGTGCGCCCGAAGTAACCGACAAGCTGGTGGAAGCCATCAAGAGCGGCAAGTACGACCTGGTCGTGTGCAATTATGCCAATGGCGATATGGTCGGCCACACTGGCAAGCTGGATGCCGCCATCAAAGCCGCCGAGTGCATCGACCAGTGCGTCGCCCGCGTTACCGAAGCACTTGAAGAAGTCGGTGGCGAAGCGCTGATTACCGCAGACCACGGCAACTGCGAACAGATGAGAGACCCCAAATCCGGCCAGGTTCATACCGCCCATACCACTGGCCCGGTGCCGCTGGTTTATGTCGGCCCCCGCAAGGTATCGCTCAGGGATGACGGCAACCTGAGCGATGTGGCACCGACGTTACTGAGCCTGATGGGCCTTGAACAGCCGTCTGAGATGTCCGGCCACAGCCTGGTGGAGATCGATTGATTGCACGTCTGTGGCTGGCGCTGGCATTGCTTGCAGTTGCCATGCCGGCACTGGCGGAGCAACAGGTTACACCTGGCCAGATAAAAGCACTCAGGGAAGAGATCGCCGACATCGATGACTGGCTGGCCGACGCAGAAGAGGATCGGTCCTCGCTGGAGCAGCAACTCTCCGGTATTGAGCAGGAAATCGGGCGACTTACCCGAGAGCGTCGTGAACTCCGCGAGCAGGCCAGGGAGCAGCAACAGCGCCTGTCCGAACTCAGCGAGGAAGAGGCGGAACTGACCCGGACACTGGAAGGCCAGCGCGAGAGCCTGAAAAAACAGATCCGCGCCGCCTGGATGGAGGGTGACGCGCCTGCCGTTAAAGTTCTGCTCAACGAGATTGATCCGGACAAGGTTGCCCGCACCATGACCTACTACGAATACCTCAGCCGCGACACTATTGACCGGCTGGAGGCATTCGCTGCCAACCTCCGACAGCTGAAAGAAACACAGAAACAGGTCAGGGCCGGCCGACTGCGGCTGGCAGAGCTGGAGGAGGATGTCGCTAGCCGCCAGCAGAAGCTGGCTTCCAGCAAAACCCGACGGGAACAGACCCTTGCGGCCCTGGAGACAGACATCAGCGATCGCAGGAATGAGCGAGAAGAGCTGGAAGCAGACCGCCGACGGCTGGAAAAGCTGCTGAAAGAAGTGGAAGAGGCCATCGCCAGCATTCCCACTCCCAATGAATCAGACCCGTTCGGATCACTCAGAGACAAACTGCCCTGGCCGGCAAAGGGCAAGGTTGTCAGCAGCTTCGGTGACAGTTATGCAGATGGCAAGCTCCGCTACCGGGGCTTGCTGATCAACACCGCTGACGAAAGCGAGGTCAAAGCCGTTCACTACGGGCGCGTCGTTTTTGCCAACTGGCTCAGGGGTTTCGGCCTGATGACCATTCTCGACCACGGCGACGGATACATGACTCTCTATGGTCACAGCAGCAGCCTGTTCACCAGCCCTGGTGACTGGGTCGAAGCCGGTGAAGCCATTGCCCAGGCAGGCCGCACCGGTGGCACCGACAATCCTGCCGTGTACTTCGAAATCCGCCACAACGGCAAACCTGACAACCCGCTGCGCTGGCTGGGCAAACGCTGAGCCCGCTCATAATACCCTAAAGGCTGACAAATCAGCCTGGTAACGCCATACTGTTGGGCAATACTCGGGAAGCAACCAGTCATTGGAATAACACAGGATATGTGAATGAGACGGGTCAGATATTTTAACCATGCCGCAACCATCAGCGCACTTGCCTTTGCCGCCTGCCTGACCGCCCTGCCCGGCCTTGTTCACGCCCAGGAAGTCGATGAAGAAACCCGGCGCCTGCTGGAAGGCATCCAGCACGGAGAACAGGTTGAAATTGGACTTCCGGACCCGGAAGAGCAGTTACCTCTTGATGATCTGCGGAAGTTCGCGGAAGTATTCGGACGCATCAAAGACGCCTACGTAGAGGAGGTTGACGACCGCCAGCTTCTCGAGAGCGCCATCAAGGGCATGCTGTCAGACCTGGACCCCCATTCCACCTACCTGGCTCCGAAAGACTACGAACAACTGGAAGAAAGCACCTCCGGGGAATTCGGCGGCCTCGGTATTGAGGTGGGCATGGAGGACGGCTTTGTGAAGGTTATCTCCCCCATTGACGATACGCCCGCACAGGAAGCCGGCGTGCAGGCTGGCGACCTGATCATCAAACTGGGCGACCAGCCGGTCAAGGGCATGTCGCTGGAAGAAGCCGTCAAACTGATGCGCGGCAAGCCCGGCACCGTGCTCACGCTCACCATCATGCGTGAAGGTGAATCCGCTCCCATCGAAATTGATGTCGAGCGTGACGTTATCAAGGTTACCAGCATCAAGTCCCGCATCGTCGAGGACGGCTATGGTTACATCCGGATTACCCAGTTCCAGGCGGATACCGGTTCACAGTTCACCAAGGCGCTGGAAGACCTTGAAAAGCAGCAAGGCGGCGACTTGGACGGCCTGGTTATCGACCTGCGCAACAATCCGGGGGGCATCCTGCAGGCTGCCGTCGCAACCGCAGACGCCCTGCTTGATGAAGGACTGATTGTGTATACCGAAGGCCGGATCCAGAGCTCACGCCTGCGCTTCAATGCCAAAGCGGGGAAGGTAATGCCGGATACCCCGATCGTGGTTCTGATCAACGGCGGCTCCGCATCAGCCTCGGAAATCCTCGCGGGCGCACTGCAGGATCATCAGCGCGCGGTGGTCATGGGTACCCAGTCATTCGGCAAGGGCAGCGTCCAGACCGTCATTCCGCTGGATGAAACCCACGCCATCAAGATGACAACCGCCCGCTATTACACACCTGACGGTCGTTCTATCCAGGCCAAGGGCATCAAGCCGGACATTGAAGTAAGGCCTGCGGAGCTGACCGAACTGGATGGCCAGCCGTTCTTTACCGAGGCGGATCTGAGCGGCCATCTGGAAAGCCGGGGCGAGGACCGGGAAGCCACTGACGGGGAAACCGAGGCTACCCCTGCAAGCAGGGACTTCCAACTGCGTTCGGCACTGAACCTGCTGAAGGGGCTGGAGATTCTCGACAAGCGTAACAAGCCGGAACAGGAAAGCGTGGATTGAAAGTATTAGCCTCGCTGGTTGTTGCGATCCTCGCGGCGTCCTCTGCAAACGTCGTAGGGGGGGAACCGGACAGCTCACGGCAGCTGCCGCCTACCATCGCCATCATTATCGATGACATGGGGCATAACCTGGTAGAGGGCCGCAGGCTGATAGGGCTGGAACAGCCGATCACGCTGGCCTTCCTGCCCTACCGCAGGCACACGACCGAACTGGCAGAACAGGCGCATCTGAAGCAGAAGGAAATCATGCTGCATGCTCCCATGGCCAACACCCGCAATATCGGCCTTGGCCCCGGCGGCCTGAGCCCCGGCATGAGCAAAGGCAGCATGGCGACAACCCTGCGCCGCGCACTGCAGTCCATCCCCCATGTCCGTGGTGTGAACAACCACATGGGCAGCCTGCTCACCCAGCAAATAGAAGCCATGGACTGGGTGATGACGGAACTGGGCCACTACCCGGTGTATTTTGTCGACAGCCGCACCATCGCTTCCTCCATCGCCGGCCAGGTGGCTGCTGCCTATCGCATACCCACCCTCACCCGCGACGTGTTTCTCGACCATGAGCAGACCGAAGAGTACGTGGACAAACAGTTCCGGCTGCTGATCAAGCGCGCAAAAGAGAACGGCAGTGCCGTCGGCATCGGTCATCCCCACAAGGTAACCGTGGATTACCTGGAAAAACGGTTACCGGAACTGGATGAGGAAGGCATCGCCATCGCCACCGTCAGTGGTGTGTGGGCCATGAGAAATGGTAACCGGCCAATGTTTGCGGAAGGAGAGAAGCGGGCAATTCGGCCGGCGCTGGCAAACCAACTCGCCCCTTAATCCCGAACCACGATCCCCTGCGCCTTCATAAACGCCTTGGCCTCGGGAATCGTATGCTGCCCGAAATGAAAGATAGACGCCGCCAGCACCGCATCCGCACGCCCCTTGGTCACCCCATCCGCCAGATGCTGGAGCTCACCAACGCCGCCTGAAGCAATCACCGGCACCGCTACCGCCTCACTGATAGCGCGGGTAAGCCCCAGATCAAAGCCCACCTTGGTGCCGTCCCGGTCCATGCTGGTAAGCAGCAGTTCACCGGCACCCATGGCGGTCATTTTGCGGGCCCATTCCACGGCATCAAGGCCTGTGGGCTTGCGGCCACCGTGGGTGAAAATTTCCCAGCGCGGCTCTTCACCCTCAACACTGACTCTCTTGGCATCAATGGCTACCACGATGCACTGGCTGCCGAAACGGTCGGCGGCCTCGCGAACAAATTCCGGATTGAATACCGCAGCGGTGTTGATGGAGACCTTGTCGGCTCCGGCATTCAGGAGTTTGCGGATATCCTCCACTGTACGCACACCGCCGCCGACTGTGAGCGGAATGAACACTTCAGCGGCCATGCGCTCCACGGTTTCATAGGTGGTATCGCGGCTTTCGTGGCTGGCAGTGATGTCGAGAAAGGTAATTTCGTCGGCGCCCTGCTCGTTGTATTTGCGAGCCACTTCCACCGGGTCGCCGGCATCGCGGATATCCACGAAGTTAACACCTTTTACGACGCGGCCTTTGTCGACGTCGAGGCAGGGAATGATGCGTTTCGCCAGAGCCATAATTCGTTTTACCCCTTCAGGCTGTCACAAAAGGCCTGGGCTGCGGCCACATCAAGTGTGCCTTCATAGATAGCCCGTCCGGTAATGGCACCCAATATGCCCTTGTCGGCCACGGTAGCCAGGCGCCTGAGATCGTCCATGTTGGTCACGCCGCCGGAAGCGATGACGGGGATACCGCCTTCTTGCGCAAGGGCTGCGGTAGCTTCCACGTTAACACCCTGCATCATGCCGTCCCGGCTGATATCGGTATAAACGATCGCGTCCACACCGTCGTTGGCAAAGCGTTTCGCCAGGTCGGTCGCCATGACTTCGGACACTTCCGCCCAGCCGTCAGTCGCAACGCGACCATCTTTGGCATCCAGGCCGACAATGATATGGCCCGGAAATCTCCTGCACATCCCGGTGACGAATTCCGGTTCCTTGACAGCTTTGGTGCCGATAATCACCCACTGTACGCCGGCCTTCAGATAGGCCTCAATGGTTTCGGCAGAACGGATGCCACCACCGATCTGGATCGGCAGGTCCGGGTATTTGCGGGCGATGGCCCGGACGATTTCACCGTTGACGGGCTCACCGGCAAAGGCGCCGTTCAGGTCCACCAGATGCAGGCGTCGGGCGCCCGCTTCCACCCAGCGGGTTGCCATGTCAACGGGGTCGTCACCGAAGACAGTGGAGTCGTCCATGCGGCCCTGGCGCAGTCTCACGCATTTGCCGTCTTTCAGATCTATGGCCGGGATGATCAGCATTTTCCAGTCCAGTTTGTGAAGTTTTTCAGTAACTGCAGTCCTGCCCTTGCACTTTTCTCCGGGTGGAACTGCACTGCAAATATATTGTCTCTCGCCACTGCGGCGGCCAGGTCGACGCCGTAATGGGTACGGCCGGCGATGTCCGGGTTGCCTTCCGCTTCGGCGTAATAGCTGTGCACAAAATAGAAACGGTCGCCATCGGGAATGTCGTTCCAGAGCGGGTGGTCCATGGTCTGGTGGACTTCGTTCCAACCCATGTGGGGGACTTTCAGGCGTTCGCCGTTTTCGGTGAGGTTGTCGCCGAAAAAACGCACTTCAGACTGGAACAGGTCAATACAATCGACCCAGCCGTTTTCCTCACTGCGGGACATCAGCGCCTGCATGCCGACGCAAATGCCGAGCAGTGGCCGGTCGGCAGACACTTCCCGCACCAGGTGGTCAATACCCAGACGGCGAATCTCTGCCATGCAGTCACGAATAGCGCCAACACCCGGCAGAATTACCCGGTCCGCACCGCGGATCTGGTCGGCGTTGTCAGTGACCAGTACACGGGTATCGGGTGCTACGTGCTCAACTGCTTTGCTGACGGAATGCAGGTTACCCATGCCGTAGTCGATAATGGCAACGGTTTTCATGTGAAGTGAGACTTCCTGAATCGTGGTTTCTGTCTTGATTTCAGGGCCGCTTACAGCGACCCCTTGGTGGACGGAGTAATACCCGTCATGCGCTCGTCCATTTCGATGGCCATGCGCAGGGCGCGGCCGAAGGCCTTGAACACGGTTTCAATCTGGTGGTGGGTGTTCTTGCCTTTCAGATTGTCGATGTGCAGGGTGACCATGGAGTGGTTTACAAAGCCCTGGAAAAACTCGGCAAACAGGTCCACGTCAAAACCACCGACAGCGCCACGGGTGTAGGGCACATCCATCATCAGGCCGGGGCGGCCGGACAGGTCGATCACCACGCGGGAGAGGGCTTCGTCCAGCGGCACATACGCATGGCCATAGCGGCGGATGCCTTTCTTGTCACCAACTGCCTGCCTGAAGGCCTGGCCCAGGGTGATGCCAATGTCTTCCACGGTGTGGTGGTCGTCTATGTGCAGGTCACCCCTGGAGACGATGTTCAGGTCCACCAGCCCGTGACGGGCAATCTGGTCCATCATGTGCTCAAGGAAAGGCACGCCGGTGTCAAAACTGGACTGGCCGGTGCCATCAAGATCGATCTCAACGGTGATCTGTGTTTCCAGGGTATTTCTTTCTACCCGAGCCTTGCGTTCGGCCATGGAGACTCCAAAGTCGTCAGTCGGCAAATGCCGGAAAATTGTCTGCGCGCATTATACCTTCTATCGCTTCCCGCGTCCTGTAACGGCTTTTATGGCGATGATAGCCGCAGGCATCAGACCGCCTTCTTCAGGTTTTTCATGTAGGTGTCCACCAGGCTGTTGAACTCGTGCTTGATAACCGGGCTGATCGCCAGCTTCAGCAGGCTGGGCAGCGGCACAGTCAGTTCGGCACTGGTCTGGAACTTCACCGAGGTGGTATTGTCATCTTTCGCCTTCAGGGTCCAGGAGCCCTTTACCACGCCATTGCCTTCCCCTTTTACCGGTTCCCAGGTGATTTTCCCGTTTTCCCGGTCGGCGTGATACTTACAGGCGTAAATGGACTGAATTGCATGCTTGTCCACCCCTACCTTTTCCATTTCCCAGCGGTAGGTATTATCGCCCAGATCCACCAGCTTGCGCACCTTGGGGAAATGGCTGGCTGACGCCGGGACATCTGACAGGAGATCAAAAACCTTGTCGTATCCGGCCGGCAGATCCAGTTCACGGTTCAGCTCAATAGAGACAGTAATAGCCACTGCTTGCTCCTTATTATCATTGTAAGACGCCCACTACATTGCCGTATAAAAAATCGTACAGACATAAGATACCTATTTTGGCTGATCACTAACGCATTGTCATACATCCGGGCTTTTATTTTGTTACCCCTGGGTTATGCTTGGGCTGATAATCCGCCCAGAAACCGGACACGAATTAACGGAAGGACGCCAGAATCATGAAAGCTGTACGTTATGTGGCTCTCGCCATTGTCGGCCTGATCATCCTTGCTATTACAGCCGTAGCCATCGCGGTTGCCGTCATTGACCCCAACACCTACAAGCCGCAAATAGAGCAAGTGGTTGAAGACTCCACCAACCTCGACCTGATCCTGGCTGGCGATATTGGCTGGTCTTTCTTTCCTCTGGGGCTGGAGCTCAATGACGTTGAAGCAACCCTGGAAGAGGAGCGCCTTGTCCGCCTTGACAGGCTGGTGGCTCGAGTCAGCTTCTGGTCACTGGTGACCATGTCGCCCCGGGTAGACACATTTGCGCTGAGCGGCCTGGACGCCAACCTTTCTGTTAACGAGGAAGGTACCGGTAACTGGACACGCATAATGCCGGAAAGCGAAGCGCAGCCGGAGCAGGAACAGCCCGTAGAGGAGGAAACTGCTGAAGAAAGTACTGGTGACAGCGCGCCGCTTGACTTCAATGTGGAAAGCGTGGAAATCAGCAATGCCAGCATCCACTACCAAGACAAGGGCACCGGTCAGGCCTTCACTCTGGAAGACTTCACCCTTTCCGCCAGCGAAATTGCCCCGGGTTCCAGCTTCCCGTTGAGCACGGCGTTCCGGTTTGTCACCAATCAGCCCCGGTTTGAAGTTGATGGCGATATCAGCGCCCGCGTCGCGGCCAACGAAGCGCTTAACCAGTTTGGCGTATCCGACCTTGAGGCAGTCTTTGACATGAGCGGCGACCCATTCGGTGGAGAGTCCGTCCGCGCCGAGCTGGCCGGCTCACTGGAAGCCAATCTGGAGAACGAAACCGCAACCCTCAGCGGCTTTACCGCCAGCCTGGCCGATCTTACGCTGAATACCGATCTGTCGGTTAACGGCTTCGGTGACCAGCCCCAACTTGAGGGCAGCCTCAGTATCGACGAATTCTCACTGAAAGCCCTGCTTGCGGCCCTGGGCCAGCCGGCCATTGAAACTGAAGACCCGAACGTAATGAAGGCTGTTGCCTTCTCCACCAATATCGGCGGCCCTGCCGGCACCGTGGAACTCAGCGACCTGTCCATCACCCTGGACGACACTACATTCGAGGGGAGCGCCAGCTATGCCCTCGCCAACAGTGCTATCGGCCTTAACCTGCAGGGCGATGCCATCAATGCCGACCGCTACCTTCCGCCCGCCAGCGATGAAGATGCAGAAGCTGCGGCCGAAGAATCGCCACAGGGAGACGGTTCGGCGCAAGAAGGCGAACTGCTGCCACTGGAAACTGTTCGGTCGCTGGTACTGGATGTCAAGCTCGGTTTGGGAGAGCTGATTGTCAGCAACCTCACCATCAGCGAGATCAAATCGGCCATCACCGCAAACAACGGCGTGCTCAAGGTGGAAGACTTCAGCGGCAAGCTCTATGACGGCTCGTTTGGCGCCAATGTCACCCTGGATGCCCGCTCTGACAATCCGCAATGGACAATCACCAAGGACATTAACAATGTCCAGACCCTGCCCTTGCTGACCGACCTTGCGGAACTGGACATGCTATCCGGCGGCGCCAACATTGATGTGAATGTTAAAACCAGCGGCAACCGCATCCCGGCACTGCGCAACAACGCCAACGGGGAGATCAACTTCAGTCTGGCCGAGGGTGAGTTCACCCGGATGAACCTCACACGCATGGCCTGCCAGGGCATTGCCATGGTCAACCAGGAAAGCCTCACCACCTCGGACTGGGGCACCAGCACCCCGTTCAACGACATGAAGGGCACCCTCAGGATCGACGGCAATACCCTGAACAACACCGATCTGGTGGCTGCCCTCGCGGGCATGAGGCTGGAAGGTGACGGTACTGTGGACCTGGCCACTTCCAACCTTGATTATGAAATTGGTTTGCGCATCGTGGGCGAGATCCACCGGGATGAAGCCTGCCGGGTAACCGAAGTGGTGGAAGATGTAGTCATTCCTGTTGAGTGCCGTGGCGACTTTGCCGAAGACCCGGCCGGTCTGTGCTCCTTCGACGGCTCCCGCTTCCGGGACGCATTGAAAACCATCGCCGCCAACGCCGCAAAAGCCAAAGCCCGGGAAGAAGTGGATGAGGCGAAATCCAAAGCGGAAGATAAGGTTTCCGAAAAGCTGCAGGAAAAGCTGGGCGAGCAAGGCGGTGAGAAGGTAAAAGACGCCCTCAAGGGTCTGTTTGGCCAATGAGCGACAGCTTCGCCCGCCGGCTTCTTGCCTGGTACGACGAAAACGGCAGGCACAACCTGCCCTGGCATCATGACCGGAACCCATACCGGGTGTGGGTTTCGGAAATCATGCTGCAGCAGACCCAGGTCACCACTGTCATACCCTACTTCGAAGCCTTCATGGAGCGATTTCCGGATGTGGCAGCACTGGCGAATGCAGCGGTGGATGATGTGCTCAGCCACTGGTCCGGCCTTGGTTACTACGCACGGGCCCGCAATCTGCAGAAAGCTGCCCGGCAGGTAGTCGAACAACACGGCAGCGAGTTCCCGAAGGATCAGGAACAGCTCCAGGCCCTGCCCGGCATTGGACGCTCAACGGCAGCAGCCATTCTGGCCCAGGCCCATCAGCGCCGGGCCGCCATACTCGACGGCAACGTCAAACGGGTGCTGGCCCGCTACCACGCCATTGCCGGCTGGCCGGGCAAAACCAGCGTACTTGAACAGCTCTGGCAGCGCGCCGAAGAACACACTCCTGACAAGCGCATCCGTGACTACACCCAGGCCATCATGGATCTGGGCGCCACCCTGTGCACCCGCAGCCGCCCGGGCTGCGAACGCTGCCCGCTGCAAAGCGCGTGCAAGGCTTACGCCAGAGGTGAAACCGGCCTCTACCCCGGTTCAAAACCCAAAAAGACCAAACCCGAGAAAACCACCTGGATGGTGATACTGGAAGACCACGAAGGGCGCATCCTGCTGGAACGCAGACCACCCAGCGGCATCTGGGGCGGGCTCTGGAGCCTGCCAGAGCTGGACCCGGCGTATGGCCCGGAAGAACTGCCGCATGCCTGCGAACAGGCCTTCGGCTTCAACTGCGGCGAACCGGAACTGACCAGCGGTTTCCGCCACACGTTCAGCCACTACCACCTGCACATCCAGCCAGCACGGCTGACAGTCCACGCCACCGCGAGAATCAGCGACACCGAAAACCATCAGTGGATTCACCGGGACAAAGCCCTCACCCTGGGCCTGCCGGCACCCATCCGCATCCTGCTGACCTCGCCGGAACAGGCTGTTCTGCTCTGAGCCGGTCAGCCTTAACACCCGTCAACGCCACCACGCCGTGATCTGTTATCATCCGTGCAGATTCAGCAACACCACCTCCAAACAGGAGCAGACATGAGCCGCACCGTATTCTGTCGCAAATACCAGCAGGAACTCGAAGGCCTGGACTTCCCGCCCATGCCCGGCAAGAAAGGCGAAGACATCTACGAAAACATCAGCAAGAAAGCCTGGGAAGAATGGCAGGCCCAGCAGACCATGCTGATCAACGAAAAACACCTGAGCCTGATGGACCCCAACACCCGTAAGTACCTGCAGGCGCAGATGGAACACTTCTTTAACAACGAGCCATTCGACAAGGCCGAGGGGTATGTGCCGCCGGAGTAACAGGCTTATAAATTTTTCCGGTACCGGCCTTGACTCGACCTGCCTAAACCGGTTTAATAGCGCCCCGTTGCACAGCAGTACCGCAGCGCGCCCGGATAGCTCAGTTGGTAGAGCAGGGGATTGAAAATCCCCGTGTCGGTGGTTCGATTCCGCCTCCGGGCACCAACTATTTCAAGCCGAATCAAGAACTTACCAAGAGTAAGAGTTGATTCGGCTTTTTAGTTTCTGGCGACGCCAATACGCTCTAATACGTTGGTTTACGCTGGATTACGTTGGCGCCCTTCCCCTCCATTCCCCCTTCTAAATACCTTCAAACTACTGGAGGTATTAGTGACTACTGCAACAAAGAAACGTACAAGCGCATTCAGCGAGAAAGCAAAGAAAGAACTGGCACCGGGTCAGGAGATCAGCGAGAACGGACTTATTTATCGCAAGAGGAAGGACGGCTACGGCACCTGGAAGTATGATTTCACCCAGTCAGGTGAGAGACATAAAATGGTAATCGGCTCTGACCGGGATGGAATCACCCTTAGTCAGGCTCGGGAAATCATCTCCGAAGTCAGAGCGAGGGCAATCACAGACCGTGTCAGCGGGATTACTGGACGATCGACGCAGTCCAACCGCCCGTTCAAAGATGTCGCCCATGAGTTTCTGCGGTGGGGAGAAACCCACTATCAGGACCATCGTCATAATGTCAGCCGAATGAAGAAACATCTGCTGCCGCTCTTCGGAGATACTCAGTTGGGGGATATCACCACAGCGATGATTGAGACCATGAGGAGCGACCTCAAAAGAGACGGTATGAACCCTCAAACGGTTCAGAGGATAG
The DNA here is from genome assembly GCF_004792665.1 of Marinobacter orientalis. Classification (GTDB taxonomy): domain Bacteria; phylum Pseudomonadota; class Gammaproteobacteria; order Pseudomonadales; family Oleiphilaceae; genus Marinobacter; species Marinobacter orientalis. The sequence continues at coordinate 479,529 of NZ_SRZX01000001.1, forward strand.
TGAGCCTGCTTTCTGGCACGTTCGACTTTGCGCAGAAGTCTGACTCGAACCTGGACAACCCGACAACCAGGCTCAGCCGCGTAAAGCATCAGAAGCAAGAGATCATTCCATTCACGAGGCAAGAAACCGAGGCTCTTCTGAACGTTGGTGCCCGGCAGTACACCACCGTTACCAGGGGACCAAACAAAGGTCAGAAAACCGAAATCAAAGCCAAGACAATAGAATCAAGGGTTATCATTGGTTTGGCACTTTTCGCAGGTCTTAGGGCATCCGAGGTGCTCGGGCTGACGTGGGAGAACGTTGACTTGGAGAAAGGAAGGCTCCACATCAAACAAGTCGCGAAAGAAGGCATCATTCGGAAATCCACCAAAAGCTACAAACCGCGAGTACTGTCAATTACGAACTCGCTGAAACCGCTTCTCGAGGACCTCAGACAGCTGCACGCTAAGGCTGGCAGGGAGAAAGGTTTATTACTGTCTACCGACGGAATAAAGCCCTACAACCAGATACAGGTGATGTTCGGACGCATGCGTAAGCAGGCAGGAATTGAAGCGGGCAGAGGCTACCATGTTCTTCGTCATACCTTTGCTACACGCGCTTCAGAAAAGAACATCGACCTCAAAACAATTCAGAAATGGCTGGGGCACGCGAGTATCACAACAACTATGGAATACGTTCATTCGACAGAAGAGCATCTTGAAACCGCAGCGCAAAAGTTGGACTGACCAAGCCTCGTGAGTCTTGACGGGGAAGAGTGGCTGACGAGACGCTCTTCCTTATTTGAGACTTCAAACAGCCTCATTGCACCACCTTTAATTAATTCTCTCACCGCCAGCTCGCAGCTTCACTCGGAGGAAATTGAGGCAAATCCGTAAACCGTACCTGCAAACAGTCCGTACATTGACTCCGCTGTATCTGAATCGTCACCAAGATTCATGACTTTTAGTAAGCGAGACCGGAAATCATCGGTGCTACTCAGTGCCCACTGCACCACCGCCAGTATGTCAACCACCTAACCACAGCCTTGAACCTCAGGCACTCACGGTCACTATTTGCTCGAAAGTTCCAGGTATCGAGAACTCCAGCGTGGTGCCCAATGCATCAACGACCACCAAGCCAATAAAGACGCCTTTATATCGATGTCGGAGAGAAATATCTATCCACTTGGTACTTGGACCCCGAGAAATTTGGCATTACCGTTCCGCCTCTCAATTAAGATTCTCATCAGGCTACTTACTCACCAACAACACCAGGCGCTAACTGACTCCTCCGCGCGGTCCAAATCTCTCGTAATGGCCCCTTAACAGCAAGCTCCAACCGATACATGGAGTCAACCATAAATTGGATCATGCTTTCCCACTGCTCACGGTCAAAAATATTGCCGGGCGTTTCTGCCTTGATCCTACAAGCTTTTCTCCCTTCAAGCGGCTCCCATTCCAGGACCCCGCCAAACACATTTTCAATCTCCTCTCTTCTCGCCATAAATTGTTCGAAGATATATTCATTCTCTGCTTTATCAGGTCGGTCAATATAAAGCTCGGCTCTACCATATTGCCGGGTTGCCACGAAGTGCAACCCAATCCCTCCAACGCCCGAGCCAGCGCCTATCCAACTAGAATCTCCGGGGCTAATGCTTTGATAAAGGCTGGAGGGCGTTGCATTCATCGCTTCTATTATCCGACCCCAAAACTCTCGCCGGATCACATGGCGATGCTTCTGCTCAACTTGATCTTCTATGTCGTCTTGAGCCTTCTCTGCCATGCCAATCATGTATTCCTCTGTATCCTGGGTCGGAATGATCTGTTCGACATTGAGGAATAGTTCATCGCCCATGGCGTAAGGAGTGGCACGAAAACAGTGCAACCGCACTTTAAAGTTCAGCAACCAAAGGACGGTACTTGTCACTTCCTTTCGGAAGTTTGCAGCAATTAACATGATCCTCTGAGTTACGCCTTTGTTAAGTGTTATATCTGCGAAGTCTTGGTTGTCGAAGAATTCAGACAACAAGTCCTCGGCTTTGGTGCCCGGCTGAGACCTATCGAGGTACTGCTGATAAATATTGGCAATGTTCGATTTGGAGAGCCTTGAGCAGTAGGAAGCGTATTTTAATGCTTGCCAGGTAACGTCGCGTCCTGAGTCGTCCAGCTTGTTTTCAATAATCACGAGCGCGCCCTGCTTATCCAGTGCCAGCAGATCAAGACGCTCCTGAGTATCGTTAAAGCCAGAGAACTCTTTCTGAATGATCAATAAGTCCTCGCCAAGCACACCCGGCTGCTTCGCTATCCACTCCTGTAGATGTTCCCGTTCCCGGAACCCGAGTCCAGAAAACGACTTTTCCTCCAACCTTTGGATACTGTTCGATGATCTGTTGATCCGATACATAACTCACCCGCTCAGTTTCAGGGCATTAGTCCGCAACTATTGGCTACATTGCTGATAGTCGAGCATCGAATTGGACGCCCCCGCCAAACAGCCATGACGCATCAGATGACATAACTCATAAATGACAACGTAATCCACCATCTGGTTAGGTGCCATCATAATCTGTCAATTAAATTCCCATTTGCCCTTGGAAGTACAGCTAATCTAGCGTGATTGGAAGGTTTTGACACCCATAATGGCCGGCTCCCAAATCCACCATCGCCACCCGCCAGTTGCCCCTTGAGACATCACATGGCGTGGTGAGTCGGTGACGCTACCTTGGCAGATGCCATTCTGGACTGCCTCGTTCACAACGCCTACAAGATCAATCTCAGAGGCGAATCCATGCGAAAACGACAGGCGGAGCGTGAGGTCAGATTAAGCTATGCAAGTGATAAGTTTGGTTGTTTACTTGACGAAAGAGCGTTGTATTCGTGAGTTAACAAGCAGGGAAGTTATTTTTTTGAATCAATTTTTTGAAGTGTTAATCTTACTTGATGCCAAGATTTCATTAATCGTGTCAAATACAAATTCAACAGTCAGATTTCCTTTCTCTATTCCGGTCAATAATTCAGTAGATTCCCTTTGCGTTAATTTATGATTTTTAATCAGAAGCTGTATTCCTTCTATTACCTTCCTCATCTTATCATTGGACTTGTGTGTATGCAGGGATTGATCTTGTAACTGCCTAACCCTTTGCTGCAATTCATTGATATTCATTTTCTTGATTGCGTCACTTTTACCCCCACTACTAACCAGTTTACTAATTCCATATCCGACTGCTCCCCCAACCACAACACTACCCACAACCCAACCGACAGGAGTTGTTGTTACAAAGATGCCACCCAAAATCGATCCGAATGTTGAAGAACCAAATATTGTAGCCACACCAGCAGCACTTGCAGTTGCGCCAGCCACTCCAGCGCCCGCAATACCACCCAAACCTGTAGCGCCTAATTCTCCAAGAATACCAATCCTATCTCTAGGACTTTTCTTCATTTTCTCTAAGGCTCTTATATAGTCGTCAACACTCAATTCGTATCTTTTTTTCATGACTGTCAGTGACCGAAAATTATTTGTTAAACTCTATACGGAGAGAGTTGAATATATTTGCGAATAATTCAAAGAATTTTTTTGCAATCAGTATTATTTCTTGGCTTACTCCTATTACGCCGTCCGTTGGTTTCTTTCCTTGATCTATTCGATAACCGGCAATTCCACCAACAAGTATAGAAATTGCTGTTGCGAGTGGTGCTAAAATTGGTCCGAAAAATGGAATCATACTTATTAACGCTCCAACAGCGGCACCAATTGCGACGCCTACGGCCAAATGAGAATTTTCTTTGATGAATTTAATTATTTCAGAAATAATTATTTTTCCAATATGTATAACTTGCTTAGCAACTACTATTGTTTTACCCCAGAGCTCATTTATTCGAGTAATTATTTCTTGGGGCAAGCCAAAATTGGTAAGCCTCGTAGTCAAATCCACCCTATCTAACTCAGTGGCATTTGAGTTTAGAATCAACACCCTTAGTTTTGCCTCGGGTTCTGATAGCGACATTGTTGCACCCTCCAAGATTGGTGGACCCTTACATCCAAAGATAGGATAGCCGGCTCTGGAGCGCCAGGGAAAGTACCCAGAATTCGTAAGCTTTTGGTGTCCGGAATCATTGAACTACCACAAGGGCTATACAAAGTTATTTTAAAAAAATCATGAACTCATTTACTCCACCTTTTACATATAGCAGTTGCCAGCGGTTACGAGCTTGTTCTGATCGATCATTAATGATCGCGATTTGATGTTTTTTTCTCCATTCAGTTGGGAACTGTGTTTGCGGAACCGTCCCTGTCGTATCCCAAGCATATTGCTCTGCCTTTATTTGCTGCTCAATCTTCTGATCGTCATCAAAAAAACGCACTCTAGTTTTTGGATATTTTTTATAAACGCTTTTAGCCAGTGAGACTATTTCGGCGCGACTGAGGTCTCGCGGGACAATGACAATCTTCCACGTAGCCCAAGAGGTATATTCTCCCCAGAATGAAGCATTTATGATCTCGGAACTGTTGGAGATGAGAATATCATTTTGTTGATTAACGCCATGCTCGACGGAAGAAATAGACCGATTTTCGATTGAATCAAAACGTCCTGTAACTGCGTCGAACTGATTGGTGTCAGGCTCATTAACTTCTGGCGCTTGTGTCCACGACTTGGAGTTCGTATCGCTTTCAACGAGCGAGGGAGTCAGCGTTACTGAAGCAATCAAAAATGCGAAAAACATCCAATATCGATCGACAAATGAAAGCCGGCGACAAAACCCTCGAACAGCATTTTTCTTAGATGTTGCGCTCCTCGCATAGCCGTATGGCTGTTTGCCTTGTTCCGGCATCGTTTCATCCCTTGTTTTTCTTGAGGCTTCAGATATCAAAGTAGACTAGGCCACTGTCGTATGCCATTGCAGGCTATAGCGCGACAATTAACTTGGCCGGTCCGGCGACAACTATCTTGGCCGGTTGGTCTGACGGGCTCCGACACAGCAGAACGGAGGAGTCGCCAGTCGCGATCCCCGAAATGACCGGTCACGTTCGCCGGAATACGCATCCAGCAAGTGCACCAGTCCCACGAGCGAGAGCTTAACTGACGAACACGTAAAAACCCGTTGGCGGAAGTCTGGGGCAGCATCGTGCTCCGTAGCTATGAAACTCTGGGTGGCTATGACGAATTGGTTCTCAAGGGTGTACCTGTAGAGAACCAATACTAAGCGTCCAACATCGTGGTTCGATAATTGGTTTGTTTAACCTAAAGCGAACCGATAATATGAAACCATCTAAAACGAACCGCGGGGAATCATGTACGTTAGGGCATACCTGAGAGCATCCACAGAAGAGCAGGACGCGCTGAGAGCACGAAAGCAGTTGGAGCAGTTTGCTGAGGAGCGAGGGCTGACCATTGCCGCTTGGTATATCGAAAATGAATCAGGGGCTAGCTTGGCGCGACCTGAGTTATTTCGTCTGTTGGGAGACTGTTTGCCGGGCGATGTGTTGTTGGTCGAACAAGTGGATCGCTTAAGCCGTTTGAACACAGTAGATTGGCAACGACTCAAAAGAACAATTGCAGATCAGGGAGTGAGGGTAGTAGCACTGGACCTACCCACTTCCTGGATGATGATGGAACATGGCGACGAGCTTACAGCTCGAATGATGGACGCGCTAAACAGCATGATGCTCGATATGTTGGCCGCCATTGCCAGAAAAGACTATTCGGATAGAAGACGTAGGCAAGCTGAGGGAATCGCCAAGGCAAAATCGGAAGGACGATATCGAGGACGCCCTGCGGACACTGAGCGACATGACCTGATCTCGGATATGATCAAACGAGGCATGACCTGGTCTCAGGTGGCAAAAGCAACGGGAGCCTCACGTTCCACAATATCAAGAGTACTGAATAACCAATGAAGAGGGATGGCGGAATCCCTCTCATTGCGAGCACTCGTATAGCCTGCCCGCATAAACTTCTATCACTTCCCGCATCGCAAGTTTGTTAATCCACTCTGAAGGAATCGCCTCTACCCCATAGACAGCACCTGCCAGCTGCCCGTAAACCGCGCCAGTGGTGTCTGCGTCCTCGCCAAGGTTCACCACCTTCAGCAAGCCGGATCGGAAGTCCGTGGTATTACTCAAAGCCCATAAGGCAGCTTCCAGGGTGTGAACAACATACCCACTCCCGCGAATTCTCGGAGGCTTTTGATCCCGATATGATCCTGAAGCTATTGCTGCAATTGTAGGAGTGAGCGGCTCATCTTCAAAAACTTCGAGAGAAGCTGGATTCGACACCAGTAGTTGGCTTTTGCTAACACCGTTGAGCGCAAGTGCGATCAGCACTGCATAGTAGCGACATGCGTCTACTGCCTCCAAAGCGGCATGGGTAGTTTTTGAGCTCAACGCGGCATAGTAGGCAGCCTTCCTTAGATCAGTCCGCCAGCGCATAGGGACTGGCGCCAGCCGCATCAATCAACCGTTTCCGGCGGTCGAGGGGTCAATGGAGCCAGCGTATGGCTCCCCCCAACGAAGAAAGTTATCCAGTGCGGTGGTAGTTGCCGTTCCGATGTCAAAGCATTCTCCAGTCGCGCTCAGGTACCCCTCATCGCGCCATCGAACGTAACGACGCATTTGGTCCAAGGTATCAAAGCCGCCTGTGTCCAAAATGCTTTCAGCGAGACACAATGCCATGGAAGTGTCATCGGTCCATTCACCAGGTTTGAGTTTGAAAGGACCGCCACCGTTCATGTCTGAAATCGGCTCGAAGGTTCCAGGTATCGAGAACTCCAGTGTGGTGCCCAATGCATCACCGACGGCCAAGCCAATCAGAGCGCCCCGATATCTTTCTTCTAGCGAAATATTCTTGTTCATTCAGTTATAAAATCACGATCAAAAGAGGTTTTACTGACTCGCCCACCGCATCAACTGTGGCTGTAAGATTATGATTCACGGAGCGACTCTCGGCACGTCTGATAACAGGGCACTTCACAGAAGAAAAACCCGCTCTGCTACACCCCGATGTGGCGAAGCCCCACTCCGGTCAGGGTTACAGGCGCCACATGGAATGGGTGGCAACCTTCAGCAATTAACGCAGCGTCAATTCCCGACCGCTTGAAGTCGCGAGAGTTCAACTCAGTCTCGCAAGCATTTCCAGGCGCGCCTTTTCGAGAGTTCGCGGCGATCCTCTCGGAGTCGATTCCCTTGGCCAACCGAATATCCGCCCGCTCGCAGACGGCTATCTATCCAGGCAATTCTGTCTTCATAGTTTTTACACCGCACTTGCTGACGCTTTTCTTCCCTGAGCTCCTGTTGTTCCTCCCACTGAGTTTTTGAGTCTATTACGCGGGGAGCAACAGGCTTCATTTTAGACGGTACGGGCTTAGGGTTTTTGATTTCCTCGACCCTCTTCTGCGTGCGAATGTTTTCACGCATTGGAATAACGGTCGTGCCATTGGGTCTCACGGGCTTTCCATCTGGTCCAGGGGGCTCATCGGAAAAATGAGTAACACCATTCTCATCAGTCCATTTGTAGTAATCGGCTGAGGCGCACGTAGCAAAAACCAAAAAGATAACCACGGCAAGACGCTGATAAACAGCTGATAGGGACATCTTCACTCCTTTGAAACTCCGTTAGGAAGCTTACAGAGGGAGTTAACATAGTGTCCACTAGATTGTTTTTTTGGGCGTAAGTATAAAAAGCAGTACGGGGAAGAACCCTTCCGAGCCATCGACTCTACATCATAAGGCATCTGAGTCGCCTATTGATCCCTCCGGGCGATGACCCTGGGCATGACCGAATGCGTTATGCCATAAACCCCGCCACGAACGGCACAACCCTGCACCGTCTTACCTTTACTCAAGTAACTCCACTTACCCATGAATGGTGTCTCCGTTGAGTATGCGGTAACGTCGAGTCGCACCGGTATCGCATGGGGAAGCTGTTTGGCAACATTCACATCGATGAATCCTAACCATGGTAGGAACTTGCGCTCTCCTGACCTCATGAGAACGGGCACAAGGTCACCTGGTTGATCTTCGAGAGTGACGTTCCGCTTGTTGAGTGTGTACTTGACTGCAGGCATAGGCATAATACTGTATGTTTAAACAGTATTCTGTCTTGTGTTGGAAATTTTGGCAAGTGACCGGCGCAGAATGAACGAGCGGGTCGCCCTGTGCTACGCTTTGAAAACGCAATCATGAGGGTGACTCGCGTGAGCACTTGCGTCGGCGGGGTAGAACCTGGTAGCCCGAAGATGAAGAAAACGCAAAAGAAAGGAAACTAGCCTGAAAGCAGGATAGGTTTCAGCCTAGCGGCAAGAATCGCCAATTCCTGGTATGGAGACCGACGAGGGGAACGACAAAAACAAAAGCGCTGGCCGTCGTAGTGTGTGGTGGCGGTTTCGGGCAAATGTCAAGTTAAGAGGCACAAACTGTATATGGAATGGATAACAACCGACAATGTGGAAAAGGAAACTTGGAGGCGATTATTAGAATTTGCAAACGATGAGTTTTCAATAGCCAAAATTGAAGAAAGACACGGCCCCATAAACAAAAAAAATGAAAAAAACTATAAAAAACAAGCCACTCAAATAAGACTCTGCCTTCTCCAAGCAAAGGAATACTTGGATTCTTGCCGCAACTCTTCTCTTATAACTTCGCCTAACCTTTTATATTATTCTTCCGTTTCATTATGCTCCGCAACAATGCTAATTAATGGAACTGGAAATAAATCATTGGACTACTTACGAGCTCACGGGAAAGCGAAAAATCATGGTTTTTCAAAGGTAGTGGAAGAAAAGAATTTTTCGGAAAAGACCAATCTTCTTAATCAAGTATTCCTAAAAATTGAAAAAGAGGGATTTTTTAAAGAATGGTATGAAACCATGCCAAAGACTGAAGCTCAGCATACACAGTTTATACAAAGTGATTTGGATCAAGGAACCCTGACTGGTATCACAAGTCTAGGATCGAGTACTTTTGTCAGTTTCGAAGCTTTTTTAGATCAAGCAGTGTCTCTTATAGACCTGATTAAACGAATTCCAGACCTATCGGAGGATCTAAGGAGGCTTGGGATAGAGACTCCTAATTCAAGAATGAGTGAAATGATCGTAAATAATAACGGCCATTTACAGCGGTCATGGAACATTCATAATTGTTATTCAGAAGCCCACCTAAACGGCATACTGTCCGAATTCGTGGTCCACGAAAATCCTGAAAAAATTAGCTTCAAAACACAAATTTCCAGCAACAAGAAGAGCGCTATAGTGTCAATCTCCTACAAAAATGACACACCTTTGAAATACAGCTCTCCTGAGAGCCGCTGGACGACTCAAGGTCGTACTTATTGCTACCCTGGGGGACTAGAGGTCCCAGAAATCGTTGATTGCTTTGGAATCTTATACCTTCTGGGTATGATTTGCAGGTATTATCCTGATTTATGGATAACAACTATTGATAGACATGCTATTAGCTCAAAAATAATCGAAAACACTATTGAAACCATGAAACAAAAATTTCCCATTCTTGCTCTCGAAATTTTAAGTAAGGACAGAATTGTAATATCACCTCATTTGGCCCCTTGGCAAGCCCGGTAGCTCTTTATAAGACTCGAAGTGCGCAATTAAGGCGGCTGACTCATTTACTGAGTTCTTTGTCAGACCCATCTCTGATAGTCACACCACTCCGCAGATTGCTAGGATATCCGGGGACTTGCCGAAAGAACTTTAACGCAAGTCATTGACTTCATTTATTGACATTGTCTCTAGCTCCGAAAAGGTTCTTTCTGAGGTAACTCCTATCAAAAAAAATGGGGCGATTCGGTAATTAGCTTCGGGAGAAAACACCATTACGGTGGGATCCGGCTCAGCCTCATATGGATTCAATCCGGCTAGACGCCAAGTATATATTTTTAAAGAAAAAATACCAAAAAATTGCTCAAAATAAAGAAAGCCAACAAGACTACCCGGGGTGCCAGTTTTCTCGTGTTGTCGCAAAAACAAGTTCCGGCTCAATGAGTCCATGAAAAACCCATTAAAAACTCCACTAAAAGAAACCCGAACAACATTCGACGGTATCATGATATCAGGCACGGGTAGTTTTTCACCGTTATTAAACCAAAACCCCAGCTTATCTTGGATCTTAGAAATGCTTTTATGCCCCGTAAACCCATGCCAACCATCGTAAAATTCGTAAAAATCGTTTTTACTAGTATCAAGGTCAGCCACATCGACAGAAAATATAGAAGCACTTTCATGCATGGAAGGTATCGATCGAGAAAAAGAATTCGTGTAGATTAATGAATCGTCATTATCAACATAAATAAAAACCGCAATAGAGACCAAGACCACGAAAACAAAGGAATAAAAAGCTGCGCGCCATGAGTAAGGATCAAAAGACTTCTTTCTTTTTGAGATAACAGCTGTACTAAACAGAAGGTCAGCAAATACCTGCTTACCTAAAGAAAACAAAAAAACTGAAATATTTAAAATTAAAAAAATTAAGCCCGCCAGATAGAACTCGAATCGTATCTGTGACTCTCCCCAAAAAAAACGATAGAAAAACGCAAATATTAGTGCCAAAACTGGAATAAAAAGGAAAAGAAAAAAGCACCGAGCCATAATAACAAATGAGTCCACAGGTTTTAAATCAAAATCCACCAACCTTAAACCAAAGAAATATCTTCCAGCTGTAACGCCTTTGAAGAAAATTTCGATAATCGAAAATATAAGAGGAACAAACAAAAAATAAAAAAAGTATGAAGGAATGTTTACATCAAGAGTAATCGCCAAAGAAAAAGTTACAATAGCTGCAATTATTGCAACAAAGACCATATCAACCCAAAATGCAAGAACCCTTCTCATTCTTCCAAGGCCTTTTTGTAGTGAGGTAAAACCCTGTAGGAAGTAAGCAAAATAAGCAGTGCGAAAATCAGTGGCACCCAAATGTAGCTCCACTCATACGCAAAAACCCAAGGACCAGTAACATACCCCTTGCTTTCAATATATATGTCAGTAGTCGAGCTATAAAATTTGATAGGAGAGGTAAATACAGGGTCGGAATATTCACCCAATAATTGAATCCTAAAGTTATGACCAGGAGGAATGCTCTTAAGACCGTCAAAATATATGCCGTCATCAGATATTTGATATGAAAGACTATCACCGATCTCATTAATCAAACGCTTAGACGAAGTTTTATAAGAGACAGAAGTTACGTTAGAAACACCAATAACCGCTAATTCAATATCTGAAATAATGGCTCCAGACTCGTTCTCCACAACAATGTCAAATATCGTTTTTCCTTCTGAGTTTGGAGAAACATCTGCAAAAAATTCATCAGTAGAGTAACTAATCATTACATCAGGAAAAAAAGGGGCAGAAAGCCAGCCCAAAAAAACAATCAGAGCAAGAATCAACTCCTTAGCTTTCAGAACAGTCTCTATAACCTTATTCGAGGATTTAAACATCAGAAAACGCCACCAATCCTATTATTTTGGATAAAACTCTACCAAAAGCTAAGGATAATTTCAGAACAAAGTGGGAATTCACCATAATCGCGCCCACTAAGAGGCATAATATCGCAAAACCAAGGATAGGAAGGGCGCCAGAACTCTCCCTGAAGTCACACCACTCTGCAGGTGTCGCGCTTGCCAGGCATCCTTGCCGGCGGTGAGCTCCGGTCTTCCTGACCAAACAGCTCGGCGTCAATCTGACCTCACCAGGTCTTGCCGCCGTAAGAATTTGGAACGCCAATGCTTTAGCTGGAATCGTGTCTCTTGCCAAAAGAAGGTCCCAAAAACGCGGCAAGTTTTTGTAGCCCACTGTCGGCTGATGCTCCTCTGTGTGAACAGTTTCGGGTTTCGGCAGATGCCGGTCTAGGTTGTTTTTCCAACGAGCCGGATTCCGGTTATTTTTCAGGATGCCCTCTCCCTCGACAAGATCACAGACGGTTTCAATTACGGCCCTGATCCGTTCAGCTGTCGAGTGGCGTGTAAACCAGATGGGCTCAATGACCTGTATGACGTGGCGAGCCTCAAGGTCGGCCATTAAAAGCTTTCCGATGACCGGTCCACAGTATTCAAACAGGTATTGTTCGAGACGACGGCTTTGCTTTTTTGCCTGAGCACCGGAGAACTCAAAGCACTTCTTTTGATAATATGCCCGAGCTACATCTTCAAATGTTTTTTGTCTGGTTTGCTCTGCAATAAGCGCTGAACGGGCAGCCCTTCTCGCCGCAATAGGATCGTATCCCTCAAAGCGAATTTTCTCTTTAATTTCTCTAGCTTTATCCCGAGCTTGAGCAAGAGTCACTTCCGGGAACCCACCAAGGCCCAAATCAATTCGTCGCGCTCCGACCATCGTACGAAGAATCCAAGATCTTGCCCCTGAGATCTGATTCTCTCCAGGTGGGCGGCAATAAAGATACAACCCGGAAACTCCCCCTACTGCGTGTAATGCCGTACAAGGAGCACCAACCTCGTTTTTACCACCTGGTTTTTTTACGGTGCCATGTCCAAGTCGTTTGACCTGAAGGGCGCCCATCTCAACTACCACCTTAGGCATTTCTGCATCCTCCGACCCTATATACCCCATCATCTGTCCCAACATAAACCGCGCTATTCAGTGCGATTTCATGAGACAGAAAGATACAGGAATTTGACAGACTAGGAAGATTTAATAATACAGATCAGATAGTTAGATACAGGATAAGACAGGATGCGAGACGGAATCGGTGCCGCCTCCGGGCACCATTAGAATTCAGTGACTTAGCCCGCCTTGTGCGGGCTTTGTTGTTTTCTGAGTCATCGTTTATCTTCCCCACCTTTCCTTCCTTTCCATTCAGTCGATGTCAATTACGCCCCGTACTCCTGCGGCGACTTTATTGAACAAAACTTGACCAATCAACCGGCAGATCTACACTCATTTTGATGAACGCGCATTCCTTTAACTGGCACGAACTGGAAACAAACAACAATGATGGGAGTAACCTGCAATGCCTAATAAACTACCCAGGCCTTCGCTTGGAGCATTCGCCGCCTCCGCCCTGATTGCCGGCTTGCCTCTAGCGGCAAACGCCGAAACTCCTGATATTGAACAGAGCACGGTGTTATCCGGTCTGGAAAGCCCATGGGATATGGCTTTTCTGCCTGATGGCGCCATGTTTTTCACTGAAAAATGCCGCGGTCTGTCGGTGCGACTGCCCAACGGGGACGTCAATAATCTTCTGGGAATGAGTAACACCGATGGCTACGCCAGTACCGCAGACGATCTGATCTGTGAGGGTCAGGCCGGGATGAACGGTGTCACTATCGATCCTGACTTCGCTGACAACCGGACCGTCTATGTCTACTCGGCATCCAGTATCAATAGCCCGCCCACCAACCGGGTCGTCCGGGTGACGGTGAACGAAGATCTCACCGAAGTCGGAAACCGCACTGATATCGTCAAGAATATTCCTTTCAAAGAGGCGGCCACCGACCACCCGTTCGGTGACCCCGGTGCGCATAACGGCGGCCGCATCCGTTTCGGTCCGGACGGTTATCTGTATGTACCCACCGGCGACAATCACAACAGCGCCCTGCCCCAATCCGGGAATAAGCTTGGCGGCAAGGTATTGCGCATTGACAGAAATGGCGAGGCGGCACCCGGTAATGCGGAAGCAACACCGGAGGGCTTCGATCCGCGGATCTTTACTTACGGGCACCGTAATGTGCAGGGCATTGCCTTTCATCCGGAAACCTCCCAGCCGATCATAACCGAACATGGCCCCTGGCATACCGATGAGATCAATGCGTTGGTGCCTGGCGGCAACAGCGGCTGGGACCCACGTCCCAATATGGCCGGTCGTGGCGATTGCCCTGACGACTACTGCGGTTATCAACCCAATCAGAACGAGGCCATGGATCCGGAGAAACGGTCACAGTATATGCCAATGACGGATACCGAGACCTATCCTGACGCGATAACACCGATGTGGGATAACAATGGGCTCTCCCAGGGCATCAGCAGTGCCGCGTTCCTGACCGGCGAAAAATGGGGTGACTGGAATGGTCGTCTGGTTGTCAGTTTCCTGGGGATCGGTTTCGGCGAAACACCCGTTGGTCAACGTATTAATGTGATCGACCTTGGAGAGGAAGGCACTTCCGTAGAGGATGTGGCCGAGATGCCGGTGCCCGAAGGCTCGGCCCGCTTCCGCGCACTGGTGCTTGGACCGGAAGGTGATCTGTTTACCGCTGTGGATGAGGGTCAGATCTACCGGCTCACTCCCAACTAGGCCTGCCTTGACCGCACTGCCCGAAGGCAGTGCGGTTTTAATCGGGCAGCCGGCGAAAGATCATCACCGAATCAGCGCGCTCCCGGAGCTGGCCCATCCTCCGGACCAGTCTCTTCATCCTTCCTCTCAGGCTCTATCAACCCTGCTTCAGCCAGTTGCGCCGCCCTTTCCCTGTCGTGCTCTTCCAGCAGATGCATCATGCGTCCACGGGTAATCGCCTCGTGAAGTTCTATCTGACGCTGCTCATTGCGCAACGACCTGAGCAGGGAAACGGCCATGAAGATCATCAGTACCATGAACGGAAACGCCGCCAGAATGGAAATCGTCTGCAGTGCTGCCAGGCCACCACTGACCAGAAGTACGCCGGCGACCAGCACCTGAACCAGGCCCCAGGTGACTCGCAGCCAGCGTTTGGGTGTGAGCGTACCTTTACTGGTAAACATTCCCAGAACAAAGGTTGCGGAGTTGGCAGAGGTGATGACAAACAGGACGATCAGCACCAGCATCAGGGCACTGATGATGGCCGTTCCGGGCAGGAAATCCAGGGTCGCGAAGAGAGCGGAACTCATTTCACGGGTGACGGCTTCGCCGAGAGCTGCGCCTTCAAACAATTCGAAATAGAGCGCCGAACCGCCAAAGGTGGAAAACCAGAAAATGCTCAGCAGCACCGGGGTTCCGATAACTCCGAAGACAAACTCGCGGATGGTTCTGCCGCGGGAGATACGTGCGATAAAGCTGCCCACGAATGGTGCCCAGGACAAGCCCCAGGCCCAATAGAAAATAGTCCAGCGCTCAACCCAGTCATCGCCGGTGTATGGGGTCATCACCAGGCTCATGCCCATCATGTTGGCAAAATAGTCGCCAATGGCATTGGTCATGGCAGCGGTAATGAAGTCAGTGGGGCCGAAGAAGAACACGAATGCCAGCAGGAACGCTGCCAGTACCATGTTGGCATCACTGACGTAGCGCACACCACTTTCCAGCGGAGCCAGGGCGCAAAGCAGGAACACCACTGCAATCGCCCCCAGGATGATCAGCTGCTCATTGGCGCCAAAGCTGATGTCGCTCACCGACACCAGCCCGCTATTGATCTGGATCACCCCGAGCCCCAGCGTGGTTGCAACGCCAAATATCGTGGAAATGACCGCCAGGGTATTAATGGCGTGACCGAAACCACCGTCTACACGGTGGCCGAGAGAGGTTCGAAACGTCTCGCTGATCAGCCCGGGACGTTGCATGCGAAACCGCACATAAGCAATAGCCAGCCCTACCACGGCGAAGTTGGCCCACTGATGAAACCCCCAATGGAACAGGGAATAACGCATGGCGAGGCTGGCTGCGTCAGGGCTCTGGGGCTCGGCACCACCGAACGGAGGCGCCATGAAATGGCTCATGGGTTCCGCCACCGCCCAGAACACAAGGCCTACACCCATGCCGGAGGAAAAGATCATGCCCAGCCAGGTCGGATAGGGAAACTCCGGTGCCTCCCCGTCAGCGCCGAGGCGGATATGGCCATAGTCACTCATCGCCACGGCAATACAGAACACCAGGAAACCGGTGGTGGCAAACAGATAGAGCCAACCGAAATGTACCGTCGTGAATTCCAGTCCGGTATCAGCCCAAACGGCGAGCTGGTCCGGGATAAGAATCCCTACGGCGACAAAAAGCGTCAGCAGTACGATGGAAATGTAAAATACCCAGCCTGGACGATTATTCATGCTCAGGATATCCATGGTCCGGTAAGTTTCTCATCAGACAACACTTGTTCCCGCCCTGCGTTCAAGAATCGCCAGCGCATCCTCCAGCCGGCCAATGCCGCTGACACCACCACTTTCGGCAAAGTTGCCCGCTGCCGCCATTTTCGGCCCCATGGAGCCAGCCGGGAGGTCCAGATCCCGGGCTTCATCGAGACTAAGCTCACGGATAGGGGTGGCGGTATCCTTGCCGAAGTCACGATAGATGGCATCCACGTCTGTCAGTAACAGCAGGGCATCAGCACCCAGTTGACGTGCCAGTAACGCACTGGCGGCATCCTTGTCGATTACCGCTTCCACGCCGATCATGCTGCCGTCATCCCGGCGCAGAATGGGGATGCCACCGCCTCCGGCGCAGATCACCACAACGTCCTGTTCCAGCAGCAACTGGAGCACCCGGACGTCGGGAATTTCCAGGGGCCTGGGTGAGGGCACAACCCGCCGCCACTTGTCGCCATCCCGGGCTATGTGCCAGCCTGCGGCCTCGGCTTTGGTTTCGGCCTCTTCCTTCTCATACACCGGTCCGACAAATTTTGTCGGTTTTTTGAAGGCGGGGTCGTCCTTGTCCACCAGCACCTGGGTGAGCAGGGTTGCCACCGGGCGGTCATGTTCCAGGGCATTTTCCAGCTCCTGTTCGATGATATAGCCGATCATGCCCTCTGTTTCGGCACCCAGTACGTCCAGTGGATAGGCCTCCTCCGGCTTGTAGGCAGCACCCTGCAGTGCCAGCAAACCGACCTGGGGGCCATTGCCATGGGTGATGACCAGCCGGTGGCCGGCCCGGACGATTTCAGCCAGTGAGTCTGCGGCAATTTTCACGTTGGCGCGTTGGGCCTCTGCTGTCAGCGGTTCACCGCGTCGCAACAGGGCATTACCTCCAAGGGCGGCGACTACGAGCATGTCAGATTCCTCCTGTCAGGCTTTTCAGATCAGTTTCCGAGGGTGGCAACAAGCACCGCCTTGATGGTGTGCATCCGGTTCTCCGCCTGATCAAACACGATGGAAGCGGGGCTCTCGAAAACCTCGTCGGTGACTTCCATGGCCTCAATGCCGAACTCGTCCCGCATCTCCTTGCCCACGGTCGTCTCGGTATTGTGAAACGCAGGCAGGCAATGCATGAACCTGACCCGTGGATTGCCGGCTTTCTCCATCAGGGTGGCGTTGACCTGGTAGGGCTGCAACAGTTTGATCCGCTCCGCCCACTTCTCCCGCGGCTCACCCATGGACACCCACACGTCCGTGTAGACAAAATCCACGCCCGCCACCGCGGCGTCAGTATCCTCGGTGATCATGATCCGCGCGCCGGTTTCACTGGCAATGGCCCGGGCCTCGTTCTGGATAGCCTCGCTCGGCCAGCAGGCTTCGGGGGCACACAGGCGTACATCCATCCCCATCTTGGCACCGCCGATCAGCAGGCTGTCGCCCATGTTGTTGGCGGCGTCCCCGATGAACACAAACGCCACATCCCGCAGTGGCTTTTCCACGTTTTCCTGCATGGTCAGGAAGTCCGCCAGTATCTGCGTGGGATGAAACTCATTGGTCAGCCCGTTGTAAACCGGCACGCCGGCGTATCTGGCCAGCTCCTCGACGACCGCCTGGCCGAAGCCACGGTACTCGATGGCGTCATAGACCCGGCCCAGCACCCGTGCAGTATCTTTCACCGATTCCTTGTGACCGATATGGGTACCCGTAGGCCCCAGATAGGTGACACGGGCACCCTGGTCAAACGCCGCAACCTCAAACCCCACCCGGGTTCGGGTGGAGTTTTTTTCGAAGATCAGTGCTATGTCCTTACCCTGTAATTGCGGCACTTCGGTGCCGGCGTATTTGGCGGTTTTGAGGTCGGCTGAAAGCTTCAGCAGAAAACTGATTTCCTTGGGTGTAAAATCCCGCAGGGTCAGGAAATGCCGGTTCTTGAGATTGAAAGCCATGGTTCTGCTCCTTCCTTGTCAGACTGCGTCTCGTATTGTCGGGCAGCTCATGCAGCGGCCACCGCCCCTGCCCCGGCCCAGTTCTGCGCCGGGAATGGCAAGCACTTCTATGCCGGCGGCCTCCAGAGCGGCATTGGTGTCGTCGTTGCGGTCGTAGCCGATGACCACGCCGGGGCTCAGTGCCAGTACGTTATTGCCATCGTTCCACTGCTCCCGTTCCCGCTCGGCGGGGGTATCACCGCCGGTGGCGACCACTTCCAGGGACGGATAATCGAGTACATCCGCCACAACATCAAACAGCGGCCGGGTGTCCTGGCAGAAAGACAGGTGCTTGTCACCCTTGCCCGGGCGCAGGTCGTAGCACACCATCTCGTCGGCCACTTCCTTGAAGCTGGTCACCACATTGCCACCGCAGAAGGTGAACACGGTATCCAGGTGCATGGCCGAACGGGTCTTGGGAATCTGGCAGGCGACTACCCGCTCTGCGCTGCCGTTGGCAAAAAGCGCCCTGGCCAGTTGGCCGATGGCCTGGGGAGAGGACCGTTCGCCCATACCCACCAACACCACTCCATTGCCCACGGGCATGACGTCCCCCCCTTCAAGGCTCGCCAGAGCGTGGTCCTTGAGAGGGTCCCCCCAGTGCACGTTCACATTGCCGGCGAACTTCGGGTGAAAACGATAGATCGCGCTCATCAGTAAGGTTTCCGGTTTGCGCGCTGCCCAGTACATGGGGTTGAGGGTGACACCGTTATAGATCCACGCGCTGTTGTCCCGCGTGAACAGGAAGTTTGGCAGGGGCGGCAGCACAAAGCCGTGGGGTCCCAGGTGGTTGCCGAACAGCCCGGCAGGGTCGAACGGCAGATCCCCCACTTCCAGCCCGCCGATCAGGAATTCCGCCAGGGTCTGGCCGGGAAGTTCATCCATCCAGGCGCGCAGGTCGGACACCATGCCTACCCCGATATGGTTCCAGGTAATACGGTTATCCAGAATCCAGGCCCGCGCTTCTGAGATATCAAGAGTCTCCGCCAGCAATTCGTTAACATCCAGCACCTCCACCCCCCGGGCGCGCATCAGCCCGGCGAATACGTCGTGATCTTTCTGGGCCTGCTTGACCCAGAATACGTCGTCAAACAGCAGGGCATCACAGTTGGAAGGTGTCAGGCGCCTGTGGGCAAGCCCCGGGCGGCAGACAATAACCTGTCGCAGGGTGCCGGTTTCGGAATGGACTCCGAGAGTTTTTTCAGCCATGTCGCATGCTCCTTTGCCTTGGGTTTCAGAGAGGTTTACAGCAAGGATTACAGAAACGCGCCGATACTGATCACCACACTGATGAAAATGGCCAGGATCAGCAGCAGGGGCCAGATGAATACCAGCCAGCGGTCATAAGAAACACGGCCGATAGCCAGCCCACCGATGACGACAGCGAAGGTCGGGTTGATCAGGTTCACCAGTCCGTTGGCTGACTGGTACGCGGTGACCACCAGGTCGCGCCCCACATCGGCGAAATCCGCCAGCGGCGCAAGAATCGGCATTGAGAGTACAGCCAGGCCGGAGGAGGACGGCACGAAGAAGCTCATGCCCACCTCAATCCAGAACATCAGGTTGATAAACGCCAGTTGGGGCAGCCCTCCAAGGGTGGTCTCGGCACTGTGCAGGATAGTGTCGGCAATCATGCCCTGTTCCATGATCACCACAATGCCTCGTGCCAGACCGACAACCAGCGCAACACCGAGCAGGTCGCGGGCACCGTCAACAAAACTGCTGGTCAGCTTTTTCTCCCCCAGCCGGGCAATGATGCCGATCACAATGGCGGCACCAAAGAACAGCGCGCCCATTCTGGCCATCCACCAACCCTGGGTCGAAACACCCCAGATCATCACGATGAAGGTAAGCGTGAAAATGACCAGAGCAATTTTCTGGATACCGGTGAGCTCAAAATCTTCGATCTCGTCATGGCCCTGGAGGAAAATCCTGCGGTGGGCATCTCGCTGGCCGGCGACCACGGAGCGGGACGGATCATCCTTGACCCGACGGGCATAGCGCATGACATACGCGGCACAGATCAGAAGGCCACCCACAAGCAGCACAAACCGCAGCACGATGCCGTCCGTAAAGGGGATGTCAGCGGCATTGGAGGCAATCACCGTTGCAAACGGGTTGATGGTCGACCCCAGCACTCCGATACCGGCACCGATAAGGATAATGGCGACCCCGGTGACGGCGTCATAGCCTGCCGAAATGATCACCGGAATCAGGATGGCATAGAAAGCCAGGGTCTCCTCTGCCATGCCGTAGGTTGTGCCACCGAGTGCAAACAGTGTCATGAGTATCGGGATCATCCATATCTCACGGCCCTCCAGCCGGTGCATGGCACTGCGAATCCCGGTGTCGATCGCGCCCGTGGCGTTCATTACACCCAGAAAGCCACCGAGGAAGAGTATGAACAGGGCAACATCAATGGCATTGGCCGCATAGCTGTCCGGGTCGTAGAAGCCGGCCGTGGGCGCCAGCATGACATCGACAAAGCCCTGGGGATTGGGCTCGACGGTTTCATAGGTGCCGGGCACAGCAACTTCACGCCCGACTTCTTCGTTCATGGAACGTTCGTATTGGCCGGCTGGAATAATCCAGGTTAACGCTGCGACCACAATGATCAGCAGGAAAAGAATCGTATAGGCGGTGGGGAATCGAGTTTCCAGCTCTTCTTCGGGGTTCGATGTGGAGGATTTGTCATCAGTCACAAGGCTTCTCCTTTGCATAGTGATTTACTGATGGGTGACGGGTCTATCCATCAATGCAAGTATGGACGTCATCGCCAGTTCGTAAAGTGGCCGGCATCAACCCGGAATGAAGCGGGCAGCGCCGCTACTCCCTATCCGCATAACTGCTGAGGTAGCAACACCGGCATTTGGGTCTAATATGCTCCCGCATCGGAATGGCTTATACCATTGATCCTCTTACCTCCTACGCAACACATTCAGGGAACTGCCATGCTGCTTTCGTTTCTGGCTATTGCCGTCGGGCTTGCACTTCTGGTCTGGAGTGCCGGCAAATTTGTCGAAGGTTCTGCGGCAACGGCCGGGTACTTTGGTATGCCTCCGCTGCTGATCGGCATGGTGGTGGTTGGTTTCGGCACTTCCGCGCCGGAGATGGTGGTGTCGGCTCTGGCGGCAACCCAGGGTAATCCGGGCCTGGCACTGGGCAACGCCTACGGCTCCAACATTACCAACATTGCCCTGATCCTGGGCATTACCGCCCTGATCAGTCCCATTGCGGTTCACTCCCAGGTGATGCGCAAGGAGCTGCCAATTCTGGCGGCAGTGACGGTGCTGGCTGCCTGGCAGTTGTGGGACGGTGAGCTGACATTCGTCGATGCGCTTGTGCTTCTGGGCGTGTTTCTGCTGTTAATGGCCTGGTCCATTCGCCAGGGTATGACCCGGAAATCCGATGCCCTGGGCGCCGAGATTGCCGAGGAAATGAGCCACCGCTCCATGCCCCTCCGCAACGCGGTGCTGTGGCTGATCGCCGGCCTTCTGGTGCTGATCGTCAGTTCGCGGATTCTGGTGTGGGGCGCCGTTGAGATTGCCCATGGCTTTGGGGTGAGTGACCTGATCATCGGCCTGACCATTGTCGCGGTGGGCACTTCCCTTCCGGAACTGGCATCGTCTGTTATCGCCGCCCGCAAGGGGGAACACGATATTGCCCTGGGCAATATTCTGGGTTCCAACCTGTTCAACACCCTGGCGGTTGTAGGCATCGCCGGCACCATCAGCCCGATGACAGTAGCGCCGGAGGTGTTCTACCGGGATATTGCGGTGATGTCCGCCCTGACCTTGTCGCTGTTTGTGCTGGGCTACGGCTTCCGCGGTCCGGGGCGAATCAACCGGATTGAGGGTGGTTTGCTGGTAGCCTGCTTCCTGGGCTACACGGCCTACCTGATCTCAACCACGTTTACCGCCTGAGCACGCCCGAACCAGCAAGCGGGCTCGCTCAGTCAAGCAAACACTGCCGTGACAGCTTCTGGCTGACTTCCCGCCGCTTTCGTCGCAGGCGGTTGCCCTGGTCGTTGGAGTAGCCGGCCCGCAGCTGCTGGTGAATTCGCTCCAGTTTTTGCCGATAGCCCTGACAGCGGGCGTTATTGCGTTCGCGCGCGCGTGCTTCCGGTTTGCCAGATGGCTGGCGGCCGTTGCCGGCTTGCAGACTGCGATTAACCTGCTCACTGATGGCACTTACCCGCTTCCCCCGGGTGATGTTCTCCCGCATGGGAACCAGCGAGGGGCGGTTCAGTTCCACCTGCTCGTGCTCACCTTCGCTGGGCTTCCTGTCGCTGAAGTGAGCTACACCCTGGTCATCAATCCAGCGGTATACTTCTGCTACCGAAACGGCGGGGATAAAGACAGATACAAAAACTGCGGCTTGCCTCCATGGCATGGGTTTCCACTCCCTGTGGTTTTGTTTGGTCGCGGAGGCAGTATAAACAAAACCACAGGCGATTGAGGGGTCCAGGCCTCAATTCGGGCACCCGGTCACGCGTCCAACAGTTCAATCCAGTGTTGAACCGGCACCTTCGCCTTTGTTTCCAGGTGCATCTGGCAGCCGATGTTGGCGGTAACGATGCGGTCCGGATTGTCCACGGTCAGGGCCTTGAGTTTGTTGTTCAGCAATCGCTGGCTGAGTTCCGGCTGGAGAATCGAGTAGGTGCCGGCGGAACCGCAGCAAAGGTGCTTCTCTCTGGTATCTGCCAGCTCAATTCCCGCTTTGCGCAATACCTGGTCAACCACGCCACTTTGCTGCATGGCGTGTTGCAGGGTGCAGGGGCAGTGGAAGGCTACCTTGCCGGCACCTTTGGGAATGTCCAGTTTTTCCAGATCCTGTTGCAACAGGAAGGCACCAAGATCGATGGTCAGTTCGCTGACTCTCTGGGCCTTGGCTGCGTATACCGGATCATCTTTCAACAGGTGGCCGTATTCCTGCACCATGGCGCCACAGCCGGAGGCAGTCATGATGATGGCTTCGGCCCCGGCATCGATGGCAGGCCACCAGGCGTCGATATTACGGCGCATGGCTTCTAGGGCCTTTTCGTGTTCCGACAGGTGGTGGTTCACGGCTCCGCAACAGCCGGCTTCCGGTGCTTCTACCATGGTGATACCAAGCCGGTCGAGCACACGGGCAGCAGCAGCATTGGTGTTCGGGGTTGCGGAAGGCTGAACACAACCGGCCAGAGCCAGCACGATGCGTTCATGGCTGGCCGCCGGCCAGGGGCTGACCTGTTTTCTGGGCGGTACTTTGGTGCGCAGTTTTGCGGGTAATACAGGGCGGAAGAGCTGACCCATGCGCAACATCAGGCCGAATAACTGGCGATTGGGGAGCACGCGAGCCAGTGACCAGCGAATCCAGCGCTCCCTGGCTGACCGGGGCATTTCCTGTTCCATCAGGCCACGGCTGATGTCTAGCAGTCGGCCGTACTTTACCCCCGAGGGGCAGGTGGTTTCGCAGCTGCGGCAGGTCAGGCAGCGATCCAGATGTTCCCGGGATTTTTCGGTGACTTCTTCGCCTTCGAGGAACATTTTCATCAGATAGATGCGGCCGCGGGGGCCGTCGCGTTCGTCGTTCAGCTCCTGGTATGTCGGGCAGGTGGCGGTGCAGAAGCCGCAGTGTACGCAGGCTCGCAGGATAGACTCAGCCTCCTGACCTTCTGCTGTGTTGGCAAATTGTTGGACTAGATTGGTTTGCATTGTTTACCTGCTTTCTGGGATTGGAGCACAAGTGTTCGGGTAACCCTGTCCTGAAACACGCTCAAGCACATCCATGTGGCGCTTGAGCTCCGCCATCCCTGGCTCCGCACAGTTTCAGGACAGGGTTACCCGATCACTTCCAGAACCTCTCGATACCTCACAACCAGCTATATAACCGGCCCGGATTAAAGATACCGTCGGGATCGAACGATTTTTTCAGCCGGCTCTGGAGTTCTTTCAGGGCCCGGGGCTGATTGTGCATGACTTCATCGGTGCGGTCGCCGCCGCGGAACAGACTTACCTGCCCGCCGGCGCGTTGCGCCATGGTTTCCATTCGGGTGATGTCGGCTTCGCCGCGGTACCAGCGCTGGGAGCCGGCCCAGTCGATCAGCCAGGGCCCGTCCAGCTCCGGGTTCCCGGCGGTGGAGCCGACAGAGAAACGCCAGAGTGGTTCATCGCCGGCAAAGAAGTCGTGTTGCATGTGCTGTAGCTGCTGCCAGAACGCATCGCCCTGTTCGGTGACGTCGCCGGACCACTTTTCGGCGGTGGCTTCCACGGCGGATCTGGCGCCAGCCAGGCGCAGATAGACTTTGCCGTCCACCCAGGCGGCGCCGGTGATGGGCTTGGGCTCCTTGGCGCGGCTGTTGATATAGTGGATAACGTCGTCCAGGGCCATGTCCTGCACCAGGGTCAGGGACATGGCCGGTTTTGGCATGACCTTGAGGCTGATTTCGGTGATAGCGCCAAGGGTGCCCATGGCGCCGGCCTGTAGCCGGGAGGTGTCGTAGCCGGCAACGTTTTTCATGACCTGGCCACCGAAGCGCAGGTGTTCACCTTTGCCATTGAGCAGGCGGATCCCCAGTACCTGATCCCGTACCGAGCCTGACCAGGGCCGCGCGGGGCCGGAGACGTTGCAGGCCAGGGTGCCGCCAAGGGTGGAACCTTCGCCAAATCTTGGCGGCTCGAAATGCAGGCACTGGCCTTCTTCGGCCAGGGTTGCCTCGATTTCCGCCAACGGTGTGCCAGCGCGGGCGGTCATTATCAGTTCGACCGGATGGTATTCGACAATGCCGGTGTGTTCGCCCAGTTTCAGTGTACCGGCGTCGGTATCGGCAGCCCGGCCCATGAAGGCCTTGGTGCCACCGCCTTCGATATTGAGTTTCTGGCCGGACTTTCCGGCCTGGAGAATCTGCTCCTTAAGCGTCTGCGAAATATCACCCATGCGCAGCTTCCACCGTGTCGTGCTTGTGTTGTTTGTGTTCCAGAGAGCGGTACTCCTGGCAGAAACGCAGGGCCGGTACACCCTTGCCCGGGTTAAGAATGCCCGCCGGGTCGAAGGCGGCCTTGACGTCGTGGAACTGTTGCAGTTCTTCATCGTTGAACTGAACCGCCATCTGGCGGATTTTTTCCACACCCACGCCGTGCTCGCCGGTGATACAGCCCCCCACTTCCACGCACAGGTCAAGGATGCGGCCACCGAAAGCTTCTGTGCTCTCAAACTCGCCGGGCACGTTGGCATCAAACAGGATCAGCGGATGCAGATTGCCATCGCCGGCGTGGAATACGTTGGCGACTCGCAGACCGAACTCCTCTGACATTTTTTCCATTTCCAGCAGCACATGGGCCAGATGCCGCCGCGGGATGGTGCCGTCCATGCAGTAATAATCCGGCGAGATGCGGCCCACGGCCGGGAAAGCGGATTTGCGGCCTTTCCACAGCAGTGCCCGCTCCTGCTCGCTCTGGGACGTTTTTACCGAGGTAGCGCCCAGCTCGCGGAACAGCGCCTCCGCCTGTGCGATATGTTCGTGGACCTCCTCTTCGGTGCCATCCACCTCGCACAGCAGCAGTGCCTTGGCCTCCCGCGGGTAGCCCGCCTGGGCAAAATCGTCCGCGGCTATGATGGCGTGGCCGTCCATCATTTCCAGGCCACCGGGGATGATACCGTGGGAGATGATGCCGCCCACCGCATCACCGGCTTTCTGTATGCTGTCGAAGCCGGCCATCACCACCTGTGCCACTTCCGGTTTGGGCAGCAGTTTTACCTTCACTTCGGTCACGATACCCAGCAGACCTTCAGAGCCGGTCATCAGCGCCAGCAGGTCCATGCCACACACGTCCAGAGCATCACTGCCAATGGTTACGCGCTCGCCCTCGGCGGTGATCATTTCCACGCTGAGGATGTTGTGAACCGTGAGACCGTACTTGAGGCAATGCACGCCACCGGAATTCTCGGCGACGTTGCCGCCGATGGTGCAGGCAATCTGGGAGGACGGATCCGGACCGTAATAGAGGCCGAACTGGTCAACCTCCTCGCTGATAGCCAGGTTGCGGACACCTGGCTGCAATCGCGCCGTCCGCGCGAGGGGGTCGATGTCCAGGATGCGGTTGAACTTGGCCAGAGACAATACCACGCCCTCTTTATGGGGCATGGCACCGGCGCTCAGGCCGGTACCAGCACCACGGGCAACCACCGGCACCTCGTGCTCATTACAGATGCGCATGATCCTCTGCACCTGCTCGGCGGTTTCCGGCAGTACCACCAGCATGGGCATCTCACAGTACATGGACATGCCATCGCATTCGTAGGGCTTCATGGTCTCGTTGTCAGTGATAACGAAATCCGGGTCTATAAACGCGCGGAACTGTTCCGCCAGTTCCGCTCTGCTGATTTTCGGCTTGGTGGTCATAGCGTTCTCTGTCGTAAATGGCTTCAGGTGTGACAGCCCTCAACCACGTTTGGTTTCGAAATAGTCGATGCCGGCCTGCGCACAATCCATGTCCTGCTGAGGTGTACCAGAGCTGATGCCAATACCACCCACCACTTCACCATCAACAATAACCGGCAGGCCACCGCCTACCGAGCTGATACGACCACCCACCTCGGTGTGGATTCCAAAAGCGAGCTTGCCCGGAACATTGACCGCGTTGTAATCGTGCGTGGCTTTCTTCGCTGCCGACGCGGTGAACGACTTGTCCTGGGCAATGGTCACACTGGTGATCTTGCCGCCGTCCATTCGCTCAAAAGCAATCAGGTTGCCAGACTCGTCGGTAATGGCGATACACATGGGTACGCCGATTTCCCGTGCTTTTTCAGCAGCCCCTTCGATGAGGAGCCGCGCTTCAGCAAGGTCCAGTCGTTTAATTGTCAACATAAAGCATTACTCCTTGAATTTATTAACCGTAAACCAGTCCTGGCAGCCAGGTTACGAGGCCGGGGATCAGGATACACATAAACAGACCGAATGCCTGAATAGCCAGGAACACCAGGGATGATTTGAAAATCGTGCCCATGGATATTTCCGGCGGGCATACGCCGCGGAGATAGAACAATGCGTAACCGAATGGCGGGCTGAGGAACGACATCTGCATATTGACCAGATAGAGCACACCAAACCACAGCACAACATCATCACCTGCCACCGGCGGAAAGCCCAGCAGCCCCGGGAACTCCAGCGCTTTGACAATGGGGATGAAGATGGGAACTGCCAGCAGCAGAATGCCCACCCAGTCCAGGAACATGCCCAGAACCACCAGCAGGAACATCAGCAGGAACAGAATGCCGTAAGGCGACATGCCGGTACCCAGGATGGCATCGGTTACAAATTGCTGGCCACCCTGCAGGATGTAGAAGCCGACAAAGACAGAAGCGCCGAACATGATCCACAGCACCATGGCGGACGCCTTGGTCGTGGTCACGGATGCTTCCCGCAGCGAGCCAACAGAGAACTTGCCGTGCATCATGGCCACCACAATGGCGCCAAAGGAACCGATACCCGCCGCTTCCACCGGCGTTGCGATGCCACCGAACAGCAGACCGAGCACCAGAAACACCAGGATCAGCGGAGCAATCAGGTTTTTCGTGAGAAGGAGCTTTTCCTTCAGGGAAATCCGCTCTTCCACCGGTACGGGCGGCCCCAGCTTGGGATTGATCCAGCTGCGGATCAGCACATAGGCGATGTACAGGGAAGACAGCATCAGGCCCGGGATTACCGAGCCGAGATACAGCTCACCGACCGATTGCTGCGCCACAACCGCGTAGAGAATCGCGAGGATTGAGGGAGGAATCAGTATGCCCAGAGTACCGCCTGCCATGATCGAGCCGAGTGCGATCTTCTGGTCGTAACCGCGCTTGAGCATCGCCGGCAGAGCGATGATGCCCATGGTGACAACGGCAGCACCGATAACACCCACCATGGCTGCAAGCAGAGTAGAGGCCAGGATGGTTGCTGTCGCCAGGCCGCCACTCAGGCCACCCATCCACTTGTAGACCACACTGAACATTTCCTCGATCAGGCCCGCGCGCTCAAGCATGGAGGCCATGAAGATAAACAGCGGTATCGCCGCCAGGTCAGAGTTGGTCATCATCGGGAAGATGCGCCCCGGCACCAGGTTCAGCATCAGTGCGTCGCCCACCAGGTAGATGAACATCACACCCAGACCACCGGTCACGAAAGCCAGCGGCAGCCCCATCATCAGGGCCACGGCGAGGGAACCGAACATCAGATAGGTCAAAGGCCCGATCTTGAGGTCAGAGAGGCTACCGGAAAGCTTGAACAGGAATTTCTCGTCGCTCCACGGATCATAGAAAAGAATGTTGATCATTTCGACACAGATGACAAATGCCACTGCCACTGTAGCGATAATCATCAGCCAGGTACTCAGCTTCCCTACAAGGTTACTGCCCGGCGCGGTTGTTGTATTTGTTGTCATGCGGTGCGCTCCCGGCCAAGACGGACAAACAGGACAATATCCTTGATCAGCTTGGATATGCCTGCGAGTAAGAGAAGAACTGACCCCAGCACCATCATGCCTTTCGCCGGCCAGTGCTGGATGCCCCAGGTCTCAACCGTGCGTTCATCCATGGCATAGGAATCCAGGAAGAAGGTCCAGGAGGTAACCAGCAGAATCAGGGCAAAAATGAAGAAGAACATGGAAGTAAAGATGTCCAGGCCAATTCTTCCCCGCACTGGCAGCAGGTTGTACATCACGTCCACCCTTACATGGGCGCCATGAAGCATGGCAAATGCGCCGGCCAGCATATACTGCATGCCCAGCAGCAGGAAGCTGGCTTCATGAACCCAGATGGTGGGCATGTTGAAGATGTAGCGCATGACCACTCCAAAGAAATAGAACACCACGGCATTGATTGTCCAGAACGACACGAACAGACCGGATTTATCGCAAATCCAGTCGACTATTCTGGTAAACCAGTTCCCCTCGAACTGGAGATAGATCAGCGGATCGTCCTCTTCCGCCTGCAATTCCCCCGGCGTCAATTCCGGTTCTGCAGCCTCGCCTCCGTGACCACTACTCCACTTGTCCCAGGCCATCATGATCAGCGGCATGACCGCAAGCCAGCCCCAATAGAACCAGTGCGGCATTACGAATCCGAAACCTTCAAGATCAGACATGTTGATACTTCCTCAGCCACAAAACAGGGAAGGCGGGAGACCCCTTTCCGGAGTCGTCCCTGACCTTCCCCCTGTTTCTTTTTTTATTGGTTCAGCAAGGTGTTACCGACCCGGAACACCTTCCAGATCAGACTCATCAATATAGCCGACGGTCTCGTTCATCATGTACTCGACCTGGATATCAAAGATGGCACGGGCATCTTCATCCTTGTTCGCCCACTTGTACCAGATCGGAATGGCTTTGCGGCGCCATTCAGTCACATCTTCCTGGCTCAGGCGGTTCACGGTATCACCCGCTTCCTTGAACTTCTCCATGGCCTCAATGTTGCGTTTCTGAATGGTCAGGTAATGCTTCTGGGAATAGATGCGTACTTCATCCTCAACCAGTTGCTGGAGTTTCGGATCCAGCGCGTTCCAGGCACGCAGGTTCACGGTCAGATCCATCAGGTCCACCGGTTGGTAGATAGACATCACGCCCGGAGGCCCGAACAGGATGTAATCAGTCACCTGGGAGAAGCCCAGTTCCCAGTTCACCGCCGGGCCCACGTAGTCGGCTGCGTCGATGGTGCCTTTTTCCAGGGCCGGGAAGATGTCAGAACCCGGCATGCTCACGGTGGAAGCACCGAACGCCTGGAAAACCTCGGCAACCATGCCACCGGGAACCCGTAGTTTCAGGCCTTTAAGGTCATCAAGGCTGTTTACCGGCTCTTTGGAATGAATGATATTTGAATCGTGCTGGATGGGGCCAACGTAGAACAGCCCGAACTTCTCGTAGATTTCCCGGGTCTTCTCGAGCATACCCAGGGAATAGAACATGATATCCCACTGGTGGGGCTGGTCAGGACCGGCCGGGTAGGAAGACAGGAACACTGACGCAGGAATCTTGCCAGACCAGTACAGGGTGAACGGGTTCATGCCCTGAAGAACCCCACTGCGAACCGAATCGAACAGTGAATTGCTGTCTGCGGCAACAGCCTTGGCAGGGAAACACTTGAAAATCAGTTCACCGCCGGATTTCTCTTCCATGCCATTACACCAGTCCTCGAACAGGTCGTAGCCGACCGTGCCCGCGTCCCAGACGGACTGGATCTTCCAGGTAGTTGCAGCCTGGGCCTGGCCGGCACCCATCAGCATGGCGCCTGCGAGGGCCGCACCTACAGCCGCGGTCTTGAGAAAGCTTCTGCGAGGTTGAGCCTCGCCAGTATCACACTTATTACGGATGTTATTGTTGGAATCCATCGAAACGTCTCCGTTGACTTTGTTGTTATGATCGTCATAGCAACGCCGGCACAGGCCGGCATTACCCTGATACTCGTAGCCATTGCCGGTTTAGTCCAGCACTAGAGGCACTGGTCATACCAGTTTTTGAAATACAAAAAATGGACGAAATACTCTGAATCAGCCATATTTAACGGGCCCGGCGCCATATCCGTAGCAGATGAACCGACAACAATCAGAACCAGTACTGGTCAGACCACAGAATACACAGGCATCGAAATGGCAATCTCCCAGGAAATCTCATACCGGCTGGAACGCCTTATTCTTGATGGCGGGCTGGCTCCGGAACAGAAAATACCCTCTGAGCGGCAACTGGCAACACGATTGGGAGTGTCCCGGGCGGTCATTCGCGAAGCCCTCCACGAACTTCAGGGCCGCGGTGTTATTGAAACCCGGCATGGCAAGGGCTCGTTCGTCGCCAGCATGTTTCCCCGTACTGACGACCTGGACCCGCAGAGCCCGCTGATGCTGCTTTTTGAGGGCCACCCGAGAACGCTGTTTGATCTGTTGGAAGTGCGGGAACAGCTTGAGGGCCAGGCCGCGTACCTTGCAGCAAAACGCGCCACCACCCTGGACCTCCATCGCATCACCAAGGCCTATACCGCACTGGAACAGACTGACCCGCTTACCAATGCCAGGCCAGACCATAACTTTCACCAGGCCATTGTGGAGGCTTCCCACAATCCGGTGCTGGTACACGTACTGAACGGTCTCAAGAACCTGATGTTGCTGACCGTACAGGCGTCGGTGGCCAACCTGAATCCGCGGGAGGAAATGCGCAACAAGATCTCCCGCCAGCACAAACGCATCTACCAGGCGGTGATGGCAAAAAAGCCCGAAGCGGCCAGGCGCATCGCCATGTCCCATGTGCGTTTCGTCAGCGATGCAATGCGGGGGATTGAACAGCAGGGCACCGCCATTATCCGCGAACCGTTCAACGGTCCGGCG
The DNA here is from genome assembly GCF_004792665.1 of Marinobacter orientalis. GTDB lineage: Bacteria > Pseudomonadota > Gammaproteobacteria > Pseudomonadales > Oleiphilaceae > Marinobacter > Marinobacter orientalis. The sequence continues at coordinate 510,818 of NZ_SRZX01000001.1, forward strand.
TCGATCGGCACCTCACCATAAAACGCATAATCGGCAAAAAACTTGCGTCAAACATTCATTCATCCACAATTGATTGACGGACCGGCAGTGAACGCGGATCACCGCCGGGCGGGTATTGATTTTCCGGGCCACTGTCCGTAAAACTTGCGCCTTTGTTCAGACAGCCTCAGGAGTTATTCATGGCGGAAACAGCGCCTCTGATCTGCAGGGATATTTGCAAGACCTTTGACCAGCTGGAGGTACTCAAGGGTATTTCGCTGGAAACCAAGAAAGGTGATGTCATATCCTTGATCGGCAGCTCCGGCTCCGGCAAGAGTACGTTTCTGCGTTGCATCAACCTGCTGGAAACGCCCACTTCCGGCGATATTATTGTGCATGGCGACCCGATCCGGTTCACAACCAACCGCAAGGGCGAGCGCATTCCGGCAGACAACAAGCAGGTTGAGCTGATTCGCGCCCGCCTGTCCATGGTGTTCCAGAGCTTCAATCTCTGGTCTCACATGACGGTTCTTGAAAACATCACCGAAGCCCCGATCCACGTCCTCAAAGTTCCCAGGAAGGAAGCCATCGAAAGGGCCGAGGCCTATCTCAACAAAGTCGGCATCTATGAGCGCAAGGACTACTACCCTGCCCAGATGTCCGGCGGGCAGCAGCAGCGGGCAGCCATCGCCCGGGCACTGGCCATGGAGCCGGAAGTCATGCTGTTTGACGAGCCCACCTCCGCTCTTGATCCGGAGCTGGTGGGCGAAGTATTGAGAGTCATGCAGAACCTGGCCGAAGAAGGCAGAACCATGATCGTGGTCACCCACGAGATGTCTTTTGCACGGGATGTATCGTCCCAGGTCCTGTTCCTGCATCAGGGCGTCATCGAAGAGCAGGGTACACCGGACAAGGTCTTCGACAATCCGGATTCGGAACGAATGAGGCAGTTTCTGGCCCCCAATTTCTGATGTGCGTGCTATCTTGAAATCAGCAAAAAGGCAGGCCACTGCCGATAATAAAGCTCACAAGGCAAATAACGACTGGAGAAGTGACTCATGAAAAAAATGATTATTGCAGCAAGCGTAGCCCTGTCCATGATGGCAGGCGTCGCTCAGGCCCAGGAACGCGATCTTCGCATTGCATTCGACGTCCCCTATGCGCCTTTCGAGTACAAGGATGACGACGGCGAGCTGACCGGTTTCGAAGTGGAACTGGCCGAAGCCATGTGCGAAGAGATGAACGCTGACTGCGAATTTGTGATTCAGGCATGGGACGGCATGATTCCGGGCCTGATGGCGCGCAAGTTCGACCTGATCATGTCGTCCATGTCCATCACCCCCGAGCGTGCGGAGCGGGTCCTTTTCTCGGAGCCGTATTACAACACCCCGGGCGGCTGGTTCGCACGTGAAGGCTTCGACACCGACGTAACCGACATGGACGCCATGGAAGGAAAAACCGTTGGCGTGCAGCGCGGCACGACCATGGACACCTACGTAACCGAAGAGATGGGTGGCATCGTCAAAATCAAACGCTACACCACGGCTGACGACATGGTTCTTGACCTGGAAGGTCAGCGCCTGGATGTGGTCTTTGTGGACTACCCGGTTGGCGAGCAGACCATCCTCAGCAAAGAAGGATTCAAGGAAGTCGGGGAGCCGGTCAAGCTTGGCCAGGGTGTAGGCGTTGCCATGCGCAAGCGTGACGAGGATCTGGCAGAAGAAGTAAACGAAGCCCTCGCCACCCTGAAGGACGATGGTACCTACGACGCCATCATGAACAAGTACTTCGATTACGACATCAAGATGTAAAACTGGCCCAGGGGCAGCCGTTTTGGCTGCCCCTGCTCACCGGATGCTTCCATGATCGACTTGAAAGGCTACGGCCCGGCCTTGCTGGATGGGGCGGTGGTCACCATTGAACTGGCGCTTCTTTCCCTAGCCCTCTCTTTGACTCTCGGCCTGATTGGCGCCTCTGCCAAATTGTCCAAAAGCCGTGTGGCCAGCGGGATAGCAACCACTTACACCACCCTGATCCGCGGCGTACCGGATCTGGTGATGATGCTGCTGTTTTATTACGGCGGACAGGTTGCCGTTAATAACCTGTCTGATTATCTGTACGACGCCTATGGCGTGGATTTCTTCTTCCAGTTTGATCCATTTATCGCCGGTGTTCTTACCATTGGCCTGATCTTTGGTGCCTACATGGCAGAAACCTTTCGCGGCGCTTTCCTGGCCGTGGAACGCGGCCAGATTGAAGCGGCCCGCGCCTATGGCTTCAGCCGCTGGCGCACATTCCACAGAATCATATTGCCGCAAATGCTCCGCCATGCCCTGCCCGGCATAGGCAACAACTGGCAGGTGCTGCTGAAAACCACGGCACTGGTGTCCATTATTGGCCTGACGGATATGGTGCGCGTTGCCGAAGAAGCCGCCAAGGCCGAACGCATGCCATTCCATTTCTTCATTCCGGTGGCGTTTGTCTACCTCAGCCTGACGGCCATTTCCGAGCTGTTTATCAAGTGGCTTACCAAACGCGCCAATGTTGGCGTGGTACAGGGGAGCTGAACCATGCCCGAATTTCTCGCTGAACTGCTCAACCGGAACGACATCTTTACCGCATCCACCATCATGGAATACTGGGGTGGGCTGGTTACCACCGTTCAACTGGTTTTCCTGTCGCTGGTGCTTGGCCTGTTACTGGCGGTTCCGCTGGCCATCATGCGCACCTCGAAAAACCCGCTGATCAATACGCCGGTGTGGCTGTATACCTATGTTTTCAGGGGCACCCCCCTGCTGATCCAGCTGTACATCATTTACTATGGCCTTGCCCAGATTGAAGGTATCCAGCAGACATTCTGGTGGGAGATCTTCCGCGGCGCTTTCTACCCTGCCCTTCTGGCCTTCACCCTGAACACGGCGGCCTATACCACCGAGATCATTCGCGGTGCCATTGTGGCGACCCCCCATGGCGAAATCGAGGCGGCCAAGGCCTATGGCATGAGCTGGGCCCTGCGCATGCGCCGTATCATTCTGCCCAGTGCCGCCAGGCGCGCCGTTCAGGCCTACTCCAACGAGGTGATCTTCATGCTGCATGCCAGTGCGATTGCCAGTGTGGTGACCCTGGTGGATCTGACTGGTGCGGCGCGGAACATCTATTCCCGCTTCTATGCGCCTTTCGAGGCGTTCATCTTTGTGGCTCTGATCTATATGGCGTTAACGTTCCTGCTGGTATTTGCATTCCGCAAGCTGGAAAATTATCTGTTACAGCATCAGCGGCCCGTGAATGGCTGAATCCTGATTTCGGTGGAGGGGAGCGGAGAGTCACATGAACGTTCGGGAACTGCTTTTTGGCCGTGGTCGCGACTGGCTGTCTCACACCCTGTCCACTGCCGAGCATGCGTCCTCGGAGAAAGTCGTTGTACTTTCTGATGGTACCGGGCTGCAACTTCAGGATTCGGGGTTACTGTACCTGGAACCGCCAGCCGGGCGTCCCAATCCCGATAACGAGTCACTGATTGTTTCCGCTGGCATTCATGGTAATGAAACCGCGCCCATTGAGGTTCTCAATAGCCTGCTGAATGAACTGCTCGCTGGCAACTGGCAACTGGCCTGTCCGATGCTGTTGATACTGGGAAACCCGCCAGCGATGGATGCTGGAGAGCGGTTTATTGAGGTGAATCTTAACCGGCTGTTCGGTGAAGCCCATCGCAAACCCGAATACCGGGGGCTTGCCGAAGCAGAGCGTGCCTGGGAGCTGGAACGGGCTTGCCAGGCGTTTGCCTCGAAGCATCCTGCCAACCTCTGCCACTATGACCTGCACACCGCCATCCGTCCTTCCCTGCGGGAGAAATTCGCGCTGTACCCGTTTGTTGCGGGGCGGGACGTGCCCCGGGCACAGATTGATTTCCTGGTAGAGGCGGAGGTAGACACCCTGCTGATGCAGCACCGTGAGGGCACCACTTTTGCGTCATTTTCCTCCACCTTGCTCGGGGCAGAAAGCTTTACCGTGGAGCTTGGCAAGGCCCGGCCTTTCGGACACAACGACCTCAGCCAGTTCACCGGCATCAGCAACGCCCTGAGGCGGCGGATGAAGGGCGATGAGCCACCAGAGCCTGACAGGACGTCAAACAGGATAACGGTCTTTGAAGTGGTGCATGAGATCCTGAATACCGGCCCCGGCTTCCGCTTTCATGTGCCCGACGATGTCGCAAATTTCACCATCTATGATCCGGGAACGGTGATATGGGAAGACGACGCTACCTGCTACAGGGTCGGCGATGAGCCCGAGGCCATTGTGTTCCCCAATCGCAACGTGCCCGTGGGCCAGCGTGTGGGGCTGATGGTAAGGCACCGGCACCGCGGGCACACGTAGCCACTTCATGGCCATCAGGCCGGTGCATTCTCCGGCTCAGCTACCTTGCAACGGATCACGCGGGTACAAACCGACGGCACGACCAGCAGTGTCAATACCGTGGAAGCCAGCAACCCTGAAATGATGGCCCATGCCATCGGCGGCCACAAAGTAGAGCTCGAGAAGGCCAGCGGCAGCAGGCCGGCAACGGTGGTTCCGGTTGTCAGCAGAATGGGCCGGGTGCGTTGCTCCACAGCCTTGCGAACTGCATCGCGGATGTTGTCCCCCTGTTCCAGCTGCCGGTCCATCACGTCCAGCAGGACGATGGCGTTGTTCACCACGATCCCCACCAGCGCAATCACACCCAACAGCGACTGGAACCCGAACGGCGAGCCGGAGAGCACCAGCCCCGGAAAGATTCCTACCGCCGCCAGGGGCACCGTCAGCAAAATAATGCCCACACGACGGAAAGAATTGAACTGTATCAACAGGAAGAACAGTAACAGCAGCACCCCGATGGGGGCCGTGGTCAGCAATGCGTTGTTGGCATCGCCGGAGCCCTCGGCATCGCCACCCATTTCCAGCCGCGTTCCGGGCGGCAGCGGGTTTTCTTCGAGCGCTGAGTCCAGCCCTTCCAGAGCCTGGCTGAAACCGTAGCCGGCATGAAGGTTGGACCAGACCGTGTTCATCCGCGTGCCATTGCGCTGATAGCGGGCGGCGGACTGCCAGGAGGTTTCCACCGAGGCGATGGCCGACAGGGGTACCGCATCACCCTGGTCGTTGTAGATGTTCACTGACAGTAACCTGGGCAGTGACAGGCTGGTGCCTTCACGGGAGCGCAGCACCAACGGAATCGGGTCTTCCTCCTGACGGTATTGCTCTGCCACGACGCCAAAACTCTGGCCGTACAGGCTCTGCGCCACGTCAGACCGGTTCAGGCCGAAACGGGCAGCACTGGCATCGTCTACATTGATAGCGATACTGGGAATGCCCATATCCAGGTCGTGGCGCACATCCACAGTCCCCTCAACCCCGCGCAACGCTGCAAACAGCTGTTCCACCGCGCGGGCACGGGTTTCATCACTGGCGTGGTACACCCGTATTTCCACCGGGGCAGCGCGGGGCGGCCCCTGGCCGAGGATGCCTGCGGTAACCTCCAGCTCCGGCATTTCCTGCCGGGCATACGCCCGTATCCACTGCACCAGACCGGTAGTGTCCTCCAGGGTGGGTGTCGATACCACGATCCGGCCACGGTTGGGCGCCTGGGGCTCCCTCCGCAGATTGTAGTAGAAGCTCGGGCCGGTGAAACCGGTGAACCGGTGTACCTTGATCGCTTCCGGCCGGGTGCGAATAGCTCGCTCCAGATCCGCTGCCACCGTGGCCGTGCGCTTCTGGTCCGTGCCGTCGGGCATGTAAAGCTCAACGATTACCTGGGGGCGATCCGCATTGGGAAAGAACTGCTGTTTCATGAACGGCGTCAGCGACAGGCTGAATACCACCAGCGCCGCACCTGCGAGAATCAGGGTTCCAGGCCGCCGTGCGACCAGGCTTCCCAGGAACCGGGACAGACCAACCAGCCGGTCTTCCCGCGCATCTGCTTTGCGGGGTTTGAGAAAACGGGCCGCCAGCAGTGGCACCGCGGAAATCGCCAGCAGATAACTGACCGACAGGGTGAGCATGATCATCACCGGCACACCGCGGGTGAAATCCGCCGTTCCGCCCTTGGATAACAGCAAAGGCATAAACGCCGCTATGGTAGTGCCCGTTGAGGCACCCAGGGGCCCCGCCAGTTCCCTCACCGATCGTTTCAGGGCATCCAGCCTGCGCATGCCACCATCCAGGTAGCCCTGAATGCTCTCCACAATCACGATGGCGTTATCAATCAGGATGCCCAGGGATATCACCATGCCGATCACGGCAATCTGGTGCAGTACTCCGCCACCCAGGTCATAGAGTCCGATACTGATCAGCGCCACCATTGGCAGAATGGATGCCACCAGAATACCCATGCGGATACCCATTCCGGTGAACACCACCGCCACAATAATGATCACCGACAACACCAGGCTCCAGGCCAGGTTGTCCAGGCGCTCTTCCACCTTGTCAGGCTGGAAGAACATCTCTCGGATTTCGTAGGGGGCAAACTCATTGCGAATCACCGATAATCGTTCACGCACCCGCTCACCAAAGCGGATGGCATCGGTGGTGCCCTCCTCCATGATCATGGACACCAGTACTACACGCTCGCCGTCATACCAGGCTTCCGGTTGCCGGGGCTCGGCCGGGCCGCGCCACACGTCCGCAACAGCAGCCAGAGGGACCTGGGAGCCGTCCGGCAATTCAAGTGGCGTTGCGCGTATGGCCTCTACGCTGGTGAACTCGCTGTTGGGTAATACTGACAGCCGGCGTCCATCCGCAACGATAAACCCGCCCGGGGTGGTCTGGTTTCGTCGTGCAAGGGTGTCCAGCACTCGCGCCGGCGAAATGCCCAATCGATATATAGCGGCATCATCCAGTGCCAGGGTAATCTGCTCGTCGACATCCGCGTCCAGTTCAATGCGCGACACACCGGGAATATCCGACAGGTTCTGCTTGAGCCGCTCCGCCACATCACTCAGTTCCGTTACCGACGCGGAACCACTGACCGCCAGGATGATGGCGGGAATATCAATCATGCGATCATCGAGCACCATCTGGCCGACATCGTCCGGGAACTCCAGACGCGCCCGGTCCATGGCCTGGCGCACCCGGTCCCAGGCGGAATCGGTATCGTAGATGTTGTCGTTCAGGCGCACACGGAATACGGCCACGCCGGTGCGGGCAGTGGCCTGGGAGAAATCCACTTCCTCCACCTGCCGCAGTTCGTCGGACAGCGGCTGCAGCACCAACCGTTCCACCGCCTCGGCGCTGGCGCCGGGGTAGTTGATGGTAATCAGGCCGGCACGGTACGGAAAGGAAGGGTCTTCCTGGCGTGGCATGGTGCTGTAGGCGGCAATACCCAGAAGGCATAGCATGGTGACCACCATGCCCAGCAAACGCTGGAAGTTCAGCAGGCGCACTGACATCAGCGCACCTCCACCGCATCACCGTCGGCAATCCGGGTCATACCGGCGTAGACCACCCGGTCACCGGCGGTAAGATCGCTGGCATCCACTACCACGCGCTCGCCGATAATCCGCTGAACGTTGACCGGCACCCGGCGGACTGTGCCATCGGAGACACGAAATACGCTGGCGCCGCCATTGGATTTCATCACCGCCAGCAGTGGCACAGTCGTGGCAACAGTCTCGCGGGGTGTGATACCCACCTCCACCGGCTCCCCCGGCTCCAGAGTATCCGCAGGCAGGCTTACCAGCACAGGGTGAAGCTCACCGCGAACACCGCCAGACTGGGCAATTTCCACGATGGAACCGGTTTCTGGCGGATGGTTGCGATCCTGCACGGACCACACCGGTAACAATTGCCCCAGTGACACATGGCTGAGCATGTAAGCCGGCACCCGCACTTCCACTTCACGGCCCTCGGGGGAAGACAGCCGCATCACTGGCTGTCCGGATGCCACGAACTCGTCCCGCTCGACCAGCAATGCTTCGACCCGGCCATCAAATGGCGCTCGCAGCTCACTTTCCTGCAATAGCCGCGTGGCTTCGGCGAGGGACGCTTCCGCCGTTGCCATACTGGCCTTCAGGCTGTCCCGCCGGGAAGCCAATTGTTCCAGCCCCTGTTCCGACACCACGCCGCGCTCGTGCAACTGGCGGGAGCGCTCCCACTCCCGTTTCGCCTGATCGTACTGGGTTCTGAGCTCTTCCAGGCGCGCGGCGGCAGAATCCCGGGCCGGCTCCAGGGCCGGGTTGTATACCCGTGCCAGCAGGTCACCGGTTTTCACGGTCTGCCCCAGTTCAACCGCCCGTTCACGGAGAGTGCCACTGACCTGAAACGTCAGCGTTGCCCGCTGGGCCGCCCGCACAATACCCGAGAAGCGCAGCGACACGCCCTCGGTCTGGCCACCGGTTACCTCGGCGGCACGCACGGTAATGGGAGCAGCACCCTGGTCCGAAGCCGGCTCACTGGACTTACAGCCACTGACAGACAGAATCAGAACAGCCGCGAGAGAGACGATGGCGCGATACCGGCTGGCGTTCATTGAGAGGTCCTCTCTTCCTTGTTCATGATGTGTTGTTGATCGCCCGTCCGATGGGCAAAAATTATTAACGGACATAATGTCATTCTTTGACAATTTGTCAATAATCGGCTTATATCCCTGACCATGTATCATGAAAGTGCCGTCTCAACAATCCGGAATCCGCTATGAGTGAGCCGTTAAAAACCCGTAGAGAGAAAGAGAAGCAGGCAAGGTATGACGCCATCCTGGATGCGGCCGAGCTGGCATTTTCGGAGAAGGGCTACGAACGCACGTCGATGGATGACATTGCCCGTACCGCCGCGCTGAGCCGCGCGCTGCTGTACGTGTACTTCAGGGACAAGGCTGCCATCCAGCACGGCATCATGCTGCGCGCCGGCCACAGCCTGTGCCGCCGCTTCAGGGAAGCCCGTGAGACCGCCGATACCGGATTGGCGCAGATCAGGGCCATGGGGGTGGCCTATTACCAGTTCTACCGCGATCAGCCGGATTATTTCTCGGCACTGACAACGGCCTCCACCGCCATGGCAGCGGCGGACGATGAGCTGGCAAACGAGATGCTCTGCTGCAAGGCAGAAACCATGGACCTGATGGTAAGCGCCATTCGCCTGGGCCTGGAAGACGGCACCATGAACCGCGACCGAATCCAGGAACCGGTGGAAACAGCACTGTACCTTCGCGGAGCGCTACACGGTGTAATCATGCTCTGCCAGAGCGAAATGGACGAAAGCGGCCAGGAGGAAAACTTTCCTGCCGAGTCGCTGATCCGTCACACCATGGAGATGCTGACTTCGTCTATTGCCTCGTGAGTGAGGCTTGGCGTTAACAGCAAAGATGACAGCCTGATTTGAAATGCAGGTCAGGCAGAGAGAAGAGACATCCGATATTTTGCCATCGCCGCTGAAAGCTGTCGGATTACGCTTCGCTAATCCGACCTACGCGGAGACGTTACCAGTCAGGCGCCCGATTCAAACCGCTGTCGGATTACGCCTTTGGCTAATCCGACCTACGCTGAGAGGTTACCAGTCAGCCACCGGATTCAAACCGTAGGTCGGATTAGCCAAAGGCGTAATCCGACAAATAAAGGCATCACCACCGAAGACAGACCGAAGCTCAAAGCTGAAAGTCATACACAGACCCAAGCCCCAGAATCCCCGTCAACTCATCCAGTGCCTTGCGAACCTCCTCAAGCAGCATCGGGTCCCCAAGATCCTCCTGTGACAGTTCCTCCCGGTAATGCGCCTCGACCCACGTCGTCAGCCGCTCGTAAAGCGCATCATTGAGCAACACACCATGATGCATGGCCTTGAGTTCGTCATCATCCAGCACCACCCGCAACCGGAGACACGCCGGCCCACCGCCGTTGCGCATGGACTGTTTGACGTCGAACACTTCCACCGAGGTAATGGGCCCGGCATTCGCAACCAGTTCATCGAGATAACCGCTGACCGACGCGATTTCGCGGCACTCCCCCGGCACTGCCAGCATCATGCCGTCCGGTGTGTTCAGTAACTGGCTGTTAAACAGATAGGAAGCCACCGCATCTTCCAGTGGCACCTGATCACTGCTGACACGCACCGCTTCCAGTTCTGCACCGGTCAGGCGGGAGCGGATGTCGGCCAGAACCTGTTCTTCGTCCAGAAACGCCAGTTCGTGATAGAACAGGGTGTTGCCGTTGCCCACCGCGATAACATCGTTATGGAAGACGCCGGCATCAATGGCTTCCGGATTCTGCTGGGCAAACACCGCGCGGCTGTCCTTCAGACCATGCAGCCGGGCAACAGCCTGTGAGGCTTCCAGGGTCTGGCGGGCGGGGTAGAGCCTGGGAGCCGGTGCCTGTTCGTTGAAGGCAACTTTGCCATAGACGAACAGTTCCACACCCGGCTCGCCGTAGCCGCCACACAGACGGGTGTGGTTAGCCGCACCCTCATCACCGAACTGGCTGACTGAGGGCAGCGCCGGGTGATGGGCGAAGCGGGACTCATCCGTGAAAATGGCTTTCAGGGCCCGGCCGGTAACGGCATGTTCAATGGAACGATGGAACTTGGCGCTCAGGTTGGCCGGAGTGAAGTGCACACGGCTATCGGAGGTGTCTGCACTCGGCGACACAGTGGCGGCATTGGCCGTCCACATGGCGGATGCCGACGACACCGCCGCCAGAATGGCGGGGCTCTGTTCGGCAGCGGCCCGCAGCACATCGCTATCGGAGCCATCGAAACCCAGTGCACGCAAGGTAGCGACATGGGGGCGTTCATGGGGTGGCAGGACACCCTGAACATAACCCCGGTCAGCCAGCCGTTTCATCTTGGCCAGCCCCTGCAAAGCCGCTTCCCTGGGATTGGAGACCGCGCGAACGTTGGACCTGGAGGCCACGTTACCCCATGAGAGCCCGGCGTAGTTATGACTGGGCCCGACCAGGCCATCAAAGTTGGCTTCTACCGCGTGCTTGGCCATGTCTCGGTCCCGTCAGTCGAAATTTAATCCTGGGGCAAGGCTATCCGGCACTTCACTCTTCTTCGCTTCCAGTGAGGCCATGGGCCAGGCGCAGTAATCGGCAGCGTAATAAGCACTGGGACGATGGTTACCACTGGCGCCAACACCCCCGAACGGCGCCGCACTGCTGGCACCGGTCAACGGCCGGTTCCAGTTCACGATACCGGCACGCACTTCTTCCGTCAGTCGTTCATAGAGTTTGTGATCATCAGTCAGGATGCCGGCAGACAGTCCGTAACGGGTGTTGTTAGCGAGCTCCAGAGCCTCGTCAAAGCTCTTGTAGCGGTACACCGTCAGCAGGGGACCGAAGAACTCCTCGTCCACCAGGTCCATGCCGGTGACATCTATGATGCCCGGCGACAGCAAACCGGTGCCTTCCTTCAACCGTTTCATTTCCAGCAGCGACTGCCCGCCCCGCTGCTGCAGGCACCTCTGGTCGGATAGCAGCTTGTCGGCCGCCTCCGCCGAGATCAGCGAGCCCATGAACGGTTGCGGGTCCGCATCGAACTCACCCACTTTTATGCGGCTGACCACCTCGGTGAAGCGTTCCAGGAACCGGTCGCCCTTGGCACCCTTGGGTACCAGCAGACGGCGGGCACAGGTGCAGCGTTGACCGGCAGACAGAAACGCAGACTGCAGCGCATGATGGACGGCGCCATCCAGATCGTGGACGTTCTGCACGATCAGCGGGTTGTTGCCGCCCATTTCAAGAGCCAGGATTTTCTCGGGCTGGCCGCCAAACTGCTTGTGCAACAGATGCCCGACCGTGGAACTGCCGGTGAAGAACAGGCCGTCCAGCCCCGGGTGCGACGACAGGGATTTACCGGCCGCTGCCGCGCCCTGAACCAGATTGATCACCCCGGCCGGAAGGCCCGCCTTCTCCCATAACTTGACGATCCTCTCGCCGACACCAGGGGTCAGCTCGCTGGGTTTGAACACCACCGTGTTACCCGCGAGCAGAGCGGGAACAATGTGGCCATTGGGCAGATGGCCCGGGAAGTTGTACGGGCCGAACACCGCCACCACCCCATGGGGGCGATGCCGCAGCACGGCGTGACCGCCACCAACGTCAGATTCGGAATGTCCGGTGCGGTCGTGGTAGGCACTGACGGATATTCCGATCTTGCCAATCATTGCGTCCACTTCAGTGCGGGACTCCCAAAGGGGTTTCCCCGTTTCCAGTCCGATCAGTTGTGCCAGCTCTTCCTTGTGGTCCTCCAGCAGTCTGCCGAATTTCTCCACCAGCGTCTGGCGCTCACTGAACGGGCGCTTGCGCCAGTCAACGAATGCATTACGGGCCTCTCGCACCGCCGCATCCACATCTTCAACGCTACCGCCAATGCCGTCCCAGACCGTCTCGCCGGTAACTGGCTGAAGGGATTCAAACGGTTCCCCGTGACCTTCCAGCCAGAGCCCATCAATAAACAGTTGGCCTGTCAGCTTTGCCATTTCCATTACCTCCTTCCAGTTTCTTTTAAAGGGGCCAGCCGCACCAGGTCGCCGGATTCCACCTCCAGTGCTTCCGCCACCTCGGCCGGTATATTGACAGTATCGGGCCGGATACACGCAGCCGGTATGGTGGTTACCCGAAAGTCGCGGAAAGAACGGTTGGATATCATCACCTGCTCTTCTGCCGGCACGTTCGTGTCCAGCGGCTTTTTACTGATCATAACGTGGCGGTTAATGCCTTCGCGCACGGTGCGGATGTTGTGAATGAATGCCTCCAGCACCGGGCCACCGTCAAAGATATCCACCATGCCATTAAAGTTGAACCCTTCTGCCCGCAGCATTTTCAGCGCCGGCGCAGTGTTGTTGTGTACCCGGCCGATCACCGCGCGGGCCGCATCGGGCAGCATCGGCAGGTAAATGGGATACTTTGGCATCAGTTCGGCGATGAACGACTTGTTGCCCAGTCCTGAAAGCACATCCGCTTCACTGAATTCCATGTCGAAGAACTTGCTGCCAAGGGCATCCCACAGGGGGCTATGGCCATTCTCGTCGGATACACCGCGCATTTCGGCGAACACTTTCGCGGAAAAATGCTTGCGGAAGTCATCCAGATACATAAACCGGCAGCGCGACAGCAGAAGGCCGGTACCGCCACCCCGGTGGGAATCCGATAACAGCAGTGAACAGATCTCGGTGGTATCGGTCATGTCGTTGGACAGGTGCAGCGTCGGCGTACGCACATGCACGCCCAGCTCGCGGGAGGCGTTCACGGTAACGCTGAGGCGGTAATTGTAGAACACTTCGTCCAGCCCCACCCGGGCCTGTATACCGCTGATACCCACACAATAACCAAGCTCGGTGTCTTCCAGGGCAAACAGGTACAGCCCGGCTTCCGGTGCACAGCGCTGGTTAAACGTCTCCCGCGCGTGATCGATCTTTTTCTGCAGCGACTCCCGGTCTGCCGGCAGTGTGGTCAGGCCCTTGCCAGCCCCCTGCGCCATGGCATACAGGGCATCCAGATCGTTTTCCTGTAGTGGTCGGATCAACAACATGCCGGCCTCCTTCGTGCGATCACCCTGTTCATAACGCTGTAATCCTTACTTCGTCTCCGGAGCTTTTGCCCAGACACGTCCAGGTTTTCACCGGCACCTTTATCTCGTCGCCGAGGCTTTCGGTCAGTGTGGTCAATGTGCTGCGAAAATGCTCCCCTTCACCAGCGGAGATCAGGCACAGCTCACCCTCATCGGTATTGGCGGCATGCAAGGTTTTCGGATGACTGGTAACAACAGATTTGAGAGTGTCAGTACGGGCTTCCAGCACCGGGCCGGCATCGAAAATATCCAGGTAGCAACCACGGTGAAACCCTTCATGCTGCAGCAGCTCGAAGGTTGCCTGTGTTTGCTGGTGGGGCTGGCCCAGTGCTTCCCGGGCCGCCTTGCTCAGCAGGGTGACGTAGATCGGATTGGGCGGCATGAGTTCGGCGATGAAGGTTTTGCTCAGCACGCTGGAATACTGGTCCGCGGTTTCAAAATCCATGTTGAAAAAATGCCGGCCCAGACTGTCCCAGAAAGGCACCTCCCCGGTTTCCGTCTGCACGCCCTGTATTTCCACCACAATATGATCGGTGAAAAGCTCCCGGTGAGCGGCGATGAACAGCATCCGGGCGCGGGACAGCAATTCGAAGGCATCGGTACCGCGCAATGCCGGTCTGATCGCAAACGAGCACAGCAGGGTATTGTCTGTCAGCGCATGGGACGGGTACAGAACTTCCACCCGCCGCGAAACCCCCAGCTCATGGGAGGCATGGATAAGCGCGTCCTGGCGGTAATTGTAGAAAGGTTGCCCGTTACCCGCGCGCGCATCGATACCGGATACGCCCTGGACCTTGCCGGTGCCGGTATCTTCAAGCACAAACAGCAACCGTGTGGATTCACCGGCGTTGTTGCGGCCGGCAAAGGAACGGGCGGACTGTTCGATTTTGGCGGACAGTGCGTCCTCTTTTTTTGGCAGCGTGGATGACATCCGGGGGCCCTGCCCGCCGGCGATGTCGAGTATGTCCTTCAGGTCACCCGGCTGAGCCGGACGTACCAGCCACATAGGCGGCTCCCCTGTTCAGTGTCGTTGGTGATTGGCTATTTGCCACAAACTTTTTCCACGGCAGCTTCAAACCGCGCCAGGGCCTCATCAAGATCCGGCTCGGGAATAATCAGCGATGGCGCCAGCCGGATAACGTCGGGGCCGGCGATCAGCACCATCACCCCTTCGGCCAGGCCGGCATTGAGAAATTCCTTCGCCTTGCCCTTCCACTCTTCGGTCAACACGCAACCCAGCAGCAGGCCGGAGCCACGAACTTCACTGAAAATGCCGTAGCGCTCACCGATATCCATCATGCCCTTGCGCAACCGCTCGGAACGGACAGCCACACCCTTGAGGATGTCCGGCTGGCTGACCGTATCGATCACCCGCTGGGCAACGGCGCAAGCCAGCGCGTTACCGCCGTAGGTACTACCGTGAGTGCCAACGCCCAGGCTTTCAGCAACCTTTTCCGTCGTCAGCATGGCCGCGACCGGGAAGCCCCCGCCAAGGCCCTTGGCCGTAGAGAGAATATCCGGCGTTACCCCATACATCTGGTAGGCATAAAGATGGCCGGTGCGGCCAACACCGGACTGGACTTCGTCAAACACCAGCAGGGCGTCGTTGTCGTCACAGAGCTGGCGCAATCCCTTCAGGAACTCTGCATCGCCAGGCATTACGCCGCCTTCACCCTGGATGGGCTCTACCACCACGGCGCAGGTTCGCTCTTTGGAGATCAGTTTTTTCACCGATTCCAGGTCATTGAAGTCGGCGTGGTGAATACCGCCCGGCGCCGGCTCAAAACCTTCCAGATACTTGGGCTGGCCACCCACGCTGACGGTGAACAGGGTGCGGCCGTGGAAGGCATTCCTGAAGGCAATGATTTCGTTCTTTTGCGGGCCGAAATGCTCCCAGCCGTAGCGACGGGCCAGTTTGAAGGCAGCCTCGTTGGCCTCACCGCCGGAGTTGGCGAAAAACACCCGTTCCGCGAAGGTGAGATCACACAGGGTCCTGGCCAGACGCAGGGCCGGCTCGTTGGTCATTACGTTGGACAGGTGCCAGATCTTCTCGGCCTGATCCATCAGAGCACTCACCAGGCCAGGGTGGGAGTGCCCCAGGCAGGTCACCGCAATACCACCCGCCAGATCGATATACTCCTTCCCATCCTGGTCCCACACGTGTGAGCCCTGCCCTTTCACGGGAATCACCGATCCCGGCGCGTAGTTGGGGACCATTACCTCATCGAATAATTCACGGCTGACGGGATCTCTGTTCATCGGTTTCTCTCAGCAAAAACATGAAACGGTCTTTTTATCATACGCCACTCAGGGCATGTGCACATCCGGCTGGCCGATCGCACCCAGCTCGACCACCTTCAGCGAACGCCCATCCTGACCCATCAGGGCCTTGACCACCAGTTTGTAGGAATCCAGGTCAAATTTAACAGCCTGACCCCGAAGTGATAAATCCGGCAACTCATCCTCATTGTGCAAGGTGGCTACGTGCATCCAGTTATACACCACCAGAATGTCGGTTCTGCCGGTTGCGGCATTGTGCTCGAACACCGCCACCGGTCCCCGCCAGGGCCAGGTTTTCAGGCGCAGGCCATGGAACGCAATCTGCACCCGCAGGTTGTACTTCACCACATCCTCGCCGCCATCACAGGCGCCCCGGCAACGGCCAAGCGTGCGCTGGAAACAGGGGCCCGGGTGCTCCGGCTCCAGCGCCAGCAGCTTGTTGCAAAGATCATTTTTCGCGGCAATGCCGCTGAGAGCCCTTTCCGCGTCCTTCTTGCTACGGAACAGCCCGAAATAGTCCCCCAGCCGGTGAGGCTCGATTTCACGGGCCAGCCGTGCCTGCAGGTAACCGTCCGCATTTTCCACCAGCTCGATGCTCACCAGATTCTTGGCAGCCCGGGAGCGGCGATTGAACAGTGGGCTCAACTCCTTGATCTGCTTCAATTCAAGCAGCAACGCGCCCAGCTCGCCAGCGGTTTCTGTCCAGTCCACCCGCCGCAGGCTCTCCGACATGCGGATGCCACGGCTGGAATTGTGGTCGCCGGAGAAGTGGGAGGCCACGCGCTGGGCAATGTCAGTACTTTTACCTACATAGAGAAGAACATCGTTTTCGCCATAGAACCGGTAAACCCCCGGCCCATGTGGGAGGCCATGCAGCACATCTGTCGGCAAATTGGAGGGTATGCTCGGCCGCTGCAACAGATCGCGAACCGCGGCTTCCATGGAATGCCCGCCCTTTTCAGCCAGCGCATGCTCGAAAAAGGCCAGCATGGCAGACACATCACCCATGGCCCGGTGCCGCTGGACCTGTCCAAGCCCGTGGCGCTCGATCAGGGCATCCATGTTGTGGCGCCGGAAACCGGAATAGAGCTTGCGCGAAAGCTTGACGGTACAAAGCACTTTCGCGGAAAACAGTAACCCCAGACGCCGGAACTCGGCCTTGATAAAGCCATAATCAAAGCGGGCGTTGTGCGCCACAAAAATGGTGTCTTCAAGCTGTGATTCCAGCTCTGCAGATATATCCTCAAACAGCGGTGCCTGCGCCACCATGGCATCGGAAATGCCGGTCAGGCTCTGGATAAAAGGCGAAATGCGCGTTTGTGGATTGATCAGGGTCTGCCACTCACCCACCACCTGTCCGGCACGCCAGAAACGGATGCCGATCTCGGTGATCCGGTCGTGAGAAGCATTGCCGCCTGTCGTCTCAATGTCGAGAAAGGCAAAGGTGGCAGAGTCAAGAAATCGGGCAGGTTTTGTCATGGCAATGGTTTACAGCTTGCGGGAAGTCGCAACAGAGGTCTCTCCTTACACGGTAAGACGAATAAACACAAGTCTTAAAAAGTTCCCCTAACCTCAGGATTTCGTTGTATAGACATTCGTCTAATTAATGCAAAAAATTATTTGAAATGTCATGGCTTTGTAACTACTTTGAAATGGGTCCAACAAAAATAAGTGTGGAGACAACAAAGATGCAAAGCAATAAGTTAAGAATGGCAGTTCGTGCGACGGCAGCAGCGGCAGTAATGGGTGTTGCCTCACAAGCGGGCGCTGTCAACCTGAACGTTGGTGATGACATAGATGCCAGCCTTTATGGTTACGCTCGACTGAATATGAGTTACGACATTGACGGCGATCGCGCAGTGTCAACTCGTGCAGGTTCATTTACTCCGGCGAACGAAGACGTTACAGGACACTTCGGGGCTGACGTACAGCAAACCCGCGTGGGCTTCAAAGCCAAGCATGCTTCCGGCGTGGCAATCACTGTAGAAGGTGACTTCCGTGGTTCCGGCAGTGGCCCGGGCAGCCTGCGTATGCGTCACGCCTACGGCGAGTATAACGGCTGGATGATGGGTCGCAACTGGTCCAACTACCTGAGCTTCGTGGGTAATACTCCGACTCTCGATTTCGACAGCCTGGCAGGCACTGCTGGAAGCCAGGATCGGGCCGAGCAGATTCGCTACACCACTGGGCCAATGTCTTTCTCTCTCGAGGACCCGAGTGCGCAAGGTATCCTTGATCCTGATCAACCCGTCCTCGGCGGTGATCGCCGCGTATCCGCACCGGCATTTACTGCCCGACTGCAGGATTCTGCAGACGCTCTGTCTTATTCCGCAGCAGTCCTGGCCAGCCAGGTAACAGTAGATGACGGCACCAATGATGATAGCGCAATTGGCTTTGCCGCCTTTGGTGCAGCGAAGTTCAAGCTGAGCGACATGTTCTCTGTTCAGGGTGCAATCAACTTCACTGACGGCGCCAACGGCTATCTGTGGCGCTCCGGCAGCAACTACTACGGACCTAGCGCTTATGTAGAGGGCGACAGCCTCGAAACCATCACCGGCTATGGTGGCTCCCTTGGCGTCTCCATGGCATTGGGCGGCGGCAGGAGCATCAACCTTGGCTACGGCATGACCACTCTGGATCTGGATGATGCGTTCGACGCAGGCGCGGTCTCCAATACAACACCAGAGACCAACCAGAACGTTCTGCTGAACTACATGTGGACCCCGGTCCAAAACGTGATGTTGGGCGTTGAATACGGCTACCTGGATCAGGAAACCTATGGAGGCGAATCCACAGACGCAAACCGCGTAATGTTCGCAGCTCAGTACAGCTTCTAAACTCTTTTTAGAAGTTAGCTCACAAAAACCCCCGGCTCCGGCCGGGGTTTTTGTTTGCAGCCAATAAAAACTATCTCCGTTCCTTCTGCGCCCTGCTCTGAAAGGAAAAGCGAGGCCGGCAAGGTTGTTCAGAACCGTGGAGCGCCAGGGATGGCGCGACCGAGCCCTACAGGGACGTATCCACGGGCGTGTTCTGAAGAACCTTACCGGCCTCGCGACCGCCCCTTAACCCGCAGGCTACAGAGCGGCCAACCACCAAACGTCAAAGAAGAAGAGAGCGAATATCCCCCAACAACTGACTCAGCACCGAAGTAAACCGGGCAGCATCCGCCCCGTTCACCGCCCGGTGATCATAGGACAGCGACAGCGGCAGCAATAACCGCGGCTGGAAACTCTTGCCGTCCCAGACCGGCTTCATTGCCGCCTTGGACACACCAAGAATCGCCACCTCCGGCGTATTCACGATCGGCGTAAACGCCGTGCCCCCGATACCACCCAGACTGGTGATGGTAAAACAGGCGCCCTGCATTTCCGCCGGCTTCAGCTGTTTGTCCCGGGCCTTCTGGGCCAGTTCCGCACTTTCCGCGGCAAGCTCCCACAGCCCCTTCTTGTCCACATCCCTGATCACCGGAACCATCAGCCCGTTGGGGGTATCCACCGCAATTCCGATATGAATGTATTGCTTGCGGACCACTTCCTTGCGCTCCATATCCAGCGACACATTGAACTGCGGCAACTCCGCCAGCGCTGTGGCACAGGCCTTCAACAGGAACGGCAGCGGTGTCATCTTGACACCCTTCTTCTCGCCGGCCGCTTTCTGCGACTTGCGGAAGTCTTCCATATCGGTGATGTCCGCATCCTCGAACTGGGTGACGTGGGGTACGTTCAGCCAGCTGCGCTGCATGTTGTTGGCCGTGGCAAACATCATGCGCGACATGGATTCACGCTCTACCTCACCAAACTGGCTGAAGTCCGGCAGTTTGACACCGGGAATCCCGGAGCCACCGCCACCGGCTACCGTGCTGCCCTGCTGCGTCTGCTGCAGCTGGCTCTTCACATAGGCCTGAACGTCGTCCTTAAGAATACGGTTTTTGGGGCCGGAACCCTTGATGCGAGTGAGATCGGCGCCGAATTCGCGGGCCAGTTTGCGCACCGCCGGGCCTGCGTGAACCTTGGCGCCCGGTGTTGGCGGCTCGTAGGTTGCTGACGGCTGCGCAGGCTTTGGCTCTTCACTCTTGCCTTTGGATTCCGCCCTGCCTTCCTGTTTTTCGTCGCCGGAAGGCTCTGCAGATTCTGAAGAGGCTTCTTCCTCGTCGCTTTCTCCGCCTTCTCCACCCTCTTCCACAACGGTCATTTCAACCAGGTCGTTGCCTTCTGAAATCTTGTCGCCCTCGGACACCAGGACCTTGCCAATCTTGCCGGCGTAGGGAGACGGGATCTCCATGGTGGCCTTGTCGGACTCCACGGTGACCAGCGCGTCATCCACGGCCACCTCATCACCCTCGCTGACATTGATTTCGATGACGGGCACATCCTCGAAGCCGTCCAGTGCAGGCACCTTCACGGTTTCCTTGCGGGAACCCCCGGACTTCTTTGGTGACGACTTTTTCTTTTCGGACTTTTCTCCGGACTTTTCTTCAGTCTTCGTTTCCGCCTGGCCTTCAGAGCCGGCTTCAGCCTTTTCGTCCTTGCCGGAGCCGGCTTCTTCACCCGATTCCTTATCCTCACCAGAACCACCAGCGTCGCTGCCGGCTTCCATCATGCCAACAACATCGCCTTCCTTGACCCTGTCACCCACCTTGACGGTGATTTTGGTGATCTTGCCGGCACCGGGCGAGGGCAGCTCAACCGACGCCTTGTCGGACTCTACCGTCAGTATCGGATCTTCTTCCTCAACCGAATCCCCCTTGCTGACGAGGATTTCTATAACTTCAACCTCGTCTGCACCGCCGAGATCCGGAACCTTGATTTCCTGCTCACTCATGGCGGTCTCCTTAGCTCAGCACCGGGTTCGTTTTGTTGCGATCGATTCCGTACTTCCGCATGGCTTCGAGAACCACGTCATTCTTGACTTCGCCGTCTCGCGCCAGGGCTGCAAGCGCGGTCACCGCCACATAGTAGCGATCCACCTCGAAGTGACTCCGCAGTTTTTCACGGGTGTCACTGCGGCCGAAGCCGTCGGTGCCCAGGGTCAGGAAAGTTTTCGGGATGTAGGCACGTACCTGCTCGGAGAACAGCTTGATATAGTCCGTGGAAGACACCACCGGCCCCTGCTGCTTTTCCAGGCACTGGGCGATGTAGGACTTCTTCTGCGTATCGTCCGGATGCAGACGGTTCCAGCGCTCGACGTGCAGACCGTCGCGGGCCAGCTCGTTAAAGCTGGTTACGCTCCAGACGTCACTGGCTACGCCAAAGTCATCCTTCAGCAGCTGCGCCGCAGCACGAACCTCGTTGAGGATGGCACCGGAGCCGAGCAGCTGAACACGGGAGGCCTTCTTGCCGCCCTTGGCTTCAACGGACTCGATCTGGTACATCCCCTTGATGATGCCCTCTTCCACCTTCTTGCCTTTCGGCATGGCGGGCTGTTCGTAGTTTTCATTCTCGATGGTCAGGTAGTAGAAGACGTTCTGGTTGTCTTCAAACATTTCCTTGATGCCATGCTGAACCACCACGGCCATCTCGTAGCCGTAAGCCGGATCGTAGGACTTACAGCTGGGAATGGTCTGGGCCAGGATGTGGCTGTGACCGTCCTGGTGCTGCAGACCCTCGCCGTTGAGCGTGGTGCGCCCGGCAGTACCACCGATCAGGAAGCCGCGGGCCTGGATGTCACCAGACGCCCAGGCAAGGTCGCCCACCCGCTGGAAGCCGAACATGGAGTAAAAGATGTAGAACGGCACCAGCGGGAAATTGTTGGTGCTGTATGAGGTAGCCGCTGCCATCCAGGCCGCCATGGAACCGTCCTCGTTGATCCCTTCCTCAAGAACCTGGCCCTTCTTGTCTTCCTTGTAGTACATGATCTGTTCACGGTCTTCCGGCACGTATTTCTGGCCTTCCGACGTGTAGATACCGAGCTGGCGGAACATGCCTTCCATACCGAAAGTGCGGGCCTCATCCGGCACGATGGGCACGATCCGCTTGCCGATACGCTTGTCCTTGGTCAGTGCCGTCAGCAGTCGCACAAACGCCATGGTGGTCGAGATCTCGCGACCATTGGAGCCTTCCAGCAAGGTCTTGAAGGTATCCAGCGACGGCACCTGCAGCGGCTGACAGTCCCTGCGGCGCTTGGGATAGAAGCCACCCAGCTCCTGCCTGCGTTTTTTCATGTAGACGATTTCAGGGCTGTCCGGCGCCGGCCGGTAGTAAGGTACGTCCTTGAGCTCTTCGTCTTTGAGCGGCACCGCAAACCGGTCACGGAAGGCCTTGAGCTGATCCATATCCAGTTTCTTCAGCGAGTGCGCGGTGTTCTGGGCTTCGCCCGCATCGCCAAACCCGTAACCCTTGATGGTATGGGCCAGGATGACTGTCGGCCGCCCGCCGTTATTGTGAATGGCACGGTGATAAGCCGCATAAACCTTGTAGGGATCGTGGCCACCGCGGTTGAGCTTGGCGATATCGTCATCGGTGAGGTTCTCCACCATCTTGGACAGCTCCGGATATTTGCCGAAGAAGTGCTTGCGGGTGTAGGCCGGTCCGTTACTCTTGAAGTTCTGCAACTCACCGTCCACGGCCTCGTCCATGACACGCTGCATCAGGCCATCGGTATCCTTCTCGAACAGCGGATCCCACATCCGGCCCCAGACCACTTTCAGCACGTTCCAGCCGGCACCGCGGAAGACGCCTTCCAGCTCCTGGATAATCTTGCCATTGCCCCTTACCGGTCCGTCCAGGCGCTGCAGGTTGCAGTTGACGACAAAGATAAGGTTGCTGAGATTCTCGCGGCCGGCCACGGAGATGGAGCCGAGAGTTTCCGGTTCGTCGCACTCACCGTCACCGACAAAGCACCATACCTTGCGGTCACCCATATCAATCAGCTCACGGCTGTGAAGGTATTTCATCACGTGAGCCTGATAAATCGCCTGAATCGGCCCGAGACCCATGGACACCGTGGGGAATTGCCAGTAATCCGGCATCAGCCAGGGGTGGGGATAAGAGGAAAGGCCGTTGCCATCCACTTCTTCCCGGTATTTGTCCAGCTGCTCTTCCTCAAAACGGCCTTCCAGGTAGGAGCGGGCATAAATGCCCGGCGAGGAATGGCCCTGGAAGTAAACCAGATCCGATTCACGCTTTTCGTCCCCGCCATGGAAGAAGTAGTTAAAGCCGACATCGTACAGTGTAGCTGCCGAGGAGAATGACGATACGTGCCCGCCCAGCTCACCCGGACGCTGATTGGCCCGCAACACCATAGCCATTGCATTCCAGCGGATCAGCGAGCGGATACGACGCTCCATGAACAGGTCACCAGGCATCCGGGCTTCCTGGGTCACCGGTATGGAATTGCGGAATGGTGTGGTGATGGAATAGGGCAACTCAGTGCCGTCGCGGCTGGCTCGCTCGGAAAGCCTCTCGAGAATGTACTTGGCGCGATCAACGCCCTCCTGTTCGATCAGAGACTCCAGCGCATCCAGCCATTCACTGGTCTCTATGGGATCATCATCCTGGTGCATCAAACCTCCCCTTGGCCTTAATAAAGCGCAGCGCGCCACGATCAGCAGCAGAACGCCTTGCAGTGTTGATAAGCTGCGATGGATTGCAGAACGTTTTGTTGTGGGTATTCGCCCGTTAGTTACATTGAACAAGCATAGAACACGATTGCCGGTTTTACTGCCTGAAATGGCCTTGCCGGATCGGCTTTTGGACCTGTGCATTCAGGCAACGACACAATATTCACCTGAATCAACCCGAAAATTACGTAGTATTTTTACTACATTTTGCTGACAAATTTTATTTTTGGCATGGATTTGACTCAGCATTCCGGACTATTTCGGTTAGTTACGTAAGAATGGCGTTTTTTTCATCTTCAGACAAGCATAATCAGACCAATGTCGTAGGATTCCTACCAAGGAAAAGCCTGGCTCAGCGGTTTTATTTAGACCTGAAAATGCTTCTGGTTTTATGTATACTCGGCTGCCCGTTTTTTAACCAGCGGAGCGGTGGCGACTTCCACCCTCCTGAATTTGGCGCATAACCAAAGAGGGCGATCTATGAACTCCATCGTCACGTTCCCGAACCGCATCCCCACTGCCGAGTTCGAAGAGCGGCGCTTCAAGGTCTATACGGACCGCCAGCTCGACAAGATTGACGTCATCCAGAACCTCCCCGAAGAGACCCTGTTTGAAATGAAGGTTGTAGCCAGTGTGCTGCCCTTCCGCGTTAACGAATATGTGATCAACGAGCTGATCAACTGGGACAGGGTGCCCAACGACCCTATCTACCAGCTGGTATTTCCCCAGAAAGGCATGCTGAAGGATGAGCATTACCAGCGCATGGCAACAATGCACCGGGAAGGCGCCGACAAGAAAGAGATCCAGGCGGTGGCGAAGGAAATTCGCGACGAGCTGAACCCGCATCCAGCCGGCCAGATGGAAATGAACATGCCGCAGCTGAATGGCGAGGTCCTGGACGGCGTACAGCACAAGTACCGTGAAACGGTGCTGTTCTTTCCCGCCCAGGGGCAGACCTGCCACTCCTACTGCACCTTCTGTTTCCGCTGGGCCCAGTTTGTGGGCGACAAGGACCTGAAGATGGCCAGCACCGAAGCCGAAAAGCTTCACGGCTACCTGCAGGAGCATACCGAAGTCAGCGACCTGCTGGTGACCGGCGGCGACCCCATGGTGATGAAGACCAAACACCTGGTCCAGTATCTGGAGCCCCTGCTTGAGCCGGAGTTCGATCACATCCAGACCATCCGCATCGGCACCAAGGCCCTTACCTTCTGGCCATATCGCTTTGTCACCGACAAGGACGCGGACGAACTGATCAACCTGTTTGCACGCCTGGTCGATGCCGGCAAGCACGTGGCCATCATGGCTCACTACAACCACTGGCAGGAAATCACCACCGACATCGCCGAAGAGGCCATCCGCCGCCTTCGCGCCACCGGCGCCGAAATCCGTGCCCAGGGACCGCTGATCAAGCACGTAAATGACAACGCCGATGACTGGGCGAAGCTGTGGAACAGGGAAGTGCAACTGGGCATCATCCCCTACTACATGTTTGTAGAAAGGGACACCGGTGCCAAGAACTACTTCGAAGTGCCCCTGGTAGAAGCTTTCCACATCTACCGCGAGGCCATGAAGCAGGTGTCCGGCCTGGCCCGTACCGCCCGCGGCCCGTCAATGAGCGCCGGCCCGGGCAAGGTAGAAGTCCAGGGCATCACCGAGATCAACGGTGAGAAGGTGTTTGTGCTGCGCTTTATCCAGGCCCGCAACCCGGACTGGGTGCAGCGGCCGTTCTTTGCCAAATACAGTGAGACAGCAACCTGGCTACACGAGCTGGAGCCGGCGCTGGGGGAGGACAAGTTCTTCTTTGAGGATGAGTACGAGGAGATGAAGAGGGGGAATGGCTGACCCAATAACGGGCAATGCGATTAACACGTAACGCGCGAGGTCAGATGAAAGCTTTCATCTGACCTCTTTTTCTTTAAAGAGACTTAGTCCACTTTCACCCAACGCTGGCGGTGAGAATAGCCTTTAGTACGATTAATTACATCCGTACCGCGCACATGAGACAACTGGATCTCTTCACCCTCGTCTATAAAAGTTCCATTCAGTTGCTTAAAATCACAGACAGGTCCACAGAAATCCGCTGACAGCTGCGGATCGTCGTAGGCAAAAGTGCCGCTCGTACTTTCAAACTCACAATTGCCGTCAACAAGGTTGAGTTCCTGACCGGACACTTGGATTCCTGTTTCACTGTAGACAAGCGTTTGAATGGCAGTTACATCGGGGCAGCTCAGGTTGGAGGAGGTTACGTCCCAAGTGCCAACCATGTTTTTCGTGTATTCGGCAGCTTCCTTGCGGAAGTAAACTGTAGTGAACGTACCCCACGTGTCGACCGAAACAATGTTGCCATTTATGTCACGGGTCCGCACCTTGTCCGTTTTTGTGCGAACCATCTTATCCATGCCTGGATAGTACTTGACGACTACGACGGAGAACTGCTGAGAATCTAGCTCCCAACTTCCTGCTTCCCAATTAGGGAAATATTTATTCACTTCGTTGAAACTACAAATTCCTTGGTCACAGCCTTTTGCCGGCAGATCATCCGGCGCTGAGGCGTACGCGACTTCCATTCCTGAATACGCTACAGTGTTGCAGCTGACGATCGTGCCGTCGGAACTGCTGTTAAGCTCATCACCAGTCTCTGTGTATCCGTCTCCATCAAAAACAACGGTGGTTTCTGCAACCTCCCCACATTTCTGGCCATCTCGGACAAATGTAGTCTGAGTAAACCAGGTCCCTTTCAAATCCACTTCATTGGCATCAAGCTGGTCAACCGTTGCCTGGAAGTGATTATTTGCCGCCTCTTCCGATATAAGCACCTTGTTATCTGCCGATAAGACATTATCTACAGCCGTCTGTGAGCCAAAAGCATCAGCATCAACATCAAAATCCACCTCAATTCCATCAAGCTCGGCCTGATTTTGAACAGTCTGGGAGATGGTTATTCCGTTATCAGGATTATCATCCTGGTCAAGTGATTGAAGAAAACGAAGAACATTTGCCATTTTGCTGGTGTTGCTGTTCTCGTTAATCATATCCAATGGCGTCATTACATCTGACGCCATGGAACTCCCGACCAAAGAGTTACCTAGAAGAAAGAAGACGACCTCTCCTTCTTGATATTCGAATTCGCCATTTGCGCCCGTCAGACCCGTTTTGGTAGGCGTAACATAACGAAGTCCCTCGACGGCACTGTCCAGAAACGTACCCGTTTTCGTTGTTTGCTCTGTAGTCGTCTGTGAGCTTTCTTCTGTAACAGTGGGCCCATCGCCAGTAGAAGAGCTGGAACCTCCACATCCCGACAGTAAAAATCCACCGAACATCGCCAACACCAACGCCGAGCGCTTAAACTTCATCATCAATAACTCCTTGGTCAGGGAACTCCATGTTGCCCCCTTATTCTATTTTTTTGGGTTTTGCTATTCCTTCAGATAGCTCAGAGAGATTAGCGCATTTAACAATATTGATGATGAAAACTATTGTTAAATGATTGTTTTGCTTAATAAATATACAAATTGACCACGCTTGACCACGAAAAGAAACTTGAGCGTTGGGAGTTTTGTAATGGGGGGAGGCCTCAGTCGGGTTTCGCCTTTGGCTCTACCCGACCTACGGTAACGAAGACTCTTGCGGATCAGTTAATGCATGAGGGTGTACAGTTTGCGCCGATAGGTGCGTACGTCGGGGTTGTTATTGCCCAGCTTGTCGAATAGCTCGATCAGTGTGGTTTTGGCTACTTCGTCCTTGTACTTGCTGTCCACCTGCATCAGGCGGATCAACAGCTCCATGGCCTTGGCATTATTTTCCTGGAGGATGTGATGCAGCGCCAGCAGGTGCAGGGCGTTGGGGTCGTTCGGATCCTTGTCGAGAGCATCCTCCAGCTCCCTGATCGGCGGCAGTTCGGCGGATGCCCTGAGGAACTTGATCCGCGCCGCCAGCTGTTTGGCCTGGTGCTGCATCTTTTCTTCCGGCGGCAAACTGTCCAGTACCTGTTCGGCAGTTTCCAGGTCGCCCAGTTCGGCTTTCAGCTGGGCCAGGTCTATCAGCACCTTCAGATCTTCCGGATCGTTCCGGTTCAGCTCGGTAAGCACCGCCAGGGCCGCTTCCACGTCGCCCTCTTCCCAGAGCCGGTGGGCCCTGTCGTAGGGGGCTTCCTCTTCTTCCGGTATCTCGATGTGCTTGTCGAGAATCTTGCGGACTTCGCTTTCCTGGAGTCCGCCATTGAAGCCGTCAACCGCCTGGCCGTCTTTCACCAGAATCACCGTGGGCAGGCTACGCACCCCCAGACTGGCCGTCAGTTGCTCCTGCTCGTCGGCATTTACCTTGGCCAGCATGAAGCCACCCCGATACTCATCCGCCAGCTTCTCCAGCAGTGGTGTCAACTGCTTGCAGGGTGCACACCACGGCGCCCATACATCGATCAGGATCGGCGTACGGGACGAGGCTTCCATCACATCCTGCTGGAAGTTGTCCATTGTGGCTTCAAAAACATACGGCGAGTTACTCATGGATAGCACCTGAAAGTGAGTTCCTGAAATGTGGTCAACGAATTGTTGTTGGTTTTGGGGGCTGAGGGCGAAAATTCAAGGTTTCCCCGTCATCCTCTGACAATCCGCACAATTACCTGCCGTTACCTTGAAATCATGGCCCGCGCCGCTACATAGGCATTAGGACCGGGAGCACTGCTCCCCGGATCAACATTCCCGGAGGACGCTTGCAAGGTATGAACGACGACAACCGCAACGACTCTTTTGGAGCGCCCGAAGAAGACCTGACCGAGTACATCGGCAAGGACGAAAACAGCAAAAGCCTGGTACTGCCAAAACAGCATATGCCCAGGCGCATGTATGTTTTGCCTGTTTCCAACCGGCCCTTTTTCCCGGCCCAGGTGCAGCCGATTGTGGTTAACCAGAATCCCTGGCAGGAAACCCTGAAGCGGGTGGGAGAAACCGACCACAAGGTGCTGGGTATCTGTTTTGTGGAAGACAGCGATCCCGAACAGGGGATTCCCGGCAGTGAGGAGCTGGAAACCACTGGCTGCGCCGTACGGGTCCACCATGCCCAGGGCGAGGACGGCAAGGTCCAGTTCATCGCCCAGGGGCTGCAGCGTTTTCGCATTACCCAGTGGCTCCGGCGCCGGCCGCCCTACCTGGTAGAGGTGGAGTATCCGGAAGAGCCGGAGGAAGCGGCCGATGAACTCAAAGCCTATACCCTGGCCATCATCAGCTCCATCAAGGATCTGTTGCGCACCAACCCGCTGTACGGTGAAGAGGTGAAGCAGTACCTGTCCCGTTTCGGACCGGACGACAGCTCTCCCCTGGCAGACTTCGGCGCCTCCATGACCAGCGCGCCCGGGCACGAGTTGCAGGAAGTACTGGATACCGTGCCCCTGTTGCGGCGTATGGAGAAAGTGCTGCTGCTGATGGCGAAAGAGCAGGAAGTGGCCCGCCTGCAAAGTGAAATCAGCGAGGAAGTGAACGAGAAGGTTCAGAAACATCAGCGGGAGTTTTTCCTCAAGGAACAACTCAAGGTGATCCAGCGCGAGCTGGGTATGGCCAAGGACGACAAGACCGCCGATGCCGAACGTTTCCGTGAGCGCATGGAAAAACTGAATCCGCCGGTACAGGTGCAGGAACGCTTTGATGATGAGCTCCAGAAACTCCAGGTGCTGGAACAGGGCTCACCGGAATACGGCGTTACCCGCAACTATCTGGACTGGCTCACGCAGGTGCCCTGGGGACTGACGTCGGAAGATCACTTTGATCTCGGCGAAGCCCGCCGCATCCTCGACCGTGACCATGACGGCCTGCACGACGTCAAAGACCGTATCGTCGAATTCCTCGCCGAGGGCACTTTCAAAGGTGAGGTCAGCGGCTCTATTCTTCTGCTGGTGGGCCCTCCCGGCGTGGGCAAGACCTCCATCGGTCACTCCGTCGCCGACGCTCTTGGCCGCAAATTTTATCGCTTCAGTGTCGGCGGCATGCGCGACGAAGCCGAAATCAAGGGCCACCGCCGCACCTACATCGGCGCCATGCCCGGCAAGTTCGTGCAGGCCCTGAAAGACTCGAAGGTGTCCAACCCGGTGATCATGCTGGACGAAATCGACAAGATCGGTGCGTCCTTCCAGGGCGACCCGGCCTCGGCACTGCTGGAAACCCTCGATCCGGAGCAGAACCGGGAATTCCTCGACCACTACCTGGACGTGCGCATGGACCTGTCCAAGGTGCTGTTCATCTGCACCGCCAACCAGCTGGACACCATCCCCCGTCCACTGCTGGACCGTATGGACGTGATTCGCCTGTCCGGTTACATCTCCGAGGAAAAGGTTGCCATAGCCAAGCATTTCCTGATGCCGCGGCTACTGAAGCGGGCCGGCTTGCTGAAAAAGCAGGTGAACATCACCGATGCCGCCATCAAGCAGATCATCGAAGGCTATGCCCGGGAAGCCGGCGTGCGCAGCCTGGAAAAGCTGCTGCACAAAGTCATCCGCAAAGGCATCGTGCGGTTGCTGGAAAACCCTGGCCAGCCAGTGAAGGTGGGCGTATCCGACCTGCAAACCTATCTGGGCCAGCCGGCATTCCGCAAAGAAAAATCCATGAAAGGCGTCGGTGTCGTCACCGGTCTTGCCTGGACAGCCATGGGCGGCGCCACCCTGAGCATTGAAGCCTCACGCATCCACAGCACCCAGCGCGGCTTCAAGCTTACCGGGCAACTGGGGGAC
The DNA here is from genome assembly GCF_004792665.1 of Marinobacter orientalis. Classification (GTDB taxonomy): domain Bacteria; phylum Pseudomonadota; class Gammaproteobacteria; order Pseudomonadales; family Oleiphilaceae; genus Marinobacter; species Marinobacter orientalis. The sequence goes on from NZ_SRZX01000001.1 coordinate 540,883, forward strand.
GTGATGAAAGAGTCCGCAGAAATCGCTTACAGCCATGTATCCTCTAACCTCAAGCGATTCAAAGCTGACCCGACTTTCTTCGACAAATCCTTCGTGCATCTGCACGTACCGGAGGGCGCCACTCCCAAGGATGGCCCCAGCGCCGGCGTCACCATGGCCACCGCGCTGCTTTCCATCGCCCGCCGCGAGGCACCCCGGCAGAACATCGCCATGACCGGCGAGCTCACCCTGACAGGCCAGGTGCTCCCGGTAGGCGGCATCCGCGAGAAAGTCATCGCCGCCAGACGCCAGAAAATCAGCACCCTGATTCTGCCGGAGGCGAACCGTGGGGATTATGAGGAACTGCCGGAGTATCTGAAGGAAGGGCTGACGGTGAATTTTGCGAAGCAGTACAGTGATGTGTTCCAGGTGTGTTTTGCGGATAAGCCCCGGAAGGGCGCAAGTGTTCATTGAATTAACTGGTCGGACCAGTATGTACCTGCCTTGACGCCCATGAGGGCGTTGTCTTTACTCGAATCAGCGTGAACAAAAAACAAACAGCCGGTGGCCTTTCAGCCACCGGCACCCAACTCGCTGACACAAAGAGAGCGGTACAACAATGAACAAGAAATCCTCGATCTTGGGCGTGGCCATTGGTCTCGCCTGTTTACCCCTTGCCCATGGCCAGTCTGACAATACCCTCGAAAAACTTGGCAATTTCCAGACCACTGGAGATGCCGAATTTACCGTCATCGACCAGAAAAGCGACAGCGCGGCTGCCATCCGCAAAACCCTTGAAAAGATCCGCGTGCCAAAAGGTTTCGAAATCAGCCTTTACGCGCTGGTTCCCGATGCCCGCCACATGGCTGTCGGTCCGCAAGGCGTCGTTACCTTTGTGGGAACCCGCAAAACCGAAGTCTGGGCCGTCACCGACCGGGATAAGGACCGCGTTGCCGACGAAGTCAAGAATTTTGCGCCGTCGGTGGCCAAGTCCGTTCCCAACGGCCCCTGCTTTTCGCCCTCGGGCGTGCTCTACATTGCCGAACAGAACCGGGTTCTGGCCTACCCGGCCGCCGAATTCTTCTACGAGGGCGGTGATGTCGTGGCCGCGGAGGTCATCCCCGGTGGCGAGTTGATTCCTGAAGAGTTCGTCAGTTACAACCACACAGCCAGGGTCTGCGATGTCGGCCCTGACGGCAAGCTCTATATTTCCCTCGGCCAGCCTTACAATGTCGCCCCCAAGGAGCACCTCGACACCTTTGCGGAATGGGGTATTGGCGGTATTATCCGGGTGAATCAGGACGGTACCGGGCGAGAGGTCTACACCCGCGGTGTCCGCAACTCCGTTGGTCATGACTTCAACCCCACTACCGGCGAACTCTGGTTCACGGACAATCAGGTGGACGGTATGGGTGACGATATTCCACCGGGGGAAATCAACCGCCAGACAGCCATGGGACAACACTTTGGCCACCCCTGGTATGGCGGTGGTGATGTTCGCACCAATGAGTACAAGGGCGAGGAAGTCCCCGTGGATGTGGTGTTCCCGGTCTCAGAAACGATCGCTCACGCAGCCGATCTGGGCATGGTGTTCTACAAGGGCAACATGTTTCCGAAGCAGTATCAGGGGGGGATTTTTTCAGCGCAACACGGCTCCTGGAACCGGACCGTGCCCGTGGGTGCCCGGGTGATGTTCACGCCGGTAGATGCCGAGGGCAATGTTGCCGGAGAAACGGTGCCCTTTGCCGAGGGATGGCTGGATGAGAACGGCGAATACCTTGGCCGCCCAGTGGATGTGGCACTGTTGAAAGACGGGTCACTACTGGTCTCGGATGACCTGGCTGGCGCGGTTTATCGAATCGCCTATACCGGTTCGGACTCCTGATGCCACGACCGGGGAGGAGGGTGAAAGTCCCTCCCCGGTCCTCTGGAGATGTCATATGACAAGAATGATCAAAATTGCGTTATCCAGAATATTGGTTATCGCATCTTTTGTAACCGTGATTCCGAGCGCCCATAGCGCAGACCCTGAAGAAGGGCGGAAACTTGCGACCCAATGCAAGACATGTCATGGCCTGGATGGGATTGCAAAAATCCCCGTTGCACCCCACCTTGCCGGCGAAAGCCAGATATATATTGAAAAACAACTCAAGGCTTTCCGCAGTGGCAAGCGGGAGAACGACATGATGTCTGTGGTGGCAAAAAACCTCACAGACCAGCAAATTTCAGACCTTGCAGCCTGGTACCAATCTATTGAAATTACCGCAAAGATGCCGGAATAACTATTGTGACCGATATCAGTCTCTCAGGACTGTTCATCGGCCTTCCAGCCATCGTCCTTCAGGACTGACCCTACGGTTAGCAGAGGCGCGGCATCAATATTATCCGCATCCATCATATTGGCAACCCGCTGAAGTGAGGCCAGAATCATGGTCTGTTCCCATTCCGCCAGGCTCTGGAACTTCCGTATGAATTCCTCCTGAAGCGGATTTGGGGCGCGGGAGAGGATATCCGCCCCCTCTTCCGTCAGGTGCGCATGCACTTTTCGCTTGTCCCGGGTACTGCGAACCCGGTAAACCAGCTTGCGAAGCTCCAGCCTGTCCAGAATGGTGGTCACCGTCGCCTGGCTCAGGCTGACCGTGTCAGCAATGGTGCCAATGGTCACCTCACCCAGGTCACGAATGCTACGCATGATGAGCAGCTGCGGACCCGTCAGTCCCGCATGCTTGCTCAGGCGTTTGGAATGCAGGTCTGTTGCACGAATGACCCGGCGCAACGCCACCAAAACCTCTTCATAATTATTCAACGCACCACTCCGCTTGATGTCTGCCAGATTCTTTATACCACTAACTATTAGAGGTCTTTGCTCCCCATATTGCAAGCCGCAGCAACCGTAACCCAGGGCATCTATTACACTGACCTGCCGGCACTTTCCAGAATCTCGCAGAATCTCGGCATTTTTCCGGCAGTCACTATGCTAAGGTCACCATCCTGTTGAATTTAAGCAAACGGACATGGCCAGATGGACACCCGAATACACCAGATTTTCTCCCATTTCCCCTTCGGAAAACGCCTGACAATACTCGCCGCCTCATGCCTTCTGGCGCTGCTTTTCAGTGCCGGAACCCTGGCACAGGACCCCGGCGAGGACCTCACCGCTGACGATGTGCAGCAGAGGATCGACACCCTCGAAGAGCCCATGTATACGCCCTTTGTCGAGCTTTACCTGCTGGAGGAAAGCAAGGCCCTGCGCAAGGAAATGATGAACACCCGGGCCGAGCTGATTGAGAAGGTGGTCGACAAGGAGCTGTCGGTGGCGGACAAGACCATGTCCTACGCTACGGATACGGTCACCTATTTCTTCTACCTGATCGCCGGCGCCACTTCCATTCTGGTGATGGTCGGCTGGAATTCCATTCGCGACATGCGTAACCAGCTCACGACCCTGGCCGAAAAACGTGTCAATGAACTGGTGGTGGAGTATGAGAAACGGCTGGAGTTCATCGAGGATCAGCTCAGGCAGAAATCCGATATCATCCAGCAGAACCAGGCGGAAATTGAACGCACCAACGAAGTGCACTCCCTGTGGCTGAAAGCCAGCCAGGAGACGTCCCAGCAGAACAAGATTTCTGCCTATGACACCATTCTGGACCTTCGCCCGGACGATGTGGAAGCACTCAGTTACAAAGCCGATGCAGTCCTGGAGATGCAGGAGCCCTTGTGGGCCATCAGTCTTTGTCAGCGCGCGCTGAAACTCGCGCCGGATAACGGCCATGCCCATTACCAGCTGGCCTGCGCCTATGCCGAGATCGGCCGCTGGGAAGATGCGGTGGCAACGTTGCAGAAAGCCATTGATATTTCCGAGGCTTACAAAGACGACGCTTCAGTTGACCCCAGCTTCGAACAGCTGCGGGATCACGAAAGCTTCCGGAAACTGATCTTTCCGCAAGACGAGACCCAGTCCGACACCTGACTGCTTGACAAGGAAGCATGTGTGGTGTTTGTTTACATCTCTGAGAACATAAGAATAACCCTGAGACAGGACACACCCAATGAGTACATCAGTCAAAAAACTCGTAACTGCTATTGGCGCTTCTATCGCGGTAATGGGCGCAGGCCACGCTGCCGCTGAAATCAAGATCGGTATCGCGGGGCCAATGACCGGCCCTGTCGCCCAGTACGGTGATATGCAATTTTCCGGTGCCCGCATGGCGATCGAACAGATCAACGCCGACGGCGGTGTCATGGGAGAGGAACTCGTTGGCGTTGAATACGACGACGTATGTGACCCGAAGCAGGCGGTAACCGTTGCCAATAACATGGTGAACGATGGCGTGCGGTTCGTGGTTGGACACCTTTGTTCCAGTTCCACCCAGCCAGCGTCGGACATTTACGAGGATGAAGGCATCCTGATGATTACACCGGCATCCACCAGCCCGGAGATTACCCAGCGTGGTTACGAGATGGTGTTCCGCACCATCGGCCTCGACAGCATGCAGGGCCCGGTTGCCGCCAATTATCTGATCAGCCAGGAGCCGGAGCGCGTTGCTGTTATTCACGACAAGCAGCAGTACGGTGAAGGCATCGCCACGGCGGTACGGGACACCCTTGAAGAGGGTGGTGTTGAAGTGGCAATGTTTGAAGGCATTACTGCCGGCGACAAGGACTTCTCCTCACTGGTTACCAAGCTGCGGCAGGCGGATGTGGACTACGTCTATTACGGTGGCTACCATCCGGAACTGGGCCTGATCCTGCGTCAGGCGCGCCAGGCCGATCTGGACACCACTTTCATGGGCCCGGAAGGCGTTGGCAACAAGGACATCAACACCATAGCCGGCGAAGCAGCTGAAGGCCTGCTGGTCACCCTGCCGCCGAGCTTCGACGAAAAAGAGGAAAACCAGGAACTGGTCGAGGCCTTTGAAGAGAAGGGCGAAGACCCCTCCGGTCCCTTTGTACTTACCTCCTACACTGCCGTACAGCTGATTGCCGAGGGCATTGAAGCCGCCGGGTCCAAAGACCCGTTCGAGGTCGCCGAAGCTCTGCGGGAGGGCACCTTCGAGACGCCAATCGGTACCGTTGAGTATGACAGCAAGGGCGATATGGAGTCGTTCGAGTTTGTTGTCTACGAATGGCATTCAGATGGCAGCAAAACTCCGGTAAACTGAGCCAAAATCGTTAACAAACGGTAATCATGAGAACACCTTCTCACCGCGATCCGGGAGAAGGTGTTTTTCTAGGCTCCTGTTGATCCTGTAATCAGTGCGCCCGGCACCCCGGGGCCATGCCTGATCGCAGTGAAGGGGGCAGGCTATCGGAGTCCCACACAGATGCAAGATCTCCTTTATTTCATTCAGCAGCTCATTAACGGGCTGACGATCGGGAGCACCTATGCCCTGATCGCCATCGGTTACACGATGGTTTACGGCATCATCGGCATGATCAACTTTGCCCATGGTGAGATCTACATGATTGGCGCCTACACCTCGCTGATCGCGATTACCGGCCTTGCCGCCCTGGGTATCGCCTGGCTGCCACTGGTACTGATTGTGGCACTGATTTGCGCGATGATCGTCTCCAGCTCAATGGGCTGGGCTGTCGAACGGGTCGCATACCGGCCAGTTCGCGGAAAACACAGGCTGATTCCGCTGATCTCGGCCATCGGCATGTCCATCTTCCTCCAGAACTACGTCCACCTGGCACAAGGATCCCGCAACATCGGTTTCCCTGCGCTGATTGAGGGCGGTTTCCAGTTCGGTGCCGAAGACTCGTTCCAGACTTCGGTTTCCTACATACAGATCATGATCTTCGCTACCACCCTGGTTTGCATGACCGTCCTCTCCCTGTTCATATCCCGATCCCGCATTGGTCGTGCCTGCCGTGCCGTATCCCAGGATCTGGGGATGGCCAACCTGCTTGGCATCGATACCAACCGCATCATATCGGCAACATTTGTGATTGGTGCCGCGCTGGCAGCAGTCGCCGGCCTGCTTCTGGGCATGTACTACGGCTCCATCGACCCGCTGTTCGGATTCATCGCCGGGCTCAAGGCCTTCACGGCTGCGGTGCTTGGGGGCATTGGAAGCATTCCCGGCGCCATGCTCGGCGGGCTCATTCTCGGGGTTGCCGAGAGCATGACCTCGGGTTATCTCAGTGGTGAGTACAAGGACGTGGTGTCCTTCGCACTGTTGATTCTGATTCTGCTGTTCAAACCCACCGGCCTGCTTGGTAAACCGGAGGTTGAAAAGATCTGATGGCTGCTCATAACCTGAAACACGCGCTGTTTTGCGCCATTATCACTCTGGTAATCTCCTATCCCATTCTGGGTTTCAACCTCGAGAGCGAGGGCACTTCAATCATCCTGGAAGGGGCCGGGGCGACCACGATCCTGGGCGTACTGCTGGCTGCAGTGATTGTCTTCCTGTTCCAGCTGTTCCGGGATAGCGTGATGGGCTCATTGCGCCAGTTACCCGCCATCAATCCCCTTGCCAACCGCAAGCCCATGGAGCAGAGCAAACGGCTCAGGCTGGAGTCCACCCTGCTCACACTGATGATTATCGGGGCACTTATCTGGCCTTTCCTTGCTTCACGCGGCGCCGTGGACCTGGCGACCCTGGTGCTTATCTACATCATGCTGGCGCTGGGCCTGAATGTGGTGGTGGGTCTGGCTGGCCTGCTGGACCTGGGCTACGTGGCTTTCTATGCCGTTGGCGCCTACACCTTCGCGCTGCTGTCCCAGTACTACGGCGTCTCCTTCTGGTTCGCCCTGCCCATCGGTGCCTTGCTTGCTGCGCTGTTCGGGCTGGTGCTCGGCTTTCCGGTACTGCGATTGCGGGGGGATTATCTGGCGATCGTGACCCTCGGCTTCGGCGAGATCATCCGCATCCTGCTGAACAATATGACCAGCCTGACCGGTGGTCCCAACGGTATCGGCGGCATTCCCGACCCGACCCTGTTCGGCATGGAATTCGGTCGCCGGGTCAAGGAGGAAGGCAACACGTCTTTCCACGAAACCTTCGGCATTGCCTACAGCGGTGAGCACAAGGTGATCTTCCTGTACCTGATTGCCCTGGTGCTGGCCGTGATCACCGCTGTCGCCATCCGCCGCCTGATGCGCATGCCGGTGGGCCGTGCCTGGGAAGCCCTGCGGGAAGACGAGATTGCCGCCAAGTCCCTGGGCCTGAGCCGTACCGCGGTGAAGCTGTCTGCGTTCACTATCGGTGCCTTCTTTGCCGGCTTTGCGGGCACCGTGTTTGCCTCCAAGCAGGGCTTTATCAGCCCGGAGTCGTTCGTGTTCCTGGAATCGGCCATTATCCTGGCCATTGTGGTGCTCGGTGGCATGGGCTCCCAGATGGGCGTAATCCTCGCAGCCATCGCCGTCACCATCCTGCCGGAACTGGCACGGGAGTTCTCCGAATACCGGATGCTGATTTTCGGTGCCGCCATGGTGCTGATGATGGTCTGGCGGCCCCAGGGCCTGATGCCCATGCGACGCATCCATATCGAACTGAAACGGCAGGAGTGACGGATAATGCTTGAAGTACAGAATCTGTCGATGCGCTTCGGCGGGCTGCTGGCGGTGGACCAGGTATCGCTGGACGTACAGGAACACGAAATTGTGGCGATTATCGGCCCCAACGGGGCCGGTAAAACCACGGTCTTCAACTGCATGAGCGGTTTCTACAAGCCTACCGGTGGCAAGATCCTTTTTGAAGGACGTGAGATTCAGGGCAAGCCGGACTACAGAATTTCCCGCCTTGGCCTGGTGCGGACCTTCCAGCACGTGCGGCTTTTCAGCCGCATGACGGTCGTTGAGAACCTGCTGGTGGCCCAGCACCGTCACCTCAACACCAACCTGCTCTCGGGTATTCTCAAAACGCCCAACTACCGCGAAAAGGAGCAGAAATCCCTGGACCGTGCGGCTTACTGGCTGGACCGGGTCGGCCTCACGGATATGGCCAACCGCGATGCCGGCAACCTCGCCTATGGCCAGCAGCGACGGCTGGAAATTGCCCGCTGCATGGTCACCGAGCCCAGGCTGCTGATGCTGGACGAGCCGGCTGCCGGCCTTAACCCCGCGGAAACCAAGGACCTCAACCAACTGATCATCAGTCTGAAGGAAGACTACAACGTTTCCGTGGTGCTGATTGAACACGACATGAGTCTGGTGATGGATATCTCCGATCGCATCAATGTGATCAACCAGGGCCGCCCCCTGGCCACAGGTACGCCGGATGAGATCCGCCGCAACGATGACGTTATCAAAGCCTATCTGGGTGAGGCCTGAGGAAAAACCATGCTTGTACTAGAAGACGTCCATACCCATTACGGCAAGATCGAGGCACTTCACGGTGTCTCTGTGGAAGTAGAGAAAGGTGAGATTGTGTCCCTGATCGGTGCCAACGGCGCCGGCAAAACCACGCTGCTGATGACCGTCTGCGGCAACCCCCAGGCCACATCCGGCCGGGTCATTTTTCAGGGGCGGGATATAACCCGGGAGATGACGTCCAACATCATGCGCTCGGGCATCGCCATTGTGCCTGAAGGCAGGCGCGTATTTTCCGGCCTGACCGTGGAAGAAAACCTCCATATGGGCGGCTTCTTCAACACCAAACCGGAAATCCGCAAAAGCCAGGACCACGTCTACGAGCTGTTTCCGCGCCTGAAAGAGCGGGAACACCAGCGAGCCGGCACCATGTCGGGCGGAGAACAGCAGATGCTGGCCATCGGCCGCGCACTGATGAGCAGACCCAACATGATCATCCTGGACGAGCCCTCTCTGGGGCTGGCACCGCTGGTGATCAAGCAGATCTTCGAGATCATCGGCAAGCTGCGTGAGGAAGGCATTACCGTGTTCCTGGTGGAACAGAACGCGCACCAGGCCCTGAACTTGGCAGACCGGGGCTATGTTCTTGAGACAGGCCGCATCCGTTTACACGATACCGGTAAAAACCTGCTCGCCAACCCGGATGTTCAGAATGCCTACCTGGGAGGTTAACGGAGTCATCTTTGTAATTTGCCTTCCTGATATATGAACTATACTCAGACGTAACGGTCGACCTGTCTCCACGGCAAATCAGTCAGGGCCGTTAGCGCGCCGCCCCGGCACCGTCCGAGGCGCTGCGGCGCGTTTGCGACGACAGCTAAATCAAACAAGGAGTGGATAATGAAAAAACTGATCGCAGGTGCACTGCTCATGGGTGCTTCCACCCTCGCTTTCGCCCAGCCTGGTTGCGGCGTTGGCGCCATGATCTGGAAAGGACAGTCCGGCATCGCCCCCCACGTTCTGGCGGCAACCACCAACGCTACCTTTGGTAACCAGACCCTCGGTATGACCACCGGAACCCTCGGCTGCCAGACCAACCAGTCTGTGCAATCCATGGCCATGTACATGGAAAGCAACATCGACAAGGTGGCCCGTGACATGTCCCGCGGCTCCGGCGAGAACCTGGATACCGTGGCCGTGCTGCTGGGTGTCGAGGAAGCCGACCGTGATTCATTCCGCAGGGTTCTGCAGGATAACTTCGCGACCATCTTCCCGTCTTCGGACACCACATCCGGTGAAGCGGTGGACGCCATCGTAGCACTGCTGGAACAGAATGAATCGCTGAGCAAGTATGTAGCTGCCTGATTCTCCCGGCTTGTAACAGGAATCGACGTGCCAAGGACGGCGCAACCGCTATCGAGATACCCATCCGTCTTTCAACCCGGAACTGACTGACCATCCATGCGCACTTCGCTTCGGTTCGCGCTGGCCCTGCTTTGGCTGGCAACAGGTTTTAACGCGTACGCCAACCCGCTGCCAGACCCAGGAGATCTCCACCAACAACCTGCATGGCTGACCCTCGTCCACTACCAGTCTGAGCGCTTCGGTGACCGCTACATCAGCCAGGCCGATGATGACAGTTTCTTCCTCAGTGAGCGGGGCAAAACCTCTCCCAAAGCAGAGCTTGATGCCACACTGAAAGCGATCACCCAACCCGGAAGCGGCGATAACCACGCCCGCTGCCGTTTCCCGGCCAGGGATCGCTGGCTCAGACAGCAACTGGATTTGCCACAGCAACCGGCCGATTGCCCTGCCTACGAGGAATGGACTGAAGAGCTGAATACGGAAACTGTAACTCTGGTATTTGCAGCTTCCTACCTCAACAGCCCGTCGTCGATGTTTGGCCATACCTTCCTGCGCCTTGATCCGCCCCAGGAAGACGAGGAAACCAATCTGATTCTGGCCAACACCATTTCTTACGCTGCCGACGCTGCCGCCCACGACAACGAGATCATGTTTGCCTACAAAGGCATATTCGGCGGCTACCCGGGCATCACCTCCATCCAGCCCTATTACGAAAAGATCCGCCTCTATTCCGATATCGAACATCGGGACCTTTGGGAGTACCAGCTCAACCTGACCCAGACAGAAGTCGATATGATGCTGGCCCACACCTGGGAGATCCGCGACCGTAACTTCGACTATTATTTCTTCGACGAGAACTGTGCCTACCGGCTGCTGGCCCTGATCGACGCTGCCCGCCCCGGCACCAATCTGCTGGACGAAGTCGGCACCCACGCCATTCCCTCCGACACCGTCCGCTGGGTAGTTGACCGGGGTCTGGTGGAGGAGGTTTACTACAGACCCTCTGCAGCAACCAGCGTCAGCCACAGCATCGACTCCCTGCCCGGCGATCACCAGACCCTCGCTGCCGCCATTGCCAACGGCTACGTGGCTGCAGACGCGCCGGAGGTAAGAGCATTAAGCGATGAAGACCGGGCCCGGGTACTGGACACCACCTATGACTATGTCCGTTACCAGAGCGAGGCCGACGGCTGGCCCCGTGAACATGCGGCGCCCCTGTCGCACGATCTACTGCGGGAACGCAGTCAGATTCGTGACGTGGCCGTCGAGGACGGCCCACCCAATCCTGCCATCCGTGATGATCAGGGCCACGATACCTTCCGCGCCAGTGTCAGCGGCGGGCAACTGGGGGATCGCAACTTCACTGAGCTCACCCTTCGTCCGGCCTATCACGACATTCTCGACCCGCCCGCCGGCTATCGCAGCGGCGCCCAGCTTCAGTTCCTGCGCCTGGACGCCCGTCTGTATACCGACAATAACGAATTGCAGATCGAACAGCTGACTGGCGTGGAGATCCGTTCGCTTTCGCCCCGCAACCAGTTCTTCTCGCCATTATCCTGGCAGGTCGGCTTCGGTGGCCGCCGCACGGACACCGAAAACAACCGCGTTTTTACCCCCTATCTGGAAGGGGGTGCCGGCGGCAGCTGGCAACTGGCCAGGGGAACCCAGGCCTTCGCCATTGCCACCGCTGATCTGGAAATCGACGACGACCTGCGTCGGGGCTACGATGTTGCTCCGGGCGCCGACCTGGGCCTGTTTCACCAGAACAACCAGTTCAGCCTTCTGGCTGGTGTGAAAACCAGGGCCTGGATCGTCAGCAGCCAGCATCGACAGGACCAGGCCTATCTGGAAGCCAACTGGCACTTCGGACGGGAGTTCAGCCTGTTCGGAAAATTCAGCCGTGAAGACCACTACGACAGGTACCGCAGCACATGGCAACTCGGACTCCACGCCTACTTCTGAAAACATTCGCCGGCACCGCTGCCGCCTTCATTTTGCTACTGCAGGCCGGCTGCAGCAGTCTGTTCTTCTATCCCGACCAGGTCATTTACGTTACCCCGGACCGCCTGAACCTGGAATATGAAGACGTATTCCTGAACACCGCGGACGGCGAGACTCTCCATGGCTGGTGGCTGCCCGCAAAATCGGAGCCCAAAGGCACCGTCTATTTTCTCCACGGCAATGCCCAGAACATCAGCAGCCACATCATGAACGTCGCCTGGCTCCCCGAAAAGCGCTACAACGTATTCCTTATCGACTACCGGGGATATGGCCGCTCAACCGGAGCACCGGACATAGAGGGCAGCCTGCACGATGCCGAGACCGGCCTGCGGTGGCTGACTGACCAGCCGGACATACAGAACCGGCCACTGTTCCTGCTGGGCCAGAGCCTCGGCGGAGCACTGGGCACCAACCTGGCCAGCGAATGGGTAAAACGCAACGAACAACCGCCGCTGGATGGCGTAATCCTCGACGGCACCTTCTCCGGGTTCCGCAGCATTGCCCGTGAGAAACTGGGCGACTTCTGGCTTACATGGCCACTGCAGATTCCCCTGAGCTGGACAGTTACTGACGAATATGAAACCTATGAGCACATCGGGAATATCAGCCCCGTGCCGGTAATGGTGATCCACAGTGTCCGCGATGGCATTATCCCGTTTCATCATGGGCGGCGGTTGTATGAGGCTGCGGAAGAGCCCAAGGAATTTCTGCGGACGGATACGGGCCATGGGGCGACGTTTGTGATTCCGGGATATCAGGCAGCGGTGCTTGGATTTATGGATGCTAATGGTGAATAGGGGGCCTGGGTTTGTCGGATTACGGCTTTGCCTAATCCGACCTACGGGTCTTGCAAAACCGTGGAGCGCCAGGGCTTGCAGGCCTGGAAATGAAAAGCCCGCCGGACTCTGATGAGTGGCGGGCTTTTTTTGTCGGATTACGGCTTCGCCTGATCCGACCTACGGGTTGGTGAAACCCGCGGCATCAAGGCTTACAGCGCGGAGAGATCCGTGGGCTGTTCGCCTTCCTTTACTTCTTTCATGGACAGTTTTACGCGTCCGCGGTTGTCTACGTCCAGTACCTTCACCAGAACTTCCTGGCCTTCGCTGAGCTCGTCGGTGACGTTCTCGATGCGGCGGTCAGAGATCTGGGAGATATGTACCAGACCATCCTTGCCGGGCAGGATGTTAACGAAGGCACCGAAGTCCACAATGCGCTCAACACGGCCCCTGTAGATGGCGCCAACCTCGATTTCCGCAGTGATTTCCATCACCCGCTTCATCGCGGCGTTGGCCGCATCCTGGTTGTCGGCATAGATCTTCACATTACCGTCGTCATCCAGATCAATGGAAGCGCCGGTCTCGTCACAGATGGAGCGGATGGTGGAGCCGCCCTTGCCGATGACGTCGCGGATCTTCTCCGGGTTGATCTTGATGGTGGTGATGCTTGGCGCGCGGCTTGAAAGTTCCTTGCGCGGTGTGGCAATCACCTTCGCCATTTCGCCCAGGATATGCATACGCGCTGCGTTGGCCTGGTCGAGAGCGACTTCCATGATTTCGTCGGTGATGCCCTGGATCTTGATGTCCATCTGCAGCGCCGTGATACCTTCAGAAGTACCCGCCACCTTGAAGTCCATATCACCGAGGTGGTCCTCATCGCCGAGGATATCGGTCAGAACCGCGAACTTGTCGCCTTCCTTGACCAGACCCATGGCAATACCGGCCACTGGCGCCTTGATCGGCACGCCGGCATCCATCAGCGCCAGGCTGGAACCACAGACGGACGCCATGGAGCTGGAACCGTTGGACTCGGTGATCTCGGATACCGCGCGGATGGTGTACGGAAACTCTTCCATGGAAGGCATGACCGCAGCCACACCACGCTTGGCCAGACGGCCGTGGCCGACTTCACGACGACCCGGCGTACCGACACGACCAGCTTCGCCGACGGAGTACGGAGGGAAGTTGTAATGGAACAGGAACGGATCCTTGCGCTCCCCTTCCAGGGCATCGATGATCTGCATGTCACGAGCGGTACCCAGTGTGGTGGTCACGATGGCCTGGGTTTCACCACGGGTAAACAGCGCCGAACCGTGGGTGCTGGGCAGAACGCCGACTTCCACTTCGATAGGACGGACTGTCTTGTTGTCACGGCCGTCAATGCGCGGCTTGCCGTCGATAACCTGCTTGCGCACAATGGTCTTTTCGACCTTGCCGAAATACTTTTTGACATCATCCGCAGAAGGCTGGCCTTCCTCTTCGCCTGCCAGCTTCTCAACCAGCGCGCTCTTGATCTCGCCCAGCCGTGCGTAACGCTCCATCTTGTCGCGGATGCTGTAGGCTTCCTCGATGGCAGCGGCAGCCTCGGCGTTAACGGCATTCAGCAGCTCGGTGTTTTCCGGCTCCGGCTGCCAGTCCCAGCGGGGCTTGCCAACTTCTGCGGCAAGTTCCTTGATGGCAGTAATCGCTGTCTGCATCTCCTGGTGGCCAAAGAGCACGGCACCCAGCATCTGGTCTTCGATCAGGCCCTTGGCTTCTGATTCAACCATCAGAACCGCATCCTCGGTACCGGCGACCACCATGTCCAGCAGGGAGGTTTCCAGCTCTTCGAAGGTCGGGTTGAGGAAATAGCCGCGCTCGTTGGTGTATCCTACGCGCGATGCACCAATCGGACCGTCAAAGGGAATACCGGAGATGGACAGGGCTGCCGAAGCGGCCAGCATTGCGGCGATGTCCGGGTCCTGGTTCTTGCTGGATGACATCACCGTGGTAATGACCTGGGTTTCGTTCATGAACCCCTTGGGGAACAGCGGACGAATCGGACGGTCGATCAGACGGGAAGTCAGGGTTTCTTTCTCGGACGGACGGCCTTCACGCTTGAAGAAGCCACCCGGGATTTTGCCAACGGCGTAGGTCTTCTCGAAGTAGTTCACGGTCAGCGGGAAGAACGGCTGACCGGGCTTGGCGTCTTTGGCAGCAACCACGGTACCCAGTACCGAGATATCATCAACGGTTACCAGCACTGAGCCGGTGGCCTGACGGGCAATGCGGCCGGTTTCAATCGTGACGGTCTTGCCGCCAAGTTCAAACGTTTTCTTTACGGGTTTGAGATCCACTGTAACTCCTGAATTCATCATTTCAAATTGACTCGGACAGCCCGCCCATGCGGACTGTCCGTTTTAACTGCACCACGGCCTGAACTGATGAACTGAAGAGCAACCCGTCTGAAAGCTAACAGGCTGTTGCAAAATCCCGGGCCGGGCAGTATTCCCCTCGGGAAATCCGGGGCCGGGGTTTTCAACAACCTGCTATCAATTTCAACTTTCCAATACGACAGGGAGTTTCTTCAGGTTTCACTGACAGACACGATGCAGGGGAGAAGCACAACCAGCGGGGCAAATGCCCCGCTGGTTGTTAAGTACAACCGGACTAGCGACGCAGGTTCAGACGCTGGATCAGTTCCAGGTAGCGGTCTGCGTTCTTACGCTTCAGGTAATCCAGCAGCTTGCGGCGCTGGTTAACCATCCGGATCAGACCACGGCGGGAATGGTGATCCTGCTTGTTGGTCTTGAAGTGACCCTGCAGCTTGTTGATGTTGTGGCTCAACAGTGCAACCTGAACTTCAGGAGAACCGGTATCGCCATCACCCTGCTGAAAATCCTTAACGATCTGTGCTTTCTCATCGGCAGAAAGTGCCATAACTCACCTCAATTGTCGCGATGCTATCGAATTCGGCCGAACCACGCATCTCTACAGCCCGGCTAATCAGCCCCAACCATTATCAAACGGTTGTCAGCTACTCTTCACCAGACGACGAGGCACCAGCTTGGTGGCCTCCCCCTCCGGGAATCCTTCCGCCAGCCCGACAAAGCGCCCGTTGCCATAAAGGCGAACGTACCCTTCGACTGGCTGACCCGATATTCTAACTGTTTGTCCATTCAATATCGACACCAGCGCACTGCCTTCCAGTTGCTGTTCCGGAAACATGGAGAGCGCGGCATCCGGGGCCACCAGCAGGGTATCCAGACTTTCTCCCTGTTCACGCATGGATTCCAGGGTGCTGACGTTGCAGGCATCTGCCAGAGTGAAGCCTGAAGCCATGGTGCGGCGCAGGGCCGTCACATGGGCACCGCAACCCAGAGCCTCGCCAATATCTTCCACCAGCGAACGGATATAGGTGCCCTTGGTGCAACTGACCGCGATATCGATCTCGGTTTCACGCACCTCCAGCAGTTTCAGTTCATAGATGGTGACCGGGCGGGACGGGCGCTCCACTTCAATGCCTTGCCGCGCGTATTCATAGAGAGGGCGACCCTTGTGTTTGAGCGCTGAATACATGGAAGGAACCTGCTGGATATCACCGCGGAAACGGTCGAGCACCGGCTCCAGGGCCTCCGCATCCAGTCCCGGCGGTACCGGATGTTCAGCCACCACCGCGCCTTCACTGTCGCCGGTTTCGGTGCGAACACCCAGGCTCGCGGTGGCGATGTACGCCTTGTCGCTGTCCAGCATCATCTGGGAAAACTTGGTGGCCTCGCCAAAGCACAGCGGCAACACGCCGGTGGCAAGCGGATCCAGGGCACCGGTATGGCCAGCCTTGGCCGCGCCGAAAAGCCGCTTTACCTGCTGCAGAATGCCATTGGAAGTGATATCCATTGGCTTATCGATAACGAGGATGCCGTTTACGTCACGACCTTTGTGGCGTCGGCTCAATCGTCTCGCTCCGTATCATCGCGATCAACCGCCGGCTTGTCACCGACGGCCTCACGGATCAGATTGTCCATATGGCGACTGTGCCCAAGCAGCGAGTCGAAGTGGAAGCGCAGCTGGGGAGTTACCCGTAACTTCATGGCACGGCCAATCTGGCCGCGCAGGAAGCCGGAGGCCTTGTTCAGAACCGCCAGGGATTCCTTTACCTGCGGCGACTCCGCGGTCAGTTCCTCGGTGGTGAGCAGGGATACGTAGATATCCGCGTATCCCAGGTCACGGCTGACCTTGACGGCATTCACCGTGACCATGCCCACCCGCGGGTCTTTGATTTCCCGCTGGATGAGCTGGGCCAGCTCACGTTGCATCTGATCGCCAATGCGATCTATCCGGCTGAACTCTTTTGGCATCAGGCCCCCGTAGACTCAAGCTTACGCTCGACGCGGACACGATCGAATACCTCGATCTGGTCACCGACTTTGACGTCGTAACCCTTGACGCCGATACCACACTCCATGCCGCTGCGGACTTCCGGTACGTCGTCCTTATAGCGACGCAGGGATTCCAGCTCGCCCTCGAAGATCACCACGTTGTCCCGCAGAACGCGAATGGGCTTGTTCCGGTAAACCGTGCCTTCAATCACCATGCAACCGGCCACCTGGCCGTACTTCGGTGAACGGAACACATCCCGCACCTCGGCAATGCCCACGATATCCTCACGGAATTCCGGTGCCAGCATACCGGTCAGGGCTGCCTTAACATCATCAATCAGATTGTAGATGATGCTGTAGTAGCGCAGATCCAGGCCTTCCTGTTCAACCAGTCGCTTCGCCGCTGTATCGGCACGCACATTAAAGCCGAAGATAACGGCATTGGTGGCCATCGCCAGGCTCACGTCCGTCTCGGCAATACCGCCAACGCCGGCAGACACGATCTTCACCTGTACTTCCTCGTTGCCCAGATCCTTGAGCGACTTGATAATGGCTTCCAGAGAACCGCGGACGTCGGTCTTGAGGACCACGTTGAGGGTTTTGACCTCGTCCTTGCCCATGTTCTCGAACAGGTTCTCCAGCTTGGCCGCCTGCTGCCTGTGCAAACGCTGCTCGCGCTCACGGGTCTGGCGGAATTCGGCCAGTTCCTTGGCCTTCTTCTCGTCGGCCACGGCAAAGAACTCATCACCGGCATTGGGCGTACCGTTCAGGCCCAGAATCTCCACCGGGATCGACGGCCCGGCTTCCCGGACCTGCTTACCGGCTTCATCGGTCATGGCGCGGACCTTGCCGAAGTAGCCACCGGCAACAACCATTTCGCCCTGGCGCAGGGTGCCGTTCTGGACCAGCACTGTGGCCACTGAGCCACGGCCGCGCTCCAGACTGGACTCGACAACCACACCCTTGGCCGGCGCGTCCGGAGACGCTTCCAGCTCAAGAATTTCGGCCTGCAGCAACAATGCTTCAAGCAGGTCGTCGATGCCCTCACCGGTGTGGGCGGATACCGGAATGAACTGGACGTCACCGCCCCAGTCTTCCGGAATCACTTCCATACCGGCCAGTTCGGTCTTGATGCGGTCAGGATCCGCCTCTTCCTTGTCCATCTTGTTCATCGCAACCACGATGGGCACACCGGCAGAGCGGGCGTGCTGGACAGCTTCCTTGGTCTGGGGCATGACACCGTCATCGGCCGCAACCACCAGGACTACAATATCCGTACACTGGGCACCACGAGCACGCATTGCCGTAAAGGCGGCGTGACCCGGAGTATCCAGGAAAGACACCATGCCGTGATCGGTCTCCACGTGGTAGGCACCGATGTGCTGGGTAATACCACCAGACTCACCGGAAGCGACCTTGGTACGACGGATGTAGTCCAACAGCGAAGTCTTGCCGTGGTCGACGTGACCCATCACGCTTACAACCGGGGCACGCTTGGTTCTGTCCTTACCCTCGAAGGCAAACCCGCTGAGCACCTCTTCCTCGAACGCGTCCTCGCTGACCGTGTTGGGCTTGTGGCCCAGCTCTTCGGTCACCAGCACCGCAGTTTCCTGATCGAGAGCCTGGTTGATCGTTGCCATTACCCCCATGCCCATCAGCTTCTTGATCACATCCGCTGACTTGACTGCCATCCGCTGGGCAAGTTCGCCCACGGTGATCGTTTCGGGAATATCGACTTCTCGTACCATTGGTTTGGTCGGCCTCTCGAAAGCATGACGCTTTTCTTTCGGTTTCTTTTTCGCGCGAAGTGGCTTGCGCAGCGTGGTGTCTTCTTCCTCTTCACTGACAATCAGAGGTTCATCCACCGGACGGTTACGAGGCCCGCGATGCCCGGCGGACTTCTTCTTGGGCTTGCCTTCGTCAGTCTCATCACCACGCTCACGGGCTTTTTCTTTCTTTTTCTTCGGCTTGCGATCCTTACCCTCGCCATCTTCAGGCGGCGGAATCGGCATGTCTTCCGGCGCGGGAACCGGCGACGGTTCCGGCTCGGCAGCCACTTCCGGCTTTTCTTTCTCTTCCGGCTTCTCTTCGGCAACCGGCGTTTCAGCCGGCGCCTCTGAGACCGGAGCTTCCGGCTTCGGCGCTTCTGCAGGTTGTGCCTGCTGAGCTGCTACCGCCGGCGTTTCCTCCGGCGCTGTGGTGGCCTGCTCTTCTGCAGCCTCTTCCGGCTTCGGCGCTTCCGGCTCCAGCTCAGCGCGCTTGATATAAGTACGGCGCTTGCGGACCTCAACATTAACCGTTTTTGCACGGCCTGCTTTCAGCGTGGTTGTTGTCTTGCGCTTGAGAGTAATCTTCTTTGGCTCGGACTCATCCTCACCATGATTCTTTCTCAGATAGGTCAGCAACTGTTGCTTCTCGTCACTGGTAACTGAATCTTCTTCGGAGCGGGCTTTCAGGCCAGCCTCCACTATCTGTCGCAGCAAACGATCCACGGGAGCGCCTACATCTGCGGCCAGTTGTTTTACCGTTACATCAGCCATACTGGTCCTCCTCCCGATTAAGCCTGGTCTTCAAACCAGGGGGCGCGTGCAGCCATAATCAACTGGCCAGCACGCTCTTCTTCCATTCCTTCAATGTCGATCAGGTCATCGACCGACTGCTCTGCAAGATCTTCCATGGTGCGGATACCCATACCGGCCAGCTTGAATGCAAGCCCCCGGTCCATGCCGTCCATTGCCAGAAGATCTTCCGAAGGTTCCGCTCCCTCTAGTGCCTCTTCACTGGCCAGGGCCTGATTCAGCAGGGCATCTTTGGCACGACGACGCAATTCGGTGACGGTCTCTTCATCAAATCCTTCAATAGCGAGCATCTCCTCCATGGGGATGTACGCTACTTCCTCAATGGAGGTAAAGCCTTCCTCGATGAGAACGCCGGCAAATTCCTCGTCCACATCCAGATTCGCTGTAAAGTGCTCCAGCAAGGTATTGTATTCCTGCTCCTGACGCTGGCCGGCCTCTTCCTCGGTCATCACGTTCAGTGTCCAGCCCGTCAGCTCTGTCGCCAGGCGTACGTTCTGCCCGTTACGGCCGATAGCCTGCGCCAGATTATCCTCGGCAACAGCCACTTCCATGGTGTGACGATCCTCGTCCATCACGATGGAAGCCACTTCCGCCGGCGCCATGGCGTTGATAACCAGCTGAGCCGGGTTGTCGTCCCAGAGCACGATATCAACACGCTCGCCACCGAGCTCATTGGAAACCGCCTGTACCCGCGAACCACGCATGCCCACGCAGGCGCCCACCGGATCAATCCGGCGGTCATTGGTTTTCACCGCGATCTTGGCGCGGGAACCCGGATCCCGGGCCGCGCCGCGGATTTCGATCAGCTCCTCCGCGATTTCCGGAACCTCGATGCGGAACAGTTCAATCAGCATCTGCGGATCGGTGCGACTGAGGATCAGTTGCGGGCCGCGGTGATCGGTACGGATTTCCTGCAGCAGGGAGCGAACCCGGTCACCCATGCGGAATGTCTCCCGTGGAATCAGGTGTTCACGGGGCAGCAGGGCTTCTGCGTTGGCACCCAGATCCACGATGACGTTGTCCCGTGTCACTTTCTTTACGGTACCGGACACCAGTTCGCCCACGCGGTCACGATAGCTGTCGACAATCTTGGTACGCTCGGCTTCCCGTACTTTCTGGAAGATAATCTGCTTGGCCGCCTGGGCACCGATACGTCCGAAGGCAACAGATTCCACTTTCTCTTCGTAGATGTCGCCCGGCCTGAGATTCTCGTCAATTTGCTCGGCTTCCTGCATGGTCAGCTCGGTGCCAAGGGCAGGAACGGCATCATTATTAACCACCAGCCAGCGGCGGTAGGTCTCATATTCGCCGGTACGGCGATCGATGGAAACGCGGATATCGGCTTCCTCGTCGTAACGTTTTTTGGCAGCGGTAGCGAGTGCCAGCTCGATCGCTTCAAAGATCACATCCTTCTCGACACCTTTTTCATTCGAGACGGATTCAACCACCAGCAAGATCTCTTTACTCATTTAATTGCCCTGCCCTTAAAATAAACTTTGCGTCCACTGACTTATTCAAAAACCGGAACGATGTTGGCTTTCTCGATGCTATCGAACGGCAGCAGGTACTCGTGATCATCAACAACCACGACAACGTCCTCGCCCTCAACGCCTTTAATCAGACCCTGAAACTTGCGACGCCCCTCAAATGCCATCCGTAATTTGATCTGGACCTGATGGCCGGCGAATGCCTCATACTGCTCCAGTCGGAACAACGGCCGGTCCATGCCCGGAGACGAGACCTCCAGGGTGTATTCTGTCTGAATGGGGTCTTCCACATCCATCACGCCGCTTGCCTGACGGCTGACTTTTTCACAGTCTTCGATGCCGATACCGTTTTCGGCATCGTCAATAAAAATCCTTAACAGGGAATGGTGTCCCTGGGCGCGAAATTCAATGCCCCAATACTCGTAACCCAGGCCTTCGACAATCGGTCTGAGTATTTCTTCCAGCTGCTTCAACTTGGCTGACAAGGCTATTCGGTCTCCATTACTGGTTTTTTCGACCCCCTAAAAACAAAAAAAGGGCTGTTGATCAGCCCTTTTAATGCACCAGGGCCTGATGCGCCAGGCCCCTTAATCAAAAAGCCCCGAAAAAATTGGGGCTCTTTGTTGCAAGAACTCACAGAGGAAAAACCACATACCGACAAGACCCCCTGCTGACAGACACCTGGCCTGTCAGGAACCGGCCGGACAAATAACTAAACGCCCGAAGCCTGCTCCAATATTCGCCGGAGTATAGAGATGCCGGCCTTACTGGTCAAGGACTGACCAAAAAAAACGGCCTGGTAATTCCAAGCCGTTTTTCTTCTATATGGTGCCCAGGGCCGGACTCGAACCGGCACGGCTTTCGCCACTACCCCCTCAAGATAGCGTGTCTACCAGTTCCACCACCTGGGCAACACCTTTACTCGAGCTCGGGGAGTTCATTTTCATCCCCGCGCCCGGCTTCGCCTTCATCTGCCGACTCACTTCCAGCCTGCCCGGCAGCGGAACGGGATTCCTCAACTACAGGAATACCTGCTTCCCCTGCCACTTCAGCACGCTGCTTGGCGAATACAGCCAGCGAAAAACTTGTTACAAAAAACACAATGGCCAGTAAAGTCGTTGCACGTACCAGAAAACTGCTACTGCCCTCACTGCCGAATACTGTCTGGGAGGCACCGCCGCCAAAAGCAGCGCCAGCATTGGCACCTTTACCATGCTGGATCAGCACCAGACCCACCAGTGCCACCGCGATGACCACGTGGAGAACGACAACCAGTGTTTCGACCCAATCCATAATGTCTCTCTAATGACTCGTGTTAATGGCTTTCGCGAACCTTTAACGTTCAGGACTTGCCCGGCATTGCCCGGCAAATACTCATAAAATCTTCCGCACTTAGCGATGCGCCACCAATCAGGCCGCCATCAATATCCGGTTGGGCAAAAAGCGCGACCGCATTATCCGGCTTTACGCTACCGCCGTAAAGCAGGGATATTTCTTCTGCCGGCGCCCCCAGGGACTTCAACACGCCCCGGATTGTCCCATGCATGGCCTGTGCATCTTCAGCGGTGGCCGTTTTCCCGGTCCCTATGGCCCAAACTGGCTCATAGGCAACCACAACCTGCTGCCACTGCCCGCCACCGACATCGGCAACAGCTTTCCGGACCTGGGCCGAAACAACATCTTCGGCCTTCCCTGCTTCCCGCTGGTCTAGGGTCTCACCGACGCAGATTATCGCGTCCAAACCTGACGCCAGCGCCTTTACAACCTTGACCGTCACTTCGTCATCAGTTTCGCCGAACAGCTGCCGGCGCTCTGAATGCCCCACCAGGGAGTAATCACACCCGGAGTCTTTGGCCATTCCCGCGGATATCTCCCCGGTGTAGGCACCCGAGTCCCAACAGGCAATATTCTGTACGCCAACGGCAATCTGATCACCTGCCTGCCTGACAACATCGCCAACAAACAGGGCGGGAGGAATAATGACAGCCTCCACACCGTTATCAAGCGATGCCAACCCCGACCGGACCTGCCCGACCAGACTGTTTACCAGGTCTTTCGACCCGTTCATTTTCCAGTTTCCGGCAACGATCTTACGGCGCATACGTAACCCCTTATTCGAGGGAGGGCAAACTATACAGCAGTCTTTTGCAGCAGACAACTGTACCTGGACACAAAATCAGGCCCGGGAATGCTCCACAACAACAGCAAGTTCCTCGGCAATCTTTACAATTTCCGACTCATCCTGCCCTTCCGTCATTACCCGGATCAGCGGTTCAGTGCCGGAGGCCCGCAACAATACACGGCCACTGCCGCCAAGCCTGGCTTCCGCTGACGCCACAGCCCTGACAATATCATCACGCCCAAGGGGATCAAACCGCTTTTCCACACGTACGTTGATCATTTTCTGGGGCAACTTGCTCATACCCTGGCGAAGATCCGCCAGCGAACTGCCAGCGCGGCTGACAGCCAGCAAGACCTGAAGCGCTGAAACAATGCCATCACCAGTGCTGGTGCAGTCACGGATGACCATGTGACCGGAACCTTCGCCACCCAGCAGCCAGCCCTTGCTGATCAATCTTTCCATAACGTAGCGATCGCCCACCTTAGCGCGCTCGAAATCGATACCCCGCTCCCTCAGTGCCAGCTCAACCCCCAGGTTGGTCATCAATGTACCGACGACACCGCCCTTGAGGGTGCCCGCAGCGTGACGCTGGGCTGCGATCACGTAAAGCAACTCGTCGCCATCCACTTCCGAACCGTCATGATCCACCATCAGCACGCGGTCACCGTCACCATCAAAAGCAATGCCAAGGTCTGCCTGTTTCTCTACGACCGCTCTGCTGAGAGTATCCAGATGGGTGGAGCCGACGTTAAGATTGATGTTCAGGCCATTGGGGTCACCGCCGACGACCGAAATTTCTGCGCCCAACTCCCGGAAAACCTTGGGGGCGACGTGGTAAGTCGCCCCATGGGCGCAGTCCAGCACAATATGCAGACCTTCCAGGGAAAACTCGTTGGGCACCGTGCTCTTGCAGAACTCGACATAACGGCCCGGTGCATCATCCACCCGAAACGCCTTGCCAAGCTCCATGGCGTCGCAAACTTCAATGGGCCTGTCCAGCCAGCGCTCGATTTCGGTCTCAAGGCCGTCGTCCAGCTTGGTGCCGTCGGGGGAGAAAAACTTGATGCCGTTATCCTGGTGCGGGTTGTGGGAAGCGCTGATCACAATACCCGCAGAGGCCCGGAAGGTGCGGGTCAGGTAGGCTATAGCCGGCGTAGGCATGGGGCCAAGCAGCTTCACGTCCACTCCGGCCGCTGACAGACCTGACTCCAGAGCGGACTCGAACATGTAACCCGACAGGCGCGTATCTTTGCCGATCAGTACGCTGTTGCGCTGGCCATCGCGCTTGAAAGCCTGTCCGGCGGCCCAGCCCAGATGCAGCATAAAGTCCGGCGTGATCGGATATTCACCTACCCGGCCCCGGATACCATCCGTGCCGAAGTATTTTCTGTCACTCATTGCCCAGCTTCCTCCATTGCCGCTACCACTTTAACGGCATCAACTGTTTCCCTGACATCATGAACGCGAATAATGGATGCGCCCTTGATGGCGGATATTGTCGCGGCAGCAAGGCTTGCAGGCAAGCGCTCACTGATATCCCGGCCGGTAATATGGCCTAGCATGCTCTTGCGGGATATCCCCACCAGTACCGGATGGCCCAGCAACTGGAGCTGTTCCAGTGAAGCCAGCAGCTGCAGATTATGCCGGAGGGACTTGCCAAAACCAAAGCCGGGATCAAGGATGATGTTCTCGGACCTGACCCCGGCCTTTTCGATAATTCGCATTCTTTCGGTAAGGAATGAACTGACTTCCCTGCGCACATTACGATAGCGCGGATCGTCCTGCATGGTATCCGGTTCGCCCTGACTGTGCATCACACATACCGGAATGCCCGCCGCGGCAGCCATCTCCGGCGCGCCGTCCCTCTGCAGCGCCCGGACATCATTGATCATGCCGGCGCCCAGCTTTGCCGCTTCAGCCATAACCCGGGGTGAGCTGGTATCGACTGACACCACAACATCAAGCTCGCGGACAATAGCCTCCACCACCGGACAAACCCGCCCAAGCTCCTCTTCCACGGGCACCGGGGTTGCTCCGGGGCGGGTGGACTCGCCGCCGACATCAATGAAGAGTGCACCATCCGCCACCATTTCACGGGCCCGCGCCAGGGCGGCGTCCACCTGGTTAAAGCGACCACCGTCCGAAAAGGAATCAGGCGTTACATTGAGTATTCCCATGACATGACAGCCGGACATATCGAGCTTTCGGCCCGCGAAGTTGATTTGCATAAGCGACCTTTAGTGCAACCTGCAAAAACAAACGCCGCCCCGGACGGGGCGGCGTATCCTGGTTGATGATCTCTGGCGCGGCATTAAGCCGGGTCAGTGCTCACCGGCCGGGCGGCCAACACCGGGCTGGCGCCCGTCGTCAGAACCTTTGGGAGCAGGGGCCTGCTCTGGCTCGTCAGCCGCTACGCCACCGGAGGGGCCGTTATCACCCCACCCTTTTGGCGGCCGAGGCTCGCGCCCTTCCATGATGTCATCGATCTGGAAACGATCAATGGTTTCATACTTCATCAGGGCCTCGGCCATCAGGTCGAGCTTCTCGCGATTATCAATCAGCAGCTGACGGGCCTTTTCATAGCAACTGTCAATAATGTTGCGAACTTCCTCGTCAATCCGTTGCGCTGTCTCCGGAGAATACACCGTCTGCGACTGACCGGCAGAGCGACCCAGGAAAGGCTCTTCACTGTCAGTGTCATACTGCAGCGGGCCGAGCTTCTCAGACAGGCCCCAGCGGGTGACCATGTTACGGGCGAGGGTGGTTGCCCGCTCGATATCGTTGGAAGCACCGGTGGTGACGCCATCGAAACCAAGGGTCAGCTCTTCGGCGATACGGCCACCGAACAGACTGCAGATGGAACTGATCAGGAAGCGCTTACTGTGGCTGTACTTGTCTTCCTCAGGGAGGAACATGGTGACACCCAATGCCCGACCACGGGGAATGATACTGACCTTGTAAACCGGATCATGCTCGGGCACCAGACGACCTACGATCGCGTGACCGGACTCATGATAGGCCGTATTGCGCTTCTCTTTCTCACTCATGACCATGGACTTGCGCTCGGCGCCCATCATGATCTTGTCTTTGGCGAGCTCGAACTCTTCCATGGAAACCAGGCGCTGGTTGCGACGGGCAGCGAACAGTGCTGCCTCATTCACCAGGTTGGCCAGGTCGGCACCCGAGAATCCGGGCGTGCCACGGGCAATCAGCTGCGGTTCGACACCATCAGACAGAGGGACTTTTTTCATGTGGACTTTGAGGATCTGTTCACGACCGATGATGTCGGGGAGACCAACAACCACCTGGCGGTCGAAACGACCGGGGCGCAACAACGCAGGGTCAAGCACATCCGGACGGTTGGTGGCAGCGATAACAATTACGCCTTCATTGCCCTCGAAGCCGTCCATCTCGACCAGCAACGCATTCAGGGTCTGCTCACGCTCGTCGTGACCACCACCCATGCCGGCACCACGGTGGCGACCGACCGCATCGATCTCATCGATGAAGATAATACAGGGGCTCTGCTTCTTGGCCTGCTCGAACATGTCACGGACACGGGACGCCCCCACACCCACGAACATCTCCACAAAGTCCGAACCGGAAATCGAGAAGAACGGCACCTTGGCTTCGCCGGCGATCGCCTTGGCGAGCAGGGTCTTACCGGTACCCGGCTGGCCCACCATCAGGACGCCCTTGGGAATGCTGCCGCCAAGCCGCTGGAATTTGCTGGGGTCCCGCAGGAAATCCACCAGTTCCTTGACGTCTTCCTTGGCCTCATCCACACCGGCGACGTCGCCAAAGGTGGTCTTGATCTGATCCTCACTCATCAGCTTGGCTTTGCTCTTGCCAAAGGACATGGGTCCTTTGCCGCCGCCACCGCCCTGCATCTGCCGCATGAAGAACACAAACAGCGCAATAATGATGAGAATCGGGAACGCAGCCACCAGTAGCTGGGTCCAGAGACTTTGACGCTCCGGCTCCTTGCCAATGACTTCCACGTTGTTGGCCAGCAGGTCGTCCATCAGTTTCTGATCAGCCAGCTGAGGCCTGATGGTCTGGAACTGGGAGCCGTCGCCACGGACGCCCTGAACCTCGAGCCCGTCAATGGTTACCTGACGGACCCGGCCGTCCTGCACCATTTCCACGAACTGCGAATAATTGACCTGTTGACCGCTGGTGGTGGGAGTGAAATTCTGAAACACCATCAGCAGTACCGCGGCTATAATTAGCCAGAGAACCAGATTTTTAGCCATATCGTTCAAGGATCACCACCTGTGAATTGAAGGATCGCCCCGTCAGGAGAAAGCCTTTTCTGACACCTTACACCAATTGTACGCCCGCTCACCAGAATCGGCCCATCCATGTCGGCCACTGCAGGGGTGTCAATTCCCATGGCCGCTTCCGATATCCGGGCGGGTCAGCCCTTAAATCCCTTGCACACCTGATAGATCTCCCTCGATCGTGAGCGGGAGGAGTCAGGCTTCCTGCTGACAACGGTGCCGAAACTTTTACGCATTTCGGCCAGCAGGGTATCAAATCCCTCGCCCTGAAAAACCTTGGCAACAAACACACCGCCCGGCTTCAGTACCTGCCTCGCCATATCCAGTGCCAGTTCCACCAGGCCCATGGCATTGGGAATATCCACCGCAGCCATACCACTCATATTGGGTGCCATATCTGAAATTACAACATCAGCCCGACGGTCACCCATTAATTCCAGCAATTCATCCAGCACTGGTTGCTCGGTAAAATCGCCCTGGACAAACTCCACGCCCGCAAGCGGGCTCATTTCGAGAATGTCGCTGGCTATGACCACGCCGCTGTCGCCAACCCGCTCCACAGCCACCTGGGACCATCCGCCGGGAGCCGCGCCCAGGTCCACAACAATCTGCCCGGGCCTGAACAGGCGGTCTTTATCATCAAGCGCAATCAGCTTGTAGCTGGCGCGGGAGCGATAGCCGTCTTCCCTGGATTTTTTGACCCAGACATCATCGAAATGTTCCTTCAGCCAGCGATCACTGGTTTTTGAACGGGCCAAAACCTACCTCCAAAAAACATACTGCCCGGAACCTGGATACGTGGTAACTGCGATTTCACCGGCCGGGCGATCTGTTACAATCCTGACATTATACGGAATCGTCCGCTGTTTAGCCGCTGACGTTTTGTTAATTGCATCCATAAAGAGAATACATAATGAGTCTTTCGCCAGAACAGCGCCGGGAATACCGGGGCATCGCCCATGACCTGAAGCCAGTCATCATTGTTGGCGACAAGGGCCTGACTGAAGGGCTTCAGGAAGAGCTGGAGCGCGCCCTGAATGATCATGAGCTGATCAAGATCAAGGTGGCCAGCCAGGATCGCGAAGCTCGCCAGGAGGCTGTAGCCGCCCTTTGTGAAGCTTCAGGTGCGGAACTGGTGCAGACCATCGGCAAGATTGCCGTGATCATGCGCCGGGCGAAGAAACCCAATCCGAAGCTATCCAATCTGCTGCGCCAAAAGCACTGAATCAGTCGCCGGCAACCGGCACGAAAACAAAAAGCCGGCGGGGAATTCCCTGCCGGCTTTTCTGGTTTCAGAACAGACCGGGCTTCAGATGTGTTCTACCTGTTCGATTTCGTATTCGACAGTGCCGGACGGCACCCGGATCGCCACCACGTCTCCTTCACTCTTGCCTACCAGTGCCCGGGCAATGGGCGAGGAAATCGACAGCTTGCCTGCTTTGATGTCGGCCTCATCCTCGCCAACAATCTGATAGGTTACCTGTTCATCGGTATCTACGTTGAGCAGGCGCACCGTGGTACCGAAAATCACCCTGCCGGTGTTCTCGATGGTGTTGACATCGATGACCTGGGCCGCAGACAGCTTGCCCTCGATTTCCTGGATGCGGCCTTCGATGAAGCTTTGTTGCTCCCGGGCGGCATGATATTCCGCATTTTCTTTCAGGTCGCCATGCTCACGGGCATCGGAAATAGCAGCGATCACTCGCGGGCGATCTTCGGACTTCAGTTTCTGAAGCTCCTCGCGGAGGCGGGCCTCACCCGCTTTTGTCATGGGTACTCTGTCAGCCATAGTCTTACTTTCCTGCGTGTAGATCCTGGAGGCGGCGTACTGTGCGCTCAGGGCCGAACATAATCGCCCTGCAGAATGCTTCGCCGCCCGCCAGTGTTGTTGTATAGGTCACCTTGGACTGCAACGCGGACTGGCGAATCTGAGCCGAGTCTGAAATGGCCTTGCGTCCTTCGGTGGTGTTGATAATTAACTGAACCTGACCATTCTTGATGGCATCCACAATGTGCGGGCGCCCTTCCCGTACCTTGTTCACCCGGTCAACGGTAATGCCGGCCTCCTTGAGCGCCTTCGCCGTGCCGGTCGTGGCAATCACCTTGAAGCCCGCGTCGACAAGATCCTGCGCCACCTTGGCAGCTCCCGGCTTGTCAACGTCACGAACCGACATGAACGCCGTCCCCTTCACCGGCAGGCGCTCACCGGAGGCCAGGGCCGCCTTGGCAAAAGCCTCATCAAAGCTGTCGCCAATACCCATCACCTCACCGGTGGATTTCATTTCCGGCCCCAGGATCGGATCGACCAACGGGAACTTGTTGAACGGGAACACTGACTCCTTGACGGAATAATGGGTCGGCACAATTTCCTGCGTGAATCCCTGTTCCGCCAGCGACTTGCCGGCCATGACCCGCGCCGCCACTTTGGCGAGGGATACACCAATGGCCTTGGAGACAAACGGAACCGTCCGCGAGGCCCGGGGGTTCACTTCGATAACATAGATCCGCCCGTCCTGCCACGCCAGCTGAACGTTCATCAGGCCGATGACATCCAGCTCAATGGCCATCTTGCGCACAGCTTCGCGCATCTCATCCTGCACGTCCTTTGGCAGCGTGTAGGGCGGCAGTGAGCAGGCGGAGTCGCCTGAGTGCACGCCGGCCTGCTCAATGTGCTGCATGATACCGCCAATGACGACATCCTTGCCGTCACTGATTGCATCAATATCCACTTCGATGGCGGCATTCAGGAAGTGGTCCAGCAATACCGGGCTGTCGTTGGAGACCAGAACCGCATTACGCATGTAGCGAACCAGTTCCTCCTCGTCGTAAACGATCTCCATGGCACGGCCACCGAGCACGTAGGAGGGGCGCACCACCAGCGGATAACCGATGTCCCGCGCCGCCACAATGCCTTCCTCGTGGCTGCGCACGGTGGCGTTTTCCGGCTGGATCAGGCCAAGGCGGCCTATCATCTGCTGGAAACGTTCGCGGTCTTCGGCACGGTCGATGGCGTCCGGACTGGTGCCGATAATGGGCACGCCTGCCGCTTCCAGGCCCCGGGCCAGTTTCAGCGGGGTCTGGCCGCCGTACTGGACAATCACACCTTTCGGTTTCTCGACGTGGATGATCTCCAGCACGTCTTCCAGGGTGATCGGCTCGAAATACAGGCGGTCCGAGGTGTCGTAATCGGTGGACACGGTTTCCGGGTTGCAGTTGATCATGATGGTTTCATAGCCGTCATCGCGCATGGCGAGGGCAGCATGAACGCAGCAGTAATCAAACTCGATACCCTGGCCGATGCGGTTGGGACCACCCCCGATCACCACAATTTTCTCGCGGTCGGAGGCATCCGCCTCGCACTCTTCCTCATAGGACGAGTACATGTAGGCCGTAGACGAGGCAAATTCCGCAGCACAGGTGTCCACCCGCTTGTAAACGGGGCGGATGTTCAGCTCATGGCGCAGCTTGCGCAGGCTGACTTCGGAGATACCCAGCAGCGTCGCCAGGCGCGCATCCGAGAAGCCCTTGCGCTTGAGACGGAACAGGGTATCGCGGTCGATATCGGCCTTGCCTGCGGACTTGAGGGCACTCTCCTCTCTGATCAGATCCTCGATCTGAACCAGGTACCAGGGGTCCACATGGGTGTTGCGGAAGACGTCATCCACCGAGTAACCGGCACGGAAGGCGTCACCGATGTACCACAGGCGCTCGGCGCCGGGCACATTCAGTTCCTGGGTGAGGGTTTCCTGGCCATCGGTGGTGGTCAGGTCCACCTTCTCTTCAAAGCCGTCGGAACCCACTTCCAGGCCACGCATGGCTTTCTGCAGGGATTCCTGGAAGGTCCGGCCAATGGCCATTACCTCACCCACGGATTTCATCTGGGTGGTCAGGCGGGCGTCGGCCTGGGGGAACTTCTCGAAAGTAAACCGTGGGATCTTGGTGACCACGTAATCGATGCTGGGCTCGAACGAAGCCGGGGTAACGCCGCCGGTAATTTCGTTGCGCAGCTCATCCAGGGTATAACCCACGGCCAGCTTGGCCGCCACCTTGGCAATGGGAAAACCTGTGGCCTTGGAGGCAAGGGCCGAGGAACGGGAGACCCGGGGATTCATCTCGATCACAACCACACGCCCGGTATCCGGATTTACCCCGAACTGGACGTTGGAGCCGCCGGTTTCCACGCCGATCTCACGCAGTACCGCCAGGGAGGCGTTGCGCATGATCTGGTATTCCTTGTCGGTGAGGGTCTGGGCCGGCGCCACGGTGATGGAGTCACCGGTGTGTACGCCCATGGCGTCGAAATTCTCGATGGCGCAGACGATAATGCAGTTGTCGTTCCTGTCGCGGACAACTTCCATCTCATACTCTTTCCAGCCGATCAGGGACTCGTCGATCAGCAGTTCATTGGTCGGCGACAGGTCCAGGCCACGGGTACAGATTTCCTCGAACTCGTCGCGGTTGTAGGCAATACCGCCACCGGAGCCACCCATGGTGAACGACGGGCGGATAATGCAGGGGAAACCGATATCATCAGCCACTTCCCAGGCTTCGGCCATGGAATGGGCAATGGTGGCCCGCGGGCATTCCAGACCAATCTTCTTCATGGCCTTGTCGAAACGGTCGCGATCCTCGGCCTTGTCGATGGTATCGGCGTTGGCGCCGATCATTTCCACGCCGTGCTTTTCCAGGATGCCGTGTCTTTCCAGGTCCAGCGCACAGTTCAACGCCGTCTGACCGCCCATGGTGGGCAGCAGGGCATCCGGGCTCTCTTTCTCGATGATCTTTTCGACGGTTTTCCAGGTAATGGGCTCGATGTAGGTGGCATCCGCCATGACCGGATCCGTCATGATGGTGGCCGGGTTGGAGTTGACCAGGATCACCCGGTACCCCTCTTCCCGCAAGGCCTTACAGGCCTGGGCTCCGGAGTAATCAAACTCGCACGCCTGCCCGATCACAATAGGGCCGGCACCCAGGATCAGTATGCTTTTAATGTCGGTACGCTTTGGCATCAACGTGCCTCCATCAGGCGAATAAATTCATCAAACAGCGGCGCCACGTCGTGGGGACCGGGACTGGCTTCCGGGTGACCCTGGAAGCTGAATGCTGGCTTGTCGGTGCGGCGTATTCCCTGCAGGGAATCGTCAAACAGGGATTTGTGGGTAGCCTCCAGGTTATCTGGCAGGCTGGCCTCGTCCACTGCAAAGCCGTGATTCTGGCTGGTGATCATCACCGTGCCATCTTTCAGGTTCTGCACCGGATGGTTGGCGCCGTGGTGGCCATGGCCCATCTTGATCGACTTTGCACCGCTGGCCAGGGCCAGCAACTGATGGCCGAGGCAGATACCGAATACCGGAATCTCGGTTTCCAGCACTTCGCGGATTGCCTGGATGGCGTAGTCGCAGGGCTCCGGGTCACCCGGACCGTTGGACAGGAATATGCCGTCCGGATTCATCGCCAGCACTTCCGAAGCTGGCGTCTGTGCCGGTACCACGGTGATGTCGCAGCCGCGGCCAGCCAGCATGCGCAGGATGTTCAGCTTAACGCCGTAGTCCCAGGCGACTACCCTGAATTTCGATTCGGTGCGCTCGCCATAGCCACTCTCGATATTCCACTCGCTCTGGCTCCAGGTCCAGGTTCTTTCCGAGGTCACTTCTTTTGCCAGATCCATACCCTTGAGGCCGGGAAACGCGTTGGCCAGCTCCAGGGCCCTGTCTGCGGTGACATCTGCACCGGCAACCACGGCGCCGTTCTGGGAGCCCTTGTCCCGCAGGATCCGGGTGAGGCGACGGGTGTCGATGTCGGCAATGCCCACAATGTTGTTGGTGCGCAGGTAGTCCTGCAGCGAGCCGGTACTGCGCCAGTTGCTCACCATCAACGGCAGGTCGCGGATAATCAGGCCGGCGGCCTGGACGCGATCGGATTCGATGTCTTCTTCGTTGACACCGGTGTTGCCGATGTGGGGATAGGTAAGGGTTACAATCTGGCGGGAGTAGGACGGGTCAGTCAGGATTTCCTGGTAACCGGTCATGGCGGTGTTGAACACTACTTCGCCGCTGGTTTCCCCTTCAGCGCCAATGGCGGTGCCGTAAAACAGGCTTCCGTCTGCGAGTGCAAGGATGGCTGGTGTACTCAAGGCTTGTATCCTCATCGAGTGGCGTACAGGTTCGTCACGAACAGGAACGCAAGCGCAAATTCAGGTCGCAAAAAAGCGAGAGGGAGTTGAACTCCGTCCCGCTTTTTCTATAGAGCGTTGTCAAAGCTACGCTTGGTGCAGTTAAACCGCGTCATTGTAAGAAATATGAGGCTTAGTGTCCATGCGAAATCCTGCTTGTCGCACATGGCAGCACGGGCAATTGGCTGGGGTCGAACCTCCGCAGGTCGGATTAGAGGCGCCAGCCTCGTAATCCGACAAACCTGATCAAACCACCCCTACTTCAACCCCAACACATCCTGCATGTCATACAGCCCGGCAGGCTTGCCATCCAACCACAAAGCCGCGCGCATCGCTCCCTTGGCAAACGTCATCCGACTGCTCGCCTTGTGGGTAATCTCGATGCGCTCACCCTCGGTGGCAAACATAACCGTGTGATCTCCAACCACATCTCCGGCGCGGATGGTTTCAAAACCGATCTCCTTGCGGGCGCGCTCGCCGGTGAAGCCTTCCCGGCCGTAGACGGCGCATTCCTTGAGGTCGCGGCCGAGTGCATCGGCGACGACCTCGCCCATGCGCAGGGCCGTGCCGGAGGGGGCATCCTTCTTGTGGCGGTGGTGGGCTTCAATGATTTCCACATCATAGTCGTCGCCCAAAGCTGCCGCGGCCGTGCGCAGCAGATTCAGGGTGACGTTAACGCCAACACTCATGTTGGGAGCGAAGACCACGGGGGCCTGTTCTGCAGCCAGCGCAAGCTGTTCTTTCTCGGCGTCAGTCAGGCCGGTGGTGCCGATGACAACCATCTTGCTGTTGGCTTTGCAGAATTCGGCGTTTTCCAGAGTCAGATCCGGAAAGGTGAAGTCGACGAGTACGTCGAAATCGTCTTTTACCTCCGCCAGGCTGCCGGCCATCCTGATGCCGGTTTTGCCGATGCCGGTCATTTCGCCAGCGTCGGCGCCGATGAGGCTGCTGCCCGGCTCGACAATGGCGGCACCGAGTTCGAGGCCTTCGGTGCCGTCAACAGCTTCGATCAGCACTTTGCCCATGCGCCCCGCGGCGCCGATGATCGCTACTCTGATGTCGCCCATGCTATCCGCCCTCAGAATTTCATTTCATCAAAGAAGTTTTTCACGCCCTCAAACCAGGACGTTTTCCTGGGGCCGTGCCTGTTGCCATCACCGCCATCCAGGGTTTCCTGAAATTCTTCGAGCAATTCTTTCTGACGCTTGGTTAGGTTAACCGGTGTTTCCACCATCACCCGGCATAACAGATCACCGGATGGGCCGCCACGAACCGGACTGACACCCTTGTTGCGCAAGCGGAACAGTTTGCCGGTCTGGGTTTCCGGTGGAATTTTCAGCTTCACGCGACCGTCGAGGGTGGGGACTTCCAGCTCACCGCCGAGGGCGGCGTCCACGATGCTGATGGGCACTTCGCAGTAAAGGTTGCGGCCATCGCGGGTAAAGATTGAGTGCTCGCGCACTGCAATCTGTACGTACAGATCGCCAGGCGGGCCGCCGTCGATACCCATCTCGCCTTCACCGGAGAGACGGATGCGATCCCCGGTGTCGACGCCAGGAGGCACCTTCACCGAGAGCGTCTTCTCTTCCTGAACGCGGCCGGTACCATGGCAGTTCCTGCAGGGATTCTTGATGACCTTGCCGGCACCCCGGCAGGTGGGGCAGGCCTGCTGGACGGTAAAGAAACCCTGCTGCATGCGCACCTGCCCCATACCATTACAGGTGCCGCAGGTTTCCGGGCGGGAGCCTTTTTCCGCGCCGCTGCCATCGCAGATTTCACACTCGGTATGGCCGGGTATGCGGATCTGAACGGTTTTACCTTTTACCGCTTCTTCGAGGTCCAGCTCCAGGGTATAGCGCAAGTCCGCACCGCGAGTGGTCCGGCCACGGCCACCGCCGCCAAAGATATCACCAAACACATCACCAAAGATGTCGGAGAAGCTGGCACCACCACCCCCGCCAAAGCCGCCACCTGCCTGGCCATCAACGCCGGCGTGGCCGAACTGGTCATATGCCGCGCGCTTGGACGAGTCCGACAGTATTTCGTAAGCTTCGCTGGCTTCCTTGAACTTATGGTCGGCATCTTCGTCATCCGGATTCCGGTCTGGATGATACTTCATTGCAAGCTTGCGGTAGGCTCGCTTGATCTCTTTTTCATCCGCTTCCCGGGCGATCCCGAGAATCTCGTAATAATCACGCTTGGCCATGCTCTAAAACCCTGTTGGTAAAACGAGGAAAACGCGGGAGAGCTCCCGCGTTTTCCAACTGCCTGATGGTCTTAAGTTTTATCGCTTGTCGTCATCTTTGACTTCTTCAAACTCAGCATCAACGGCATCATCGCCAGAACCGGACTGGGCACTTTCTTCTCCCCCGGCCTGTTGCGCCTGCTCTCCCTGGTCCGCATACATCTTCTGGGCCAGTTCGGAAGAGGCTTCAGCCACCTTCTGGGTCTTGGCTTCGATATCTTCCTTGTCGGAACCGGTGAGCGCTTCTTCCAGCTCCTTGACAGAAGCTTCGATAGACTCCTTCTCGCTGTCAGTCACCTTGTCACCGGCTTCGGCCAGAGTCTTGCGAACGCTGTGAACCATCGCGTCACCCTGGTTACGGGCCTGGACCAGCTCTTCGAACTTGCGATCTTCGTCGGCGTTAGCCTCGGCATCGCGGACCATCTTCTCGATTTCCTCATCATTGAGGCCGGAAGAGGCCTTGATCACGATGGACTGCTCCTTACCGGTTGCCTTGTCTTTGGCGGACACGTTCAGGATGCCGTTGGCATCGATATCGAAGGTTACTTCGATCTGCGGCGTGCCGCGAGGTGCCGGCGGAATGTCGGTCAGGTCAAACCGACCCAGTGACTTGTTCTGTGCCGCCTGCTTGCGCTCGCCCTGGACCACATGAATGGTCACGGCAGTCTGGTTGTCCTCCGCAGTTGAGAAGGTCTGCGACTTCTTGGTCGGAATTGTGGTGTTCTTCTCGATCAGCGGTGTAGCCACACCACCCATGGTTTCGATGCCGAGAGTCAGCGGCGTTACGTCAAGAAGCAGCACATCCTTCACGTCACCGGAGAGCACGGCTGCCTGGATAGCAGCACCCACAGCCACGGCTTCGTCCGGATTTACATCCTTGCGGGCTTCCTTACCGAAGAAGTTCTTCACCTTCTCCTGAACCAGCGGCATGCGTGTCTGCCCACCGACCAGGATGACTTCGTCGATTTCGCCGATCTTGGCACCGGAATCTTCCAGTGCGGTGCGGCACGGCGCAAGACTGCGCTCAATCAGTTCTTCAACCAGCGATTCCAGCTTGGCGCGGGTAACCTTTACGTTCATGTGCTTGGGACCGCTGGCATCCGCCGTTACGTACGGCAGATTGACGTCGGTCTGCTGGCTGCTGGAAAGCTCGATTTTCGCTTTCTCGGCAGCTTCCTTCAGGCGCTGCATGGCCAGAGAGTCGCCGCGCAGGTCAATGCCGCTGTCTTTCTTGAACTGATCGGCCAGATACTCGATCAGCTTCATGTCAAAGTCTTCACCACCAAGGAAGGTATCACCGTTGGTAGCCAGCACTTCGAACTGGTGCTCACCGTCCACATCGGCGATCTCGATGATGGAGATATCGAAGGTACCACCACCCAGGTCATAAACAGCCACAGTGCGGTCACCGCTTTTCTTGTCCAGGCCATAAGCCAGGGCAGCCGCGGTGGGCTCGTTAATGATGCGCTTCACATCCAGACCGGCAATCCTGCCGGCATCCTTGGTGGCCTGGCGCTGGCTGTCGTTAAAGTAGGCCGGTACGGTAATTACCGCTTCGGTTACTTTCTCACCAAGATAATCTTCAGCGGTCTTCTTCATCTTCTTGATGATTTCCGCAGACACCTGCGGCGGCGCCATCTTCTCGCCCTTCACTTCCACCCAGGCATCGCCGTTATCAGCCTTGGCGATTTTATAGGGCACCATCTTGATGTCTTTCTGGACCACATCGTCTTCAAAACGACGACCGATCAGACGCTTGATAGCGTATACGGTGTTGTTGGGGTTGGTGACCGCCTGGCGCTTGGCAGACTGGCCTACCAGTATCTCACCGTCTTCGGTGTACGCGATGATTGACGGAGTGGTGCGATCGCCCTCTGCGTTCTCGATAACCTTGACCTTGTCACCATCCATGATGGCAACACAGGAGTTTGTGGTTCCCAGATCGATACCAATAATTTTACTCATGTAATTGCTCCAATTCGGTTGTTCAATTCGATTCTGACTAGTTCCAAGGCCAATCCGGGAAAACCCGGTGCGCTGCCTGTTTACTGGCTATATTGGCGCTTTAATCTGCTTTTCAAGCCTGTTCATCGATTTTTGGTGAGCCCTCGGCCTTCGCCACCATTACCATGGCCGGGCGAACCACCCGGTTGTTCAGCGTGTAGCCTTTCTGGACGACCGCGACAACACTGTTGGGCTCGGAGTCGGGTGCCGGCACCATCGAAAGGGCTTCGTGTTGCTGCGGGTCGAACGGCTCGCCGAGCGGGTTCAACTGCTCGACGTTGAATTTTCTGAGGCTGTTCATGAACAGACTCAGGGTCATCTCGACCCCTTCGCGGATAGAGGCTACCTGCTTGTTGCCGACATCTTCCTGTGCCTCAGTGCTTTCCACGGCTTTTTCAAGGCTGTCCGCCACTGGCAGAAGCTCTTTTACGAATTTCTCCAGCGCAAATTTATGAGCCTTTTCAACATCAATTTCGGCGCGCCGGCGCACGTTCTGCATTTCCGCCTGGAAGCGCAGCATCTGCTCCTGAAATTCCTGCGCCTGTGCTTTCAGCGCTTCGGTTTCATTCTCCGGAGCATTTTCCGGGGCATCCCCGGTGCCACCTTTCTCCTGCGAGGCCGATTCAGCAGTATCCTTCAGCTCTTCCTCAACCTGTTCGTTACGCTTCTCGTCAGCGCTCATGGCAACTCCTGCTTGGTCGTCGACGGCCATAAAAACGGCCGATTAACTATTGCTCCCGGTCAGACAGCGCCGGGAAAACCGTGTTTGCGAACGGATATGGGGCCCCCAACCAATGTTTCAACCGTTGAACCCCTCATTCATCCACAAATTCTTCGGATGATGTTTGCAAACCGGAAAAACCCTGTATATATTCACAGTCACTGTATGTAACCACAGTATTCAGGAATCGAGCGGAGGAACTCTGCATGCTCACACAGCTCACTGTTTCCAATTACGCCATTGCCGAAAGAGTCGAACTTCAATTCAGCAAGGGCATGACGGCACTGACCGGAGAAACCGGTGCCGGCAAATCCATCGTACTGGACGCCCTTGGTCTTGCCATGGGCGGTCGTGCTGACGCCGGCGCCGTCCGCCATGGTGCCAAGCGGGCCGATATCACCGCAACATTCGATGTGTCCCGCATTGCCGAGGCCCGGCAATGGCTGGAAAAGCATGAGCTGGACGACGACAACCAATGCATCCTCCGCCGCGTAATCAGCAAGGATGGCCGCTCCCGCGCCTATATTAACGGCCAGCCCTGCCCACTTGCCCACCTCAAAGACCTGGGCAGCGCCCTGATGGATATCCACAGCCAGCATCAGCACCAGTCACTGCTGCGCAGGGAAACCCACCGCAAACTGCTGGACGAGTTTGCGGGCGTTGAAGCCCTCGGTGGCCAGGCCCGGGAGGCCTGGAAAACCTGGCACAAGACCCGCCAGCGGCTGACCGAGCGCCAGCAGAATGCAGACGAGACCGAAGCACGCCTGCAACTGCTGCGCTACCAGGTGGAAGAACTGGACCGCCTTGCGCTGGAACAGGGTGAACAGGCGCAGCTTGAAAAAGAGCAGGAACAGCTCAGCCATGCAGACGCCGTTCTGCATAACAGCCATCAGGCCACCCTGCTGTGCACGGAGGAGGATAACAGTGCGGCGGACCTGTTGCGCCAGGCGCTACAGCAACTGGAACAGCTTCCCGTTGAAGTACCGGAACTGGCCGAAACCATCCAGATGCTGCACGAAGCCCAGATCCAGATTACCGAGGCTGGCGACAATCTGCGCCACTTTGTAGAAGATTACGATGCGGATCCGGCGAGGCTGGCCGAAGTGGAAGAGCGCCTGAGTGCCATCTACCAGATGGCCCGCAAGCACCGCATCGCTCCGGAAACCCTGCCTGACTTCCATCAGGCACTGAGTGCCGAACTGGCCTCACTGGACGACGGCGAAGGCAGCGTTGAAAGACTGCAGGTAGAACTGGACGAACAGCGGGCCGTGTTTAACGAACTGGCCTCAGAACTCTCAGAGGCCCGCCAGCAGGCCGCCGCAAATCTGGACCAGCGAATTGCTGAAGAGCTGGCGCAACTGAGCATGCCAGCAGTGCAATTTGTCACCCATCTGAACCGTAACAAGGAAGACGAGCCGGCTCCCCATGGCCTGGAAGATATCGAGTTCCTGGTCAGCGCCAACCCGGGGCAGCCTGCACGACCGCTGGCCAAGGTAGCGTCAGGAGGCGAACTCTCACGTATAAGCCTGGCGATCCAGGTAGTGGTCGCCCAGACGTCCACCACGCCCACTCTGGTGTTTGACGAAGTCGATGTGGGTATCGGCGGCGGAACTGCCGAAGTGGTCGGTCGCTTACTGAGGAGCCTTGGCGATAACGGCCAGGTTCTGTGCGTAACACATCTGGCGCAGGTGGCAGCCCAGTGCCACCAGCACCTGTTTGTCAGCAAGTTTACAGAAGCAGAGGCCACTTACTCCAGGATCGAATCACTGGACGACGATGGCAGGGTAAGCGAAGTGGCCCGGATGCTCGGTGGTGTTGATATGACGGAACACACTATCGCCCACGCCCATGAAATGTTTACCAAGGGTCAGGCAACCCACCACTGAAGACTGCTAGAAGCGAAAGTATTCCCCTCTCGATCCTGAGAGTTGTTGGGGCGGGCCAAATACCCGCCCCTTTTTTATGTTTCGGGGCCCGGCTCTGGCAAGCTCGCGACATTCAGGACTTGAGAGGCTTGACGTAGAGAATCAGGCTGTGGTCGACAATCTCGTAACCACGCTCTCTGGCAATCTTCTGTTGCCGCTCCTCGATGACTTCGTCAACGAACTCGATAACCTCTCCGGTCTGCGTACAGACCATATGATCATGATGGTCGTCGCCGGCCATCTCGAACACCGCGTGCCCACCCTCAAAGTTGTGGCGCAGAACCAGGCCCGCAGCCTCAAACTGGGTCAGCACCCGGTAGACAGTCGCCAGGCCCACATCGTCACCCTGCTGCAGAAGCTTTTTATAAACATCCTCGGCACTGAGGTGGTGTTCCTCGGAGCTCTCCAGGATATTGAAGATTTTCACTCTCGGCAGAGTTACTTTCAGGCCGACTTTCCGCAATTCGGTGTTTTCGGATGACATGTTACGATTCACTCTTTGGTGTGCTTCACGGCTTCCGGTATGATGGAGCCGCATGTTAACGGTCAGACCGTGCCACACCTGCCCTTGGCAGGCGATTTCAAGATAGAGGATTTCCCCCGGCGATGCAAAAGATCACAGCTCTCATTCTCACTCTCATCATGACTGGCTGTGCTTTCCCAGGTGTGTACAAGATCAATGTACAACAGGGAAACATACTCACTGACGAAGAGCTGACCTCACTGGCCGAGGGAATGTCCCGCAGCCAGGTTCATTCCGTGCTGGGAACGCCTCTGATGACCAACCCGGCCGATCCTTCCCGGGAGTACTACGTGTATACCTTCCAGCGCGCCGGTGGTGACATCAAGGAACAACGGGTTATTGTTTACTACGATAACGACCGGTATTCCTACTACGAAGCACAACTGCTGGAAGAAACACCGGCTTACTGAGCCGGCATCAGGCTTTCTTCTTTGCCCGGTTGTGCCGGGCCTGCTTGGGATCGATCTTGAGCGGACGGTAGACTTCAACCCGGTCACCGTTCCTCAGCTCATGGGAAGACGGGTTCTTGATCACTTTGCCGAAGATACCCATGTCGTCCTTTTCCGGATCAATCTCCGGAAAAACCGCAGTAATACCGGATCGCCGCACCGCCTCTACCGCGGTTGTGCCCTCCTCCACCTGCAGACAGATTATTTCCTGCCTGTCTGGTCGGGCGAACGCCACTTCCACATCGATCACAACACACCTACACGATAGAGTTCGTCCGCCCGGCGGCAGAAAGCATCCACCATTGTGGTCGCCGCCTGGTTGAATACCGGCCCGAACGTCATTCGCGACAGCGACCCGGAGAATTCGAAATCCAGTGTCAGGATAACCTTGCAGGCGTTTTCGTCGAGTGATTTGAAGTGCCAGCGTCCACTCAGCTTGCGAAAGGGCCCGTCCACCAGGCTCATTTCAATGGTATCCGGCAGCAACAGCTGGTTGCGGGTGGTCAGACGATGACGGATACCACCCCTGGCAATATCCATGGAAGCCACGATCTGATCGCCGGTTTGCTGATGTATTTCTGTGTCCGCGCACCAGGGCAGAAATTCCGGGTAACGGGCCACGTCATTGACAAGATGGAACATGCGATCTGCCGGATGCATTACCAACGCGGTTTTATCGATCTGATGGGGCATTAGAGGCGAACGTCCTGCTTGATACATGCTTGAATAAATGACACTGCGGTAGCGTGACCAGCGAGGTCAGTCCTGATCAGACACTATGATAAAGGATCTCGTCGCCATTGGGACCACCTTCGCTTCCATTTGCGTCCTCGAATTCGAGGTTTTCCTCCGTTTGCGGCGATTCCTCATCCGCCGGACCGCACCAAAGCTCAGTGCTTCCGGTGTTGCACATGGCCACCATCGAGATCGCCGTGTACTGGATACCGATGTACGCAACCGCCAGAGGGAGCACCAGCCGCATAACCCAGAACCATATCCCCCGGAACAGATCGGGAGCCGCACCAAGTATGGTGAAAGTCAGGTTCCGGGTCATCCGCCAGCCGGCAAAAATGGCAATCAGGATACTCACCATTGGAATCAACAGCCCACCTGTGACCAGTTCAAGCCATCTGAACGCCGTCCCGCCCGCAAAACGCTCGCCTGACCAGACATTGAAAGACAGCAGAGACGCAAGACCCACCAGCCAGACCAGCCCCCCCATCAAAAACACCGACCAACTCCGCGGAGCTCCCGTCCATTCCTGAAACCAGCCCACAACCGGCTCCAGCAGCGCCAGGGAGGTTGTCCATACGATCATCACAATGACCAGAAACACGGTTGCAATCAGGAATTGGCTACCCGGCAAGTCCGTTAACGCTGCCGGCAATGAGAGGAACAGCAGGCCAAAGCCACGCTCTGCTTCCATAGAGTGCCCTGCGGGCACAAGCGAATAGATTGCCAGGCCTGCCACAATGGCAATCAGGGTATCCATCAGCACAACGGCCAGCACCGAGCGCTTCAGCCGAGTACCGACCGGGGTGTAGGCTCCGAACAGAGTCCATACCCCCATACCCAGCCCCAGGGTAAAAAACGCATGGAACAACGCGGCCTGGAGGCTTTCCCGGGTCACATCAGCGGGGCGGAAACTGAGCATGTAATCAGACGCACCGCGAAACTCACCAGCCCAGGCAGCGAGACCGGAAAGTACCAGCAACATCAGTAATATCAGCGGCACTAC
This sequence comes from Marinobacter orientalis, assembly GCF_004792665.1. Lineage (GTDB taxonomy): Bacteria > Pseudomonadota > Gammaproteobacteria > Pseudomonadales > Oleiphilaceae > Marinobacter > Marinobacter orientalis. Next base: position 583,873 of record NZ_SRZX01000001.1, read on the forward strand.
CACCCGAACAGCACGCTCGATACCGTCAGCCACACCCTGCATGGAAACCCATATCACCAGCAGCAGGAAAAACCCGTGCCAGGCCATGAAAACGCGATACTCTTCCGGGTCCGAAACCAGGGACGAGAGCATACCTGCCGCGTCAGCCTCGCCGGCGCCAATGAATCTGCCCATGGCACCATAGAAAACGTAGGCCAGGGCAATGGCGCCGAAAACAGCGGTAAAGGAGAGCACCAGAAGCGCTGCAAGAACAGCTATCCTGCCGGCCCAGACCCACCAGCGGGAACAGCGGGCCCTTCGCACATACCCGTCCATAGCCAGCACCAGGCCGTGGCGGGAATGTCGCCCCATGGTCGCCTCCGTCACCATCAGGGGCAGGGTTATCAGCACCAGGCAAAGCAGATAGAGCAGAACGAACAGTCCGCCACCGTGCTGGCTGGCCAGATAGGGGAACTGCCACACATTCGCCAGGCCGAAGGTTGCGCCGGTTGCAGCCCAGAAAAAAGTCGTTGGCCGGGTCCAGGACCCGATGGGTGTTTCGTAAGGTGTAGGCATTCCGTTCCCTGACGATATCTGAGCAGACATTGTAGCGGAGGAATTGCGACCCATACGACCGACGGCGCAACCAATCACGCCGATTTCGTGACCGGTCTGGCACTACTGAGCTACAATGCGCGCTTTTCCGGAATGAATAAGCCCGGTAAATTCCTTGTCCGACTCCGGATCATTGATTCATGAGCAAGAAGAAACCCGGCGCTCCGAGCGCCACCATTGCCCTGAACAAAAAGGCAAAACACGAATACCACATCGAGGAACGCTTCGAGGCCGGCCTTGCCCTGCTGGGCTGGGAAGTGAAGTCGCTGCGCGCCGGTAAAGCACAGCTGACCGACGCCTATGTCCTGTTGAAGGATGGAGAAGCCTGGCTCCTTGGCTCCCACATTACACCGCTGACCACGGCGTCGTCCCACGTGATTGCGGATCCGACCCGCACCCGCAAACTGCTCCTGCACGCCAGGGAAATCGGCAAGATTGTTGGCAAGGTCAACCAGGCAGGGTACACCTGCATCCCACTGGCGCTCTACTGGAAAAAGAACAAGGTAAAGTGCGAGATTGCCCTGGTGAAAGGCAAGAAGCAGTTCGACAAACGCGCCACCGAGAAAGAGCGTGACTGGAATCGCCAGAAGCAGCGTATTCTGCGCGACAACAACGTCTGACAATCACGGCACGGGCCGGTGTGGTGCATGGCAAAGGGAGAAAACTGATGTCACCCAAACAGATACCCATGTCTTCCATTGACCGCGCGTGGCTGCGCATGGATACCCCTGAAAACCCCATGATGATCTGCGGGATACTGGCACTGGACCGCCCCCTCTCCATCAGCCGCCTGAGACGCACACTCGAAAACCGCTTTCTGTGCTTCCAGCGCTTTCGCCAACGGGTGGTAGACGACGGCGACCGGGCGTACTGGCAGGATGACCCGCTGTTCCACATCGATAACCACCTGCATCAGATTGCCCTTCCGGGCAAGGCCGACAAGGCCGAACTCCAGAAACTGGCCAGCGATCTGAACAGCACCTCTCTGGATTTCCGCCGGCCGCTCTGGCAAATGCACTATATCGACAACTACGAGGGTGGCAGCGCCCTGGTGGTGCGAATTCACCACTGCATTGCCGATGGTATTTCGCTGGTGCGGGTGATGCTCTCGCTCACCGACAAGACACCCGAGCCAAAACTGAAGCGGGTTACCACTAAACCTCGGGCCATACCCAAAAAAGTTTCCACCCTGCAGCACACTCTGCACCGGCTGGTGGACAGCACCCATGCAGCAACCGATCAGGCCAGACTGTTCATCCATTCGGTGCGCGAAGACCCCGGTTACCCGATCAAACTGGCCGCCACCGCCGGCGGCGTTGCCATGGACCTGATCAAACTGGGACTGGCGCCGTTCGAACCCGACACTCACCTGAAAAGCCCGCTTTCCGGGCGCAAGCAGGTTTCCTGGGGAGAGGCACTGGACCTTGCGGAAGTGAAGGCCTGCGCCAAAACCCTCGGCGGCACCGTCAACGACGTGCTGCTCTGTGCCGCCACCGGCGCCCTGCAACGACATTTTTCCGCCAGCAATGAGCCCGCTCCGGAATGCGGCATCCGCGTAGCTATGCCTTTCAACCTGCGCCCTCTTGACCAGCCCATTGAAACCCTCGGCAACCAGTTCGGCCTGGTTCTGGTGACGCTGCCCGTGGAAGTGCAGGATCCGATCATGTGTTTCCGGCAGGTACACGAAAACATGAACCGGCTCAAACGCTCTTACCAGGCCCAAGTGACCTACAGCCTACTTGATTTATTCGGCCGCGGCCCCGATATACTGGAGCGAAGGGCCCTGGACCTTCTCAGCAACAAGGCCTCTGCGGTACTGACCAATGTGCCCGGGCCCGAGGATGCTCTATATCTGGCCGGCAGCAGATTGACCCAGCCCATGTTCTGGGTTCCCCAGAGTGGCAACATCGGCATCGGCATCAGTATTTTCAGCTATGCCGGCACCGTACAGTTCGGCATTACTGTTGATAAGGCTATCCACGCTGACCCGCAAGCTGTCATGGACCTCTTCCGGGAAAGCTTCCAGGCCCTGAGCCACGCGGCCCTGGCAGGCAGAAGGAGCGGCAGCCAGCACAAAGCCAGCCGGGCCCTGTAAGTACATCTACCGGCCGGAATGTACAAATCTCGACAAACAACCCTTGAAGTCCGGCAAACCGGACACATATACTACGAGTAAGGGGACGACATGGCTTCGACGCCGGTGGCGAACCCTTGAGTGCATGTCGAGATGGCAGCGAATCTCGTTAATCCAAAGCTGCAACGCAATAGTCGCAAACGACGAAAACTACGCACTAGCAGCGTAAGCTGCTAGTCGTCCTGACCGGGTCGCCCGTAGCCCGGAGCTACATCTCAGGACGTCATCGCTTACGGGATGCTCCTTTAACCAGAGCTCACTGGTTAAAGGCTAAGATTCAAAGAGCTCGGTTCTTGCACCCTGACTCTCGGGTCGCTTGAACTTAAATTAATAGAGAGACGCTAAACATGTAGACCTCAAGGCTGAGTACTGGCGGACGCGGGTTCAATTCCCGCCGTCTCCACCAACCAACCGAAAAGGCCCCTGAAAAATCAGGGGCCTTTTTTTATGCCTGGTGGCGAGAACCTACCGCCGGGAAGGTGTATGAACGCCTACTCTGCTGTTACTTCAGGAAGGTTATGGGCTATGCCCTGATGACAGTCGATGCAGGTTTTATCGGTCGCCTCGCGATATTCGGCGGAGTGCCTGCGCTTGGCGTAACGGTCCTGCATGCTCAGAGCCATGGCGTCGTAACTGTGGCAGTTGCGGCAAGTGGCGGAGTTGCTTGCCCGCATTTTCGCCCACACTGATTCCGCCATTTCCCGGCGATGGGCTTCGAACTTTTCAGGCGAGTCGATCTTCCCGGTAATCCATGAGGGAACTTCAATAAACGCCGCCTGTGTCTTGCGAACGACCTTGCCCCACCAGTCCTTCGGCACATGGCAGTCAGAGCAGATCGCGCGAACACCACTCTGGTTGGAGAAATGGGAGCTTTCCTTGTACTCCGGATAGACAAACGCACTCATTTCATGACATGAGGTGCAGAATTCCAGTGAGTTTGTTTCCTCCATGGTGTAATTGAAGCCACCGAGTAAAATGGCTCCCGTCACCAGCATTACGAAACCTCCCGCTGGAATCCAGAGCAGGTACTTCGTTTTCGGCCACTGCCAGAGGCGGCGCCACCAGCTCTTTTGTTCCGGATCCGAACCTTTGCCCGTTGCCATCGTTCCCACTCCTGTAGACTGGTATTCTGCCGCCGCGACCCGTCCGGATCCCTGTCAGTCTGTTTCTGACTATTTCTTGCCTTCTCTGGCGTAGTACTCAGCAAGAGCGTTGATGTCTTTCTCGCTCAGGGCCTCCATTGCAGGTTGCATTTTCTCTGGCTGCCAGCGGTCACCGTTCTTGTAATCCTGCATGGTGCGGACAAGGTAGGCCTTCCATTGACCCGCCAGGATACCCGCATCATCCAGCGCCAGGCTGCCGCCGTCGGAATGGCATTTTTCGCAACGTTGCTCGTGGATCTGTGCACCCATGCCCGCAAGATCTTCATCAACTTTCTGGTCTGCGCTCTCGAAGGGCTGATCGGAAAAATAAGCGGCGAGTTCGGTGATCTCGTTTTCGCTCAGATCTTTTGCCAGGTCACAATGATCCTCTGCAATACCTTCATGCTCCTCTTCGCCGAATTCTTCCTTTGCACAGGGTCGGGCGCCGTCTTTAAATATAAACATCTGATTTTCAAGAAAGAATGTAGAAGCGCCGGCGATGGTGGGAATGTCTTCGTCATCGCTGATACCATTTTTATTATGGCAGCTGGCGCAGTCTTCGGCTGCTGACGGAGCCTTGGCAAAAACACCAGCACTCATTGCGAGAGCGGCCAGGGCCGCAAGGATAAGAGAAGTAGTAGAACGCATGGCGAACTCCTTTGGGTGAATTCTTCCTGACTGCATGCTGAAACTGACCAACCGGATTATTAAACGGGTCGTCCTGCTTTTAGCCTGCTTGCCCGTCCCGACTAATACAATTACTAGCATCTTAAGTATTGAAGCGCCTTTGACTCAGGTCAAATAATTGCCCGGATTTGGTCAGGCACAGTGCAACTATCCGGTCGATGAACTATTTTTAATCACGTAGAGTCCATGAAAGATTGGGATCTCTGTGGCAGCAGTCCTGTTCTAAAAAGAATGAAACTCACCACCAGGCCCGGTGGCATTGCGGACAAGGAGACAATGAGCATGGCCAAGGTAACAAAAATCCATAAACCTTGTGTGCCAATCAACCAGTCATTTCGCACCATCGCACGAACGTGTGGATTGATCTGGGGCCTCATCTTCGTTCTTGTCCTTGCCGGTTGCGAGGGGGATACCGGCGACGTTGGTCCGGCAGGACCTCCCGGCCCTTCCGGTCCTCCCGGATCTTTCAATCAGGTTCCTGAAGAGCTGCAGATTCGTATAACCGATGTCTCCATCAATAGCGCCCCTGTCATTAAATTCGAAGCCACGGATCAATTCGGATTTCCGTTCGACCAGTTAACCCAGGGGCAGCCATCTTTCACAATTGCCAAACTTGTTCCCGGTACGGGAGGCGACAGCGACCACTGGCAGAGCTACCTGAACCAGATAGAAGCGGCGGGTGTGGGCCCGGGAACCGAGGACGCTGTTCAGGCCAGAACGGAAAATGACGGCACCCTGGTCAACAATGGTGACGGCACCTATGAATACACCTTTGCCACTGATCTGGATTCCGTTACCGAGCCTGTCAGCGTCCCTTTTGAACCGGATCTGACGCACCGCGTGGGGCTTGAAATCCGCGGAAGCTTTCTTGGTGAATCCCTGCCGTTAACCAATGCAGTATTCACCTTTCAGCCCTCCAGCGGGCTGACTGATAACATACCCCAGCGAAAAATCGTTGCCCAGGCCTCCTGTAATTCCTGCCACGGGGAATTGCGCATGCATGGTGATGGCCGCCAGGATGTGGATCTCTGTGTGACCTGCCATAACCCCGGAAGCACCGACGCCAACAGTGGCAACAGCCTGGATTTCCGTGTCCTTACCCACAAGATCCACATGGGTGAGCAGTTGCCAAGCGTTGAGAGCGGCGGCGAATATGTCATTTACGGGTTCCGCGATTCCAGGCACGACTTTTCCGATGTTGCTTTCCCCCAAAGCCCGCAGACCTGCGTGAAATGCCATGACCCCGCCAGCAGCGAGACACCGGATGCCAGCAATATCGTTATGCGCCCGACCATTGAGTCCTGCGGTTCCTGCCATGACGACGTCGACTTCAGCGCGGGCGAGGCAGGCGGCCATCCCGGAGGCATCGTTACAGACAACAGCGAATGTTCGGTTTGTCACGCAGAGAACAAGATTGCCGGATCGGTGCTGGAATCCCATGCCATTCCGGCCCAGGTTGCAGCCAGCCTGTTCAGCTACAACATCCTGGAAGTGAACAACACGATGCCGGGTGAATTTCCAAGCATCAAGTTTTCGGTGACAGATCCGACCAAGACCAACAACGACGACGAACTGTATTATGATCTGAAGAATAATCCGGAATTCACCAGCAGCGAGAGCCGGCTGGCGGTGATTCTGGCATGGGATACCGGTGACTATACCAATGTGGGAAGTGGAAGTGCGCCCGCCAAAGTGGTTTCAATAAATGCTCTCGCCGACTCTACCGCCAACGGCGATGGCACATTCACGGTCGTCTCGCCAGTCGCCATTCCAGTAGACGTAGAGGGTTCAGGAGCCGTCGGCATTGAGGGACACCCGGCCGCCGATCCCGATGATGACGGTACCTATGACGTAGCCGTCCCGGTGACCGGCGCCGTACACTATTTCCCGATTACCGACACCCAGGTACAGCCGCGCCGCGAAGTTGTCGAACTGGCCAGTTGCCAGAACTGTCATGGCGAAAATGACGGGCTTTCGCTCCATGGCTCGAACCGGACCGATAATGTCCAGTTGTGTGTCATGTGCCATAACCCACGCGCCACCGACATTGCGCAGCGCCCAGCGGATAACTCAGAAGAGACGGCGATTGACTTCAAGCGACTGATACATGGAATTCATGGAGCCGACAAGCGCACCGACGATCTTATTGTTTTCGGCTTCGGCAGCACCCCTCATGATTTCAGCGAGGTACGTTACCCCCGGGACTCCGGTGACTGCGTGGCCTGCCATGCCGATGGTACCTTCGAGCTGCCGTTGCCCACAGGAGTGCTCGCAACAACAGTCGATACAGGGACAGACGTATCTAGTCAGAATGACGACCAGGTCATAACAGCAACAGCGTCAGTCTGTTCAGCGTGCCATGACGACGACACTACCCAGACCCACATGGAACAGAATGGCGCGAGCTTTGGCCTTCTGGTAGAAGATACAGCCGACCTGGAAAGCTGCGCCGTTTGCCATGGTCCGGGCAGTATTGCCGACGTTCGTGCGGCCCACAATCTCAGCGACTGATAACTGATCAATATACTGAAATAACAGCTTCAAAGAGGGAACAAAAGTGATCAGGACCGGCGACCGGAAACAGAGCTATCGTTCGCGCTTGATACTGGCCGGTGTGATTGTACTGGTCGGCTGGTTTGCCGGTGGCATTGACGGAATGGCACAAGACCAGGGGGATTCATCGACCCTGGAATATACTGCCGAAGGCGCTGATGCCTGCCTGGCCTGCCATGATGAAAACGGCGAAGTCCCTGTTATGGACATTTTCAAGACACCTCATGCGGTACCGGGAGATGCAAGGACGCCGTTTGCACAGCATCAGTGTGAATCCTGCCATGGGCCCGGGGCTGAGCACGGCAAAAGGCTCCGCTTTAATCAGGAGCGCCCTCCCATTCCTGCATTTGGCGACAATGCCTTGTGGTCGAAACAGAAACAGAACGGTATCTGTCTCGACTGCCACCAGCGAGATCAGCGCATGCACTGGGATGGCGGGACCCATGAGCGACAGGACGTGGCTTGCATGGACTGTCACCAGGTGCATGTCAGTGAAGACCCGGTCACAGTGGCCCGGCGTGAAGCCGAAGTCTGCTCTGACTGCCACAGGGATGTCCAGGTCGAGTCTCACCAGATGTCATCGCATCCAATGCGTTTCGGTGACATGGCATGCTCGGACTGCCATCAGCCCCACGGTTCTCTCAATACCGCCATGCTGAAAGAACCCACACTCAATGACAGCTGCTACAGCTGTCATGCTGATAAGCGCGGGCCGTTTCTCTGGGAGCATGCTCCTGTTGCTGACGACTGCACCAATTGTCATAGCCCCCATGGTTCCAATCACCCCGCATTGTTGAAGCAACGGCCTCCGCTGTTGTGTCAGAGTTGCCATTCCCGGATTGGCCATCCCAGTATTTCCCGCACCCCCGACGATTTGCCCGGGGGAAGGGCCTCGGCGTTCCTGCTCGGTGGGAGCTGTCTTAATTGCCATTCGAAGGTGCATGGCTCCAACCATCCTTCGGGAGCCAACCTGAGCCGCTGACACACAGCGTCGGCATTAAAGGAGGACGAAGCCATGCTGGCTCTGAAATCACAATGGATCCTGTCTTTTGGGGTTGCACTGGCTATCAGCCCTGCCGCTGTCATGGCTGAAACCGACGACGCGACTGAAGAATGCGAAGCCTGTGCCTTTGACTGGGAACCAAGAGGTTATGTAGAGGCTGGCGTTCTGTGGCTGGAGGACGATGAACCCGACTTTACCAATTATCGGGGGTTTGACCGGGATGGCCTTTTCCTCAATGGTGCCATAGATGTTATCGAACGCAATGAGGATGGCACCTACTGGTCCCTGCAGGGCCAGAATCTGGGCCTTGGGTCGCGGAGCGCTGCCATCCGGGGTGGCAGGCAGGGAGCCGTGGATTACTTCCTTGACTACCAGGAGCTGAATCACGACTTGTACGACTCTACGAAAACCGTTTTTTCCGGAGTCGGCAGCGAGCGCCTGGAACTCCCCGCCAACTGGGTGCGAGGGGATACCACAAAAGACCTGACACGGCTCGATGTCGCTTTGCGGAATATCGATATCGAACTGGAACGAAAGACGCTTGCCACCGGCCTGCGTTTCTTTCAGGGAGAGAACTGGGATTACAACTTCCAGTACACTGCGGATGAACGTGATGGCACCCGGCTCATGGGCGGCAGTTTCCTGTTGCGCTCGGTGATTTTACCGGAGCCGGTGGATGATATTACCCACCGGTTCGACCTCTCGGTCGGTTACCTGGCAAAACTCTGGCAACTGCGCCTGGCCTATCATGGCTCGTTTTATGACAACGATAACGAGTCCCTGACCTGGGATAATCCCTTTACGGTTCCCGGCGATGCCCCCCGGGGCAGATCAGCGGCAGCGCCGGATAACAGCTTCAATCGCCTGATGCTGTCAGGCGCCTTCCGCCCCACCCGCTGGCTCAGTGGTTCCGGGCACATTGCGGTGGGCCGCCTTGAGCAGGACGAATCTTTCATTCCCGCAACAATAAACCCGGACATAGGACCTGTCGGACTCCCCCGTCAGAACCTGGATGCGGAAGTGAATACCCTGAACGCTCGCCTGCGCCTGACCGGAAACGCTACCCGCCGGCTGACCCTCAAAGCGGAAGGGTTTTTTGATGAACGGGACAACGATACTCCGGTGGACAACTATCGCCAGGTTGACACCGATCTTTTCCTGGCTGAACTTCGGGAAAACCGCCCTTACAGTTTCGAGAAAAGTGGTGGTGAGCTCAGTGCGGATTATCGGCTGACCAGCAACACCGACCTGAGCACAGGTTATGGCATAGAACGGTCCGAGTTTACCTTCCAGGAAGTGGATGCCACAGACACCGATTTATATTTTGGCGAACTACGGACCCGGCCCGGGGAAAGAGTCGAGCTGCGACTGCGCCTGGGATGGGAAGATCGCGATATCGATGGTGACTATGATCCGCTCGAGGCCGTGCCGCCGGAAAATCCGCTGCTGCGGAAATTCAATCTTGCCGACCGTGATCGGCGTGAAATCAGAATAGCGGGTAATTACTACGCCAGTGAGCAGCTCAGCTTCGGACTGAACTCTGTATACGCCGACGATGACTACCATAACTCCGCCATTGGCCTGACTGAAGCACGCGACAGAATGGTCACGCTGGACGCTTCCTGGTCTCCCGGCCAGAACCTCAACGCCTATGTTTATTTTACCCGCCAGAACATCGAGTCAGACATAGCCGGAAGCGAAAGCTTTGGACGACCGGACTGGTTTGCACAGCATGATGACACCATCAACACCTTCGGAGGTGGTGTTCAGGCCAGGGAAATAATTCCCCACCTCGAACTGGGAGTGGACCTGGCTTATACACGGTCCCGGGGAAATATATCGGTTGATTCGAGAACATCCGATCAGAAGTTCCCGCAACTGAAGGCAGACCGGGTCAGCACCCGGATTTATGGCGAGTATTCCGTTTCCGACAGATGGAGTTATCGCCTCGATTACTGGCTTGAACATTACGAACAGGAAGACTTTTTCATCGATGGCGTCGCCCCGGACACCACGGACAACGTTCTGACTACCGGTCGCGTAAGCCCGGACTATGTCATCCATGCAGCAGGGATATCCGCAAGATACCGTTTCTGAGCCCCGGAGATGACGGGCAAGATGCTTAATGCGAAGATGCGTACTTTCACATTCTGATCTTGTCTGGAGAAAGGCCGGTGGTGCTTCGTCCCGGGCATTTCTCGTTGATTCAGCAGCCCGAGGTGGACAGATGACCGAGGAGCGATCCTCCCGATTGCAGAATTTCCCGATTTCCTGGTTTGCTGTGGTTATGGGAATGACCGGGTTCACAATTGCCTGGCACCACGCCGAAATCCTGCTGGCACTCCCTGTTCGACCAAGCCTTGTGTTGCTGGGCTTGACCATTATTACGTTTGTAATTCTGCTGGCGCTATACCTGGCAAAGATTCTGAAATACCCCAATCAGGTGAGAGCGGAATATTCACATCCGATAAATCTCAATTTTTTCCCGACCGTTTCCATTGGCCTGATTCTCATCAGCGTAGCGCTGCTACCCTATAGCAACCCGGTATCACTGGTCTGCTGGATTGCGGGCGCTACGTTGCACCTGGCGTTTACACTTCACGTGCTTTCGGTGTGGTTGCACCAGACCCACTTCGAGGTTGACCATCTTAATCCCGCCTGGTTTATTCCGGTTGTTGGCAATATCCTGGTACCCATTGCCGGCGTCAGCCATGCATCACCGGAGATTTCCTGGTTTTTCTTCAGCATCGGCCTGATCTTCTGGCTGATACTCCTGACCATCATTTTCTACCGCATGCTGTTTCATCGGCCGCTGCCGGCAAGACTGCTGCCAACCCTGTTTATTTTGATCGCACCACCAGCGGCTGGCTTTATTTCCTGGCTGGAGCTTACTGGCGAGCTGGATGCCTTTGCCCGTATTCTCTATTATGTGGCTGTATTTCTGACGCTGATGTTGCTGACTCAGGTGAAACGTTTTCTGCAGCTGGAATTCTTTCTGTCCTCGTGGGCCTACTCCTTTCCCATGGCCGCCATCACCATTGCCACGTTCATTATGCACACGCAGCTTCAGCTGCCGTTTTTCAAAGGCCTTGGAGTGGTGCTTCTGATGTTGCTTACCCTGCTGATTTCGGTTCTGGTGTGGAAAACCGCACAGGCGGTTCGGTGTAGGGCAATCGCTATCGAGATCGAGGATTAGGGGCGAGGAGATGGAGCGAAACCGGAACGACGCCACCAGCATGCAACAACTCCTGGAACAGATCCGCGACTCGGCCGCAAGTTCCGGGCAGGTGTCCGTGGCCAGCATTCTTCACAGCGTAGGGGAACGATCCTTCGGGCCGGTGGTGTTGCTGGCCGGGCTCATTACCATCGCGCCACTGATCGGGGATATACCCGGTGTTCCGACCATTCTGGGAACACTTGTGGTACTCACGCTCGGGCAACTGTTGTTCCGGCGCCATTCCATCTGGCTGCCAGCCTGGGTCTCCCAGCGCTCCGTTCCGCAGGAAAAACTGTTGAAGGGAGTGGACTGGCTACAAAAGCCGGCGAGGTTTCTTGACCGCTGGACAGGACCGCGGCTGGTGTTTCTGGTGGACGGGCCGGGGCTTTATGTGATGGCGATTATCTGCATGCTGGTTGCCATGGCCATGCCGGCGATGGAAGTAGTGCCCTTCAGCGCCAATGGTGCCGGCGCGGCGCTGATAACCTTCGGGCTTGCAATTGTGGCGCGGGACGGGCTGCTGGCCATTGTGGCAACATCGCTTACACTGTTGACCGGTTGGCTCGTGTTGACAGGCCTGACGGGCTGACCCACCGGTTACCGCCTGCTGTCTTCAAGCTCCTCGAAAAACGCCAAGGTGCGTTCGCTGATTTCGCCCAGTCTGGCATCCCATTCCCGCCGGTAGCTTTCGAAGGCCTCGTCACTCAACGTCGAAAACCTGGCGCCCGCTTCTGCCAGCGCGCGGGAGCTGTCGGCAAGGGCGTCAAAATCTGGCTTGTCCAGCCTGTCACTGCTCTGGTTGAGGTCGGTAGCAGTCTGCTGCAGGGCACTGCGATCTCTTGCAGGGGCCTGTTGATTGTCTTCAAGGGCCTCTTCGATGGATTGCTCCAGCTCTTCCATAAAATCCTGCAGTGCCTGGCTGTAGTCTTCCATGGCCTGCCTGGCCCGGCGGCTGGCCTCGCCGGAATAGGCTTCAAATTCGCGGGCCATGGCGTCCATACGGATCGCAAGGTCGTCGGAGGATCGGCTGAAGGTAGCCGACAAACGTTCGCCCAGCCTGTTGATTTCGCCCATCAGCCCGTCCAGAGGCGAGGGATCCGTGATCGCCTTGCCGGTGCGGTCGTAGTCCACCAGCCAGTCGCCGTTCAGTTCCAGCAGATAGGTGACTATTTCCCGCCGCTGCCCCGAGGCACCGTTTTCAGACGGCAAGCGGGTAACAATCGTGGCTTCGTGGTCGTCAATGATGACCCGGCCAAAGTCGGGTACGGTGTTCAGCCAGTCGCGGGCATAGCCGTCAAAATCGGAGGGTCGGGCAAGCGTTGAAAGGTCGGCGACGGCATCCGCATCGTTCTCGGCCATGGCCTGCCAGAATTCGGCAGCCACTTCCTGGGGTGTTTCCGGCTTACTGCAGCCGGCTACAACAGTCATAACCAGCCCCAGCAACGCTAACCTGAACCAAGTGTCATTCATCCAACCGCCCTCAAATCGATGTCAATTCAGCGCGAATGATACTACACCGGCTAAAGGTTGCAGGTCAGCTTTACCAATTCTTCATCAAAAACGCGACGGTTCTCACTATAGTCCACGGGGACTTCAACCAGATGCACGCCGCCAGCGGTCAGGGCCTTTTTCAGCGTGGGTTGAAGGTCTTCGGTGCGGGTAATGCGGTGGCCGGCAGCGCCATAGGCATCGGCGTACTTTACGAAGTCCGGATTGTTGTAATCAAGCCCGAAATTCTCAAAACCTTCCTGGGCCTGCTTCCACTTGATCATGCCGTAGGCATTATCGTTAATAATGAGTATGACGAGGTTGAGCTTCAGCCGCACGGCAGTTTCCAGTTCCTGACTGTTCATCATGAAGCCACCGTCACCACAAATCGCCATCACTTTCAGATGCGGATACAGCATGGCAGCCATCATCGCGCTCGGCAGGCCGGCACCCATGGATGCCAGGGCGTTATCCAGCAGCACCGTGTTGTTGTCATAGGCGGGGTAATTGCGGGCAAACCAGAGTTTGTACATGCCGTTGTCGAGAGCGATGATACCGTCTTCCGGCATAACCTGGCGTACATCGTGGACGATGCGCTGGGGGATGACGGGGAAGCGACCGTCATCAACTTTGCTGCCCAGATGACTGTCCACCGACGCTTTTACCTCCATAAAGCGGGTGAAGTCGTGGGAGGAGCATTGGCCACAGCTTTCCGCCAGGTATTCCACACTATCGGCGATATCCCCCACCACTTCGTGCTGGGGAAAATAGACCGGGTCCACATCCGCGCCGCTGAAATTCACATGGATAACCTGCTTGCCGCCGGGCTTCATGAAGAACGGCGGCTTCTCGACCAGGTCGTGCCCCACGTTGATTACCAGGTCGGCGTGGTCGATGGCGCAGTGTACGAAGTCGCCGGCAGAAAGTGCAGCATTACCCAGATAACGGGGGTGGCGCTCATCCACGACACCCTTGCCCATCTGTGTTGTAAAGAACGGGATACCCGTCACGTTCACCAGATGGATCAGCGCCTGGGATACACGTTTACGGTTGGCGGCGGCGCCAATCATGATCAGCGGATGTCTCGCCCTGTTGATCATGTCACAGGCAATGTCCAGGCTCTTGGTACTGGCAGAAGGCCTGCGGGCATCACTGGGCCGGAAAATATGAGCGTCGTCATCTGCCATTTCCGAGGCAATATCTTCGGGCAATTCCAGATGGACCGCGCCCGGGCGCTCTTCTGCGGCGAGGCGGAAGGCCTCCCGCATCTTGGCGGGAATGGTGTTGGCGTTGCTGATCTGGCGGGTGTACTTGGTGATCGGGCCCATCAGGTTCACCACGTCCAGAATCTGGAACAGGCCCTGTTTCGAAGACTTGATGGGTTTCTGCCCGGAGATCATCATCATGGGCATACCGCCCAGTTGGGCGTACGCGGCGGCGGTTACCAGGTTGGTGGCTCCGGGACCAAGAGTAGACAGGCAAACACCCACGCGGCCTGTCAGGCGCCCGTAGGTGGCGGCCATAAAGCCCGCCGCCTGTTCATGGCGGTTGAGGATCAGCTCGATACTGGATTCACGCAGAGCCTCCAGCAGGTCCAGATTCTCCTCCCCCGGCACCGCGAAAATATAGCGAACGCCCTCGTTTTCCAGGGCATGGACAAACAACTCGGCACCGTTGCGGCGACCAATCGACTCTGCGGTCATCCTGTCTCCTGTTATCTCAACGCCTGTCACAACGAAGCTCAGCTACCCCGCGGCTCGGCCTGTAACGAATCGGCGGGCAATCTGTCACGCCCCCAGCTCTGATGAACGCGGTCAATCACCCGCGCCAGTTCTTCCTCGCCCACTTCTGCAGGTTCGCCCCGCTCCAGCGGATCGTAATGGAAGATGTACAGTCGTGAGGCAAACTGTTCGAAAGGCAGTGATGCCTCACCGAAGCGTTCTCCCTTGGTGGCCGTGCTTACCTGCACGTCTCCGCCCCAATGCTGTCCGCTGTCGTTGTTGGGGTTGTAGAAATACACCCGCATGACATTATCCGGATCCAGGTTTGCCCGCAGTATGGTGATTGCATGCCAACCAATGAAGCGTGCAGCACTGTCGGTTATCGCAACGCCCGCAGGTTGCGGATGCACAAGAGGCTGATTGCCGTTGTAATGGGGATGATAGCTGGCATAAAAGTGCCTCAGGAATCCTTCGAGATCCTGCAGCTTACCGGTTGCGACATCAACATTGATACTGAAGCCGCGCCCGGCAGACCAGCCGTGAAATTCGGGGTTCACCCACCGGTGCGGGTCACCCTCCCGACCGATGCAAAGACGCCCCATTTCTGCGTAAATACGGTCGAGGTGGGGTACCACCACCAGGGACACCGGATCCAGGTCCAGGGTGACCGCGAGCGCAACGCCTCCGCGGCTGGAGGCAGAGGACACCGGCGTGCCCTCGAAATGCATGATGATTTCGTTATCCCGGGCCGCCCAGGTGACCATCTGCAACAGATAGTCCGGATCGTTATAGGCCCACATGGAAAGGGCCCGGGCAGACTGGCAGGTGGGATTGTTACCCTGCCCCACTCCCAGGGGCTGGCCCAGCATATTCAGGACCCCCTGTATCAGCCAGGCTTTTGGCTCGGGCTGATAGCCGTAGGCAAGCTCAAGACGGTGCCGGGCTTCCGGGCACAGGGACAGCGTCGTCTGCCGCCAGAGCGCAGGTGCGACCGGCGGCTGGTAAAGAATGCCCCGTTCCAGCAGAAGGGCAAGGCCATAGATGCCCTGTGCGGTTTCCGGAAAGATTCCCTCGCGGATCAGGGTCAGCACAAGATCCCGATAATGCAGGAGGCAATCCCGACCGGTCATGGAAAGCCCCAGCGACTCGGCGATCAACGAGTCCTGATTCTCCAGAATGAATCGAATAAACGTCGCATGGTAGGGCGAAACCAGCCCGGTATCGTGCATGGAACGGGCAAAGCCGGTGGCCTCGCCCTGCAGGGCGCTTGAATCCATGTGACTCAGGCGCTCTTCGTACACCGCAATACCGGGATCCTCGCGACAGGCCTGTGTCGGCCCGTAAAGGCTCGAAATCAGACGCTCGGCGCCCTGCCCGGCACTGCCCATATCCACCTTCGGGTCACTGCGGCAAACGGCAATCTGGGTGATCATCTGGCGAACACCGCCCACCTGGATAGGCCGCTGTTGAAGGATGCGCCAGATTTCATCAATCAGGCGATCAATCACATGCTCGTAACCGATGCTGGTTGCTACATGCTGAACCACCGAGCGGCTGATCAGCGCCAGTTCGCCCTGTTCACGTTCAGCCTCACCGCTTTCACCGAAAAGCAGCGTCAGGTTAATGGCGAGCACCTGGGTCAGGTAATGGTGCGCCTGCTCGGCGGACATGGTCTCATGAAGGTAGTCGCCCTTCGCCACAGCAAGTAAGCGAAGCTCGCTCATTGCTTCTACAAGTACCGTGTCGGTCTGGGTGCTCTGGAGGGAAAAGGGGGTAAGCTGGGGTTGCAGAGTGGTCGGCTCCGCCCAATCTGACCCCAGAAACACGCCAGCCTTTTCAAGCCGCTCTGCGCGGTCCTGGACGGCCTGGCAGCCACCGGGCTGTGACAGCACCCGCCGAACGATGTCGAACAGTGGCGGCAACCTGCCGGCTTTGGCGGAGCTACGGCTTTCATCAAGCGCCGCTATCGCATCATCCAGTTGTTGCACCAGCTTGTCGAAGTTAACGACGGGTGCCGGGCTTCCGGCATCGGAATCGCTCAAACTGTTTTCCTCAGGGCCTGAACCAGGCCCGTTGTTGTTAATTCCTGACGGAATTATACATAGAAATCCAGTTCTTCCTGATGTTTCAGCAAATCTCTCATCATATCGAGGTCTTCACCAAAGTATATGATGCTGTCGCTGGTCAACAAGTACCCGGGATGAATGACCCCGCATCCAGTAGCAAAGGTCCTGATCAGTTTTTCGATCTCACCGTAATATACTCCCGGTGCGACTTTGGCAAGATCAGCCCAGCTTCAGGGTTGAGAGGGTCCGCTCCCGCACCTTGTTGAGTAATTGTTCATCATCCACCAGTGACTGGCCGTAGGAGGGCACCATGGCTTTCATGCGCTCCTGCCATTCTGGTGTTTTGATACGTTGCGGGAAGCAGCGTTCGATCACATCAATCATCGCATGGGCCGCCGTCGACGCACCCGGCGATGCCCCCAGAAGCGCTGCCAGAGTGCCGTCCTTCGCCGCTACGATCTCGGTGCCAAACTCCAGCTTACCGCCGCCATCCGGTGATTTCTTGATGATCTGCACCCGCTGGCCGGCATCCTGCAGGCGCCAGTCTTCTTCCTGGGCATCAGGGAAGTAGTTACGCAGTGACGCCACACGGTCACTGTGGGACTGGAACACTTCGCCGATAAGGTAACGTGTCAGGTCCATGTTGGTGCGGCTGACCGACAGCATTGGCCGCAGGTTGGTGGAACTGACCGAGCCGAACAGGTCGAACATTGATCCCTGCTTGAGGAAGCGCGTTGTAAAGCCGGCAAAGGGGCCGAACAACAGCGCCGGCTCACCGTTGATGATACGGGTATCCAGGTGCGGCACGGACATGGGTGGAGCGCCGATCGGCGCCTTGCCGTAAACCTTGGAATCATGTTGTTTGACAATCTCCGGCTTCTGGCAGACCAGCCACTGGCCACTGACCGGGAAACCGCCATAACCCCTGGCTTCATCGATGTCGGACTTCTGCAGCATCGGCAGCGCACCGCCACCGGCACCCAGGAAAACAAAGCCCGCCTCAAGCTTGGTCAGCTCGCCGGTTTTCTGGTTCTTTACCCGCACTTTCCAGCGACCGTTATCACGCTTGGCCAGGAAATGCACAGGGCTACTGAGCATCAGCTCAAAATTCGGTGTGGATTCCAGGAACTTCACCATGCTGCGGGTCAGTGAGCCGAAGTCCACATCCGAACCATGCCTGATCCGTGTCGCGGCAACCCGCTGCATCGGGTCGCGGTTGTTCACCACCAGCGGCATCCACTCTTCCAGGTCCCGCGGCGATTCGGTGTATTCCATTTCACGGAACAGGTGGTGCGCGCTGAGCCTTTCGTAACGACGCTTGAGGAATTTAACGCCGTCTTCGCCCCATACAAAGCTCTGGTGGGGCGTGCGGTTGATAAAGGTCTTGGGCTCCGGCAATATGCCCTGCTCAACCATATGCGACCAGAACTGCAGCGATACTTCGAAGGAGGCATTGATTTGCAGCGCCCGGTCGATG
This sequence comes from Marinobacter orientalis, assembly GCF_004792665.1. Lineage (GTDB taxonomy): Bacteria > Pseudomonadota > Gammaproteobacteria > Pseudomonadales > Oleiphilaceae > Marinobacter > Marinobacter orientalis. The sequence continues at coordinate 601,955 of NZ_SRZX01000001.1, forward strand.
GTGACGTCGCCGTCTCCGGTTTCAGGGGTATAATTGAGTTCACAGTAACCGGCATGCCCGGTGCCTGCGTTGTTCCATCCGTCGGTGCTTTCATGGGCCACGTGGTCAAGACGTTCCACCATGACGATGTCCAGGGAAGGATCCAGCTGCCTGAGCATCATGCCGAGGGTAGCGCTCATGACGCCACCGCCGACCAGCACTACATCTGCCTGTCTAACGGCCATTGGTTATCACCCTAGCTAGTTTAAAAGCTGTAGCCCGTCCACGATCAGCAGAGGGGCTTTCTGAAGTTGTGGCGCGATTATCCCGTTTTTCAAGCGGATAATAAATTGCGATTATCAATTGAAGGCCAACGATCTGATGTTACGAACAGTGGCCGCGAGCTGGTCAAAGGTTTAAAATGCGCGCGCCGGGCGTGGTCTCATCATTCTCGCGCCTGCGGTCCAGGATATCACCGCCACTTTAGTCTCATGCCACGGGGCTTCCATCACCAGGGCTTTTTTATGTTACTGGCATTTGCAGCAATCATCGCCGGTCTGGTTCTTCTTGTCTGGAGCGCTGACCGGTTCATCGAAGGCGCGGCAGCAACCGCCAAGCATCTGGGCATGCCCTCCCTGCTGATCGGCATGGTGATCATCGGATTCGGCACCTCGGCGCCGGAACTGGCGGTATCTGCCATGGCAGCTCTGGATGGTAATCCCGGGCTGGCCCTTGGCAACGCTTATGGCTCGAACATCACCAATATTGCGGTGATCGTCGGGCTTACTGCGGTGATCGCCCCGATTGCCGTCCATTCCCAGGTAATCCGCAAAGAGCTGCCTCTGCTGTTGGTACTGACCGCCATTGCCGGTTACCAGCTGATTGATGGACAGCTGACACGGCTTGATGGCTGGGTCCTCCTGGCGGTATTTGCGATTGTCATGGGCTGGTCCATTTACCAGGGAATCCAGGGTAAAGGTGATTCATTGATCGGCGAGGCTGACTCGGAACTGGTGGCCCACCCGATGCCGTTGAAGATCGCCCTGGTGTGGCTGGTTGTTGGCCTGGTGCTGCTGCTTGTCAGCTCCCGCATGCTGGTCTGGGGGTCGGTATTCATTGCCCAGAGCCTGGGCGTCAGCGATCTGATCATTGGCCTGACGATTGTGGCCATCGGCACGTCGCTTCCGGAACTGGCATCGGCCCTGGCAGCGGTGAAGAAAAATGAGCATGACCTGATACTGGGCAATATCGTGGGATCAGGCATCTTCAACACTCTGGCCGTTGTCGGCCTGGCAGCGGCCATCCAGCCGATGGCTGTGGATATGGAAGTTCTTTACCGCGACTGGACGCTGATGACGGCCCTTACCATCGGCCTTCTGCTGATGAGTTTCGGCTTTACCGGCAAGTCCAGGACCATCGGGCGGCCCTCTGGCCTGTTACTGCTGCTGGTATACGTCGGCTATGCCAGCTATCTGGTGTCGACCGTCGTCAGCTGAGCGGTCAGTCCTGATTTTCCCGGAACACCATGGCCATGGAATTCAGACAGTAGCGCTGCCCGGTGGGTGGCGGGCCGTCGGGAAACACGTGCCCGAGATGACTGTCGCAGCGGGGGCAGCGGATTTCCGTGCGGGTCATACCCATGCTGTTGTCATCAATGTAGCGGATGTGATCAGGGTCGAAGGGCTGGAAAAAGCTGGGCCAGCCGGTGCCCGAATCAAACTTGGAATCCGAGCTGAACAACGGCAGCTCGCACAGCCGGCAGTAATAGACGCCCGGGTTCTTGTTGTCCAGCAACGTGCCGCAGAAGGGGCGTTCGGTGCCATGGTCCAGCAGCACCCGGCGCTCTTCCCCGGACAGGCCGGCGGCCTTTTTTTCAACCTCTTCCGCTGTCAGCGGTGTCAGGTCGTAACCTGCAGCAGAAACGCTCATAGCAGCCTCCTCAGGCAATATCATTGTCGCTGTAACCGGGCTTGAGCCGGTCACCGAATGTGTCCACAAGCTTTTCCATTTTTGGTGCTGCGACCGCCATGACGTAAGGCTGATAGGGATTGCGGGCCGCAAAATTCTGGTGGTAGGACTCCGCCGGATAGAACGCTTCCAGAGGCTCCAGGGTGGTCACCACCGGATTATCGTAAACGCCGGCCGCATTCAGCTGGCGAATATAAGCCTCGGCTACCCGCTTCTGGTCTTCAGATTCGTAGAAGATCGCAGAACGGTATTGGGTACCACGATCATTACCCTGCCGATTGAGCTGGGTGGGGTCGTGAGCCACGGAGAAAAAGATTTTCAGGATTTCACCGAAGCTGACGGTTTGCGGGTCGAAATGAACATCCACCACTTCGGCGTGACCGGTCCGGCCACTGCAGACCGCTTCGTAATTAGCGGTCTCTGCCGAGCCCCCGGCATAGCCGGATTCCACCCGGCTGACCCCGTTAACAGCCAGGAACACGGCTTCCACACACCAGAAACAGCCGCCGCCAAGCACCACTCTCTGTTCGCGGGAGTCACCGGGGGGCAAATCCTGTTCCGGGTCCGGAAAACGGCTTTTCGGTACATTCAGGCCTGGAATATTACAGGATGTCGACATATCAGCTTCTGCCTCTGAGTCATTAGTGCGCTTACATTTACACCCAAGTGTGGCGTCACTGACGCGATTTGGCTACCCCTGCTGTCCCGTTCAGAAAAGCAGCAAACCTGCGAGGGCGCTCAAGGGTGCCAGCACCCACACCGGTACACGCCATATCGCCAGGCTGACCCAGGCCAGCATGACAAACGCGAGTGCGGCGGAACTATGTACGGCTGAAGTGAATACCGGATCATAAAGTGCCGCCAGCAACAGTCCGACGACACCTGCATTCACGCCTGCAAGCGCTGCCCGGGCAAGCTCATGGCTGCGAATATACGACCACAGGGGAAGGCCGGCAAACACCAACAGGGTTCCCGGCAGAAAGACAGCAATAACAGCCACCACCGCACCGGCCCAACCACCCTGTATGCCACCGAGAAATGCGGAAAAGGAAAACAGCGGCCCCGGCATCGCCTGGGCAACGCCGTAACCGGCCAGGAACGTGTCTGCCGGCATGGCGCCGGAAGCCACAAAACCTTCCTGCAACCAGGGTAACACCACATGGCCGCCGCCAAACACCAGGGCACCTGCCCGATACAGCTCCGCCCAGATCCAGCCAGGTGAGCCCGAAGCCAGAGGCAGGAACGCCAGCACCAGCAGCACTGCAAAAACCGCGAAAAAGGCCATGGGGCGCCGGGTCTGGACGGGGATGGTCAGCGTCTGCGACGACTGCTTCTGTGGCAGTTTCAATGCCGCTCCCGCGGCCCCGGCGGCCAACAGGGCGAGAATCTGCATCCAGGTGGCACCCACCGTCAGCAACAGGACCGCCACCAGCACTGCGATGGACAAGCGAGGGCCGTCGGGACACAGGCTCCGGCCCATTTGCCAGACCGCCTGCGCCACAACCGCCACCACGAACAGTTTGAGACCGGCTATCCAGCCGCCTTCCCCGGCCTCCGGCCACAGGCCAAGGCCAAGAGCAAACAGTGTCATCAGCAATGCCGATGGCAGTGTGAACCCCAGCCAGGCGGCTGCCGCACCACGGTAGCCACGCTGCAGGAATCCAAGGGTCAGGCCGACCTGACTGGAGGCCGGCCCGGGCAATAACTGGCACAATGCAACCACCTCGCCATAGGCGGAATCCGACAACCATTGCCGGCGCTTTACAAATTCTTCATGGAAGAAACCGAGATGGGCGGCCGGCCCCCCGAACGAGGTCAGTCCGAGCCGCAGAAACAGCAGGAAAATGTGCCAGGCCGGTAACGTCCCGGCATCGGCATCCCTGGAGCAGGCATCCTCGGTCATGGAACTCCCTGTCTGTGTCAGCGTGTGTTAAGAAGGATGAACATTATGACCTCCCTGTTGCATCACTCCCAGACCCAACCATAATGAAGGGGCGTGTTGACCGGATCGTGACAGGAATCGTTCATAACAACCAACAGGATCAGCAATGACTGCCCGGGCCCATACACCAGAATACCAGGATGAACTGCTGGAATACCGTCTGAGCCTCCGGCTTGGGCCGGTCCATGCGCGACAGCGCCTTGGCATCGAACGCGAAGCAGAGGCAAAGGTTTTCGGGCCGGACCAGCGTTCGTTCCATCTTGAAAATATCACCTCCGCACCGCGGTTTATCAGCACCTGCCTGAAACTGGCGGGGCTGTTCCGGCGCGGACAGGCTAACAGCCGCCGCCTGGACGTCGTCCATAACCGCTTTCACATCACTGGCCTGCCGGCGGCGTTCGAAGGCTACCGCATTCTGCAGCTGACCGATCTCCATGTCGATATGGACGAAGCCAATCTGCAGGCAGTTATCAACCGTATCGAACCGCTCCAGTACGACCTGTGTGTGCTGACCGGGGACTACCGGCGCCGGACCTGGGGGCCGATTGATGATGCCATGGAAGGCATGGCACGAATACGGGACGCCATCAAGGGCAAGGCTTATGCGGTACTGGGCAACCACGACAGTGTGCGCATGGTGCCCGGCCTCGAAGACATGGGCTACCACCTGCTGATGAACGAGCATGCCATACTTCAACGAGGTGATGACAGACTCTACCTGGCAGGCGTGGATGATGCCCATTTCTACAAGGTCCACAATCTGCACAAGGCCGGGGATGACATTCCACCAGCCGGCATCAGCCTGTTGCTCAGCCACACCCCGGAAATCTGGCGGGAAGCCGCCCATGCCGGCTACGATGTTTTCCTGTGCGGCCACACCCACGGCGGCCAGATCTGCCTGCCAGGCCGGGTTGCAGTCACTCTGGACGCGGATTGCCCGCGGGAACTGGGGCGTGGCTACTGGCGGCGCAACGGCATGCAGGGCTATACCTCACCCGGCAGCGGCACCTCGGTGGTCAATGTGCGCCTGAACTGCCCCCCTGAAGTGACTTTGCATACGCTCACAGGCAGCCCGGACTAGCCGAAACCGGATCGAACAGAGTCAGTGGGGCTGGTGGCGGATGCCCAGCCTGTACAACAGTGGTGACAAAAGCATATTGGCGAGAGTGAAAAGCACCACCACGCTCACTACAACAGCTACGCTGACGTCCAGCCAGAACCACGCCAGAACCATGGGCAGCAGAGCTTCAGGAATCTGATCCAGCCCGATAGCCTTGCCGCTGGAAGCCAGCCCGAGGCGCCGCTTGATAAAGCTGCTGACCATGTCCCCGATCAGCCCCAGCAACCCGAACAGCAGACCAAACAGCAGCCCCATCCCGGTTATCAGCGCAAACAGGCCACAGACCAGCGTACCCGAGACCACACCTCGCCAGGTTTTTCTGTTACCCAGCAGAGGCCGTCCGTCCCGCCAGCGACGCCCGCCGTCAACCGCTGCGGACCAGCGCCGGCCAAACACCCTGGCGGCAACCACCGGTGCTCCGTTTGCCAGCACCAGCATCACGAAGAGCTCGAGAGAAATCAGCAAACTGCCCGGCCTCCGTCAGTTGCCACCCGCAATCCGGTGTTTTTCAGGACACGCCGCCTCGGGTCAGTTTCAGCGGATCCATCAACTCTTCCAGCCTGTCGCGATCAAGACCGCTGCGCTCTTCCGCAACGTCGATCACCGGTCTGCCACTCTGGTAGGCCTCCTTGGCAATGTCCGAAGCCAGGCTGTAACCGATCTCGGGATTCAGAGCGGTGACCAGTACCGGATTTTTGCCCACCGCCGAGTCCAGATGCCCGGCATTCACGGTGAAGTCGCGAATGGCCTTGTCGCCGAGCATGGTGGAGGCGTTGCTCAGCAGTTCAATCATGTCCAGCAGGTTGGCGCCAACCAGTGGCAGCATGACATTCAGCTGGAAGTTTCCGGACTGCCCGGCAATGGCAACGCTGTTGTCCAGGCCCATGACCTGGGCACCCACCATGGCTACTGATTCCGGTATCACCGGGTTCACCTTGCCAGGCATAATGCTGCTGCCTGGCTGCAATGCCGGCAGGCTGATTTCCGCCAGGCCATGAATAGGACCACTGTTCATCCAGCGCAGATCATTGGCGATCTTGGTAAGCACAATGGCCATGCCCCGGAGCTGGGACGACATCGCTACCGGCGCATCAATGGCACTCTGCCCCACAAACTTGTGCTCCAGCGAGTGGAAATGGTAACCGGTGTTGGATTTCAGGAACTTGACGAACTGCTCCGGAAACTCATGCAGGGCGTTCACGCCGGTTCCCACAGCGGTTCCGCCCTGGGGAACCATGAGCAAGTCATCGGCAGCAGAGACCAGCCGCTTTTCCGTGGCCAGCAACTGCTCCCGCCAGGTTCGCAGTTCCTGGCCCAGAGTGACCGGCATGGCATCCATAAGATGGGTACGACCGGTTTTAACCTGCCCGGAAAACAGCGCCTCGCGCTCGTAAATGATGCCACAAAGGTGTGTCAGTGCCGGTATCAGGTGTTCGTGGATACCTGTAACCGCACTGACATGAATTGCCGTGGGAATCACATCGTTGGAGCTCTGGCTCATGTTGACGTGGTCGTTGGGGTGGATTTTGACCCCTTCCCTTGAAGCGAGAGCGGCAATCACCTCGTTCACATTCATGTTGGTGCTGGTGCCGGAACCGGTCTGGTAGCGGTCAATGGGAAACTGGTCAGCACATTCACCATCCAGGATGCGATTGCCCGCGGCCACGATGGCATCACGCACATCGTTGTCCATCAGTCCGAGGCTGGCATTGGCATCGGCAGCCGCCTGCTTTACCCGGACAACCGCAGCGATAAACGCAGCCGGCATGGGCAGGCCACTGACCGGAAAATTTTCCACCGCCCTCTGGGTCTGGGCGCCCCAGAGCGCATCTTCGGGCACACGAACTTCTCCCAGGCTGTCTTTTTCCGTCCTGAACATGGTCATGACATCCTCCTCGTCAGTCAGACTCGGTCATTCATCGAATGAACACTCCGGCCCGACATGGTCGCAAATGCCGGCACCCTGATCAAAATCCGGAATCAGGGCACAGGCTGCGTTGACACAAAGTGTAGACCGTTATTTTTGATCAGGGTTCAGGGATGCAACAAGACTGGTGATCAGGGCCCTCAAACGGTTGGGTTTTACCGGCTTGTTGAGAATGGGCAGGTACCGGCTTCTGATCAGCCGGCGCGTTTCGTCCCCACGGTCGGCAGTAATCACCGCAGCGGGAATATCGCAATCAAAATGTTGGCGCAGCGCGTGGATCGCCTCGCACCCGGTCAGGTCGTCATCCAGATGGAAATCCGCCAGAACGATGTCGGGGGCCAGGCCCCGTTCAAGGGCTGCAGCAGCGCTTGCTGCGGTCACTACCCTGCATCCCCAGCGTTCCAGCAATGCCCGCATGCTCTCCTGTACCGGCGCTTCATTATCGATTACCAGAACGCGGAGTCCCTCGAAGGAGGCGGTTGCGGGTACCGGTGTCTCGCTGTTCCTGGTACCAATGGGCGCTTCCATAACCGTACTCAGGGGCAAAAGAATGCTGAAGCAGGAGCCCTTGCCATGACTTGACTCCACGCGGATCTCACAACCCAGCACCCTCGCCATGCGTTCAACAATCGCCAATCCCAGACCAACGCCCTGACGACTGCCACCCTTGGGCAGTATCTGATGGAATTCCCTGAAGATATCCGCGAGTTTTTCCGTTTCAATGCCGACACCCGTGTCCCATACACCGATTTCGAGGTTGGAGCCGCGTTTACGGGCTGCAAACAGAACCCCACCGGTGATGGTGTAGCGAAAGGCGTTGCTCAGCAGGTTTCTGAGAATTCGTGTCAGCATTCGCGGATCGGTGCGGACGCTGCCGTAACCTGGCCGCACGCGAAAGTTCAGTTCTGCATTTTCAGCCAGTGGTTCGAATTCCTGCGTCAGGCTCCGCATCAGCTCAGCAATATCGGTATGGACATAGTCCGGCTGCATGGCTTTCTGTTCCAGTCTGGAAATATCCAGCAGATCCGACAGCAGGTCTTCGACGCTTTCCAGCGAATGCTGTACCCGGTGCACAAGGCGGCTTTCGTCTGCTGGCAGGTTGCTGTCCATCAGGGCGGAGACCAGCAGGCGGGCGGCATTCAGAGGCTGTAGCAGGTCATGACTGGCGGCAGCCAGGTACTTGTCTTTGCTTTCATTGGCCTTCTGCAACTCGTCGGTGCGCTCCTCTACCCGGCGCTCCAGATCGGCGTTGAGCTGGCGCAGTTTTTCCCGGGCCTGATGGCGTTCGGTAATGTCTGCGACAAACGCCTCCACCACTTCCGGGCCAAGGTCCGGGCGCCTGAGTAAGGTGATGGCAACGTGCACCGGCGTGTTGTCTGAGCGCCGCAACCGGGTTTCCCTGGCGCTGAGACTACCCTGGTTCAGCAGCTCCTGGCGGATGGCATCGAACTCACCGGAACTGCAGAACAGTTGTTCCCGCAGTCGGATGACGTTTTTGATCAATGCATCGGCACTGTCATAGCCACAGATCCTCGCCATGGCGGGGTTGACGGCCACGAAGCCACCCCTGAGGTTGGCCTGAAAAATGCCATGAAGGGCGTTTTCAAACAGCCATTTGTAGCGGTTGCGCTCGTTCTCCAGCTCCTCTATCCGCTCCTGGAGCGCGGGATAGTAATTCTTGCGTACCGACTGGCTACCGAGGCCGAGCAGATCTCCGATATCGTAGCCGGTATCTCCGGGATCAGAGGGCTTCTTCATAAACGACTTCGACATCACGACGGGAGGACTTTCGCGGATTTGTCAGAATACAGGGGTCCTGAAGCGCGAATCCCGACAGATAGGGTATGTCGGACGCAGTCACACCCAGTTTGGCCAGTTTTGCTTCCAGACCCACCGCACGCTTCAGGGCGATGATCCGCTCCATCAGCCGCTGCTTGATCACCGGTTTCGACATGCCGCGGGTGTCAATATCCATGGCCTCGGCCACCCGCCTGAAACGGTCTTCGGCTGAGGTGTAGTTATAGGCCACCACGTGCTCAAGCAGCAGCGCATTGCAAAGGCCGTGGGGCAGATCAAGGAAGCCCCCCAGGCTGTGGGACATGGCGTGGACCGCGCCCAGGATGGCATTGGAGAACGCCAGCCCCGCCTGCATGGACGCCAGCATGATCTGCTCCCGCAGATGTGCGTCGGCGGTATTACGCACCAGCGGCTCCAGATTGCGGTTGATCAGCCGGATTGCCTCCAGCGCATTGGTGTCCGTAAGCGGCCCGCTGCCGGTGGAAACGAAGGCCTCGATGGCATGCACCAGGGCATCGACACCGGTGCAGGCGGTCAGGTAGGCATCCATGGTTTCCGTTACTTCCGGATCAATCAGCGCCACATCCGGTACAACCGCCTTGCTGATAATGGAGAATTTGAAGCGCCGGTCCGGGTCGGAAATGATTGCAAACTGGGAGACATCGGCGGATGTGCCGGCCGTGGTGGGAATCAGGATCATCGGTGGCGATGGCGAGCTGACGGTATCCACGCCCTCAAACTCGAGGATACTCCGGCCATGGGCGCTGACAATGCCTATACCCTTGGCACAGTCCATGGGGCTCCCGCCGCCAATGGCGACAATCACGTCACACTCACTGGACCGGTACAGTTCGGCGCCCGCCATGACTTCATCCACCCTGGGATTGGGCGATACCCCGGTAAACACCGTCACGCGAACGCCGGCTGTCACCAGAATGTCCACGATGTCCGCCACCCAGCCGGCTTTCTCCACACCGGCGTCCGACACCAGGAACACATGCCGGGCGCCGAAGTTGCTGGCAAAGTTGGCGACTGCCTTGCGTGAGCCGGCGCCAAAGACGATTTCAGGAGAAACAAACTTGCGCAGAGCGGAAATGTCGTAGCTCATGGGCGTTCTCTTCAGCAATGCTGTTGTTGTTATATGAAGTTCAAGTTTACCCGAACTGCTCACCGCCATCATCGCACTTTTGACTATTCCCGCGATAGAAAGCCAGCAGATGCTCCAGCAGCGCAATCTGGTTGTGGCGCTGCCGGAAACCGTGCCCTTCCTCTTCGAACCACCAGAGCTCAACGGCCTGCCCGTTCTGCTCGAGCACCCGCACCATGGCCCTGGTCTGATCCGGCACCACCACCCGGTCCTGCCCACCCTGGAAAAAGATCATTGGCCCGCTGATACGGTGAGCCTGCAGCACGGGCGTGCGCGCCTGCCAGCGCCCGGGGAAATCGTCTGGTGCTCCCAGCAGCCAGTCCAGGTAACCAGACTCGAAGCGGTGTGTCACCTCCCGCAAACGGGCGGGATCACTGACCCCGAACAGGCTGGCACCGGCCCGGAAACGCTGGCTGCGAGTCATGGCCATCAGGGCTGTGAAGCCACCGGAACTGCGGCCCTGGATGAACAGGCGCCTGGCATCGGCCCGGCCACAGGCCACCAGGTAATCCGCCGCCCGCTCCATATCCTCAACGTCTGCCTCCCCCCAGTTGCCGGCCAGTGCCAGACGAAAACCCCGGCCAAAGCCCGCGCTGCCGCGGTAATTGACCTCCGCCACTGCAAATCCATGGTGGCACCAGAACTGGACCTGGGGATTGAAAACCGGCCATGCGGTCGAGGTGGGCCCGCCATGGGCAATCAGAATCAGTGGCGGGGGTCCGTTTTCCGACAAGCCCTCAACAGGCGGATACCAGAACCCGCTCACATCTACATCCACACCATCGGATGGCGGGATCCGGAAGGCTTCGGGCAGGACAATGGGTGTACCAGGAAACGGGGCTTCACCTCCGGCGAGGGTGCGGACATGGCCGTTTCCCAGATTCACCGCCAACACCGAATCGAGCCGGCAAGCCGACCGGGCGATGCAGTAAAGCGTGGCGTCGAAGACTGTGAGATGGCGGAAATCTGTATAGTCGGCTGCGACCCGGCCAGCTGCTGAATCAGCGGACAGCTGCAGCCATAGCTCCCCTCTCCCGGATTCATAGCGCACCCGCGCCCACCCACCCCGGCCAAGCGAACAATAGTGGCTCTCGCCCAGTTGCCAGGGTGCGCTGGCGTGATCCGCCTCTGCCGGGTCCTGGCAGCTCCACCTGGCCCGGCCGTCGGCAAAAGTCACATGCCAGGGTTGCCACCAACCCTGGTGATCGGACAGCACGTAAAGCTCTTCGCCTTCGAACACGGGCTGCTGGACGCTGCCATCGGTGGGTGTCGGCCAGCAACTTGCACGGGTCAGCGCGCCGTCCCCGTCAACATCCGCGGTCCAGAGAACAGACCTCACCCAGGGCATGTCCGGAAGGGACCAGGACACCCAGGCAATGCGTGAACCGCTGGAGGACAGCGCCGGTGCAGCGTAAAAATTTTCACCCTCGTGCAGATGCAGAACTTTACTGTCGCCTTGCACCGCTACCAGTTGCTGACGTCCCGCACGCTCCCGTACCGCCAGAACACGGTGATGACGATGATCCCACACCAGACCGCCAAAGCTGACATTCGGGTCCTTGGTCACTGCTTCAGCGAGGCCTGTCTCCGGATTGATGCGATGGATCTGTTGCTGATTTGCTTCCACCGCGAACACCGCATCCGCGCCGGCGCATGCTGCCCCGCCACCATAACCGTTGACCTGGCTGCGAACCCCGAAATCCGGCGAGGTTACCGGTTCAGAGCCATGCGCAGTGGCTTTTCTGAGCAGGTTGTTACTGGTGGCAGAATCAAACTCCAGCCAGAAAACACCCGCTTCGGAGGCAGTCAGCGTGCCGCGCTGGATAAACGCCGCCGAGGCCTGCTGTGGCGAAAGCGTCTGCAAGGCTGACTGGCCGGGCGTGTCAGCCCCTGAAGAACAGCCGGGAGTTGTCGGCGTTGCGATAGGTCAGCTCCTCCAGCCCGGCGGTGGCATGGTCCGCCGCCTTGCGGGCGGCAAGGATGCGGTCGTGGTGGGGCGACTTGCTGCACACCGGGTCGGCGTTGTCGGCGTTGCCGGTCAGCAGATACGCCTGGCAGCGACAGCCGCCATAGTCCTTGTCTTTCTCGTCACAGGAACGGCAGGGTTCCGGCATCCAGCTATCGCCCCGGTAGTGGTTAAAACCCGGGCTGTCGTACCAGATCGAGTGTAGCGACGATTCCCGCACATTGGGAAAGTCGATGGGCATCAGCCTGGCACTGTGACACGGCAGGGCGGTGCCATCCGGCGCCACCGTCAGGAACAGGCTGCCCCAGCCGTTCATGCAGGCCTTTGGCCGCTCCTCGTAGTAATCCGGTGTCACAAAAATCAGCTTCATGGCCGAGCCGCTCGCCGTCAGGCGCTCGCGATAACGCTTCACTTCCGCCTCGGCCTTCTCCAGTTGCGCTTTGGAGGGCATCAGTCCCTCGCGGTTTTCAAAGGCCCAGCCATAGTACTGGCAGGTAGCCAGTTCGACATAGTCCGCATCCAGGCGCTCACAGAGGCTGATGATATCCTCCATCTGGTGGATGTTGTGGCGATGGATCACGAAGTTGAGCACCATGGGATAGCCCGCTTTCTTCACCGCGCGGGCCATGGCCAGTTTCTGGTCGAAGGCCTTGCGGGAGCCGGCAACAGCGTTGTTCAATTCCGGGTCCGAAGCCTGGAAACTCACCTGGATATGGTCCAGACCGGCGTCCCGGAAGGCGTTCACCCTGGCTTCGGTAAGCCCCAGCCCCGAGGTGATCAGGTTGGAGTAATAACCCAGTTGCCGCGCCTCCGCAATCAGCTCAGGCAGGTCCTGGCGCACCAGCGGTTCGCCACCGGAGAAACCCAGTTGCGCCGCTCCCATTTCACGTCCCTGGCGCAGCACCCGGACCCACTCTTCGGTGGTCAGTTCCTGCCGGGTCTGGGCGAAATCCAGCGGATTGGAGCAATAGGGGCACTGCAGCGGGCAGCGGTAGGTAAGCTCGGCCAGCAGCCAGAGCGGCGGCCCGATACCGGGGCGATCACCGGCAGGCATGGCGTGACGGGCTGTCATGAGAATACGATCCAGTGTTGCTGTTCGGCGTCTTTCAGGAACTCGCTGACATCACCCTCAAGGGAGCCCGCATCCGGAAACTGCTGCTCCAGGGTTGCCACGATGTCCGCCACATTGCGCTGGCCGTCCACTTCTTTCAGCACTGCACCGGCGCTGTCATTGAGCCGCACCATACCCTCGGGGTACAGCAGCACATGGGCATTCTGGGCCGGCTCCCACTGGAAGCGGAAGCCCGGGCGCAGCCGCGGTATCTGCTCCAGGAGCTCCGTCATCACAGCCCCCGGTGCCACACGGGCTGGTCGGTGACGGTATGATACGGTGGCGTCTGGTGCTGATAAGCCATAGTCAGGGCATCCAACATCGACCATAAGATATCCAGTTTGAATTGAAGAATTTCCAGAGCACGGGCCTGCCCGGCCGCGGTGGTGAAATGATCCAGGGTAATCGTCAGCCCGTGCTCCACATCCCGGCGCGCCTCGGACAGACGCTTGCGGAAGTAGGAATAACCATCGGTTCTGATCCAGGGATAGTGCCGTGGCCAGCTGTCGAGCCGGGACTGGTGGATTTCCGGCGCAAACAGCTCGGTCAGTGAAGAACAGGCCGCCTCCTGCCAGGTCGCCCGGCGGGCGAAATTCAGATAGGCATCCACTGCAAAGCGGACACCGGGCAGCACATGGCGCTGGTCAACCACTTCCTCCCGGCTCAGCCCCACCGCCTCTGCCAGACTGAGCCAGGCCTCGATACCACCCTCGTCGTCGCTGTGACCGTCGTGATCCAGCACCCGCTGCAGCCACAACCGGCGCACGGACGCATCCGGGCAGTTGGCCATGATGGCGGCATCCTTGCGGGGGATATTGATCTGGTAATAGAACCGGTTGGCGACCCAGCCACGGATCTGCTCAGGCGTGCAGTCACCGCCATACATGGCTTTATGGTAGGGGTGATGGATGTGGTAATACTGGCCTTTGGCACGCAGGGCCTGCTCGAAATCCTGACGGTTCATCACCGGCGTCGCAACTACAGTCATGAGGGCACCGCCATATCCAGGTGCATTCCGTCAAAGGACACTTCAATACCGTGTTTTTCCAGCACAGCCCGCTCCGGCGAGTCCTCATTCAGAATGGGGTTGGTGTTGTTGATATGGATAAGAATTTTCCGCTTTGCCGGCATGGCATCAAGCACCTCGATCATGCCGCCGGGGCCACTCTGGGCCAGGTGCCCCATTTCCTGCCCGGTACGGGTACCGACCTCGCAGCGCAGCATTTCGTCATCATGCCACACGGTGCCATCCACCAGCAGGGTGTCGGCCTTGCGCATCCATTGCAGGATCTGCTCATCGGGCTGGCCCAGCCCCGGAGCGTACATCACCGTCTCGCCGCTACGGGTGTCTTCGATGAACAGGCCGATGTTATCCCCCGGGTGCGGGTTATTGCGCCTGGGTGAATACGGCGGTGCGTTACTCAGCAGCGGAATGGCGGTCAGGCGCAGCGACGGTGCACAGGGTATGGTAAAAAACTGCTGATCGGTGCAGGGCACTTCCTGCCACCGGGGCCCGCCATTCCAGTGCTCCAGCATGCGGAATAAAGGGAAACCACTGCTCAGGTCTTCGTGCACCTGTGCGGTACACCACACATCCAGTGGCAAGCCCTCGCGTAACATCAGCAGGCCAGTGGTGTGATCCACCTGGCTGTCTATCAGCAGCACGGCGCCAATACCGGTATCACGCAGGGCTCGGCCCGGCTGCATGGCACCAAACGAAGCCAGCTGGGCACGGATATCGGGGGAGGCATTGCACAGAATCCAGCTCACGCCGTCCTCACTGATAGCGATCGACGACTGGGTGCGGGCGCTGGCGTTCAGGGACCCTTTGCGGAAACCGTCGCAATTGGCGCAGTTACAGTTCCACTGGGGAAAGCCACCTCCGGCCGCGGAACCAAGGATTCGAATCTGCATGGCGGGAACTCCGGAAACAAAAACGGCCAGCGCGATGTGGCTGGCCATCCTTTTCTCAGCGGTTGGCGAAGTACATGGTGACTTCGAATCCGATCCGCAGGTCTTCATAGGCTGGTTTGGTCCACATGATGCTTACCTCTTGTGATGTTTGTTGTGGCGTTGAGGATCCGTTAACGGGTATTCCGGTAACTCACTTCTCATCCTACGCAGTCTAAGGATAGTCAAATATGGTACTTTGGGACTGATTTTTTGCCTTGGGCTGCACTGCACCGGGAAAGAATGTGCACATCCATGTGCTGACTCCCCGCCGGACCCGCGTGGACAGGCCCGGGCACATCCGTCATGACTTTGCCAGGCTCAGAAGAAGCCCAGCGGGTTGATATCGAAGCTGACCAGCAGGTTCTTGGTCTGCTGGTAGTGATCCAGCGCCATCTTGTGGTTCTCACGGCCAACACCGGATTTCTTGTAACCACCGAAAGCGGCGTGAGCCGGATACTGGTGGTAGCAGTTGGTCCATACGCGGCCCGCCTGAATACCACGGCCCATGCGGTAGGCACGGTTGATGTCGCGGGTCCAGAGACCGGCACCGAGACCGAACTCGGTGTCGTTGGCAATGGCCAGGGCTTCTTCCTCGTCCCTGAAGGTGGTAACACCCACCACAGGGCCAAAGATTTCCTCCTGGAACACGCGCATGTCGTTCCTGCCTTTCAGCAGCGTGGGCTGGACATAGAAACCGTTGTTGTACTCACCTTCCATTTCCTCACGGCCACCGCCGGTCAGCACTTCCGCGCCTTCCTGCTTGCCGATTTCGAGGTAGGACATGATCTTGTCGAATTGCTCCTTGCTGGCCTGGGCACCCACCTGCACGTCGGTGTCCAGCGGGTTGCCACGCTTGATGGCCTTGGTGCGTTCGATAACCTTGGCCATGAACTCGTCGTACATGTCTTCCTGAATCAGGGCGCGGGAGGGGCAGGTGCACACTTCGCCCTGATTGAAGAACGCCAATACCAGGCCTTCCACGCACTTGTCGATGAATTCCGGCTCGGCTTTCATCACGTCGGAGAAGTAGATGTTGGGAGACTTGCCACCCAGTTCCACGGTGGACGGAATGATGTTCTCGGCCGCGCACTTGAGAATGTGGGCACCCACTGGCGTAGAGCCGGTAAATGCGATCTTGGCGATGCGCTTGCTGGTAGCAAGGGCCTGACCGGCCTCGATGCCGTACCCGTTGACGATGTTGATCACACCCGGCGGCAGCAGGTCACCGATCAGGTCCATCAGGATCAGGATGCTGGCCGGGGTCTGCTCAGCGGGCTTCATCACCGTACAGTTGCCCGCTGCAAGGCATGGCGCCAGTTTCCACACCGCCATTAGCAGCGGGAAGTTCCAGGGAATGATCTGGCCGACAACGCCAAGGGGCTCGTTGTAGTGATAAGCCACGGTGTTGTTGTCAATGGCGCTGGAGGTGTCTTCCTGGGCACGGATACAGCCGGCGAAATAACGGAAATGGTCCACGGCCAGTGGCAGGTCAGCGTTGATGGTTTCGCGAACCGCCTTGCCGTTGTCCCAGGTTTCAGCAACCGCGAGCATCTCGATGTTCTGCTCGATGCGGTCGGCAATTTTCAGCAGGATGTTGGAACGCTCGGTGGTAGAGGTCTTGCCCCAGCCCGGGGCGGCCTTGTGGGCGGCGTCCAGGGCGAGCTCGATGTCTTCAGCCTGGGAACGCGGAATTTCACAGATCACATCACCGGTGACCGGAGTGATGTTTTCAAAGTATTGACCTTTGACAGGGGCGACCCACTCGCCGCCGATGTAGTTCTCGTAACGGGGTTTGAAGGAGACGACGGAGCCTTCCTTTCCGGGTTGTGCGTAGATCATGGTCTTGACCTCTTGTTGTGGTTATCGAAGGGCAACGCGGCCATTCGCGTTTACCCAATCAATGTAGACCCCTTCCCCGGATAGTTGAATGATGCGATGGAGGTGAAAAACTCATCCCTTGGTAGTAGATGGCATAATGGCCGCAGCCATGTGTGGTTCCCGGTCAGGCGGGGGGACTCATCAGGTCATGCAATCCGGGCAGTACAGCGTTCCCAGGCGGAGGTGATAGCGCACAGTTGTGCCCGCGTCTATCTCTTCACTGCAGCTATCGCAGAGTGAGCCAATATCCAGCGTGATTTCACCGTAGCCTGATACCGGAATTTCGATATCACCGATTTTCCGGTTCCAGGGCTCATCCTTGACAATATCAGCCCGGAAACTATTTTCCAGAGCACGCCATCGCTCTATCAGATGTTCAGGTAGGTTATGGCGCTCCAGGCATTCCACCATGATCGACTCTCTGTAATCGAACAGATCGTTGGATATGACCATCCAGTGATGGGCGTTTTTTGGTCGGTCCCCGAAGTAGACTTTTTCGCCGGTGAATTTCTGTCGCAGGAACAGATACTGTTTTTCCTGGGCGCGTTGCTGGGTTACCCCGTGAAAAAACGGAGAAAGCCTTTCATCCGAAAAAGCTTTTGTATAGAAATCATCCAGAATTGCAGACAGCACGCGACCATTATCCAGTGCCTCCCACATTTCAGGATCAGGCGACAGAAATGCGTCCTGCTGGCGGGCGATACTGCTCGCACGCCTGTTCAGCTTGCCGCTGTTTTTTGGAGCAATCGAAAGTGAGTCTGTCGGCCTGCAAAGACAGGGAAGAAAAAGTCCCTGACTGATCTGTTCGTCGCTGAGGCCTTTCTGCGACGCCGGGGGAAGCGCGCCTTTTTCCGCAATATGCATGCAGGCGTGGCAGGATCCCTTGCGGCAGGAAAAGGGGAACTTCACACCCTGCCGCAGCATGGCCTCAAGTACGGTTTCCTCCGGGCCACAACTGTAACTGTTTCCCTGATACTCAACTTTAACCATAACAAATGCTCACGGGTTAATAATCATTACCGATAATCTGGTCGATTTTTGTCGCCGATTTGCGTGCCTCAAGAAAGATCCGTCCGAGATTGACGGTTGGTTTCGCAGCGACGGCGAGAACCTTGTCTCCACCGGCCCTCACCAGGAGCATCAATCCCTGAGAGCCTTCTATCAGCAATTGCTTCATCTGGCCCCGGCCGATTTCGTCTGCCGCTCTTTCCGCAAGTGCCAGTAGTGATGCACACATTGCCGCAAAGCGGTCCTGATCGGTACTCTGGCCAAGCACGGCCCCGATGATGTATCCATCGGTAGTCATTGTGGCTGAAGCTTCTATGTCATTGGAGGAGGCGTTTAGCTCTCGTAAAATCGACCTTGCGGCACTTGCCTTCGGGTGATTCTGTTCGGGATCAATCACGGCGTTCATCCGGTCTTCCTTTCTGATGTGGCACTCTCGGAATTGCCTGGCCGGGATTAACCCGGCCAGCAGATTGATTACATTGCAGCCTCAACTTTAGGGAGAGCCGCGCGGGCTTTTGTAAGAACCATGCCCAGGTTGGCTGTTTTCCGGCAAACGAAAGTCACCACATGATCCTGCTGGGACTTGGTCCGCATGAATATGTGGATGAGGTTTTCGCTGTTCACAATGATTTCCTGGAAGTAGTGGAAGTCATCGATTGGCAGGCCTCGTGCTTTCTTGAACATGTTTTCAATGCTGACAACGTTGGGACCCTGGAACAGGTCGGCAGTGGCAGCGGCCAGCATTTCAAGAACTTCATCCGGATGCGAATCCACTGTTTTGATTCCAAGAAGCATCCCGCTGGAAATGTCTACATAGCCTCCCGCAAGGCATTCAGGAATGGTTGTAATAGCTTGTTGAATGGCGTTATCAAGGTCGGACATCTATTGTTCTCCACATCTTTAAATTTACGCAGTATCAGTCAGGATGCCTGCGCGTTTCTTACCCGTTCAGTCAGAAACAGGGCAAATTTCTCCAGGAACTCCACCTGTGCCTCGGACTGGACCCAGCGGGGCTCGGTACGCCGCACGGTTTCCAGCGAATCCAGCGCGGCCATGCCTTCCCAGATCAGGCAGCAGGCAAGTATGGTTCCGGTTCGGCCGAGGCCGGCCCTGCAATGGACAGCGACAACACCACCTTCATCACAGAGCCTCTGTATCATTTTGCAAAGCCCTGCAGCCTGGGTGATTGAAGGCGCCGCCATATCCCGGAACGGGGACCAGATATTCTCGATGCCGTACTCGGCCAGAGCTTCGGTATCAGGTTTTGTCTCGGTGAGTGTTATCAGGGTGGTGATGCCAACACGTTTCAGTGCCCTGAGGTCATACTCAAGATCCTGAACAATCCCCGGCCTGGGCGTTCCGGCAAGCTTTCCTTTTTTCAGCCACAGAAAACCTCTCGGCCCAAAACTGTCACTGACATAGGACAGTGCCTCTTCCGGGAGTGGCGGGGGAGCAGGCGTCTCGGGAGCGAGGGTCTCAGGATCCGCATCTGGAGCGGCAACTGCGCAGGATCCGCTTTTCACAAAGCTTCGCCCGGCGTCACTGACCGGATGGCCGAGAAAATCACAGGTCTCTGCCGTCTCATGAACGGTGCCGCCCGCTATCAGAACCATGCGTCCGCCAAGTATTGAGGCGTGAGAAAGATTGTGCAGTGCAATGAGGATCGAGCGTCGCTGCCCTTCGGCAGCAATATAATCAAGCAGGCGTCCCGCTTCCTGGTCATTCAGGCCGGTCGTTGGCTCGTCCAGTAATATCAGGCGGGCTCCTGTAGCCGCGAGCCTCATCGTGGCCAGGTGTCTTTGCTGTGCAAGATCCAGATGGATGACCGGCTCATCAATCCGCTCAACAAGCTCCTGCAACCCGGCGTTTTCCAGAAGTCTCTGCGCCAGGTGACGTTGCTGTATCGGAGACAGTGATCTTCGTTCCGGAAGATCCTGGATAATGTTTTCGAGAATGCTCGCCATGACCATTCTGGCGTTCTGTGCGGCAAGAACAGGCCGCTCGCCATCTCCCAGGGGGGCGCCGGCATAGTTTACGCTGCCCCAGGTACGAAGATTGGGATTGGGGTCGTTAAAACCGGCCAGCGTGCGCAGCAAGGTTGATTTCCCGGTTCCGCTGGGGCCGAGGAGGATGGTGATTTGGCGGTCCGGAACCTCGAGGTCGATACTGGCGAGCACCGTTTTTTCGCGGAAAGCCACGCCAAATCCGACAAGCGAGAGAACCGATGGGTTTGAAGTATCCTGTTCGGGGTTGTTCAACGCTTTACTCCCGGATCCAACATCGCCAAAAGCGCCTGCAGCAGCACAGAAATGTCATTGCGCTCGCGGGCGTCGACTTCAAAAACCGGAGCCTTTATTCCAAGTTCGCTGAGCTTGGTATGGTAGGAATACAAACCAGGCCGAGCCTTTATGTCCATCCGGGTTACCCCGACGACCATGGCGCTTTTTCTGATGAAAGGGCGGAAAGCCCGGGCATAGAATTCCAGGTCCGCGAGTGGATCTTCCCGGCCATTGTCGAGCAAAAGAACCAGGCCCAGCCCCCCAATCGTGATGATGTCCCACATAAAGCTGAAGCGCTCCTGTCCGGGGGTCCCGTACAGGTGAATTTTTTGTCCGGCTCCGATATCCAGAGTGCCGTAATCCATTGCGACAGTGGTCGTTTCCTTGCGTTTTGAAACGTCGTCGCTTGCCCTGCTTTCAGTACTGACCACCTCGATATCGCTGATAGTCCGTATCGCCGTGGTTTTTCCGGCCCCGACAGGTCCGGCAAAGATAATTTTATGTTCCACAAAGAGCTCCTAGCGCCCGGCAAGCTTGCTGAGAAGCGAGGACAGAAGAGTCTGGCTGCGATGGGGCTCCAGCCGCGGTTCCTCTGGCTTCCTGTTGATGGCGCGGGCAAAACCCGCTGCGCGGGCCGCGCTGTATACCTGATACATCTCGCCGGCCGGCACTTTTAACAGCCGTGACGCAAAGAAGATGGACGTGGGGTGTTTGTAGAAAAGGGCCAGTATCCGGAATATATCCGGTGTTGCAGGGAGGCGCGTCAGGTTGGGCCAGTAATCAAGCTGAACAACATCGTTCCAGTGGCACCCTTCCATCAGACGGCCTTTCGAAACATAAAAGGCGGTTTGCCACATCAGTTCGTCCACATTTCTCCCGACCCTGTCTTCATAAACGCCACTGTCCCCTTCGGACAGAACGCTTACACGACATTTTGAGAGCGGAAGCTGGAGCAGTCCCGGCAAGTCCGGGCTGTCTGAAAAATATTCCCCCCGTGCACTTATCAGAGCCAGATTCCCGAGAGACTCTGTCGAAACGCGAATGTTCTGTTTGTTCGCTAACGCGCGGCGAAAACTCGTAATCAGGCAATCGTCGGGACTGAAAAATTCCGGGATTCCGGCGTTAGTGGATGCTGCTCTACTGTCCATGCAATCTCTCGAAAAACGAATACTTTTCGCCGGCATTTACTCGATTTCAGCTTATGCTTAGTCAAAAACTATTCTGTAAAAATTGATCCAGGACAATGATTTTATAGGCAATATATGGTAGCGACAATGGATAAACCGTCGCTTTTATATACATGTTGCAGTTGTTTTGTGGGGTTAAGAAACAGACTGTATCCAAAATGCAGCCTTTGTTGTTTCATGTAACCTTTTGTGAAGCTGCGATCTACATCCATGTTGCAGTTTCTGGATGATGACCGGATAGAAGGGGATTACTTTCCGGCGAGGCTCTCGAATGCCACTCAAGTATACCCGCAGGCCACATTTTTCAGTGTCCAGATACGGAAAAGATGACCTGAAAATATGAAACTGAGGTGGGCCCGATCAGTTGGGCATTGCCCGCATCTGGCTGTTGACGACCAGAGCAGAAACCAGAGCAGGCTGATATAAAATTGACTTGCGTCAATAATCTGATCTGCAGCGGCGTCCGTAAGGTAGATTCCCCGGGAATTGCAATAACTGGACAAAGAATAGAAGCCCCGTCCAGTAAACTTGAACTGAATAGTTAACAGGGATGTTCACACCTTAATCTGAGGGGTATAGCGTCTCTGATGTATTCGTGTAGCACTCAATCCTTTGTTCTCGAGCACTTTCTTCGAATTGATGCCTCGAGACCAGAAAGCTGGCTTTCTGCGTTACAGATATTGACCAACAGCCCACGGCTGTCCCGTAAGATCCTGTCACCATCTGGCCGGGGCGACTTCAGGGCACGATTGTCCTGTATCCAGTCCGGTAACCTGAATGTCCTTGGCGGCTATCTAAGAAATGCCAGCTTGATCTCCGGTGCCAATGCCGGCTCCGCGGCTATCGTCATGCCGGTGGAGGGCAGAGTCGATTTCAAGGTGGTGGACGATCATTGTCTTTGTGGTCCATGGATGCCCTTCCTCCTGGAGCCAGATGAGGATTTCCATGCCACCCTGTCCGAAGACACCCATCTGCTGATCGTCCAGTTGCCCTGCCTCACAAGATCCGGTTACCGGGCAGCAATCAGGCATCATCAGGCTCTGTTTGCGGACCTGTTTAGCGATTTTCTGTACGAGACACCTTTTTTTCGCGACTACAGACATGCACTGAGTCGCGTTGAACATCTTTCCAGGCTGCTGTACCGACTTATCGAAGCGGACTATTTACCCCCCCGGGAGCCGACCGAGCGGAAGCACGTTCGTGATGATCGCCGCCTCTGCAATGCTATCCAGCTGATGCATGGTGAGCTGGATACGGATATCAACATCGAATCCATCGCCAGTCGCTCCGGTCTCAGCTTAAGAAACCTGCATTACCTCATGAAGCAGTACATTGGCCAGTCACCTTACCAGTACCTTCGGGGTCGGAGACTGATCAAGGCCCGGGAAAGCATTATCAGGGGCTACCCCGAAAACACCAGTATTGCTCAACACGGGATGAATTGGGGCTTTCAGCACGCAGGGCGGTTCTCCAGCTACTACGAAAAACATTTCGGTGAATACCCCAGCCAGACCTTGAGCGAACTGGATCACCTTAAAGAGTTGACTGACAAGGTCATCTCGGTCCGGGATGAAAGCGAAAATACCAGACAGCAATGGCTCACCAGCTCTGCAGTGAGCGCGGTGGACCGGGCAAGCACGAATCCCGATCTTGAAAAACAGGAATCCTGACGGACTCACGCCACCACTCTGACCGTGTTCCTTGAGGCACTTTTGCTCTGATATACCGCCTCGTCAGCCCGCCTGAAAATATCTTCAAAATTCGTGTCGGAGGCCCTGAACTGTGAAATACCCAGACTGACAGTAGCCCGCACGATGGAATCACCCAATCTGAAGCGGGCCGCTTCGACAGAAGAACGCACGCGTTCCGCCAGTTTCCGGGCATCGCCCGGGCCTGTGTTGCCAATAATAATTGCAAACTCCTCGCCACCCAGACGATAGGCATTGTCGGACGCCCTGAGCTGGCCTGCCACAATCTCCGCAGCCTGCCTGAGGACGTTGTCCCCCATCAAATGACCATGACAATCATTAATGTTCTTGAAGTGGTCAAAATCATACATGATCATCGACGTATTTCGGTTGAGACGCGTGTAGTCGGCATAACGGCTTTTCAGGTCCCGATTGAATTGTTTCCGGTTGTATAAGCCGGTAAGGTCATCAATTGTCGATTCTGCCCTCAACCTGTCTTCCAGCGTCTTTTCGGTGGTGATGTCACGCATTACTCCCAAAACCCGATTACCCGTCCCGTGATCAATGGTTTCCCGGATCCACCGGAGTTCGCCATCGGGTCGGCGTATTCGGTAAGTCAGACATGTGCCCGGGGCTTTCATCAGGTTCTGATGAAGTGCCCGCAGATGGGGACGGTCATCCTGATGACATTGTTCCGCCACCAGCGCGAGGGATGGTTCTACCTCTTCTGGCACCCCCAGAATTGCAGGCACCATGGGCGACCAGATGAGCCGTTGACCATCGCTGTCATATTCCCACCAGCCCAGGCCCCCAACTTCCTGTGCCCGCGCCAGCCGGGCCGTCGTGGCTGCCAGCTCATCGCCCAGCTTTACCATGGCCACCCGTTCCGAATCATCCCGGATCACCACCATGGTGAGCTCCTGATTCGCAACCTGAATGCGATTGAGCATGATATCCATGGGCCGGAGCTGCCCATCCAGCCGTTGGCCCTGAAGCCGTAAACCCGACCCCATAGCCCGACATGTTTGCTGCCGGAAAAACCCCGCCACATGTTGTCGGTGAGCCTGGCGCGAGGCCTCCGGAATCAGAACTTCCAGGGCCCTGCTCCTGAGGGCCCCTTGCGGCGCCCCGAACATTGCGTCTGCCCTGGCGTTCGCGGCAACAACCATCTGGTCCTGTCCCACCACCAGGGCTGCATCAGGAACAAGGTCAAGCCACCAGTCCAGATCATTGTTTTTCATCGGTGAGGTTCTTTAGCTGTTTCAGTCCCGGTAGGCATTCTTGATTCTCACGAAGCTATCCACATCCGCCAGAAAAAGATCGACCAGCTCCGGATCAAAGTGCCTGCCGCGGTTATCACGAATCAGGGCAATCGCATCTTCCAGCTTCCAGGCGTGCTTGTAGGGACGCTCAGAAGTAAGAGCATCAAAAACGTCCGCAATAGCGGCTATGCGGCCAGACAATGGAATATCCGTGCCGGATAAACCTGCGGGATAACCACTGCCATCCCACTTCTCATGGTGGCTGATAGCAATCTCCCGGGCCATGGTGAGTAGTTCACTGTCGTTACCTTCGAGTAAACGGGCGCCGATCTCGGCGTGCATTTTCATGGTTTCCCACTCTTCCGGCTCCAGTTTGCCCGGCTTGAGGAGAATGGCGTCGGGAATGCCGATCTTGCCGATATCATGCATGGGACTGGCGTTAAGGATGAGATCACAGCGGCATTCTGGCCAGCCAAGCTTTTGCGCCAGCAGTACGCACATCTTGCTCATGCGAATGATATGGTTGCCGGTCTCCTCATCCCGATACTCGGCGGCATGGCCAAGCCTGCGGATGATCTCCAGGCGGGTCTCCTGAAGTTCGTGGGTCCGCTCCCTGACCTGGGCTTCAAGATGCTCTTTCTGATGCCTCACCATTCGGTGGGCGACATGGGCATCCAGAATATTCCGCACCCGCATCAGAAGTTCGCGACGATCAAATGGTTTGGTCACGTAATCTCGGGCACCCTGCTGCAGAGCTTGCAAGAGTGAATCCTGCTGATTTTGAGCAGTAAGGATCACGATCGGAGGCATCAGCGGATCTTCCAGACCCGCCAACTGCTGCATCACCTGGAAGCCGTTCATACCAGGCATGTTCAGGTCCAGCAGGATCAACGCCGGTTGATGCTGCTCATAGGCCGGGAGCACCTGGTGAGGATCACTGATGGAGACAATATTCTGATACCCCTCGGCTGACAGGATGCGCTCCATCAGTTTGAGATTCACCGGCTCATCATCAACCACGAAAATCTTGTGATCAAAAAAGCTGGCATCGGAGAAAGCAGGCATAATCGAATTACCTCAGATATGTTTCCAGGGTGGCAAGCAGCTCATCCACGCTGATAGGTTTGGTCAGATAATCATCAAAGCCGGCCTGTTTGCCCCGGCGTACTTCGTTGTGCATGGCGTTGGCGGTCAGCGCAATGACCGGAATATCTGCTGTCTCGCTGCATGCTTTCAGTGCCCGGAGAATCTGATAGCCGTCCATATCCGGCAAATTGATATCCAGTAGCACGAGATCTGGCTGCGCGACCTTTGCCATGGTCACTCCTTCAGTACCACTGGCCGTGGTGAGCAACCGGGCACCGGGATAACGCTGCAGGATGCGTGCAACCAGTTTCAGATTCGCAGGGTTGTCTTCGATGTACAGGACAGTTCTGGTCTCTTCCGCCAGATCGTCATCAGTTTGTGCCGGCTGGCTCTGCGGCTGAACCACGGGCGCCCCGCTGGTATCAATGGCATTACCTCCGTCCTCGGCAGGCAAACGGAGCCAGAAGGTGGAGCCCTCACCAACGTGACTTTCCACACCAACACTGCCCCCCATCAGATCCACCATCCGCTGGGTCAAAGCCAGACCGATGCCGGTGCCCTCAATATTACTCAGCTCAGCCCCCAGTCGGTTGAATGGCTGAAACAGCTCGGCCAGCCGGGAGGGTTCAATACCGGGACCGGTATCCGACACGCGGATATCCACCCAGTTTTCCCCGTGCTGCCTGGCTGAAATCAGCACATCGCCCTGCACCCGGTTATACTTGATGGCATTGGAAATCAGGTTCAGCACAGCCTGCTTCAGGCGGGTCCAGTCAGCAGCAACCCGGAAGCCGTTGGTGTCCTCGGTGCGCAGACTGATACCACGGGACTCTGCCATGTGCCGCACCAACGTCAGGGTTTCCTCCAACAGTTCGGTTACAGGAATGCTTTCCAGCGACAGATCGAGTTTGCCTGACTCGATCTTGGCCAGGTCCAGAACCTCATTGATCAGTGTCAGCAGGTGCCGGCTGGCATTGAGGATTTCCTGGACATTGTCCTGCTGTTCCTCGTTCAGGTCGGCATCGATTTCCAGTAACTGACCAAAACCCAGAATTGCATTCAGAGGCGTCCGCAATTCATGGCTCATGCTTGACAGGAATTCCGATTTGGCACGGTTGGCCAGATCTGCCCTCTGCTTGGCCCGGATCAGGTTTTTCTGGTTGCTTGCCTCCATATCCAGCATGCGCTGGGACTTGATGATAACCCCGTAGGTCGCCATAAACGGTCGCAGGAATTCAATAAGCGCATCGTCATAGCCTTCTTTCCTGTTAGCCAGGGCGAACGTTCCCACCAGTTCCGGGCCGACAAAAATGGGGACATTCAGAAAGGTCCTGATCTCCGGGTGGCCCGGAGGCAGACGGCTGAAGGAGACGCCCGCCGAAGCCTGATCAACCACAACCGGCCTGCCTTCACGAATGCAGGCTCCCAGCATGTTGTCCAGTTCCCGGAACTCGAAACGGTCGGTACCCACACGACTGACCATTTCCGACGAGAACACGTCCCAGCTGATATCGGTTATGGCCTGCACACGGAGATAAGGCATTTCATCATGGTCGTACAGAACCTCGGCCAGATAACCAAACTCACTGCCCGTAAGCCTGAGCAGGTGATCAAGCATGGTATCGAGAGTAGCCTTGAACCCTCCTTCCAGCACAAACGCATTGAGAGAATCATGGAGCACGTTCAATAAACTGGACTGGCGCTCCAGTTTGAGATCCGCCTCCCGGATTTCTGTGACATCCTGCACCACTCCCAGCATCTGTATTGGCTTGCCGTCTTCATCCCGGGTGATGTCCCCGGTCTCCAACAACCAGCGAATCTGGCCATCCGGCCAGACTACCCGGTGTTCAATACGATAGGGCTGATCCTCCTCAACAGTACGCTGTATGGCCGTCTCGACCGGCTCTCTGTCCTCCGGATGCACTGCTGCCAGAAAATTCTCATAGGATGTCTGAAGCGCACCCTCGCGATAACCAAACAGCACCGGAATCTGCTCTGTCCAGTACAGCTCACCTGTGGCCAGGTTCCATTCCCAGGTGCCAATACCGGAGTATTTCTGACCAACCCGCAGCCGTTCGCGACTCTGTTCGTGTTCATACTCCCGTTGCCAGCGCGTCAGTGCCGCCACAAGAATGTTCGCCAGCAACCTCATCAACCCCTGTTTTGAGAATGTTTCCACCATGGCATTGGAGGAGCCATGGAGACCCACCGTGCCAACCTGGACATCGTTGGCCATCAGAGCAGCTTCAGCCGGAGGCATCAGGCTCGGGCGGGAATCACTCGACGAGGCCCCCGCAGTCCGGACCCACAAATTGGGCAGGTCCTCGGCAGCCAGTGATGCTCTGGTCCCATACTTGAGGAAGGGGTACTCCTGGTGCAGATCCAGAACTATGCTCTCGGTCATCAGAAGATCGCAAAGCGGCGCCAGGGCTGATCGAAGTCCCAATGCCGCATCCTGCCACCCAACGTCAAGCAGGAGGGCGCCAGCTTCTCCGAGGCGGGAAGCCAGCTCTCCCTGACGGCTGATCATGGCCTCCGCGCCTTTGACGTGGGTAATATCCTTGCGAATGGCAATATACTGATAGGGTCTACCCGACTGGTCCAGATAGGGAACAATGGTCGAGGATACCCAGTAATGAGAACCATCCCTGGCCTGATTGCAGATTTCGCCCCGCCATACTTCTCCCTGACTGATGGTCGACCAGAGGTTGCGGTAAAATTCCGGCGAATGAACGCCGGACTTGAGTATCCGGTGATTCTCACCGATCAGCTCATTCACGGAATAGCCACTGATCTCACAGAACCGGTCGTTCACCTCAATGATCCGGCCCGCCCGGTCGGTTTTGCTGACAATAGCGTGCAGGTTCAGGGCCCGCCGTTCCTGTTCATAGCCGTGGAAGCGCTCGTAGAGTCGGTGTCTGACTGAAGCCTGCGCCCGGTTCAGGCGCAGGCTTACGGCATTGGCCAACTCGCCCGGGCTCGCAACATAAACAATGTCAACCAGAGCGCTCAATGCGTGCAGAAGTTCGTCCTCTCCGGTCTCCCTTTCCATGATGAAAACCGGAACCCGGCTAAGCTCGGGAAACGAGCGCAACAGATCAATAACATAGCGGACGGACAGGGTTTCCGGATAATGGCCAAGCACCAGACCATCCGGTGGATGCTGTCGCAACGCCGTAATCCCGTCGCGAACGCTGGTGAGTCTCTCGCCGGCCATTCCGCAGGCAGCCAGAACGCCGTCAATTTTCTCGAAGGCCGTTTCCCGGTCTTCCAGAACAGCCAGCGTGCAGCTGCAGGGCGGGCTTCCGATACCAAGATCCCGACAGCACTCTGACAGTGCCCGGGGCGTAACCGGCTTGCCGAAACAACGGGCCGCGCCCGACGAAACAGCGGACTGCGCCAGTTCCAGGGAAAAGGCCTTGGCCATCACCACCAGCGGCTGACCCAGGGATTCCAGTTCGTTTGGTGCCAACGCATCGAGGTCACCCAGCCAGAGATCCGGCTCTGGCAAATCATCCAGGCCCTGCCGGCAGTGAATGAAATGGCAGCGCAAGCCTTCCGAGCGGAATTTCTTATCCTGCCGGGTAAGCCACTGTTCCGTAGCGCTATCCCCGACGACAGCAATATCAAGCATTCTCCGGCTCCAGGACTGGTGATTGAGTCAAACTGTCACCAATCTCAAAGCCGCCCTCTCTCCCGAAGCCGCAGAACCAGCCGTGCGACATCACCGATCTGCTGCTTGAGCTCAGTGGTGGCGTGCTGGGCCTCCTGAACCAGTTGCATGGCTGAATCCCCGAGTTCATTGATGCTGACAATCTTCCCGGAAATTTCAGACGAGGCATTATGCTGCTGCTCTGCCGCTGCCGAGGTGCCGTTACAGGCTTCCGAGATGTGATCGATATATTGCACCAGTTCTTCCAGAGTGCGATCGGAGCTGACGGCATTCTCGACCGTCTGTTTGGCATGGACATCGCAACGCTCCATGGAGCTGGTCGCATCAGCAACGGTCTGCCGGAAATGTTTCAGCGTCTGGTCGATCTGTTCCGTGGTTGATTTGGTTCTCAGGGCCAGGCTTCGGACCTCGTCGGCCACCACCGCAAATCCACGGCCGGCGTCACCGGCGCGAGCCGCTTCAATGGAGGCGTTCAGGGCCAGCAGGTTGGTCTGATCGGTGATCTCTCCGATAACCTCAAGCGCCTGGGTCACACCGCGACTGGCTTCCGTCAGTTCGCCCACCGCGGATCTCGCCTGGCCCAGCTCCGTTGAAAGGGATTCCATACTGTTCCGGGTTTCCTGGGTCAGCTCCCGGCCTTTGACCACGCGCTCCGAGGCCAGCTGGACCTGCTCAAGCATACTCATGGCATTGCTGGCCACCTCCCGAGATGTAGCGGACATCTCTTCGCTGGCAGAGGCAATAGTGTCTGTCGCTGTGGCCTGCTGCTGCACGGCAGAATGGGCATCGGTGCTGCGGTTGATGGTGTGCTCCGCACCGGCATCGAGCTTCCCGATGACGTCGTGCATGCGCTTGACGACGGCATCCAGTTCCGCCGATTGCTGGGTGATCGCAAGATCCACACTGCCGATGTCATCAACCCGCCCGGTGAATATGTGTTCGGCCACGGTATCGTCAAGGATCGATCTGGCCCGCCGGACACACTGTCGAAACGGCGCCGTCAGCCCACCAAGGGTTAACAGGGCAGCCACCAAAGCGCCCGCACCGGCAAGGGCAATGACCGTAGGG
This sequence comes from Marinobacter orientalis, assembly GCF_004792665.1. GTDB lineage: Bacteria > Pseudomonadota > Gammaproteobacteria > Pseudomonadales > Oleiphilaceae > Marinobacter > Marinobacter orientalis. The sequence continues at coordinate 631,994 of NZ_SRZX01000001.1, forward strand.
GACGGCATCATCAATTGCACGGATGTGGTAATGGCAATAATAAGGGCCATGCCCAGCATGAGCCTGGCATGCAGCGGGAGACCGCGTCGCAGCCTTGGACGCTCAACGGGGCCTTTGGCCGGCTGGCCTTTTCTTAGGGTTGCGTACAGTTTCTCGGCTCGTGCCTGAGCGTCCGGCTCCAGTTGGGAGCGGATGGACTGCAACTCCCGCACTTCCCCATTTTTGCCAAGCACGGGAATCGCGTAAGCCCGTACCCAGTAGTGATCGCCATTCTTGCACCGGTTCTTGACCGCACCCAGCCAGGTCTGGCCATCCCTCAATCGGGCCCACATTTCCTCATAAGCGCCCCGGGGCATATCGGGGTGGCGGATGATGTTATGGGGCTGACCGATCAACTCTTCCCGGGAGAAACCACTGATCTCGACAAATTCGTCGTTGATGTGAGTAATCTGGCCCTTCGGATTGGTGGTGGAAAGGATGTTTGCGTCAGGGCCGACCGGCACGTTTCGATTGGTAACTGGGTGGTTAACTCGCATGGGGGAGTTCCTAGAAGACGATTTGGTAATTTTCTGCCGCGAAATAATACGGATCACTTTGATTGTAGATTGCCATCAAGACACCCGTACACTGCGAAAATTTCTCAAAAATGCTACCCAGCACATTGTTTTTTAAAAATATTTTATGAATAATCTCCGGCAATGTTTTGCCAAATATGGATAGCCTGATCAGCACGATTGCATAAACCGGATAACCCGGATGACCTCCATATGCAGGCAGCCTCTTTTTAACGAAAAAAAGGGCCGCCCGGAGGCAGCCCTGAAAAACCGATATGACATCGGACATTACGCTGGATCAGTTGCTGGCAACCCGGTCCTTCGGCAGTTTGAAGGTCCAGACTGTACCACCCTGGTTGAAGTCCTTGACCACCCTGGCCACTTCACCACCCCAGAGCGGTACCGCGCCACCCCAGCCAGTGGAAATCGCCACATACTGCTCGCCGTCCATTTCCCAGGTTACGGGTGTGCCGACAACACCGGTACCGGTATTGAACTTGTACAGCTCCTCACCGGTCTTGGCGTCAAACGCCTTGAGGTAGCCTTCGGGCGTGCCGGTAAAGACCAGGTTGCCGGCGGTAGCCATGACGCCACCCCAGAGCGGAGCCGGGTTGTTGTAGCGCCAGACTTCTTCGCCGGTTTTCGGATCAACCGCACGCAGCACGCCGATAAAATCGTCGTTGGCCGGCTTGATGGTAAAGCCTGCACCCAGGTATGCGGCGCCCTTCTTGTAGGAAACCGGTTCGTTCCAGATATCCATGGACCACTCGTTGGATGGAATATAGAACAGGCCGGTATCCTGGCTGTATGCCATCGGCATCCAGTTCTTGCCGCCGAGGAACGCCGGGAAAGCAACGACGGTCTCACCCTTTTCACCGTCAGCATCGGCGGGGTTACCCGGGCGACCATTCCCGGTGTTGTAGATCGGGCTGCCATCCTCATTCAGGCCCGTAGCCCAGGTGATCTTGTCCACGAACGGGAAGCCGCGGATAAAGTCGCCGTTCTCGCGGTTCAGCACGTAGAAGAAACCGTTACGGTCTGCAGTAGCGGCGGCCTTTACGGTTTTTCCGTCCTCTTCATAGTCAAAGGAAATCAGCTCGTTGACGCCGTCGTAGTCCCAGCCGTCATTGGGGGTGGTCTGGAAGTGCCACTTGATGCTGCCATCCTCCGGATCAATGGCCAGCCGTGAAGCAGAGAACAGGTTGTCACCCGGGCGCAGGTGGGAATTCCAGGGGGCCGGGTTACCGGTGCCGAAGAAAATCGAATCGGTGTCGGGATCGTAGGTGCCACCCAGCCATGTGGCGGCGCCACCGGTCTTCCACATGTCACCGGGCCAGGTCTTGCCGGCTTCGCCACCGGAGATACCATTTTCGATCTTTTCGCCGTCCTTGTAGACGTAACCCATGTGACCTTCAACGGTCGGGCGTGTCCACAGCAGGTCGCCGGTGTTCGGGTCGCGGGCTTCCACGGTGCCGACAATGCCGAACTCACCGCCGGAAACACCGGTGATCAGTTTGCCATTGACGATCAGTGGAGCGGCGGTCATGGAGTAGCCGGCCTGGTAATCGGCAACGGTTTTGATCCATACCGGCTTGCCAGTGTCCTTGTTCAGGGCAACCAGTTTGGCATCGAGGGTGCCAAAAATGAACAGATCCCCATAAAGGGCGCCACCACGGTTCACCACGTCACAACAGGGCATGATGCCATCCGGCAGACGGGCATCGTACTGCCAGATTTCCTCACCGGTGCGTGCATCAACGGCGTAAGCACGGGAATAAGACGCCGTCACGTACATAACGCCGTCCTTGATCATCGGCTGGGATTCCTGGCCCCGCTGCTTCTCGCCACCGAAAGAAAACGCCCAGGCAGGCTGCAGGTACTGGATGTTCTCTGTATTCAGGGCATCCATCGGGCTGAAACGCTGGCCCTGAACACCCATACCGTAGCTCACGATCTGATCGACGGTGTTGTGGTCATTCATGATGTCTTCATCGGTGACCGCCTGGGCCCCCAGGGACACAGCCAGCGCCAGCGCACTGGCGGTAAACTGTTTACCGAACGTATTCGATCTCATGGTTGCGCTCTCCAAAGTCTCTTGTTGTCAGTGTGTGCAGCGAACCGGGAATTTTCCCGCCTCTAACCTGCATTCTTCCCCTGGGCGGCCATCGCAACAATTAATCGCCGGAACAGGTTTTCTCATCACTTGGTAGTAAGACCCCTAAAAAAAGCCCGCGAATGGCGGGCTAACAGGCAATCACTGCTTATTCGCCGCTCTCCTCGGGACCCAGAATCGCGTCGTAGTAGCCGGGACGACTGTAAGACAGGCCGTGACTGGCGAAGAGCTCTGTCATCTCGCCGGAGCGGACCATGCGGTCTACAATCGCCTCCACCGCATAACTCAGGGCGCGGTGGGTATGACGAACCGCCAGCCCGACATCCCAGACCTGCTTGGTTATCCCCGGGAAGCCATTTCCTGCCTTGGTAAATCCATTGCCGGCGTGAGCCTCCAGCTGGTGCTCAATTTCGGCACGCATACCCATAACCCCGGCAACTTCTCCCTGGGCCAAGGCCTCGAACGCGGCGCCAATGTTGCTGTAATGATGAACCTGGTCCCTCAAGCGCCCGCCAAAAGCAGACGTAAGATAAGTGGCAGGAAGAGTGTCGACTTCCACACCGATGGGGTGATACTGGAAGACCGCAATGGTTTCCACGCTGTCGAGCCGGTTTTCGTCAAAGGCGATCTGCCACCGCTCCTGCTGGTAGGGACCCACGAAAACCACCTGTTCGTTGATCATCTCGCCGGTGGAATCCCGCATGTATTTGAAAGTGCTGTCGTAGGGTACCCGCATCATGATGTCCGCTATACGGGTCTTTGCCAGATAATGCCCCTTCCAGATATGGTTCCGGAGATCATCGCCCAGGTTTTCATCGGGGATAATCCAGTAAGGACGGAACTCCACGCCCAGCCCTTCGGCAATGCGGCGGCCGAGGTCTGCATCCACGCCTCTGGCCTCGCCGTCCACCTCGTAGGAGTAGGGCGGAAAGTCCTGGTACATGCCGATATTCAGGTAGCCGGAGTCCTGCACGATATCCAGGGTTCTGTCCGGAATCAGCGAACGGGATTCCTGTGCCTGAACAGGTCCCAGGACACACACCAGAGCCACAACCAGCGACCAGCCAAAACGATAAACCGACTTCATGCACTCACCTCCCCAGAAATGCCAGTGGCTAACAGGCTACTTGCGTCAGTCACATGGGCTCAGGGACTGATTCAATGTAAGTCTTGATGGCCCAGATGGCGGTCTGATCCAGGTTGTCCTTGAACGACGGCATGCCTCGTCCGGTGCCGTTCATGACGCGGCCGATAAAATATTCGTCGTCCCATTCCGTCAGCTCTCGCAGATCGGGGGTCAGCCCTCCGGACATCGCCTGGATGCCGTGGCAGACCGCGCAGTTACCTGCGTAGCCGCTCTCGCCCACCTTAATGGCCTCATCATGCATGTCCCCGTGCTCGTTACCCTTTCGGAAGGGGTTCTCGCTCAGCGCTTCCTTGCCCAGATCAGGCAGACTACCGGTGTCCACTTCCTGGGGAGTAACGTCCCCGTGGGACATGGCCAGACCGGCAGCGGTGAGCAAGCCCACAGCGACGATGGCCTTTAACGAAAAAGAAGAAACTGACATGTTGCTGCACCTCTGATTTGAATCCCCGTGCGCTGGCTGTTTGTTGTGAATGCATTACCAGCGACCTTGAACAAGTCTAGGAACACGCCATCCCGATCAGAATGCCACTTTCGCGCCTTCGTTCTAGTTCCTTGGTAGTAGGTTCCGCAGCGATTACTGCACGGGGGCCTGAAGAATAGTTCTTTAGTACCGTCAGTTTCCTACTTTCTGAATATTTCGACGGCTACCACCCTTCTCTAAGCTGGACGCAAGAACAACAAATACCGGGAAAAGGACCACGTTATGAATCGTAAAGGGGGGCTACTGATCGCTTCAGTTCTCTGTGGCTGGCTGCTCGCGCCGACTTCTGCAATGGCCCTCGACGTGACCATCGGCTACATCCACTGGCTACCCGACCAGGGGCCGGTTCTGTCCAATGTAACGCCGGAACCGGAAGACGCCGGCCTCAGAGGGGCTGAACTGGGCATCGCGGACAACAACGCCACCGGCCGGTTCCTCGACCAGAATTACGTATTGGACTCCGTCATCGCCAGCGATGCAGACGGCGCCATGGCGGCCCTTGACGGCATGCTGGAGAGCGGCGTTGATCTGCTGGTGACCCGCGTTCCTGCCGACACACTGCAGGCGATGGCCAAACAGGCGGGTGACAGGGCACTGCTGTTCAATGCCGGTGCCCCGGACGATGGCCTGCGGATCCGCGAATGCCAGCCCAACGTCCTGCACACCATTCCGTCCTACGCCATGCTGACCGACGCCCTTGCCCAGTGGTTGAGCATGCGCCGCTGGCGGGAGGTGTTCCTGATTACCGGCCCCACCGAACAGGACAAGGCCTGGGCGGACTCTTTTCGCCGTGCCAGCAAGCGCTTTGGCCTGGACATTATTGCCGACAAGCCCTGGACCTTCGATTCGGACCTGCGTCGCACGGCCTCCAAGGAACTTCCCGCCTTCACACAGGCCGGTGATTACGATGCCGTGGTGGTCGCCGATGTGCGGGGTGATTTCGGCGAGTATGTACCGTTCAACACCTGGCTGCCACGGCCGGTTGTGGGCACCCAGGGCATGGGGCCGGAAGCCTGGCACCGGGTGGTCGAGGCCTGGGGCGCGGCGCAGCTGCAGAACCGCTTCCGCGAACTCGCCGGGCGCGAAATGAACAGCGAAGATTACGCCGCCTGGGCAGCGATTCGCTCCATCGGCACCAGCGTAACTTCGCTCAGTGACGCCGGCCACCCGGCCATTCGCGAGCACCTGTTCTCCGACGATTTCCAGCTCGCCGCCTTCAAGGGTCGCAAGCTGACCTACCGTCCCTGGAACGGACAGTTACGCCAGCCGATTCCCCTGGTTCATCCCCGGGGCCTGGTTGCGACGCCACCACTGGAAGGCTTCCTGCATCCGGAGACCGAACTGGACACCCTGGGCTACGACAGGCCGGAAAGTGATTGCCGGATCCATTGACCCCACTGAACAACAAGAAGGAACACCGACCATGAAACAGGCTTTCAGAATTGCAGCCCTTGCAGCCGCCATCGGCTTCTCCGGCCCGGCGTTGGCAGGCCTCGCCTACGTCTCCAACGAGAAGGACAATACCCTCTCGGTCATCGACACCGACACCCATGAAGTGGTGGATACCATAGATGTAGGCGCCCGCCCCCGCGGCATCCTGCTGTCCAGGGACTACAGCAAGCTGTATATCTGCGCCAGTGATGACGACACCGTGCAGGTGCTGGACCTGGCGACCCGCAAGATCATTGATACCCTGCCCTCAGGTGAAGACCCGGAGCAGTTTGCACTGCATCCCAACAACAAGCATCTGTACATCGCCAACGAGGACGACGCCATCGTGACCGTGGTGGATGTGACCAATAAAGACGTGCTGGCCCAGATTGATGTGGGCGTGGAACCCGAAGGCATGGCGGTGAGTCCGGACGGCAAGTGGGCGGTGAACACCAGCGAAACCTCCAGCATGTTGCACTGGATCAACACCGAAACCTTCGAAATCGAGAAGAACACCGTGGTGGGCCAGCGCCCGCGTCACGTAGAGTTCACCAGAGATAGCAAGATTGCCTGGGCCTCGGCGGAGATCGGCGGTACCGTGCACATCTTCGATGTGGACACCATCGAGGAAATCAAGCAGATTGATTTTCAGATCAGGGGCGTGCCACAGGACCGCGTGCAGCCGGTTGGCATCGAGCTCACCTCTGACGGCAAGTATGCCTTTGTAGCCCTGGGCCCCTCCAACCACGTCGCGGTCGTTGACGCCCAGACCTACGAGGTACTGGATTACCTGCTGGTAGGCGCCCGTGTCTGGCAGCTGGATCTGGACAAGGATGAGAAGTTTCTTTACACCACCAACGGCGTGTCCGGCGACGTGTCGGTTATCGATGTGGAGGACATGAAGGTGATCAAATCCATCAAGGTAGGCCGCTATCCCTGGGGCGTGGTCATTGATCCCACTTCATGACCATTGAAGCCCGCAACATCAGCTTTCGCTACGGCGACAAGCCGGTTCTCAAAGAGGTCAGCTTCACGCTGACCTCTGGCGGTTTTCATGCCCTGCTCGGGCCTAACGGCGCAGGAAAATCCACGCTGTTCGGCCTGCTGACCCGGCTGCTGGCGCTGCAGCAGGGCGATGTGCTGATGGCCGGACAATCCCTGAAAAAACAGCCTGCAGAGGCCATGCGCAAGATTGGCGTGGTGTTCCAGCAGAATGCCCTGGACCTGGATCTGACCGTTCGTCAGAACCTGCTCTATCATGCCGCCCTGCATGGTCTTTCCCGCAAAGAGGCTCGCATTCGCGGCGACCGCGAGCTTGAACGTTTCCAGTTGCTGGAGCGGGCCAACGAGCCGGTGCGAAAACTCAACGGCGGCCACCGCCGAAGGGTGGAAATCGCCCGCGCCCTGCTCCACGAACCTTCCCTGTTGCTGCTGGACGAACCCACGGTGGGCCTTGATGTGGCCAGCCGCCGGGGGCTCAACGATCACGTACGCAGGCTCTGTGACTCCGATGGCCTGACCGTGCTCTGGGCCACGCACCTGATCGAAGAGGTTCGCCCGGAAGACCGGGTGCTGATCCTGCACGAAGGCAAACTGCTGGCCGACGGGGCGGGCCACGATATTTGCGAAGCCGAAGGCACCCGCGACCTGGCGGAAACCTTCCACACCCTGACAGGAGCCGGCTGACATGAAAGCTGCGCATTACTGGCACTGTTTCGTAGGCATCCAGACCCGGGAATGGCTGCGCTTCTGGCAACAGCGTACCCGCTTTGCCAGCGCCCTGGTACGGCCGCTGTTGTGGCTGGTGGTGTTCGCCGCCGGCTTCCGCGCGGTGCTGGGCATTTCCATCATTCCGCCCTACCAGACCTACATCACCTACGAGACCTACATCGCCCCCGGGCTGTGCGGAATGATCATCCTGTTCAACAGCATGCAGGGGGCGCTGTCCATGGTGTATGACCGGGAACTGGGCAGCATGCGGGTGCTGCTGATGAGCCCGCTGCCACGGCCGTTTTTGCTGGTGACGAAACTGCTGGCCATGGGCGTGGTGTCGGTGGGGCAGGTGTATGTGTTTCTGCTGCTGGCCTTGCTGGTGGATGTGGAGCCGCCGCTGTGGGGCTACCTGGCCGTACTGCCCGCCCTTATCCTCACCAGCCTGATGCTCGGTGCCCTGGGCCTGCTGATCGCCACCTGGATCAAACAGCTGGAAAACTTTGCCGGGGTGATGAACTTCGTCATTTTCCCCATGTTCTTCATGTCCTCAGCACTCTACCCGCTGTGGCGCATGAACGAAGCCAGCCCCTGGCTGTACTGGATCTGCCAGTTCAATCCGTTCACCCACGCCGTGGAGGCCATCCGGTTTTCCCTGTATCTGGAATGGAACCCGACGGCCTTCGGGATAACCGCAAGCGTAACGGTTGTTTTTGCACTGCTCGCGACGACCGGATTCCGTCCACAGCGCACCAAGATACTTGGCGAAAAGCCTGCTTAAAGGTTGGGGGCGATTAGCGGGTAGGGCTTTCCAAAACTGTGCGGAGCCAGGGATGGCGGAGCTCAAGCGTCACATGGACGTGCTTGAGCGTGTTTTGGAAAGCCCTGCCCGCTAATCGTCTTACACCAGATCAGGAATCCGCAGGATCCAACTGACGAAGCCGCCCTAACAAACTATCGATAAGTCCGGGCTCACCAACCCTGTCATCCCACTGCAATCGCGCCGGCTTGCCATCCAGATACCACAACCGGTTCGCCAGAATCTCCGCATCACCCCCATCATGGGTCACGCAGATCATCGCCATCCCGGGATCGGTATCGAGAATCCCCGCAATAAGCGTCTTCAACTCACCCGCCATCACCGGATCCAGCGAGGCAAAGGGTTCATCCAGCAACAACAGATCGGGCTTCACGGCAAGACAACGGGCGAGCGCCGCCCGCCGCGCCATGCCCAGGGAGAGCTGGTCGGGCAGGTAGTGGCCATACCCCTTCAGCCCCACGCTGGCCAGGTGGGCTTCCGCTTCCTCCGCGGTTGCACCAACCAGCTGAAGGTTGGCAGTCAAGGTCCGCCAGGGCAGCAACCGGTGCTCCTGAAACAGGTACCCGACCCGCAGTGCTTCGCGGCCGATGATCGCCTCTGCGGAAAGGGTCTTGTCCAGCCCGGCGATGGCGTTCAGCAGGGTGGTTTTGCCAATCCCGGACGGCCCCAGCAGGCAGATGCGATCGCCCCGCTCTATGGTGGCAAAGACTTCCCCCAGCACCGGCTGGCTGAAGCTGCGCCCGGCGATCCGCAGCTCAAGCATGGGCCACCTCCGGCTGACGCCAGCGGCTGGAGCGGCGTTCCAGGGGCTGCAGGATGGCCAGTTCGATGAGCTGAACCACCGCAATGAACGCCAGGCTGTAGGCGAGAATGGCGGCCACGTCGAAGACCTGGAAAGCCATGTGCAGTTGGAAGCCGACACCGCTGGAGCGGCCCAGCAGTTCCACTACCAGCACGATTTTCCAGATCAGGGCCAGCCCGCCGCGGGTGGCGGCCATGAGGTAGGGAAACAGCTGCGGCACCCAGACCTCGCGAAACCGCTGCCAGCGGGTAAAGCCGTAGACGGTGGCCATTTCTTCAAGGCGATAGTCGAGGCTGCGGGCGCCCTCACGGACGGTGACCGCGACATTGGGCACCTTGTTGATGACCACGGCCATCACCGCGGCCACCTCCACCAGGCCGAACCAGACGTACATCAGGATGATGGTGACCAGGGCCGGCAGGTTGAGCAGCAACACCAGCATGGGATCAAACAGGGCGTTGGTGGTTCTGAAGCGGCCCATGACGACGCCAATCGCGGTCCCCAGCAGCATCGCCAGGATAAAGGCCACGACAACGCGCCCCAGGGTCGCGCCGAGATGGTGCCAGAGTTCGCCGGAGGCGGATTCCCGCATCAGGGTATCAAGCACGTTGAGGGGGGTGGGCAGCAGCGGCGATTTGAGCAGCCAGGCAACCACGGCCCAGAGCAGCACAAACGAGGGCAGGACCACCCAGTAGCTCCAGGCCGGCGGGCGATCTGAGCTCTGGCTCACGGCTGCCTCCGGTAGAGCAGGCGGGCCGGCATCAGGTTGTCGGAATCGGCGCCGGTGAGCGCCAGCAAACGATGCAGATCGGCTATCCGCTGATCGGTCAGTGGTGCTGGTGTGCCGGCGATGAAGCCGTCCTTCAGGGCCTGGAATATGCCCTCATCCGGCTTGCCCATCAGCGGCCGCAACCGCTGCCAGTGCGAATCATCTTCCGCCAGTTCCACTTTCGCCTGGTTCAGGGACGCTGCAAAGCGATCCATCAGCGGGCGGTGATCTTCCGCCCAGCCCGCCGGAAACACATATCCCAGCACCGGCAGGTTCCGGTCCAGATCCATGGCGGTCAACAGGTCGGCCATTCCGAACGCGGAGCGCCAGCCACCCTCGCCCCGCAGGCGGGCCGCGAAATGCCAGTAGGTGACAATCGCATCCACCTTGCGCCGTTTCAGGGCCTGGCTCAACAGGGGCGGCGCCGCGAACTGAACCTCGGCGGCGTCATCCAGGCTGATCCCCTGCTGCCCCGCGACCTTCCGGAGCAGGATCCAGCCCTTGCTGTCCGGTCCGCCAGCAACGCCGATGCGCGTGCCGGCAAGGTCAGCCACAGAGCGAATACCAGAGCCCTCCGGCACCACAATATCGCCAATCTGGGACGAGAACGGCACATAGAGATAGGGTGTGCCCGCCTGAAACCGGGACTGTGCCCACAGCAGATCGGCCACAGCGCCGTTCACCGATCCACTGGTCACGGCGAGGCGGGAGGCCGGGAGATTGGCAACCAGTTTCAGTTCGAGACGGTAGCCATTGTGGCGGTCCAGCCCCCGGTGCAGGATGTGGTCCAGCTCCCAGTGGGCGGTGCCGAACTGCAGCACGCTGATCGACAGCGCCGGCAGAGGTGCGGGGCTTTTATCACTGGCATCACTGGCGTGGGCAAATCCTGCAACTATAAATACAACTAACAGGACGGGAGCTGCCAACCAGGAAAAGTGGCCCCTGGCAGCGTATCGATCAGAAGCAGGCATTGTTATTCGTCGTTGATTCATGCCTCCACGATACGAAGCCCGCTGCCGCGCAAGAATAGTACTTTGGTGCCTCTTTTTTGGTGCGATGGTCGCATTCAACCTGAGGCGCAGATAGCGTGTAATGAAACCATCACAATAATAACCAGAGGATCGCTTCCGATTCCGGGATTCTCTGTTCAGGAGGCCGCTATGCTTAAAGAGCTCGATGCCGCACTCTCTTCCCAAAAGCGCTATAATGCATCGGAAACAGCGCCGGATAATGACAACAAACAGGTGGAGCCATCCATGGAGCCGGCTTACAAAATTCTCATCGCCGACGACCATCCGCTTTTCCGCGAAGCCATCAGCAGCGTCATTTCCTCAGGATTCACCGGCAGCACAATCATCGAAACCGCGGACCTGGACAGCGCCCTGGAGATCACCCGGGAAAACGATGACCTGGACCTTATCCTGCTGGACCTGAACATGCCCGGCATGCACGGCCTTAACGGCCTGATTTCCCTTCGTAACGAAGCGCCCACCATCCCGGTGGTGATCGTGTCGGCAGAGGAAGACAAGCAGGTTGTGCTTCAAGCCATCACTTATGGCGCCTGCGGTTTTATTACCAAATCCTCGCCCCGGGCCCAGATGACCGAAGCCATCCAGCAGATCCTCAATGGCAACGTTTACCTGCCCTCCGACATTATCCGTACCGGCAAAGAGAGCACCACCCGCCGCAACCGCAATGAAGACAACCCCATTTCACCGGAACTGCTGAACTCCCTCACCCGCCGCCAGCTGCTGGTGCTGGAGCGCATGTCCAAGGGTGAGTCCAACAAGCAGATTGCCTATAACCTGAATATTGCCGAGACCACCGTGAAGGCCCATGTGTCGGCGATACTGCGCAAGCTTGGGGTTCATAACCGGGTGCAGGCCATTCTTTCGGCGAGTGATGTGGATTTCAGCCAGTATTTGAAGCGGTAGTATTTCCTTCACGTGAGTTGGTTTGTCGGATTACGCCTTCGGCTAATCCGACAATCCCCCGGAAACATCACCCCCTCAACAGGTGATTCAACGCACTCCGCAACTTCAACGGCTTGACCGGCTTGTTCATCAACACGTACCCCAATTCACGTATATGCTGTTTCAACTCATTGGTGTAATTGGCGGTAATCATCACCACCGGCACTGGGCAATGGCGGCGGCCGTTGATGTTGGCCACTATGTCCACGCCGTTCTCGTCGTTGTCCAGGTGATAGTCCGCCAGAATCAGGTCCACCGGGCTATGGGCCGGATCAAGCTGGCGCTCCAGATCTTCCAGGGAAACGGCGGAAACCACCTGGCAATCCCAGCCCTCCAGCAGTGTCTGCATGCCCTGGCAGATGGCGTGGTCGTTATCAATCACCCATATCATGGCACCACCGAGACCGTTGTCGGTTGAGACCAGCCGGTTTTCATCCTGTATTCGCCTCCTGGGCTGCAACCGTCCGACAGGTACTTTAACGCTGAACACTGAGCCCTTTCCCTCCACGGACTGCACGGTCACCTGGTGCCCGAGAATCCGCGAAATCTTGTCCACGATTGCCAGGCCCAGACCCAGGCCCTTGTCGGGTTGTGAGCCGGCCGGGCGGATGCGTTTGAACTCCTGGAAAATCTCGCTCAGCTTGTCCTGGGGAATGCCCGGGCCGGTATCCCACACCTGCAGCAGCACGTGATCCCCCTGCCGACGGCACCCCAGCAGGATTCGCCCTTTGCCGGTGTAACGGATGGCATTGGTCAGAAAGTTGCGGAGGATACGCGCCAACAACTGGGAGTCTGATTCCACCACCGCGGATGACGGCACGAAGTCCAGGGTCAGCCCCTCCGTCATGGCCATCTGACGGAACTCGCGGGCGATGTTGTTGAGCAGGTCCCGCAGGTCAAAGGCCATGATGTCCGGTTTGATAACGCCTGCGTCCAGCTTGGAGATGTCCACCAGAGTGCCCAGCAGGTTTTCCACGTCATCCAGAGAGGTGCTGACTGACCGCACCAGGCCTTCCGCCTTGGGGCCGAAGGAGTGTTCAAGCAAGGCGCTGGTAAAAAGACGGGCGGCATTCAGGGGTTGCAAGAGATCATGGCTGACCGCTGCCAGGAACTTGGTCTTGGACAGATTGGCGCGCTCGGCATCCATCTTGGCGTCCCGCAGCCGGGCCTCGACAGCAGCGCGCTCATCGATTTCCTGCCGCAACTGGTCGTTGAGCCCGGTCAGGGCAGCAGTGCGCTCCTTGACCCGCCGCTCCAGGTCGTCATAGGCCTGCTCAAGAGCAAGGGCCGTTTTGCGACGGTCGGTGATATCCCGGATCAGTACAAAGAAACCGGTAACCTGTCCCTCTGCGTTTACGTCCGGCACATAGGCCCGGAGCATATAGCGGGTCTCTCCGGTATCGTTGGTTTCCTCGAATTCAAAGTTGACGCTGCTACCTTTCAAAACTTCCTGAATATGGGGCAGAAGGCGCCGGTAAAGCTCCGGCTGGTGAATATCGTACAGATGCCTGCCCAACGGGGAGTCACCATTGCGGCCGTACCAGTCTTCGTAGACCTTGTTGCAGAACTGCACGGTCATATCTGCGCCAACATAGGCGATCAATGCCGGCACATGGTCGGTGATCACGCGTATCCAGCGCTCGCTTTCCTCAAGCGCTTGAATACGGCGGGCCATCTCGCTGTTCTTGACGTCGGTGATGTCCGAGTACAGCACCACCAGACCCCCTTCACGGGTCGGTCTTTCCGTCATCTGGACCCAGCGGCCATTGGACAAAAGAAACACCACCCCTTCCGAGGTGGCATTGGCATGCTCTTCCACAATCAGCCCGGAGCCGATCGCACGCTTCTTCACTTCGGCGATGGAAGTGCCGGATGGTGGAACTTCAAGGCCGGAGTATTTCCAATAGCTGCGAAAGCGGCTGTTGCACTGGATAAGCCGATGCTGCTGATCGAAAAGTACAAAACCGTCGGCGATGCTCTCCACGGCATCCACCAGGCGCTGACGGGTGGTTTCAGCCTCTTCACGGGCGCGATTCAGGGCCTTGTTGCTGCCCTTGAGATCGTCCATGGTCTGATTGAGCGCTTCGGTACGCTCACGCACCTGCTCGGCCAGCACCACCGAATGTTCGAACAGCGCATAGGGCTCCGGTTTATGGGCCGAGCCGGATTCCACCCGGACGATCAGGGCGTCGCGGATTTTCCGGAGGCGTTCGTTCTCCGCCTCAAGCTCTGCAATACGCTGCTCCCTGCGGCTTTCAGGGGCGGCGTCAGTTGTCTCCGTAACCGACATCAGGCTGACCAATCACCACCCCCGTAAATGTCTGATTAATATGCATGCCATCGAACTGTTCACCGTAGGTGTTGAAGCCGATAACCTTGTGATGCCGCAGGAACTCGGACACCTCATCCACCACACCGGTCAATTCCGCCTCCAGGCGGCGGAGAAAACAGTCACAGCCTATGGTGACCAGCGGCGGGCCGACCACCCGCTCGGAAGCTTCAATCTGGGTGCGAACGCTGTCCAGCAGGGATCCCGGCTCCATGGCCGTCATCACAATGCCGGTTTCCACAGCACAGTAGAAAGTCAGGCTCCCGTCCGCATTGACCCGCTGCACAGAACGCACGAAATAGTGGCCCCCAATCCGGACCCCCATGGGCCGCAGGGCAAAGACCTTGCGGTCGAGTTCTTCCACTGTCACGCCAACGGCGCGGGCATAGGCTTCTGCTGCCGGCTCGGCATTCAGTTCGTATACGGTGCGGCTTTTGGCATCAGCACGGGTGACCACAAGCTTCTCGCTTCGGGCCTCCATGTGGTGTGTGGAAAAAACCCGGAAATCCAGCGGGGTATTGACCAGCATCACCGTCGCCGCCCCGGTGTGGAAGCGGCCGTCAAAAAATACATGGGTATTGGCCAGGCGCTCATCATCACCGGCGGAGCCACCGAACTGGGGGATAGTACCCAGAGCGGCGTTCAGGGTGGCAAGCACCAGTTCTTCCCGGCTCGACAGACCATCCAGCAGGGTGATGGCAAATGTGTTGCCCCTGATCGGTGCCAGGCGTGCATCGCGGCAGGTAGACAGCAGGCCGTCGATCACACCCTGGGCGTCCTGCAGCGAAAAGCTGTCCAGTTCGCTGACCAGTGCGTAGTCGATGGAAAAATAGCGGCTATCGAAGCCGATGGCAGTGATGCAGCCCCGGCCATAACCCTCCGGAGTAATTTCACCGGCAGAGGTGCAGCCACTGACCCGAATACCTGAAAACACCTGCTCCAATGCAATCCCCAGGCGCGCAAGATCGTATTCAGCAGAGCAGAAAAACAGTACACAACCGAGATTATCGTGGCTGAGCTGGCTGGCAAGGTTGCCGGCGGCCAGCATCGGATCGCGTGCGTTGGAACTGGCTACCCTGACCGCAGGCAGGGTGGTGGCTGGCTTCATGAATGCGCGCTCCGCAACCGGGTGTCTTTGTACCGATTTTACGGCTTCTGCAAACGCAGCCAATGCGACTTCAGTGCTTTTAATGGGCGCGCCAAAATGATCGTAAGCCATTGATTAAAATGCCTCCTGAATCAATGCCTGCCAGCGCTGCCGGTTTGCAGGGACGCAAACCGGCACTTTAGTCTTAGGAAAGACCCCGAACGCCCCGAATCCATGCCGGCGTTTGATGCCTTCCCTCAGCAAACACCCTCATCAAAATACGGTCAGAAGGTGATGACCGCACCCAGCGCCAGGGTGTCGAACTCTGCGGCATCGGCGCCGGTGGACTTTGTGGTCTGCTCGAACATGTTGTATTCCGCGACCAGCTTGAAGTTGCTGTTTACGTTGTGGAACGCAGCAACGGAGGTATTCTCGGTCTCGAAATTGCCCTGGTCGGAATCCGTTTCGCCATAGGAAACCACGAACCGGTTGGCGCCAAGGGTGTAGGAACCCTGTACCAGATAACCATCGGCATCCTCTTCCGAAGCAAGGGCCGCATCGGAGATCAGCACAGGCACATCACCCTCGGAGGTAAAGCCGGAGGCTGCCAGTGAAAAACCCGCCACTGATGCTTTAAGACCATAGCCCAAGCCCTGGCTGTCCACTTCCGTGGTTGAATTTTCAGAGCTCTGGTGACGACCATTCACCCAACCGGTCAACGCCACGCCATTGAGATCGGCTGCGTAAGCAACCTCTGCCTCAAAACGGGGCGCTGACTGCTCGGATTCGGCACCAGGTGTGGTATTGGCAGGTTCAAAAATACCAACAGCCACATTCAGGCCACCCATATCCGGAGTCCGGTAGGTAATCTGGGCTGACGGATTCGGATACGGATAGCCGGTGCGGATATTACCGAAAGAAACGCCGGTTGCCGCACCCGGGGAGCCGAAGCCCATGAGGATTTCGTCAAGGAATATGTTGGAACGGGCATACAGACCAAAGTCCTTACCAATCAGCACCTGGCCAAAAGACCCATCCACGGTAGCGTAAAACTGACGCACATCGATGGCAGTATCAGTGGGCGACTGCAGGCTGTCATTGATGGTGGTCCAGAATGAGGATCGCCCACCCAGGGTCAGGTCGCCCATCTCTTTGCTGAAATTGAAACCGATAGTGTTGGGCAGGAAACCCATCTTGACGTCTGAATTGCGGACATCGTTCAGCTTGTCGTCACGGTTCACATAAAATGCGTTAAAGTAGCCGTCTACGGAAAAACGGGTGCCGGCCTCACTGTACAGTTCAATGGCTGCATCAGCCCCCGCACTTGCCCCCATGGCAGCCGCCATCGCAAGAGCAAGCCCTGACTTTCTGAAATTGTTATTGTTCATAACTCCCCCGGTTTTTTTATTGAATCTGGGTGTTGAGCAACGGGTGACTACCCGTGTCTCAGGCGCACTCTCTCGCCTGAATTCGATGATCGGCGAAGCAGAGGAAGTGCAAAATGCGCCAAGGGAGCAGGTTTTCTGATCTTTTAGGAGGCGTTGGAAACAGGACTTTGGGATTAATACCAGTCAGGAAGGAAAGCGATCGAGCTCTTGCAGGCAATCGTCCAGGAAGCTCTCAGGATCAGCCATCACGGCTTCATCAGCGACAATGCCGAACTGGACCTGGCCGGCATAACTGACAATGCTGACGCCAAGCCCGATATCGCCCGCCTGGGGCACCCAGAACATCTGCTCCAGGATACGGCAACCGGCCAGATATCGTTCATCCTGAGTGCCGGGCACGTTCGAAACCACCACACTGGCTTTGCCATAAAACAGATCCGCCACCGGCTGTCGCCAGATCTCCGGAATCAGCGAGGCACTGCCGGCAAGCGCCCAGGAAAGTCCCGGTTGCCAGCTCTTCTTGAGTTTGCGGGTTTCATGCTTGATACGGAATAGCCGTTCCAGCGCGCTTTCGCCGTCCACCGGCAATGGTACGAACACGGTTCCGAAATAGTTACCCAGTGTGCCAGGCTCCGGCTTGATATCCTCCGGAAGACGACTGCGAATATCCACGGGCACAGCGGCATGGAGCACCGCCTCATCGATATCGGCATTGTCAGCCACCAGCCGCTTGCGGATGGCCGAGGCCACGCAACTGAGAAGCACGTCGTTGATGGTGACACCGGTGACCGCGGCAATGCGGCGGAAACGATCCAGTGCCACCGGGGGTGACCATCGGCACTGGCGTCGGCCCAGCAGTGGACGCTTGAGGCATGAATCGGTGTCTTCAGGCTCCATCATGAACTGGCTGAATTCATTCACCAGCTTCAGGCTTTTCCGGGTTGCCCGTTCCAGGGCATTGCGACGGGATGAGCCACCGTTGCCCGGAATGTCGCCGCCCTCTGCCACGTCAGCGCGTGGCAGCCCGCTGGCAGTCAGTTCCCGCAGCCAGGCATTGGCGGCCCGCGACCAGCAGCCGCAGTCCGCCTCCTCCCGCGCACCATAGAGCACAGGCGCCTGCTGCGGTGAAGGCGGGCACAGGCGTTCAAACATGCCCAGAAGAGAGACCCCGTCGGCGTAGCAGTGATGCATTCGCAACAGCAGCACGGCGCCACCCCGGGCATCGGGAAGCAGCCAGAATTTCCAGAGCGGACGGTAAGCGGGCAGGGGCTGGTTCAGCCGGGCAGACACCCAGTCCTGCAGTGCCTGCTGGTCAAACTCGCCGCGAACCACTTCAAGGTGGTGATGAAGCGAGAATACCGGGTCCTCTTCCCACCACCAGCCCGGCGTACGCCGCACGGGCAGGAAACGAAAACGCTCCCAGGCCAGCCAGTAGATACGCAGAAATTCCAGCAAGCGGGCGCCCGTCAGTCCTTCCACCCTCAGCATGACCGTGATGGTCATGGGGTTTTGCGGGCGCTCCAGGGCCAGCCAGGCTGAATCCGCAGGCAACAGCAGATGCGCTTCCTTTTGACTCAAATCTGTCTGTCCCCGGGTCAATGCAGCAAGAATTGAATAAATGACCACGCATTGTGCCAGACAAGCACTGATGGCTCCATATAAGGTCCCCGCGTCACGCACTTACAAAAAGTTACACGGAGGTAACCTTTCCGCTCTATACTGGTAATAACGATTGATGAAATGGTTATCAGGCAACCGGAGGCGTAAACCCTGGTAACCAGTGCCAAGAGATGCAGCGGCATAAGGCGGTACCACTGAACGACCTGCACCGATAAAAACCAATAAAAGGCAGATACCGGGTGCTGGAGGAGAACAGCCATGAAAGCGAGCCATGTACGCAAACTGATAAAACCGATTGAAAGCGCCTACTCCGAAATGTTCTCGGGGCGGGTCTACCGTGTCGGTACCGGTGCCGTCTCCGTTCGCAACCACAGCGGCAAGGCGGAGCAGACCGTTATCGGCGTCCACGGTTTTCTGGAGAACCACTGCTACTTCACCCAGGCCTACGAGGCACCTACTACCGAGCTGATTCTGCTCACCTGCAGCAACTATCACATCCCGGTCAATGGCGTTACACCCGAGTCGCCGGAGTGGGAAGCGCCCATCAAACACCTGGACGGCACTATTGAGTATGACGCCTGCATTCTCAATCAGGCGCTGGCCAACCTGCCAGGTACTGACAATATCCGGGTGCACGGCCATTCCCGCGGTGGAGCGGTTATTCTGGAGGCCATCAATCAGCGGCCGGAGCTGTTTGAACACGTGGAAGTCGTACTGGAAGCACCGGTGCTCCCTGAGGGACGGCTGTCTGCCCTGGTGACCGCGATACTGGAGCCGGTGAGTCATGGCATGTGGCCCTGGCTGATCCGCCTGATCAACAGTGCTCCGTCCTCTGCATACGGCCAGACCTTTTTCGGCAAGATGAATCCACGCAAGAGGCAGCTGCTTGGCAAATTGTTCTCCGCTACCAGGGACCACCTGACCATCGTCCGTAACATAGAGGACCTGCTGGCCTGGATGGAGCGAACAGACGCCAGTGTCTATGACAAGGTACGTTACGGTACTTTCCTGATCCCCGCAGTGGATCGCATCCTCGATCGCCACGCCATGCTGGCCAGTGCGCGCCAGAGCCCCACCACAATGCGCATTGTCGAAACCGGGGCGCCCAGTCACTTCATCACTCTCGACAGCAAGGAATGGGTACCCGGCTTTGAAACCCTGCCAGCAGCCGCCCAGGGCTGAGTTTGCTGCACAAAGGCTTCAGCTCCGTTAGACTGGCGTATTTCTATCGCAGGTTTAGTTGGAGCCCCCCATGTATCGTGAGCGCCTCGTCGCTACCAGCGCCCATTCCGACAGCGCCCGCCGCTTGCAGCAACTGTTGCTGGACTACCATGATTTCCGCCAGCACAAGGCCGCCCATCCCCTGCTGGAACACACCTTCCTGATTGCGGACTGGCAGGCGGAACGGCTGAAAGCCACCCATGCGGACCTGTACCGGCACCCCGGATACCATACCGGCCTGGAATTCCTGCTTACGGATCTGTATGCCCCGGCGGGCATGACCCACCGCGATGACAACATCGACCGGGTCTTTCCGAAGATGGTGAAGTGGTTGCCGGACAACCTTCTGGACACGTTTGCCGGGCTGGTGGAACTGAACCTGATCACCCAGCAACTGGACCTGGAACTGGCCGAACTCTGCCATAATCAGGGGTTCGCTCCTGAATCCCTGACCAGGGAAGACTACTGCCGGGTTTTCCGCAACAGCCAGCGCATGGAGCACCGTGAGCGACAGATCACCCTGGTAGCAGAGGTGGGGCAACAGCTGGACCGCTACGTTCGCAACCGCACCTTCGGCTGGCTACTGGCCATGGGCCGTGCGCCGGCGGAAATGGCCAACCTCAGCGACCTGCACAGCTTTCTGCACCGGGGCTATTCCGCTTTCCGCAAGATGGATGACGTCGAGCTGCTGATCGACCGCCTGGTTACACGGGAGAGGAAGGTGATGGACAACATACTGAAGGGCCACCCGGAGCCGTTTGATCTGCCGGATGACCTTTAAACGGCATAAGCCGCTTCAGGCTTTCAGAATCTGATCCAGCTGGGAATGGATTTCCTGCTCAATGCGGGATTTGAACGGCCGTAGCATCATCCCCAGTTCCAGATGGATATGGAGATCGCTGCCGGTGAGATTAAGGTGTCCCTTCACCCCGCTGCGCTTGAATTTCAGATGGTCTCCTTCCCACTGGTAATTCACATCGAACTGTTTTGACAGGTCACGGGCCAGGGTTTCCGCCGCCTGGCGGGCATGATCTTTATCAAGGGAATGGGCACGATGGACATCAATGACGGACATGGATCGGGTTTCTCCGGAAATTAAAGTACGTTTTACAGTGTAAGGCGGCATTAAACTTGTAGCCACCCCCGCAGGCGTTAGAATACGGGGTTCAGATTCTGACAGGACCCAGCCATGAGCGAACAGCAACCATCTGCCAACCAGCCCAAGCCAGAGGCACCAAAAGACGACGTCACCCATTTTGGCTTCCGCAATGTGCCCAAAAGCCAGAAAGCGGGCCAGGTAGCGGAAGTGTTCCACTCGGTGGCGGGCAAGTACGACCTGATGAATGACCTCATGTCCATGGGAATCCACCGCCTCTGGAAACGCTTCACTATTGAGCTTTCGGGTGTGCGCAAAGGCCATCAGGTGCTCGACATTGCCGGTGGCACAGGCGACCTGACCATGAAGTTTTCCGACCTTGTCGGGCCCACTGGCAAGGTCGTTCTCGCCGATATCAACGCCTCCATGCTGCAGGTTGGCCGTAGCCGGTTAATGGACCGCGGTTACGCTGGCAACATTGAATACGTCCAGGCCGACGCCGAACACCTGCCGTTCCCGGACAACAGTTTCAACGCCGTCAGCATTGCCTTCGGCCTGCGTAATGTGACCGACAAGGACCAGGCTTTGCGGGATATGACACGGGTGCTGAAACCCGGTGGCAAGGTGATGGTGCTGGAGTTTTCCAAACCCAGGAATCCATTGCTCAGCAAAGCCTACGATGTCTATTCCTTCAACGCCCTGCCGCTGATGGGCCAGTTGATCGCAGGCGACTCCAACAGCTATAAGTACCTGGCCGAATCCATCCGCATGCATCCGGACCAAGACACCCTGAAGAGCATGATGGAAGAGGCCGGCCTGGTGAACTGCAAGTACCACAACATGACCGGCGGCGTGGTCGCCCTGCATGTGGGAATAAAGCCCTGATGTTTCCCGGCCCTACCCTGCTGTCTGCCGTCACAGCCATCGTCGAAAGCGCCCTCAACCGCGCTCTGGAGTTGGACCCGGCCGGAAAGCAGGCACTGATGGCTGCCTTGACCGGTCCGGTGCAGTTTTCAATACTGCCGGTCAACCTTACGCTGGTACTGCAGCAGGCAGGGGGCCGGGTACAGGTTGCCAGCCAGGCCGCAGAATCACCGGCACTGATGCTGACTGGCAGGCCCATGGCCTTTGCCGCCCTGGCTACCGGCGATGACCGGGTGTTCACTGAAGGGCGAATCCAGGTTACCGGTGACACCGCTCTGGCGCACCAGTTCCAGCGCGCCATCGACCAGCTCGATCCGGACTGGGAAGCGGCCATGGCCGCCTATACCGGCGATGTGCCGGCCCACTTCATCGGCCAGCGTGTTCGCGGCGCCCTGGCCTGGAGCCGGCAGGCCTTCAGGTCCCTGAACGCCAATATCGAAGAATACATCCACGAGGAAAGCCAGAGCCTGCCCGGCCGCCGGGAGCTTGAGGCCACCTTCACGGATATCGATCGGCTGAACCTGCAGACCGAACGCCTGGAAGCCAGGATCGAACGGCTGGAAAAAACCAATCAACAAGACCCGCCGGAGACGCCGTGACGCGCCTGCAACGCCTGTTCCGCATTGCCTGGGTATTCTGCCGTTACCGGCTGGATATCTTTCTGCCGTTGGCGGAACTGCCACTCCCGTTGAAACTGTTTTTCCTGCTGGCACCCTGGCACCTGTTTCCGCAACCGAAGCTTGACCGGGGTGACCGCTTGCGACTGGCCTTCGAGGAACTGGGACCGGTGTTCGTCAAGTTCGGTCAGATCCTCTCCACCCGCCGCGACCTGCTACCGGACGACATGGCCTTCTCGCTCAAAAACCTGCAGGACAAGGTCCCTCCATTCCCCGGTGAGGTCGCCCAGGGCATCGTCGAAAAATCCCTCGGCGCACCGGTGGCAGACCTGTTTGCGGAGTTTTCCCGCGAGCCCATGGCTTCCGCCTCGGTAGCTCAGGTTCATGCCGCCACTCTGCGGGATGGGCGAGAAGTGGTTGTCAAGGTCATACGCCCCGGCATCGAACGGGTCATCCGCCAGGACCTGGCACTGCTGTACATGATGGCCGGTCTGCTGGAACGGTACTGGTCGGAAGGCCGGCGCCTGCACCCGGTGGAAGTGGTGGCGGATTATGACTCCACCATCCACGACGAACTGGACCAGCAACGGGAAGCCGCCAATGCCAGTCAGCTGCGCCGCAATTTCGAGAATTCATCGCTGATTTACATCCCGTCCATTGACTGGGACTACACCCGCAAGTCGGTGCTGGTGATGGAGCGCATCTACGGCATCCCCATTGCTGATGTTACCGCGCTACGGGAAGCCGGTGTGAACCTGAAGGTACTGGCGGAAAAAGGCGTCGAGATCTTCTTCACCCAGGTCTTCCGGGACAGCTTTTTCCATGCCGACATGCATCCCGGCAATATTTTTGTGGATGTCAGCAACCCGGCGGATCCCAGATACATCGCCGTTGATTTCGGCATCGTTGGCACCCTGGCCCCGGACGACCAGAGCTACCTGGCCCGCAACCTGCTGGCGTTTTTCCGCCGCGACTACCGCCAGGTGGCGGAGCTGCATATCCAGTCCGGCTGGGTCCCCCCGGATACCAAGGTCAATGAATTCGAGGCCGCCATTCGCACTGTCTGCGAGCCGATTTTTGAAAAGCCGCTGAAGGACATTTCCTTTGGTCATTTCCTGCTAAGGCTGTTCCAGACTGCCCGGCGCTTCAACATGGAGGTGCAGCCACAACTGGTGCTACTACAGAAAACCCTGCTGAATGTTGAAGGGCTGGGGCGCCAGCTCTATCCGGACCTGGACCTGTGGAGCACCGCGCAGCCATTTCTGGAAACCTGGATGCGTAAACGTATCGGGCCTTCCGGCCTGATCAAGTCCCTGCAGTCCCACCTGCCGGCATGGATCGAACAATCTCCGGAAATGCCCCAACTGGTCCACGACGCCCTGGTGCAACTTCGCAATTCGGGCTCCAACGACCAGTCCAGCCGCGCTACACTGGAACTCATTCGCGAGAACCGTGCCCGTGCGGACCGGCGCTGGCGCCGCGGACTGGCCGCAGCGGCACTGGCTGGAGTGGCCTGGCTCAGTATCGACCATGACCTGGTGACCATCGCACAGACCATGCCGGCCCATGGCTGGGTGTTGTTGGCCGCAGCTACCTGGCTGATCGCTGGCAGCGGACGAAAAAACTGATGGAAGTCATATAAATGCAAGATCCGAAAGCTAGAGTCGGAAGAACCGACTGGTTAGAAGAAATACGCTGGAACGCGGACGGACTGGTGCCCGCTATTGCCCAGGATGCCACCACCGGGGACATCCTGATGATGGCATGGATGAACGCAGAGTCCCTCAGGCTGACCGCCAGGGAGGGGCAGGCGGTTTACTGGTCCCGGTCACGGGGGAAGCTGTGGCGCAAAGGGGAAACCTCTGGCCACCAGCAGGTGGTTTCCGAAATCAGACTGGATTGTGATGAAGATGTGATTCTTCTCAAGGTCGAGCAGAAAGGTGGTATTGCGTGCCATACTGGCCGTCGCAGCTGCTTTTATCGCAAACTGGAAAACGGCGAATGGACAAGCGTGGACCCGGTGCTCCGGGAACCGGACGAAATATACGGCAACAGGCAGGAAGGTAATAGCAATGAGTGACGTTCTGGAACAACTGGCCCGGGTGCTGGAAGCCCGCAAGGAAGCCGACCCGGAAACCTCCTACGTTGCCAGCCTGCATCAGAAGGGGCTCAACAGGATCCTGGAGAAAGTCGGGGAAGAGTGCACCGAAACATTGCTGGCCGCCAAGGACGCGGAACAGTCCGGCGAAACCCGGGACGTGGTCTACGAAACCGCGGACCTCTGGTTTCACAGCATGGTCATGCTGTCGCGCCTGGGCCTGGGCCCAGGGGATGTGCTCGACGAACTGGCCAGTCGCTTTGACCTGTCAGGGCTCGAAGAGAAGGCCTCCCGGGGCAAATAACCGGACATACCTCTGAAGAGGATTTCCGGATGCACCCCGAAGTGGCGTACAATCAACCGTAACAGAAACATAGAAACGAGGGTCCCGGCATGGGCATCAGTATCTGGCAACTCCTAATCGTACTCGGCATTGTTATTCTTCTGTTCGGAACCAAAAAGCTCCGCAACATTGGTAGCGATCTGGGCGGCGCCATTCGTGGTTTCAAGAAATCCATGAGCGATGAAGACAACAAAAAGGACGAAGACCAGGACGCTATCGAAGAAGAAGAGAATGCGGACGCCAAGCCCTATCAGGCCAGCGCCGAAGAAAAGCCACGGGACAAGTCCCACAGCTGAGACGGGCTGAATGTTTGATATTGGCTTTGTCGAGCTGCTGATCTGCGGCGTCATCGCGTTACTGGTTCTCGGCCCCGAGCGTCTGCCCACGGCAGCGCGCGCGGCAGGGCGCTGGATTGGCGGTGCCCGGCGTATGGTCAGCCAGTTCTCCTCGGAACTCGACCGCCAACTGAAGGCGGAAGAGTTGCGGGAGGAGCTGCGTAAAGCCGGCGATGTCGGCCTGGACGATGTCCAGAAGTCAGTTCGCGGCGCCCTGGATGAAGCCAAAAAGTACGAACACATGATTCTTTCTGAGGAGGAGAAACCAGCGCACCGGCCTGCTCCTGCCAGCCGGCGTGTTGACGAGCAGACAGAACCGGAGATCAAGCAGGACGAAGACTCCCGGAAACAACAAGACAGCCCCCCGGATAACCGTTCATGACCACCCAGCCTGACGGCAAAAACACCCAAGGCCCCGACGAAACGCAACCGGAAATGCCACTGGTCGAGCATTTGCTGGAATTGCGCAACCGCCTGTTGAAAATGGTACTGGCAGTGATCATCTGCTTTGCCGCTATCTACCCGTTTGCCAACGAACTCTACCTGCTGATATCCCAGCCCCTGCGGGACCTGCTTCCGGTCGGTCAGACCATGATCGCAACGGACATCACCTCGCCGTTCTTCGCACCGTTGAAGCTCGCCCTGGTACTGGCGGTTTTCGTGGCAATTCCGGTGATTCTCTATCAGCTCTGGAGCTTCATCGCGCCGGGCCTGTATGCCCATGAGAAGAAACTGGCGTTTCCACTGCTGTTCACTTCTGTGGTCCTGTTCTACCTGGGCGCGGCGTTTGCCTACTTCGTCGTGTTCCCGCTCGTATTCGGCTTCTTCACTGCCATTGGCCCGGAAGGCATTGTGGAACTGCCGGATATCACCAGTTACCTGAATTTTGTGCTGAAAATGTTCTTCGCCTTCGGCATTGCCTTCGAGATACCCATCGCCACCATCCTGCTGATTCTCACCGGCGCCACCACCCCCGAGGATCTTGCAGCGAAGCGGCCGTATATTGTGGTGGGCTGCTTCGTGATAGGTATGCTGCTGACACCGCCGGACATTATTTCCCAGACCCTGCTGGCGCTGCCCATGTGGCTGCTGTTTGAACTGGGCATTCTGTTTGGCCGGCTTGCCAGACGCGAAGTGAAAGACGCGGATGCCACAGAAGCCTCTGGCGAATGAACCTGGCGTTACTGTTCGCGGAAGACTTTGTCTGTGCTGAGCGGGCAGTGCTTACCGGCCGGCGGCTGACGCATCTGCGCTCTGTTCTCAAAGTCGCCGAAGGGGACCTGGTACCGGTAGGCCTGGCGGACGGCGATATCGGCACCGGCAGAGTTCTGCAGTTCACCGATACCGAGGCCGTCTTGCAGGTGGAACTTACTGACCCTCCGCCGGCACCGCTTCCTCTTACGCTGGTTCTGGCGATGCCACGGCCAAAAATGTTCCGCCGGGTGCTGCAGACCTGCGCGACCCTGGGCGTCAAGGACATCTGGCTGATTAACAGTTACAAGGTGGAAAAGAGCTTCTGGCAGACGCCCTGGCTGTCGGAGGAAAACCTGCGGGAGAACCTGGTGCTTGGCCTGGAACAGGCCCGGGACACCATTGTTCCGCGGATACACATCCGCAAGCTGTTCAAGCCGTTTGTGGAAGATGAGTTGCCGGCGCTGCTGAAAAACACCCGCGCGCTGGTCGCACATCCCGGCACCAGTTCAACCTGCCCGACCCATATCAACGGGCCAGCCACTCTGTGCGTGGGGCCGGAAGGCGGATTTATTCCCTACGAGGTGGATAAACTGGTCGAGGCCGGCTGCGAAGCCGTGCATCTTGGCAGCCGGATCCTGAGAGTGGAAACGGCGGTACCGGTGCTGGTCAGTCGCCTGTTCGATGCTGGCGCCTAGTCCAGCCCCATGGCTTGCGCGGCAATGCGATTCTTGATCGGGCCGAGCTGGTTCAGCCAGCGCATGCCGGTGTTGCGCAACCAGCGCACGCCCAGCTCATCACGGCCAAACAGCTGCTTGAAGCCCTCCATGGCCGCCATCATCGCCAGGTTTTCACCCTTGCGGCGACGCTGGTAGCGGGCCAGCACCAGTTCATTGTCAGGTGAGATGCCCGCCTTCGTGGCCTGTGAGAGTTCATCCAGCAGGGCGCGGACATCACCATAGCCCAGGTTTGCGCCCTGCCCGGCCAGCGGGTGGATGGTATGGGCCGCGTCGCCCACCAGGGCGAATCCGCTGGCGATGTAATCCTTGGCATGGCGCTGGCGCAGCGGGAACGCATAGCGGTGCGAAACCTCTTCTACAGCCCCCAGCTCCCGTTCAATTGCGCTTTCAAGTTCCGCTTTGAAGGCACTGTTATCGAGCGCCATCAGGCGGCGGGCTTCTGCGGTATCCTGGGACCAGACAATCGAGCAGAAATGCTCGTCGCCGGATTCTGTCAGCAGTGGCAGGAACGCCAGCGGCCCGGTAGGCGAAAATCGCTGCCAGGCGGTAAAGCGGTGGCTATGGGCGGTTCGCACGGTGCAGACGATCGCCTGCTGGTCATAATCCCATTCACGGGTTGGCAATCCCACCCACTGGCGCAAGCGGGAGTTGGCGCCGTCGGCGGCTACCACAAGACCGGCACTCAGCGTGCGGCCATCCTCAAGCCGGATCCCTCGCATAGTTCCGTCCTGCCACCAGCCGCTAACCCTGACGCCGTCAATCAATTCAACGCTGCTATCAGCGAGGGTAGAAAACAGCGCCCTCACAATACCGCGGTTCTCGATGATCGTTCCCAGCGCCGGCGCCCGCAGCTCTGCTGCCTCGAACTCAATGCGGCCGGTACCGTCGCCGTCCCAGACCGTCATTGTCTGGTAGGGGCAGTGGCGACCAGCGGCGATCTCATCCCACACGCCCAGTTGTTCCAGCAGACGCTGACTGGCGACAGAAATGGCACTGACACGGGGGTCAAAGTCTTCAACAGCGGACGCTTCTCCCGGCGCACGTAGTAAAGCACTGCAGTCACTGCCCTCAACCAGGCCGACGTTCCAGCCCTGTCGTGACAGCCCCAGTGCCAGAGCGGATCCTGTCATTCCGCCGCCCACCACAAGAACGTCGAAGTACGTCTGTTTACTCATCGCTGCTGCGTTCCGTTGCAGTGGTTCCGGGAGTGCGGATTTCGGCGCGGCGACCGCCGAGGCCCATGGCCTGGCGGGCAAACCAGCGTTTGGCCCCCGGTAACAGATCCAGCCCCATCAGGCCGGCATCACGTGCGCCGGTCACCAGAGGCAGATTGGTGCCAAAGAGCTGAATAAGGGAATCGGAAAACCGTACTGTTTGCTGCCAGTCCTGGCGGTGGCGGTTCTGATAGGCTTTCAGTACCGACAGACTGCCCAATGGTTGCTGCTGGCCGGTTGCCAGGCGGAGCTGCTCTACCAGGACCATCAGCCCACGCAGTGCCAGGTTGAACCCCTGCCCGGCGACCGGGTGCAGCGCATGAGCCGCATTGCCCACCAGTACAACCCCGGGCCGCACAGACTCATCCACGGTTTTCAGGGTCAGAGGGTAATGGCTGCATTCGCCGATGCGGGCAAACCGCCCCAGGCGCCAGCCAAATCGCTGTTGCAGGCGCTGGCATTTGTCGTCGTCACTGAGGGCCAGAAGCTCATCGAGGGCTTCGCTATCGAGTGTCCATACCAGGGCCGCCGTGTTCCCCGCCCGGGTAGGTGAGCCATGGGGTAGCAACGCCATCGGGCCGGCGTCGGTAAAGCGTTCGTAAGCAGTGTAGTTGTGGCTCTGGCTCGTGGAAACGTTGGCGATCAGCGCATGCTGGTTATAGGCCTGCTCATTGACCCGGAATCCGAGTTTTTCCCGCAGGCCGGAGCGGCCGCCATCGGCCACCACTAGGCATTGCGCGGTCAGTTGCCGCTCGCCATCATCGGCACCAAGAGTCACTCGTACACCGTCCGCAATGGGCTGCATGTCCGTCACTTCCGCTGGCGCCTGCCAGACCACATTGGTCTGCAACAGTTCCCGCATCAGGCACAAACCCATCCAGCGGTTGTCTGCGACATAGCCCAGGGCTTCCTGCTGGTGGTCTGCTGCGTTCAGCCGCGTGGCGCCGAAGTGACCCCGATCCGATACGTGGATATGACGGATCGGTGTGGCGTGTTCAGCAAGGCGCTGCCATAGCCCCAGCTCTTCAAATATCAGCCGCGAACCCCACGCCAGCGCTGTTGAACGGGCGTCATAACTGGGCTGATAACTGTCCGGCAGTGCGTCCGGGGACAGCGGAAATGTTTCCACCACCGTCACTCGCAATTGTGGCAGGCTTCTCGACAGCGCCAGGGCCAGAGTGGCCCCCGCCAACCCGCCGCCGGCGATAATGATATCAGTATCGTGCTGTTTCACAGTCAGTCGGCCATCAGCGCTTCAATCGCGGGGATGGTTTTGGGGACGGCATCGGTCAGTACCCGGCAGCCTTCCTTCGTCACCACCACATCGTCTTCAATACGGATCCCTATGCCGCGCCATCGCTCATCCACGTCAGTGTTATCCGGCGCCACGTACAACCCCGGTTCAACCGTAAGTGCCATACCCGGCTCAAGCTCGCGCCAGGCGTCGCCCACCTTGTAGTCGCCCACATCATGCACATCCATACCCAGCCAATGGCCGGTGCGATGCATGAAAAAGGGCTTGAACGCCTGCTCCTCAATGGCCTGCTCCAAGGTGGTGTCTTTCAGCAGACCAAGCTCAATCAGCCCCCGGGTAAGCACTTTCAGCGCGGCCTGGTGGGGGTGGTCCCAGTGATTGCCCGGACGGACTTCTGCTATGGCCGCGTACTGTGCTGCCAGTACAACCTCATACAAAGCCCGCTGTTCATCGCTGAACTTTCCACTGACGGGAAAGGTACGGGTGATATCAGAGGCATAGCATTCCAGTTCACAGCCCGCATCGATCAGCACCAGATCACCTTCCTTCAGCGGTGCGCTGTTCTCGATGTAATGCAGGATGCAGGCGTTCTGGCCGCCACCGACGATGGAAGGATAGGCCGTGGAGCGGGCACCGTTTTCCATGAAGGCGTGGATCAGCTCCGCCTCCAGGTGGTACTCGTAGCCGCCCCTGCGGGCACGCTTCATGGCCCGTTTGTGGGCCTCGCAGCTGATTTCGCCGGCCCTCGCCATGACCTTGATTTCAGCTGCACTCTTGTAAAGACGCAGGTCATGGAGCAGGTGCTCCAGGGCAATGAATTCGCCGGGGGGATGGGCACCGGAACGAACCTTACTGCGAATGACCTTGACCCAGTCCATCACCTTGGTGTCAAAGCTCTGATCCCTGCCCAGCGGGTAATACACTCGACTGCGGCCTTCGATCATGCCGGGCAGGATGTCATCAATGTCGGAAATCGGAAAGGCATCGTCCAGGCCGAATGTCTCAATGGCACCCTCGGGACCCGCCAGGAAACCATCCCATAGCTCTTTTTCCGGATTGCGCTCCTTACAGAACAGCACTGACTCGCCATGCTCGCGGCCGGGAATCAGCGCCAGGACCGCTTCCGGTTCATCGAAACCGGTCAGGTAATGGAAGTCGCTGTCCTGGCGAAACGGGTGCAGCACGTCCCGGTTCCGTACCCGCTCAGGCGCAGCCGGCAGGATGGCAATGCTGTCTGGCGCCATCCGCTCCATCAGCCGGCGCCGGCGGTCGTTGAATTCCCTGACGGGTATCAGTGAAGCCATGATCTCTCCCACGGTAGATAACGTTCTCTAGTGCAGCGTTGGTGTTTTTGGTGACGGCTTTTCCGGCGGATTGAACTCGGTAAACACCGCAAGCGCACCCAGTCGCACGTATTCGACAATCTCCATCAATTGCTGCTCGCTCTCATCGTCCGGTTCGTCATCATCGGCAACCTGGCTGATCGCCACCAGGTCTTCAATCAGCTCGCGAATCTCGTCCGGCGCTTGCCCCAGTGACTCGCCTGCCGACAGCGCCATGCCCTCAAGAAATCCCCGCACCCAGGACGTCAGGGCTTCCAGGCGCTGCTCGATGGCGTAGTCGTCATCCGGCAACAAAGGCTGAAAGCTCATGTCGGTGGCCTTGAGAAGTTCCAGCGTCTGGCTGTAGGCCGAGACCATGAACTGCCGCAGATCATCCGATTCCTCGGTTGCTGTCGGGGGCAGGCCCATGTGCTCGCAGACCATGGCCAGCCAGTCTTCCTCGTCTATACGGGCGCCGGCCGCAAGTCGCCCACAAAGAACCCCGTGAAGTTCGGACGGATGGCTGAAAGCCTTATGGGCAGTGAACATGTTTGCCCAGCGCTCGAAAGCTACGGCGCGGCTATTGGAGGTGTCAGTTTCGGACATGAAACGGGACGGTCCTGTAATTAATGAATGAAGGCTCTATCCTAGCATTCAGCCAGTATTAAGGCACTTGCCTCTTGATTCCGCCGAAGGAAAGGGTAAATTATGTTATAACATATCATTATTTACCGGAGTGCCTTCCTGCCATGACAATTCAGACGCCCATTAAACGGAAACCAACAGCGGGCCGCCTGCAGCCATTTTTTGCAATCGGCTACCTGTTCGCAGCCTTCAGCCTTCCTGCGCTTAGCCATGCCGCTGACAATCCCGGCGCCCACGAACATGGCCACGCCAGGCTGCAGATAGCCGTGGAGAACAACAGCATTGACCTGATATTCACTTCTCCCGCCTACAACCTGGCGGGCTTCGAACACGAAGCCCGAAGCGATGAGGAAAAAAATCGGCTGGCAGAGATCAGCCAGTGGCTGGACACCACCCCATTGGTGAATACTGAAGCTGCCGATTGCCGTATAACCGGCGCCACTGTTGAACTTGGCGGGCAGAGCGGGAAAGAAGATCATGATCATCACGACCATGGTGGAGACCATGAGGAGTCCACCCACCGCGAGTACGATGTGTCACAACAACTGGAGTGTGATGATACCGGCGCAAGAATGACGCTCACATCCGCCCTGATGGAGAAATTCGGCAACCTGGAAGAACTTGCCGTTGAATGGGTGAGCCCATCCGGTCAGGGCAGCGCCCGGCTGGCGCGGACCAACCGGGCATTCACTGTCAGCAAGTGATCAGTAGACGCCCTCTTCCTCGTAGGGCGTGACGTTTTCCGCCACGATGGAATAGGAGGATGAAGCGATATCGTTCTCGGTTTTCTCGATCGTCAGGGTGCCTTCAATCCAGACCGGATCGTAAAGCGCTTCGAGGGTAAAGCCCTCTTTGTACTTCACATGGATGATCTGGTTGGGTGGAGGCGGTGGCACATGAATGCAGGCGCCATAGTAAGGCACCAGGAAAAACTCGAGAATGCGCATATCCCTGGTGGTTTTGAGAGGGACCACAAAGCCCGGAATGCGCCCGGACCGGCCATCCATCGCGTCGACGGTTCGGCCGGTCATGATCTCGTCCGGCAAGGCCGCCGGGCCATCGCCTTCGTGGGTGACTTCTGGCATATTCTCCAGCAGATTAAGATCCTCGGCAGGCATCAGTTCCAGCCAGTCGATCTCATCAGAGGCGTCTTCTGCACTGGCTGTGGTAAACAGGCTCAGCGACACGGCCAGAACCAGGGCCAGCAGGGGGAGGACGGACCGCATGTGCTGCGTTCTGGATTCCACATCATGAATCATAAAATGAATTACTCCTGCGACAATTCGGGAATCATACACCGGAAAACAGATGCCTGATATGAGCAGCCAGACAGATTCGCCAGCCGATAGTTCCGCCATTGCCCGGGAGGCTCTGCGGATCAGTCATGTGAAATTCCGCTGGGACCCGACCCAGCCTCCGCTCGTTTATCCCGAGATCACTCTGGACGCCGGCGAGCATCTGTTTCTCCGTGGGCCCAGTGGCAGCGGCAAAAGCACCCTGCTGAGTCTGCTGGGCGGCCTGATTCTCCCTGATACAGGCACACTGAGCCTGCTGGGCACTGACCTGGCTGGCCTGACCAGCGGCCAGCGGGACCGGTTCCGTGCCGATCACGTGGGCGTAATCTTCCAGCAGTTCAACCTGGTGCCCTATCTCACCACCCTGGACAACGTCATGCTGCCATGCCGGCTTTCCCGCAAACGCCGCAGGCGCGCCCTGCCTACAGCGGAGCAGGAAGCGGAGTCCCTGCTGACCGCCCTGGGCATCCCCCAGAGTCACTGGCACCGCAGGGTGACGGGGCTGAGCGTGGGGCAGCAGCAACGGGTGGCAGCAGCACGGGCACTGACCGGTGGCCCGGAACTGATTCTGGCGGACGAACCCACTTCCGCCCTCGACAGCGACAACCGTGACCGCTTTATTGAACTGCTGCTGGGGCTGGCTGCGGAGAAACACTCATCGGTGGTTTTCGTCAGCCATGACCAGAGCCTGGCGGAACGATTTGACCGCCAACTGGCCCTGCAGGTGACGCCGTGAGTATCCGGCTGGCGTTTTCACTGGCATTGGCGAGCCTGTGGTACCGGCGCAAAGTGCTGGCGCTTGTGACTCTCACGCTGACCCTGAGCATCACCCTGTTGCTGGGCGTGCAATATCTGCGCACCGAGGTGAAACAGACGTTCACCAACACCATCTCCGGCACAGACCTGATTGTGGGAGCCCGCAGTGGCCAGCTGAACCTGCTCATGTACACCGTTTTCCATATCGGTGACGCCACCAATAACATTCGCTGGAGCACCTATCAGAAACTGCAGGACGACCAGCGGATCGACTGGCTGGTGCCGATATCACTGGGCGACAGTTATCGTGGCCACCGGGTTGTGGGAACCAGCGAGCAGTTCCCGGAGCACTTCCGTTACGGCCGCGACCAGAAACCCGCGTTAGCCGAGGGTGAATGGTTCAACGAGGTGTTCGAAGTGGTACTGGGGGCGCAGGTGGCGCGGAAGCATGGCCACCAGCTGGGTGATGACATCACTCTCTCCCACGGAGGTGGCCGGACCAGTTTCTCGAATCACAGGGACACTCCGTTCACCGTCACCGGTGTTCTGGCTCCCACGGGAACACCGGTGGACCAGGCAGTTTACGTCAGCCTTGAAGGCCTGGAAGCCATCCACATCGGCTGGGAGTCCGGAGTGGCCATCCCCGGCCGCACCGTGACCCCGGAACAGGCCCTGGAGCGGGACCTGACTCCCGGTAGTATTACCGCAGCTCTGGTCGGGATCGAACGCAAGGTGCTGACGTTCCAGGTTCAGCGCGAAATCAACGGGTTCCGGGATGAGCCGCTGTCCGCGATTCTGCCAGGGGTGGCACTGAGCGAGTTGTGGCGCATCATGGGCCAGTTCGAAACCGCGCTGCTGGGTATTACCGGTTTTGTGGTAATCACCAGCCTGATCGGGCTGATTGCGGTATTGCTGACCCTGCAGCTACAGCGACGACAGGAAGTGGCCATACTCCGGGCGACCGGCGCCTCGCCCCTGCTGATTGCGGCATTACACGTGATCGAATGTGTAATACTCGCGGTAGCAGCCTGCGGGCTTGCAGTAATCACCGGAGCCGCCGGGATTGCCGCCCTCAGCCCCTGGTTACTGGAAACCTGGGGCATTCAGATCGGTTTACGCCCACTGAACCCGATGGAATGGCTGATTATTGCCAGCGTACCCCTCGCTGCGTTTCTGGTGGGGCTGATACCCGCACTTCAGGCCTGGCGTGGCAGCCGCAAACAGGGGTTGGGGCATGTGGTTCCGGAGTGAAAAGCGTCAGGCATCCGGGGCAATGACATCCCTGTAAATTGACCAGCTTGCAGTCCACACTTATAGTTAGTTCACCTATTTGATACAGGCGCTGGACGACTCATGGAACAGTCCGAACTACAGGCACTGGCGGACAAGCTCGACAGGCTGATTGAACACTGTCGCAAACTGGAACGTGACAACGCGATGCTGCGCGAGCTGCAGGACGACTGGAACCGTGAGCGAGCGCAGCTGATGCACAAGAATGATCTTGCCAAAAACAAGATCGAAGCCATGATAGGCCGTCTGCGGGCCCTGGAGCACCATTGATGCCACAGCATCCGACAACCGTCGAAGTCAAGATTCTCGACAAGGAATACCTGGTCGCCTGTCCCGAGGAGCAGCAGAACGCCCTCTTGCAGGCCGCCAGGCACCTGGACATCAAAATGCGGGAAATCCGCGCAAGCGGTAAAGTCTTCGGCACCGAGCGCATCGCGGTGATGGCTGCCCTCAACATCACCCACGATTTTCTGGAGCGGGACACCATGTCCAGTGCCGCCAGCTCGATTCTCAACGCCATGGACGAGAAACTGGATACGGCCCTGGGGGAATCGTCCGGTAACTAAGCATTACACACGGATCCGATTCAGGTGTTGCAATCAGCCCCGGCAATGCCCGTATAATAAGAACAACTTCCTGGGCTGTTCGCTGGTCGGATTCGTCCTCGAGCCGATGCGCACTACCCAGGTGGCTACTCTAGGGCATTGTGAGCACGTCCCCTTACGGGGAAAGCCTAATATGTCACAGCGGCCACCGACCTTGAACTTTGGGTTCAAGGGCCACATCCGATAACGGCAGCCCGGGAAGCTTATTTTGACCAACGTTATCACCCCCCAGCCTTTTCAAGACCATCCCGATTCACGATCACGCAGCAGACTCCGCAAGATCCTTCGGCAAAAACGCCGCTCGCTGTCCGCGGAAGAACAGCAGATAGCTGCCGACCAGCTTGCGCTGAACCTTTTGCGACACCCCGATCTCTACCGGGCCCGTCACGTGGCGATCTATCTGCCCAATGATGGTGAAATCGATCCCCGGATCTACGCCCACATCGCCCGCAGGCGCGGAATCCGTTTCTATCTTCCGGTGCTGCACCCGGTCCTTCGCGGCAGACTGGTTTTCAGCCGCTACACCGAAAACACAACGCTGACAGCCAACCGTTTCGGCATCCCCGAGCCACCTTTCCACGAAGGCCTCAAACGGCCGCCATGGGCCCTGGATGCGGTGCTGTTCCCGCTGGTGGGTTTTGATGAGTTCGGTGGGCGGCTGGGAATGGGCGGCGGCTTCTACGATCGCACGTTTGCGTTTACCCGGATCAGACCAAGGCTGGCGCCCAAGCTCATCGGGCTGGCCCATGACTGTCAGAAAGTACCGGAATTGCCGCTGGAGCCCTGGGATATTCCCCTGCACAGCGTGGTGACTGACAGGAAACGTTACCGGGTGAAGGCAAGAAGCTCGCTGTAGAGTTCAGTTTCTGACAGCGGACACGATAACGGTTTCGGTTTCAGAAGCCGTGGGCTCGTCATCCGATGCCTGAAGCGAAGTGAAGCCAGTGACAACAAGGCCAACGGCAAAAATCAGCACAACCGTCCGGATAATGTCAGGCTTGCGGCCCATGGCGGGAGTCTCCGGTATTCGAAAGAGTAAAATTGATCTAAATCAGAGAACTATTCTTGTTTTAAAGAATCAGCGAAAAGACTAACACCTGTACTGGATTTTACAATTTTTCACAGGTTAAAGTTCGGTAAGATTGGAGCGGGCCTTCCAAAACACGCTCAAGCACATTCCTGCGACGCCTGGGCTCCGCCATCCATGGCTCCGCACAGTTTTGGAAGGCCTGCCGCGCCCGCTCCCGATCCGCGTTATTCAGACCTATTATTACCTGCACCCAGAAACAGCTGGTAAGCCTCGTTGTCGGTCATGTTTTCGTAGCGGAAACCGACTTTGTCGAGCATTTTCTCGAAATCCTGCACTTCGTCATCTTCCACCTGAGCGCCCAGCAGCACCCGGCTGTAGGCCGCACCATGGTTACGGTAGTGGAACATGGAGATATTCCAGCGGGTGCCCAGTGACATCAGGAACTTCAGCAGCGCGCCGGGGCGTTCGGGGAATTCGAACTGGAAGACCTTTTCGTTGGTAATGGTCGGGGCGTGGCCGCCAACCATGTGACGAATGTGCTGCTTGGCCAGATCGCTGTCGGTCAGGTCGACAACGGCATAGCCGGTTTCACGCAGCTCCTGCACCAGGTCTTCGCGCCCGTGACCGCCAGCCTGGATCTGGATTCCTACGAAAATGGTGGCGTTGGTGGCATCGGCGTAGCGATAGTTGAACTCGGTGATACTGCGCTTGTGCAGGGCGTTGATGAAGGTTTTGAAGGCACCCGGCTTCTCGGGGATGGTGACCGCCAGGATGGCTTCGCGTTTTTCCCCGATTTCCGTGCGCTCGGAGATATAGCGCAGGCGGTCGAAGTTCATGTTGGCGCCGCTGAGGGTGGCCACCAGGTTCTCGTTCTCGATCTTTTCCCGCTCGATGTACTTCTTGAGACCCGCCACACCCAAAGCACCAGCCGGCTCGGCAATGGAGCGGGTATCCTCGAACACGTCCTTTATGGCGGCGCAGATCTCGTCGGTGGAGACGGTAATTACCTCGTCCACGTGATCCTTGCAGATTTCCCATGGGTACTTGCCGATCTGCTTGACGGCCACACCGTCTGCAAAGATTCCAACTTCGTCCAGTATCACGCGCTTGCCGGCTTTAAGCGCCGCCTGCAGGCAGTTGGAATCCTCCGGCTCAACACCGATCACCTTGATTTCAGGCCGCAGGTACTTGATATAGGCCGCCATGCCGGCGATCAGCCCACCACCGCCAACACAGATAAAGATGGCGTGGATCGGCTTGCTGAACTGCCACATGATTTCCATGGCCACCGTGCCCTGGCCGGCAATCACATCCGGATCGTCGTAGGGCGGGATGTAGGTGTAACCATGTTTCTGGATCAGCTCCTGGGCATGGGCTGCGGCTTCGTCAAAGGCATCGCCTCTCAGGACCACTCTGGCGCCATGATCACGTACCGAACGCACCTTGATCTCGGGGGTAGTCTGGGGCATCACGATCACCGCCTTGATGCCGAGGTTCTTCGCCGCGAGGGCCACGCCCTGGGCATGGTTGCCGGCAGAGGCACAAATTACGCCCTTGGCTTTCTGCTCTTCCGAAAGCTGGGCAATCCGGTTATAGGCGCCACGAATCTTGAAAGAAAATACCGGCTGAAGGTCTTCGCGCTTGAGCAGAATATTGTTGCCAAAGCGCTTTGACAGGCTGCGGGCCTCGGTCAGCGGGGTCTCGATGGCCACGTCGTAGACCCGGGCATCAAGAATTTTCTTTATGTAGCGTTGCGGCATGGTTCCATCCGGAGGTTGGTGTTTTGTTGGAAAAACGCACAGTGTAGAAACTTTGCCGGGGTTTCGTCTATAAGCAGGCCATCGGGAAGCGCTATACTGAAAGCCATTGTGATCATTTCCCACAGAAACCGGAGCACCCCCGATGAATAAGGACGAACTGAAGAAAGCCGTCGCCCAGGCCGCACTGGACTATATCAGGCCCCATCTCGACCAGGACAGCATTATCGGCGTGGGCACCGGCAGCACTGCCAACTGTTTTATCGACCTGCTGGCGGAAATCCGCAACGACTTCGACGGTGCGGTTGCCAGCTCTGACGCCACGGCGGAGCGGCTCAAGAGTCACGGTATTCCGGTCTACGACCTGAACAGTGCCGCGCCACTCGAGTTTTACGTGGACGGCGCGGATGAAACCAATGACCACCTGGAACTCATCAAGGGCGGCGGCGGCGCCCTCACCCGCGAGAAGATTGTGGCGGCCGCGTCCAAGACGTTTATCTGCATCGCTGATGAGTCCAAGAAAGTGAATATCCTTGGTACCTTTCCGCTACCGGTGGAGGTGGTTCCCATGGCCCGCAGCCATGTTGGCCGCGAAATCGTGAAGCTGGGCGGTGACCCGGTGTACCGCGAGGGTTTTACCACCGACAACGGTAATATCATCATCGATATCCACAATCTGGATATTTCCCGGCCGATTCAGGTGGAAGAGAGGCTGAACAATGTTGTGGGCATTGTTACCAACGGCTTGTTTGCTCGTCGGCCTGCGGATTTGTTGTTGCTCGGTACCGCGGATGGCGTTAAAAGCATTTCCCGCGAGGATGGCTAACTCGGGGAAGCCGCGAAGGGGGAGGGCTGTCAGGGGCACGCTGTAAATACGTCCCTGTACGCTCGACAAAAACATCCATGTTTTTGACGTCCCCTGACAGCCCTCCCCCCTTCGCGGCCCAGACTCTTTTCGGGCCTTTGAAAACCAAGCGCTTGCTTGGTTTTCAAATTTAGGTGAGACTGCCTCTATGATTTGTTGATCATAGGGAGCACCACCGTGTCCGATTACTTCAACGATACCCACGAGCAGGTTCGCGAGACGGCCCGCAAGTTTATTGCCACTCATGTCCTGCCTTACATAGACGACTGGGAGGAAGCCGGCGAGTTTCCCCGGGAGCTCTACAAAAAAGCGGGGGATGCGGGGCTTCTTGGGATGGGTTTTCCGGAAAGCCTGGGTGGCGTCGGTGAAGGCGATGTATTCATGAAGGTCGCCGTTTCAGAGGAACTGATGCGTTCAACCTCGGGCGGCCTGGTGGCTGGTCTGGGCTCACTGGATATCGGCCTGCCACCGGTGGCCAAATGGGCGCGGCCGGAGGTGAAAGAGGCGGTTGTGCCACCGGTGCTCCGCGGAGAGAAGATTGCGGCGCTGGCGGTCACCGAACCTGGCGGCGGTTCTGACGTTGCCAACCTCAAGACAAGGGCGATCAGGGACGGCGACCACTACATCGTGAACGGCAGCAAGACTTTCATCACCAGCGGCATGCGCGCCGATCATTATACCGTTGCAGTGCGCACCGGGGGCGAGGGGCATGGCGGTGTTAGCCTGCTGCTGATTGACCGTGACATGCCGGGGTTTTCCACCGGCAAAAAGCTCCGGAAAATGGGCTGGTGGGCCAGTGATACCGCGGAACTGTTCTTTGAAGACTGCCGGGTACCTGCCAGCAGGTTGATCGGCGCCGAAAATGCCGGTTTTATCGCCATTATGAGCAACTTTCTGTTCGAGCGTCTGAGCCTGTCGATCATGGCCTACATGACCGCCGAGATTGCCCTGGAAGCCGCCATGGCCTGGGCTGGCCAGCGCCAGGCTTTTGGCAGGCCTGTGAAGGGCTTTCAGGTCACCCGCCACAAGCTGGTGGACATGGCTACACAGGTAGATGTGGCGCGCGAATACACCTATCGCTGTGCGGCGCTGATGCAGGACGGCAGGAACCCGGTCAAGCAGGTGGCCATGGCGAAAAATTTT
Organism: Marinobacter orientalis; assembly: GCF_004792665.1. GTDB lineage: Bacteria > Pseudomonadota > Gammaproteobacteria > Pseudomonadales > Oleiphilaceae > Marinobacter > Marinobacter orientalis. The sequence goes on from NZ_SRZX01000001.1 coordinate 671,960, forward strand.
GCGGTAGCGGTTTGCGAGAAAGTGACACGGGAGGCAGTACAGATCCACGGTGGCATGGGGTATATGCGGGAATCGGTGGTTGAGCGGCTTTACCGGGATGCGAAGATATTGTCGATTGGCGGTGGTACCGACGAAATCATGAAGGAGTTGATTGCCAAGCAGATGCGGTTGTAGCAAGACCAACGTTTAGTTTCGATCCACATCATTGTGCCGTATAATCGTGTCCACTTTTTCAACGCAGTTAAACGCACTTCAGATAAGGATCACCCATGAACTTCGACAACATCCCGGTTGGCAAGAACCCGCCAGAAGACATCTACGTGGCCATCGAGATTCCGGCCAACAGCTCCCCGGTGAAGTACGAGCTGGACAAGGATATGGGCGCGCTGCTGGTAGACCGCTTCATGGCTACTCCCATGTTCTACCCGGCCAACTATGGCTTCATCCCCCACACCCTGGCCGACGATGGCGACCCTATCGACGTGCTGGTCGTCACTCCTTATGCAGTACAGCCCGGCTCCGTTATCCGCTGTCGTCCGGTAGGCGTGCTGAACATGGAAGACGAAGCCGGTGGTGACGCAAAGCTGGTTGCCGTTCCCCACGACAAACTGACCACCTCATACCACAACGTGCAGGAAATCGACGATCTGCCGGAACTGCTGCGGGACCAGATCCATCACTTTTTCGAGAACTACAAGACTCTTGAGCCCGGCAAGTGGGTCAAGGTTCAGGGCTGGGGCAATGCAGCGGAAGCCAAGAAAGCCATTCAGGCCGCGGTGGATGCCTATAAGGGCTGAAACCAGCGCTTACAGCGAACATAAAAAAACCGGGCCCAGTTCAGGGTGCCCGGTTTTTTTATGGCCAGTTACTTTCCCGGCATCAGCCCCGGGTCAGCAGATCACGCATATCGCTGATCGACGCACTGGCGCGGGACAGGTACGCAGCCATGGTCAGTGAATGGTTGGCCAGCACACCAAAGCCGCTACCATTCAGAATGACCGGGCTCCACATCTCACCCTGAGACCCTTCCAGCTCAATAATGATCTGCTTGGCGCTGGATATGGCGTTCTTGTCGTTCAGCACCTTGCGGAAATCCACCTCGATGGCGCGGAAGATGTGCAGCAGGGCCCAGGCACTGCCACGGGCTTCATAAAAGACATTGTCAATTTCGGTCCAGGGTGTTTTGACTTCCTCCCCTGTTACATCTTCCGAAAGCGGATCGTCCGGATTGATGTTGGAAACTGCATCAGACACCGACGCCTTGCCGACACTCTCTCCGAGGGTACGTGACAGACTGCCCAGGCGGGTTTCCAGATCCCCCAGCCAGTTGGCCAGGTTATCGGCGCGGGCGAAAAATTGGGCGTCAGGCTGGTCCGGCCGGGACAGGCGCTCCAGGTAGCTGTAAAGCGCCTCAATGCCCCTGCGGTACTCTGCCTCGGTGGACGGGAGTGCCCAGCTGCCACTGTCAAAGTGGAACTGTGGCTCGGCAATGACCAGGTCCCGGTCTTCCGCAGACTGACTCTGGGAGCGGCTGATGTCCTTGCGCATGGCCCGGGAAAAATCACGAAGCTGCACCAGCACGCCGTATTCCCAGCTGGGCATGTTGTCCAGCCAGACCCCTGGAGGGGCAATATCGTTGGAGAGATACCCGCCGGACTTGTCGAGCATGGTTTCTGCCACACGGATCATGGTCACGGTGGTCGCGAAGCCGGTAACGGGCTCCCGCTGCATTTCCTCGGCAACTGTCCTTGTATGCTCCCGCACCGAGAACACATCGGGTTCGCTGCTCCAGATCATCCCCAGCACCAGTGCCACCAGCAAATAAACGACAACCAATGCCAGGATGAGTTTTCCGACCACTCCCCTGCCGCCGAAAAAGTCCCGCAGGTCATCTTTGCGATCGCTGAAATACTGTCTGATTTTTCCTGACATTGGTTGTTTTTTCCCCTGTCTGTCGTTTTCCGTGTGCGCGCCTCGGCTACCATGAAGCAAAGGCAAGTTTTATGCAATTTGCAGCCTTACTGCAAGCTGCAAGCGCCGAAGTATCCGCCTGGCTGAAATAACGGTTTCCGTAGAGCTGATGTGACCGGCACCTCAGAGTTGACAAACATTTACATCGAGCCACCTACGCCAACAACATCAAACACTATAGACTCTGCAGAAAGACTGATGCTGAAAATATCTGCCTGTAACGGAGACGGGCGATCAGGAACGATAAAAAAGACGGGTCGGATCACAATGAACGACGAAAGCCAGAAAGATAAGCTCAGGCAGCACTTTGCCCGCCGTGTCACAACCCAGGCGCGGGTTGTCCTCGATAGCTGGCAGAAGATACACCTGGATGCCAGTGATTCTGCCCCGTTCAGGGCGGACTTTGCCAGAGCCGCCGACAAACTGGTTCGCTATGCCAGACGGTTCGAGATGGAGAATCATGCCAGCGCCGGGCAGAAAGTGTTCGAGCTGATTGGCGAATGGCCCGAGGGTGAAGCTCTGCCGGACGGCCTTGACCGCAAGCTGCAGGATGCCATCGAACAGCTTTCCCGATGCACCCTCCGGCGCACTGACCAGATAGCCAGCGAGGCTCCCCAGCAGTATCGCCGCACCCCCGTCTATATAGCGCTGTCCAGCGATGAAATGGCAGGCCGGCTTGTTCGCCAACTGGAGTTTTTCGGCTTCCGCGCCTCGGCATTCCACACGGCAGAAAAGCTGATCGAGGCCTGCGCCCTCCACAAACCCGAAACCATCCTGATGGACGTGAACTACGGTGGCGAGCCGTTAAGTGGCATTGCCAGCATCGAACGCCTGCAGGAGCGCCACGAGACGCCAATTCCCATTATTTTCATGAGCGATGAGGATGGCACTATCGAGACGCGGCTGCGGGCCTCCCGCTGCGGGGGTGAGGAGTTCTTCTATCCGGCAGTAGACCCGGGCCAGCTGATCGAGAAAATCGAGACCTATACCCACGGCAATACGGTGGAGCCATACAGGGTACTGGTGCTGGATGATTCCCGCGCCCAGGCCAAGTACATGGAAACGGTCCTGAAAAAGGCTGGCATGAACGCCCACATCATCACCGACCCGATGGAAATCATTCATGCCCTGGAATCGTTTTCGCCCGAGATCATCATTCTCGATATGTATATGCCGGGCTGCACCGGTATGGAAATCGCACGGGTGATTCGCCAGCAGGACCGCTTCCACAGTGTGCCGATCATCTATCTTTCTGCGGAGGAAGATGTCACCAAACAGCTCCATGCCATGAGCCTGGGCGGTGATGACTTCCTGACCAAGCCCATTGACCCCAAACACCTGGTTTCAACCATCCACAACCGTGGCAGGCGCGCCCGCTCTCTACTGGCGCTGATGATCCGGGACAGCCTCACCGGCCTGTTCAACCATACCCATACCCTGCATCTTCTGGATCAGGAAATTGCAAAGTGCCGGCAGAAAGATCAGCCGCTCTGCTTCGCGATGATTGACATTGATTACTTCAAGAAAGTGAACGACACCTTCGGGCACCCCATTGGCGACCGGGTGCTCAGAAGCCTGTCCATGTTCCTCAAACAGCGCTTGCGCAAGACCGACCATATTGGACGATATGGTGGCGAGGAATTTGCCGTCATTCTGCCAGACACCCGCGAGAGTGACGCCCGCAACGTACTGAATGAAATCCGTGAGCGCTTCTCGGAGCTGCTGCAACCGGCTGGCAACAGGGAGTTCAGCGTCACCTTCAGTTGTGGTGTCGCGGCCTGGAAAGGTGACAGCTCCCAGGCTCTTTGCGAACGGGCAGACAGGGCCCTGTACAGGTCGAAGGAACAGGGCAGGAACTGCGTGACCGCCGCCGGCGACTGAAACCGGCGCCAACCCACGGCCCTGGCCCCCTCTCAGGGCCGTTTTTATGAAACCAACGTCTTATAGAACTCACTCCCGCCGTTCACGACAATAGCCAGGCAACCAACAAAAATCACGCTGGTGCTGTCAGGATACTTTTTGACACACGCCAGAATGTCAAAAAGTGTTGATGTGAAGGGCTCAAGCACGCACTATTGACTGAAAATGTCGCTAAATTCGGCGATCCTGTAGGCAAGTCAGCAAGGCAGATACAATCATGGCCACCATACTCGTCCTCCACGGACCCAACCTGAACATGCTCGGAACCCGTGAGCCAGAGGTCTATGGTGATGAGACGCTGACTGAGATTAATGACCGATTACACCGGAAAACCGCCGAAAATGGTCACCATCTGCTACATTTACAGTCAAATGCAGAATATGAGCTGATTGAGCGGATACATGAAGCCAGATCTGAAGGGGTGGATTTCATCATTATCAACCCGGCGGCATTCACCCACACCAGTATTGCGCTGCGGGATGCCATCCTGGCCTCGGGCATTCCGTTTATCGAGGTTCATCTTTCCAACGTGCATGCGCGGGAAGCTTTCCGCCATCACTCCTATTTTTCTGATATCGCCGATGGCGTTATCTGCGGGCTGGGCAGCCTGGGGTACGACCTTGCACTCGAAGCCGCCCTGCAACGAATTCATCGACAGAACTGATTAAACGGGATCGGACTTACTATGGACATTCGCAAGATCAAGAAACTTATCGAGCTGCTGGAGGAATCCGACGTCGAGGAGCTGGAGATTCACGAGGGTGATGATTCGGTTCGCATTTCTCGTCGTCGTGAACAATTGGCTGCGCCCCAGTATATGGCCCAGTACCCGTCCCCGGCTCCGCAGCCTGCCTCATCCCCGCAGCCGGCAGCGCCGGTCTCCGATGAGCCCGTCAAACCGGCGGAGCCTTCCGGCCATGCGGTCAAGTCGCCGATGGTAGGCACCTTCTACCGCTCACCCTCGCCGACTGCCAAGTCCTTCGTGGAAGTCGGGCAGTCAGTGAAAGCCGGCGATGTCGTGTGCATCGTCGAAGCCATGAAGATGATGAACCAGATCGAGGCAGACAAGAGCGGTACCGTCTCCGAGATTCTGGTCGAGAACGGGCAGCCGGTCGAATTTGACCAGCCTCTGATCATCATTTCCTGAACCTGGTGATACCCTCATGGCTATGTTAGAAAAAGTTCTGATCGCAAATCGTGGCGAGATCGCCTTGCGCATCCTGCGCGCCTGCAAGGAGCTGGGAATCAAGACCGTGGCTGTCCACTCCCAGATCGACCGCGACCTGATGCACGTGCGCCTGGCGGACGAGTCCGTCTGTATCGGCCCCAACAGCGCCGCTGAAAGCTATCTGAACATCCCCACGATTATCAGTGCAGCGGAAGTCACGGATTCGGTCGGCATTCATCCCGGGTACGGCTTCCTGGCCGAAAACGCGGATTTTGCCGAACAGGTGGAAAAAAGCGGTTTCCGCTTCATCGGTCCCAGGGCTGAAACCATCCGCCTGATGGGCAATAAGGTCTCCGCTATCAACTCCATGATTGAAGCGGGTGTTCCCACCGTTCCCGGCTCCGATGGCCCGCTGACCGACGATGACGAGCGCACCCTGGAAGTGGCCAGACGGATCGGTTACCCGGTGATCATCAAGGCGGCTTCCGGTGGCGGTGGCCGTGGCATGCAGGTGGTCCACTCCGAAGCGGCCCTGCTCAAAAGTGTGCAGATCACCCAGAGTGAAGCCAAGAACACCTTTGGCGATGCCACGGTCTATCTCGAGAAATACCTGGAGCGGCCCCGCCACGTGGAAGTCCAGGTACTGGCAGACACCCACGGCAACGTGATTCACCTGGGCGACCGGGACTGTTCCATGCAGCGCCGGCACCAGAAAGTACTGGAAGAGGCGCCTGCACCGGACATTGATCCGGAAGCCCGGGAGATAACCCTGAAGGCCTGTGTCGATGCCTGCAAGAAAATCGGCTACGTCGGAGCCGGCACGTTCGAATTCCTGTACCAGGACGGCGCCTTCTACTTCATCGAGATGAATACCCGGGTACAGGTGGAGCATCCGGTGTCGGAAATGGTGACTGGCGTCGACATCGTCCGCGAGCAGTTGCGTATTGCCAGCGGCCTGCCCCTGCAATACACCCAGGACGAGATCAAGATCTCCGGCCATGCCCTTGAATGCCGCATCAATGCCGAAGACCCGCAAACCTTTGTGCCCAGCCCGGGCAGGGTCAAGCACTTCCACGCTCCGGGAGGCAACGGTATACGTGTCGACTCGCACCTGTACAGTGGCTATACGGTGCCCCCGTTCTACGACTCCATGGTGGCAAAACTGATCACCTGGGGTGATGACCGGGAGATTGCGCGGCGGCGCATGAAAAATGCGCTGGACGAACTGGTGGTTGAAGGCATAAAGACCAATCAGGCACTGCACCGGAAACTGGTGCGCGACGGTGGCTTCAAGCAGGTAGACTTCACCATCCATTATCTGGAAAAACTGATACGGGACTGACCCGTAGAATCTATTTGTCTACCCAACAGGACACCTACATGCCCTGGATACAACTACAGATCCCGGCTGATCCCGACAACGCGGACCAGCTGGAAGATCTGCTTATGGAAATGGGCGCCGAAGCCGTTTCCATGGAAGATGCTGCAGATCAACCGTTGTACGAGCCGGACCCGGGCACCACGCCACTCTGGCACCAGACCAGCGTGACCGGTCTGTTTGGCGCGGAACGGGATATTGAAGCGCTCTGCGCTGCAGTCAAGGATGCCTGGCATCAACAGACACAGCAGTCGCTGCCGGACATCGACGTTACCCTGGTGGAAGACAAGGACTGGGAACGGGAGTGGATGGAGGATTTCAAGCCACTCAGCTTTGGTGAACGGCTTTGGATTGTGCCCAGCTGGCACGACGCACCGGACCCGCACGCCGCCAATCTGCTGCTGGACCCCGGGCTGGCCTTTGGCACCGGCACCCATCCCACCACCGCCCTGTGTCTGGAGTGGCTGGACGGCCATGACGTGTCATCTCGGCAGGTGATCGATTATGGCTGCGGCTCCGGCATACTTGGCCTTGCCGCCCTGTTACTCGGGGCTGACCACGTCATCGGCGTTGACACTGACCCCCAGGCACTGGAAGCCAGCCGCGAAAACGCGCGCCGCAACCAGATTGAGGAAGCCCGCCTGGATCTTTTCCTGCCTGCCGATGAACCGGACACCATGGCGGACATCATGCTGGCCAATATCCTTGCCCAGCCCCTGATTGGTCTGGCGCCCAGTCTGGCAGCGAAGGTGAAGCCCGGTGGTGACATCGTGTTGTCCGGAATACTCTCCAACCAGGCCCGGGAGGTGATGGAAGCTTACGAGCCCTGGTTTGTCATGGACGAACCGGAACAGCGAGAAGAGTGGATACGGCTCACAGGACGGCGCAACGACAGGTGACGGAAACCGCTGAACCTACTAAACTCCGTGACTCGTAGCGATGTCGCTTACAGGAATGAAGCATGACCCAGAGCAGCCTGCAGACACGATGCCCGAAATGCGAAACCCGCTTCCGGGTGACCGACGCCCAGCTTAGCGTAGCCGGCGGCAAAGTGCGCTGTGGCAACTGTAAGGCTGTGTTCAATGCGGTTGAGCACCAGGTCAGGGGCAGCACTTCCAGCGAGAAAAACGAGCCTGCCGCAGCGGAAAAGCAGGACAAAGCGGCAGACCAGAAGTTTACCTCCGAAGACGATCTGATTTTTGCCGACAATCCCGAAGAAGACGCTGCTGAAGGCGCGTATGCCGGCACCAAACTGACTTTCTCTGATGACGAACTGAGCGACAGCTTCCGTACGGTCAATGAACGCAAGAGCGGTGACTTCGGGAACGAAGACGAAGACAGCCAGGAAAAAATAGACGAAAGCTGGGCGGAAGCGATGCTGTCGGAAGACACCCCGGCGCGAAAACCGGAGCCCGTTGCGCAACCGCCTGAAGAGCCACCAGCGCCGCAAAAATCGGAAGCTCCGGAAGCGAAACCCGCAGACAAACCGGAGGAGTTCTACGTCGACCGGCCGCAGTCATCATCGTTCGATCATGACAGCGGGCCGATATCCGACAACGAGCCCATGACCGCCAGCTCTCCCTATACGGATCTTCGCAGGGAACCTGTTTCAGTTGACCGTAACGGGGGCGGCGGCCTCAGAAAAGCGCTGTGGACCCTGGTGGTGCTGGCGCTGATCGGCATTCTGGTGGCACAGGTGACCTGGTTCCAGTTCGACCGCCTGTCTTCGATACCGGAGCTGCGCCCCTTCTATGAACAGGCCTGTGAAATCACCGGATGCGAGCTGAAGCCGCTGATCAATGTTGACGCCATCCAGAGCCGCAAACTGGTGGTAAGAACCAACCCCGAAGATCGCAACCAACTGGTTGTTGATGCAGTCATTATCAACCGGGCAGCGTTCGAGCAACCGTTTCCGCACATTGCGCTGACCTTTTCCAATCTGAACGGAGATGTAGTCGCCCAGAGCGTTTTCACACCGGACGAATACCTCGCCGGAGAGGGCAGGGAAATGGACGCCATGCCAACGGATACACCGGTCAGGATTGGCATTAATATCCGGGATCCGGGACGGGATGCGGTGAACTACAATATCGCCTTCCGTGCCAATCAGGAGTGAGCAAGTCCTCACTTGCAAAATAGTCGGGGCGGTCATCGAATTGACTGAAAGTCAACCAGACAGAACGAAAAATAATCAACTTTTTCATGGCTTCGCCCCTTCAATAGCATCCCTCCCGGCGGTATCATTACCGCCCTTCGGAACAGAATCGGTTACTTATTGAGCAGCCACTCAGTTCCGGCGTTTGCTTAACCCGCTGTGACACGGACTCAGATCATGCTGCCGACGGCAAAAATCGGGCCGTACATCCTGCCCAACCCACTGATCGTTGCACCCATGGCTGGGGTAACCGATCGTCCCTTCCGCCTGCTCTGCCGGCGTATGGGTGCCGGGCTGGCAGTCTCGGAAATGGTTATTGCGGACAGCAAGCTGTGGCACACGCGCAAATCACGGACACGGATGAACCATCAGGGCGAACCCGAGCCCAGATCGGTGCAGATTGCCGGCGGCGACCCGGACATGCTGGCTAACGCCGCCAGACTGAATGCCGAGTTCGGCGCCCAGATCATTGATATCAACATGGGCTGCCCGGCCAAGAAGGTTTGCAACAAGGCCGCCGGCTCCGCACTGATGAAGGATGAGGCGCTGGTGCGGGATATACTGGAAGCCGTGGTGGCTGCCGTGGATATCCCGGTCACCCTCAAGATGCGCACGGGCTGGGACCGGCAGCACCGGAACGCGCCCCTGATTGCCCGGATGGCGGAAGACGCTGGCATACAGGCTCTGGCCATCCATGGCCGCACTCGAGCTGATGCTTACAAGGGCGAGGCGGAGTACGACACCATCGCCGAGGTGAAATCACAGGTTGGCATTCCGGTGTTCGCCAACGGCGATATCACTTCGCCGGAGCAGGCGAAGCATGTGCTGAGCCACACCGGCGCCGATGGCTTGCTGATTGGTCGCGGCGCCCAGGGCCGGCCCTGGATTTTCCGGGAAATCCTGCATTTCCTGGAGACCGGCAGGCATCTGCCGGAACCACCAGTGGATGAGGTGGAGCAGGTGCTCAGCGAACATCTGGACGCATTACATGCCTTCTATGGCGAGACCATGGGCGTGCGCATAGCCAGGAAACACGTGGGCTGGTACCTCCAGCCCCGGGACGAAGACAGACAATTCCGCAAACGCTTCAACGCGATTGACTGCGTGCTGGAGCAGAAAGACAGTATTCAACAGTACTTTGCAGGCTTACGAAATGGAGAGGTATTCGCAGCATGACCGCCGAGACTTTGGTTAAAGACAACGTGACCCAACCCGCCAACGATGACATCCATCAGTTGCAGACGCTGAATAGCAGCGGCAACAGTGTTACCCTGCGCGACAGCGTGGAAGTTGCCCTGAAAAACTATTTTGCCCAGCTTGATGGCGCCCCGGTAACCGAGGTCTATCAGTTGGTGTTGTCGGAGGTGGAAGCGCCGCTGCTGGAACAGGTGATGAAATACACCCGCAACAACCAGACCAAGGCCTCGACGATGCTTGGCCTGAACCGCGGCACCCTGCGCAAGAAGCTTAAGCAGTACGGTCTGCTATAATCCAGCTACCCGATTGAAACGAGGGCCTCCCGGACAACATTCGCGAGGCCTTCATTCGTTCTTACCAGCGGAAAAAATGACCTATGGCAAATCAGGCTAATACTCCCGTTCGTCGCGCGCTGATCAGCGTGTCTGATAAAACCGGTATCGTGGAATTCGGCCGGGCGCTGACAGATCGCGGCATCGAACTGCTCTCCACCGGTGGCACTTTCCGGTTGCTGAAGGAAAACCGCGTACCGGTTACCGAAGTGAGCGACTACACCGGCTTCCCCGAAATGATGGATGGCCGCGTGAAAACCCTGCACCCGAAAATCCACGGCGGCATTCTCGGGCGGCGCGGCACTGACGATGCGGTGATGGCAGAGCACAGCATCAACCCCATCGACATGGTGGTTGTGAACCTCTACCCCTTTGAGGAAACCGTTGCCAGACCGGACTGCGATCTGGCGACAGCCGTCGAGAACATTGATATTGGCGGTCCCACCATGGTTCGCGCTGCCGCCAAGAACCACGACGATGTCGCCATTGTGGTGAATACCTCCGACTACGGTCGGGTGCTGAAAGAACTGGAGGCCAACGACGGTCAGCTGAGTTACGGAACCCGGTTTGATCTTGCCGTGAAGGCGTTCGAACATACCGCCGGCTATGACGGTGCCATCGCCAACTACCTGGGCTGTCGCACCGCAGACAACGACAACACCGCCTTCCCCCGCACCTTCAACGCCCAGTTCGTGAAGGCTCAGGACATGCGCTACGGTGAGAACCCGCACCAGCGTGCTGCCTTTTATACCGAGCGCAATCCGCGGGAAGCCTGTATTGCCACGGCCAGACAGCTACAGGGCAAGGAACTGTCTTACAACAACGTGGCCGATACCGACGCCGCGCTGGAGTGCGTGAAACCGTTCGCCGACCCGGCCTGCGTTATCGTCAAGCACGCCAATCCCTGTGGCGTAGCCATTGGTGTGGACATCCGGCAGGCCTACGAGCTGGCGTTCGCCACTGATCCGACCTCTGCTTTTGGCGGCATCATCGCCTTCAACCGCGAGCTGGATGCGGCCACCGCAAAAGCCATCATCGACCGCCAGTTTGTGGAAGTGATCATTGCCCCGACCATCGCGGCGGAAGCGGTGGAACTGGTGGCCGCCAAGAAGAACGTCCGCCTGCTGGCCTGTGGCGGGTTTGATGGCGAACGTGCCAGGTCCCTGGATTACAAGCGCGTTACCGGCGGCCTGCTGGTGCAGGACCGCGATCTGGGGATGGTCGCCATGGAAGACGTCAAGGTTGTCACCGAGCGCCAGCCCTCCGAGCAGGAACTGAACGATCTGCTGTTTGCCTGGGAGGTGGCCAAATACGTCAAGTCCAATGCCATTGTCTACGCCAGGGCCGGGCGCACCATAGGCGTGGGCGCCGGCCAGATGAGCCGGGTCTACAGCGCAAAAATCGCCGGCATCAAGGCCGCGGACGAAGGCCTGGAAGTGAAAGGTTCGGTTATGGCTTCAGACGCCTTTTTCCCGTTCCGGGACGGCATCGACGCCGCCGCACAGGCCGGCATAACCGCCGTTATCCAGCCGGGCGGTTCCATGCGCGACCAGGAAGTGATTGATGCCGCCAATGAGCATGGCATTGCCATGGTATTTACCGGGATGCGTCATTTCAGACACTAGGACCGTAGGTCGGATTAGCCAAAGGCGTAATCCGACAACAAGGAATCGACCATGAACATTCTCGTAATTGGCTCCGGCGGCCGCGAACATGCCCTCGCCTGGAAAGCCGCCCGATCCCCGCACGCCGATCGTGTTTTTGTAGCCCCGGGCAATGCCGGTACCGCCCGCGAGCCGGGCCTGGAAAACATCAATATCGATGCTCTGGACCTCAAGGGCCTGGCAGACTTTGCCGCCGCCAACAAGGTCGGCCTGACCATTGTCGGACCGGAAGCACCCCTGGTGGCCGGCATTGTTGACCTGTTTGAGGAGCGTGGCCTGCAGGTGTTTGGCCCCAGCGCCGGCGCGGCACAACTGGAAGGCTCCAAGGCCTTCACCAAGGACTTCCTGGAACGCCACAGGATTCCGACTGCCGCTTACGCCAACTTCACCGATGTTGACCAGGCACTTGAATACGTTCGCAGACAGGGCGCACCGATCGTTGTAAAAGCCGATGGACTGGCCGCTGGCAAGGGTGTGATTGTCGCCATGACTCTGGCAGAAGCCGAAGACGCCATTCGCGATATGCTGGCTGGCAATGCCTTTGGTGACGCCGGCAGCCGTGTTGTTGTCGAGGAGTTCCTGGAAGGCGAGGAAGCCAGCTTCATCGTTATGGTGGATGGCGAGCACGTGTTGCCCATGGCCACCTCCCAGGACCACAAGCGTGTGGGAGATGGTGATACCGGCCCCAATACCGGTGGCATGGGCGCCTACTCTCCGGCCCCGGTGGTCACGCCTGATATCCACAAGCGCACCATGGACGAAGTGATTTATCCGACTGTTCGCGGCATGGCAGCGGAAGGTCATCCCTACAAGGGTTTCCTGTACGCCGGGCTGATGATCGACGACAGCGGCGCCCCCCGGGTGATCGAGTTCAACTGCCGTTTCGGCGATCCGGAAACCCAGCCCATCATGCTGCGGATGAAATCGGACCTGGTCGAGCTCTGCGGTGCAGCGATCGATGGCAGGCTCGACCAGTGCAGCTCGACATGGGACGAGCGTCCGGCTGTCGGCGTTGTGCTGGCTGCGGGCGGCTATCCCGGCAGCTACAACAAAGGGGACGTCATCTCAGGACTGCCCGGGACAGAAACCGATGGTGAGAAAGTTTTCCACGCGGGAACCCGGCTCAAGGGTGAGCAGGTTGTTACCAACGGTGGCCGCGTACTTTGCGCCACTGCCCTCGGACAGACCGTCACCGAAGCCCGGCAGCGCGCCTACAAAGTCGCTGCGGGGATCCGCTGGCAGGGTGTCTTCTACCGCAGGGACATTGCCCATCGGGCCGTTGCCCGGGAGAGCTCTGCCGGGATCTGATGCCTGAACAGCGCCGGAAAGCCTGCTCTGGCCGGGCTTTCCGGTGCTTGATGGCCGGGCGCGAGTCACATCAGGATGCGCTCAAGCGCCTCGCGGATGCCGTGGGGGATGGCAACAGCGCGATTCTGTTCACGGTCAACAAAGACATGGACAACCTCACCATGGGCAACCGGGTCCGCATCGCCGCTTTTGAACAGGCCGAGCTCGTACGTCACTGAGCTGTTTCCCATCTTCAGCACCCTGAGCCCGGCTTCCAGTGCCTCCGGATACGCCACCGGTTTTTTGAACTGACAGCTGGAGCTGACAACGTATCCGACCACCGGCGAATTATTGATATCCAGCCCGCCGGCCTCAATCAGGTACCGGTTGATGGTGGTGTCAAAGTAGGAGTAGTAGGTCACGTTATTCACATGCCCGTAGATATCATTATCCATCCACCGGGTAGTGATCGGGTACAGAATGCTGAACTCATCTCGTTGCACAGATTTCTCCGTTTACCAGCTTGTTGCTTGATGGCCTAATCGAACAGCACCACCTGACGAACGGCCTTACCCGAAGCCAGTTTCTCAAACCCTTCATTGATCTCATCCAGTGTCAGGGTATCGCTGAGCAGTTTGTCCACCGGCAGCCTGCCCTGGCGGAACAGGGTGACATAACGGGCAAGGTCGCGAACGGGCACACAGCTGCCGACATAACTCCCCTTGAGTGTGCGCTCCTCGGCTACCAGACTGACCTGCTGGATAGACACTTTCTTTTGCGGATGGGCCAGGCCACCGGTAACCGTAATTCCACCACGGCGAGTAATCTGATAGGCGAATTCCAGCGCTTTTTCAGACCCGGCCATTTCAATGGCGCAATCAACCCCGCCGCTGGTCGATGCTCTGATCCTGTCGACACAACCCTCTTCACTGGAATTGAAGGCGTTGGTGGCGCCAAGCTCTCGCGCCAGCGCCAGTTTACTGTCATCCAGGTCAATGGCAATCACCTCACCGGCACCGGCCACCAGAGCTCCCAGCACGCTGTTCAGACCGACACCACCCAGACCGATGACAGCGACAGTCTGGCCTGCCTTGATACCGGCTGAATTGATCGCCGCACCCACACCTGTCAGTACGGCACATCCGAAAAGGGCTGCGTGGTGCAGGGGCAGATCGGCATCAACCTTGACCAGCGAGTCACGTGATACCACGGCGTGATCCGCAAAGGCAGAGACTCCCAGGTGGTGGTTGACCGGGGTGCCATCCGCCCGATGCAACCGGTGCTCACCACTGGCCAGAGTGCCGGCATTGTTGGTTTTTGCCGCCGGCTCGCAAAGTGCCGGACGCCCTTCCGCACAAGGCGCACAGTGGCCACAACTGGGCACAAACACCGCAACCACATGATCGCCTTGCTGCAGGTCGCGTACACCACTGCCAACCGCCTCGACGATGCCAGCCGCCTCGTGGCCCAGTGCCATGGGCACAGGCCGGGGACGGTTGCCGTCAATAACGGAAAGATCGGAATGGCACAGGCCGGCTGCCTTGATCCGGACCAGCACCTCGTTGTCGCCGGGGGGAGACAGTTCCAGTTCCTCAATCACAAGGGGCCTGGTGTCCCGGTACGGGCGCTCCGCCCCGATGGTTTGCAGAACTGCAGCTCTGATTTTCATGACGGCAACCTCATGATGATTGTTATTGGCAAACGGACAATAGAGTAGATGTTTTGATGGATTTAACAAACACCTCCCACTGATCACCGAACAACTATCACGAATGATAATTTTTACTTGTTGTTAATGATTATCGTTTGTATAGTTGCGCTCCGTACCTAAACACGCTGTAACAGGAGAGCAACATGCCTACGCCTTTTTCCCGAAACCTGCTTGCCCTGGCGGTCATCTCCGCCCCGGCGGCCGCTCTGGCCCAGGAGCAGAGCCTGAACGAACTGGTTATTATCGGTGATGATGCTTCTGCATCGGCCCTGCCCGGTTCCGCCCACGTGGTTACCAGTGAGGATCTGGAAACCATGAAGTACACGGATATCCACAAAGCCGTACGTGAGGTACCAGGCGTCTACCTGAAGGAAGAAGATGGCTATGGCCTGCGCCCGAACATCGGCATCCGTGGTTCCGGCTCCGGCCGCTCCTCCAAGATCACCCTGATGGAAGACAGCGTGATGATCGCTCCGGCACCCTATTCGGCGCCGGCAGCCTACTACTCACCAACGTTCGGTCGAATGAATGGTATCGAGGTTCTGAAAGGACCAGACCTGCTGCGTTATGGCCCATACACTGTAGGCGGCGCGATCAACCTGCGATCGACACCGATTCCCTCGTCCGAAGCCGGCCATGTAACGGCAGAGGTTTCGGAAAATGCAGGCAAGCGTATTCACAGCTGGTACGGCAACAGCACTGACAACGCCGCATTCATGATCGAGACTTTCCAGGAAGAAACCAACGGCTTCAAGGAACTGCAGCAATCCAGCCGCGACACCGGTTTTGAAAAGCAGGACTATGTCGCCAAGGCACGTTTCAATTCCGACGCCTCGGCTGAGGTCTACCACCAGCTCGACCTGAAGTTCCAGTACAGTGAGGAGCTGAGCAACGAAACCTACCTCGGCCTGACCGACGACGATTTCCAGCGTAATCCCAACAAGCGATATTTCCTGTCTCAGCTCGACAATATGGACAACCGCCACAACGGTTACTCCGCGAGGCACCTGGTGGAACTGACGGAAGACCTGTCACTGACTACAACGCTTTATCGCAACGAGTTCAAGCGCAACTGGTACAAAGGCAACTTCAACAGCCTGATCAAAGCCGCCAACAACGGTGATCAGACCGCCTACAACCAGCTTCAGGGTGAGGAACCTTTCGGTCCTTTCACCCTGACCAATGGCGCCCGGGAATACCTGTCCCAGGGTATCGAAGTGAAAGCGGACTATGGTCTCTCCCTGGCAGGTATGCGCCACGACATTACCGTTGGCGCCCGCGTGCATGAGGACGAAGCAGACCGCTTCCAGCCCAAGGACCGCTATCAGCAGGTCATCAGTAACGGCCGCCCGGCCTTCGAGTTCATTGAACAGATTGCACCCACCGGCGGTGATAACCGGATTGACGAAGCCGAGGCCCTCAACCTGTTCCTGGCGGACCGGATTGCCATCAATCCCGACCTGTCCGTGACCGCTCTTCTGCGTTATGAGGATATCGAAACCTCCCAGACCCGCTGGAGCACAACGCAGCGCACCTCCACCAGTGAAACCGAAACCGCCAGCAACGACACCAGCGAAGTGCTGCCTGGCCTCGGTGCGACCTATCGCCTTAGCCCGACGATTACCCTGATCGGAGGCGTGCACCGCGGTATGGCGCCCGCTGGTTCCGGCGGTACCAATGTGGAGCCGGAACTGAGCACCAACTTCGAGGCCGGTGCGCGCTATTACGATGGTGCCTTGCGTGCCGAAGCTATCGCCTTTTTCAGCGATTATGAAAACACCGTGAGAAACTGCTCCATCGCCAA
Source organism: Marinobacter orientalis (assembly GCF_004792665.1). Taxonomy (GTDB): domain Bacteria; phylum Pseudomonadota; class Gammaproteobacteria; order Pseudomonadales; family Oleiphilaceae; genus Marinobacter; species Marinobacter orientalis. Next base: position 688,547 of record NZ_SRZX01000001.1, read on the forward strand.
CCCCTGCAATGTCGGTAATCAGGCCATCGACTCCGGAACAGTCAGTGAAGGCGAGTCCGAAATCCAGGGCCTTGAGTTACTGGCCGCCTATGAGTTCACACTGCTCAACGGTCTGACCGCCCCGGTACAGGCCACCTGGACCTACACCGATGCCGAAGTCACCAAAGACAGCGATGACGGTAGCGTGCTGAAAGGCGACAACCTGGCGGACCTGCCGGAAAATGTTGCAGCTGTGCGCGCTGGCCTGCGTGATGGTGATCTCTGGGACGCCTACATCAATATCTCGTATGTTGATGAAACATGCAGTGATAACAGCTGTGACCGTTCCGGCACAGATAATACCTTCCGCAAGACCGACGACTACACCGTGGTGGATCTCTCCGGCAGCTATGCCCTGAATCCGTCCAGCCGTGTCTATGCCAAGGTGGACAACGTTCTTGACGACCAGGAAATCGTTTCCCGCAGCCCCCATGGTGCCCGTCCTAACCTGCCTCGCACGGCTTATGTAGGGATCAGTGTCGATTTCTGATGCGTGAAAGGAACTGACCCCTGTCCTCGGGCGGGCTAATTCCGTGATCCCCCGACCCGGTCCTTGACCGGGTCTTTTTTTGCGGTAATGTTGGCGCTTCTGAAAAACGGACGTTTGAAAACCCTTCTGCAAGGAGCCGGCCTCCAATGATAGCCAGACCCCCTCTTGCCGTGATCACGCTGCTGATCAGTACGGTGTTGCTCAGTGGCTGTTCCCGTCAGACCCTTTACGAAAACGCCATCAGCTGGGAGCGCTCCAGCGCAGGGCTGGAGGCATCCTCGATTCGCGTGGAGGGTATGACCATTGCGTACCTGAGCAATGAAGAGCCGGTGGAAGGCGAAACCATTGTGCTCATTCACGGCTTTGGCGCCAACAAGGACAACTGGACGCGGCTGGCGGGGGAACTGACCGGTGAGTTCAACGTTTACGCCCTCGACCTGCCAGGCCACGGTGACAGCAGCAAGCCACTGGACCTGGGATACCGGTTTGAGGACCAGGTTGACCACGTGTCGAAAATACTTGGAGCACTGAAAATCAATGCGACCCATATGATGGGCAACTCCATGGGCGGCGCTATTACCGCCCTTTACGCAGCCACCTATCCCGAGCAGATTCGTTCCGCGGTACTGTTTGCCCCCGCCGGCATCCTTGAATACGAGAGCGAACTGGTAGAACTGGTGGAGGAAGGCGACAACCCCCTGATTCCTGCCAGGGAGGGAGATTTCAAGCGCCTGATTGATTTTGCCCTGGAGAAAAAACCCTTCGTGCCCTGGCCAATCTATGAGGTGATGGAAGAAAAGGCCATCGCCAACCGCGACGTCAACCAGGTGATCTTTGATGCTATCCGCGATACCGCGGACGAGCCGGATTTCCGCAAGGCACTCACCCGTATCGAAGCGCCTGTTCTGGTGGTCTGGGGCAGGCAAGACCGTGTCATCAACCATCGCAATGCCGATGTGTTTGTCGAACAGATACCAGATGCCCGCAAGGTTCTGCTGGAAGGTGTGGGGCATGCCCCCATGGTGGAAGTGCCAGAGGAATCTGCACAACTGTTCCGTGAGTTTCTGGCTGAAACACGGTAGCCTTGCCAAAGCCTTGTTTCTCAAACGTGAAGTGACCCATGCCTGAAGCCATCTGGATTTCCTTTGCCTTTGTCCTCGGCCTGCTGGTCAAGGCTGTTGGCCTGCCTCCTCTGGTAGGCTATCTTGCCGCCGGTTTCGTGCTCAGCGGCATCGCTGCGGCTACCAACATCGCTGTTGAAGCAACCGATGTACTGGCACACATCGCCCACTTGGGCGTGCTGCTGCTTCTGTTTACTGTCGGCCTGAAACTGAAGCTCCGCTCCATCGTCAGCCCCGAAGTTATCGGCGGGAGTGTGCTGCATTTCGGTATCACCTGTGCCGTGTTCACGCCCGGTCTCTATCTGCTGATGGAGCTGGATTGGCAGACCGCATTCCTGCTCGCGATTGCCCTGTCATTCTCCAGCACGGTACTGGCAGCCAAGGTGCTGGAAACCAAACGGGAGCTGCGGGCGTTCCACGGCCGTGTCGCCATCGGCATCCTGATCATGCAGGATCTGATTGCACTGGTGGTGATGAGCCTGGCCGCTGGCCAGACGCCATCCCAGTGGGCGCTGATCGTATTTGGCCTGCCGCTACTGAGGCCCTTGCTGTTCAAGCTGCTGGATGCCAGCGGCCACGATGAGCTTCTGGTGCTGCTGGGGCTTTTGCTGGCACTGGTTGTCGGCGGGCTGGGTTTTGAAGCGGTCGGGCTGAGCTCGGAATTGGGCGCCCTGGTGTTTGGCGCGATGCTGGCCAGCCATCCCCGTTCCCAGGAGCTGGCAAAGTCCCTCTGGAGTGTGAAAGAAGTCTTCCTCGTGGGCTTCTTCCTGCAGATTGGCATTGGCGGCCTGCCCGATGGCCAGGCACTGGTGTTTGCGGTGGTGGCAGCTATCGTTCTGCCACTGAAAGGACTGCTGTTCTTCTTCCTGCTGATACTGTTCCGCCTCCGCGCCCGTAGCAGCTTTCTCAGTTCGTTGTCGCTGACCAATTACAGCGAGTTTGGTCTCATTGTCGCCAGCGTCGCACTCCCTGAATGGCTGATTCCCCTGGCGATCACGGTTTCGCTGTCCTTCGTGATTTCCGCGCCTCTTAACCGCTACGCTCACTCCCTTTATGAACGCTGGTCCGGCTCTCTGGTGGGATTTGAAAGCCAGACCCATCACCCGGACGAACAACCGATTTCTCTCGGTAGCACCAGGGTTCTGGTCATGGGCATGGGCAGGACCGGCACGGCTGCCTACGACTGGCTACGGGAATCAGAACCGGAATTGATAGGGCTGGATTCAGATCCGGCGAAAACACGGAAGCACCAGAAAGAAGGCCGCAACGTAGTCTTCGCCGATGCCGAGGACAACACCTTCTGGCAGGGACTTCACATGCCTGACCTGCAATCGGTTATCCTTGCCATGAACGACATCGAGGGTAAACTCATTGCAGCCAGGATGTTGCGCCGCAAAGGGTTTACCGGCTACATCGTGGCCCATACCATGTACGCCGATGAAGCCAAAAAAATCCGCGAGGCAGGCGCCGACGAAGCCTATCTCACCATGAGTGAAACCGGAGTGGCGCTGGCCAGCCACCTCCGGGATCAGCGGCCCGCCATACCGTCACGAACCGCGGGGACAACCTGATGTACGAACCCATGGGTTCTGACGAAAACACCATGACCCAGATGACCTCCCTCCATGAGGAGCGTCTGGATTTCGTGTTCAGAACGATAAAGGCGACCGGCGCCAGACGCGTGCTGGACCTGGGCTGTGGCTCGGGCTCGTTGCTGTACCGGCTGTTGGCGGATGACCAGTTCGACGTTGTCACCGGGCTGGAAGACTCGGGCGTGTCCCTGCGCCAGGCCCGTTCCGTTCTGGCGCACTACCTGGATGACGACCCTGCCAGAGCTCATCTGATCCGGGGCTCCTACGCCGAAAGCAATCCGGCGCTGGCGGGCTATGAGGCGGCGGCCATGGTGGAAACCATTGAGCATGTCCGTCCGGAACAGCTTTCACGGGTTGAACGGGCGGTGTTCGGGGAGTACCGGCCCGGCTGCCTGTTCATGACCACCCCCAACCGGGAATACAACCCGCTGTTCGATCTTGCGCCCGGAGAATTTCGCGAGGAGGACCATAAGTTCGAATGGGACCGGCTCAAGTTCCAGCGCTGGGCCCGGGGTGTGGCCGACCGCAATGGCTACGAGGTCCGTTTCGGCGGCATCGGAGAGTTTGTTCCCGATGTCGGCCACCCCACGCAGACAGCCTTTTTCACCCGCAGGGACTGACCGGCACCTTTCGCTATCTTAACGAATTCTGCGCCAGGCGCTGAGTTCGGCAATGGTGTGCTGGAACTTGCGGCGGGTCTCCCGGATCACGAACGGCACATCCTGTGGCGGCTTGATTTCTTCAAAGTGGCTGGACAGGATCTCGCGCATGCCATCCAGTACCGTTCGCGGCTGGCCATTACGCTCGAATCCGCCGATCCAGTTGGCCCGGGGCGTAAACTCCTCCATCAGGGTGTAGGGCGAACTGATCACCAGTGTGCCACCCTCGGCCAGGCGCTTGTGAATATCACCCAGAAACGCCCCCGGATCCTGAAGCCGATCGATCAGGTTGCCGGCGAAAATCAGGTCGTAATCCCGGTGCTCCGCCCCCAACTGGCAGGCATCGCCGGTGGCAAAGGATACCCGCCCGGCAGCCCTTGCCAGGCCAAATTCCTCAAGGCTTATGGTAACCCGGGTTCCCAGTTCACCTTCGTCGCGGCGAAAATAGTCGATCTGTCTATCCCGCTGGAGGTTGTGCGCCGCATCCACGAAGCTTTTCGACAGGTCCACACCGACGACCTGTTCAAACACCCGGCCAAGCTCAAATGCCGTGCGGCCAACCGCGCACCCCAGATCCAGCGCCTTGCGCTTGTCCCGGCCGGCCATCAGTTCCTGGCAGATAGTGGCGCAGCGGGCCGGATAATTACCCACTCCGAAATAATGCTCCCCGAAATGGAACCCCAGATACTGGCCGAGCAGTTCGTCGGTTTCGTACACATTCATGGCTGATCCTCAGCGGTTATCCAGTCAGGTTTGCGGGAGCGCGCAGGTGCGGAACCCGGTATAGACGTCGTTTCTCTGGGCCAGGTAGGCCTGGCGATAGGTGCCACGGATAAGGTTCGGTGAGGTGGCGCAACTGCCACCGCGGGTGACCTTGTGATCTCCGAACTGCAGCGTCGACATGAACGGGTACATATCGATTTTGAAGCCGTCGTAGGGGAAAAACTGGCTGCTGGTCCATTCCCACACACTGCCAATCATCTGGCGACAACCGAAAGGGCTGTCACCGGCGGGAAAATCCCCGACCGGATTACGGGCCATGGCCCGGCCACCCATGTCGGCACGCTCCGGCCCTACCGGCGCATTCCCCCAGGGAAATCGCCGGAACGGCTCGCCGGGCCGGTTCCCCAGGGCTGCCACTTCCCACTCGTATTCTGTTGGCAATCGCCGACCCGCCCAGTTGCACCAGGCTTCCGCTTCCCAATAGGTGATATGGCAAACCGGGGCATCGGGACTGAGCGACAGCCATTGATCATAAAACCGTTCCTGCCACTGGCGATCGTGCCAGCGCCAGTACAGCGGGTGTTTTGGCGCATGCATCAGGGGTTCGGAGCTGCCGTGAACCAGCGAAACGTCGGTTTCTGTCTGCAACCATTTGCGCCCGCCAAAGGACCAGAGCTCCGGGCGCTGGTAGCCGCCATCTTCCACGAACGCCATAAACTCCCGGTTGCTCACCGGCACACGGGAAATGGCGAACGACTCCAGTTCAACTTCGAATCGTGGCTTCTCGTTATCGAACGCAAAATCGTTCGTGGCGTAATCCTCAGACTCACCCGGCATGCCCATCAGCCACCGCCCGGCCGGAATTACCGCATCACCGGCTATACTGTCGCCGGGTGCCACGCGTTCATCGGTGTAATCCGGCGCCGGCGGGTAACCCACGGTCTGGCGGCACCAGATCAGGGATTCAATATGCATATTCTGGTGAAAGATGGCATAGCGATAGAGGTACAGGTCTTTATCCGTTAGCGGTTTGCTGCGGATGCGGTCGGCGACGCGATCGTAGATGGTATCGAAATAGGCCAGGGTTTCCCCGCGGCCGGGAAACAGCTCCCGGCACCAGCGGTCCCGGTGCTCCACATGGAACGAGTCCCAGAGATCATCCATAGCCGGATTGTAACTGGGCGTACCATCCAGCAGGTTGAACACAAACACTTCATAGAAAAACGCGGCATGCCCCATCTCCCACAGCGGCGGGTTAACGCCGGGGTGATATGGCACCTCCAGCTTTTCCTCCGGCAACGAGGTTATCAGTGCCCGGGTTCTTTGCCGGGCGGTTTCCAGTTCTGCCAACAGGGTTGTCTTGTCCACGCTATTCTTCTCCAAATACGCCGGTTTCAATCCCGGATACTGACAGCCGCCATGTTCTGATGGTCTGCAGCTCTGACGCCCTCAGGATACGACAGCAAACCGCCAGATGGATGATTTTTTTGACATCGATTCTGAAACTGATTCAGCCCCATACCAGCAGAATCATGGGCACCGCTACCGCCGTCACCAGGATTGACAGCGGCAGCCCCAGCCGCCAATAGTCACCGAACTCATATCCGCCGGGCTCCATCACCAGAGCATTGGACTGATGACCGATAGGGGTGAGGAAGGCGCAGGAGGCACCGACCGCCACCGCCATGAGCACAGCATCGGAAGCCATGCCCAGCTCTGCGGAAAGGCTCAGGGCAATGGGCGCAACCAGTACAACCGCTGCCGCGTTGTTCACCACATTCGACATCAGCATGGTGCCCACCAGCACCATCGCCAGAACCCCCCACGGGGCAAGGTCACCGCCCGCCGCCAGCATCTGGGTCGCGATCAGCGCTGCGCCGCCGGTGGTTTCCAGTGCCTGCCCCACCGGGATCATGGCCGCCAGCAATACAATCACCGACCAGTCTATGGCCTTATAGGCACCCGACGCATCGATCAGTTTCGTCAGCACCATGGCAACAGCACCGGCTACCAGCGCGACGGGCGGCGACAGCCAACCGCTGACAATGGCTACGACACTGGCGATAAAGATCGCCCCCGCCACCATGGTTTTACGGGGTGACCCCAGACGGAGACCACGTTCCGCCAGTGGCAGGCAACCAAGACTGGAAAGTGTAGTGGTCAGGTTCTCTTCCACCCCCTGGACCAGCAGTATATCGCCAGCATTGAAACGGATATCACCCAGGCGCCGCTTGAGCCGCTGCCCCTGCCTGGCGACAGCAACAATGTTGATGCCATACCTCTCCCGGAGGTTGAGCCGGTTTGCGGTTTGCCCCACCAGAGAAGACTCGGGGGTAATAACGGCTTCTGTCAGCTGGACATCACCTTCCTTGAGGTCCTTTTTCCGGTGTTCGGTATCCTTTTCATCCTTTTCATCCTTTTCATCCTTTTCGCTATCCGCTTCATCCTCCTCGCGGCTACCCAGCTCCAGCCCGGTGTTATCCAGAAATGCCTGCAGACTGTCGGTATCCGACTCCACCAGCAGCAGATCGTTCTCTTTCAGCACCTTGTAAGTCGAAGGCGCCAACTGACGCTTGTCGTCGCGGATCAGCGCAAGGACTACGACATCCTTGTCTTCACCGCTGTCCGACAGCAGATCGTGCAGGGTAGCACCGGCGTAGGACGAACCTTCGGGCACTTTCAGCTCGGTCAGATAGTCGCCAACGCTGAAAAGCTTATCGTCCTCTCCGCCCTCGGTGCCGCGCTTCGGCGTCAGCCGCCAGCCCACCAGGGTAATAAAGGCGATGCCGACAATGGTGATGGCCGCGCCGACGGGCGCAAAATCAAACAGCCCGAATGAGCTCGCACCTTCCCGGTAACTGGCAATAATGATGTTTGGAGGTGTACCTATGAGGGTCATGGTGCCGCCAAGAAGCGAACCAAACGCCAGTGGCATCAGCAGTAGCGAAGGCGAACGCCCCGACTCACGGGACATCCACACCGCCACTGGCATCAACAGTGCCAGAGCACCCACGTTGTTGATGAATCCGGAACAGAGTGCCACCACACCGGTCAGCGTAAGAACCTGAAGTGTCGGGCGGTGGCCCACCTTGCCCAGCAACTGCGCGATATGATCCACCACACCACCGTTCACCAGCCCCTGGCTGACCACCAGAACCGCAGCCACGGTTACCACGGCCGGGTGTCCAAAACCGGCAAACAGGTCCTCAGTGGGAACCAGTCCGGCAATGGCAACCGCCAGTAATGCCAGCATGGCAACCACATCAAACCGCAACCGGTTCCATGCAAACAGAACCAGCGTGGCTGCCAATACCGTGAATACAACGCCCTGCTCTGTGGTCAACGCGTACTGCCCCCGTTATCCCTGTTAATGGTTTCCATATCAGTGCAACATACCTTAATTGGAGCTGGAACTATCCACAACGATATCCTTTGACAGTCTTCCGGAGAGAAATATGTCGACCAGATCCGCCAGGCCCGTTTCGGCATCCGCCATCGATAACCATGTCTACAAGGTTTTCCCGAATGACATGAACTCGCACCAGACGGTGTTCGGCGGCATGATCATGGCCAAGTGTGACCGTCTGGCGCTGGTGGTCGCGGAGCGGCACTCCGGGCATGTCTGCGTGACCGCGGCGGTGGATTCCATTCACTTCCGCGCTCCCGCCAAAGGCAACGACACCCTGCTGTTCAACTTTGCCCTCAATCGCAGCTGGGGGTCGTCCATGGAGATCGGGGCCCGGGTAGAGGCCGAAAACAGCTACACCGGAGAGTGCCGGCATATACTGTCGGCGTTTTTCACCTTCGTGGCGCTGGACGAGCACGACAAACCTGTTGATGTGCCAGCAGTGAAACCGGAAACGCAGGAACAGCAACGCCGTTTCAGCAACGCGGAGATCCGCCGGGAGGGGCGCCTGGCAACCCGCGAGAAACTGAGCGCCCGATGAACAGAAGCCTGGATTAGCAGGCTCCCTCCCCTGACGACAAAAAAGCCCTGCCGATCACCCGGCAGGGCTTTTTATCGTGATTCCCGGGCTCGCCCGGGATCAATAACGGAACCGGTGCTTAGAACTGGTTCATGGTGTTGTCTTTACCGCCCGCCTTCAGGGCCGCGTCACCTGCGAAGAACTCCTTGTGGTCATCGCCGATGTTGGAACCGGCCATGTCCTGGTGCTTCACAGTCGCGATACCCTGACGGATTTCCTTGCGCTGAACACCGGCAACGTAAGCCAGCATGCCTTCGTCACCGAAGTAGCCCTTGGCCAGATTGTCGGTAGACAGGGCCGCGGTGTGATACGTCGGCAGGGTGATCAGGTGATGGAAGATACCGGCTTCGCGGGCAGCGTCGCGCTGGAAGTTGGCAGTCCACTCGTCGGCCAGCTTGCCGAGCTCGGTGTCGTCGTACTTGGCGTTCATCAGATCGGCACGCTCGTAGGCGGAGATGTCCTTGCCTTCTTCCTTCCAGGCATCGAATACCTGCTGACGGAAGTTCAGCGTCCAGTTGAACGACGGGCTGTTGTTGTAGACCAGCTTGGCATCGGGCACCACTTTACGGATACGGTTAACCATGCCGGCGATCTGGCCGACGTGGGGCTTCTCGGTTTCGATCCACAGCAGGTCAGCACCGTTCTGCAGGCTGGTAATGCAGTCCAGAACAACACGGTCTTCGCCAGTGTCGGCCTTGAACTGGAACAGGCCAGAGGCCAGGCGCTTCGGCTTCATCAGCTTACCGTCAGACTTGATAACAACGTCACCGTTGTTGATGTCTTCCGGCTTCTCGATGTAGTCACCGTCGAGGAAGGCGTTGTACTGGTCGCCCAGATCACCCGGCTCTTCAGTTACCGCCAGCTTCTGGGTCAGGCCGGCACCCAGGGAATCGGTACGGGCCACGATGACACCGTCGTCCACGCCCAGCTCAAGGAATGCCAGACGAACGGCATTGATCTTGGACAGGAAGTCAGCGTGGGGAACGGTTACTTTGCCGGCCTGATGACCACACTGTTTCTCGTCGGATACCTGGTTCTCGATCTGGATGCAGCAGGCACCGGCTTCGATCATCTTCTTGGACAGCAGATACGTTGCTTCGGCGTTACCGAAACCGGCGTCGATATCGGCAATGATCGGCACAATGTGGGTTTCGTGGTTGTCGATCTGCTTGATCAGTTCTTCAGCCTTGGCTGTATCGCCGGCTTGTTCAGCTTCGTCCAGGGCGCGGAACAGGTGGTTCAGTTCCCATGCGTCAGCCTGGCGCAGGAAGGTATACAGCTCTTCGATCAGACCAGGAACGGCGGTCTTTTCATGCATGGACTGGTCAGGCAGCGGACCGAACTCGGAACGCAGGGCGGCAACCATCCAGCCAGACAGGTACAGGTAACGACGCTTGGTGCTATTGAAGTGCTTCTTGATGGAGATCATCTTCTGCTGGCCGATAAAACCGTGCCAGCAACCCAGTGACTGGGTGTATTGGGAGGTATCTTTATCGTAGTTGGCCATGTCTTCGCGCATGATTTTCGCGGTGTACTTGGCGATATCCAGGCCAGTCCTGAATTTGTTCTGGGCGCGCATGCGAGCCGCATGCTCGGGCTTGATGGCATTCCAGGTGGGGTTCTGCTTCAGAATGGAAGCAATGGCGTCAACGTCGTTTGCGTATGGCATGATCTCAGTCCTGTCTTTACGGGTTGAGGTGCTCTTTTATGGAGTGTAAAAGCAACTTCAGCGCGCCAGCGTCCGTTCAAAAAACATCCAGTCCGCTGACATTGACGATTACTCTAGTGGGTTTGATTTTATAATTGAAATTTATATTATCTATATTCGGCATTTTCCTGGTGAATACATGCAAATCCCAAACTTGCGCTGTATCAGGCAGACTTCCGTAGCCGGTGCTACCATGCGAATTAAGGTAGTAAACCATTGAAAAAAGGTAGCGGACCCCGGTGTTCTACATTCGAGCTTTCGGCGAGTCTCTTTTGCACGCCCTGAAAAACCTCTTGCCCATCGTTGTGGTTGTTGTGTTTTTCCAGCTTGTGGTTCTGCAGCAAATGCCAGACAACACTCTGGGCATGGCCTTTGGGCTGCTGATTGTGGCCGTTGGCATTGCGCTTTTCCTTCAGGGGCTCGAACTGAGCATTTTTCCCGTGGGGAAAAGCCTGTCGAATCAGTTTGCCCGCCGCGGCTCCATTCCCATTCTGATGGCTTTCGGGTTTGCCCTCGGTTTTTCTGCGGTGGTGGCGGAGCCGGCACTTATTGCCGTTGCCCAGCAGGCGCAGGAAATCAGCGCCGGCAAGATTGACGCCCTTACCCTGAGATTGCTTGTGGCAACGTCGGTGGGCTTTGTGGTTGCACTGGGGGTATTCAGAACGATTATGGGATACCCGCTGCACTGGTTCATGATTGTCGGCTATATCACGGTGGTGATCGTCACGTGGTTTGCACCGGAGGAAATCGTCGGTCTTGCCTATGACTCCGGCGGGGTCACTACCAACGTGGTAACCGTTCCCCTCGTCGCTGCGCTGGGCATTGGCCTGGCCGCCTCAATTCGTGGCCGGAATCCTCTCACTGATGGCTTCGGCCTGGTAGCACTTGCGGTCATGGTACCCATGATTACCGTGCAGCTCTACGGTATAGTGGTTTATTCAGGGGGAAAGGAGGAGGGAGAGTTGGTGATGGACACCGGCGGTGATGCATCTCCGGTTGCCGGACCCCTGAGGATGCTTTTGGAGCTGGCCGAGATGATCCGTGACGTGTTACCCATCATCCTGACCATTCTTGTCTTTCAGTATCTTGTATTACGACGTGGCCTGAGCAACCCTCGCAGGGTCCTGTCTGGTTTTGCCCTGGTTATCCTGGGCCTTTACGCCTTCGTGGTCGGCCTGAAAATCGGTCTGTTTCCCATTGGCACCAGCATGGCGGAGCAGTTGGTAACCCTCGACGGGTTCCTCTTCATTTACCTGTTCGCCTTTATGATCGGGTTTGCCACTACCATGGCGGAGCCGGCGCTGATAGCGATCGGGCAGCAGGCAGAAGAAGCTGCTGCCGGCACCCTCAATGGCAACGCCATTCGCCTGCTTGTCGCGCTGGGTGTTGCTATCGGAATCACAGTAGGTGTGCACCGGATCATTGTCGGCGACTCCATCCACTATTACATCATGGGCGGCTACCTGGTCGTTATCCTGCTGACCACCATTGCCCCGCGCTATATTATTGCACTGGCCTATGACCTGGGCGGCGTCACTACATCGGAGGTGACGGTACCACTGGTAACCGCACTGGGGATTGGCCTTGCCAGCAATATCGAGGGGCGCAGTGTGCTTATTGACGGCTTCGGGCTGATTGCCTTTGCCTCGATTTTCCCCATCATCACTGTCATGGCCTATGCCATTGTTGTCGACCACATCGCTACAAGAAGGAAACTTGCCACATGAAATTCTCCGTACTCGTCGCTATCGTGCCTGAAGACCAGGAGCAGGATTGCATAGACGCAGCCCGGAATCTCGGTGCCGGAGGGGTCACTGTCATGTCCGGGCGAGGTATCAGCAATACTGCCAGGAAAACCTTTTTCGGCCTGACCTACGACGGCAGCCAGAGTGTTCTGGTAATGGTGCTGGAAAAAGGGCTGTCGCTGGATATTCTGAAAGCCATCCAGCATCTTCTCATGCCAGAAAAGAACGACTCTCAGGGACTGGTGTTCACACTGCCCCTGGAGCATCTGGGAGGCATTGACCTGTCCCAGGTTGAAAAATTCGAACAGCACGTAAAAGACTCACTCTAGGCGGAGCATCAGGATGAAACTTGTAAGGGATGTGATGATTCGGGATACCATTAATGTTTCCCCCTTTGCCAGCCTCCGTGAAGCCTTGTCACTGATGAAAAGGCACGAGGTAAAGTCACTGGTGGTGGAAAAACAGAATGAACACGATGCCTACGGCCTGATCACCTACACCAATATTATCAAAACCGTGATTGCCGAAGATGGTGATATCGACCTGCTCAATGTGTACGATGCCTGCGCGAAACCGGTAATCAGTGTCGGGGAACACCTCGGAGTCCGCTATGCCGCCAGCCTGATGAGCCAGCATCGCGTGAAGCGTCTGCTGGTTCTGCAGGATAACGAACTGGTGGGTTTCGTGGTTATGGACGATATTATGGCCGCCCTGCTCGAAACCATTGACTGAACCCGGGCCAGACTCATGACGTGCACAGGACGACCAACCGGTCGGCAGCACTCAGGTCCAGATATCCGTCTCTCGGCGGATTGAGGCTCAGGTGGCGCCCATGCTCATTGGCATGACCACGCCAGACACCCAGCGCGACCTCGCCTTTTGCCGCCACCACTTTCTCCACCACCTGAAAGTCTGCGCTGGCCGGAAGCGGGTAATCATGGGGATCGCGGAACTGTATCTCGGCCCCATTCACGGTAAACAGCTCATCCAGCACCACTCTGAGCTCCCGCCGCAATGCCACCTGGGCAAGGACGTGGCTGACAATCATCGGGCTGATCATCATTTCACTCTGGTGTCCGGTCAGCAGGTTACGGTTGTCAGGGTCGCTCAACTCCATAATCAGTTGCGGCCGATGGGTCCCCTCGCTGAGCAGGTCTTCCAGCTGCAGATAACCGACCATCGCCCGGGCGTCGGCTTCTTCCCCGGAGGCCAGGCGGTCACTGCTCACAAGCATGATGGAATCGTAGTTGAGGGGGCCCACTTGCCTGAGCTCACCTTCTACCATGTAATCCGCCTCGACGTGACGACAGATAACGTCGCGCTGGTGACCCAGGTAACGGTCTATTTCCTGCTGCCGCTCCGAAGCGGGCACTACGGAGACAACATCCACCTCAAACCGCATCTGGCGATAGCTGGCAAATTCGTCGATCAGGCTCGGTACGCGGCGGTTCCAGCCCAACACCAGAACCCGGTGAACACGCTCGGAAAAGGCAACGGAACGGCTGACTGGCTGCCCGCGATTGATTACCGGCAGTGCCGGGGCTTTGGGATCGGGTTCGGTTTCATCGTAGTCCCGCGCCAGCATGACGACGCGGTCCTCGGCAGCTATCAGGATGTCCGATGAGGCTGGCATCTGCACATGCCAGCCCCTGCCTGCCGGCTTCAGAATGCCCAGCACAATGACTCTGGGGCGCTGGGATGCCAGTTCGCCGAGCGTCAGTCCCGCCAGGGACTCTCCACCCCGGATATACATTTCACAGCCTTCCCCGGCGGTCAGCAGCTCATTATAGATTTCCGACAACCCCGGATGCAGGATGTTCTGGACCATCAACCGGCTGATGGTGGCATCACCGGCAACCACTTCCATCTCGCCGGGATAGGCCCGCTCAATGACCGGGTGTTTGCGTATGTCCTGAATTTCGGCCACCACGAACGGCAGGGGCGTACCCAGGTGCCGTGCCTGCGCGGCGATGGACAGCAGCGCCTTTACGGTTTCTATATCCGATGTTACCAGACTGCCGGCTTCGTGGGCCGCGCTGGGCACGATGACCGCAGAAGCATCCAGACAAGCCACCCGTTGCAGTGCATCAGGCTGGATGGCAGCACCGGAGCGCAGAATGATCTGGCGCGCCTTGCGGCCAATCCCGGGCTCATTGCGCAGTTCGTGCACCTGGGCCGCGGAGGCTGTTTCCGAGAGCACTACCAGGCGTAACCGGCTGGTATCGTGCTTCTCGAGGAATCGCCGCATCCGGCCGGACGAGCCCAGCAATTCCCCCAGCAGGGGCAGCGTCTGGCTGGTCCAGCCCAGTACCACGATATGGTTTCTCAGGGTGACCGGGGTCAGCCCCCGTTCCAGGTCCGTCATTTTGGCAATCAGCCAGCGGGTCAGGATCGCCACCAGAGTACCCATGAACACCACGTAGCCGCTGATGGTCAGGATGGTAGACACCAGCCGCTGCCAGTTGCCCACGTCATCCCCCAGGTAACCCGGGTCCGTCAGCCGCAGAAAGGCCCACCAGATCGCACCCCCCATATCCTCATGGGGTTCACCGAAGGGAATCACCAGCAGGCCGCCAATCAGGGAGATCATCCCGATAAAGACGCCAACCACCAGCAGCTGAAAACCAGCGCCTTTGACAAGCTGGCGTTCTACAATAAATTTGACACGGTCAACAAAACGAAAGGGGAGCATCATCATCCTTCTGCGCAAGCCCGAAATGCCCGTAGCATAGCCCATTAGGCGAGGTGGAGACGGGTAAAAATTTGTTCAATGCCGACTACCTGACCGGGAAATGCCATGCGTCGCACCCTGAGAATCCTTATTGGCACGACTGTCTTTCTGCCGGGGGCCCTGGCAGCCGAACTCAACCACCTGCCGCAACCGTGGCGGCAGGAAGCTGTGGTTATGGGCGCAGACGAAACCGACAATGAGGAACGCTACCTCCATGAACTGTCTTTCCAACACAGCCAGCCCGCACCGTCGGTGATTGATAACGGTATCCGCGGGACCGGTGGCAGCGTCGGTAGCCGGCGACTGTATCTGGATTTCCGGTTCCGCCAGGACTTCGGCTTTAACGAGAATCGCCAGGGTTTCCTGCTCGACATACAGCGCAGCGAGGACTTTGACGGCAGCTACGATCGACAGCTCGTGGGGTTTCGCCACCAGCTCACCGATGCCACAGAGGTCTGGCTGCAGGGAGACGTGTTTCCGGACAAATCCCGCTCGGACATATACTTCAGCGGTCGCCACAGCTTCAGCAACGAATCCTGGATCCACGGCAGCTGGATTTTGCCCGACGCCTATTTCAACAGCAAAACCCGCAGTGACGATGCTTTTGTGGACCCCGCCCAAAGCTTCTTTATCCAGTGGCATCAACCCGCCGCGAAACATCAGCTCGGCACCACCGCTTCGGTAACCTATTCTCCACCCTCCACTTTTGAGAGCCGTGAGGAGAGCCTGGTGGTGGAAAATGAAACCATCCGGGGCGCGCTAACCCACCAACTCCGACGCGGCCACTGGTCGCTGCGAGCAGCACTGGGCGGCGAGTACACCCGCCGCCATTACACTCTGGACGAGCGCCCCGGCACCATAGCCACCAGCCGCGACCACATCAGTTTCGATGTCGAAGCCGTTCATAAACACCACCGCCTGCAACCCGGCATCGGGATGCATTATTTTTATCTCAGGGAACAGGGGTATACGGGCCGAAACCTTGATGAAATTGCTGACGTGCGCCGCAAAGAGCCCAGTTTATCGGGGCAGTTCAGGTTGCCACTGACCCCTGCTGTTACACTCACGCCCTCGATCTACCTGAGCGTTCCGGACATCGAACAGAACTATTCAAAAAGCGGTGATGATAACCACCACGGGTTTACCGGCAAAGTCGCATTGCCCTTCGACATTGTGCTGTCCCGGGAAGAAAATGCCATTCTGACCCTCGCGACTACCTTTTATCTGCACAAGGCGGCGTTCGGCGGCGGCAACCTCCAGTTGCACTGGCCTATGTAGGCGCGAGCCAGCTTTCCGCAGTAATCGCTTCATCCAGGCTCGGATAGAACCGGATCACGCCCTCTTCGGGCCTGACACCGGCCCTGGCCAACGTGCGCAAAGGCTGGAACTGAAGATCGGCAACAACGACCTGCGTTCCGTCCCGCCTGCAGGTGTCGATAAGCTTGTTCAGGGCCGACAGGCCACCCGCATCCAGTATCGTCACGCCGTCCATGTAGAGAATGAAACCGCGTGCACTGGATGACAGCTGCGCCAGTTCCCCGAAAATACGATCAGCGGCTGCGAAGAATAAAGGGCCGTTGATCTTGAATACCTGCCAGCCATCAGGCAGCCGGGCACCTGCCATCCGTTTGCTGTCAGTAATGTCGGTCACCCGGGTCATCTGTGCCATTTCCCGCATGAACAATACGGCCGCCAACAGGATCCCGGTGGTGATCGCAATCACCATATCCAGTAACACCGTCAGCGAAAAACAGGTGATGAACACCAGTATGTCGCTGCGCGGGGCGGTTTTCAGCAGATGGAGAGATTTCGGCGCCTCACTCATGTTCCAGGCCACCATTACCAGCAGCGCTGCCATGGCCGCCATCGGAAGATAGGCCAGTAGCGGTGCCAGTGACACCAGCGCCAGCAGAACCACCAGGGCGTGCATCATTGCCGAGACCGGAGACTCCGCACCAGCGCGGTAATTGGCTGCCGAACGGGCAATGGCGGCTGTTGCGGTAATACCGCCGAAAAACGGCGTGATCACATTGCCGATACCCTGCCCCAGCAGTTCGCTGTTGGCGCTGTGGCGCTTGCCGCTCATACCGTCCAGCACCACCGCACACAGCAGCGATTCAATGGCCCCCAGCATGGCGATGGCAAAGGCAGCCGGCAGCAGGTCCCGCACCATGGACCAGCTTATGCCAAGAGGCTCGCCGCTGGCGTCCGGGCGCTGCCAGGGCCAGGCAAACTCCGGCAGAAAGGGCGGAATACCGGCACCGGTCGAACCATCCGCGAGCAGATAACTGAAGCGGGAGCCAATGGTTTCTATCGCTGCACCATTGGCATTCAACGCCAACGCCAGAAGGCTGCCAATGATTACCGCCGGCAGATGTGGTGGTACCGGCGTCCTCAGCCGGGGCCAAAGCAGCATCACCGCCAGCGTGGCTATCGCAACCAGCGTGGTGGTGCCATCCAGCCCCGGCAGCGCCTGAGCAACAACTGCCAGCTTGTCCCAGTAGTGCTCCGGCATCTGCTCGATGCCCAGACCGAAAAAGTCCTTCACCTGCAAGGTGGCAATCACCACGGCAATGCCGCCGGTGAAACCCAGAGTGACGGCCTCGGGAATGTATTCGATAAAGCGGCCCAGCCGCATCAGCGCCATAATGATCAGAAGCACGCCTGACATCAGCGATGCCAGCAGCAGACCACCAAGCCCATAGGTCTGGGCAATGGGATAGAGAATCACTACAAACGCGGCAGTCGGGCCAGAAACGCTGAAACGGCTACCGCCGGTCAATGCGATCACGAACCCGGCAATGAAGGCGGTGTAGAGCCCGTACTGGGGTGGCACACCGCTGGCAATCGCCAGTGCCATCGCCAACGGGATAGCAATAATGCCGACCGTAACCCCTGCCATCACATCGCGGCCAAGACGTTTTGTGGTATAGCGCTCGTCAATGCAGGCCGCGCGAAAACCATGGGCAAGTCGCAGGGAAAACAGGTGGGCACGGTGTGGCATCGGACATCCCGAACAATATTCAGAAAAACAAAAGGCTGACAGCCAAACGGGTTTCGTGATCGTATAGGACATTATGACGAACTACTCTCACACTCTCGTAATAGTCGCCTGCCTGCTGTTCGCAGGCTGTGCCGCCCAGTCCGCAAGCGACCCGAAAATGGTGCCGCCACAATCGCAATATGATTCTGTCATTACCGACAACAATGGTAACCTGCTCTCTATTAACGGGCTGGCAAAACAACTGGCACCAGCAGATGTGGTGGTGATCGGCGAGTACCATGGCCACCATGGCGCCCACCTGCTGCAATCACTGGTGCAGTCGGCCCTTTACCAGCGACGACCGCAGCAGGTGTTGAGCATGGAGCAATTCACCCTCAACGAGCAGCCGGAGCTGGACAGATACCTCGCCGGGCAGACCGGCGAAGAAGAGCTGATTGCAGACACTGACGCCTGGCCCAACTACAAGGCATCTTATCGGCCCCTGATCGAATTCTCCAGGAACCGGAACATTCCGGTGATTGCCGCCAACGCGCCCGCGGACATTGTTCGTTGCATCGGCCGCACCGGAGCAGACTATCTTGAAAGACTCGACAAAGAGCAACGCCGGCAGTTACCGGAGGCGCCCTTTGTTGACACTCCCGGCTATCGCAAAAAGTTCCTCGACACCCTTGGCGGGAGTCATGGCACAGGCCACGACCAGACAGATAACAGCGAACGCCTGGAAAACAGCTACAAGGCCCAGTTGCTAAGGGACAATACCATGGCAGATCGGGTGATCAGAGCGCTGGAGGAGCATCCCGGTCACCAGGTTATTCACCTCACAGGCACTTTCCATTCGGAACACCGCCTGGGCATGGTTGCAGTGCTGGAAAAGAAACGCCCGGATCTCGAGGTTGCCGTTGTCAGTCCCGTCTTCTGGCACTCGGGTGATGATCTGGACAGCCTGCTGGAGGCCAATCGCGGCAAAGGCGATTTTCTCTATTTCCTGCGGCCACTGCCTGAGCAGTACAAGGACAGCGAACGCCATCGTGAGGCCATCATGGAACAATTCCGTAACGCGCCAGAGCTTTCCTGTGATTGAACCGTATCAGGGTCCGCAGATCACACCGCCTTCCTCCGCCCCGCCTGAATCACGATAGCGATGCCGCCGAGAATGGCGATACCGGCAACCACCAGTCTCAACGTCAGCGGCTCGCTCAGCAGCAGAACACCACCAACCGCGGCAATCACCGGGACACTGAGCTGGACCGTAGCAGCCGTTGTTGCCTGCAGCAGCGGCAGCGCCATGTACCAGATGGCATAGCCCATACCCGAGGCAATGGCCCCGGAAGCGACTGCATAGCCCATCCCCGCCATATCAATAGTGGCACTGGTCATCATCACCAGGCTCAGCACCACCGTCATCGGCACGGCACGGATAAAATTGCCGGTGGTGACAGCCGTTGGCTCACCGGCGCCTTTCGCCCGCAGGGAATACACGCCCCAGGCAATGCCGGCACCGATCATCAACAGGGAACTGAATAACGGTGGTGCAGTGAGGCCGGGCAGTAACAGCCCCACCAGGCCGGAAAAGGCCACCACAAAACCCACCCACTGCCACAGGTGCGGGCGGTCACCGCGAAGGAAACCGATGCTGATCATGGTGGCCTGGACCGCGCCAAACAGCAGCAGGGCGCCCATGGCTGCGGACAGACCACCATAGGCGTAGGAGAAAGCAGCAGCATAGGCAAACAGGGCCAGGGCGGAGCCCCAGGAACCCTGCTTCATGGGTGCCCGATTGCCGCGAAGGCTGAGCAGCAGCCACAGCATTAACGCGCCGGACACCAGGCGGACACTGGTAAAGGTGGCCGCGTCGATATCGGTGTCACGCAATGCCGCCCGGCAAAGCAGTGAATTGCCAGCAAAGGCAGTCATGGCAGCAGAGGTCAGCAGCAAGGTACGCAATCGAGACAAGACAACACTCCCGGGCAGACGGATCGGAACCTATCCAGTGTAGGCGCTGACCGGAAAATTGCTTATTGCTCAATAGTCGATTTCAGACGACTACTGAAGACCTGTTCGTCGCCGGCTCCGAACAATACAAAGCGCACCCGTTTTACACTCTCCAGCCGCGGCAGGACCTGTTTGACGGTGTTCAGGGCAACCTCCGCCGCGCCTTCTACCGGATAGCCGAAAGCCCCCGCCGATATGGCGGGAAATGCAATGGACTCAATGGCCTTGCTGTCCGCCAGTTCCAGCGCATTGCGGTAGCACTCTGCCAGCCAGTAATCAGATGGCTCATCAACGCCGTACACCGGCCCCAGGCAATGAATGACAAACCTGTTTGGCAGGTTATGGCCCCCGGAGATAACCGCCTCGCCGGGCCGGATCGGGGCCATGGGGCGGCATTCTTCTGCCAGCCCCGGCCCTGCTGCGTCGTGGAGGGCGCCGGCAACGCCGCCACCGGGCATCAGTTCTGCATTCGCCGCGTTGACCACCGCCTCGATGTCGTCCTGGTGGGTAATATCACCGCGCACGCATTCCACTATTTTTCCGTTCAGCTCGATCTGCGCCATACCAACCTCCTCAGTCACCTTCAAAAAATAGTCATTCCTGACGATTCCAGCAAGGCCTGAACCGCGGCAACCATCTGTCGACCGTATGGATGCCGGTTATTGTGTCTGCACCATTTCATCGGTGACCTGATAAGCCCCGGCCAGCCAGTCAAAAATTTCCCTGGCGGCCGGGTGATCGAACCGGCGGTAGCATTCGGTCATTGCCTGGCGGCGCTCACTGCTGATTCTTTCCAGCCCCGCATCCTGCAGTACCAGCAGATCGGCCGTTATCTGCCGCGCCAGGTCCTTACCCACGACCTCTTCAGCCGCCCGCCGGAACGCCTGGCCATATTGATACCCCGGCCCCTGCTGATAGCTCTGGGCCAGGGTGATGGCGGGGATGGTTGTCAGCGTTGGCTGCAATGCAGGATTGATGGCATGGCCGGCAAGATAGTTGCTGTTGGCCGCGGGCCTTCCGGTAAATCCCCGCAGATGGAGGTGGCGGGACATACGGTCACCATCGTTCACCGGGTAGTTGTCCCACAGTACGGGTTTACGCCCGAGCGCCTCCGCGACACGCTGCAGGTGGCCCGGTGATATCTCCCGGGAACACACTTCCTCACCTGTCCAGAATACCTGCACTGACGGATCCAGCGCCTTGCCAAGGTCTTCCAGATAATGCTCGGGGCGCTGGCCGAATACCCGGTCCAGCACGGGGTCGTCAGAATAGTAACTGGGGCAGACTGTGATCTGTTCGGCGCCGCTTCGCCCGGCCACCCAGTGAATGATGTCGGCCTGGCGGGTGGCCAGATCTGGCGTGCCACTCTTCATATCGTCAAACAGTATTGCCAGGTCGGTGATGCCCAGCCGATCAAAAGCCCCCAGCTTGTCCGCCAGCGCCGTTCTCGCGGAATTGTCGAAGTTATTGAAGACTTCAAACGGGCTGAGCCCCACACCGAAGCGCACGCCCTGCTCACGGCAGAAAGCGGCAAAATCGGATAACTCGCCTGCTACCGGGGCTGGGTGAGGCTCGCTCCAGCGGCGGCGGAGAAAGGCATCGGCCTTGGGCGCGTACCAGTAATTACGGTAGCCATGGGGCGCCAGCGCCAGCACAAGCTGCCGGCGCTGCTCCCAGCTCCATAATGGACCGTAGAAGCCTTCGATAATGCCCAGCGGGGGCTGTTCTGACATCGGTTTGTTCCACCTTTCAGGTGCCGGAATAGATTAAAGTATTGCCGAGATTAACGTACAGAATGTTCTCTGATCATCGCATACTCACCTCAATGTCCGCTAAACTCGCACCATCAGTATTCAATTAACAGCTCACAAGATAATGTGCGACATAGGAGCGCAGCGAATGGACATAAAAACCTTTGAAGACCTGATCATCTGGGCCCGCGAGCTCCATGCCAACCTTTCCCGATGCCTTTCGGAGTGTTCCAGCAAACACCCGAACGAACAGGCGCAGGGGCTGCTAACCTATCTGGCTGGCCACGAATCGGAACTGGCGCGTATTACCGCCGAATTCGAGAAACAGGCCGCCCCCAACGCGCTGAAGACAAGAGTCTACGATTATCTGAACGGCGAACACAAACGTATCAAAGCGCATGAAACTTGTGATGGTCATTACGCTGATCTCGACTTTGATGGCATTGAGCGGGAAGTGTTCGCGTTCCACGACCAGCTAATCGATCTTTACGACAGCCTGGCCGGCAAGGCAGAAATTCCGGAAGCAAAAGAGCTGGTGGAATCAATGCGTACAATGGAGGAACAGGAAGCCATGAGGCTGGCCAGCCAGGTCAGCAGAATGAATGACGTCTGAGGTTTACCCCGCCCGGTAACGAAAGCTGGAAATCGAGCGCTGTTATGGGTACTGTATATAAAAACAGTACTTCGGATTTCGTTATGAAAACGCGCGCGACACCGATCAATCCAAAAAATCGCTTCCAGTCCATCGTCACGGACCGAGAATGCGACGACGGCTGGTATCAGGATCCGGCTGATGAAGCCTGCCCCGACTCCCTGGCTACGGAAGTTACAGAGGAGCAGGCACGTTCAATCATCAGCCGCAACCGCTCTCCCGACATACCCTTCGACCAATCCATCAATCCCTACCGGGGTTGCGAGCATGCCTGCATCTACTGTTTCGCCCGGCCTACCCACGCTTACTGGGACATGTCCCCGGGGCTGGACTTTGAAACCCGGTTGATTGCCAAGCCCAATGCGGCGGACCAACTTCGCAGAGAGCTCGACAAGCCCGGTTACCGGGTGTCCCCTATCGCCCTCGGCATAAATACCGATGCGTACCAGCCGATTGAAAAACAGCGTGAAATTACCAGAGACATCCTCAAAGTGCTGGTCGAGTATCGCCATCCGGTGTCCATCATTACCAAGGGTGCGTTGATCCTGCGTGACCTGGACCTGTTATCGGAGCTGGCAGGCCAGGGCCTGTGCACCGCCAGTGTCAGCCTTACTACCCTCGACAACAGCCTCAAACGCCAGATGGAGCCGCGAACGGCGGCGCCAGCCACGCGCCTGAAGATTATTCGCGAACTTGCTGCCGCGGGCGTACCGACCGGCATCATTATTGGGCCGGTGATACCGTTCATCAATGACCATGAGATCGAGGCGATACTGGAAGCCGGTGCCGGGGCAGGTGCGGAACGCGCAAGCTGGATCATGCTGCGCCTGCCCCTGGAACTGGACGAACTGTTCCAGGACTGGTTACAACGGCATTTCCCCCAGCGTGCCGAACATGTGATGTCCCGCATCCGTGACCTCAGAGGGGGCAAGAGCTACCAATCGCGATGGGGCGAGAGAATGACAGGAAAGGGTCCCTACGCGGATCTGGTGCGTCAGCGTTTCAACAGGAAAGCCAGAAGCCTGGGCCTTGGCGGGCATGAAGCCGAACCAATGCGCAGGGACCTGTTCCGCCGACCGGGTGGTGAACAAATGCAGTTGATATGACCATAAATTGCACCAGATCAGTGCGTTATACAGCAGAAGCTAAGACCTAGGTCGTAGAGAGGACGGTTATCCGTTCCGCTGGCTGTCGATTATTGCTAACTTCGCCTACAATCAAGAGTTACTCATCCTGAAATGGAAGAGGCTCTCGACACAACAACGACATAAGAGGCTGAAAGAACAATGAAGTTACGTTCTGCTCTATCCGCGGCTGTGCTGGCTGTAGCAACTACGTTTGCTTCCGCACAGGCCCTCGCTCAAGAAACCTTCACCCTCCGCCTGGCAGAGACCTGGGGGCCAAACTTTCCGATATTCGGTGACACCACCAAGAACTTTGCCGAGCGCGTCGAGAAAATGTCCGACGGTCGACTCAAGGTCCGCATCGATTCCGCCAACAAGCACAAAGCTCCCCTGGGCGTGTTTGATATGGTCAAGGCCGGCCAGTACGACATGGGGCACTCCGCTTCCTACTACTGGAAAGGCAAGGTTCCAAACACCCTGTTTTTCACCAGCATGCCCTTCGGCATGATCGCCATGGAACAATATGCCTGGTTCTACCATGGCGGCGGCATGGAGTTGATGCAGGAAGTTTACGAGCCCCATAACATGCTGTCATTCCCGGGCGGCAACACCGGCGTTCAGATGGGTGGCTGGTTCCGTGAAGAAATCAAATCCCTGGAAGACCTGGAAGGGCTGAAAATGCGCATCCCGGGCTTTGCGGGCGAAGTCTTCGCAGAAGTCGGTGTTAACCCGACCAACATCGCCCCCGGCGAGCTCTACACCTCGCTGGAACGTAACACCATTGATGCCGTGGAATGGGTAGGCCCGGCACTGGACCTGCGCCTTGGCTTCCAGCAGATCGCCGATTACTACTACACCGGCTGGCATGAGCCTGCCACCGAACTGCAGTTCCTGGTCAACAAGAAGGTATGGGAGAAACTTCCCGCCGATCTGCAGGAAATCATGCGCATAGCGATGCGCACCGCTTCCTATGACATGCTGGTTCATTCCCAGCACGCCAACGCGGAAGCCTGGGACACCATCAGGGAAGATTACCCGAACGTACAGATCAAGCAGTTCCCGCAGGAGATCTTCCAGGCCATGTACGAGGCCAACGAGAAACTGCTCGATGAAGTCGCCAAAGATAATGAGCAGGCGGCAAAAATCGTAAAGTCCCAGGAAGAATATCTCGAGAAAAGCCGTGCCTATACGGACATTTCCGAGCGCGCTTACCTCAACACGATGGCAGAAGTCGAGTAACATACAGGCTGTAAAGGGGCCGGGATCGCTCTATGGGGGTCCCGGCTTTGCCGTTTATAGTAACCGGAAAATCGCCAGCTGATCTGGTGGAGGACAATCAATGCGTTGGATTATCAAGCTGGACGAGGGCCTGGCATGGCTGTCCATCTTTTGCGGCTGGGTGGCCTGTGCAGCAATGATACTGATGGCTGGCAACGTCTTCTACGATGTGGTGGCACGCTACGCTTTTAACGAAGTTTCCATCGGTATGCAGGAAATGGAGTGGCACCTGTACTCGGTGGTGTTCCTGTTCGGCATCCCCTATGCCCTTCGTACCGACGGGCACGTCCGGGTTGATGTTCTCTATGCCCGCTGGAGCGACAGAACCAAGGCGTGGATCAACCTTGTCGGGGCTTTCGTCTTCATCATACCGTTCTCCTATCTGATCTGGAACTACGGCTATAATTTCGCCGTCGAGTCTTACAGCATGGGCGAAGGCAGCGGTGACCCCGGAGGACTTCCGTATCGCTGGATCATCAAGAGCATGATCCCAATATCCGCGGTGTTTACCGCAATAGCCGGACTCAATATGGCAACACACGCCCTGCGGGTCATGTCCGGCGAGAAGACCTACGAAGCAAAACACGGCGCGGAGGGTCTGGCATGATTGGTATGATCATGTTCGGTGTTGCCCTCCTGATGCTGATGCTGGGCTTCCCGGTTGCCTTTACCTTTGGCGGTGTTGCGCTGTTCTTCGGTGTCTTTGCTGAAGGCATGGATCTGTTCGCCTTCATGCCCTACCGCATCATGAGCATAATGCAGAACACCACGCTGATGGCGGTGCCGCTGTTTATCTTCATGGGCGTTGTTCTCCAGCGCACCAAACTGGCGGCGCAGTTACTGACCTCTATGGGTCGGCTGTTCGGCGGCCTGCCCGGAGGCCTGGCCATTTCCACCATTCTGGTGGGAGCGCTGCTCGCGGCCTCTACCGGTGTAGTCGGTGCCAGCGTGGTTGCCATGGGCCTGATTTCGCTGCCGGTCATGCTTGCCCACGGTTACGACAAGCGGCTCGCCACTGGCACCATCTGCGGCGCCGGTACCCTGGGGCAGATCGTTCCACCCTCGATTATTCTTATCATTCTCGGTGATGTGCTCGGCCTACCGGTGGGGGATCTGTTCAAGGCTGCCGTCATACCCGGCGTGGTTCTGGTCAGCCTTTACATCGTCTACATACTCGTTCTTACCCGTTTCAAGCCTGAAACCGCACCAGCAATGCCTGATGACAGCGGCCTCTCCCGCGGGAAAGAGATCATCGCGGCACTGCTTGCGATCATCCCGCCACTGGCGCTGATTGTCGTTGTGCTGGGCTCCATCTTTGCGGGCATTGCCACCCCAACCGAGTCCTCGGCTCTTGGCGGTGTTGGCGCCATCGTGCTGGCCCTGGCTTACCGCCAGTTCTCGTTCCAGATGGTCTGGGACGCTTCCAAGGACACGGTCAAGGTAACCGCCATGGTGTTCGCCATTCTGATCGGTGCAACAGCATTCTCGATGGTCTTCAGCTACACCGGAGGCGACTACCTTCTGGAAGAGTGGATACTTCAACTCCCCGGGGAGAAGTGGGGATTCATCATCCTTGCCATGCTGGTTATTCTGGTGCTGGGTTTCTTCATCGATTTCGTGGAAATCTCCTTCATCATTGTGCCGATCCTGGCCCCGATTGCGGAAGCACTGGGCGTCAACATGCTGTGGTTCGCCATCCTGATCGCCATGAATCTGCAAACCAGTTTCCTGACGCCCCCGTTCGGGTTCAGTCTGTTCTACCTAAAGGGGGTGTCACCGCCCACGGTAAAGACCACTGACATCTACAAAGGGGTTTTGCCGTTCATACTGATGCAGGTACTGGTCCTGGGCCTGATCGTCATATTCCCGGAATGGTTCGGTATGAGCTCCTCGTACTGACAGCAATCAGGCCAACAGCAATCACTGTACCGGGGCTCCCAGTCCCGGTACGAATCCGCTTTGCTCCCACCTGAAGACACCATAGCCACCACCCCGTTTTCACGGGCATGACAAAACCCGCCTGTTTTCTATACTATTAAGTAAGGAGGCGATTCTCAGTTATGATATTGGGGCACGCCTGGATGCTGAATCACGGTTGACCGGCAACAGTCGACCTCAGCCTGCGACTAACCAGCCGCTATAGGGAGACATGGAACGATGAGTCAAAGCACCGTCCGGAAAGCCGCCAATCAAAACGACGAGCGCCAGGATGACAGGCCAAACCTTCTCACGCTGCCGCTGGAAGAGCAGCAGGCAGACAGAGAACCCCATAGCTATGAACGCTGGCTGATCGCCAAACTACTGCGCATGGTAGGTTCGCCCCCGGTGCGGTTCCAGTTATGGAATGATGAATTTATTGAAGCCGAAGAGGGTACGGCCCGTTTCACCCTGAGGCTGACCGATCCCAAGGCTCTGGTTGCTCTGGCCACCAACCCCAATCTGGCGTTTGGCGACCTGTACAGCGCCGGCCGACTGCAAGTGGATGGCGATCTGACAGAGCTGATGGAAACGCTCTATCGCGCGGTACACAAGGCACGGCAACAGTGGCCCAGGTGGCTCGAAACGCTGTGGCGAAACCATAACCCACGCTCGACCGGTTTGTCGGAGGCAAAAGAAAACATTCACCATCACTACGACCTGGGCAACGAGTTTTACAAGCTCTGGCTGGACCAGGCGGAGATGCAGTACACCTGTGCCTATTACGAAACTCCTGACCTGACGCTGGAGCAGGCCCAGCTGGCAAAACTGGAACACGTATGCCGAAAATTGCGCCTGAAACCCGGAATGACGGTGGTGGAAGCCGGCTGTGGCTGGGGGGGGCTGGCACGCTATATGGCCCGCAACTATGGTGTCAGGGTTCACTCCTACAACATTTCCAGGGAACAGCTGACCTATGCGCGGGAAGAAGCCCGACGCCAGGAGCTCGACCACCTGATTGATTACGTCGAGGACGACTACCGCAACATCAGCGGGCAGTATGATGCTTTTGTATCCATCGGCATGCTCGAGCATGTGGGCAAGGAAAACTACCAGGCGCTTTCAGAACTGATTCGTCGCTCCCTCAAGCCTGATGGCATGGCATTGCTGCACAGCATCGGCCGCAACCGACCCATGCTGATGAACGCCTGGATCGAGAAACGTATTTTCCCCGGTGCCTATCCGCCCAGCATCTCCGAGTTCATGGGCATTTGTGAGCATGGTGGCTTCTCGGTGCTGGATGTCGAGAATCTGAGACTGCACTATGCCCAGACACTTACCCACTGGAAGGAACGTTTCCAGAACAGCATGGATAAGGTAACGGAGATGTACGATGAGCACTTTGCCCGTGCCTGGGAAATGTATCTGGCCGGATCCACAGCGGCGTTCCAGGCCGGAGGGCTACAGCTGTTCCAGGTGGTTTTCACTCATGGCGAGAACAACGAGGTGCCGCAAAGCCGTCAGGATATCTACACCTTCCCCGCTGCCCCGGAGACCTGCTGATGGAGTACTATGACCTGATAATCGTCGGTGCCGGACCCGCAGGATCGACCCTGGCCCGCTCACTTCAGGACAGTGGCAAGCGTATCCTGATTATTGACAAACAGGATTTCCCGCGTGACAAAACCTGTGCCGGCTGGGTTACTCCGGCAGTGATGGAAAGCCTGAATATTGATACCAGTGATTACGGCTCCGGGCGGACACTGCAGCCAATCCGGAAATTCCGGATTGGCATGATGGGCCAACCGGCTGTGGAGAACGACCACGGCGATATCGTCAGCTATGGTATAAGGCGGTGCGAGTTCGATGCCTATCTGCTGGATCGGGTAACGGCCCCGAAACAGTTGAAAACGCCAGTCAAATCCATCGTTCGCCGGGACGGCAACTGGGTGGTTAACGACACTTGGGAAGCGCCATTGATTGTGGGTGCCGGAGGCCACTTCTGCCCTGTTGCGAAGTTACTTGGCGACGGTCCCGGCAGCCACGAGACTGTGGTGGCCGCCAAGGAAGTGGAGTTCGAGATGACACCCCAGCAGGCAGAGGTTTGCCAGGCCCGTGGTGACACGCCCGAACTCTGGTTCTGCCGCGACCTCAAGGGCTACGCATGGGTCTTCCGCAAGGACAACTTCCTCAATATCGGCCTTGGCCGCGAGGATAACCACAAACTCAGTGAGCACCTGAACAACTTCGTGGACGAAATGAAATCAGAAGGGCGCATCCCGGCTGATCTGCCTGGCCGATTCAAGGGTCATGCCTATCTTCTGTACGCTCACGCCGAAAGGCCACTGGTGGATGATGGGCTGTTGCTGATCGGGGATTCTGCCGGTCTGGCCTACACCCAGAGTGGCGAAGGCATTCGCCCCGCCATCGAATCCGCGCTGATGGCGGCAGACATTATCCGGGACAGGGAAGATTACTCCGCCCAGTCACTGCAAGCATATGGTGAAGCCATTGCCAGCCGTTTTGGCAACCGCGCGGTACCCCGGGAAAACGGCTGGCAGGTACCGGACTGGGTCAAGATGCCACTGGCCAGCACCCTGATGCGCTCCCACTGGTTTACCCGCAAGGTGGTCACTGAGAAATGGTTCCTGCACCAGCAAGTGCCACTCCTTGAAAGCGTCGCCAATGGCTGACCTGAGACGAAAAAATGGCGACTAGACGGTCGCCATTTTTTTCAGGAAAAGACTAGCCCACCGGGTTTACTGACCCAGGTAACTCCGATACATCCAGACGGTTTTTTCCTGCTCAGAGATATAGTCGCTCATCAGGGCCACCGTGCCTTCGTCGTCGGCATCGCCAGCCAGGTGCAGCAACTCACGCTGCTTGCCAATCAGTCTGGCAAAGCTTTCAACAATATTTTCCACTGCATCTTTGCCATCGGCGACATCTTTGCGCTCCGGCACGTCTGACTTCTCGATATAGGTGCTGTAAGCGTGAGCGGGCCGGTGCCCCAGGGTCAGGACCCGCTCGGCAATCTCATCAATTTTCAGCAGCAAGTCGTCATAAAGTTCCTCGAACTTGGCGTGCAGCTCGAAGAAATTATCGCCCTTGATGTTCCAGTGATAACCGCGCACATTCATGTAAAAGATCTGGTAATTGGACAACAGATCGTTCAGTGAATTCGCCAGTTGCTGGGTTTTTTCGGTATCTAAACCAATAAAGTTCTTGCTCATAACGTGTCTCCTTGACTGTTATCTGGATTTACTGGCTACCACACTAACCAGACATGATCGATAGGTAAAGCTTGGTTATCCAATGCAGGCCATAGTCCAAAACAATCCATACAGCGCTTAATCAATAGCCATTAGCTATAGATTTTTTCCAGACAATCAATACCGTTGCCTATTTCTTCCACGAAAAGATCTGGGCTCGCAGGCAACAGAATGCAAGGGATTCGGCCCGCAATGCCTCGGGGCCTGTGGCCAGAAGTTTCTGAAGCCGTTCCCCTGCCATGTTAACCGCCGGGGCCGCAGTCAAGACATTGTTCAACCGGAGGCGGGCCAATATCCAGGTTGCGGCTAAGATCCCTGAGAGCAGTGCGTAGCCCCTCTTCGATAACCGGATGGTAAAACGGCATATCCAGCATTTCAGTTACGGTCATGCGATTCTGTACGGCCCAGGCCAGCAGGTGGCCAATATGCTCAGCAGCGGGCCCAAACATTTCTGCGCCAAGAAACAGCCCGCTGCCTCGCTCGCCGTAAAGGTGTAACAACCCCTTGTTGGCGCCGATGACACGACTACGCCCCTGACTTTCAAACGATACCTCACCGATGGCATAACATCCCTTGCACCGCTCATCGACTTGCTTGAGAGTCATACCCACTGTGGCAATCTGCGGGTCGGTAAACACGACACCCAGCGGCACCCGCCGCAATCCTGCCCGTACGTCGGGATAACGGCCAGCATTGTCACCGGCAATGCGCCCTTCATCGGCTGCTTCGTGCAGTAACGGTGCTTCGTTATTGGCATCGCCGACGATGAATACATGGCTGTCACCGCACTGAAGCGTATAGTGGTCAAATAACGGGGAGCCCTGGTCATCCTGGGCAATATCGGCATTCCTGATATCCAGTTCATCCACATTCGGCCGCCGGCCCGTGGCAGCCAGCAGATAGTCAAATGCTTCCGTCACATCCCCCCCCTCGGGATCCGTAAACCGGATGCTTACCCCTTCAGGCGTTCTTTCCACAGACTGGACCTTTGCATCGGCATCCAGGGGAAATTCGTCATTAAACGACTTCAACGCGTACTGCCGGATGGCGTCCTCCTGCAACGGCCCAACGGCCCCGCCGACGCCAAACATGCGAACCCGAATCCCGAGGCGGCTGAGCGCCTGACCCAGCTCCAGACCAATAATGCCGGGACCGAACACCGCCACCGATTGTGGCAGGTCTTGCCACTCAAACACATCATCGTTAACGATCAGGCGATCCTTGGCTTCCTTGAGAAAACCGGGGATATTGGGCCGGGAGCCGGTGGCAATCACCACCCGCCCGGCCTCTATTTCCAGGTTATCGCCGACAGCAATCCGGTTTGGCGACAGGAACCGGGCATGACCGCGAACCCGATGCGCCTCGGGGAAGCCTTCAACGGCCTCCAGCACAAAACTCACAAATCGGTCCCGCTCCCGGCGCACCCTTTCCATCACCGCCTTGCCGTCAATCCGGACATCACCTGGGTGAATACCAAACATTGAAGCCTTCGTCATGTGGTGAGCACTGTCTGCTGCCGCAATCAGCAGTTTGCTTGGCATACAGCCAACTCTGGCGCAGGTGGTCCCGTAGGGACCGCCCTCAATCATCACCACGTCGTCCGTGTGCTTGCGCGCTGCACGATAGGCACCCATGCCAGCCGTGCCTGCTCCGATAATCGCGACATCTACCTTGCGTTTGTCCACGTCAGCAACTCCTGGGCCGTCAAATTTTCCAGACTCTTGCCTGAGTATAGAAGCTAAATCCGGGAATGGTTCAGTTCCGCATCAAGGCACCGTTTGCATGCGGCACAGGACTTTTTGATCCCGGCCTTCTAGACTGACACCCTGCCCGCAAATCCGCCGTGGAGACAACCAGACATGCCCAATTACTGGCCGGAGTTCATTACCGTTGCCATCATCCACTTCCTTGCCGTCGCCAGCCCCGGCCCGGACTTCGCAGTGATGCTTCGCCAGGCCCTGTGCCAAAGCCGACGTAACGCTCTTCTGACCGCGTTTGGCATCGGCACGGGCATACTCATTCACGTGGGCTATTCCCTGCTGGGCATCGGACTGATCATCCAGCAATCCCTGGTACTGTTCAGCATTCTCAAGGTTGTCGGCGCGGTGTACCTTACCTGGATTGCCATCCAGTGCCTGCGCTCAAAAGCCGGCGGCGTCCATGTGGAGACCACCAACGGGGAACCGCAATCCGGTTTTTCAGCCTATCGCCTGGGCTTTCTTACCAACGCTCTGAACCCGAAAGCCACGCTGTTCTTCGTGTCGCTATTCTCTGTAATCATCAGCCCGGGCACACCGATCGCGATCCAGTCCGCCTACGGTATCTACATGGCGGTAGCAACGGGACTGTGGTTCATGGCGGTAGCGGTGTTCTTCACACTGCCCCGGATCCGCAAGGCGTTTAACCGCTTCGGCTACTGGCTGGACCGCCTGATGGGCGGCGTCTTACTGTTGCTGGCAGGACAGTTGCTGTTTTCAACGGTTTCCGGAGAAGGGAGTATTCAGGGTAAAGAGTAACCC
The DNA here is from genome assembly GCF_004792665.1 of Marinobacter orientalis. Lineage (GTDB taxonomy): Bacteria > Pseudomonadota > Gammaproteobacteria > Pseudomonadales > Oleiphilaceae > Marinobacter > Marinobacter orientalis. The sequence continues at coordinate 720,850 of NZ_SRZX01000001.1, forward strand.
GAAATGCCAAGGGATAAACCGATAAAGCCCGGGCGCCATTCTGAAGGCCTCTTCCAGAACCGTGGAGCGCCAGGGATGGCGCGACCGAGCCCTACATGGACGTATTTACGGGCGTGTTCTGGAAGAGGCCTTCAGACCGGCGCATACACTAAATCCGGATTCACAGGCCACGCAACAGCTCTTCGGTTTGCTCCCAGCTGATACAGGGATCGGTCAGGGAACACCCGTAAACCAGATCGTTACTATCATTCTGACGGCCTTCTTCAAGAAAACTTTCCAACATCAAACCCGCGATATTCCGGTTACCTGTGCGTTTCTGGCTCATCACTTCCCGGGCAATCTCAAGTTGTCGCGACGACTGTTTCCGGGCGTTGTCGTGGCTGCAATCAACCATCACTGAAGCAGAGACGCCCGCAGTGGACAGGGCGTCCATCGCTTCCCGGATACTATCGGCATCGTAATTGGTAATACCCCGTCCACCACGTAAAACAAGGTGGGTATCGGGGTTGCCCTGTGTTGTGATCATCGCAGGGGAGCCATTAATTCCAACGCCGAAACAGTGATGGGGATGGGCTGCCGATTTCATCGCGTTGATGGCTGGGCCAATGCTGCCGTCCGTGCCGTTCTTGAAGCCCGTCGGCATGGGCAGGCCGCTGACCAGCTCCCGGTGAACCTGGGACTCGGTGGTGCGGGCGCCAATGGCGGCCCAGCTCACCAGGTCGCCGAGGTAGTCCATGGCAAACGGGCTGAGGGCTTCGGTAGCCAGAGGGAGGCCCATGTCAGAGAGGTTCAGCAACAGGCGGCGGGAGCGCAGGAGGCCTTCGTTGAGGTCGCCGGTGCCCGTGCGTTCGGGATCGTAGAGCAGGCCTTTCCAGCCGACGGTGGTACGGGGCTTTTCGAGGTAGGCACGCATAATGATCAGGAAGCGGTCACTGACATCGTCCGCCAGCTTTTTCAGCTTCTCGCCATATTCCAATGCCGCCACTTCATCGTGTATGGAGCAGGGGCCGATAACCACTATCGTTCTTGAATCCTCACCGTGCAGTACACGACGAATGGATTCGCGGTGCCGCTGTATCTGGGCCCGCACCTCGGTGGGTAAGGGCAGGCTGGCGCGAAGTTCCGCCGGCGTCGGCAGCCGAATCTCACCGCTTGCGCGATCTGTCCGGGTGGGCTGGCTCGCCTCTTTCGGTGTCTCGATATTCAGCGACATGTTCATGGTCAGTGTTCCCGTTTCCCTGTGTCAGAATCAGAAAAGCCCCGGCTGGGCTACCAGTCGGGGCTTTTTGAGTCCGGTGGCAGCCTGGGTTTCTGCCGGGCTGCCTTCCTCGTTATTCGGTCGATGAAGATCCTATGGGCGGCCCCGGCTCTGGCTAAAATAAAAGCCATAACCAAACCACCAGAAAAACACAGCATTAACTGCCGCCATCGGTTTTTCTCCGAAAGCTTGCAGAACATTCAATTGACAGGCCGTGTGTGTCGTCTTCATGCTTTCCAATATATATCCCCGGATTCGCGGTTTGCAACCCGTAAATCCGGATTTTACGGAATTTCCGCCCAAACCTGTCGTGGAGTTTTCGATGAGCACTCGAACTGTATGGCCCACAACGGTGCTTTTGACATTGCTACTGCTGTTCTCCGGGGCCATTGCGGCAGAGCCCGAGGCCCGCACCTATCAGATGGACCAGCGCTCCGCCGGGGACGTTGCCGGGCAGATACGCGAACTCTACCCGGACGGGCAGGTGGCGATTACCGCCCGCGGACAACAAATGGTGGTCCGTGGCGAGCCATCAGTACTGGATGAAATCGGGATGCTGGTGGAAACCATGGACGTGGCGCCGGCGCAGATGCGCATCACGGTTCGCTCCCGCAACAATGTCGATAGCAAAAGTGGTGGCGCCGGTGTCTCTGTCGGCAATAATCAGATTGGTATAAACGCAGAGCGCAAGGTCACCACCACCCGGCGTAACCAGGAACGCACCCTGGTAGTTCAGGATGGCCAGTCTGCTCACATTACCTCCGGGCAGGTCCGTACTGTACCGGTTGCGATTCGCGGTGGCCGCAATCCGGCGGCTTTTCTGGACCAGGTGGAAACCCGCAGCGGGTTTCTGGTCAGTCCTCAGGTCATCTCTGACCAGGCCGTTGAACTGAACATCGTTTCCTTCGAAGAGGATCCTGAGGGAGACATGCCCGGCTATGAAACCGAAGCAGTAATGACAATCCGCCGGGTTGAGCCGGGTGAATGGGTGGAACTTGGCAGCACCCGTCAGCAACGTGCCGGTGAACAATCCGGAATTACCTACCAGACCAGTGGCGACACGCAGCGGAATCAGGCGTTCGAAGTAAAAGTGGAGGTGCTCTGAGGTTGATCAGGCCTGGTGTTTGAGCAACACGGACTTGGCCTCATTGATTTTCGCCGCCAGATAATCATTACCACCGCGGTCAGGATGCAGCTTCTGTATCAGCCGCCGATGGGCCTGAATGACCTCTTCACGCGTGCTTTGCGGAGCAACTCCGAGAATCTCGCACGCCTCTCTGGGCGACATCCCGTCAGAGCTGGCCGGCACCTGATTGCTCCCGCCACGGGCCGCTTCTTCGTCTTTATCGCCTTCGCCCTGGCTCTGGCCCTGACCAAAAACCCGACTGATCATGGGCGCAAATTTGAGTAGCGCAGGCAGCTTCCTCAACAGGGGCAAGAGTGCAGCAACGGCGGCGGTCAGCACATGAACACGGCCGGTCAGTACCATGAATACAAGCAGGGTACCGCCCCCGACCAGAATGACCTTCCAGGTCGCCGCTTTCTTTCTTTCGGGGGTTAACGCCCCCCACTGTTTCAGTATAATAAAAGCGGCCGCCGCAAGGGCAAGACCAAGAATCCAGTGCATTCGCTAATCCTTATCGGCATCCTGGTCGTATTGCAGGGCCTGAGCCCCGAGGACCGAAACAGTAATTGTACGCATATTTACTGACAAATCGGTGACAGTACCCGTCTGCATTGTATAGGATGCTATTCTTTACAATTTGTCCAGTTGACGCAATAACACCATCTCGCCGGGCGTCCCCGTCATCAAGGCAGATGACCCGAGCCTACGGAACTGACACGATCACCTGCAACAGACATACGACCCAGGACCTGAACTATGCGCACGGCCTCCCGCTTCCTGATTGTAATCATCTTTCTCGGTGTCGTACTTGGCGGCATTTTCGGTTACAAATTCTACCAGTTCGGCCAGATGGAAGAGCAGTCTTCCAAACCGCAACCGCCCGCAAAAATTTCTGCGACCGTTGCGCACACCGAAAGCTGGACGCCTGAGCTCAAGGCTGTTGGCAGCGTTGAATCCATAAACGGCATCGAAGTTGCCAACGAGGTGCCCGGTGTTGTTGAAACCATCAGCTTTGAGTCAGGTGATGAAGTACAAAAGGGGGACGTTCTGATCCGGCTTGACGCTGCCATTGATGAAGCTGCCTTGCGCACGCGCCGGGCAGAGGCGCAACTGGCCGAGCAGGAATTCAAAAGGGTCTCTGATCTGCTGCCCAAGCGCGCTGTCTCCCAATCCCAGTATGATGAAGTCAAGGCCAACTTCGATGCCGCCCGCGCCCGCGTCAATGAAGCCGAAGCCCAGTTGAGCAAGAAGGTTATCCGTGCGCCGTTTGACGGCAAACTGGGTCTGCGCCTGATTGACCAGGGTGAATATATCGGCACTGGCACGTCCATTGTCGAAATCAATATGCTTAACCCGATCTACGTGGATTACACCCTCTCGGAAAAAGACCTGTCGAAGGTTGACCGTAACTATGACGTGGTGGCAACGGTTGCCGCCGTTCCCGAGCGCACCTTCGAAGGCAAGGTAAGCGCCATCAACACCTCCGTCAATCCTCAGACCCGCACTGTGCGCATTCGCGCCACGCTGGAAAACGAGGACAACCTGCTGCGCCCCGGCATGTTTGCCACGATCTCCACCCGGCAACCGGAGGATCGTGAGGTTGTTACCGTGCCCCGTACCGCTATTTCCTACAATACATACGGCGATTTTGTCTTCGTTGTGGCAGAAAATGACGATGGTGAACTGATCGTTAACCGGCGTACTGTGCAGACGGGCAATAGCCGTGATGGCCGCGTTGCCGTAACCGACGGCTTGGAAGACGGTGAACAGGTTGTGTCCAAGGGCCTGTTGAGACTGCGCGCGGAACAGCGGGTCGAGGTTCAGGACGATAGCGACAAGCCGGCGGAGGCGTCCGAGTAATGCGTTTCACCGATATATTCGTTCAGCGACCGGTCCTCGCCACCGTCGTCAGCCTGCTGATACTGCTGCTGGGCGCCCGGGCGGCCCTGGAGATGGAGATACGCCAGTATCCGGAGCTGGAAAGTACGACGGTGACCGTCACTACCGCCTACCCCGGCGCAAGTTCCGATCTGGTCAAAGGGTTTATCACCACGCCACTACAACAGGCGATCGCCGAGGCCAGTGGCATTGATTATCTGACGTCCACCAGCTCCCAGGGCCAGTCCACCATCGCCGCCAAGATGGAACTGAACTACGACGCCAACGCCGCACTCGCAGAGATTCAGGCCAAGGTAGCGAGCCAGCGCAACGTGCTGCCCCAGGCTGCGCAGGATCCTGTCATCACCTCGACCACCGGCGATTCCACGGCGCTGATGTACATCGCTTTCTACAGTGACGAACTCGCAGTACCCCAGATAACCGACTATCTGACCCGGGTGGTACAGCCGAAACTGCAGGCGTTGGCCGGTGTGGGTAAAGCCGAGCTGCTGGGACGCAACTTTGCCCTGCGGGTGTGGCTCAACCCGGAACGTCTTGCCGCCGTGGATATGACACCACAGGAGGTGGTGAACGTACTATTGAGGAACAACTACCAGGCGGCTGTCGGCAATACCAAGGGCAAGTACACCGAAATCAGCATGACCAGCAACACCGATGTGGGTGATCCGGACCAGTTCAAGGACCTGGTGGTCAAGGAATCCGACGGGACGCTGATCCGCCTGCGGGACATTGCCCGGGTTGAGCTGGGGTCCGAAACCTATGATCAGCTTGCCCTGTACAAGGGCAAGCCAGCCACCTACGTGGCTATCGAACTGTCTCCCGGCGCCAACCCCCTTACCGTAGCCACGAAAGTGAAAGACGAGTTGCCTGCAATTGAAAGCCAGTTGCCCTCAGGTCTCAACGTGCGACTCGCCTATGATGCCTCGGACTTTATCGATAATTCCATCAAGGAAGTCATCAAGACACTGCTCGAAGCGCTGGTTATTGTTCTGGTAGTGGTGTTCCTGTGTCTTGGCTCCATTCGCGCCGCTGTAGTGCCGTCCGTCGCCGTCCCGCTGTCGCTGATCGGCGGCGCGTTCCTGATGCTGTTGATGGGTTTTTCCCTGAACCTGCTGACGCTTTTGTCAATGGTTCTTGCGATCGGCCTGGTGGTGGACGACGCCATTATCATGGTGGAGAACGTTCACCGCCATATCGAGTCCGGCGAATCCCGTTTTGACGCGGCCATTAACGGCGCCCGGGAAATGGCCACCCCCATTATCGCCATGACCACCACTCTGGTGGCGGTTTATGCGCCCATCGGTTTCATGGGCGGACTGGTGGGTTCGCTGTTTACTGAATTTGCCTTCACCCTGGCGGGGACTGTTGTCATTTCCGGCATCGTCGCGTTGACGCTGTCCCCTATGCTGGCCGGCAAGGTCCTCAAGCCCCATGGCAACCCGGGCCGCTTCGAACAGCTGGTTGAGCGCAGCTTCGGTGGGCTTGCCAACAGCTACAAAAGTGCTCTCAGCTCGCTGATGGACACTAAATCGGTGGTGGTCTTTTTTGCCATTGTGGTGCTTGGTTCCATCTATTTCATGGTCAACATGAGCCAGAGCGAGCTGGCACCGACTGAAGATCAGGGTATCCTTTTTTACCAGGGAAGCGGTCCCCAGACATCGACCCTCGATTACCTACAGGAACACGGCGATGAAATTCAGCAGCGGATGTCAACAGTGCCCGGTTACAACGAGGATTTCATGATCCTTGGTATTACCGGCCCCAACGCCGTCTTCGGCGGTTTCAAGATGAAGCCCTGGGGCGATCGCGATATCAGCCAGTTTGAAGCCCAGCCTTTGCTGGACAAAGAGTTGAAAAACGTCACCGGCCTGCAGACTGCCGTATTCCCTCGACCTTCACTGCCGGGCTCCGGCGGCGGCCTGCCGTTCCAGTTCGTGATCACCACCGGTGACAGCTACGAGCAGCTGAATGAGGTTGCCAACGAACTTCAGGGCAAGGCCATGCAGAGTGGTAATTTCATGTTCCTGCAGAAGTCCATCGATTTTGACCGACCGGTTAACCAGATCAAGGTGGACCGGGACAGGGTCGCCGACCTCGGTCTGTCGATGCAGGACATCGGCCAGACCATGTCCAGCATGCTGGGGGGCGGTTACATCAACCGCTTCAACATGGAGGGCCGGTCCTACCAGGTGATCCCCCAGGTGGCTCAGCAGTTCCGCATGGATAAAGAGGCGCTGAACGACTACTACATCCGCGCAGACAACGGCGAACTGGTACCGCTTTCCAGTGTGATCAGTTTCGACAAGACCGTTGAGCCATCCCAGCGAACCCAGTTCAACCAGTTGAATTCGCTGACCCTCGAAGGTGTGGTTGCACCGGGAGTCACCGTCGGCGATGCCATGGCCTTCATGGAAACTGCCGCTGACGAGAGCTTCCCCCAGGGCTTCTCTTTCGACTACACGGGTGAGTCCCGGCAATTTGCCAATCAGGGCAGCGCGTTGATGGTGACCTTCTTCCTGTCACTGCTGGTGATTTACCTGGTGCTGGCGGCCCAGTTTGAAAGCTGGCGGGATCCGTTCATTATCCTGGTATCCGTACCCATGTCGGTTGCCGGCGCCATGGCGTTTATCGTGCTTGGATTCGCTACCATGAATATCTACACACAGGTAGGGCTGATCACACTGATAGGGGTGGTGTCGAAAAACGGCATACTGATTGTGGAATTTGCCAACCAGCTTCAGGTCGACCGTGGATTGAGCAAACGGGATGCGGTGATCGAGGCTGCGGCCATCCGCCTGCGTCCGATCATCATGACCTCCCTGGCGCTGATTTTTGCCATGGTGCCACTCCTGATCGCCGTTGGTCCGGGCGCCGAAAGCCGCTTTGCCATTGGCCTGACAATCAGTGCCGGCCTTGGCATCGGCACTTTGTTCACCATCTTTGTACTGCCGGCGTTCTACATCCTGCTGGGCCGTGACCATCACGGCTCTGCCGCCGACCAGTATTCGGACAATTCCGGTGAAGACGGCGATGGCAGGCCGGCGACGGCCCACTGAACAGAGCCCGGCCGTGTTGAACTGCGCCGGGCTTTTTCAGTTCTGCAATTCAGTAAAGGTGAAAGACGGTCCCGACGGTTCTTTTTCAACGGTCTGCAGGTTGCGCCGCCATTGTACGGTTTCACTGGGCAATTCCCCGAAGTGCTCCCGGTACAGGGCGGCAAACCGGCCAAGATGGGAAAAGCCCTCGTCGGCTGCGTACCACGAGATGTGCGGCACCGTGCACTGACAATCCACCAGGCGATACCTCACTCTCACCAGCCGGTTACGCTGGTATAGCCGGTAGGGTGTGATGCTTGCTTCCCGCTTCATCAGGTAGTACAGGTTGCGCTCACTGACACCGGCATGACTGGCCAATTCCCTGAGGTTGAAATCCCAGTCCGGTTCCCGCCTGATCTTTTCAACCGCACGAAGTAACCGACGGTCAAGCCCGGAACAGTCACACACAGGTATTGATTCTTCCTGTGCAACCCGGCTGAGCTGGCAAAAAAGCTCGCTGGTCATCAGCCTGGCGTGATTGTCGTCCCGGAAAAACGGCGAACGGTGCAGGTAACAGTCAATCAGTTGCTGACAGGCAGACAGTTGCCAGCCGCCATTAACGGTGGCCAGATTGTCCAGACTGCCTGCCTTCGGCCGCAGGATCATCACCCGGCCGGATTCCGGCACCCGCATATGAAAGCGATCTTCGGGATGGGCAAATGTCAACTGTGCCAACGGCTGCCAGCGACCGTCTCTCAAAGCTATCTCGGGCTCGCCGGCCAGTGGTAGCAACAGAACCGGGTCGACCCCACGGCAACCGGTAATATCCATGCCCTGGCAGGCATAAATACAGAGGATGCAGCCCTGGCCGGTCTCCAGAGCCGACAGAGCACCAGCAGGACCACTCCCGCGATGCAAGCGGCACGCCATGTCCTCACAACCGGAGATTTCCCGGATGGCCACAAGCCACTCTCCGAGTGATGCCCGATTGAGTCGCAGATAGGCATCAAGTTCCAGTGTTGGTACTGTATTTGGCATAGGATCCGGGGGGAAGGTGATTGTGCCCTTGTTTTAGGTCAATTCGGACACAGCACCTAGCCAGATGTTGCAAAACCCCATGAAACCCGCTTTGGAGCTATCCATTTATTGACTGGCATCAATAAATGCTCCGTTTAATGCCAGCCACGGTCGGGGTCTGGCCAGAAAAAACCCCTGGCCCCGGTGACACTTCAGTTCACGCAGCTTCGTGTACTGGCCGCTGTTCTCTATACCCTCGGCTACAACTTCCAGATCAAGCGCCTCGGCAATGCCCAGAATCGCCGAGACAATTCTCGAATCCGGAGACTTTCCTCCCAGGCGCCGAATAAACTGCCGGTCAATCTTGAGAACCTGTACGGGTAATGTATGCAGATAAGCAAGCGACGAATAGCCCTTCCCGAAATCATCAATAGCGATAATCACGCCCTTCTCGCCCAATCTTCGCAGGCGATTGAGGCACCGCGTGGACAGGTTCATCAGGTGGGTTTCGGTAATCTCGATTTCAGACCGCCAGCCCAGACTGCGAATGCGATCAAATAGCGGATCGAGCAGGCTGTCAAGACGGTTATCGGTAATCTGACGGGCCGAAATATTGATCGCCAGGCAAAGCCCTTCGGGCAGACTCCCCGGGGCCTCCGGTAAATCCGCGAGAATACACCGCACGAGATGCTCAGTCAGTTCATGTATATGTCCCCGTTGCTCGGCGATGGGAACAAAATCACCAGGTGAAACCGCGCCAAATTCCGGATGATTCCAGCGTATCAGCACCTCCAGCCCGGCAATCTTCCCTGTTTCCAGTCGATATTGGGGCTGATAGACAACGCTGAACTCTTCCGGAGTCGTTTTCAGAGATGCAATTAACGCTTCAGAAAGACGCTGTTCATACCGGCCCTGCTCCGTATCCACGGCACTGTAAACCCGATAACAGGCCCGACCGGCCAGTTTCGCGGTATACATGGCACGATCCGCATTCTGCAGCAGACTGCTAGCGGTTTTACCATGCTCAGGGTAAACGGCAACGCCGACGGAGGCCGAGATGAAAAACTCCCGATGATCGACCACTACCGGGGCCTGGAAGCTTTGGGTCATGCGCTGGCATACACGCGCCAGATCGTCATCCGATTGCAGCTCGATGATGGCTGCGAATTCGTCGCCGGAAAGCCGGGCCACTACGTCACCCCGCCTGAGCACACGCTGGATAGACAGCGCTGCCTGTTGCAAAACCCGGTCACCGCAGTCGTGACCATGCAGATCATTGACTGACTTGAAAAAATCAAGATCCACATAGAGCACTGCAAAACGGCAGTTTTCCCACTCCCGCCGGGACACCCGCGCCTTGAGGAATTCCTAGAACAGCGAGCGGTTTGGCAGTTCGGTCAGTGGATCGTAGTAAGCCAGAGATGCCAGGCGCTCGTCGCCGGCGGTAATGTCGCCAACGTCCATGAAAACGCCAGCATAGAAGCGTCGGTCATCATGCTCCACTGGATAGATCGTCAACCATTGGGGATAGGTCTCACCGTTCTTGCGCCGGTTCCAGATCAGCCCCTCCCAACGCCCCTGATGGTCAATGCTGTCCCACATGGCCTGGTAAAACTCGGACGAATGCATTCCCGAGCTGAGCAGCGAGGGCGCCTCCCCGAGAACTTCGTCTGCCTGATATCCGGTTACCGCGCGAAACATCCGGTTAACGTAGGCAATTCTCGGCTCTGTTGTCGACAGCATGATCGCTCTGGGGTGATTATCCACCAATGCTTTGAAATCTTTTTGTTGTAATAGCTGCATGCACTGCTCGCTCCGTTCCAGCATTCCCAGAATGTGGTCAGACCAGTTCCAGTCATCAGCATAAGGGTTATAAATCGCGAACCTAGCCATATATTGCAAAAACGCCATTGTTAAGACGAAAGCACAAGAAGTCAGGCAGCGATTCCCCGTGCCGGCGCAATAAGGTAGGCTGGCTGTCCACCCTGTCTCTTGAAACTGGAAGATCGCCGTTACTGTGACTCTTGGAAACCTGTTCTGGTTGTTTGTTGCCGGCTTCGCTGTCTGGTACTGGTGGCGAGCCAAGGCCATCAAGGACTACGTGCTGCAGGCAGCCAGAAGCTACTGCAAAAGGATGGACGTGATGCTGCTGGACGAGGCTGTGTATCTCCGGGGCCTCTGGTTCAAGCGGGACAGCAACGGCCGTATCCGTGTGTGGCGACGGTTCCTTTTTGACTTCACGTCAACCGGTGAAGAACGCTATAACGGCCGCATTATCATGCTCGGCCAGCGTATTATTCATATGGAACTGGAGCCCCACCGCTTCGGGCCGGATCTTTAGTCCGACAGCCAAATATCAGTTGCCTGAAGTTTCTGTAGGTTTCCACGTTTGATCCGGGTCACGCTTCCATCAACCCTGCGGAAATCACCTATCAGTCGGAGCGTACAGATTCTCCCAGGGTTTTCTATACTTCGCCCTATTACCCAATCAGACAACAGACCGGAACCATGGATATCCAGACAGACCATCGCTATGCCATCAATCTTAACGTGCGGGGCATACAGCCCTCAGCCACCCTGCGTATCAACGAGCTAAGTAACCAGCTCCGTTCGGAGGGTCGGGATATCGTCAAACTGGGGCTTGGACAGTCACCATTTCCGGTGCCGGAACGGGTCGTTGCGGCTCTGCGGGAGCATGCCCATGAGAAAGACTACCTGCCGGTGAAGGGACTGAAGGCCCTGCGGGAGGCGATCGCCGGTTACATTAACCGTCGTGAGCGCATGCATTGCAACTGGGAAGATGTGCTCATCGGCCCGGGCTCCAAGGAACTGCTGTTCATGCTGCAGCTGGCCTATTACGGCGACCTTCTTATTCCGCGGCCGAGCTGGGTTTCCTACGCTCCCCAGGCCCGCATCATCGGCCGTTCGGTTCACTGGTTGCCCACCCATGCCGAGAACAACTGGCAACTGACAGCGGAAGAGCTGGATATCATCTGCCGTGATGACCCGTCCCGCCCGCGCATACTGATCCTGAACTATCCGTCCAACCCCACTGGCTGCACCTATACCGATGATCAGCTACTGGCCATTGCCAACGTGGCCCGGAAATACAAGCTGATCCTGCTATCAGACGAAATCTATGGCGAGGTCAACTTCGAGGGCAAGCACAAATCGATTGCCCGCTACTATCCCGAGGGCACCATCATCAGCACCGGGCTGAGTAAATGGGCTGGTGCCGGTGGCTGGCGCCTGGGTACCTTTATCTTCCCGCCGGAGCTGCGGCCGCTGCAGAACGCCATGGCGATCATCGCCAGCGAAACCTACACTGCCACCAGCGCACCCATCCAGCACGCCGCAATTGCTGCATTTACCGGTGGCGCTGACCTCGACGAATACCTCAAGCAGTCACGGCGGATACTGAAGGTAGTGGGTGAGTACCTGCACCGCCGGCTGAGCGCGATGGGGGCCGTAGTACAGAAGCCCGAGGGCGCGTTCTATCTGTTCCCGGATTTTTCGGCTTTCCGCGAAGCCCTGGCACGACGCGACATCAAGACCAGCCAGGCATTATGCCAGTCGCTGTTGGCGGATACCGGTGTCGCCATTCTGCCAGCCAGTGATTTCGGCTTTGTTCCGGACCATCTTGCTGCCCGCCTGGCGTTCGTGGACTTCGACGGGGCCGAGGCGCTGCAACTGGCCGGCAATGATTACGCCGCGCAGGAACTGGACGATGACTTCGTCAATCACGCCTGTCCGCGCCTGGTGAAAGCCATGGACAGGATGGAGCAGTGGCTCGCCGCCCTGTAACCGGATCATGTTAGACTGGCGTTCTCATTTATTGATCGGAGGGCGCCATTTTGTCTGACCCGGAAGCCATTGCCACCATTGCGGATTTTGCCGAAGAGCTGGCCCTGAGGGCCGGCAGACTGGTCAAGCGGGAACGTGACGAAAACACTTTGCGCACCGACTACAAGCAACAGACAGAACTGGTCACCCACGCCGATGTGATGGCGGACAAAATGATTACCGGTGCCATTCACGAGCGCTTTCCGGACCACCGTATCCTCTCCGAAGAAACCATGCCGGACCTGAGCCAGGCCGAAGAGCTGGACACTCCCCTGTGGATTGTCGACCCCATCGACGGCACCGTGAATTACGCCTACGGCCATCCCCAGGTGGCCGTTTCCATCGCATACGCGGAGAAAGGGCGTGTTCAGGCAGGTGTAGTGCATGCCCCTTTTGCCGGTGAAACCTTCCGCGCCATTCGCGGCAGTGGTTCCACACTGAATGGCAACCCCATACACCACAGCGCCGCCACCGTGCCCAGGGATTCCCTCTTCGCCACCGGCTTCCCCTACACCAAGGACAGTCTGGAACCCCTGATGCATCGCCTCGACGCCATGATTCACCAGTGCCGGGACCTGCGCCGTATAGGCTCAGCGGCACTGGACATCTGCTGGGTGGCCTGCGGCAGGCTGGACATCTACTACGAAAATGTGAGCCCCTGGGATTTTGCCGCTGCAAGGCTGATCGCCCTGGAAGCAGGCGCAACAGCAGGACATTTCGGTGAGGTACCGGAAGGTTACCCGGCCGACCTTTGGGGAAGGGACATCCTGATTTCGGCACCAGCGGTCTGGGAGCCGGTTCGGAAGATTCTGCGCAAGGCATCAGGCTACGAATGAGTGAACGTAGGTCGGATTAGCGCAGCGTAATCCGACAAACCAATCTGAACAATGGCACAAAGTTGTCGGATTACGGCTTCGCCTAACCCGACCTACGGTCAGGCGGTGTTGCTCCAGACGGTCTCGGCCACCAGCCCCCAGGCTTCGTCAAAATCACTGGAAGGCAAGCGGGTAAACGAAGACCGGATAAACCGCTGCACCCTGCCCTCAACAAATACCAGTACAAAATCCGCGCCCCGGGCAGAACTGGTTCTGGGCCGCAAACCCTGTCGAATCTCACCTTCCTTGAGCGTCTGGCGCACCTGGGTTTCCAGGCGCTCGAAAAACTGCGAGGCGCGTTTGCGCAGGGTATCATTCTCGCCCATCAGCGCATCTCCGGTCAGAACCGTACACAGCCCCGGGTTACGTTCGGCAAACACCAGCACCAGATGGACCAGTTGCTGCAGGCGGACGCGTGCGTCTTCCTGTTCCTGCAAAATCACCTGGCAACGGGAAAACACGGCTTCCTCGGCAAATTCGATCAGGGCCTCAAACATTTTCCGTTTGCTGGGGAAGTGGCGGTACAACGCCGCCTCGGTAACACCCACCGACCTGGCCAGACCAGCAGTCGTTATCCGGGCTCCGGGATCTTTCTCCAGGAGTTCCACAAGGGCATGAAGAATCGCTTCACGGCGACTTGGTTTTTGTTCTGTCATAACAGGACTGCAGCGCTCTGTTTAACTTGAGAGTACGGATAGAGGCGGGCACGCCCATTCGGGACCGTAAAAAACAGGGATGTTTTTTACGAGCCTACAGGGACGTATTCACGGCGTGTCCCGAATGGGCGTGTCCGCCTCTATCCGTATCGATTGTCGGGATTGTGCCCCAGATCAGAAAAACGTGCCATCAATGGGGGAGGAGGCACTTGCGTATAGCTTCTTCGGCATACGGCCGGCCAGATAGGCGTCGCGGCCGGACTCTATCGCCAGGCGCATGGCTTTGGCCATGCGGATGGGATCCTGCGCCAGGGCAATGGCGGTGTTCATCAGTACGCCGTCGCAGCCCAGCTCCATGGCCAGCGTTGCATCTGACGCGGTGCCTACACCCGCATCCACCAATACCGGCACATTCGCATTCTCGGCGATCAGGCGGATGTTGTAACGGTTCTGGATACCCAGGCCGGAGCCGATCGGTGCGCCCAGGGGCATGATGGCGATGCACCCCATCTCTTCCAGACGCTTGGCCAGTAACGGATCGTCGGAGCAGTACACCATGACCCGGAAACCGTCCCGGATCAGCTCTTCCGCAGCCACCAGGGTCTCGGTCATGTTCGGGTAAAGCGTCTTTTCTTCGCCCAGCACCTCCAGCTTGACCAGGTCGTGGCCATCCAGCAGCTCACGGGCCAGCTTGCAGGTTCGTACAGCGTCCTTCGCGGTGTAGCAGCCCGCAGTGTTCGGCAGCATGGTGTAGCGGTCGGGTGAGACCACGTCCAGCAGGTTGGGCTCATCCGGGTTCTGGCCAAGATTGGTGCGGCGAACGGCGAAGGTGACAATCTCAGCGCCACTGGCTTCGATGGCGTGGCCGGTTTCCGTCATGTCACGATACTTGCCGGTGCCAACCAGCAGGCGCGAGTTGTATACCCGGCCGGCAATTTCCAGCGGCCTGTCTTCGGGAAGCGGTCTTTGGGAACTCTCACTCATGCTGAACACCTGAACCTGTCATTGAAATCGGAATAAAAAAGCACAACCGGGAATTTGGAAGCCCTGTCCATGCCGGCCTCAGCCACCCCCGATGGCATGAACGACCTCTACCCTGTCGCCGTCGCTCAGGCTGAACTCCGTGTGCTGGCTACGGGGAACGATGTCTTCGTTCACTTCTACCGCCAGCCGCTTACCGGACAGCTCCAACTGATCGATCAGTACTGCCACGGTGGCGTCATCCGGAAGCTCCATGGGATTGCCATTTACCTGAATCTGCATAGTTTTACCTGCATAACCTCTTTTTCTAGCGCCTGAGCCCCGCGACGGCCACCAGTATCCAACCCACCATAAAGCTGACACCGCCAACCGGCGTCACCGGCCCGAGCCAGCGCATATCAGTAAGCACCAGAAGGTACAGGCTGCCGCTGAATAACAGGATACCGGCGACAAAGAATCCGGCCGCAATGCCGAGTAGATGCCGTGACAGCCCTGCCACCGGGAGTATCGCAACCAGGATCAGTGCCAGTGAATGGTATATCTGATATGTGACGGCGGTCTGGAAAACTTCAAGACCCCGCTCGCCGATTACGCCACGCAGACTGTGCGCGCCGAACGCACCTGCCATGACGGCCAGCAGGGCAAGCAGAGCGCCGCAAACCAGTGCAAAGCGCAACAGACCTGCGTTGTTAGCAGTCACAATGGATCTTTTCACCCGTATCCAGGTTCATCAAGGTGAGAACACCGCCCCAGACACAGCCGGTGTCCAGCCCGATAAAGCGGTTACTTTCAGTCTGCCCCTCCAGGGCGGCCCAGTGGCCAAACACCACACGCACATCATCCGGGCGAGGGAAACGGAACCATGGCGCAAATCCTTCCGGAGCGGACCCGGCAGATTCCTTGGCGGCGAGTTCCAGGGTACCGTCTTCGGCAATAAATCGCATGCGGGTGAAATAATTGGTGATGACCCGCCAGCGATCCACGCCGGTGAGTTGTGGATCCCAGCGCTCAGGCCGGTTGCCATACATCTGTGCAAAGTAGGTTTTCGCCTCAGGCCCGCGAATGACCTCTTCGACTTCCTGCCCGTAACAGACTGCTTCACCCACTGACCATATATGGGGTATTCCGGCGTGGACCATCACGAAGTTGCGGTCGGCATCGTGGATACACAGGTTCTGCTGTCGCAGCCAGTGGAAAAGGTGCTCGTGGTCTGGCGCTTCAAGAATGTCCGCGAGAGTGTCTTTGTTCTTGAGGGCATGACCGCCCAGGGCAACAGCCAGCAGGTGCAAGTCGTGGTTGCCCAGCACCACCACTGCGGAGCTGCCCAGGCTTTCAATATAACGCAGGGTTTCCAGGGAAGAAGGGCCGCGGTTGATCAGGTCGCCCGCGACCCAGAGCCGGTCCCGCGAGGGCGAAAAATCGACCTTGGCAAGAACGTCCCGCAGACGCTCGTAGCAACCCTGGATGTCGCCAATGGCGTAGTCAGTCATGGCTTACCTCGTCGCCACTGTGGCTTTCGGATTTACTGTCCGCCAGCAGGTCGGCAATCGCAACATACTCCGCCAGGCCCAGGTTTTCAGGGCGCAGGCCATCATCGATACCGATGCTGTTGAGCTGTTCTACC
Source organism: Marinobacter orientalis (assembly GCF_004792665.1). Classification (GTDB taxonomy): domain Bacteria; phylum Pseudomonadota; class Gammaproteobacteria; order Pseudomonadales; family Oleiphilaceae; genus Marinobacter; species Marinobacter orientalis. The sequence goes on from NZ_SRZX01000001.1 coordinate 737,164, forward strand.
GACACCATGCCGGCCAGGGCCTTGCGCAGTGTTTTGCGGCGGGCACTGAAGGCAGTACGCACTACCGCCTGCAACAGTTTGTAGTCCTTTGCCGGGTGCGGCAATGTCTTGTGGGGCACCAGGCGGACAATGGCGGAATCCACTTTCGGCGCCGGCCGGAAAGCTCCCGGCCCCACTTCAAACAGTGGCTGCACGCGGCAGAAGTACTGGGCCATGATGCCCAGCCGGCCGTAATTGTTGTCGCCGGGGACCGCAGCCAGCCGCTGAACCACTTCTTTCTGCAACATGAAGTGCATGTCCTGAACCACACCCGAGTGCCCCAACAGGTGAAAGATCAATGGCGTGGAAATATTGTACGGCAGGTTGCCGATGATTCTCAGGGGCCTGTCATCCACCAGTTGGCCGAAATCGAACTTGAGGGCATCGGCCTGGTGGATCCGTAAATTGGGGTAATTGAAGAATTTCGTTCTCAGCACCGGAATCAGATCCCGGTCCAGCTCGACCACCTGGAGGTCGGGATTGACGGCAAGCATTTCTTCAGTGAGGGCGCCGAGGCCGGGGCCGATTTCCACCAGAGCATCGTCCGGCTTGGGGTTGATGGCGCGGATGATCCGCTCGATCACACCCGGATCCTGGAGGAAATTCTGGCCAAAGCGTTTTCTGGCCTGATGGCCGTGTTTTTTGCTCACTCGAAGGTTTCTCTTTTTGCGGAGGTTGCCATTTGTTCACCCACTCTGATCGCGGTTTTCAGGCTGCCGGCATCGGCTTTTCCGGTACCGGCCAGGTCGAGAGCGGTGCCGTGGTCGACGGAAGTGCGCACGACAGGCAGGCCCAGGGTGATGTTGACTGCGCGGCCAAAGCCCTGGAATTTGAGAACCGGCAGACCCTGGTCGTGGTACATCGCCAGCACTGCGTCAGCCCTGTCCAGCCAGTAAGGTGTGAACAGGGTGTCGGCGGGCAATGGCCCTGTCAGGGCTATTCCTTGTTGGCGGAGTCCGTCCAGGGTGGGCTCTATGACGTCAATTTCTTCCCGGCCCAGGTGGCCGCCCTCACCAGCATGGGGATTGAGGCCGGCGACCAGGATTCTGGGGTGCTCGAGGCCGAAGAACTTGCGCAGGTCAGCGTCGAGGATGCGTATAACCTGGGTCAGACGTTCCGGCGTAATGGCAGCGGCGACGTCTTTCAGGGGCAGGTGCGTGGTGACCAGCGCTACCCGCAGTTCGTCAGTGGCCAGCATCATCACGACCCGCTCAACGCCACAGAGTTCCTGCAGGAATTCTGTGTGGCCGCTGAAGGCGATGCCGGCATCGTTGATCACACCCTTGTGCACAGGGGCCGTCACCATGCCGTCGAAAAGTCCGTCAAGGCAGCCCCGGGCGGCGGTCCGCAGAGTTTCCAGTACGTAGGCACTGTTGCCCGGATCGAGCTTGCCGGCGTCAGTCGAGGCCAATCCCTCGACATGCATGACAGACAGCCGGCCCGCCGCTGTGGCTGCCCGGCCGCCGGGGTTCCAGTCCTGCAGTTCCAGATCCAGCCCGAGCAGCCGCGCCCGGTCTTGCAGCAGGTGTTTGCAGGCGACTACCACAATCCCCGGCGAGCGCTCTTCCAGTGCCATCTGCAGGCAGAGTTCCGGGCCGATGCCGGCCGGCTCGCCAGCTGTCAGTGCAAGGATGACCTGTCGGCTCATGATTCGCTGGTGTCTCCGGAATCGTCGTTCTTGAATTCAATAAAGGCTTCGTCACGGATTTCCCGCAGCCAGTTCTGCAGTTCGGTATCAAACTTGCGGCGGTAAATCGCCTGACGGGCCTCGGATTCCCTGAGATCACCGCTGATATCCTGCTGACGGCGGTCCTGAACTTCCAGAATATGCCAGCCGAACTGTGACCTGAACGGCCCCTTGAGTTCACCGACATCGGCCTGCATCATCGCCTGCTCGAATTCCGGCACCATCTGGCCCGGACTGACCCAACCGAGGTTGCCGCCGTCGGAACCGGATACCGGGTCGTCGGAATATTCCCGCGCCAGTGCGCCAAAATCCGCTCCGTTCTGGAGTTGTTGATAGATATCCCGGATAGCTTCTTCCGCCTGGCTTTCAGACACTGTTTCCGACGTACGCACAAGGATATGGCGGACTTTTGACTGTTCAATGACCTGGGCCTTCTCACCACCACGGCGGTCCATGACCATAACCAGATGGAAACCGCTGCTATTCTGCAGAACCGGTGACACCGTTCCCGGTTCCAGATCCGGCACCACATCGGCAATCAGTGACGGCAGCCGGTTCTCCGCACGCCAGCCCATATCGCCACCCTCAAGGGCATTGCTGGCATCGGACTCAGCCACGGCAACTTCGCGGAAATCGCGGCCATCCCGGATTTCTTTGCGCAGTCGCTCGATCTTGTTCCGGGCCTCGGCGACCTCCTCTTCATCATTGAAGTCGTCCACTTCCACGAGGATGTGAGCGAGTTCATACTCGGCATTGCTGCGGCCGTCACCGGCAGTGGCTTCCAGATAATTCTCCACTTCCCGATCGGTTACCCGAACACGATTACCGACCTGACGCTGCTGCACCCTGCTGGTGATCATCTCATTGCGGATCTGTTCACGGGCTTCGCGGTAGGTAACCCCTTCCTGAGCCAGCTGCTGCTCAAACTGTTCCAGCGTCATGTTATTGCGCCGGGCAATGGAGGCCATGGTTTCGTTGAGCTCGTTATCGCTGATGCGCATACCGGCCCTCTCGGCCATCTGCAGCTGTATCGATTCGGTAATCAACTGCTCCAGCACCCGTTCTTCAAGGACATCCTGCGGCGGCAGGCCGGTTCCCTGGGCCCTCAATCGACCAACAATGGTATTGATCCGGGCTTCCAGTTCGGACTGCAGAACGACATCGTCATTGACCACCGCAACCACCTGATCAAGCAGTTTGCGTTCGGCCTGCACGGTTGCCGATAAGGTCACAGCCATCAGTACCAGTAGTATTCGTGCGCAATGGCGAAGGTTCGCCTTCATAGTCACCTCTATATGGAAAAATACTGCCTTTCGCCGGGCAGCCGGTACCCGGATCTGTCATTGCTCAGCGACCGCCAAACCGGCGTCGTTCTCTCTCATCAAAACCGATGATGGCATCGGATATCTCGTCGGACGAACCGCCGCTGCCACCCAGGCCTTTGAGCTGTACTTGGAACAGAATGCGGCTTTCAAGTTCCTGGTCGTCTGTAAAGTAGTTCTGATGCACCAGCTGGACGCTCCAGCAGCAATTATTGTATTCCAGCCCCGCCAGCGAGCCGACTGTACGCTCAAGTTGCGAATCGTAAACCCAGCGGCCGATCAGACTAACACGGTCTGAGACCGGAAAAACGGCTCCGATATCCGACTGCTCGAATTCATTTCGCCGATAGGTGTGGCCCACACTGGCCAGATAACGGTAGTCGCTGGAGTGAAAAACCAGCTGGCTGCGACCTTCTTCTGTTTTACGTGTGTCCGGCTCCCAAAGCCCGGAGGTATGGATTTCCAGCCCATCGACGGGTCGCAGAATCATCTCACCCGCCAGTGGCGAATCGCTGGTATCAGAAGCTCCCCGCCCCGCCAGGGTCACCTCGCGATCGTCGTAGTAATACACCTGCCCCAGGCTGAATCGGGCCCGTTCGGCACCTGTGAGGAGATCATTGAAGCGGCTGGTCAGTGCAACTGTGAGCTGGTTGGTATCGCCAACCCTGTCACCACCGCTGAAACGGTTGGGCTGGAACAGCCGGTCAAAACTGAATGAGCGGATGGTGGTATCAAAATCCGGGATAGATTCCTGGTCTGCGTCCGCGTCCACCCAGGCGTAATAGAGCCGTGGTTCCAGGGTCTGGTTGTAGGGAATGTCAAAGAGACTGGACTGACGGTCAAAGTAAAGCCCGGAGTCCCATTCCGCCACCGGCACGGTACGGTCGATCCCCGGATCCCGCAGGTCGTAATCTTCCAGTTCGTAATGGGTGTAATCCACGCTGACCGATGGCCGCGCGTACCCCCAGAGCGCCCGCATTGGCAGCGCCACCTCCGGTATTATCCTGAGGCGCTGGCCATTGGCACGATCCAGGCCGGTCAGGTTGGCATTGTCCCGGTAGAAATTGGTGTACTGACTTTCCAGTGACAGTTCTGTGGGTCCCGCATCTACAGTGGCACCGTATATAACTTCCGGCAATTGCGAATAGGGAACATTTTCATCGGCAATGAAGTCACTGATGGTCTGGTAACCGCTAAGGTAGGTTTCGAAATACTGTGATGAATCCCGGTAACGCACGCCGCCACGCCGCTGCAGATGGGTCGCGCGGCTGATATCGAGAGTGCGGTTCAGATCACTCAGATAATCATCATCACTGACTGCCGAATAGTCACCGTAGCCACTCCAGCCCCCGCCAAAAGCCGCCCGGGTACTGAAATCCAGACCCCAGCGCTCGCCATCTTCACCGGCAAACTCCTGCGCAAACTCGCTGTCATTACCGGCGTATCCTACCTGCAGCACCGATTCCCCAAGACTGCTCAGATAACGCCCTTCGGCCTCGGTAAACAGCCCGCGTCCATGGATATACTGGGGCGTCAGGGTCGCATCGTAATGGGGTGCCAGGTTCAGATAGTAAGGCACGGAAAGGAAGGCGCCGCTGCCGGTATTGGAGGAACCGAAAGACGGGTAAAGGAAACCGGTCTTGCGGCGCTCATCAATGGGAAAACTGGCGTAAGGCCAGTAAAACACCGGAATATCGCTGATCTCCAGACGTACATGCCGGGCAGTACCAACGCCCTCGCCCTGATCCAGATGAATGTCCGAGGCCACGATCGCCCAGTCGTTGCTATGGGGGGCGCAGGTGGTCAGCGAGCCCTGGCGTATCTGCACCTGGTCTTCGGCCGTACGGGACAACTGCGCGGCAGAGCCCCGCATTTCCGGGCCATGCAACAGGAAAGTCGCGGTATTGATATCTACCAGGCCGCTGTTCACGTCGTAATCCGCCCGCTCGCCGGTCAGCAGGAATCCTTCACCACGACTGGTCAGCGGGCCCTCGATAGCAACCGATCCCGTCGCCTGATTGTAACGCGCCTCGGAACCGGTCACCCGGAAGCCCGCCTGTTGCAGGCGGACATCGCCACGCAGATAAAGCTCGCGGTCAATCTCGTACCGGGCACTGAGGCCACTGGCCTGCAAGGGTGCCTGCCCGCCGCCATCCGCGACCTCTCCATTGATACCCGCCGGCACAACGGAGGGCAGATAGCCGCCCTCGCAAAAATCCGGCAGAGCGCGACGGGAATCCTCCGGCAGTTCCGACCTGGGCCGCCAGTCAGTCTCTGCCGCAGAGGGGGTCTCCTGAGCCGCCGCCGGCACCACCGCCAACACAGCACAACCTGCCACGAGCGCACTCCGGCACCGCGCGTAGCGCAGCAGCCGGTGCCTCGGTATTCGCAGCTTCCTTGGAAGGGCTGGCACGATGGGATGGTTCCTGTCCTGGATGGATTTGCCATTGTCGGAGGCAGTTCAACAGCGGCCTAGTTTACACGCCGCCCTTTGGCTTGTTAACGGAAACCGGTCGATGCTGCAAAACCGTTTTACCCTCTCTATACTGATCTGCTAACTTTCCGCCATGAACCGGAAGGTTCCAGTGCCACCAACTTCTGAGCCAGGAAACCACTCAATCCATGGACACTCGCCTGACAACGCTCACCCAATGGGTCAGAGACCTTCCCGGTTTCGACCAGGCAACGCCCCGGCCGGTATCCGGGGATGCGAGCTTCCGGCGTTATTTCCGGGTCAGCGGTGACCCACATGGCACCGGAACCCGGACTTATATTGTGATGGATGCGCCTCCGGAACACGAAGACTGCAGACCCTTCGTGGCCATTGCCCATCACTGGCGCAGCTTCGGTATTGCGGTGCCGGATGTGGTTCATGAGGACCTGGCCCGTGGCTTCCTGCTGCTTGAGGACTTCGGCGACCAGTTGATGCTCAGTGCGCTCACTGCCGGTAATGCCGACCAGCTGTACGGGGCTGCAATGGATGAGCTGATCCGCATCCAGCAGGTTGGAGACACGACCGATTATCCGCTGCCGGCCTATGACATTGCTCTGCTGGAACGCGAAATGGCACTGTTCCCGGACTGGTTGCTGACCGCCAAGCTGGGGCTGGCACTCGGCAACGGTGAACGGGCCCTGCTCGACACCACCTTCGCTTTCCTGCGGGAAAGCGCCCTGGCCCAGCCGGAAGTGGCTGTGCACAGGGACTATCATTCCCGCAACCTGCTGATTCGACCGGGTACCGACAGGCCCGGCGTGATCGACTTCCAGGATGCCGTGCGCGGGCCAGTGACCTATGATCTGGTGTCTCTGCTGAAAGACTGTTACATCCGCTGGCCGGAGGAGCGCATCAGCCAGTGGACCGAACACTTTCGTGTGCTCAGCGCCGACGCTGGCCTGCACAAGGCGGACCGGGAAACCTTCCGCCAATGGCTGGAACTCATGGGCATGCAACGCCACCTGAAAGCGGCGGGAATCTTCGCCAGGCTGGCGATCCGTGATGGCAAGACCGGATTTCTCAAGGATATCCCCCGCACCGTTGGCTACCTGGTAGACGCCAGCAGCAGGCAGGCCGCCCTGCGTCACTTCCATGAATGGCTCACCGACACAATCGTGCCCGCCATCGAAGAGCAGATCGGCCCCGTGGGGACTTCAGGCCAGTGAAAGCGATGATCCTCGCAGCCGGCAGGGGCGAGCGCATGCGACCGCTGACATTGACGACCCCCAAGCCGCTCCTTCCCGCCGGAGACAAGCCGCTGATTGTACATCACCTGGAGCGGCTCAAGACGGCCGGTTTCCGGCAGCTGGTCATAAACCACGCCTGGCTGGGCATGCAGATCGAGGAAGCGTTGGGCAGTGGCGATGATTGCGGGCTTGCCATCGAGTATTCCCGGGAGAGCGAACCACTGGAAACCGCTGGCGGCATCATCCAGGCGCTGCCGCTTCTGACCAGAAACGGGAATGACTGGTTCGTGGTGGTTAATGGCGACATCTGGTGTGACTTTGACCCGGCGCAACTGGCCCCACCGGACAACGCCGACGCCCTGCTGGTGATGACCAGAAATCCTGACCACAACCCGGCCGGGGACTTCTGCCTGCATCAGGACGGGACTGTATCGGCAGAGGGGCCGGACATGCTGACATTCTCCGGCATCAGCCTGCTCAATCGCCGCCTCTTTGACGGGCTGGTGCCGGGCCCCCGAAGGCTTGCCCCGATCCTGCGTGAGGCCATGGCCCGGAAACGCGTGAGGGGCCTGTATCATAGCGGACAATGGATGGATATCGGCACTCCGGAACGACTCCGCGAGCTGGACCGGAAACTCAAGGAAGGCGAGGACTGAGCGATGACATCTGATTCAAGGACCAACAGCCTCCCGGCCCGCATGGACGCCGAGTTTAACGAACTGCTCGGAGAATTGGCGGCCTGCGGCCACCAGGCCAACGAGTTGATGGTCAGAACACGGCTGCCAGGCTGGTGCCGCCGCAGCCTGTTCTTTTTCCTCGGCTATATCGCCAAATCGCAGGGACGGGTGACGGAGAAAGACGTCGGCTTTGCCGAAGCACTTATGAAGGCTCTGAAACTGTCCCCACGCCAGCGTCGCAAGGCCATCAGCAATTTTCGCAAAGGTAAGACCGCTGAGCGCATCCCCGCCTTGAAGGCCCTTGGCCTCAAGTTGACCCACCGGATCTGGCCTTCTCCGGCACTGCGTGTCGCTATCTGCTTATGTCACGCGGCCCAATTGCAGGGGCGCCCGGAGAGGTCCAGACGCTATCGCTGCGAGGACGCCATTGATCAGATGGGGCTGCCAATCCGGGTCAGCGATGACATCCTGGAGAGCTATGCCTGCAAGGTCTGGATCACCGAACCGGAAACCCAGCCGCGTCCTTCCACGTTCGAGCAGGCATGCCAGCTGCTGGGGGTTACCCGCCGGGATTCGCGGGAGATCATCAAGCGGGCCTACCGCAAAAAAGTCTCGGAGTGCCATCCGGACAAGCTGGCGCAGCAGGATCTGAGCCCCATTGAACTGGCCAGGGCAAAGGACCGGTTGCTGAGATACCAGCAGGCGTGGGAGTTGATCAGTCAGCGTCTCTCGGTTTGAACACGCCGGTTAGTGGTCCGGGGCGAGCCAGGCAGAAAGCCGGTTAGCCAGGGCGGCCGCATTCCGGGGCGCCGGACGTTCTGCCATGGCAACCGGCTGCCGGGTATAGGCTGCAATGTCCGCACGCCGGAAGGCAGCCTCACGCTCTTCCGGCGACCCCGGCCCCGCTCCGCCCACTGTGTTCATAGCACGGGAGCTGTGGAGCTCCAGCACCCTGATTTGCCGGGCTCCCGAAAGCCATCCGGTCAGCTCGACCGAATCGCTGCGGGTGAATACCGGCGCAATCCAGACCAGTGCGGACACCTCACCATCAGCGCTGGTCGCCATCCGCGCCACGTGGCCCGACGCCAGGCCAACACCGGCGACGGCTACCCTGTCATAACCCCGGTCTGTCAACTCTGCCACGGCTACCGACAGGACTTTCTGTATGCGGGCCCGATACCGGTCTTCCAGGTCACCCGCATCAACACTGTCCATCACATCGATCATCACAGACGCTGTGGCCTCGGTATCGCCGGCGCTCTCCGGTGATACATCCGGGGGGGCTGTCGCCTGCTGCCGCCGGGCCTGCTGGACCGCATAAGGTGGCGGTTCGAGACCCACTGTCATCACTGCCCATCCAGCGCGCGCCATGGGCTGGCGCAACGCCCCGGCCAGGCCCGAGGCCGCAGACTGGCCTTCATCGGCGAGAATCACCAGCGCGCCCCTGGCGGGGGTGTCTGCTTCCGGCTCAAACAGGCCCAGCACCCGTTTCTCTTCCGGCGGTTCCAGCCATACGGCGGCATTCGGCCACTTTGCGGAAATCGCATCTGAATCCAACCCGGTTGAGATCATCCCCCGTTTACGGTCGGCGGAAGATGTGTCTGCCGCCCCGGCTTCCGACGCACTATCGTCCCGTGCCAGCACAGGCGGGGCGCCAATCACCAGACCGCTGGCAAGAATTATCAGTAATTGGATAACCGGGATTCCGGACCATTTGCTCACAGGCTGTCACTCATTCCGTGCGAAAAAACACCATCGAACTGGTAGACTAGCAGTTTTGTGGTGCGCGCCATCATCGATACCATTATCAAACCGTTCAAGAGAGCCGTCATGAACCCTTACCAGATTGCCCCGTCCATCCTGTCAGCCGATTTTGCCCGACTGGGCGAGGAAGTCGACAACGTCCTGGCCGCTGGTGCCGATATTGTCCATTTCGATGTCATGGACAACCACTATGTTCCCAACCTGACTATCGGGCCGATGGTCTGCGAAGCCCTGCGCAAGCACGGCGTTACCGCCCCCATCGACGTCCACCTGATGGTGTCGCCAGTGGACGACCTGATCCGCATGTTCATCGATGCCGGTGCCAGCTACATCACCTTTCATCCGGAAGCATCCAATCACATCGACCGCTCCCTGCAGCTGATTCGTGAAGGCGGGTGCAAGGCAGGCCTGGTATTCAACCCGGCCACGCCACTGCATTACATGGACCATGTCATGGACAGGCTCGACATGATCCTGCTGATGTCGGTGAACCCCGGCTTTGGTGGCCAGAAGTTCATTCCCGGCACTCTCGACAAGCTGCGTGAAGCCCGCAAGCGCATTGATACCAGCGGCCGCAACATCCGCCTGGAAATCGACGGTGGCGTGAAAACCGACAACATCCGCGAGATTGCCGCGGCCGGTGCTGACACCTTCGTCGCTGGCTCCGCCATCTTCAACACGGATGACTACAAGGCCACCATCGACAGGATGCGGGCGGAACTGGAACTGGCCCAGAAGGGTTCCGGCCAGTGAGCCTGGCGGGATTGTTCAGCCAGCGCTGGCCGGGGGTTGCCCTGTTCGATCTGGACGGCACCCTGGTGGACAGTGCCCCCGACCTGGCTGCAGCCATTGATTCCATGCTGGAACAGCTGGGACGCCGCAAGGCCGGCATCGGCAATGTCCGGCAATGGGTGGGCAACGGTGCCAGCGTGCTGGTGCGCCGTTCCCTCGCCGGACAGGCTGACTGGGAACCGGCCAGCGAAAAAGACGATGCGCTGTTCAATGATGCCCTGGCGATGTTCTACCACGCCTACGAAAACGTCAACGGCCAGCACTCCGTACTCTATGACGGTGTGGAAGAGTGTCTGACCCGGCTGGCCGGCTACGGCTGCCGCATGGGCATTATCACCAACAAGCCGCAACAGTTCGTGGCCCCGCTGCTGGAGCCGATGGGCATTGAGCACTACTTCGACATCAGCATTGGCGGGGATACTCTGCCGGTACGCAAGCCCGACCCGCAACCGCTGATCCATGCCATGACAGAACTGGGCGGCACCCGGGGGACCACGGTCATGGTGGGGGACTCGGTCACTGATATCAAAGCAGCCCTGGCAGCGGGCATTCCCTCGGTGGCAGTACGTTACGGCTACAACTATGGGGCGCCTGTGGATTCGCTGGGAGCGGATGCAGTTGTTGATTCCCTGGCGCAGCTTTTGTAATCTCACAGGACGTTGATTTTGAAACCTTCAATTCGGGAGATTCCTGCCGTGCAGGGACCGGGTCTGACTGCAGCGCGAGGCACACTGGCAACCCGCGCAATACGATGGTGGCGATGGCGTACCGGCTGAATGCCGCCCGAAAGTCCACCAAACAGATCAGATTTCAGGAATCGTGACCATGACACCCGAGCAATTCGCCGAGCTCGCCAAGGCCGGCTTTAACCGTATCCCCGTCTACCGCGAAGTCCTTGCCGACCTGGATACCCCTCTCAGTACCTATCTGAAACTGGGCAGTGGCCCGTACTCCTACCTGTTCGAGTCGGTACAGGGTGGCGAGAAATGGGGCCGCTATTCCATCATCGGCCTGCCCGGTCGTGAAGTGCTCAAGGTCTACGACCATGAAATCACCATTACCCGCGATGGCAAGGTCGTGGAGGCAACCACCGCGGACGATCCGCTGGCCTTTGTGGAAGACTACCAGGCTCGCTTCAACGCGCCCGACCTGGACGAACTGCCACGCTTCAACGGCGGGCTGGTGGGTTATTTCGGCTATGACACCGTGCGCTACATCGAAAAGCGCCTCCGCAGGACCTGCCCTCCGGACAGGATCGGCACTCCCGATATCCTGCTGATGGTGTCCGATGAGGTGGTGGTGTTCGACAACCTGCGTGGCAAGCTGCATCTGATCGTCCATGCCGACCCCAGCCGGGAAGGCGCCTACGAGCAGGCCATGCAGCGCATCGATGAACTGGAATCACGCCTGCATCGCCAGACCGCAGATGCCCCCCGTACGCCGGACTATCTGCGCGGCAAGCCGGTGGACGAGAGCGACTTCATTTCCGGCTTCAACCAGGAAAAATTTGAAGCGGCGGTGGGCAAAATCAAGGAATACGTGCTGGACGGCGACGTGATGCAGACCGTCATCTCCCAGCGCATGTCCATCCCGTTCGAGGCACCACCGCTGAACCTGTACCGCTCGCTACGGGTACTGAACCCCTCCCCCTACATGTATTTCCTGGATCTGGACGACTTCCATATCGTCGGCTCCTCACCGGAAATCCTGGCACGGGTGGAAGACGGGGAAGTCACCGTGCGCCCCATCGCCGGCACCCGCAAGCGCGGCGCCACCGATGCCGAGGACAGGGCGCTGGAAACCGAATTGCTGGCCGATCCCAAGGAAATCGCCGAGCACCTGATGCTGATCGACCTGGGCCGCAACGACGCGGGACGAGTATCGGAAACCGGCACCGTGAAGCTGACCGACAGAATGATCGTGGAGCGTTACTCCCACGTGATGCACATTGTCTCCAACGTCACCGGCCGTCTGAAAGAGAACACCAGTTGCCTGGATGTGCTGCGGGCCACCCTGCCCGCCGGAACTCTCAGCGGCGCTCCCAAGATCCGTGCCATGGAAATCATCGACGAACTGGAACCGGTGAAGCGGGGCGTCTATGGCGGTGCCGTGGGTTACCTGTCGTTCAATGGCAATATGGATACCGCCATTGCCATCCGCACTGCCGTGATCAAGGACAATACCCTGCATATCCAGGCCGGTGCAGGGGTGGTAGCCGATTCGGTACCCAGCCTGGAGTGGAAGGAAACCATGAACAAGGGCCGTGCAATTTTCCGCGCGGTGGCCATGACCTACAACGATTTCGACCACTGAGGCGGAGGAACAGATTATGTTACTGATGATCGATAACTACGATTCCTTCACCTACAACGTGGTGCAATACCTCGCCGAGCTGGGTGCGGATGTCCATGTGTACCGCAACGACCAGATCACGGTAGAGCAGATCGAGGCCCTGGAACCGGAGCGCCTGGTGATCTCGCCAGGCCCCTGCACACCCAACGAGGCCGGCATTTCCATGGCCGCCATCCGCCATTTCGCCGGCAAGCTGCCAATTCTCGGCGTGTGCCTGGGCCACCAGGCCATCGGCCAGGTGTACGGGGGCGATGTAATCCGCGCCGGGCGGGTGATGCACGGCAAGGTGTCACCCGTCTACCACAAAGACCAGGGCGTGTTCCGGGGCCTGAGCAATCCGCTGCAGGCAACCCGCTATCACAGCCTGGTGATCGACAAGGATACTTTGCCGGATTGCCTGGAAGTGACTGCCTGGACTCGCAATGAGGATGGCTCAGTAGAGGAGATCATGGGGGTTCGCCATAAGACTCTGCCCATTGAGGGGGTTCAGTTCCATCCTGAATCCATCATGACTGAGCAGGGCCATGAGTTGTTGCGGAACTTTCTTAGAAGTTAGTTTTGTTTTGGTGGCTTTGGAGCCTGGCACTGACTCCGGACGTTGATGGGGAGAGGGTTCCCCAAACACGCCCTACACCCGGCAGGAAATTGCTAAGCTAGACCCAAACACAGAAGACAAAAAGCAGATCGACCCAAGAGGCCCGTTAATGGACATGAAAGAAGCACTGAACCGCATTGCCTCCAACCTGGACCTGTCCACCGAGGAAATGAAGGACGTCATGCGCATCGTCATGAAAGGCGAAGCCACTGATGCGCAGATCGGGGCCTTTCTTATGGGGCTGCGCCTGAAGAGTGAAACCATCGACGAGATCACCGGTGCCACCGAAGTCATGCGGGAGCTGGTAACCCGGGTAACGGTCAAGGCCGAGCCGCTGGTAGACATCGTCGGTACCGGAGGCGACGGGGCTAACCTGTTCAACGTGTCCACGGCCGCGGCTTTTGTGGTTGCAGCGGCAGGCGGCTTTGTGGCAAAGCATGGTAACCGCGCTGTATCGTCCAAAAGCGGCAGCGCGGATCTGCTGGAGAATCTTGGCATCAACCTGCAAATGGCCCCGGAAGAAGTGGCCCGTTGCGTGGAAGAGATTGGCGTCGGCTTCATGTTCGCGCCCGCTCACCACGGGGCCATGAAACACGCCATCGGCCCACGCAAAGAGCTGGGCTGTCGTACCATCTTCAATATTCTCGGCCCCATGACCAACCCGGCCAGCGTCAAACATCAGTTGATCGGTGTGTTCACAAAAGAACTGTGCCGACCTATGGCAGAGGTTCTGCAGCGCCTGGGCGCCGAACATATCATGGTAGTGCACTCGAAAGACGGTCTGGACGAAATCAGCCTGGCAAGTCCGACTCATGTGGCGGAACTGAAAAACGGTGAAGTCACCGAATACGATATTACCCCGGAAGATCTTGGCATCAAAAGTCAGACACTGGTCGGTCTGACCGTCGATACCGCTGAGGACTCATTGCGACTGATCAGGGCCGCTTTTGGCCGTGACCACGATGAAATGACCGAGAAAGCCCGCGACCTCATTGCCCTGAACGCCGGCGCAGCAATCTATGTTGCCGGATTGGCCAGAACTCCCCGGGAAGGCGTTGAGATGGCCCTGGACGCCATGGGCTCCGGCCTTGCCGCGGGCAAAATGTCCGAGCTGGCGGATTTTTCTCAATGTTTTTAACCACCCATGTCTGGAAAGGCAACTCCATAACCTGATGAGCAGTCGGGGCATCGCCTGACAAAACCGTGGAGCGCCAGGGATGGCGCGACCGAGCCCTACAGGGACGTATTCACGGGCGTGTTTTGGCAGGTGATGCCCCGACTGCTCTGGCACCAGAGTCAGAAAAATGAGCAGACATTTGGATAAGACTCCCACCATTCTGAGGAAAATCGTTGACCGGAAATGGGAGGAAATTGATGAGCGCAAGCGCAAGGTTTCCAGTGGTGACCTGAGAGCCATGGCTGGCGACCAACCGCCAGCACGGGGTTTTGCGGACGCTTTACGCAGCCGCATCGAACAACGAACGCCCGCGGTCATTGCCGAGATCAAGAAAGCCTCCCCCAGCAAAGGCATACTCCGCGATCCGTTTGTGCCCGAAGCCATAGCGGAAAGCTACGAAAAAGGCGGCGCGGCGTGCCTGTCAGTGCTCACTGACAAAGACTTCTTCCAGGGCCATGAAGACTATCTGAAAGCCGCCCGTGCCGCCTGCAGCCTGCCGGTAATCCGCAAGGACTTCATGGTCGCGCCCTACCAGGTGTACGAAAGCCGTGCCATTGGCGCCGACTGCATCCTGCTGATCGCCGCCTGCCTGACCAGGAACCAGATGCAGGAACTGGAAGGCATCGCCCATGAAATCGGGCTGGATGTACTGGTGGAGGTACATGACGGAGAGGAACTGGGCGACGCCCTGACCCTGTCCACGCCACTGGTGGGCATCAACAACCGCGACCTGCACACCTTCGATGTCTCGCTGGATACCACTTTCGAACTGCACGAAAGGATCTCTGCCGACCGCCTGACCATCACCGAGAGCGGCATCATGACCCGTGATGATGTCACCGCGATGACTGATCGCGGTATTTACGGCTTTCTGGTGGGCGAGTCTTTCATGCGTGCCCAGGAGCCTGGCAAAAAACTGGAAGAGCTGTTTTTCTAAGAGGGCTTATCATAAAGCTCGAACAAGTCAGCGGGCATGGGTCGCCAAAATGGTGCGTAGCCATGGATGGCGGAGCCGAGCGTACAGGGACGTATTCACAGCGTATTTTGGAGACCCATGCCCGCTGACTTGGGCACGGATTAATTTTGCGCCAAAGCCTCCTGCAGCAACGCCAGCAAATGCACCGGCATCCCCTCGGCCAGCTTCAGGGCAGCCTCGTGCCCCCTTGGCGACATCTTGCCCCACGTGCGGCGGACAATTCGCAGCCATTTCTCCCGGTCATAGTCGGCATTCTGTTCGTAGAAATCCGCAAAATAACGCTCAAGAAACACCATGCAGGCCACATCTTCCAGTAACTGGGTGTCCCCATCCTTGCGCAGCTCCCGCTTGGTCAGAATGGTCTCCACCCGCTTACATTCATCCTCCGGATATCCGCATTCAGCCATGATCTCCGCCGCACGGCGGCCATGCATGCGACCACAGGCCTGGCGCCATTCATAGTAGGCCTTGCGGCCTTCCGGGAAATCGCGGCGGGGCATGGTCCAGCGCTCAATGTGCTGGGCGCGGCAGGCGATCTGCATGCGCTCGGAAGGTTGCGGCTCAAGCTCGAACAGCCAACGGGTCATGTGTTGGCTGTAAGCATACTCCTTGGGCAGGGATTGACCGTCCAGTTGCTCGCAGTTGGGATCTGCCCGGTTGGCGGCATCAATTTTATCCAGAGCACAGGCCAAAAGGGTCGGTTGAGTCATCAGGTCACACCTGCGCTGACGGACGCTGCTTGATGCGATCGTACCAGGCCTGGAGGTTGGTCTGTTCAGGCTTGATGCGAATGTCTACCACGCGGGCGAAAGCCACTGTGGTAAAGGCATTGATGTCGGCTGCGGTAAAGCGGTCGCAACAGATGTATTCCCTGCCATCCAGCTGTTTATCGAGGAAATGCATGAACTTCTCCACGGTAGTACGGCACTCCTCACCCCATTCCCTGATCGGGTTCATGCGGTCCTTGAAGTAACCAGTGGTGTGCTGGAAACACATACCGGTAGGCATGAAAAATGAAAACTCGATCCAGCGCAGCCATTGCTCCACCAGCGCTTTCTCCACCGGCGTATCGCCCAGCAGGGTCGGGGTATCCGGGTAGCTTTCCTCGAAATAACGGCAGATGGCCATGGTTTCGGCAATGCAGGTGCCGTCATCCAGTTCCATCACCGGTACCTTCTTCATAGGATTTTTGGCAACGTAATCCGGCGTGAGGTTCTCCCCTTTGAGGATATCGACCTCGACAAACTCCGCCTGATCCAGCAATCCCTTTTCAGACATGAACATGCGCACACGGCGGGGGTTCGGCGCGGTTTTGGTCTCAAGAATTTTCATTAGTACTGGCTCCATACATGATTATCGAAAGGCATTGATAAATCGTATAGGAGACTGACGCGGAAGAACAGTTGCGTCGAGCAACCGCGATCACCGGGGCAACCAGCTTTTCATCTGACGGATGATCCATTGCGGGTCATCCAGAGGCAGGTCATGGCCCGCGGAGGGATGCACTTTCAGCGTCCACTGCCAGCGCTGTTCAAACGCTTTACTGCATTGCCAGTGGACAATGCGGTCACCCTCGCTGGCCAGCAGCAGGGCATCCGGCAGCGGCCGATCAGGAACCGGCCTGAAAGTGGCTGCGGCTTTCAGTTGGGTCCAGGCAGTTCTGAAACTGACCGGGCGCTGGCGCTGGATACTGTACCAGTGTTTCACGGTCTGCAGACTGACTGGCCGGTTGCAGCTCAGCCGCAGGATATCCGCTTCGCGATCAAACAGTTCACGGCGGGATAACAGCCGGACAATACGGGGCCAAGCGCGCGGTTTCATCCTGTGCCACGGCCGGCTGAAGGCTGAACTGGTATTGATCAGTACCAGATTCTGGATTTCTCCCGGCAGCGCATGCTGCGCCCAGTCCAGCGCGACCATCCCCCCAATGGAGAGCCCCAGCAGGCTGTAGGGACCGGGAATATGTCCGACGCTGAGCCTGACTCTCTCGCGAATGGCAGCAATGCTCTCTGGACAGGGATCATTGAAATGCACGCCAGTACCCGGAAGATCCACCAGATGAAAATGTTGTCCAGGGAAAGCATCTGCAAGCAACCGTGGAAACTTGCCCCAGTGTGATTGCTCCCGGGTGAGTCCACGTAACAGAATCCAGTGCATCGTTGGTGAAGATTCCCGTATCAGTGAGCGATAGCGCCTCCCCAAGCATGGACTCCCGATCTTCCCGCAGCAACCGCTTCCATGGCTGACAGCGGTGCTGACGGGAAAACCGATAAAGGTCCGGTGAATTCCCGATGCCCCCTGCGAGGTCGGGAATTGAGGCAATAAATCGCTCTTTGTGGGTATCATTTTACATTAATAGCTTGTAACTCCCGCTCAGAGCGTTACTCTTGCAGATACGTAGTAACCGAGGCTGTACCGTTTGTCTTGTCTTTTTAACGCACAACCAATTCAATGCCTTCACTTGTCGAGCGGTCTTCCGTACCCCTCGGGCGGTTGCTTTCCCACGTATTTTAAAAAACCAGAAGGATAACCAACCATGCGTAAACTAACGCCTGTCGCGCTGCTGTGCGCGATGTCCGTTCCCGCACTTGCCCAGGCTGAATGCGACGAAGTCTCAATCACTGAAATGGGCTGGGCCTCCAATGCCGTTGTCACCGGCGTGGCCAAATTCATCATGGAGCAGGGCTACGGTTGTGACGTAACTGTGGTTCCTTCGGACACTGTTCCGGCCGTTACCTCGGTCGCGGAAAACGGTGAGCCGGACATTGTCACCGAGCTGTGGCTCAACTCTGCCGGCGAGGCTTACCTGGAACTGGAAGAGCAGGGCAAGATCGAGCGCGTAGCAGAGGTGCTGGACCCGGGTGGTGTTGAAGGCTGGTGGATTCCGACCTACCTGGCCGAGGAGCACCCGGAGCTGACCACCATCGAAGGGGTCATGGAAAATCCCGAACTGGTGGGCAATCAGTTTAACAACTGCCCCAGTGGCTGGGGCTGCCGTGTAGTCAACGACAATCTGATCGAAGCGCTCGATCTGGAAAGCGCCGGCATTGAGGTATTCAACCACGGCTCCGGTGAGACGCTGGCTTCCTCCATGGCCTCAGCGGTCCAGTCCGAGGAACCCTGGTTCGGCTACTACTGGGGCCCGACCGTGCCACTGGGCAAATACGACATGACCCGCGTTGATCTGGGAGAGTACAAACCCGAAGTCCACACCCGCAACCAGAGCCAGGATACAGAGAATCCGGGTGTGTCTGACTTCCCTGCGGCAACAGTTCTGACGTCCATCACCACCGACTTCCAGGATCGCCAGCCGGAAGTGGCGGAAATGCTCAGTCACATGACGTTCAAGACGGAAACCATGAGCCAACTGCTGGCGTGGATGGATTCCAATAATGCCTCTGCTGAAGAAGCAGCCGTGTATTACCTGAGTAACAACAGTGACGAGTGGTCAAGCTGGCTGAACGATTCAGCCAGGAAACGCCTCGCTGCGGTAATGGGCGAGTAAACGCTCGCCTACCCTGACAGGGGCCGGCCCTCCCCGGCCCCTGTCAAATCCCTAACGAAAAACCCGAAATGAGCTTTACTTACCTGAATGCGACGGGAACCTACCGCTAATGGCTGCCTACGATTTCATATTTTCATCACTGGGACTGGAAGACTGGTGTGCAGAAGGACAAAGCGACGCGCCCATGTCGATGGCTGCATTACTGCAGAAAACCCAGGGAACAACCGGTGAACCCGAATCCCTCTGGGATACCCCTTTTCCCTCCATGAACGCGCTCAATGAGTCCTGTGCGGCTTTCCCCAAATCCCGGGAACTTACAAAGGGTCTTGAAGAGGGCTTTCTGTCCATCAAGGACAGTCTGAGCGTTGTTCTGGATCCTTTGACCCAGCCCCTGAGCTGGGCTCTGGACGGCACACTCTACGGCATGCTGAATACGCCCTGGTGGATCGTCATACCGATACTCCTGGCCGTGGTTTTCTTTGTTACCAAATCCTGGAAACTGGTTGGCTTCGTCGCAGTGAGCCTGTGCCTGCTGGCCTTTATCGACTACTACCGTTACGCCATGGAGACACTTGCCATCATCTTTGTGTGTGCCTTCCTGTGCGTGCTGTTCGGGGTGCCCATCGGCATAGCCATGTCCCGCAGTAACATGATGCAGCGCCTGACGGTTCCCGTGCTGGATATGCTGCAGACACTGCCACCCTTTGTGTATCTCATTCCGCTGATTTTCCTGTTCAGCGTGACCGAATCCAAGTTGTATGGCATCGCCATTATTCTCTACGCCATTGTGCCGGTTATCCGCCTCACCAACCTGGGCATCCGTCTGGTGGACAAGGACGTGATTGAAGCCGCTGACGCCTTCGGCATGACCAGCCATCAAAAACTGTTCAAGGTCCAGATTCCTCTGGCACTGCCCAACATCATGGCGGGGGTGAACCAGACCATCATGATGAGTCTTGCCATGGTAGTCATTGCCTCCCTGGTCTCGGCACCGGGGCTCGGGGTGCTGGTGCTTCAGGGCATTCGCAACCTGGAACTCGGCGTCGGGCTCGTTGCCGGCCTGGGTATCGTTATCCTGGCGGTTATCCTTGACCGGGTAACCAAGGCCTCACTGGCGCGGATCAACGCCTCACAAAATCAGTAAGGGAGCGAATTGTGGACCGGAATATCAAGATTTCCATCCGGAACCTGTACAAGATCTTCGGCCCTGATCCGGTAGCTGCGCTGGAGCACGTACGCGGCGGGATGGGCAAGGCTGAACTGCTGGAGAAACACCACCATGTACTGGGCCTCCAGGACATCAACGTGGATATGCATGAAGGCGAGATTACCGTCATTATGGGGCTCTCCGGCTCCGGCAAGTCCACGCTGATACGCCATCTGAACCGGCTGATCGAACCCACCGCGGGTGAGGTGCAGGTGGATGGCGAGGACGTGCTGCGATTCAACGAGGACCAACTGAGGAAACTCCGGCGGGAACGGATGTCGATGGTTTTCCAGAAGTTTGCGCTGCTGCCCCACAAGACAGTATTGGAAAATGCCGGTATGGCGCTGCTGGTCCGGGGTTACTCCGCAAACGAATTCGAAGGCGAAGCAAAAAAATGGCTTGCCCGGGTAGGCCTGGAAGGCAATGAATATCAATACCCGCATCAGCTCTCCGGCGGCATGCAACAACGCGTGGGGATTGCCCGTGCGCTGGCATCGAACTCACCCATCATGCTGATGGACGAGGCCTTTTCGGCACTGGACCCGCTGATTCGCTCCGACATGCAGGACCTGCTGCTGGAACTGCAGGACGAGCTGCAGAAAACCGTTGTGTTCATCACCCACGATCTGGACGAATCCCTGAAACTGGCGGATCACCTGGTCATCCTCAAGGATGGCCACATCGTCCAGCAGGGCGAACCCCAGGAAATCCTTATGAATCCCAACGACCCCTACATCACCGACTTCATCAGCGACATCAACCGCGCCCGCGTCCTGCGTGTACGCTCGATCATGAAGAAAACCACCGAAGCGCCGGAGAAGTGTGCCGGCGATATTTCCGAACGCGAAAACCTGGAATCCGTGATAGGCCGGTCTGATGGCGACACCGACCTTGTCTATCGCGTGGTCAGAAAAGGCAAACAGGTGGGCGTCCTTGAGATGAAGGAACTGGTCAAGGCACTTGTACCGCTGGACACCTCCGAGGGTGATGCGCGAAGCCGCTACTGATCCGGCGTTCTGAACAGATGACAAAACCACAGACAGGGGACTATGATTCAATGGTAGCCGTATTCCCGCGGTGCCCCCCGGACAACGATCATGTCCAGACCTGTCGTTATAATATTTGCGGCAATACTCCTTACAGGCTGCTCTCAGCCGGATGGCGACCCGGTTGATGCGGTTGCGCAAACCTCCAGCGGGTTTTCTGCCGGTGAACAGGCATCCCTCTCCATAACCGGGGGACGGGCAGACACCATAGTGATCGCGGCCGCCCCCCGGTGCCCGCACAACTGTGAAGCCGGAAGTGATCACGAGGGGTACCTGGTAGATCTTGCCCGCGACATCCTTGCCGAGGCAGGTTACACCGTGGAGTACATCAACCTGAGTTGGGCAAGAGCTCTGCAGATGACCCGCGAAGGCCAACTGGACGCGGTGGTCGGCGCCTTCATCACCGACGCACCGGATTTGGTTTTCCCCGACACTCCCCAGGGTCACTCATCCGTTGCACTGTTCACTCATCCGGACAACACCTGGCATTACAGCGGCATTGAATCCCTGGAAGGCCAGCAGCTGCTGGTAATCAACGGGTACTCGTACACCGAAGTTCTGGACAGCTACATCAGGCAGCATCAGGCTGACCAGGAGAAGGTATGGGTGATTTCCGGCCCATCCCCACTGAACCGGGCCATCGAACTCCTGGACCAGGTTCGCACGGACATTTTCGTTGAAGACAGGTACGTCATGGACTGGTGGGCCATGAGTACCGGAAAGACCGACAACCGGCCCCGCGAAGCGGGACTGATTGACGGGTCCGACACCTTTGTAGCGTTCTCCCCGGCGCGGAAAGATGCGAAAAAGCTGGCACAACTGCTTTCGGACGGCACCCGTCAGCGGATTGAGGATGGCCGCGCCCAGCAGATCTTCGACAACTACGGGCTCACGCTGCGAAGTCAATCACCCTGATATACTGTGGTCAGGGCTGTCATCAGCAGCTGACCACGTCCGTGGAATTCAAAGCGGTCCGTTACCATTTCCCGCGTTAAAGCATTACGCTTAGGCCATTGGAATTCTGGAGCACACAACGTCATGGCCATCAAACTATACCAGTTTGCAATATCCCATTACTGCGAGAAGGTTCGCTGGGCACTGGATTATAAAGGGCTGAGCTACGAGACCATCAGCCTTTTGCCCGGCCAGCACGTAAAAACCATTCGCAAACTCACCGGCAGGGAGTCGTCAGTACCGGTGCTGGATCATGACGGCCACCGGGTTCAGGGATCCAGGGAAATCATCGACTACCTTGATGAAACCTTCCCCGACAATGCGCTGACACCGGCGGACCCCGAAGCCCGCCAAGTTGCTCTGGCCTGGGAGCAGCGGCTGGATGATGAAGTAGGGCCTGCCGTGCGCTGCTATTCCTACCACCATTTTCTGCAGCGTCCCAGGGTAGTGGTGCCCCTGCTGGCCGCAGGCACCCCCTTCTACAACCGGATTCTGCTGAAACTGGCTTTCAGCCGGGTAGATGAGATCATGCGCAAGTGGATGAAAATCAATGAAAAGACAGCAGAACGGTCACGGGAAACCATGGAAGCCTACCTGACAGAACTGGCCCATGCGTACCAGGAGAAACCCTTCCTCGCGGGCGACAGCTTCTCCCGCGCAGATCTCGCCGCTGCGGCGCTGTTTGCGCCCATGTTCCAGCCCGGGCAATACCCGGTTCCCTGGCCCAAACCGGCCAGAATCCCCCGCGACATCAAGGTCTGGCTGGATCAGTGGCAGCCGCAGATCCAGCCCCTGGAGAAGCTCTACGCCGCTAATCGCTGAGCGTCTGCCGCCGTTCCCTGCCGGCAGAACGCCACTAATATTTTTAATGGCATGTGGATGTTCTACCTGCCCCTCGCGTTTATCGGTTTCAATCCGGTGTGGATCGGCATTGCCTACGCCCTGTCACTGGTTTACCGGTTCTTCATTCACACTACCCTCGTGAGCCAATTGCCACGCTGGGTGGAAGCGGTGTTCAGTACGCCAAGCCATCACCGGGTTCACCACGGCCGCAATCCGGGCTACATCGACCGCAACTACGGCGGCACGTTGATAGTCTGCGACCGGCTGTTCGGCACCTTCGTGGCCGAGGATGAACAGGCACCGCCGGAGTACGGCATCACCCGCCCGGTGCATTCCAATAATCTTCTGGTGCTGTGGACCCATGAATACATGGATCTGTTCAGGGCCATCGCCCGACCTGGAGGTGGCCTGCTTTCACGTCTGAAGCATCTGTGGAAACCGCCGGAATGGGACAGAGACGTGGAATAGGCGCACAAATCCCGGGGAGCTTGGGATAACCGGCCGTTTCCGATAGCATCTATCGTATGAGTCCTGAAAAAAGCAAACCCTGTGCCGTTCTGGTCCGGCCGCGTCTCTACATTGGCGACGGCATCACCGTCGGGCCCGGCAAGATTGACCTGCTGCGCGCGGTCGGCGTGACACGCTCCATGGCGGCCGCGGCCCGTTCGCTCGGCATTCCTTACAAGCGTGCCTGGCTACTGATCAACACCTTGAACGAAGGATTTGGCCAGCCGGTTGTGGCAACTGCAACGGGTGGCAAAGGTGGTGGTGGCGCATCCCTGACCACCCTCGGGCAGGAACTGGTGGTCGCTTACGACGCACTGGAAGAACGCCTCAACACTGAGGCCGCACCCGAGTTGGAAGCGCTGCGCAGGCTGGCCAACTGCTGCCAATTTTGATTTTCGTCATATACTGGTACCCGAGTTGCGCTACACTTCGCGTTATGTCTTTTTTGACTTAACGCTGTAGCGAACCCGAGAAAACGACAAAACATAGTATGGCGGGCTCTTGTGTGCCACTGCCCAATGAAAGGAACTCAGCCATGAAACTGCTGCGCCCCTTATTGCTCACCTGGTCGCTACTGTTCGCTATGGCCGCCCATGCCGACAAGTTCACCATAGCAGCGGCCTCCGACTTGCGCTTTGCACTTGACGATATTCTTGAGGTTTATCGCCACGATCATCCTGAACACGAGATCGCGGTGGTCTATGGCTCATCAGGCAAGATGACGACACAGATCATGAACGGTGCTCCATATGACCTCTTTTTCTCCGCGGACATCTCATTCCCGCAAAGGCTCAAGGCAGAGGGCTTCACGGCCACCGATCCGGCCATCTACGCCATCGGCCGCATCGTGATCTGGAGCAACACGCTGGATGCATCGGAACTCACGTTAGGGGAGCTGCCCACCGAGCCACACATCAGGCGCATCGCCATCGCCCAACCCTCGCATGCCCCCTACGGCCTGCGCGCACAGGAGGCGCTGCGGGCAACGGGCGCATGGGAGGCGGTACAGCCGAAACTGGTGTTTGGTGAAAACATCGCCCATACCGCGCAGATGGTCGAATCCGGCGCTGCGGACGTTGGCATCATCGCGCTGTCGCTAGCGAAGTTTCCTGATATGGCCAGGCACCCACACCATCTCATTGATGAAAAGCTCCACAATCCGTTAACGCAGGGCTATATCGTCACAAAGCGCGGGGACAACAAGCCGCCAGTAGCGGACTTCGCACATTACATGGAGACCGACGCAGCGCACCAGATCATGGAGCGCTATGGATTCGTGATGCCCGAGTAACGGAAAGGGAACGCGTCACTACGCACTCAAGACTGAGAGAACTCCATGCTCGAACTTAGCCCCGCGGACTGGCAGGCGATTGAAGTCACCCTCCGGCTCTGTTTCTACACGACGCTGATCCTGCTTATCATCGCAACACCCATTGCATGGTGGCTGTCGAGCGGTCAATCGGCTGCGCGGGTCGCGGTCCAGGCGATCGTCGCACTGCCGCTGGTGCTGCCCCCGACGGTGCTCGGCTTTTACATGCTGATCGTGCTCGGACCGCGTGGTGTGATCGGCGGCACGCTTGAATCCTTTGGGTTGCATCACCTCGCCTTTACCTTCGAGGGTATACTGATCGCCTCGGTGCTGTACTCGATGCCGTTCGCGGTCCAGCCGCTGGCCGAGGCTTTCGGCAATCTCGGGCGCCGGCCCGTCGAGGTCGCGAGCAGTCTCGGTGCCGGTCTGATCGACCGTTTTATCACCGTCATCCTGCCACTGACCAAGGGTGGCTTCGTTGTGGCCGCCACCCTCACTTTCGCGCACACGTTGGGTGAGTTTGGCGTCATCCTCATGCTCGGTGGCAGTATTCCCGGCGAGACCAGGGTCCTGTCCGTGCTGATTTACGACCACGCTGAGGCGATGAACTATGAATCTGCGCACCGGCTGTCACTGATGCTGCTGATCTTCGCGTTCTTCACATTGTTCGTTGTTTATAGCCTGACCCGTCGCTTCAAGGTAGCCAAGATATGACCCTGGCAATTAAGGCAAGGCTGAAACGGAGCGACTTCGAGCTGGACGTCGACATCGAGCTGCCGCTCAACGGGGTGACATCGCTGTTTGGACGATCCGGCTGCGGCAAGACAACCCTGCTTCGCATCATGGCCGGGCTCGAAAAGGTGCGCGACGCAGAGGTCCGCTTCGGCAATCAGATCTGGCAGCACGGCCGGCACTTTGTCCCGCTGCATCAACGACAGATCGGAATCGTGTTCCAGGAACACAGCCTCCTGCCGCACTTATCAGTGCGCGGGAATCTGCTCTACGGTTACAAACGCACTCCCGAATCGCTGCGCAGGCTGCATCTGGGAGAGGTCACCGACATGCTGGGCATTACCGGCCTGTTGGACCGACCGACTGACCGGCTCTCGGGCGGCCAACGCCAGCGCGTCTCGGTTGGCCGCGCCCTGCTGGCCAGTCCGCAGCTATTGCTGCTCGACGAACCCCTGTCCGCCCTCGACACCCAGAACAAGCGTGAGATCATGCCCTTCCTGTCGCGGCTGACTGCGGAGTCGGGCGTTCCGATCGTCATGGTGACGCACTCACCGGATGAGGTCGAACGGCTAGCGGATCGCGTCGTCTTCATGGAAGATGGCCGGATCACCTCACACGAATCCCTGCAGAAGACACTGACGCGACCCGACTCACCGCTCTTCGCCGACGAGGGTGCCGTCTGTGTGCTCGAGGGCAGCGTGCAACCAGGGCCCAACGACGGACTGACGCGCTTTGGTAACGAACACATCCAGTTCCTGATTCAGACCGGCCTCGCCCCACAGGGGAAACCGATGCGCTTGCGCATTCATTCCAACGACGTCGCAATCGCGCGCTATCCCGTTGAGGAGGTCAGTGTGATGAATCAGTTGCCGGTTACGATCGAGCAAATCGTCGCCTTCCGGCCGGGCCGGGTACTGGTGGCGGGAAAGCTCCGGGACGGACAGACGCTGACCGCCGAAATCACCGAACACTCCTGCCGCAAACTGGGACTGGAGAACGGCCAGCATGTTCATGCGTTGATCAAGTCGGTCGCCCTGCTGGAATGATGGTGATGGCGCAGCCAATGCCTGCTGATAAGCCCATGAAGCTGATACCGCAAGCGACACTCGACCGGTTAGCGGGTACCGTACACCACCATGGTCTTGCCCTTGACCCGGACGAGGCCCTGATCCTCCAGCGTTTTCAGGACTCGCCCGACCATTTCGCGGGAACAGCCTACAATGCGGCCAATCTCCTGGCGGGTGATCTTGATCTGCATGCCATCCGGATGGGTCATGGCGTCCGGTTCCTTGCACAGGTCCAGCAGGGTACGGGCAACACGGCCGGTTACGTCCAGAAATGCCAGATCACCGACTTTGCGTGTGGTCTGGCGCAGGCGCGAGGCCATCTGCTCACCGATGAAGTACAGCACCCGCGGGTCCTGCTGGGCGATTTCCCGGAATTTGGTATAACTGATTTCGGCAACTTCGCACTCGGTCTTGGCTTTTACCCAGGCACTGCGGGAGTCCATGTTGTCGAACAGCCCCATCTCGCCGAAAAAATCCCCGGCGTTCAGATAGGCCATGATCATCTCGCGGCCGTCGTCGTCCTCGATAATGACGGTAACCGAGCCCTTGACGATATAGAACAGGGAATCGCTTTTATCCCCTGCATAAATAATAGTGCTCTTGGCTGGGTAACGCCGGCGATGGCACTGGGAAAGAAAATAGTCCAGGTGCTTGGTTTTGTGCTCAACCGGCTTGACGATAGTGGCCATAGTGCGAGTCATGCCTCCTCATTACTGGCGGGATCCCGATGTTTTTATTCACCTGCTTTCCATGCGGGTTCATTCATTATAAACGCAACTTATAACAAGAAGGCCCTGTTTCGGCAACCTGAAACAGTATAGACCAGATCCTGGGCGCTGCGTTTTTGCGAATATGCCGGATAATACGGGATATGCTAGCATCCAGCCAATCGAACGCCACATCCCATGCGGAGCAGGACTACAGATGAAAGCAACCATTGACTGGACCGGCAACGCCAGCTTCCGGGCAACCAGCGGCAGCGGGCACGCGATACAGATGGACGGTCCACCCGACCACGGCGGCAAGGACCTGGGCCCACGCCCCATGGAGATGATGCTGATGGGGCTCGGCGGCTGCTCTTCCTTTGATGTAATGAGCATTCTGCAGAAAAGCCGGCAGGACGTGACGGCCTGCCATGCCGAACTGGAAGCGGAGCGCGCCGATGCAGTGCCAGCGGTCTTTACCCGCATTCACCTGCACTTTGTTATTACCGGAAGCAAACTGAAGGAAAACCTGGTGAAGAGGGCGGTCAGTCTTTCTGCGGAAAAATACTGTTCCGCCTCCATCATGCTGGAAAAAGCCGGCGTGGAAATCACCCATAGTCATGAGATCCGCGAGACCCCCTGAACCGGGGCAAATACGGATGCTACAATATTGCTTTGGACTCTACCCAAATCAAGGGTCGGTGTGCATAATACGCACCCTCTCCGCCGGTCTGCGCAAAAGGTAAACATGCCGGTCAGTTATCGGTGGCGGCCTTGGTGGCATGCGGTAAAAGGCGTGACCACTGACATTCATCTCCAGTCACTTGGGGGGGCTGAACATGGAAACCAAACTACAACTGCATGGTTTCAATAACCTGACCAAATCGTTGAGCTTCAACATCTACGACATCTGTTATGCGCAGACCGAAGAGCAGCGTAAAGCCTACATTGATTATATCGACGAGATGTACAACGCCGAGCGTCTGACCCAGATTCTCACCGATGTGGTCAAGATTATTGGCGCCAATGTGCTCAATATTGCACGCCAGGACTACGAGCCTCACGGCGCCTCTGTCACCATGCTGATTGCGGAGCACGAACTCAGTGATGGTGAGGCGGACAACGAGGAGTCACCGGGCCCGCTGCCGGATGCCATCGTGGCACATCTGGACAAGAGCCACGTTACGGTGCACACCTATCCGGAGAGCCATCCCCACGACGGCGTGAGCACGTTCCGTGCCGACATCGACGTGTCCACCTGCGGCCTGATCTCGCCATTGAAGGTACTCAACTACCTGATCCACAGCTTTGATTCCGATGTGGTCACCGTGGATTACCGTGTGCGGGGCTTCACCCGCGACGTGGACGGCACCAAGCATTATATTGATCATGACATCAACTCGATCCAGAACTATCTGACCGAGGATACCCAGAACGCCTACCAGATGATTGATGTCAACGTGTACCAGGAAAACCTGTTTCACACCAAAATGATGCTCAAGAACTTCAAGCTGGATAACTACGTGTTCGGGGTCAATGCCAGTGACCTGGACCCACGGGAAGCGCAGTCGATCGAAGACCGTCTGAAGCGGGAAATGCTGGAGATTTTCTACTCCCGTAACGTGGAATAACCCCGTCCTGTCCGGTGATGGCCCACCATCACCGGACCTTCAGTTTTTTTGATGTCTGCTTCCAGAATTCTCCGGTTTATTCCCATGGCTTCGAGGGCGTCTAATAGACGTTATACCCCTTGAGGAGGAATACACCATGTCCCTGCGATCCATAAAACAGACCATCCCTGCACTCGAAACCTCCGATGGTGCCGGTGTTCGCATCAAGCGCTCTCTCGGTCAACACCAGAACATCCGTCTCGACCCGTTCCTGATGCTGGACGAATTCGGTTCCGACCAGCCCCGGGACTACATTGCCGGGTTCCCTTCACACCCCCACCGCGGTTTCGAGACGGTCACCTACATGATCGAGGGCCATATGCTCCACGAGGACCATCTGGGCAACCGTGGCAATCTGAAAAACGGTGGTGTCCAGTGGATGACCGCCGGACGCGGCATTGTGCACTCGGAAATGCCCCGGCAGGAGTCCGGGCAGATGCGCGGATTCCAGCTCTGGCTCAATCTGCCCGCTGCAGAAAAAATGAAGCCGGCAGGTTACCGGGACATCCAGCCGGAAGACATTCCCGCCATCACTGTCGACGGGGGTCTGGTCAAACTGATTGCCGGCACAGTCACGCTGGAAGGACAGGAACATCTGGGCGCCGTCAACGGGGGCAGCACCCGGCCACTGTACGCGGACATTCATCTGGAACCGGGAAAAGAGACCCTGTTGCCGGTCAGCCCGGAGCTGGACGGCCTGTTATATCTGTATGCCGGCGAGGCTTCACTGGTTTCAGATGAGGGTTCCCGTGCTCTTCAGGCCTCCGCCGCCAGCATCCTCTCTCCGGGAGACAGTATCCGTGTCGGCGCCGGTGAAAACGGCGCGCGCCTGTTGCTGATTGCCGGCAAGCCGATTGGTGAACCCGTTGTGCAATACGGTCCGTTCGTCATGAACACCCGCGAAGAGATTGAGCAGACCCTGCGGGACTACCGCGACGGCCGCCTGACTGCCTGATCGGCCATTCATGCAAAGGGTTTGTGGGCCATCAGCTCTGACACCAGCGGCCGCATGATCAGATCCATGGCCAGGGACAGCTTGGTGCCGGGAATAACAATAGTGTCGTGGCGCGACAGGCTGCTGCCGGTAATCATCTGCAGCAGATAGGGAAGGTCCACATCCGAGGGCTCACGGAAATGGATGACGATCAGGCTTTCGTCTTCGGTGGGCACATCCCGGACAACAAAGGGATTGGAGGTGTCCACCAGAGGTATGCGCTGGAAGTTGACGTGGGTGTGGGCGAACTGGGGGACGATATCGTGCACGTAATCGTCCATGCGGTTGACGATAGTCTGCACCACCGCCTCCTGCGAATAGCCGCGCCTGTTGGTGTCGCGATGGATTTTCTGGATCCACTCAAGATTGACAATGGGCACTACCCCCACCAACAGATCGACATATTGGGCGATGTTGAAGGCTTCGCTGACGACCCCACCGTGCAGGCCCTCATAAAAAAGCAGGTCGGTATCCGGGGCCAACGGTCCCCACGGGGTGAACGTTCCGGGTTTGTAGCCCGCCTCGATCAGCTGTCTTTCCTCGTCGTGAACATACTGGCGGAACTGGCCGCTGCCGGTATGTCCGTAATCATAAAACAGCGCTTCCAGTTTATCGATGTGGTTCGCCGCCAGCGCAAAGTGATTACGCTCACCAAACTGGCCCTTGGCCGCAAGGCGCGCCATCTGCTGACGATTATAACGATGAAAGCTGTCGCCGCTGACCATCGCAGCCCGGAAACCTTCACCAGCGAAAAGACGGCTGAATATCTCGCCGGTAGTGGTGGTACCGGCACCGGACGAACCGGTAACCGCGATAATCGGGTGACGTTTTGACATAACAGGCGGTCCGGAAAGTCAGTCCAGGCTGGTGAGCAGCCGCGGCTTTTCGATGACGAAACCCTGAGCATAGTCCACACCCAGGCTGGTCAGCATATCGAGAACCCCGCGGCTTTCAACCTGAGAGGCAATCACTTCCCGTTTCATGTAGTGGGCCATGTCCACCATCGACTTCACCATGGCCCGATCCGTTTCACTGGTATCCAGCTGGCTGGTGAATGCGCTGTCCAGCTTGATCAGATCCACCGGCAGGCTGCGCATGAACTGGAACGATGTCGGTCCGCTGCCGAAATCGCCCAGGCAGAACCGGCATCCAAGCTCCTTCATTTCCTCGATAAACCCGGAAATACCCTGAATGTCGTTGATGGCCGAAGCCTCGGTAATCTCGAACCAGATTCTTTCAATAGGGGCGTTTTTCTGGCTTAGCTTGTGGTAAATGAATTCCATCAGCTGCTGATCGTTCAGCGAATGCCCGGACAGGTTAATGCAGATACCGCCCATATGCTCCGGATCAGGGGCCTTGTCCTGCAGCCAGTCCAGCATCTGGCCCACTACCCAGCGATCAACCGCCTGCATGCGGTCGTAACGCTCAGCCATACGGACGAAATCCTTGCCGGTAATCAGGTTACCGGTGTCATCGTACATGCTGATGAGAATCTCGTATTGCGAGGCCATCGTGGTTCGTTGATGAAGCGGAATAATCTTCTGGCATCGCAACAGCATGCGCTCTTCATTCAGATCTCCCAGATTGGCCACCTTGGCCGCAATCTGTTCCTGGCGCGCGTGATCATCGGCGTCCAGGGAATACTCCATTATCTTGCCGTGGCCTCGATTCTTGGCCTCTTTCATAGCGACCTCAGCGGCCTTCAGCCAGCGTTCGGCGTTGGCCAGCGCCGGCATTTCAGGTGCCAGTCCGGCACTGGCCGAGAGGTGGTAACTGCCGCTGTCAAAACGGAACTTCATCGCCTCGATGGCTGACACGATTTCCCGGGATGCTTCCAGGGCGCTTTCCGCCGGCAGCAACAGGGCAAATTCGTTTCCGGAAAGCCGTGCCAGCGGCATGCCATCCCCCACTTTACTGCGGAGCACGTCCGCCACCATGCGTAACGCTTCATCCCCTGCCTGATAACCGGCGGTATCATTGAGCAACCGGAACTGGCGCAAATCAAGCCGGACCAGGGCGCGCTCATCCTCACGCCGGGCCAGCTGCTGCTCCAGCATACGCTCAAATTCACGGCGCCCCAGCAGCCCTGTCAGCTCATCGTGAGTGGACGCCCAGGACAGCTGATCGTAGACCTTGCGCACCATCCGGTCGATGCTCTCGTCGACCAGTGGCCGTTCATACTGGCTGTCGGGCACGATAATGCCCTTACGCATCTGCTGGGCCAGGGCTTCGAGATCCAGCTCCACAACCCGCATGCCCTGGTGGTTCACGAACACGAACCGGCTGAAACCCCTGGCTACCCAGACCAGACGAATATACTGGGGCTCGTCCGGCTTCTCCTGATCCCTGAGCCAGTCACCGGTGCGTAACTGCTGCACACGGTTGATCCAGCGCTGCAGGCTGCGCTGTTCACGCTCGGACAGTGCCTGCTTCCTGTCGTCCTCGTTCTTCGCCGGGGGCATTTCCACCATGTCGGGCGGGCTTTCAGGGCGACGTACCAGAAACTGCTTGAGCTCATCGCGAATCTGCGAGGACGGCATATGATTGCTGGAAATTGAGGCCAGGCCATCCTGGATCACCCGCAGCAATTCCGGCAGGTTAACCGTATTGTCGGGCTCATCCGCAAAGGTCATCAGCGAATCAATGACGGACAGGTAGTCCTGCCAGAGCGGGCTTTCCTGCCCCTGGCGGATCCAGGTCAGCGAAAGCAGATCACGCCAGCCACCGTCCAGCAGGCTGACCACCGCCTTCGGTACTTTCCGCCCTGCCAGCTTCTGTTCAAGTACGGTCGCAACTGCCTGCTTGGACTCGGACACCTTCTGGGCGCCTTCGGCGGCGGCGGTTACCCGCTCGACGTTACGTCGATATACAAGATTCTGGCGATCTATCAGCCCATCCAGTTCCCTGACCGCGCTCTCGAACACCCCGGTATCCTGCTCGAAATCGGTGGCAATACGCTGAACCAGTTCATCGATCCGCCGCTGCACCACCGGATTGATGCGACCGCCTTTCACCCCCAGCTGGGCCAGCCGGTTCATGACGCCACGTACCGGGCTGTCCTGGTCATCAAAAAACTGCGGGTCCCGCATGACCACTTTCAGCACCGGCACTTCCAGCTGACGCATCCGCGACCGGGCATATTCACTGAGCCTGGGGCTTTCCACTACACTGCCGAAGAACCGGTCCACCACGTCCAGAGTGCTTTGCTCTTCCTTTCCCAGGGCGTGCTCGCCGCTTTCCCTGACCCGCTCCACCACCCGTTCACGGAGGGGCGACTGCTGCGGACTGGCGGTCGCCGCCTGCAACTGAAGCTCCTGCAGCTGTTTCTGCAATTCGCCGGCAGAGAGCTCTCTGGCACCTGGCGAAAACTCCACAGGCGCGATATCGCCACGGCCCTGGCGGCTCGCAGCCAGCGTGCCGAGCAGGTTCTTCACAGTTGCAAAGGCTGTCTGGGCGGCAGCGGCATACCCGCGGAATTCAGTAGATGAATTCCGGCCGGGGGACCACTCAGCCCTGCGCTCCGGAGCCTGTATTTCACTGACGGCAGCAGCCGTCTCCTGCGCTTGTGCCGCCGGCGCCACTGGCGACTTTTTATCACCGTCACCGGTTTTCACGGACACCTGTTCGCTCAGATACTTGCTCAGATCCAGATCCGGTAGCACGCCATGGCGCACCAGAATGTTATTCAACTCCCGATAAAGGGGGCCAAGATGCATCAGTACCGACTTCTCGAATACCTTGAGACAGGCCTTTTCAACCTCCCGGCCAGCCTTGAACAGACTCAGCCCGGAATGGAAGGATTCGCAAATCAGCGATGGGCCCAGCGGGTTATGGTGACCGGTGGAATTGGCAATGCCAAGCTTGTCGAGGCGGAGCTTCAGCTGAAGCAGATCACCCCGGTACTGGGTGTCCGCCTTGGTTACCATCACGCGGATTGTCAGCCAGTCCTCGAACTCACCCTTGTCGACCACCGAAAGCTCCGCCCCGGGAGCCCCCCTGGGGGCCGGCTTGAGAGGCGATTCCAGGCTCCGGGCCATCTGATGCCAGATAACACGTTGGCGTGCCTGGAGTTGGCCGGCGGCATCCATGAATTCGTTTGCCTGCTGGTCATTACCCGCTTTTTGAGCCGCTTCACGCAGGCCGGTTACCATCTGCACGAAGCACGCGTCCATCAGCGGCTCGATATACTGGATAACAGCCTTTGCCGATTGGTGAAGAACGAACTGGACCTTGTCACTTGGCGCGCGCAGGGAAGAGCGACCCTGATTACGATTGGCGCCACACTGTTCCAGCATGGCGTTGACGGCTTCAGGGTTGGAACGGGAAAAAGCAACGCCCATGGCGCCTTCGATCCGGCGCATGACGCTTACGTGCAATTCGTGACGTTTACGGCCATCAGGGCTGCGGAAACGGACTACCAGTTCCGGTGTATTCCGGGCCAGCACCTGATCCAGTTTTCTCGACGTTTCCCCGGAATAACGCACAAACAGCCCCTCTGCGCAGAAATCGGCAATCTGGCAGGGCAGGCTTTCACCGCCGCCAACATCCAGCTGGGCAGCGAGTTTGATCGGTTGGCGGGGGCTCGAACGACGCTCTTTCGGATCCATGAACTACCTGATATCTGGCCGGTATCCCTGAAAGGCAGCGACAGCTACCTGCTACTTGGGGGAACAAGGCTGTAATATACTCTCTGGCCCACTCGCCAGCCAGCAGCAAAATAACAGCCTGAACCATGACACAGCTTAGTCAGATCTATCTCGTTATGCTACTGATAACGACGCTTTCCGGGTGTACAACCCTGGGCTATTACAGCCAGGCGGTCAGTGGCCATCTGTCACTGATGATGTCCACGCAGCCGGTGTCGGAATTGCTCGATGCCCCGTCAACGCCGCCAGCGCTGCAGCAAAAACTCCGTGTCGCGCACGACGCTCGCGAGTTTGCCAAAGATCAGCTTGCGCTGCCGGTGGGCGATGCCTTTTCCAGCTATGCAGAGCTTGGCCGCCCCTGGGTGGTAGTCAACCTGGTAGCGGCTCCGGAATTTTCGCTCGACGCCCATCGTTGGTGTTATCCGGTCGTTGGTTGTCAGGCCTACCGGGGGTATTACCAGCTGGAGAAAGCGCGAGCGGAGGAGGAGTCATTCATAGCCAGGGGCTACGATACGTTTATCGCCGGTGTCACCGCCTACTCTACCCTGGGCTGGTTTGATGACCCGCTCCATAGCGGTTTTACCGCCCTGTCCGACAACCGCATGGTGGCGCTGATGTTCCACGAACTGGCTCACCGAGTGGTCTACATCAGCGACGATACGGCTTTCAACGAGAGTTTTGCAACCGCGGTTGAACTGGAAGGCCTGCGTCTGTGGCTGACTCAGCGCGGCGACCAGCAAGGCTTCAGGAAAGCCCTGGCACGGTTGCGCCAACGCGACCAGACATTCACCCTTGTCGACGCCGCATCCGGCCGACTGGAGACACTCTATGGGCAAGGAAACAGGCTCCCCGAGGCCGAGCTCCGACAGCAAAAGGCGCGGATATTCCAGGGTCTCCGGGACGACTACCAGACCCTGTCAGCAGGGTGGGATCAGCCCGGCCCTTTCGGCGAGAACCCAGCGAAGCTGAACAACGCCAATCTCGCCCTGTTCAGCCAGTACAACCAGCACGTACCGGCCTTCCGGCAATTACTCCGCGACCACCAAGGCGATTTCAGGGCCTTCTACGCGGCGGTGAAGCGCCTGTCGGCGCAGTCACCCAGGCGCCGGCAAAAAGCCCTGGCCCGCCTAGGCCAGCACTTTCACAAAGACTTTTGAATTACGCTGGGTATTGTAGGAAGCCAGTTTGAGCCCGGGCAGCTCGCGCACATTCGATGGCTGGAACCCGCGCTCACGGAACCAGTGCTCGGTCTGCGTGGTGAGTGCAAACAACCGCTGGATACCCTGTCCCCTCGCAAGTCTCTCGATCATGGCCAGAAGCTCGTCCCCACGACCTGCGCGGCGATAGGCCTGATCCACCGCGAAACAGGACAGCTCGCCGGCACTTTCGTCAGGGTAGTGATAGAGCGCCGCACAACCCACAATGGTGCCATCCCGCTCAGCCACCACAAAACTGCCGATTTCCGTTTCCAGCATTTCGCGGGAGCGGCGCACCAGGACCCCCTGTTCCTCCAGCGGCTGGATCAGCTCGAGGATGCCGCCGATATCCTCGACCCTGGCCTGGCGGATCTGCTCATAGTTATCACTGCTGACCAGGGTGCCGGAACCATCACGGGTAAACAGCTCTTCCAGCAGCGCACCGTCATTGGCGTAGCTGATGATGTGGGCCCGGCGTACCCCTCTCACACAGGCGTCACAGGCAGCCTGCAACAGTTCGCCATCGTGGCCCTGGACCATGCCCGCCGACAGCCGGTCAGAGGCCTGCCGAGCGGACAGCTCCCGTATCAGCTGACCGTCATCATCCACAAGACCCCGGTTTTCGGTAAACATGATCAGTTTTTCCGCCTGCAGTGCAGCAGAAACCTGGCTGCCCACATCCTCGTAAGAGAGATTGAACGCATCACCGGTAGGCGAATACCCGAGCGGCGGCAGCAGCACAATGTGGCCCAGCTCGAGCAGCTTCTCGATACCACCCACATCCACCCGGCGCACCCGACCGGTGTGGCCGAAATCGATCCCGTCCAGAACACCCACCGGCCTTGCAGTAACATAGTTGCCGCTGCTAACCCGAATTCGCGCATTGTGCATGGGCGAATTGACCAGGCCCATGGACAACTGGCTCTCGAGAAACGCTCTCAAACCGCCGATTGCTTCCAGCACTAATGGTAGCTGCTGCTCCGGGGTTACCCGCAATCCCCGATGAAAACTGGACTCCTCACCCGCACTGTCCAGCCTCGTCTGGATCTGAGGCCTGGCGCCATAAGCGACAACAAGGCGAATTCCCAGGCTGCTGAGCAATGCGATATCGTGAATTATGTTGATCAGGTTGCCGTGAGCTATCGCATCGCCACCTATGGTCAACACCACCGTGCGACCACGATGGGCGTTGATATAAGGCGATGAATGGCGGAAACCATGCAACCAGTCATTCGATTTCAAACTCTTCTCCTGCGAGTCTTCAGCTTTTGGAGTCTTCCGGGTATTGGCGGGACACTTTCCCAAAACACGCCCGTGAATACGTCCCTGTAGGGCTCGGTCGCGCCATCCCTGGCGCTCCACGGTTTTGGGAAAGTGTCCCGCCAATACCCTCGTTATACTTTTGAGTTGATTTCTAGAGATTAAAGACAGAACTCTTTGATTAATCCCTTAAGGATGCTTACGGCCGGGTCCAGTTGTGATAACTCCAAAAATTCGTCCGGCTGGTGGGCCTGGTCGATATAACCCGGCCCCATCACCAGAGTTTCAAACCCCAGCTTCTGCAACCACGGCGCTTCCGTCGCGAAAGCTACCGCCTCTGCGGTGTGGCCCGTCAACTTTTCGCAGGCCCTCACCAGTTCAGCATCGGCTAGCGTTTCGAATGGAGGAACACCATCAAATAATGGCTCGAACTCCATCGAAAGCTCGCGTTTTTTTGCCAGTGGCTGCAGCTTATGGAGAATTTCCTGGCGCAGCGCCTTCATGTCCATGCCCGGTAACGGCCGCAGGTCAAAATGCAACTCACAGCGGGCGCAGATGCGGTTGGGATTGTCGCCACCGTGGATGCAGCCCAGGTTCATGGTAGGGACCTGAACCCTGAAATTGGGATTGCTGTATTTTGCCTGCCAGCCTGAGCGCATGGCCAACAGCTCGCCCAGTGCCTCGTGCATCCCTTCCATGGCGTTGCGCCCCAGGGAGGGATCTGAGGAATGGCCGGACTGGCCTTCGAATACCAGCCGCTCCATCATGATGCCCTTGTGCATGCGCACAGGCCTGAGACCGGTGGGCTCGCCAATAACCGCATAGCGGGCCCTGGGCCGGCCGGCTTCGGCCAGGGCCCGGGCGCCGTTCATGGAGCTTTCCTCGTCGGCGGTGGCAAGGATGATCAGTGGCTGCTTCAGTTCTTCGCCCACGAAGGCCCTCGCTGCTTCGATGGCCAGTGGGAAAAAGCCTTTCATATCACAGGTACCAAGCCCGTACCAGCGGCCATCCCGCTCGGTCAGGGTAAACGGGTCACTCTGCCAGCGCCTGTCGTCAAAAGGCACGGTGTCCGTGTGGCCGGAGAGCACCAGGCCACCGGGCCCGCTGCCGAGGGTGGCGATCATGTTGTATTTGCCGGGCATGCCCGGGACTTCAAGCAGTTCGACATTGAAGCCCATGGGTTCCAGCCATTCCGCCAGTGCGCGAACCACCGGCTCGTTACTCTGGTCCCATTCGGCTGACGCACTGCTGATCGAGGGCAGGGAGATCAGCTTTGTCAGCATTTCACGAATGCCAGGCAGGTGTTGTGTGGATCCGGACATAGAAATCTCTCCGCCCCGTCGCCGGGCTAGCGGGCCTGGCCGCGGCGCCAGACCTCAAAAGTTGCAATCAGCCGGATGGCAATGGGATAGGCAACCTCACCACCGTCCATCAGCCGCGCGATTTCCATCCGCGAGTCATCGATGCTCGCCAGACGGCCTTCCACCACATTACCATTCTCCAGGGTGACTCTCACCGTCTGCCCGATCCAGGATCCGGCATCGTCCGTGTCCACGGAATTCCAGCCCGCAACGGGTTCGGCGTCGCCACCGCCGCTGTTATCGGTGACAACCGGCTCCAGCATAGCATCCGGCCGCTCTGGCAATTCCGGTTCCACGCGGGTCAGATAGACATCCGGCACTTCCGCGCGATTATAGCGGGCCGTCCGGCTGGCCTCGACCGCCTCCCCTTCATCCCTCACAGGCACGCCCCACAGCGGGGCCGACGGGTCCAGTTCCAGCGTCAGTTCGCCGCCTTCGGTCAGCCACTGCCGGTAGAGCGCCAGCAGCTGGTCACTGGCACTCAAGCCGCGGGCTCTGAGTGCCTCGCTGAAGGCATCCATAACGATGCTCGTCCATTCGCCGGTCTCCACCCCTGATTCCCGGGAACAGTAGGCTGCCACCCGGCGCATGAGACCGCCGTCCCGCAGCGTTACCGTGATCGCTGAAGCCGTTGATTCTCCCAGGCTGGAAAGGTCCAGCGGATTGAGCCGCGCACCCGGCCAGTCCACTTCCACGCTGCCGGCATTGACGGTGGTCAGCTCCCCGTAGAGACCTTCACTGCTCTGGATGACGAGCGCCTCGCCAGACACCCCGGAAACGCCGAGCCGCAGCAGATCGCCACTGCCCAGGTGTTGGCGATGGTCCGGACCGCACACCGGAGAAAACAGCGCTGGTGCCGTGTCCGCGCCTGCCGTTACCCAGTTTCGGAACATGCTGGTATCCAGCATCAGGCGCAGTCCCTCCGCCTGCAGGGACCAGTGATCCGGGAGATCTGCCGGGTCAAGCAGGGCGGTTAAGAGTGAAATCGGTGAGCCGGCGTTGAACAGCAACCGGCCGAACTCCACAGGCCTGGTCAGGCGGAAATCCTGGTAACTGCCACTGGCCAGCACCAGCCGGCCGTTGATACCCGAACGGATGTCTCCCCGATCAATCACGCCAACGTCTTCCACCGCCT
This sequence comes from Marinobacter orientalis, assembly GCF_004792665.1. Classification (GTDB taxonomy): domain Bacteria; phylum Pseudomonadota; class Gammaproteobacteria; order Pseudomonadales; family Oleiphilaceae; genus Marinobacter; species Marinobacter orientalis. Next base: position 776,362 of record NZ_SRZX01000001.1, read on the forward strand.
TGCGGGCCTCGGAAAGTCTCTGGTCCGCGAGCCACCAGACCGCACCCTTGAATGACAGGTAGCCGATCAGGGCCAGGACAACCAGAAAGGTGAGCAGGCGCTTCATGAATCTTTCCTCTAGAGGGCAGGCGGTCGTCGTCAGTTACGGGAAATCAGCGTACCCACACCTTCATCCGTGAAGATTTCCAGCAACGTTGCGTGGGCCACACGGCCGTCGATAATATGGGAGGTACGAACGCCATTTTCCACTGCGTTCAGGGCACATCGAATCTTCGGCAGCATGCCACCATGGATGGTGCCATCCTCTATCAATTCGTTGACCTGTTTCGCGGTCAGGCCAGTCAGCACCTTGCCGTCCTTGCTCTTGAGACCGGAAACGTTGGTCAGCAGAATCAGTTTTTCTGCCTTCATGGCTTCCGCCACCTTGCCTGCCACCAGGTCAGCGTTGATGTTGTAGGACGCCCCATCAGGGCCAACACCAATGGGTGCGATCACCGGAATCACGTTGCTGCGGGTAAGCATGTCGATGACTTCGACGTTCACGCTGTCAACCTCGCCGACGTGGCCGATATCGATGATTTCCGGGCGCTCAAGCTCGGGGGAGCGGTTCATGACTTCCAGCTTGCGGGCGCGGATCAGGTTTGCGTCCTTGCCAGTCAGACCAACGGCAGTGCCGCCGTGGGAATTGATCAGGGAGACAATCTGTTTATTGACCTGACCACCCAGCACCATTTCCACCACATCCATGGTCTGGCTGTCAGTGACCCTCATGCCGTTCACGAAGTTGGATTTGATATTGAGACGTTCCAGCAGTTCACCAATCTGCGGCCCGCCACCGTGAACCACAATGGGATTGATGCCCACAAGTTTCATCAGCACCACATCACGGGCGAAGCTGCTTTTCAGCTCCTCGTTTTCCATGGCGTTGCCGCCGTACTTGATCACCACTGTTTTGCCGGTAAACCGCTGTATATAGGGCAGACCCTTGCTCAGTACTGCCGACACCTGCATTGCTGTTTCACGATCCAGAGCCATTCATCTTGCCTTGTTAGTCAGAAAATTCCGTTGCGATTATTCCAGAGCCGTCAGAAATCCGTGACAAGATCCGGTGCCACTTTCTGCAACTGTTCCCGGAACACACCCTTGATGCGCTCCAGGGCCTCCACTGTCTCCGCCTCGAAGCGCAGGACCAGCGCCGGTGTGGTATTGGAGGCACGGCACAAGCCCCAGCCATCAGTGTATTCCACACGAATGCCATCGATGGTACTGATGTTTGCATCACCAAAACTGCCTTCTTCGGCCAGGCGCTCCATCAATTCAAACTTGGTGTCGTCCGACACTTCCACGCTGAGCTCCGGGGTACTGATATCCTCGGGGAAATCCTCGAACACCTCGTCACAATGACGGTCCTCGATACCCAGGATTTCCAGCAACCTGGCAGCGGAATACAGACCGTCGTCGAAGCCCAGCCAACGCTCGCCGAAGAAGATGTGGCCGCTCATTTCACCGGCCAGCAGGGCCCCGGTTTCCTTCATCTTCTTTTTCATCAGTGAGTGGCCGGACTTCCACATGACCGGCCGGCCGCCGGCTTCGGAAATTACCGCCGGCAGGCGGCGGCTGCATTTCACGTCGTAAAGCACATCCGCACCCGGATTACGGGAGACCACATCACGGGCAAAGAGCATCAGCAGCCGGTCAGGCCAGATAATCCTGCCGGTATTGGTGACCACACCAAGACGGTCACCGTCGCCGTCGAAGGCCAGGCCGATGTCGGCCCCTTCGGCTTTCACCCGTTCGATCAGATCTGCCAGGTTTTCGGGCTTGCCCGGGTCCGGATGGTGATTGGGGAAGTTGCCATCCACTTCGCAGTAAAGCGGAATCACTTCGCAGCCCAGTTCTTCGATCAGCAGCGGCGCCAGCTCACCGGCGATGCCATTGCCGGCGTCCAGTACCACTTTCAATGGTGCTGCAACCGCAATATCTCCAACAATACGGTCCAGATAGGCGCGGCGAACGTCTTCCGAAGACTGGGCACCATGGCCGCTGGCAAAATCACCGGTACGGATTCGCTGCAGCAGTTTCTGGATGGCATCACCGGAGAGGGTTTCTCCCCCCACCATGATCTTGAGGCCGTTGTAGTTGGCGGGGTTGTGGCTGCCGGTGACCATGACTCCGGAACCGGTACCCAGTTCATGGGTTGCAAAGTAGAGCACAGGCGTCGGGACGGCGCCCACATGAATGATATTGCAACCGGTCGCCATGATCCCCCTCGCCAGGGCATCCGCCAGTTCAGGGCTGGAATGACGACCATCGTAGCCCACACACAGACTGTCCACACCACGCGCGATAGCCTCGCTGCCAATAGCCCGGCCGATCACTGTCACAATATCGGGCGTCAGGGTTTCACCAACGATGCCGCGGATGTCATAGGCGCGGAATATGGTATCGGAGACCTCTGCTTTCGGCAGACGCACTTCTTCCACGTCCGGCGTATCCTCGGGCTCCCCGGAACCGCCAAATCCCAGTACATCGTCGTCGCCATCCAGCATATCGATGTCGAGCATGTCCTTGTCCTGGAACAGCGGCTCATCGGCCGCGGGCTTTGTTGTTGTCTGGCCGCCGGAGCCCGGCTTCAGAGGCGCCGATTCACCCGCCCTCGCCACCCGTTTTTCCACTACCTGGGAAAGCCGGTGAAGCACTTCGGCGGTTGATGCCACCATGTCCCACCTGAGAGTCGGCGGTTTTAGTCTTTCACCACCAAATACCTTGTGGGCCCACTGGATGAGTACGGTCAGATCCTGCCTGAGCCCTCTCTGTGCCCCTCCAAGGAGCAGCCAGACAACAATTGCTGCGATTACCGCCGGCACCAGTGCAAGGACTATCACCAGAATGGGGTCGAAAAGCGGAGCCGGGGCGGTTGCCGGCCTGTACCGGAGCTCCCAGTTCGGGTTGATGAGTTCACGGGTCTGGACCGGACCATTTCCGCTACCCTGGCTGATGACGGTGCGGTCTGAGCCGTTAACGGATTGCACCAGGGAAAACTGGCCTCCCAGCTCCCGGTTGACGCCTGACATCAACGGTTGCAACGGTGCGGTGCTGAAAACCACCAGCACGCTACCGGCGACGGCACTGTTCTGGGGATTACGGACCGGAGCGGCTATCTGCAGGTACCATTGTCCGTCCCGTGGGAAAGCATCCGGGTAGCGTCTCTGGCCGGTTTCAGCCCGTCGGGCCAGATCAAGACCGGCAAAGCCCAGGGTGGGTTCGCTGGCACTGCGGGGAATATCACCATAAGGAAACAGGTACACCGCCTCGATACCCGGCAAAGTACCGGCCAGATCCGCGGCCGCATCTTCTACTGAGCCCTCTCCGCGCAGTGCAGCCAGTACATAGTCCTGGCCGGCTATGCCCTCGACCGCAGACTGCAGCAGCGAGAGCTGCTGGTTGAACCTTGTCTCGGCAGTATCAGCCTCCAGAGCGGCCTGGGTTTCATAGCGACGGGCCTCGGAAGGCGCGGCAAGCAGAAAATAAAGCAGCCCGGCTGAAACCGCCCCCGCTATGACCACAACCAGAGCCTGGCTGATAGCAACAGAACTTAACTGCTTATGACGCCGGCCGCCGGCGGATTTCCTGTCTTTGCTCTGTTTTTTTGCCTGTGTCCCGGCTGGATCAGGTGCAGCGTCATCAGAGTTCTTCTTCTTGCCAAACTTCATAGTCCGTCCTGCTGGTGTTATTTGCGCCCGGATTTTCATCAATCAGGGAAGTATAGACCCTGAACACTGTTCTACGTCTGCAACCTCAGTGGCTACCCGTGGAGCCGAACCCACCGTCCCCGCGCTGACTTGCATCGAAACAGGACACCACCTCAAAGTCCGCCTGCACCACCGGTACCAGAACCAGTTGGGCAATGCGTTCGCCCACCTCAAGGGTGAATTCGGTTTGGCCACGATTCCAGCAGGACACCATCAGCTCGCCCTGATAATCGGAGTCAATCAGGCCCACCAGGTTGCCCAGGACAATGCCGTGCTTGTGGCCCAACCCGCTGCGGGGCAGAATCATTGCTGCCAGCGACGGATCGGCGATGTGTATTGAAAGGCCGGTTTTTATCAGTTCAGTCTGGCCCGGCTTCAGGCTGAGAGGGGCATCAAGACAGGCACGCAGGTCCAGGCCGGCGGAGCCTTCGGTTGCATAATGGGGGAAAGGCACCGTATCGCCAATCCGGTCATCCAGAATGCGCACCTGAAATGTTTTGCGGGTCATCGGGTTTCCTTGTCAGATCGCGCCGGCCGGGCCAGCCTTTTCAGTGATTTGGTCTGCAATCAGGGCAATCAGCCGTTGCGCAAGCACCGCCTTCGGGCCCGGACCAATAGCCTCACGCCCCTGGGGCCAGAACACGATGACGGAGTTATTGTCACTATTGAACCCCAGTCCCGGCGCCGAGACGTCGTTGGCAACGATCATATTGAGCTTTTTCCGTGTCAGTTTGTCGAGGGCGTAGTGCTCAATATCGCGAGTTTCTGCGGCAAAGCCAACGGTGAATGGGGCGTCATCCCGGGCTGCTATGGTAGCGAGGGTATCAGGGTTACGCACCAGAGACAGGCTCATACTTTCGTTCGACTTCTTGATCTTGTCGGTGGCACAGGTATCGGGACGATAGTCCGCCACTGCTGCTGTGGCAATAAACAGGTCACAGCCTTCGTCGACCGCCCTGTCCGCCTGTTCCAGCATTTCCTCAGCGGTCATCACCGCGCGGATTTCAACGCCGGCCGGCACGGCAATGGACACGGGGCCGCTGACCAGAACCACCTCGGCACCGGCTGCGCGGGCGGCCGCAGCAAGGGCATAACCCATTTTCCCGGAGCTGTGATTGCTTATATAACGTACCGGATCGATGGGTTCCCGGGTGGGCCCGGCTGTAATAACCACACGCTTGCCGGTGAGCGAGCCCGGCGCTGTGCCGGCAATCAGGTCATGCAGCGCAGCAGGCTCCAGCATTCTGCCCGGGCCGGTATCACCACAGGCCTGTGCGCCCTGATCGGGCCCCCAGAGAGTGACCTGCGGGTCTGACTCCAGCAGTGCAATATTGCGCTGGGTGCGGCCGTTACTCCACATAGCCTGGTTCATCGCCGGAGCTACCGCGATCGGTGCCTCTGTGGCGCAACAGAGGGTGGTCAGCAAATCGTCTGCCATACCCTGGGCCAGACGGGCAATAAAATCGGCTGAGGCCGGCGCAATCACAATCTGACCCGCCCATTTGGCGAGTTCGATATGGCCCATCCCCGACTCCGCTTCCGGATCCAGCAGTGAGGTTCTGACCGGCTCGCCGCTGAGTGCCTGGAAAGTCAGGGGTGTTACAAAGGCTTCCGCCCCCCGGGTCATCACCACCCGGACCTCGTGGCCGGATTTTTTCAGTAATCGGACCAGCTCCGCACTCTTATAGGCGGCAATGCCACCGGTCACGCCCAACAGGATTCGTTTAGCGGCCATAACGGCTCCGTATCCATCACAAAATGAAAGGCTTATAAGATAGCATGCCAGAGCGCTGCCGGCAGCCCGTCACGCGTGGTAGAATTGCGCGCTCACATACCGACTGCCTCTACTATCGATGGCATAAGCGCAGGAAGCGCAAACAACAACGGAAAGGACTCATCTCATGCCCAATGCCGACTGGCCAAGCGACGAACGACCACGGGAACGATTGTTGGCCCATGGTGCCGGAAGTCTGTCCGACGCTGAACTACTGGCCATTTTTCTGCGCACCGGTACTCCCGGCATGCCTGTTATGGCGCTGGCCCGTCATCTGACGGAGAGCTTTGGTGGGCTGCGCGGCCTGATGACCGCCTCAAGGCGGCAGTTCTGCAGCGTAAAAGGCCTGGGAGCGGCAAAATACACCCAGGTGCAGGCGGCGATGGAAATGGCACGCCGGGTAATGGATGAACCCCTGCGCCAGGGCGACCCGCTGCGCTCGCCGGAAGACACCCGCCGTTTTCTGTGCAGCCGGCTCGGCACCTACCCCCATGAAGTTTTCTCGGGCCTTTTCCTCGACAACCGTCACCGGGTGATCCAGTACCGGGAACTTTTCCGGGGCACCATTGACGGCGCCGCTGTCTATCCCAGGGAGGTAGTCAGGCAAGCGCTGGAGTTCAACGCGGCAGCGGTCATATTTGCCCACAATCACCCCTCCGGCGTAGCAGAACCGAGCCAGGCCGACATCTCCCTCACCAGAAGGCTGAAGGAAGCACTGGGTTTGGTGGATATCAGGGTTCTTGACCATATGGTTGTCGGCCATGGTGAGGTAATATCTCTCGCTGAACGGGGACTGATGTAAACCGGACCCTGTTTCACCGGGAAAACTGGCCAAATTCCCAACAATTTTTTGCGTTGGGGCGGCAGTTCTGGTATAAAAGCGTCCCTTTACTGGCGGCGTCTGGCGGGCAGCGTGCAATTTCAAGGCGCAGGTAGCGACCAGAGACGCAATTAAACGAATTAAATACGCATTTTCAGGACCAAAGCTCAGGTCGGAGGCAAGTATGTCCAGAGTCTGTCAGGTTACCGGTAAGCGGCCGGTCACCGGTAACAACGTTTCTCACGCGATGAACCATTCACGTCGTCGTTTTCTTCCCAACCTGCAGAACCATCGCTTCTGGGTTGAATCAGAGAAGCGCTTCGTAAGGCTGCGCGTATCCACCAAGGGTATGCGTGTTATCGATAAAAAAGGCATTGACGCTGTGCTGGCCGATCTTCGTGCCCGCGGCGAGAAATTCTAAGGAGCCGCATCATGCGCGAAAAAATCAAGCTGGTTTCATCAGCAGGTACTGGTCACTTCTACACGACCAAAAAGAACAAGCGTAACACGCCGGAAAAAATCGAGATCAAAAAATACGATCCGGTTGTCCGCAAGCACGTTGCGTACAAGGAATCCAAGATCAAATAAGATCATGGCGACCGCAGAAACCCGGCCACGGCCGGGTTTTTTTGTGCCTTCCACTAGAAGGTTTCCAGATAACCCTGGGGCAATCGGATGTCCATGGCAATTGGCAGGTGGTCCGACACCGGGTAGCTGACAACCTCCGCACGCCGTATTTCCAGGCTCGGGCTCACCAGAATATGATCCAGTGCCCGCTCGGGGCGCCAACTGGGGAAGCTGTGCGCAGTATCCGGCAACGGCACCAGGTTGGAATGCTTCAGCGGCGTGTTGGTGAGCAGTTCTTCCGCGTGATTATTGAGGTCACCCATCAGGACCACATGCTGATACTCGGCAATCAAGTCCTGAATGTAGGCCAGTTGACGCTGCTGGGCGGCCTTGCTCAGTGACAGATGCATCATCACCAGCACCAGAGGGTCCTCCTCCACTCCGTAACGCGCAACGATGGCACCCCGCCCCGGAATCAGTCCCGGCAACCGGTGCTCCGTCACATCCAGCGGCCGGTACCGGCTAAGCAGGCCATTGCTGTGCTGGGCAAACTGCCCCAGATTCCGATTGAGCTGCTGATGCCAATAGGGGATGCCCGATGCTTCGGCCAGGTACTGTACCTGGTTGATATAACCACTGCGCAGACTGCCCCCGTCACACTCCTGAAGCGCGATCACATCGTAATTACGGAGCAGGGTGGCAATGCGGTCCAGATTCTGACTTCGCTTGCGATGAGGGAGAAAGTGCTGCCAGCTGCGAGTCACGTAGTGGCGGTAGGAGGAAGTATTGATACCGACCTGGATATTAAAGGTCAGCAGCCGGATGTGGCGATGGGGCTCGAATTCCGGGACATGGGTATCACCAGAACAGGCCCCTCGCGGGGCGTTCGCTGATTTCATAATACCATTCAGCTGCTTGCGAATACTGTTATACATTGTGATGGCAGCTCTGACACAGGGCACGACCCGGCCAAAAGATATTCACCGGGCCCGTTCAATTAATTGTCCTGGTCGGCATGCTCCTTCTCGACCAGGTAATCAACAACTTCCAGTACCGCTTCATGGCCACCGGCCATTGAGGCGGTGACCCGATACTTACCATTAACAAGCATAGTCGGAGTACCGGTCACACGCGCGCCGCGTATTTTGGCCTGGGCCTGCTGCATTTTGGCATTCACGCCAAAGCTGTTGTAATTCTTCAGAAACTCTTCGCCGTCGACGCCGTGATTTGCGACGAAGTCCGCCAGCGCTTCACCTGAGTTCAGTGGCCGGCGCTCACCTGCCAGCGCCTCGAACAGGGCGTCGTGCACCTTGTCCAGCTCACCCATGGTCTGCAGGGCATAAAATGCCTTGGCATGGGGCTCCCACGAGCTACCCAGGGCCGCGGGTATGTTTACGTAGTTAACGTATTCCGGGCTGTTTTCCACCCAGCTCTCAATCAGGGGCTTGAAGGTATAGCAGTGCGGGCATCCGTACCAGAATACTTCGGCCACTTCGACACCGCTGTCACTGGCGGTTCTGACCGGGTTATCCAGTCGCTGATAGTGTTTCCCCTCTTCCCATGTGGCGGCGCTGGCCTGAACCATGAAAGACATGGCCAGAATGGACAATGCGGCGTTCCGGACTATTCCGATCATTCATTATCTCCGGTTATCAAGTTGGACGACCTGGGGGGATTATGACCCACCAGCCCGGGAAAGTTCCACCGGGGAGGGATTAAAGAGCTGCAACCAACAAAAAACCCCGCCAGAGCGAGGTTTTTACGAGACAGGACCGGGTCAGTTCAGGCCCGACACGTAACTGGAGACAGCTTTGATCTCGGCGTCTGTCAGTTTGGCGGCCACATCCATCATGATGGACGCGTTCTGACCGGCCGCACGCTCGCCGTCACGATAGGCCTTGAGCTGCTTCTCCACATACTCGGCGGTCTGGCCGCTGAGCCTGGGATAGCCCGCCGGCTCGTTACCGATGCCGCGGGGATGGTGACAGCCCGCACAAGAGGGAACACCTGAGGCCATGTTACCGCCTCTATAGAGTGCTTCGCCCTCATCCACCAGATCCGGGTCAGCCTGTGCAACCGTAATGTCCTGTTCGTTGAAGTACGCTGCAAGATCCTGCAGATCCTGGTCTGACATGTCATCCAGCAGGCCTGTCATTTCTGCAATCTCACGATCCTTATCCTTGATAAGCACCAGCTGCTGATAGAGGTATTTTTCACCAATACCGGAAAGCTTGGGATAAACAGCCATCACCGGCTTTGCTCCGCCTTCACCGTGACAACCTGCACAAACCGCTGCATTTGCTTCGCCTGCTTCAGGATCCCCTGCCCCGTGAGCCATCGCTATGAGGCCAACACCGAGAACAACTCCTGCGATCAGTTTTTTCATGCTCGCTCCGCTTCTCTCATCCAAAGGTATTCTTCGTTATGCAGCCGGCAGGCACGGGCCAAAAGGCACAAACCGTGGCTGGTAAGCAGCAACGCTCAGCGAGCTGCCCGGATTTGGTGTAGCATTATACATTAATCCCTGATAACTGAAATCCAATAGGAATACCAAAACCCGTGTCACCTGACCTGACTCAAAAAAGCATCTCGTTCAACAGTGCCCGGTTTCTGACCAGTGCCTCGCGCCTGGAGGAATGTCCTCCCGACCATGGCGCCGAAGTTGCCTTCGCCGGCCGCTCGAATGCAGGCAAGTCCAGTGCCATCAATTGTATCACCACCAATGGCAAACTGGCCCGTACCAGTAAAACTCCCGGACGCACCCGCCTGATCAACTTCTTCTCCCTGAACCGGGAAAATTGCCGGTTGGTTGACCTGCCCGGCTATGGCTACGCCAAGGTCTCCCGGGACATGAAAGACGACTGGCAGAAACACCTCGGTCACTACCTGAACGACCGCCAGTGTTTGCGGGGACTGGTTCTGGTCATGGACATCCGGCACCCGCTGACGGATTTCGACCAGATGATGGTGGAATGGTGTGAACATAACAAGCTTCCACTGATGATTCTTGCCACCAAGGCAGACAAACTGAAGTTCGGTCAGGCCAAAACGGCAATGCTTGACATTGCAAGGAAGCTGGAAGGGGTTGAGTGCCTGCATCACCTGATCATGTTTTCCGCCACCTCGAAGCGAGGTGTGGACGAGTCCCGGGATGCACTTACCCGGTGGCTGGAAGAAAACACGCCTGAAGCACTGTAATCACTGTGTTTTGCCAAAAAAAAACCGGCCTGCAGGACAGGCCGGTGAAACGTCAGGGTTTGCGACGTGCTAAAACCTGAGAACTAACTCAGGCGACACCGTGAATGTCCGAATTCCCGATGTCGTAATTAGTGACAGAGCAACTGGTCAAAAGTTCCTCAACGATTCCAGATCGTCTTATCGCCTGCTGATCCAGGTGTCTCATCAGATTCCGCCAGCCGGGGCCGGTAATTTTCCCGCAATGCCATGACCTGCTCGCGGTAATTCTCCGTGAGATAGGGAATCTCAAGGGTCAGCACCTGATAGATCCCCTGCTTCAGTTCTGTCAGCGTCAGGCTTGTGGACTCTTCCAGTGCATGTGCGGTTTTCAGGAAGGCCATCCAGTTGGTGATGACCAGCCACACATTCAGGGACATTGCGGAACGCAACTCCTCCGGCTGGGGCCGGATGATGCCCGCTTCTGCCAGCTTCTCGAAAATCCTGCTGATCGCTTCCAGGCAGCGATTGGTAAATTCGCGATAGTCCTGACGCAGGCGGCGGTCGCTGTCGAGCAGATACTCGAGATCCCGGTGAAAGAAGCGGTAACTCCAGAGCCCATCAAACACTGACTCAAGATAAAACGCCAGGTCTTCCAGGGAAATAGGCCGGTCTTCCGGGATATCCAGGTAAAAGTCCACCAGCTTTTCATACTCGAGAAAAATCTCGTAGATGATGTCGGACTTGTTACGGAAGTGGTAATAAAGATTGCCCGGGGAAATTGCCAGGTGCGCAGCAATATGATTGGTGGTGATATTGCGCTCGCCCCTTTCGTTAAACAGCTCCAGACTTGAAAGAAGAATCCTGTCTCGGGTTTTCATAGGCTCTGCGATGCTTTGTTGTATGTAGACCGGCCCGTCCGTCATCCGGCTGCCTTGACTCACTAGAGTATATACTCTAATAATAACTCCGGGCGCAAACTGAATACTTTTCCGCCAATGCGATGATTCCCGGCCCGACCAGCAGGGCCGCTGACAAAGAACAGGGCGGCCCGGCTGCGAGCCCGTCGTCTCGAGGAGAGAGCAATATGGTTGCCACCGTTGTCCAGCTGACTGAAAGCAAGAAGCAGATCCAGCATACTCACCGGGTGTTTGACGATCAGAAGAAGGCATTCCGTAATAACCCGATGCCGTCGCTGACCGAGCGCCGGGAGAATCTGAAACGGCTCAAACGTGTGCTGATGACCAACCAGGACAAGCTGCTGGACGCCATCGACCGGGACTTCAGCTGTCGTTCCAGGGATGAGTCCCTGATTGCCGAGATCATGCCCTCCATTCAGGGCATCAATTACGCCCTGAAAAACCTCGAGGGCTGGATGAAGCCGTCCAAACGGCATGTGTCCCTGTTGTTCCAGCCGGCCAGTAATCGCGTTCACTATCAGCCCAAGGGTGTGGTGGGAGTAATCGTGCCCTGGAACTATCCGCTGTACCTGGCCGTTGGACCATTGGTGGCATCGCTCGCGGCGGGCAACCGTACCATGATCAAAATGTCCGAATATACGCCCCATACTTCTGCCCTTTTCCGGGAGATTGTCGAGTCTGCGTTCCCGGAAGATCTGGTCAGTGTGATTAATGGTGAGGCCGATGTTGCAGCGGACTTTTCCAGCCGGCCCTTCGACCACCTGCTGTTCACCGGTTCCACGTCTGTGGGCAAGCTGGTAATGCGGGCAGCGGCCGAAAACCTGACACCGGTAACCCTGGAGCTCGGCGGCAAGTCGCCGGCCATTGTGTCGCCGGATGTCCCCATGGAGGATGCGGCCCAGCGTATTGCCTTCGGCAAGGCGCTGAATGCCGGCCAGACCTGTGTGGCACCGGACTACGTGCTGTGCCCGGCTGACCGGGTGCAGGCGTTCGTGGATGAGTACCGCAATCAGTTTGCGAAGATGTACCCGAGCCTGCGGGATAATGACGATTACACGGCCATCATCAATGAGCGCCAGTACAACCGTTTGCAGGGTTACCTCGAAGATGCCCGCAGCAAGGGCGCTGAGCTGATCGAGATCAACCCGGCGCAGGAGGATATGAAGGATGGCACCCGCAAGATGCCGATTACACTGGCACTGAACACAACGCCGGATATGAAAATCATGCAGGACGAGATTTTCGGGCCGATTCTGCCGGTGGTCAGTTATGGCAGGCTGGATGAGGCCATTCATTACATCAATGACCGCCCGCGTCCGCTGGCGCTGTATTTCTTTGGCTATGACAAGTCAATACAGGAGCATGTGGTCGACAATACCCACTCGGGCGGTATGTGCATCAATGATGCACTGATGCATGTTGCCCAGGATGATCTGCCGTTTGGCGGCGTGGGTGACTCCGGTATGGGCCATTATCATGGCAAGGAAGGGTTCCTGACCTTCTCTCACCATCGGGCGATTTTCAGCAAGCAGAAATTCAACAGTGGCAAGTTCGTGTACGCGCCTCACGGTACTGCGGCACACAAGATGGTCTATAAACTGTTTATTCGGTGACCTGGCCGCATGAAATAGCACGAGCCCGGCTCAAAGCCCGAGTTCATCCCGGGCGGGAAGGCTGCTATCCTGTCGGATTCCGGTGAAAAGGAGCTCCGAATGCCAAAAGTCATCTACCCGGGTACATTTGACCCGATCACCAACGGCCACACCGACCTCATCGAACGCGCCGGTCGCCTCTTCGATGAAGTCGTCGTCGCCATCGCTTACAACCCCAAGAAGTCCCCGCTTCTGACCCTGGAAGAGCGCTGCGAACTGGTCGCCCAGGCTACCTCACACCTGCCTAACGTGAGCGTCACCGGTTTCAGCAACCTGCTGGCAGACTTCGTGCGGGAACAGGGTGCCACCGTTATTCTTCGCGGTTTGCGAGCCGTCTCCGACTTTGAGTACGAGTTCCAGCTTGCCGACATGAACCGCCGCCTGGCACCGGAAGTGGAAAGCATGTTCCTGACACCGGCCAACCATCTGTCGTACATCTCCTCCACCCTGATCCGCGAAATCGCCTCTCTGGGCGGGGATGTATCGGAATTTGTCGATCCGGCCGTGGAAGCGGCACTCAAGGAGAAGTTTGGCGGCCACTGAAGTGCCCGGCAAGACTGCTGGCGACGGCAGTCTGCAGCAGGATCAGAACAGCGGTGGTAACGGAATCAGATTGCCATTAATGTCGAGAGCAAGATCTTCAAGGGTGCCCTTCATCCGCAGGCGGCCCCCTTCCCGCTCCACCACGCCCTGCTTGATCAACGGTGCCACCTGCATACCCAGTTCCGGATGCTGCTCCACCAGGGCCAACGGCATGCTCACTTCCAGGTTGCCGGTCAGCCGTTGCATCACCATCATCATCCGGTCTTTCTCTTCGTCCGGCACAGGCGGGTGCTCCACCATGATCTCGCCATTGACCGGCCCATAGGGCGTGGCAAAGGACATCTCCGGGAAGCCTAATGAAAAGCCGTCAGCCGCTAGGCCCAGCATGGCCTGGTTGATGCGGTTCATGGATTCCATCTGCTGCTGCATCACGGCACGGGAGTCGCCTCCCTCACTGTCAAGGGCGGCAGTCTGCATATCGGTCAGAGCCGATGTCAGCTCACTCCAGCTTTGCACCTCCAGACCATTGAACACGAACGCCATGCGGTGGGGACCAAAACTCTCGTCGTCCGCTGTCACACTCTCCAGGGTAACAAGCGTTTCCGAATCAAGGCTCTGACCATCATCGTCTGCGGTTGTCTCGCTCCTCAAGGCGAACTGATCGAAGCGCAGGACAGGTTCGTTGCGGGCCGCCACCTCAAGTCGTGCAAGCGACATATCCCCGTCGCCCAACCAGACTTCACCGGCCAGGTGCTCCAGTGTCTGCTCGAGGCGGAAGTCCTCGATACTGATACGCAAATCCGGTGCCCGGATCACCGCGCCCGGCCAGAGCATCAGGATATCAGCGTGGGCCCCGTTGCCACTGATATCCGCCCGGGTGTAGCTTTCCGACATATCGAAAGACTCACCAGTCTCCTCTCTGAGCACACTGACCGCCGGTATCGAAAGCTCAATGAGTGCCGTGCCCCACAGACGGGTTTCCAGAGTCAGTTTCGGTTTTTCATCCGGGAAGATTTCTTCAACCCTGGTACCCGCTTCGCTGGGCAGGGAAAAGTCCATCAGGCTTCCGGTGACGCCATGGCTCACCCTTGCCTGATAGTCGAACTCGTGCTCATTGCCGGTCTCGGGATTCCGGACCGTGATGGTGCCGGTGAAATCCGCCCCCAGATAACCCCGGTCATAGTCTCCGGTTTCCAGCCGGAACAGCGGCTGGGACTGGCTCACCTCCGTCGCGACGCTCTGCCACTGCTGCTCGGTGACATAACCCACGGCCCAGGGAGCCACCACTCCAACCGCCAGCACTGCGACACCGGCAACCATCCATTGTTTTTTCAACTGCCTGTTCTCCATCGAAGCGACCGCACTCCCCTGCACCAACGGTGCAGGGGAGTGCGGATTATCATTATTTCCCGGTCAGGCGTTCCAGCAATACCAGTTGCGATGCCAGACGACTCTCACCCTCTGCCGGCTGATTCTGGATGTAACTGCCATCCGGCTGCAAGACCCAGGACTGACAGTTGTCGGCCAGATAGGTATCCAGGTCTTCACTGACCCGCGCTATCAGCGCAGGATCTTCAATCGGGAAGGCCGTCTCCACGCGGCTCAGCAGGTTTCGCTCCATGCCGTCGGCGCTGGAACCGTATACTTCCGGCCGGCCGTTGTTGCCAAAATAGTAAACCCGGGCGTGTTCCAGAAAACGTCCAATGATGGAGCGCACCCGGATATTGTCCGAAAGCCCCGGCACTTCCGGCCGCAGGCAGCAGATGCCACGGATGATCAGGTCAATCTGCACGCCGGCTTGCGACGCACGGTACAGCGCCTTGATCAGCTCTCGTTCGGTCAGGGCATTGAACTTGAAAATAATGCGTCCTTTGGGGCCCAGTTCAGCTTCCCGCTCCACCAGTCCCAGCAGGCGGGTGTGCAGGGTAAAGGGTGAATGGAACAGTTTCTTGATCTTCAGCGCCTTGCCCATGCCTGTCAGCTGCTGGAACAGCTTGTTGACGTCATCGCCGATGGATTCATCGCAGGTCATATAGCTGTAATCGGTGTAGAGACGGGCGTTGCCGGCGTGATAATTGCCCGTGCCGAGGTGGACATACCGGCGCAGTTTTCCTTCCTCGCGGCGCACAATGAGGATCATCTTTGCGTGGGTCTTGTAGCCCACCACACCATAAACCACGATTACCCCGGCCTCCTGCAGACGGCTCGCCAACTCGAGATTTTCCGCTTCGCTGAAGCGGGCCCGCAGTTCGATAATGGCGGTGACTTCCTTGCCACGACGGGCCGCATCCATCAGCGCCTCAACAACTTCCGAATCAGCGCCGGTGCGGTAAAGAGTCTGGCGAATGGCCAGCACCTGGGGATCCTTGGCCGCCTGCCGTAACAGGTCAACCACCGGACTGAAGTTTTCATACGGATGCAGCAACAGCAGCGGACGCTTGCGGATGGCGTCGAACATGGATTCCTTGCTGCGGATCTGGCGCGGAATCGAGGGCGAAAAGCCGGAATAGGTCAGGTCCTGTCGATCCACCAGTCCACCCACTGCCATCAGGCGGGTGAGGTTAACCGGCCCGTGCACCTGGTAAAGGTCGCGCTCGGTAAGACCAAACTCACGCAGCAGAAAATGCACCAGCTCTTCCGGGCAGTTGTCCGCCACTTCCAGCCGCACACCGTCACCAAAGCGACGGCTCAGCAGCTCGCCGCGAAGGGCCGACGCCAGGTCTTCAAGGTCGTCTTCAAGCTCGAGGTCAGCGTTGCGGGTCAGGCGGAACTGGTAACAGCCCTTCACTTCCATACCCGGGAACAGTTCATCAGTATGGGCGTGGATCATCGATGACAGGAACACCAGGTTATCACCGCCATTACACACATCGTCCGGCAACCTCACCAGACGTGGCAATGAGCGCGGTGCGGGCACGATTGCCATACCGGTTTCACGACCAAAGGCATCCTTGCCGTCGAGCTCGACGATAAAATTCAGACTCTTGTTGACCAGCCGCGGAAAGGGATGGGAGGGATCCAGACCGATCGGGCTGACCACCGGCAGGATTTCCTCGTCAAAGTAGCGCCGCACCCACTCAGCCTGGGCCTCCGTCCACTCCCGGCGCCTGACAAAGTGAATATTTTCCTGTTCCATCTCGGGAATCAGCACATTATTGATAATGTCGTACTGTTCGCGGATGTACTCATGGGCGACCCGGCTGATTTCGCCCAGGACCTGCTCCGGCATCATGCCATCGGAGCCCAGCGTTTCCCGCCCATACTTGATCTGCTGGCGCAGGCCGGCAACACGGATCTCAAAAAACTCGTCCATGTTGCTGCTGAAAATGCAGCAGAACATCAGCCGGTTAATCAATGGATGGGTGGTGTCCAGTGCCTGCTTGAGCACCCGGTAGTTGAACTGAAGCTGGCTGAGCTCGCGGTTGAAGTAGTTTTCCTGGGCCGCCACATCAACGTCATTGCCAGGTGTCGGCAATTCCACCGGCGCCGGCACATTCTGGTTATCGACAGCCTTCAGGTTATTTGCAGATTCAGTACTCATTGCTAGCTGCTTCCATTATCAGGTTGCTGGTACAGCCCCCTGCTTGTGACTGTTGCCGGTCAGGCATCGCCGCTGCGTATCAGCCGCGCCGCCCTGACGGCAAAATAGGTAAGAATGGCGTCGGCACCGGCACGACGCATGGCCATCAGGCTTTCCATCATTACTGCATCGCCATCGAGCCAGCCGTTTTCAGCGGCGGCCATGTGCATGGCATATTCACCGCTGACCTGATAGACGAAGGTTGGCACCTTAAGCTCGTGCTTCACCCGGTAGACAATGTCCAGATAGGGCATGCCCGGCTTGATCATCACCATGTCAGCGCCTTCGGCAATATCCATGGCAACTTCCTGCAGTGCTTCATTGCTGTTGGCCGGGTCCATCTGGTAGGTGGCCTTGTTGCCCTTGCCCAGATTGCCCGCCGAGCCGACCGCATCGCGGAAGGGGCCATAATAGCTGGATGCATACTTTGCAGAATAGGCCAGAATCCGTGTATTCACATGGCCGGCGGACTCCAGGGCATCCCTGATGGCTGCAACCCGACCATCCATCATGTCGGACGGGGCTACAATATCCGCACCGGCATCTGCATGGGAGATAGCCTGGTTCACCAGCGCCTGCACGGTCACATCGTTAAGTACGTAACCGTCGTTATCGATGATCCCGTCCTGCCCATGAGTGGTAAACGGATCCAGCGCCACATCGGTGATGACACCCAACTCGGGCTGGGCTTTCTTGAGAGCTCTCACCGCGCGCTGGGCCAGACCTTCGGCGTCCCACGCGCCCGAGCCCGACAGGTTCTTGTATTCTGCCGGCACCACCGGAAACAGCGCCACCGCCGGAATGCCCAGGTCAACCAGTTCCGCAGCCTGCTCTACCAGCAAATCTATGCTCAACCGCTCGACACCCGGCATCGACGGCACCGTTTCCCGCTGGCCCTCACCCTCCAGTACAAACACCGGAAAAATCAGATTATCGGCACTGAGCTGATGCTCCCGCACCAGCCGGCGGGAAAAACCGGCAACCCGGTTGCGACGCAAACGGGTAGCAGGGAAAACACGGTTTGCCGAAGAGCTCACGAAACACCTCCTGTGGAAAATGGCGCAGAATGCTGCCCCATCATACACGCCCGCAAGCGGCGGTGGCAGGGCCCAGAACTGATCCACTGGCCCAGGCTATCCTGCCCCCATGAACAGAATGTTACCGGATGGAATCGAGAGCTTCGGCCCGCAGCTTTTCCGTGCCCTCGAAGTAGTCATCCCTTAGCGAATCAATGGCGGCTTCACGCTCAGGGCCGGCAAGCCCCAGTTCTTCAAGCGCCGACAGTTCATTGCTGTAAGCCTGCCATTTGTTATCCCAGGCCCGCTGTCCGGCTTCGACCTGCTCCAGTTGCCGGGCGGCTTCGTCACCAAAGCGCTCTTCCCGCCACGCATGCAGCGATTCCGGATCATCGGCAAATTCTGCACGTGCGCGCTGGTAGTCGACGAACTTGCGGGTATCCTGGCGAGCCTGACGCACCGGTGCTGGCAATGCCTGTTCGGCCCTCGCCAACGCCTGCTTCCGCTCCTCACCGGACAACGAGGAGGCGGTCCTGATGCGCAGCTGTTCGATCTGGAAGCGGTCCAGGGCTTCGTCGGTAGCGAAAAAGGCATCTGCAGTTTGCGCATCCATCCAGTTGCGTCGCAAGGCACGGATTTCCGCCATTTTCCGCTGCATTTCATCGGCGTCCAGAGTTGCAGAATTGCCGTGGGACGCTTCCAGATCACCCAGCGCCAGCTTGTAATCCAGGTAGTCTCCCAGTATGGCGAGGGCTTCAGAACGCGCCGGCTCTGCCAGCCGCCCAAGCGCCTGCTCTATTCGTGCAACCAGTTGCGCCAGCGTCTCCTCACCCAGGGCAGCAAGGTAATATTCAAATAATTGCCGTAACTGCGGTGTGGCAACAAGAGACCCACCACTATCAGTCCTGGCCCAGCCGTCGGGCAGGCTGGTTCCCGCCAGAGATGCCGGTAACTCTTCCGGTACTACCACTCCCGCGTCTCCCACCAACCTCGAAGGGGCCTTTCCCCGTTCAGTCTGATCCTGCTCTGGCGCACCCCCGACAGGGACCTCCCTGGCATCTTCGCCACCCGGGGGCGTTGCCGGATTGCCACCGTGGAAAATAACCGTGCCGGCAAAAACCACCGCCATAGCAAGCAGTGCGACTGTGGCGAAACCAGGGAATCCTCTCATCAATCAGGCCTGTTCAGTGGTCAAATGTGGCATGAATAACGATCATGAAAGATAGAACGGGCTATCCTGTTGGTAGCAGCATAGAGGAATGCGGAAGGCGTCGATGAGACGGGAGTCAAAACAACCGTAAACGACGGAGGTAAAACGGCCGCAGCCCCGGGACTGCGGCCTGGCAGATCTACAGCGAGCGATTGTTGAAGCCAACGTCCACCTTGCGGGAGGAATCAGAACGGAATGCCGTATCGACTTCCTCAATTCTGCCGCCCTGGCTCAGAAACGATTCCATATCCTGCTGAAGCTGGGCACGAATACGCGCACGGCCGGCAATGGAATGGTTATCGTCGCTGTCGTGTGTCCAGCTACCGGATTGCTCCAGATTGCTTTCGTCGAATTCACCCATGAATTTTCTCCATCAACGAAAACATAACAATGAGCGCACCAAGCCTGTACCGGCAGGCCGCTCAATCTCAGCGGGTGGGCCTTGGATCCCGCCTTGGCGTCTTTATAATCCGGTTTCGGTTGCAACGCCATTTCCTGACAATGCATTTTTTGTAAACTTTTGTAACATTTACCATGTCTCTGTTTTTAAAAATAATATGAACAAGGCTGTTCAGCCTCGCTGATTGACACAAAGAATGAATAATGATTCACTACTTATAAGGAAACCGCATGGCATACCGGGAAACTGAAAAAATGCGCAATCGCAAGGCGGAAGCCCGCAAGCGCATTATCGAGTGTACTCACGAATGTGTCGCCGAAGGCGGCTTCCGGAGCGCTCAGATTACCCGTATTGCAGCCTGCGCCGGTGTTGCCACAGGAACCATCTACCGGCACTTCGAGTCCAAGGAAGACCTGTTCGCAGAAATTTTCAGGATTGCAACACAGCGGGAAGTGAACAGGGTTGCGGAAGCGCTGGCTACAGAAGGTGACCCTGTGGTCCGGCTGGAGACGGCACTGCGCCAGTTTGCAGAACGCGCTCTGAGAGGCCCGGTAATGGCCTGGGCACTGATCGCTGAACCGGTAGACCCGAAAGTAGAGGAAGAACGCCTGAAGTTTCGCCGGGCTTACGCCGAACTGTTTGAGCAGGCGATACGGGAAAGTATCGAAGAAGATAGCCTCCCCGTTCAGGATGCAAGGCAAAGCAGTACCTGCGTTGTCGGTGCCATTGCTGAAAGCCTGGTGGGCCCACTTTCACCGGCCCAGGCAGAAGGTGCAGACCAGGCAGATAAAAACGACCATGATCCGCTGGTCGACTCCATCATCTGCTTTTGCATGCAGGGGTTGACTGGCACCAGGAGGTAAATATGAACGCCCACCAGCCGGTGCCACAAGACAGAACACAACCCTCCGGTGACGACCGTTACCTGGCCACAACCCACGAGGTCTTCAACCAGCCCACGGCCCTGGAGAACTACAACCTGTTTGAGCAGGACCAGGCTCTGCAGGAGGCAGTAGCGCGGGAGGGCGCGGCAGCAGCCACCAGCGATCTCAGGCAATTCGGCGCCTTTGCCGGCGCTGCGGAAACCATCGAACTGGGATTCCGGGCCAACGAGAACAAGCCGACTTTCAACACCCATGACCGCTTCGGTCACCGGATTGACCAGGTGGACTTCCATCCTGCCTATCACCAGCTGATGTCCACCGCGATGGAAAACGGTCTGCACAGCAGCCCCTGGACCAATCCCGGAGCCGGCGCCCACGTTGCCAGGGCCGCCAGGTACTACATGCATTCCCAGGTAGAAGCAGCTCACTGCTGCCCCATTACCATGACATTCGCTGCCATTCCCTCAATCCGCAAGCAACCGGAACTGGCAGCCATCTGGGAAGACAAGATCCTCGCCAACAGCTATGACCCGCGCAACCTGCCGGACAGCGAAAAGCAATCCGTCACCATCGGCATGGCGATGACCGAAAAACAGGGTGGCAGCGACGTCCGCGCCAACACCACTCGCGCCTACGCCATCGGCGCCGAAGGTCCGGGCCAGGCCTATGAGCTTGTCGGGCACAAATGGTTCGTATCAGCCCCCATGTGCGACGCCTTCCTGGTATTGGCCCAGACCAAAAGCGGACTGTCCTGCTTCCTGATGCCACGCTGGCGTCCGGATGGCAGCAAAAACCCCTGGCAGGTCCAGCGCCTGAAAAACAAGATGGGCAACATTGCCAACGCCTCCAGCGAGGCTGAACTGCGCGGCGCCCTGGCCTGGATGGTCGGCGAAGAAGGCCGCGGCGTACCCACCATTATTGAAATGGTCGCGATGACCCGCTTCGACTGCATGATCGGCAGCTCCGCCGGCATGCGCCAGGCATTTGCCCAGGCCAGCCACCACTGCCACCACCGCAGCGCCTTCGGCAACCGCCTCAGCGACCAGCCCCTGATGCAGAACGTGCTGGCCGACCTGGCACTGGAAAGCGAAGCCGCACTGGCCTACACCATGCGCATCGCCCGCTCGCTGGACAGCCAGCACCTGGAACACGAGCGCCTGCTGGCCCGACTGGCCACCCCGGTGGGCAAATACTGGATCTGCAAACGGGTACCGAACCACGCCTACGAATCCATGGAGTGCATCGGCGGCAGTGGCGTGATGGAAGACTGCATCATGCCCCGCCTGTTGCGGGAATCACCGGTCAACGCCATCTGGGAAGGCAGCGGCAACGTCCAGTGCCTGGACACCCTGCGCGCCCTGCATAAAGAACCGGACACCCTCGATGCCTTCTTCAGCGAAGCCGCCGAGGCCCGCGGTAGCGATGCCCGCTTCGACCGCTTCCTGGCGCAGCTGCAGAACGACTTCGCCGATATCAGCGACTTCGAATACCGCGCCCGTAACCTGGTGGACCGGCTGGCCCTGCTGATGCAGGCATCGCTGCTGCTCAGAAACTCCGACCCGGCCGTAGCCGACGCCTTCTGCGCCTCAAGGCTGGAACACAACGGCGGCCTGAACTACGGCAACCTGCCCTCAGGCACCGATCCGGCAGCCATTATCAAACGGGCAACGCCTGTAGTAGGCTAAGCTGGATGTTCGCCAGAGTATTACGGTGAGCGACTTGGCGGACTCCACATGAATTGTTCGCGAACCGGTGTGGAAGGGCTTTCCAAAACTGTGCGGACCCATGGATGGCGGAGCCCAAGCGCCACATGGACGTGCCGAAGGAGCGTGTTTTGGAAAGCCCTTTCACACCGGTTCCAACACCCAAGCCGGAAGCAGACATGTCCGAAGCACTGAGAAAGCTCCTCGACCAAGGCAACCCCCAACAACCGGTTATCACACCTCACGTAGGCGTGCTAACCCTGCACTTCCAGCTCTACGCGTGCGAAGACCTCAAAGCCAAACGCAAAGCCTTCACCGCCATGAAAGCGGTCTGGGGCAAAGAACCCGACCTGGCCGTCGCCGAAACCGCCGATCACGAGGCCCTCGACTGCGCCACCTGGACCATCGCCACCCTCGGCAATTCCTCGCAGCAGATATCCCAGCGCCTGGACCAGGTTGAAAAAGCCATACAGGAACGCATTGACGCTGCCATACTGGACGTACACCGGGAGATACTTTGACCCTTCTGGAGGCGGATACCATGCTGTAGCGTATGGTTTCACGACACCGTATACTACGCCTCCTCAGGGAGAACAGAGCGCCAGGGCGAAGCCCGGTGGCAAGTTACCGACGTCGGAGCCCAGAGTTTCCGACCGTATCCGCAGTGCATCCGGAACAGGCCCTGTGGATGACCACTGATAGTGTGTGGCACCTATGACCGGAAAGAAAAAATCCGCCCAGGCCTCGGTAGAGGCCATGTATCGTGTATTTACCGTGCCCGAGGCACCTGAATCCACCCTGAGCCGGATTGACCAGAACATATCCCGCAACCTTGCCGGATTCCTGCAGGAACACATCGTTGCGGTCGAGCGGGATCTTTCCGACGTCGAGAAAGACTTCTCGGACTACGCCATACCCGAAAAACCGGTTTTCGTCTCCGAACAGGCCCAGTTCCTGCTCGACAAACTGGTGGCGAACTCCGTACATACGGCGTCTCCGAGCTTTATCGGCCACATGACATCGGCATTGCCCTACTTCATGCTGCCGCTGTCCAAAATCATGATTGCCCTCAACCAGAACCTGGTGAAGACCGAAACCTCCAAGGCCTTTACCCCCATGGAGCGCCAGGTGCTGGGCATGATCCACCGGCTGGTCTACGAACAGGACGGCGCCTTTTACCGCAAATGGATGCACGACCCCCGCCACGCCCTTGGCGCCATGTGCTCGGGCGGCACCGTCGCCAACCTGACGGCACTGTGGGTAGCCCGCAACAACGCCTTCCCCGCCGAAGGCAGCTTCCGCGGCATCCACGAGGAAGGCCTGTTCCGGGCCCTGCGATATTACGGCTGTGAAGGCGCCGCGATACTGGTATCGCGGCGTGGCCACTACTCCCTGCGCAAAGCTGCGGATGTACTGGGCCTGGGTCGCGAGTTTCTGGTACCCGTTGACACCGATGACGACAACCGCATCAACACCGACGCCCTGCGGGAGAAGTGCCTGGAACTGCATCGCCAGAAAATCCGGGTCATGGCCATTTGCGGCATCGCCGGCACCACTGAAACCGGTAACGTCGACCCGCTGGATGCCATGTCAGACATTGCCCGGGAATTCGGCGCCCACTTCCACGTGGACGCTGCATGGGGCGGGCCAACGCTGTTTTCCCGCAGCCACCGGTACCTGTTGAGGGGGATCGAAAAAGCAGACTCGGTAACCTTTGACGCCCACAAACAGCTCTACGTCCCCATGGGTGCGGGCCTGGTGGTGTTCCGTGACCCCGGCCTGGCCAGCGCCGTTGAGCACCACGCCCAGTACATTATCCGTAAGGGCTCGCGGGACCTGGGCAGCACTACCCTGGAAGGTTCAAGGCCGGGCATGTCGATGCTGATCCAGTCAGGCCTGAAGATCCTGGCGCGGGAGGGGTATGAAATCCTTATCGATCAGGGCATCGACAAGGCTAAAACCTTCGCAGAAATGATTGATGCAGAGGCGGATTTCGAACTGATCACCCGGCCCGAGCTCAATATTCTGACTTACCGCTATTGTCCGGAAAAGGTGCAAAAAGCGCTCTCTGTCGCCGACCCCTTGCAGGTCGAACGGCTGAACACTTCCCTGAACCGCATTACCAAGTTCCTGCAGAAAACCCAGCGGGAGCGGGGCAAGGCATTCGTCTCCCGGACACGCCTCGAGCCGGCACGCTATTTCAACTTTCCCTGCATCGTGTTCCGCGTCGTCCTGGCGAACCCGTTAACCACAAAGGAAATCCTGGCAGACATACTGAAGGAGCAGCGGGAGCTGTCAGGGGATGAAGGCATCCAGGACGAGATCAGCATCCTCGACCAGATGGCCGACGCCGTGCTGAAGCTGCATCAGTCCGGGGTTCATCAGGCCTGACATCACACCACCTGTTAGAAACCACGAGCGCGGCAGCACTCCGCCTGAATTCGCGGCGTCATGCCCCGGATTCGCCGTGAACGGGGCGGAACAGGCTTCCAAAACCGTGCGGAGCCATGGATGGCGGAGCCGAGCGTACAGGGAGGTATTAACGGCGTGTTTTGGAAGCCTGTTTCGCCCCGTTCACCTACTCCGGGTTGAAGTAAGCCCGGGAATCAGTAAAGCGCCTCTTCATCATCCAGAACTTCGTCCAGAATCTCGAGAAACATGTGATCGGCGCTGCTCCAGTTCTCCGGAATGCGGATCGTCGTATTGGCGCTTATCTCCCGGGCAATCAGCTCATTGGCATTGGGCTGATTGCGGTATTTACGGGCAATTTCCACCGACTTCACGGCGATTGTCGGGTCGCTCAGAACCTTCTTGATAAATACCCTGAGCTCGTCAATGACCTTTGCCTGACGGCTTTGCTCTGCTGAACTCATGATCAATCCCCGGACAGGTTGCAATATTGAGGGAGGCAAGCGCCTCCCGTATAGGGAATAGTATGGATCAAACCGGCAGCTGACAACCAGCGCAGGCGATCCATTACATCAGAAAGCCGCGTAACGTGTAGAACAGGATCGCCGCCATGCAGGCCGACACGGGCACGGTGATAATCCAGGCAGCAACGATACGGGTCAGGTGGGAGCGCTTGACCATTTCCTCGCGGTAGATCTTCTTGAGGCGCTTACGCTCTTTCTTGGACAGGGGCACCTGCTTCTTTTGCTTGGCCTGCTGGAGCAGGTTTTCCATTTCCTCAACAGAGGCGTTGCGGAAATCTTCGAGGAACGGACGCAAACGCTCACGCTCCTCTTCTTCATGACTGTCCATGATGTTGTGAAGCTGGGTCGCGTAGTTCGACTTCAGGTATTCCCGCAGGAAGCCCACACCAAACACGCCACCTACGGCAATATGGGTTGAACTGACCGGCAGCCCCAGCTGTGAGGCGATGATCACTGTGAGAGCCGCTGACAGGGCAATGCAGAATGCACGGGTTTTATCCAGTTCGGTGATTTCGCTGCCAACCGTCTTGATCAGCCGCGGGCCGAACAGCATCAGGCCCACTGCCAGCCCGATTGCACCCACCAACATAACCCATAGCGGGATGGCCGCGGAGGTTACCACCGCTTCTGCCGAGAGCGCATCGTTGATTGCCGCCAGCGGGCCGATGGCGTTGGCCACGTCGTTGGCACCATGGGCAAAGCTGAGCAGTGCCGCGGCGAAAATCATCGGCCAGACGAAGAGCTCGTTCACGCCAGCGGTGCTGTTTTCCATGGTCGCGGCACGGCGGCCAACGAGGGTTCTCATGGCGATAAAAACGACGACCGCCAGTGCCAGACCAACGATAGAAGCACCGAGGAAGTCGACACTGACAATCTTCTTCACCCCTTTGACCATCAGGTAGGTACCAAACGCCCAGGCCATAATGGCCACCAGCCAGGGCACAAAGGTTCGGGCGGCAGAAACCACGTTCTGCCGGTACAGCACTGTCTTTTTGATGGCAAACAGGAACAGGGCCGCCAGCACGCCACCCATCACCGGCGAAATAACCCAGCTCGCAACTATCTTGCTCATCACCGCCCAGTCAGCTATGCCCCAACCGCCCGCGGCGATACCGGCACCCAGAACGCCACCGACAATGGAATGTGTGGTGGAAACCGGCGCGCCCATCCAGGTGGCCAGGTTCAGCCAAAGGGCGCCGGCAAGCAGGGCCGCTGTCATCAGCCAGACAAAAGTCTCCACATCCTCCAGCCGGTCAGCGGCGATAATGCCGCCCTTGATGGTGGAAACCACGTCACCGCCAGCAATAATGGCGCCGGCAGCCTCGAACACCGCGGCAATGACAACGGCACCGCCCAGCGATAGCGCCCCCGATCCCACAGCAGGGCCGACATTGTTGGCCACGTCGTTGGCACCGATATTGATGGCCATATAGCCGCCAATGACCGCGGCGGCCATCAACAGCATGCTGTTGGGCATGCCACTACTGATCTGCCCTACCGCGAGGAAGATAAAAAACAGAAACAGGAAACTGATTCCGACGCGGTAACGCTCAGTGGAGGGGCTGGTCAGAAGAGTATCAAGGAATCCGATTTTGCTGGCCATAACACATCAGGTCTCGCAATAGGGGAATACAGAAGGCGGCTTTTCAGCTTTTACACAGGCGCAACTATAATTTTTTTGCCATGAAAATGAAACAAAACCGTCATTATCGCAATTGTGACGGTAATGGAGGTACAGTTTCCACCGAACAGCCATCTCCCTCACCGGCGCTTGAGGCGCACCCGTCCAGTCGCTATTATCGTCCCGCAATTCAATGAACAGGACCACTCATGGCATCAATCCGGATTCTGGTTGGCAGCGTCTACGGTGGCGCGCTGCTGACGGCGCGTTCACTGAAAAAAAACCTGGAACGGGAGGGGCATCAGATCATCGTCCTTGAAAATCCGGAGCTGGAGGACATATCCGGTAACGACGATCCGGTATTGATCTGCACGTCCACCACGGGACAGGGCGAAGTTCCCCCCAACCTGCTGCCGTTTTACCTGAGACTCCGTGAGGAGCTGCCGCAGCAACCGGGACGCCCTTTCGGTGTCATCGTACTGGGCGACAGCTCCTACGGGGACACGTTTTGCGGTGCCGGCGAGCTGATGGAAGAGGCCTTTTACGAAACCTCGGCGCGGAAAGTTGGTGACACTCTGCGCATCGATGCCCTGGAAACCACCGAACCGGAAGCCGAAGCCGGTCCCTGGGCCCGCCAGTGGGTGAAAGATCTTTAAGCCGCGCTAGCCGGGGCTGCCCGGCTGACTCCGATGGCGAATCAATGCTTCCTGCGTTGTTGACGCCACCAGCCGTCCCTGTTGATCGAAAAAGTTACCGCGATTGAAGCCACGCCCGCCGGACGCGCTGGGGCTGTCCTTGTCGTAGAGCAGCCATTCGTCCATACGGAACTCGCGATGGAACCAGATGGAATGGTCGAGGCTGGCTACCTGCAACTTGCTGCTCATGAAGGTCACGCCATGGGGGTTCAGGGAGGTTCCCAGGAACGAGAAATCAGACGCGTAGGTCAGCAGGCACCGGTGTAGCACGGGGTCATCCGGGAGATGGCCCTGGGTACGGAACCAGCTCTGTTTATAGGGGGGACGGGGCTCCGGCTTCAGCGGGTTGACCGGGTCTACGGGCCGGATCTCGATAGGGCGATCCCTGGTCAGAATTTCCCGGAAATGCTCTGGCACGTGGGGCGCCAGCAACTTGCCATATTCCTGCTCGGACTTGAGACTCTCAGGGTCCGGTGCCGCCGGCATTTCCAGTTGATGCTCAAAGCCTTCCTCCGCACCCTGGAATGACATGGAGCCGGTGAGAATTTCCTTGCCATTCTGGCGCGCAATCACCCGACGTACGGAAAAACTGCCGCCGTCACGAACCCGCTGTACTTCATAATCAATGGGCATGCTCTGGTTGCCCGGCCGCAGGAAATAGGTATGCAGGGAATGGGGCAGGCGCCCCTCCACTGTACGGCTTGCGGCCATCAGGGCCTGGCCCAGGACCTGGCCACCAAACACATTGGGAAAGCCGAGATCTTCACTCTCACCCTGGAAGTGATCGTCACCGATCGGGGAAAGATCCAGCAGATCCACCAGTTTTCTGGTTACTTCCAGCATGCCCGCTCCTGTCAATTTCGTTAGCTCACGAATCACTTTCTACCGCAAGCCGGGAATTTTCGCAATCCCGGTACCACTGATCAATTATGGATTGGTGGCACTTCTTTTGACAGGGCCTGCTTCTCCACCGCATAACGGCCAGTAACCGCGAACCCCAGGATCTCGCCAGACCCACTCCTGAACAGGGCCCGAACATCCTGGCCCTCGGCATCCACCTCCCAGGTGCCCGACGCGTCAGGCGGTGGCGGACAGACGGCTGTCTGGCAGCAGGGTGTCTTGACCATGACCGGCATGGTGCCGTACTTCACCTCGGTTCGTTCCCCCGACAGGGTTTTCGCCAGGGCGCGGGCGCAGGCCATCAGTGGCAGAACGTAGAGCATGACGTGGCCATCCACTTCAGCACAGTCTCCCAGGGCATAAATATCCGGTGCGGATGTTTCCAGCGCCCGATTCACCACGATTCCGCGGTTAATCTCAAGGCCAGCCGCGGCAGCCAGCTCCGTCCGGGGCCGCAGCCCCACAGCAGAAATCACCAGATCGGTGTCCAGATGTTCGCCATTGGCCAGCGTCAGGCTCGCGCCATTTTCCCGCGCAGCAACATGCTCCACCACTGTTTCCAGATGAAACCTCACCCCCAGGCCTTCAAGGCCACTGCGCACCGCTTCCGCGGCAGCAGGCGGCAACAGCCCCGGCATCAGGGTATTGGAAGGGGCAATCACATCCACGTCGTAGCCGCCGTTTCGCAAGTCATTGGCAAACTCGCAACCGATCAGGCCGGCACCCATGATGGCCACCCGCTTCTTACCCTGCAGAGCCTTGCGGAAAGCGCGGTAGTCCATCAGATCGTTAATGGGAAACACATGCTCCTGGCCGTCACCGGGGATAGACAGGCGGATTACGTCCGCACCCCAGGCCAGAACCAGTTTGCTGTAGGCCAGACGCTCATCCCCCAGCACCAGCTCGTGGGCGTCCGGATCAATACCGGTGACGGAGGTGTAGGTGCGCAACTCCAGATTCAGTTGCCCGGCCATGGCGTCCGGGGACGCCTGGGCCAGCTCATCCGCTTCCTTGCCTTTGGTAAAGCCGGTCGAGAGCATGGGCTTGGAATAACTGGAGCCATCGTCCGCGGTAACCATGACAATCGGCGTTTCCTGATCCTGCTTACGGATTTCTTTCGCCAGGGTGTAACCCGACAGTCCGGTGCCCACAATCACAATGGGTGCTTCTGTACTCATGACCCGCTCTCCAGCCCGGTTTTCCTGACGGCCTTGTCAGCCCATCTCGATCATTTCAAAATCTTCCTTGCCCACGCCACAGTCGGGGCATTCCCAGTCATCCGGCACATCTTCCCAGGCAGTTCCGGGCGCAATACCATCATCCGGCCAGCCTTCTGCCTCATCATAGATAAATCCGCACACAACGCATTGCCACTTCTTCATGCCATTCCTCCAAATCTCATCAGGGCGCGATACTAATTGTCAGACAATAATGCACGCAAGTGTTTCATATGCTTTTCCGGCACGATTCAAACGGGCAACCATCATACCCACCGCTGCAGCATTGACCAATGCCGAACGCCCCCTCCCTTCGGCGCGACTCCTCCGGTATAATCCCCCGTTTTACGACAGGACCCGAACTCTATGACCGATACCTTCGCCGAACTTAACCAGGTAATGGCCGAAGCCGACTGCCTGGCGAGCGAGCAGCAGGTACAGGCCGCCGTTCAGTCCCTCGCGGACGAAATCAGCAGGCGCCTGAAAGACACCAACCCCCTGCTGTTCTGCGTAATGAACGGCGGCCTGATTCTTACCGGCCAGCTGTTGCCGCGGCTGAAGTTCCCGGTACAGGCGGAATATCTCCATGCCACCCGCTATCGTCAGGAAACCACCGGCGGCATACTGGAATGGAAGCTGCGACCGGAAGCCGACATGAATGGCCGCACCGTGCTGATTGTCGACGACATTCTGGATGAAGGTACGACGCTCTGTGCCATTGCGGATTACTGCCGCGCCCATGGTGCCAGTGAAGTGTTGACGGCAGTGCTGGTGGATAAACAGCACGACCGCAAGGCAAGGCCGGACCTGAAGGCCGACTTCACCGGGCTGGAGGTGGAAGATCGCTTCCTGTTCGGCTACGGCATGGACTACAAAGGTTACTGGCGCAACGCCCCGGGAATTTATGCCGTCAAGGGACTCTAAGCCCGTACTCATCCCGCCGACGGACTGGTACCGCTCATTTTCAGCAGCCGGACTGAGAAATCCGGCCGTTCACGGCAAGCTTGGCCACTGGCTGAAACTTGAGGGCTCGCTGACCCGGGCATTGCAGCTTCGGTGCCGTGAGAGCTTCCGTGTGGACATTCTCCGGGAAGGTTTTGCCCGCCCGACACTGGAAGAGGCCCGTACCCTGGGTATTCCGTTACGCCAGAATGCCTGGGTCCGGGAAGTCTGCCTGAACGGCGATGACACTCCCTGGGTGCTCGCCCGCACGGTCATTCCCCTGGCGACCCTGGCGGGGCGGGGTCGGCTCCTGCGCAATCTGGGACGCAGACCTTTGGGGGCCTATCTGTTCAGTAATCCCGAATGGCAAAGGGGTCCGTTCGAGACAGGCCTGTGTCATCGTAACTGTAACGCCCAGCCCCTGGCAGCACGCCGGTCGCGGTTTTTCAGTGGTCATCGCGCGCTGCTGGTGGGTGAGTATTTCCTGCCGACACTGATCCACTGAAACCTGGCCCCCCTCGGTCACCGCCCTTTAACGCCACCCCGCCGCTGGCTATAATTCCGCCTCGACGCCCTGAACATAACCCTAACGGACCTAGCCCATGCTGCCCAACGCCGCGCCCGTCCACATCCAGGCCCGCCTCGCAGACTATGCCCGCCTGTTGCGCCTCCACCGGCCGATCGGCAGCCTGCTTTTACTGTGGCCTACCTACTGGGCGCTGTGGCTTGCTGCTGACGGCTTCCCCGACATCGGCAATTTTATCGTATTCACCCTGGGCGTTTTCCTGATGCGGGCTGCGGGCTGTGCCATCAACGATTTCGCCGACCGCAAGGTGGACCGTCATGTAAAGCGCACCAAAGACCGCCCGCTCACTTCTGGCCGTATTGAAGCCTGGGAAGCCGTTGCGCTGTTCGCCGGGATTTGCCTGCTGGCCTTTCTGATGGTGGTGCTGTTCACCAATACGCTGACACTGTACCTCTCTTTCGGTGGCGTCATACTGGCCTTCATTTATCCGTTCATGAAACGCTACACCCATTTGCCGCAACTTTTCCTGGGGGCGGCCTTCTCCTGGGCCATCCCCATGGCCTGGGCCGCCGAAGCCGGCGAGGTTACGCGCATAGCCTGGCTGCTGTTTACCGCCAATGTGCTATGGACCGTCGCCTACGACACCCTTTACGCCATGGTCGACCGCGACGACGACATCAGGATCGGCATCAAGTCCACCGCCATTCTTTTCGGCGAGGCCGACCGGGCTGTTATTGCTGTACTCCAGGCCCTTGTGGTGATGATCCTCATCCTGGTGGGCCAGCACGCCGGGCTGGGCGTTTTCTTCTACCTGGGGCTCGTTGCCATGGCCTGCCTGTTTGTCTTCCAGCAGCACCTGGCCCGCTACCGGGAGCGGGATGGCTGCTTCAAGGCATTTCTCAACAATAACTGGGCCGGCTTCGCGGTTTTCGCCGGCTTGCTGGTGGATCTCATCATCCGTTGATTTAACAAATCCGGACACAGGCATATCCTGTCATATACTTGTAACACTACCCGGTTGTAATAAGGCAGCAACATTACAAGGTCTGACACAGGTTAATGCTGATGACTGGAAAAACTGTCCTGATTGTCGATGACGAGGCACCTATCCGCGAAATGATCGCCGTTGCCCTCGAGATGGCTGACTACAACTACCTCGAGGCAGCGGATGCCCGTGAAGCGCATGCCCTGATTGTCGATAAGCAACCCGACCTCATCCTGCTGGACTGGATGCTTCCCGGCACCAGCGGTGTTGAACTGGCGCGCCGGCTGAAGAAAGACGAGGCCACCGCCGAAATCCCCATCATCATGCTCACCGCCAAAGTAGAGGAAGACAACAAGATCCAGGGCCTGGAAGTGGGCGCGGACGATTACATCACCAAGCCTTTCTCGCCGAGGGAACTGGTAGCCCGGCTCAAGGCCGTTCTGCGCCGGGCCACTCCGCCCGGCTTAGAGACCCCCATCGAGGTGGACGGCCTGACACTGGACCCGGTGGGCCACCGTGTCACCACTGCAACCGGGGCTCTGAACATCGGCCCCACGGAATACCGGTTGCTCCAGTTCTTCATGACACACCAGGAACGGGTCTATACTCGCTCCCAACTGCTGGACCAGGTGTGGGGTGGAAACGTCTACGTTGAGGAGCGGACGGTCGACGTTCACATACGCCGCTTGCGCAAGGCCCTTGGTGACCAATACGATCACCTGATCCAGACAGTGCGTGGCACCGGCTACCGGTTCTCTACCAGGGCGGCATAACCACAATCGGCGCCCTCAACCCCGCAAGGGGCCGGAACTGACTCAGGGGCAGCAGTAATGCAACACAATTGGTCAAGGTACGTGCGATGGATCATCGCATTCCTGATTGCGTGTACAGGGGTCGGGCTTTTCTTTGGCGAGCCGGTGTACGGGCTGACGATTGGACTTCTGGTCTACCTCTGGTGGACGCTGGCTCAGGCCAAGCGCCTTTACCACTGGCTCGGCAATCCCGATGGCGGCGATGAGGCCCCGCAGAGTGTGGGGCTCTGGGGTGATATGTTTGACGGCCTCCACAAACTTCACCAGAACCACCTCCGCACCCAGGACAAACTTCGTGCCCAGATCAACCGGGTGCAGGAATCCACCAATGCCATGCGCGATGGCGTCATCATGACCGACTCTCGCGGAGCCATGGAGTGGTGGAACGGCTCGGCAGAACATTTGCTGGGCTTTCGTCGCAGCTCGGATCAGGGCCAGTTCATCCACAACCTGATCCGCAATCCGGCTTTCAAGGCCTATTTTGACTCCAGGGACTACCGCGAGCCGCTGGAACTGAATTCACCGGCCCGGCCCCATATCCATTTGCAGATTCAGATCAGCCTGTTTGGCGACGACGATCGCCTGATCGTGGCCAAGGACGTGACCCGGCTCTTCCAGCTCGAACAGATGCGGCGCGATTTTGTTGGCAACGTCTCCCATGAAATGAGAACACCGCTGACGGTGATCAGCGGTTACCTGGAAACCCTGGTCGACAACGCCGATGACCTGCCCCCCAAATGGCGGCGCGCGATCAACACCATGGCCCAGCAGTCGTCCCGCATGGAAGCGCTGATTACCGATCTGATACTGCTGTCAAAGATTGAAACCGGCGAACAGACCATCAGCGATGCGGTAACGGACGTCAAACCGATGATCAGCCAGATATGCCACGACGCCAAAGCCCTCAGTGGCGACCAGGGGCATGAGTTCAGCATCAACATCGGCGAACGCCACCTGCTCACCGGCGACCAGAGTCAGCTGCGAAGCGCCTTTTCCAACCTGATTTTCAATGCGGTGAAATACACCCCGGCGGGTGGAAAGATTACCGTCACCTGGAATACCGATCGCGAGGGTGCGCATCTGTCAGTGAAGGATACCGGTATTGGTATTGATCCGGTCCATATCCCGCGGCTAACCGAGCGCTTCTACCGCGCTGACCCGAGCCGGCACAAGGAAACCGGTGGCACCGGCCTGGGGCTGGCGATTGTCAAACACGTGCTGCTGAACCATGATGGCCGGCTGGAGATACGCAGCCATATTGGTGAGGGCAGCGAGTTTATCTGCCACTTCCCCCGGGAGCGGCTGGCGGAAAGAGTCCCTGAAACCGGCTCCTGACCGGTGCCTGACGACTTCTTCTGAGCTGGGGAACCCTCAGGTTAAAGAATTGTCACTGAAAGCGGACGACAACAGTATTTCAGCCCCATGAAAACAGGCTACCATGAGCCTGAAACATCCACTCCAGACCGAGGTTCAGCGTGCCGACCATATTCCCAGGAGCTTTTACCGGCAAACGGACGATTCGCCACCTTTCACTCGCGGGACTGCTTGTCCTCGGAAGTCTGCCCGGTGTGGCTTACAGCGAAGCCTCGGAGGATTTTTACCAGTGTATTGAGCGCCTGGAAACCCGGGCAATTGATGCCGGCGTGTCCTCGCAAACCGCCACGGAAGTACTGGCAAGTGCAGAGTACCTGGAACGTGTTATCGAGCTGGACCGGCGGCAGCCGGAATTCACCACCACCTTTGCCGACTACCTGAACCGCAGGGTAAACGACCAGCGTGTCAGTAAAGGCCGGGAACTGCTGCAGGAACACCGGCAACTGCTTGATCGTGTCACCCGTGAGACCGGCGTACCCGCCCCCTACCTGGTGGCCTTCTGGGGCCTGGAAACCAACTTTGGCGCTTACTTTGGCAAGATGCCGGTACCCAGCTCCCTGGCGACACTGGCCTGTGACCAGCGCCGCAGTACCTTCTTTACCGAACAGCTGATTGCCGCCCTGCAGATCATCGATGAAGGCTCCATTGCAGCGGAGCAAATGGAAGGCTCCTGGGCCGGGGCCATGGGGCATGTCCAGTTCATGCCTACCGTGTTCCTGCGCCATGCAGTGGATGGCGATGGCGACGGCCGGCGGGACCTGTGGAACAGCCTGCCGGATGCCATGATGTCAGCAGGCAACTTCCTGGAGGATCTTGGCTGGGATGGCGACTACCGCTGGGGGCGGGAAGTTCGGCTGCCAGACAGCTTTGATTATGAACTGGCGGACGGCCGCAAGCTCTCTCTCGAGGAGTGGCGGAAACTGGGCGTTACTGACGCGTTCGGCAACCCACTCGCCAACGAGCCCATCAAGGCCTCCCTGGTGGTGCCCTCCGGCCATCGCGGACCAGCTTTTCTGGCCTACAAGAACTTTGGCGTGATCATGGGCTGGAACCGTTCCGAGTTCTACGCTATCGCAGTGGGGCATCTGGCAGACCGTATTGCCGGTGCCGGAACCCTGCAGAATCCGCCTCCGGAGGACCTGCCCGCATTGTCCCGGGACAATATTATCGCTATCCAGGAAGCCCTGAACAGCGAAGGCTTCGACACCGGGGAGCCAGACGGAATCATGGGCCCCAATACCCGCTCCGCTATCCGTAACTATCAGGCCGCTAATGACCTCGTGGCCGACGGTTATCCCGGCGATGCGGTTCTGGAATCACTTGCGGTAACACTCTGATCCGGCCACATCCGGTGATCCGGAAAGCGAATTCCGCGCATACTATCTGTCGGATTCCACTGACAAGGTTTAACGCCCGATGGACTCGATTACCCAGGCTGCACTGGGCGCCTCGCTGGCAGGCGCGGTTGCCGGAAAAACCCTTGGCCGTTCGGCGTTGCTGATCGGCGCGGCCCTGGGCACCCTGCCGGATCTGGATGTGGTTATTGATTACGGCACTGCCGTGGCCAACTTTACCCAGCACCGGGGCTTCAGCCATTCCCTGTTTATTCTTTTTCCGCTGTCGTTTTTTATCGCCTATGCCCTCTACCGCTGGCGCCCCATACTCGGTTACAGGCGCTGGTTCGGAGTCAGCGCGTTGATTCTGCTGACCCACCCGCTGCTGGATGCCTTTACCACCTACGGTACCCAGTTGTTCTGGCCCATTGGGCCGCCGGTTGCCATCAACAGTATTTTTATCATCGACCCCCTGTACACCCTGCCCCTGCTGGCCGGAGTACTCGCATTCCTGTTCCGTGGGCCGCACACCAGATCCGTCACCGTGGGCCTGGCGCTATCAACGCTGTACCTTGGCTGGAGCGTCACTGCCCAGCAGATCATTTCAGACCGCGTCGAGCCGGCACTGGCACAGGAAGGTCTTCAGCATGCCCCGAAAATGGTGCAGCCAATGCCCTTCAACACCCTATTGTGGCGTGTCACCGTTATGGGTGAGGAGCAGCGTGTGGAAATTGTCACCGGGTTTCTGGACGGGGATGGGCCGATCACCCTGGAAAGCTTCCCCCGCAATCCTGAACTGGCGGAAGCGGCCGCGTCTCTTGAAGAGGGAAGGCGGCTGCAATGGTTTACGGATGGTTTCCTGCATTACGAAAGAACCAATGGCAGGCTGACCGCAACAGATATCCGTCTGGGCATTCCCGGGGCGCACCCGTTCACCTTCGTTCTGGCCAAAGATGATGGCGAAGGTTTTACCGCGGAACCCAGCTCCCGCCTGGAGCGCCCGGCTGTTGCAGGTGAACTGCTGGGTGTGCTGTGGAGCCGGATGACGGGATCGGCCGAGGTGATATGCCTTGCCAGCCTGACCCTGCCGCCAGCGGGAGAAGGCTGTAGCTGAGCATGCGCCTGGATTATTTCATAGCCACCGCCACAGCCCTGTCACGCCGGGATGCGAAGAAAGCCATCAGCGCCGGCCTGGTGAAGGTGGATGATCAGACCTGCCGCAAGGCCGGTACCCCGGTGGCTCACGACTCCACAATAACCCTTGAAGGGCATCCCCTGTCATTACCGGGCGAACGCTACCTGATGCTGCACAAGCCCCGGGGTGTCATCAGTGCCACCACGGACAGCCAGCAGCCAACTGCACTGGACCTCCTGCCAGACGGGATACGGCAGGGCCTGCACATCGCGGGGCGCCTGGATGCCGACACCACCGGCCTGCTGCTGCTGACCACCGACGGCCAATGGTCCCACAGAATAACGTCTCCCAGGGTTAACTGCCCGAAAACCTACCGGGTCGCCCTCAGCGAACCCATTGATGCGACAGCCATTGCGCAGTTGGAACAGGGCGTTGCGCTGCGCAACGAGCCCAGGCCGACTGCGCCCGCCAGGGTGCAGAGACTGGACGACCGGCTGATTGACCTGACCATTTCCGAAGGGCGCTACCATCAGGTCCGGCGAATGCTGGCTGCGGTGGGCAATCATGTGGACGGGCTTCATCGATGGCGGATCGGCGACATCATTCTTGACCCGGCTCTGGCACCGGGACAATACCGCGAACTCAGCCCCGCTGAAGTAGACTGCCTGGCCTGATCAGGTCCGCTCGAAGCGCTGGGCCTTCAGGTTCTTGCGAACGGAACCGGCCTCGAACACCTCTCCGTTCATGGCGATATAGACACCGTGGGATAACAGCCTGGCCGCTGCCCAGGCAAAACCGATGTTGAAAGCCGCATCACTGCGACGCATGCGGGCTGGCTGCATGGCCCCGGTGAGCACAATGGTCTTACCCTTTACGGATAACAGTGCGCGCGCCGTTTCGGCCATGGTGTCGGTGCCGTGAGTGATGACAACATGTTCTGCAGGACAACGGCTGACAGCGTTTCTGACCGCGTCGCGGTCCTCATCCGTCATCTCCAGACTGTCCTTTCGCATCAGACCCGTGACCGAAAATCCGTCGCGGATATTGGATTCCGCAAGCAGTTCTCCGACCAGGCTGTCTCCGATTTCAAACTCACTGTTGGCATCAAAGTACACCTTGTCGATGGTGCCGCCGGTGGTGAATATTTCAATCATTGGCGTAGATCCTGAAAACTTCTTTGTCAGTTCAAGCTGACAGAGGCGCTGTCAGAAGAGGCATAAGCTGCATTCTTCTTCTGCTCATAGGCCCGTGCTGATGCAGCCACGCTACCGCCCGCCCCCGTGGTCAGCCAGCGCTTGATACGCCCGGCGTCCCCCATCGGTGAGCGGGTGCCCAGAGAGTCCAGCAATACGGTCACTACCGGGCGGCCATCCATTTCCGAGAGCATGACCAGGCAGCGCCCCGCCGCAGACAGGTAGCCGGTCTTGCTGACTCCGACGCCCCAGCTCTCGCGGTGTACCAGGATATTGGTGTTGCCGAACGCAAGGCGGTAA
The DNA here is from genome assembly GCF_004792665.1 of Marinobacter orientalis. Classification (GTDB taxonomy): domain Bacteria; phylum Pseudomonadota; class Gammaproteobacteria; order Pseudomonadales; family Oleiphilaceae; genus Marinobacter; species Marinobacter orientalis. The sequence continues at coordinate 814,324 of NZ_SRZX01000001.1, forward strand.
CGGGGCTGCCGGAATTGCCCCGTAAAGTAGCGGGTGGTGGAATATTCCCGGATCTGGGGATATTTGCTGGAGGCCCTGACCAGGCGCACCAGGTCCGCTGCCGTGGAACGGTTGTTAACCGAAAGCCCGGTAGGATCCACGAACGTGGTATTCATCATGCCCAGCTCCCGGGCCTTTGCATTCATCGCCTCGACAAAGGCGTCATAGCCGCCCGGATGGTGACCGGCCAGAGTGTAGGCTGCAAAGTTTTCCGACGACATCAATGCAATTCGCAGAACGTCGCCCCGTCTCAGCTCGGAGCTTTTGCGAATGCGGGTGTAGGCGTTTGCCGGCGCCGGTATATGACGCTCCCTGAATTCCAGCCATTCGGTCAAAGGCTCTCCGGACTCCATCACCACCAGTGCCGTCATCAGCTTGGTAATAGAGGCAATAGGCACCGCACGATCGGCATTCTTGCCATACACCAGCCCGTCTGCATCAGCGTAGGCCACCGCAGCGTTGACCGAGGCCAGTTGCAACTCGGCCCGTTCCGGCCCGGAGCTTTCATGAGCGATGGCAGGCGACAGCTTTACAAGCAACAGCACTGCCCATGCCAGTAAACCGGCTGATCGGATCATCTTTTTAACCCTTCTGTATGTGCCCGCAAACGATTACCGCATCCGTGCAAGCGACGACTATACCAGCGAAAATGTCCGCTGGCTCTGGTCACGGCTTATCCGTCACCGCACCTTCCGAAGCCGAGCCTACTGTTCGTGCATACTTGGCCAGTACCCCGCGGGTAAATCTTGGCGCCGGCTCTGACCATGCTTTCCGGCGACGCTCCATCTCCTCCCCGGAAACGTCCAGCTCAATACGGTTGGCAACGGCGTCGATGGTAATGGTGTCACCATTTTCAACCAGCGCCAGTGGCCCGCCTTCAGCCGCTTCCGGAGTGATATGGCCAACCACGAAGCCGTGGCTGCCACCGGAAAAACGACCGTCGGTAATCAGCGCCACATCGTTGCCGAGTCCCTTTCCCATGATTGCAGAAGTGGGCGTCAGCATCTCCCGCATGCCCGGGCCGCCCTTAGGCCCCTCATACCGGATCACAATGACATCGCCCGCCACCACGGTACCATCCATGATCCGCTCCTGGGCCTCTTCCTCGGAGTGAAACACCCGCGCACGGCCGGTGAAGTGGGTACCCTCTTTACCGGTAATCTTGGCCACTGCACCGGTAGGCGCCAGGTTACCGTAAAGAATACGCAGGTGACTGTCTGCCTTGATGGGATTGTCAAAAGCGTGAATGATGTCCTGGTTCTCGGGGTAGGGCGCCACATCTCCCAGGTTCTGGGCCAGCGTCTGTCCGGTAACCGTCATGCAGTCGCCATGGAGCAGGCCCTTGTCCAGCAGCATCTTCATCAGTGGCTGAATGCCGCCAATCGCCACCAGCTCCGACATCATGTAATGACCACTGGGGCGCAGGTCTGCCAGCACGGGTACCCGCTTGCCAATTTCCACAAAATCATCCAGCGACAGCTCAACTCCGACCGTACTGGCCATGCCCAGCAGGTGCAGTACCGCATTGGTGGATCCTCCCAGGGCAATCACCACCGTGATGGCGTTTTCAAAAGCCTCCCGGGTCATGATGTCCGAGGGTTTGATGTCCCTGTCCAGCAGGTTGAGTACCGCGGCGCCCGCCGCCCGGCAGTCCGCTGCCTTGGTATCGGAAACGGCGTTCTGGGCCGAACTGCCCGGCAGACTCATGCCCATCGCCTCAATAGCCGAGGCCATGGTGTTGGCAGTGTACATACCGCCACAGGACCCCGGGCCCGGGATTGCGGTTTCCTCAATCTGCTTTACATCAATCAGGTCCAGATCGCCGCGGGCATGGGCCCCCACTGCCTCGAACACGGAGATGATATCGGTGTGGTTCTTCCCTGGCATGATGGTGCCGCCGTAGACAAATACCGACGGCCGGTTCAACCGCGCCAGCCCCATCATGCAGCCCGGCATGTTCTTGTCACAGCCGCCGATGGCTACCAGCCCGTCAAACCCTTCACACCCGGCCACGGTTTCAATGGAGTCAGCAATGACCTCCCGGGATACCAGCGAGTACTTCATGCCCTCGGTACCATTGGCGATGCCATCGGACACGGTAATGGTATTGAATGTCAGGCTCTTGCCACCAGCCTCATCGGCACCGGCAGCGGACTCTTCCGCAAGCTGGTTGATGTGCATATTGCAGGGCGTCAGGTTGCTCCAGGTGGAGGCAATACCGATCTGTGGTTTGCGGAAATCCTCGTCAGTGAAGCCCACCGCCCGCAGCATGGCACGGCTTGCCGACTTTCCGAGACCGTCCACTACTGGGGACGAATGGCGGCGGCGCTTGTCTTCTGTCATCTCGTTGCTCTCCTGTTAACCACCGGTACGCCCGGCACTGTTCCTGTTATGAACGTGAGATTGGCAGAAACACCCGGTGACAGCAATACACCTCCTCGCCAGTGCCCCCGGACCTGGCCGGGAACAGGCCGGAATGATACTGTAGACGCTCCCGTACCTGGTGGGGTCATACCCCCGGCCCACCCCCTTCACCCGGAGCCGTATACCGTCCATGAGACTCATCATCCGTTATTTTTTCCGCACTCTTCGCCTGATCCTGACACCGTTCATGCTGATCAGCGAAAAGATCACTACCCCCAAAAGTATAGAACGATCGCCCGAAGAGCAGGCCCGTGTGGATAACGCCTGCGAAAACCTGGCGCTTTACCAGTTCAGCGCCTGTCCGTTCTGCATCAACGTACGCAAGGAAATGGCCCGCCTGGGACTAACCATTGAAACCCGCGATGCCCAACACAACGGCAGCAATCGTGAAACCCTTGCCGCAGGTGGTGGACAGGTCAAAGTGCCTTGCCTGTTCATTGGTGAGGAAAGTGGCAGCGAGCAATGGCTGTACGAGTCCAAAGACATCAAATCCTGGCTGCAGCAGCGGTTTGAGCCAGCCAGTACCTGACATTTATCCTGGCAATCTGGTTAACAGACGGTAAAACAAGATACGATTACGACTGATCTGCATCAACAGCTTTTCAGATTGTGCCTTCTATAATCGCTTCATACATTGAAGCCGAGGAGGCCTGCCATGCCATCCGCTACAACCCCGGGATCCGTTGACCAGCCCGCCTTGGATTACGAGCGCTGGCGTCGGGGCTATGGCGTTATCCAGCACTCCGAAACTACCTGCCATCAGGCCCGGGACATGGCCAGCGAACTGGTTGCTGCAGGACTTCAACCCGATACCGCAACCGTCTACCGCAAGCTGGCCAGCCTGGACCGATTGGCCAGTGCCGGCCTCTGGCTGGTAGCGCACATGACCTACACCAGGCGGGTAGACGCCAGTGGCGCTCCTCTCTTGCCCAGCGACTTCAAAAACAACCCCGAGGGCCACACCGGCGGGGCGCTGAACATGGTCCCTGCCTATGCCGCTTACATGGCGCTGAACAACCTGACCGGGCAGACCCGAAGCTGGCTGATGGGCCAGGGACATTGTGTCGCCGCCATTGAGGCACTGAACGTGCTGACAGGCAACCTGCATCCTGAGCAGCAGGACCGCTATCAGGGCGAGAATGGGCTATCGCGCCTGGTGTCCGATTATTACAGCTTCCGCCAGCGACCCGACGGCAGCATGGAAGCTCCCCTGGGCAGCCATGTCACCCCGCACACGGCGGGGGGGCTTATCGAGGGTGGTTATCTGGGTTTTGCAGAACTGCAGTACGGCCATATGCCCCTTCCTGGCGAGTCACTGGTTGCCTTCCTGTCTGATGGCGCAGCGGAAGAGCAGCGCGGTGGCGACTGGGTTCCACGCTGGTGGCGGGCCGAGGATTGCGGATCGGTACTGCCCGTCATGATCGCCAATGGCAGGCGCATTGAACAACGCACAGAACTCGGAACCCGCGAAGGCCTGGAGCGGTTTGGCGAACATCTTTCGCATCGAGGTTTCGAACCACTGCGGTTTGATGGCCGCGATCCGGCAGCTTTCGTTTGCGCCCTGTTCACTATGGAGCAGAAGCTGGACAGGTATCGCCAGCAGGCCCGGAGCGAGACACTTCCCTACCCGGCCCTGATTCCCTATGGCATTGCCGAAACCAGCAAGGGCTATGGCTTTTATGGCGCTGGCAGCAATCTTGCCCACAATCTGCCGCTGCCGGGTAACCCGAGAATTGATACCAGGGCCAGAGAGTTGTTTCGCTACCATGCCGGCTTGCTGTGGGTGCCACCCGCCCAGCTTGCCGATGCTGTCAGTCAGCTCAGCCAGCACCAGCAGCAGGAACGCCCGCTGGAGCGGGATCACGCGCTGGCGATGCGCAATCCGCCAGATCCCGTTATTCCGGCACTGCCGTCATCACAGGACTATGGCTCACCGATGCTGGCAGTGGACGATTTCTTCAAGGCTCTGGTAGCAGCCAATCCCGCATTAAGACCACGGGTGGGTAACCCGGATGAACTGGCCAGTAATCGCCTCGAGGGGATACTCAATGATCTGAAGCACCGGGTAAATGACCCGGAAACCGGGCAGGAATCCGTTCATGGCCAGATCATTACCGTCCTTAACGAGGAAGCGGTAGTGTCGGCCTGCCTGGCCAATAAGGCAGGACTGAATCTGGTGGCGAGCTATGAAGCCTTCTGCGTGAAAATGCTGGGTGCGATCCGCCAGGAGCTGATCTTTGCCCGCCAGCAAAAGGAGCTGGGCAGGCCGGCGCGCTGGCTGGGCTTTCCGGTAATTGCCACCTCCCATACCTGGGAGAATGGCAAGAACCAGCAATCCCATCAGGACACCACCTTCTGCGAAAGCCTGCTGGGGGAAATGAACGATGTCAGCCGTGTTCTCTTTCCCGCCGACTACAACAGTACCCTGGAAGCGCTCCGCGGCGTCTACCTGGGACGGGGACAACTGACCTGTATGGTGGTACCGAAAGGCGAGCGACCGGTGGTGTTCGACAGGAGCGAGGCACAAGCTCTCGCAAAAATCGGAGCGCTGGTGGTCGATGAGGATACGTCACCCGGAGAGCCCGTGATGCTGATCGCCAACGGTGCCTACCAGCTTTCCGAAATGATCGGTGCCAGCGAGCGGCTGCGGGGAACCGGCACACCATTCAGGCTGGTATATGTACAGGAGCCCGGCCGCTTCCGCGAGCCCCGTGACACTCTGGAAGCGACACAGTGCGTCCGCGATCTGGAACAGGAGCAGCTGTTCCCCCGAAGAATGAGGCGTCGCGTCGCCCTCACCCACATGCGCCCGGAGGTGTTCCGGGGGCATCTGCTGCCGCTGTTCCCGCAGCCATCGAAATCCCGGATCCTCGGTTACATCAACCGCGGTGGCACCCTGAACGAAGCAGGCATGTTGTTTGCGAACCGTTGCTCCTGGGCCCATGTCCTGGCCGCGTGCGCGGATGTACTGGAACGGCCACCGGGGGAGTGGCTGTCCAGCGGGGAACTGGCTGCCCTTGAAGGCCGCGGCGATGCCGCCCTCATCACCCGGAGCCAGAACTGAGCGCGTTTCAGATTTTCCTGCGCCATCTGCGCCTGAGCCAGGTTTCCAGCTCCAGCACCACCAGCACGACAACTCCGGCACTGGCCGCAAAGGCCAGCGCGCCCGGGGTAAGCGGAGCGGTGCCAAAGGTCTGGTGGAACAAGGGCAGGTAGGTAAACAGCAACTGCAACAGGATAACGGCTCCCACCGCCAGCAACACAATGGGAGTGCCCAGTACACCTCGCAGGGTAATAGAAGCAGTATCCAGATAACGCACCGCGAACAGGTAGAAAACCTCCATTGCCACCAGGGTGTTCACCGCCAGGGTGCGGGCAACCGCTTCATCGCCAAACCGGGACATGGCCCAGTACCAGGCAGCGAAGATACCAATCAGGAACAACAGCGATACAAAAGCAACGCGCCAGACAACAAACCCGGCCAACAGTGACTCGTTCCTTGGCCGGGGCGGTTGCTTCATGACGCCTGGCTCGGCCGGTTCAAAGGCCAGGGTCATCGCCAGAATTACCGACCCCACCAGGTTCACCCAGAGTATCTGCAACGCGGAAATGGGCAATGACAGCCCCAGCAGCAAAGCCGTAACAAGACTGATGGATTCGCCGCCGTTTATCGGCAGCATGAACGCGATGGCCTTCTTGAGGTTGTTGTAGACCGTGCGCCCCTCACGCACGGCAGCGGCAATACTGGCAAAATTATCATCCAGCAGCACCACCGACGCAGCCTCGCGGGCGGCTTCCGAGCCTTTGACTCCCATCGCGATACCGACATCTGCCCGTTTGAGCGCAGGCGCATCATTGACGCCATCTCCGGTCATGGCAACCACACCATGTAATCCCTGCAATGCCTCTACCAGACGTAGCTTGTGCTCAGGGCTGGTGCGGGCAAAGATATCCACCTCGCCGGCAACCTGCTTCAGCTCGTCCTCATCCAGTTGACCAAGCTCTGTGCCGGTGATCACGCGGACAGTGTTCTTCAGTCCCAACCGCTGGCCAATGGCACTGGCGGTCATGGCGTGGTCGCCGGTGATCATCTTTACCCGGATACCGGCCTGATGGCAGTCCAGGATGGCCTGGATAGCCTCCTGGCGCGGAGGATCCAGCAGGCCCACGAGCCCCAGCAGTTCCAACCCGTCCTCAACATCCTCCACCGCCAGGATGTTCTGCGAAGCCTCCGCCGGCCTGCGTGCCAGTGCCAGTACCCGCAGGCCTTCTGAAGCGAGTTCGGAAATGGCAATGGTCCATGCTTCCCGGTCCAGCGAAGAGGTATCCCCGCTGTCAGCCACCATGCTGGTACACATGTCCAGAACCCGCTCGGGAGCGCCCTTTACATAGATTACACCGTGGCGATGGTGGTCGTGGTTGAGTGTCGCCATGAAGCGGTATTCAGCGTCAAAGGGGACTTCATCAGTCCGCGGCCACTGCCGGCCATCCGTCTCCGGATCAAACCCCGCCTTGCGGGCAAAAACCTTCAGAGCGCCCTCCATGGGATCACCGGCGACCCGGATCGTTCCCTCATGGTGCTCCAGGTGAGCGTCGTTACACAGTGCAGCCGCCCTGGCCAGCTCATCCAGCAACGGACTGCCAGGGGTCACATATTTACCTTCACGAATATCTCCATCCGGCTCATAGCCTTGACCCTCTACATCCAGACGCTTTCCGGCCACAATCGCAGCGGTCACCATCATTTCGTTACGGGTGAGAGTTCCGGTTTTGTCGGAGCATATGACGGATACGGCGCCGAGGGTTTCGATGACCGGCATTCTGCGAACGACCGCATGGCGGGTTGCCATCCGCCGCACGCCGATGGCCAGTGTAATGGTGAGAATGGCCGGCAGCCCCTCGGGAATAGCCGCCACGGTCAGGCCGACAACGGCCATGAACAGCTCGCGAAGCGGAAGCCCGCTCAGCGCGAGACCGCCGCCGAATATCACCAGGCCGGCGACAATGATAATCAGGGACAGATAACGGGCGAAGCGATCAATCTGCTCAAGCAGAGGGGTTTTGAGTGTGGCGGTATCCTGCAGCAGGCCGGAAATCCGGCCTATTTCAGTCTCCACTCCTGTCCTGACGACTACCCCGCGCCCGGTACCTGTGGCCACCATGGTGCCGGAAAAGGCCATATTGAGCTGATCACCAAGGACGGCCTCAGCTGACTGCACACGGGTGGTTTTGTCTACCGGTTCGGACTCTCCGGTAAGCACGGCCTCTTCTATTTTCAGGTTGTGGCAGCGTTCCAGCCGGATATCTGCGGGCACCCGGTCACCGGGTTCCAGGATTACCGTATCACCAGGCACCAGTTCAGCAGCATCGATTTTCTGCTGCCCTTTCTCCCGGACTACCACAGCCCTGGGTGCCAGCATGTGCCGGATTGCGGAAAGCGCCTGCTCAGCCTTGCCTTCCTGTATAAACCCTACCAGGGTCTGGATAATCACTACGGCCAGAATCACCGTCGTGTCCACCCAGTGGCCCAACAGCGCGGTAATGACCGCTGCCGTAATCAGTACATAAATCAGGAAGTTTTTGAGCTGATTACCGAGGCGGGCCAGAGGACCACGGCGTTTGGCTTCAGGCAGGCGATTGTGTCCGTATTTTTCCAACCGCCCGGAGACCGCCTGTGCTGTCAGCGGGCCGGTCGCAGACAGATCGGCGCGGGCCTCGCTGACCTCCATGGCGTGCCACGCACCACGACCGGCTGACGCCTTTTCGCAGCCTGAAGGGGATGATTCAGAGGATGGCATTTCGCACTCCCTGGCCAGGTACCTGATGCTATTTAAACCGGCCGCGGATCAGGAGGGGTTGCTTCAGGTCAATATCAGCCAGAAATGGCCGGGGGTTACCGGCCACTGAGTCCATGTGCCCACGCAATTCACTAGCCTTCGATAAATACCGGGCCGAAGCCGTAATTCCAGAGAATCACTGATCCAACGCGGGTGGAAACCAGAATCACCAGGGCAACAGTCAGCAGTGCGCCAACGTACATGACCGCCCGACTCCTGTGGATGCCCATGACAATGGGCAGGCCGTCGTACATAAGCTTGGCACCGTAAGCCGCGGCTGCCAGGAAAACGATGGCGTTGAACCAGGGTACCGGGTAAAGCAAGGCGAATCCCGCCAGGAACAGCGGCGTGCATGAGTAAGACGCCAGTGCGAGGCCATTGGATGGCACCAGTTCCTCGTTGGCACCGTATGTTTTGGCCATCCAGTTTATGGCGTAACCCAGGGCAAATACGCCTATGAGCATCGCCAGGTAGGTGAGCACACTCATCTGGAGTGCGCTGATTTCTGTCAGCTTGATCAGACGGTCGTTGCCTACGGTCCAGCCAAAGTGCGCCGTGGAGATGTACGCACAGACAGGTGCAATCGCAGCAAGAACCAATACATAGGCTACATAGAGCCTTCTGGGAGGCGCATGTTCCTTGCGGATTTCTGCCCACTCGCTATTGGGGTGGGTAAACAGGCCAAACGCGTGATTCAGCAGCATAGCTCGACCCTCTTGGGTTGATATTGTTGTTAGTGACTGTAATTACGTTCCACGGGCCTGAACAGATCAGGCCCTGCCTGTTCTTAACTATAGTCAAGATTTATAAAATCAAAAGCCGCAGGAACATGAAATTCGTGAAGTTTCCGGCGTCAGGACCTTCGGGGATCTGTACCAGCAACCACGCCATTGTCGCGATGGTGATCGCGGAAAGTGAGCAGACTCTCAACACCCGTAAAATCCACCAGATCCCGGAAGTCGACCCAGTCCACCAGGCTGTACAGGCACATGGCGGGGTAGTTCCAATGGCTGAACTGCCCTTCATCAACCATGGCCGCCAGGGTTCGCATGGTCATCATGATGCGTTCCCGCTGAAGGTTGAAAAACATCAGATTCTCGCTGGTGTCGATACCCGAACGGGAGGACAGCAGGAGAATAACGGCCGAATCGTTGGCGGCATCAATTAGCGTCAGCTGGTTCTCCTGGTCCCAGGACAGGGGTGCCAGGCCCTGCTTCTCGCTGATGTAGCGGGCGATCACCCGGGAATCGTAAACCTCCTGCTCACCATCAATCAGCATGGGAATTTTCAGCGCCGGGTTGTGGCGCCTGAGCTCGTCTCTGCCCTCGCCATAAATGTCGAGATTCACGAATTCATACTCGTTATCAGCGAGCAGCAGGCGTATACGGCGGACATAGGGGGATGTGGTAGAGCCAATCAGTTTCATGGAGTTTCCTTGTTTTTGATGGAATTAGTGGCCAGGCAGGCCTCCGGGTCGGAAAATTCGTAGCCGGTTGCCTCCGCTACCTCGCGGAAGGTGACCTTGCCCTGATAGACGTTGAGGCCGTTGCGCAAGTGATGATCGTCCTTCATCGCCTGCCCGGCGCCCTTGTTGGCCAACGCGGCAATGAACGGCAGCGTTACGTTATTCAGCGCGAGTGTAGACGTTCTGGCAACTGCGCCCGGCATATTGGCAACGCAGTAATGCACCACACCATCCACGACATAGGTGGGGGCATCGTGTGTGGTGGGTTTCGAGGTTTCGGTACAACCACCCTGGTCGATGGCCACATCCACGATAACACTGCCCTCGGGCATCCGGCCGACCATGTCCCGGGTGACCAGTTTGGGCGCGGACGCCCCGGGAATGAGCACGCCACCAATGACCAGGTCCGATTCGGTCACCGCCTCATCGAGGGTTGCTGCGGTGGAGAACAGGGTGCTGATACGATTGCCATACAGATGATCCAGGCTTCTCAGTACGTCCATGTTCCGGTCCAGCACCGTCACCTGGGCACCCAGCCCGATGGCCATGGCCACTGCATTCTGACCGACCACACCACCACCAATCACTGTCACCCGTGCCGGGCTGACGCCGGGCACGCCACCCAGAAGAACACCGCGGCCGCCCAGTGATTTTTCCAGGCAGTGGGCGCCAGCCTGGATCGACATCCGTCCTGCCACTTCCGACATGGGCGCCAACAACGGCAGCCGGCCGTGGCTGTCAGTCACCGTTTCATAGGCGATGCAGGTGGCACCGGACTTCACCAGGTCGTCGGTCTGGGCCTGGTCCGGCGCCAGATGCAGGTAGGTAAACAGGATATGACCGGGCGTCAGCAGCGCCCTTTCATCGGCCTGGGGTTCTTTGACCTTGACGATCATCTCGGCGGCGGCAAACACGGCAGGGCCATCATCAAGAATTTCCGCGCCGGCCTTGCGATAATCCTCATCGCTGAACCCGATGGCCGACCCGGCATTTGCCTGGACATAAACGCTGTGCCCATGGCCGCAAAGTTCATGAACCGCCGCAGGCGTCATTCCTACCCGGTACTCATGGTTTTTGATCTCCTTCGGTACGCCAATCTTCATGCCTTGCCCCTTGAATCCGGCTGGTAAACGATGTGTCATCCGGTAAAGTGTAGTAAAAAGGAATGACACCGGTAGTAGCAATTGAGTGCATCGGTTCAACGGGTTCCGGCGTACACGCGGGACCAGCCAGGCAATCGACCTACACGGAGCAGGAACGCATGAAAACATACAGCCACGCCCTGACAGCAGCTTCCTTTCTGAAACCCGCGGCGCTTTCACTCGCCGCGGCCCTTACTCTGGCAAGCGGACAGGTATCAGCCGAGATGCAGACAGAAACCATCGAATACGAAGTGAACGGTGAGACTTTCACCGGCTACATGGCTTACGACGACGAAGCCGATGAAAAACGCCCCGGCGTTCTGGTGGTTCACGAATGGTGGGGCCATAACGAATTCGCCCGGGAACAGGCAGAAAAGCTTGCCGCATCCGGCTACACCGCCTTCGCCCTGGACATGTATGGGTCCGGCAAGCTGGCAGAGCACCCTGAGGACGCTCAAAGCTTCATGAAAGAAGCGACGAAAGACATGGATCAGGTCAAGGCCCGCTTTACCGCCGCCATGGCATTGCTGCAACAGCACGACAGCGTCGACAGCGACAGGATTGCGGCCCAGGGGTACTGCTTCGGCGGGGCCGTGGTGCTGAACATGGCCCGCCTCGGGGTGGACCTGGACGCTGTAGTCAGCTATCACGGCGCCCTCGGCAGCCCGATAAAGGCCGAAGCCGGCAAGGTCCAGCCACGGATTCACGTCTACACCGGTGGCGCCGACCAGATGGTGCCGTCAGATCAGGTCGCTGGCCTGGTGAAGGAAATGCAGGACGCAGAAGCTGATCTGACCCTGGTCAGCTTCCCGGGAGTACTGCACTCCTTTACCAATCCCGGCGCGGACAGGATTGCCGAGGAATTCGACATGCCCGTCGCCTATGACGAAGATGCTGCAGCTCGCTCCTGGGAGGGCACCATGCGGCTTTACGAGGAAGTGTTCAAAGACTGAAACTTTCAGAGGGCACCGCCTATGGTGCTCCACACTTCTTCCCGCACATCGTCCATCTCTCGCCCGGCGGTAGTCACCGGCGGATGAATAACAATGTCTATGATGCCGGGCGAGAAGACCGCTGTGCCCTTGGGCAGACGATCGTGGGATCCCTTTATCGTCACCGGAAGAATGGGCAGTTCACCGTCGCGGGCAATGACAAAACCGCCCTTCTTGAAGGGCAGGAGTCTGCCGTCCCAGGACCGTGTCCCTTCCGGAAAAATCAGGATACTGGTGCCCTCGGGCAATTGCGCCACGCCCCGCTTGATGCTTTCCAGCGCATCACTGCCCCTGGCGCGGTCAATGAAGAGGTTGCGTGAGGTTTCCAGCGCAAGGCCAAACAGAGGTATTTTCCTCAACTCTTTCTTGATCACCCAGCGATACTGAAGCCCCAGCGCCAGAACCAGCGCCGGGGGGTCCAGGTAGGAGGCATGATTACTGAGGATGACGTAGCGTTGAAGCGGATCAATATGCTCCCGCCCGCTAACACGCAAGCGGATACCGGTGAGCCTGAGAATGCACCAGGCAAAGACCTGGGTGCCGTGAAAGGCGGCGTTGCCACTACGCCCGGCCAGAGCGGCGATCACTATGGGCAGAAACAGGATCAGCGTGAGCAGTGCGGCCCAGAACAGTATCCAGACAGCTTTCAGGATTTTCAGCATAAAGGGCCCAAAGCAATATAACGGTTCGGCTATGGCAAGCGGCAGGGGGTGAAAGATGTCACATCCGGGCAAAAATCACAAAACCCGGACACAAAAAAAGGCAGCCGGAGCTGCCTTTTTCGCGGTAACAACTATCCGTTAGATAGGTGTTACGTTTTCCGCTTGAGGACCTTTCTGGCCCTGGGTAACGGTGAACTCAACCTGCTGGCCTTCTGCCAGGGTCTTGAAACCGCTGCCCTGAATCGCGCTGTAGTGAACGAATACGTCCGGGCCGCCTTCACGAGTGATAAAGCCAAAGCCTTTAGCTTCGTTGAAGAACTTAACAGTGCCGGTAGTAGTAGACATACTTAAACATTCCTGAAATCAATCATTTTATCTTGCCGCCAGGCCATCGTCATGATGCCCGATCAGCGTTTACGGAAATACAGAACTCGCGGAATCAAAAACAGGACGGTCACTACTAACTGCGGAGTACGTTCTATTCATGAAAGCTTTGCTGAATCTTTCCTACGCAAATAACTTTACTCTTTGTTACCTGGATTGCCAAGCCCATTTTGAATATTTCGCATAAGTAGTGATACCCATCATCCGCGGACCAGGCCAAAGGTGTAAATTCCCAGTGCAGTCATAAGGATAGAGCCAACGACATGGGCCAATATCCCGGCCAGGGCCATGCTCCATTTGCCTTCCTGGAGGGCAGAGAGCATTTCCAGGGAGAAGGTGGAGAAGGTGGTAAGGCCACCACAAAGGCCGGTGATGGCGAACAGGCGCCACTCCGGTGCCAGTGAGCTGCCATGGACGAAGTAGCCGATCAGCAGGCCGACGAGCCAGCCGCCGGAGAGATTTGCGGCGAGGGTACCGTAGGGGATGACGTGATAGCTGCTATTGAGCCAGAGGCCCAGGGCCCATCTCAGATTGGCGCCTATAACGGCTCCGGCGCTTACGGCCAGGATTGATAGCCACATTCTTCTGCATTACCTCGTATTTGGGTGCACGCCGGCTGTTGCCGCCCCTTCCCGGGATACGCTACAAGCACATCCCTGTGCGCTTGAGTGAAGCCCTCCCTGGCTTCACACAATCCCGGGAAGGGGCGGCAACAGCCGGCACCGGTCCTCGGAGTATGCCGTCAAACAACCTCGAAGTTAAGCAGCTGGTCCGTCAACGCCCCAGACCCCTGCCAGCGCCTCCAGAGCTTCAGCAATCAATGGCTCGTCCTGACGGTCACGACGCCAGATGAAACTCAGCGCACAGGGCAACTGAACACCTTCAACGACCACCAGGCCTCTTTCCTGGCGCTCGGCCATGGCCAGGGCATCCCTGGCGAGGCTCAGGCCGACACCAGCCCGGACCAGGTCCAGCATGCAGGCTTCCTGATCGACCTGGGCGACGCCGTGGGGCGCTAACCCGAGCGGTTCCAGGGTACCCTTGAGTAATCGATGGTGAACGGAATTCTCGGGGGTGACTATCCAGGGCATGGCGGCCAGTTCAGGCCAGTCGTTCGACAGAATCCGTTGCCCCCAGCCTGCCGGGGCGATGACGTAATAGTGAAACCGGGTCAGCTCCCGGTGGGCCACTTCGGGCGCCAGCACACCCGGACCGATACCCGGCGGAGCCAGGAAAAATCCGACATCCAGAAGACCATCCCGGACCTGTTCCAGCACGCTGCCACTCATGCCCTGGCGCAGCTCCGTTTCCAGCTGGGGTGCGCGCTCCACCAGTCGATGCAGAAAGGCTCCCAGGCGAATAAACTCCGGATCGACGATGGTCCCCAGCCTGAGTCGTCCCCGCAGGGTGCTATGCAGTGCCCGGGCGTTCTGCTCGAAGGCCGACATGGCCGCCAGTGCCTTCTCGGCCGAAGGTAACAACGCCTGGCCGTCCGGTGTGAGAGCCAATCCCTGAGGCCTACGCTGGAACAGCTTCAGATCCAGCTCATCCTGAAGATGCTTGAGTTTCAGGCTGACTGCCGGCTGGGTCAGGTGAAGGCGGGTCGCTGCACGGGACACACTGCCCTCGCGGGCAACCGTAACAAAGGCCCGCAGGCTCTGGAGTGGATGCATGGGAAGCCTCTTCTTTCATACCGGAATCATATAAGTTTAACTTATAACCGGCTTTTGAAAATCTCAATTGCTTTGATCTCTCATCCCCTCTAGCCTGAATGGTCAAATATCCACCATTATCGACAAGATCCCGGATCCACGCCTTACCGGCGTTTTTTCAAAGGTTTCACGCGAGAAGATCGAGGCATCCATGACCAACGCAACCATCCTGCATTATATCAATGGCGAAATATCGGCCGGCACTTCAGAGCAGTCTCAGGAGGTGTTCAATCCGGCCACCGGCCAGGTGACCGGTCAGGTTGCCCTCGCCAACCGCACAGATGTGGATGCCGCCGTCGCGGCGGCTGATGCAGCCTTTCCCGCGTGGGCTGATACTCCGCCGATCCGTCGCGCCCGCGTGATGTTCAGATTCCTGGAACTGCTCAACAGGCACAGGGACGACCTGGCCCGCGCCATCACCGCCGAGCACGGCAAGGTATTCACCGATGCCCAGGGCGAAGTGGCCCGTGGCATCGACATAGTGGAGTTCGCCTGCGGCATACCCCAGTTGCTGAAAGGGGATTACACCGAGCAGGCCAGCACCGGCATCGACAACTGGACCATGCGCCAGCCGCTCGGTGTGGTAGCCGGTGTCACACCGTTCAACTTCCCGGTAATGGTGCCCATGTGGATGTTCCCGGTTGCCATCGCCGCCGGTAACACCTTTGTGCTGAAGCCCAGCCCACTGGACCCCAGCGCCTCACTGATGATTGCCGACCTGCTGCGGCAGGCGGGGCTGCCTGATGGCGTGTTCAATGTGGTTCAGGGCGACAAGGAGTCGGTGGAAGCGCTGATTGAGCATCCTGATGTTCAGGCCCTGAGTTTTGTCGGCTCCACTCCGATTGCCAACCTCCTTTACGAGAAAGGTGCAAAACACGGCAAACGTATCCAGGCCCTCGGGGGCGCCAAGAACCACATGGTAGTGATGTCCGACGCCGATCTGGACAAGGCCGTTGACGCGCTGATTGGCGCAGCTTACGGCAGTGCCGGTGAGCGCTGCATGGCGATCAGCGTGGCACTGCTGGTTGGTGATGTGGCCGACCAGATCATGCCCCGGCTGGCCGAACGGGCCCGCACGCTGAAAGTGAAAAACGGAGAGCAGCTGGACGCCGAAATGGGCCCCATCGTCACCGCCGCCGCACACCAGCGCATTACCGGCTACATTGACAAGGGTGTCGCCGAGGGAGCTGAACTGGTGGTTGACGGCCGGAGGTTTGATGCCTCGGACACCGGTGAGGGCTGCGAGGATGGCTTCTGGATGGGCGGGTCATTGTTCGATCATGTCACCCCGGATATGACCATTTACCGGGAAGAAATTTTTGGTCCGGTTCTGGCCTGCGTCCGGGTCCCGGATATTGCCACCGCCATCAGGCTGATCAATGACCACGAATTCGGCAATGGCGTCAGCTGCTTCACTGAAAGTGGCAGTGTCGCCAGGGAGTTCGGCCGTCGCATCCAGGTGGGCATGGTGGGCATCAACGTTCCGATTCCGGTTCCCATGGCCTGGCATGGCTTCGGTGGCTGGAAGCGCTCGCTGTTCGGCGACACCCACGCCTATGGCGAGGAAGGCGTTAAATTCTATACACGCCAGAAATCCATCATGCAGCGGTGGTCGGATTCCATCAACGCCGGTGCAGAATTTGTGATGCCGACGGCCAAATAACGGCCCGACCCGCTGTGGAGAAAACGCCATGTCCGAAAACAATAAGGGACAGCAGGAGTTCGACTACATCGTGATAGGCGCCGGTACCGCCGGCTGCCTGCTCGCCAATCGCCTGAGTGCAGACCCGGCCAACCGGGTATTGCTGATAGAAGCCGGCGGCCGGGACAACTATCACTGGATCCATATCCCCGTCGGCTACCTTTACTGCATCGATAACCCGCGCACCGACTGGCGCTTCCGTACCGAGCCGGACCCGGGCCTGAATGGCCGCTCGCTGATCTACCCCCGGGGCAAAACCCTGGGCGGCTGCTCCAGCATCAATGGCATGCTCTACATTCGCGGCCAGGCCCGGGATTACAACCAGTGGGCGGAGACTGCCGGCGAAAAGGCCTGGCGCTGGGACAACTGCCTGCCCGACTTCATGCGCCACGAGGACCACTACCGCCTGGATGAAGGCGGCGACGCTGACCCGGAGCACGACAAATACCACGGCCACGGCGGCGAATGGCGCGTGGAACATCAGCGCCTGAAATGGAAAGTGCTGGAAGACTTTGCCACGGCCTGCGTGGAGTCCGGCATTCCCCGGACCCGGGATTTCAACCGCGGCGACAACGAGGGTGTGGACTATTTTGAAGTGAACCAGCGCTCAGGCTGGCGCTGGAACACCTCCAAGGCATTCCTCCGGGAAGCGGAGAAGCGCCCCAACCTGACGCTCTGGCACTCTACCCACGTGCTCGGCCTGGAAACGGAAATCTCCGGTTCCGGCCCCCGCTGTACCGGCGTGCGTGTCGAGCGGCCGGGGCACGGCGAAACCATTGCCCGGGCAGCACGGGAGGTCATCCTCTGTGCCGGCGCCATTGGCTCGCCGCAACTGCTGCAGCTGTCGGGCATCGGCCCCGCCGATCTTCTCGAAGAACACGGCATTGATGTGGTCGCCGATCTGCCCGGTGTTGGCGAAAACCTGCAGGACCATCTCCAGATCCGCTCCGTTTACAAGGTCAAGGGCGTGACTACCCTGAACACCATGGCCAACTCACTGATCGGCAAGGCCCGTATCGGCCTGGAATACCTGCTGACCCGCTCCGGACCCATGAGCATGGCGCCATCACAGCTTTGCCTGTTCACCCGCAGCTCCGAGGAGTTCGACTACGCCAATATCGAATACCACGTTCAGCCGCTGAGCCTGGACGCCTTCGGCCAGCCACTGCACAACTTTCCGGCCATCACCGCCAGTGTCTGCAACCTGAATCCGACCAGCCGCGGCACCGTGCGTATCCGCAGCAAAGATCCGAAACAGGCCCCGGCCATTGCCCCCAATTACCTGAGCACTGCCGAAGACCGG
This sequence comes from Marinobacter orientalis, assembly GCF_004792665.1. Lineage (GTDB taxonomy): Bacteria > Pseudomonadota > Gammaproteobacteria > Pseudomonadales > Oleiphilaceae > Marinobacter > Marinobacter orientalis. Next base: position 831,986 of record NZ_SRZX01000001.1, read on the forward strand.
AAAGTAGCCGCGGATTCACTGCGGGTAACCCGCCGCATCGCAGAACAGCCCGCGTTCATGCAATACCAGCCGGAAGAGTTCAAACCCGGCCTGGAATACCAGACCGACGATGAACTCACCAGGCTGGCCGGAGATATCGGGACCACCATTTTCCACCCGGTAGGCACTACGCGCATGGGCCGCGCCGATGACCCGCAGGCCGTCGTGGACCCTCACCTGAGGGTCCGTGGCGTGGCAGGCCTGCGAGTCGTCGATGCCGGTATAATGCCCACCATTACCAGCGGCAATACCAACTCCCCCACCCTGATGATTGCAGAAAAAGCCGCCCGCTGGATCCTGGGCGGCGACTAGTATTTCTGATCAGGCCGGGTTGTGGTCGATCAGTGTGCCCTTGTTACGGGCGAACTCGTCAAACGGGAAGTCATCGACAGTCAGCATGTCCAGGACGGTGGCCTCATACTGGCGCATGAACTCAGCCTCCTCCCTGGTAAAGATCTCCGCTTCCAGGGCAGCCTCGAAGCGTTCTTCAGGATGCAGGGCTTCCATCGGCAGCTGTCCTTTGGCGTAGGCTTTGGTGGCCTTGCGATAGAGCTGCTCTGCCTTGTTGTAATCTTTCAGCAGGCCATTGTAGCGGGCAATCGGATTCTCCACCGTGCCTTCCCCCTGGGTAGTCCAGACCCCCGCCAACAGTTTTTCACGCACCGGGCTGTCGGTGGAGATGGCGCGCGCCAGCTTGCGGGCCAGATCATCATGGGGTTTGTCCCAGCGACGGCCCAGGGGCATGGTGATGGCGCGCAGAGCGATGGCGACCGGACGGTTGGGCAGATTTTGCAGGAATTCGTCCATGGCATTTTCTGCCCGGGACAGCAGTAGGGCCAGGCTGTATTCCATCAGATCCCGTTCGCCATCAACCGGCTGGGTTTCATGCCAGTTCTTGAGCACCATGGAAGCCAGGTAAAGGTTGGACAATACGTCACCGAGGCGGGCGGATATCAGCTCCCGCATTTTCAGCTCCGAGCCCAGGGTGGCCATGGCCGCGTCTGCACACAGACCGAAAGCGGCGCTGAAACGGGCGACGCCCTGGGCGTATTTGCGGGCGGCCTGGTCAAACGGTACGTCTGCCTTGCCGAGACCCAGTGCCTGGGTAAAGGCACGGGCGGCGTTGCCGAAGATCAGGCCGGCGTGGCTGAAGAAGGCATCATCGAACGCGTCGATGTCATCGTTATCCTTGGCCGCCAGTTCCTTGAGTACGTATGGATGACAGCGAATCGCGCCCTGACCGAAGATCATCAGGCTGCGGGTCATGATGTTGGCACCTTCCACGGTGATGGACACCGCAGCACCGCTGAAGCCGATGCCCAGGTAATTACGCGGGCCCAGGGTAACGGTTTTACCACCGTGGACGTCCATCGCGTCGGTGAGGACCGCGCGCTGCATTTCGGTCAGATGGTATTTCAGGATGGCTGAAGGTACGGCCGGCTTCTCACCCTTGTCGATCAGGTTGGCGGTCTGGTTCACCGCAGACTGGGCGATATAGGTTTGCGCCGCGATACGGGCCAGGGGCTCCTGGACGCCTTCCATGTCGGCAACCGGCGTATTGAACTGGCGACGGACGCGGGTAAAGCCGCCGGCAGTGCCGGCGGCATAGGCCGCAGCACCGGCCGCGCCGGATGGCAGGGTGATACAACGGCCAACGGAAAGGCATTCAACCAGCATACGCCAGCCCTGCCCTGCCATTTCCTGGCCGCCGATGATGTAGTCCAGTGGAATGAATACGTCGGTGCCCTTGATGGGGCCGTTCATGAATGGTGTGCCAATGGGACAGTGGCGCCGGCCGATTTCCATGCCCTTGGTGTTGCGGGGAATCAGCGCGCAGGTAATGCCGTAGTCCCTGGTGTCGCCCAACAGTCCGTCGGGGTCGAACATACGGAAGGCCAGGCCTACCACCGTGGCAACCGGTGCCAGGGTAATCCAGCGCTTCTCGAAGTTGAGACGCAGACCCAGCACTTCCTTGCCTTCGAACTCGCCCTTGCAGACGATGCCGGTGTCCGGCAGGGAAGTGGCATCGGAGCCGGCTCTCGGCCCGGTGAGGCCGAAGCAGGGAATTTCACGGCCGTCCGCCAGGCGCGGCAGGTAATGGTTCTTCTGTTCGTCGGTGCCGTATTTGACCAACAGCTCACCGGGGCCGAGTGAGTTTGGCACACCGACAGTGACCATCAGCATTTCATTGCCAGCCAGCTTCTGCAATACCGCGGTCTGGGCTTTGGCGGAGAAATGCAGGCCGCCGTATTCCTCCGGAATGATCATGCCGAAAAACCCTTCCTTCTTGAGGAAGTCCCACAGCTCTTGCGGCAGGTCGGCGCGCTCAACCGCCAGGTCCCAGGAGTTGCACATGGAAATTGCCTGGGTGCACTGGTTGTCCACAAACGCCTGTTCCTTCTCGGACAGGCCGGTGTTGCGGTTGATCAACAGGCTGTGCCAGTCAGGCCGCCCGGTGAACAACTCACCGTCCCAGCTGACCGTACCTGCCTCCAGAGCGACTTTCTCGGTATCGGAAACCTTGGGAGCCACCTTCTTGAACATGGCGAACACCCTCGGCGTCAGCCAGCTCTGGCGGAATCCGGGCAAGCCGGCCGCGGCTGTAAGGGCAGCACCGATAAACAGGATCAGTGCCAGCAGGCCTGATGCGAAAAACAGCGAAAGCAGGCCTGTCACTACCATGACCCCGATCGCGGGTTTGGCTCCGGATTCCTTGCGCATCACAACAAGAAGCCCGGCAACAGCAACAAGAAACAGTATGAAAGTCATCATGGATACTCTCTGTCGTCCGTGGTTTTGAATGTCAAAAGATGATTCTGGCTACGTTTAACCTACCTGATCGGATGAACTCTGGCCAGCAACCGGTTCATCATCAGGCAGTTACAATCACACGAATACCCTCCAGCGACAGGCTGGCCTGACTCAATGCCGTTTCCGCCGCCGCCAGCTGTTCCCTGAAGAAGTCGATTTCGTCGTCACGGATGGCAGGGTTCACCTTTTTCATCGACTCCAGGCGGCGGATTTCCGGGCCAAACACCTCTCTTACCCGGGCCAGCGCAGAGCTTCTCAGCGGTTCCAGATGCGGTTCAGCAAGGTTCTCCACATGATCCACCATGGTTTCAACCTGCGGCCGAATCTGGGGCACAATGGCCTGGGCGGTGCGCCGGCGAATGTTGGAGCACAAGTCGTTGAGCCGGTCGTGGGGCAGTGTTGCCGACAGGTTCCGGCCGTTCACATCCACCAGCAACCGTAACGGCGACACCGGCAGGTAGCGGGACAACTGCAATGACTCCGGAGCGGGACAATGCACGGTGAACAGCGCTTCAAGCAGGAGAGTGCCGGCGGGCAGGGCCTTGACCGTCATACTGGCCAGAGCCGCCTTGCCCAGTCCGGAACTGGTGACCGATTCCATTACGCCGGTAACCAGCGGGTGCTCCCAGCTCATGAATGCCATGTCTTCGCGCTCAAGGGCCTGCTGGCGGCTCCAGGTGACGGTCAGCCCATCTTCCGGCAGCTCGGCCACGTGCCCGGCCTGGTACTGCTCGCCCGGGCGCAGTACATCCGCATGTTCGGAGTGATCTTCGACGTCAACGCCTAGGATATCGCAGGCATCCATCATGTAGTCCCGCACCTGGGCCGATTCTTCCTCCGCCTCGATCTGGGCGATTAACGCATCCGCCACATCCGGCCGGCAGGAATTGAGCTCAATGAGAGCATCGCGGCCGTTGCGCAGCAGAATGCGCAGGCGTTCAGCTTCGCTTTGCGAGGCCTCCAGCAGCGCTGACAACTGGCCGGTCTGACCATCAATGGCGGCCTGCCACTGCCCGGCAACATGATCATGAACAGCAACCCCTACGGCGCAGCTTTCACTGAACGCGTTCAGGCCTTCGTCAAACCAGCGGTACTGGACTTCCTGGGCCGTTTCCTGCAGGTAGGGTATGTGTATATCGATGGTCTCGGTCTGACCGATACGATCGAGCCGGCCAATCCGCTGTTCCAGCAGATCCGGGTTAGCGGGCAGATCGAACAGGATCAGATGATGGGCAAACTGGAAATTGCGGCCTTCGCTGCCGATCTCCGAGCAGATCAGCGCCTGGGCACCCTGCTCGGTGTCGGAGAAGTAGGCTGCGGCCCGGTCCCGCTCGATCAGGCTCAGGTGCTCATGGAAGGCGGCACTGCGAATACCGGCACGCAGTTGCAGATAGTGTTCCAGCGCCATGGCGGTCGAGGCATGGGCACAGATGACCACCACCTTGGCCGGCTTCAGGGCGGTCAGGGTTTTCTCCAGCCAGGCTACTCGGGGATCTTCCGCCAGCCATTGCTCTTCGTCCACCGCAGTTTCCGGGGTCAGGCCGGCAATGCCATGGTCAATGTCACCGGTCCTGTAAATCTCAGGGCAGGGCAATGCCGCCGGCAGTGGATGGCGTTCAGGAAAACCCCTGATCGCCGCGCGGGTGTTACGGAAAAGCACGCGGCCGGTGCCGTGGCGGTCCAGCAGCGCATCAATCACCGCCCGCTCAGGCTCCCGCGTAGACATCAATGCGTCCAGTTCATCACCCAGCCAGCCTTTGAGAGCCTCCCGGTCCTCGCCGGAGAGTGCCGCAACGCCCTGGTCACGGATGCGGGATACCACCTGGTTGATAACTTCATACTGCTGTTCTTCTTCCCTGAAGGCTTCCAGATCATGGAAGCGAGCCGGGTCCAGTAATCGCAGGCGGGCAAAGTGACTGGCCACGCCCACCTGCTCGGGCGTTGCCGTCAACAGCAGCAAACCGTTACTGGATGCCGCAAGCTGCTCAACCAGCCGGTATTCCGGGCTGACCGCCTCCGGGCTCCAGGCCAGATGATGGGCTTCATCCACCACCATCAGGTCCCATCCCGCTGCGATGGCGTCGGCCTGGGCCTGTTCGCTGGACATCAGGAAATCCAGGCTGCACAGTGCCAGCTGCTCGCTTGCAAAAGGATTTTCATCGGCGTCGGCCAGGTCATCTTCCTCGTCCGGCAGCTCGGCAAAATCCTCCATGGCTTCATAGCGTCCGCGATCAATGATCGAGAACCGCAGGTTGAAGCGCCGCAACATTTCCACCAACCACTGGTGGATCAGTGAATCGGGCACCACGATCAGCACCCGGCGGGCACGGCTGGTGTGCAGCTGGTAGTGGAGAATCAGACCGGCCTCGATGGTCTTGCCGAGCCCCACCTCGTCCGCCAACAGGACCCTGGGCGCATATCGTGTCGCCACTTCATGGGCGATATAGACCTGGTGGGGGAGATGCTGGGTGCGCGCACCGATCAGGCCCTGGGCAGACGATGCCCGCAACCGGTCCTGATGCCGGGCGGTTGCCATCCGCAGGCGAAATGCCCCGTTACGGTCAAACTGGCCGGCAAACAGACGCTGATGGGGCGCCGAGAAATCCACCGAACTGCTGAGCTTGACCTCGGAAATCCGGGTCAGGTTTTCACTGCCGTCATCGGCGTGATACATCAGCACGCCGCCGATGTCTTCAACCGCGCGGACGGTGTAACGCTCGCCGTCAAATGTCTCGATATCCTCGCCAATCTGGTAGATGATTCTCGATAGCGGGGCATTGTCGATGGCGTAGGTACGCTCCTCATCCGCCGCGGGAAAGCCCAGTGTCACCCGGCGACCGGAAATATCCGTGACTATGCCGAGGCCCAGCGCGGTATCACTGTGACTGACCCAGCGCTGGCCGATTACAAATTCCGATGTATCCAAGAAACCTCCGACGGATTCAGCTGACTTTAGCGGTTTGTACGTCTTTATTCGACGGCCCGTTTTCTCGCACCCAGTAGGCAGTTGCCCCGCAAACTGCCGCAGGCACCACCACCAGGTTCAATACCGGCACCATGGCTGCCAGCGCCACGGGCAGCCCGAACCCCAGCGCCGACAGGCGGGTGTCTCCCAGCAGGCGGCGCAGAGCGGGAAAACTGACCCGGTGGTTGTCCGCCGGGTAGTCCACGTATTGCAGCGCCATCATCCAGCAATTGAAGACAAACCACAGAACCGCCGCCACCAGATTCACCACCGGGATAATGCCGAGGATAAACAGACCGATGGCCCGGGGCAGGTAATAGATGATTTTCTGGACTTCACGCCAGAGCGCGCGGGGAATGTCGCGGATAATCAGGCTCCAGCTATCGTCGGTATTGACCTCCTGGCCTGTCAGGTGCTTTTCGGTCAGTTCCGCCAGATAACCGTAGAAGGGAGAGCCGATCAGATTGGCCACAATCACAAAACCATAGGCCAGCATTAACAGAATCACGGCCCCGTAGAGAATCCAGAACAGCCAGTCGAGACTTTGCAACCAGGCCCATTCCGGCAACCAGCCCATGGCCGCTGCGATCATCCCAGCGAAGAGTTCGGCCAGAAAGTAAAACAGCAGGCCAAATAACAAAATATTAATAACAAGGGGAATAACAACAAACAGTCTCAACCCTGGCTGCCTTATCAGCCGGAATCCTTCTCCAAGGTAACCCAGGCCGCGGAAAAAATTACCTTTAAGCATACCTCGCAGCACCTCAGCTTCAATGACAGTGACGGGCCGCAAAGCATATCATGTTGCAAACTCCACCACAGCCCGACGGTGTACATGGCATTTCTGACAAAACGCATCCGCCTGCTGCTTGATTATCAGCCATTCTGGCAGGCAATGCTGGTAATTTCCGCCGCAGTCATCCTGTATCTGGCAACCACCAGCGAACCCTATCCGGTTCCTTCATCCGATAACGACAAACTGAATCACGTGCTGGCGTTTCTACAGCTTGCGATAGTGACACGACTGGCCTGGCCCGGGCTCGGCCGGCTCTGGATTGCCGCCGGTCTGCTCGCCTTTGGCGTAACGATCGAAATCGTCCAGGCCCAACTGCCCTATCGCACTTTCGCCGTTGCCGACATTGTGGCCGATGCCGCGGGTATCGCTATCGGGCTTCTGCCATGTCCGGATTTTATCAGGCGGCGAAAAATGGCCACCGGAACAGGGACCGACTCCGACCGGCCCCGTTAAGACGCCTGAAAGCGGGACGTCGAGTACTGGATTTGCGACATACGCCTGAATCCTTGTGAGACATCTCTTACAGACACGTAGGATCTTGCTGCGGTGTCGCGTGCGTTTACCCGACAAAACCGTTGCCGGAAATCTCAATCAACTGATCTGCAAGGATTTACAAAATCACAGCAGCGACCTCGCTCTTTCAGGCGCTCACAATTCACACGTTTGTAACATTTCAGTTGTTATAGTGGTCACATCAAGGAGGAAAGGGAAAAGGACGACGCACTGGACGCACCCCGGCAATCAGGATGCAGGGAGAGGCAAGGACACAGGGACGCCTCGCTTAAAGGATAATTAATCGGATCGCTGGCTCGGATGCTGGCACCAGGGACCGGAAAGGGAAAACGGCAGCGGGATGGTTGCCAACAGCACAGGGACGCGACAATTGTTCCGAAAGAGGGTGACCGCAAGGTTATCCTCTTTTTTTTTGGTTTATTTATCTGGCTGCCCCTCCCCCGCGCTGTAGATTCGTACTCGGTTGAACTCTTCGAACTCGTGCAGGTCCGGCCAGGTGCGTGCCTGGATTACCACCTGTTCCCGGTAATGGGCATCTCCCAGGTCTCTCATTCGTGAATCAGCCAGCAGTACCCGTGGCGCAGCCCGCCTGAAAACTGACAGCAGGGGGTGGTTTTCCGGGTCGTACAACACATCCGCTGCCGTCACCACACCTATGCAATCTGGCCGCGCGCTCCAGTCATCACACAGCGACACCTTCACGCCATTGAGCCGGGCATTGGCTGCGGCAGCATCCAGTGCCGCAGGGTCGGTGTCACAGGCTATGGCCTCCTGCGCCCCGGCCATAGCGGCCGCAATTGCAACAATGCCCGACCCCGACCCAAAATCCAGCACCGTCTCGCCCCTCACCACGTGGGGATTGGCGAGAATATAGCCAGCGAGCACCTGGCCGCTGGCCCAGCAAAACGACCAATAGGCAGGATCAGCCACCACGGCCTGGGCTTCGTCATGGCTGATCGGCCCTTCAAGAACAGCAGGGTCGAACAGGTAGAGGGAAATGTCAGGGCAGCCAGCCGGCGCAGTGGCCGCTACGCGCCCACGGCTCAGGGTCTTGGCGAGGTGCTGGTTGAGAATGTCGGGGGTCACAGGGTTACTCCGGGGCAAGAGGCTCGCAAGCAAAAAACCTACACGTCCGTTATACTGCGGCCTCATTTCCAGCACAAACTGAAATCTGCCATGCCCGCCAGACCCGACACCAGTGACTATCTATACCTGTTCCTGAACGACGTTCCGCTGATGGATGTACGGGCGCCGGTGGAGTTCGAACGGGGCAGCTTCCCGGGTGCCATCAATGCACCCCTGATGAATGACGAGGAGCGCCACCGGGTTGGTATCTGCTACAAGGAAAAGGGCCAGCACCAGGCTATCGAACTCGGCCACCAGCTGGTATCGGGCGATCTCAAGCAACAACGCATCGAGGTCTGGAAGCGCTTCGCGGTGATGAAGCCGGAAGGTTACCTGTTCTGCTTCCGCGGCGGCCTGCGCTCACAGCTGACCCAACAGTGGATGCGCGAGGCCGGCATCGACTACCCTCTGGTCACAGGTGGCTACAAGGCGATGCGGCGCTTCCTCATCGACAGCCTGGAAGACCTGATTGAATCCTCGGAATTTGTCATTCTCAGTGGCCGTACCGGCACCGGCAAAACCCGCGTGCTGAACCAGCTACCGAATCCGGTTGACCTGGAAGGCCTGGCCAACCACCGGGGCTCCAGCTTCGGCCGCCAGGTGACACCGCAACCCTCACAGATCGATTTTGAGAACCGTTTGGCGGTTACCATGCTCAAGGCCCGTCACCGCACAGGCGGGCCGATTTACCTGGAGGATGAAAGCCGGCTGGTGGGGCGGTGTGCCCTGCCGGAAAGCCTGCGGGAACGAATGGCGGCGGCCCCCCTGATGGTGCTTGATCAGCCCGTCGAAGAACGCATAAAAATCATTCGCGAGGACTATGTCGACCAGATGGCGGCCGACTACACCGAACGTGATGGTGCGGAAGCCGGCTGGCTTAATTTCCGTGACTACCTGCTCAGCGCTCTGGACCGGATTCGCAAACGCCTGGGCGGTGAACGCCACAGCCGGCTGCGGCAACTGATGGAGAATGCCCTCGCGATACAGCACCAGACGGGGGATGTCAGTGCGCATCACGAATGGATACTCGCGCTGCTGGAAAACTACTATGACCCGATGTATGACTATCAGCTGAACCAGAAACAGGGCCGGGTTGTTGTGCAAGGTGGGCCAGCCACCATTATCGAGTGGGCCAAACGCTAATTGCCTGCGTACACGGTTTCCAGGCAGATGCAAACTCAGGTTGCACATTTGCCAGAAACCTCTGCTATAAGAAAAACGGAGGCTGGTCTCGCATTCACGACCCGTGTTCCCTTTCAGCTTCCGGGAAACCAGTCATCAATACCAAAAAAAGGAGCAACTGAATGGACGATCTTCTGGGAACTGACATTAACGCATCGGAGCTATGGGAGCAGGCATTATCGCTGATCATGACCTACGCCCCGAAATTAGTGCTGGCGATAATCACGCTGATTGTTGGTCTCTGGCTGATTAACCGGTTCGTGGCAGTTGTCGATAAAAAGCTGGGCGCGAAAGATCCGACCCTGAACAAGTTTCTGTGCGGCCTGATAAGCATCATTTTCAAGGTTATGCTGCTGATCTCGGTTGCCTCGATGGTGGGTATCGCTACCACCTCGTTCATCGCCGTCATCGGTGCCGCCGGTCTGGCCATCGGCCTGGCGCTTCAGGGCAGCCTCGGCAACTTTGCCGGGGGCGTACTGATACTGATCTTCAAGCCCTTCAAGGTAGGCGACACCATCGAGGCCCAGGGATTCCTGGGTACCGTTGCGGAGATCCAGATTCTCTATACCGTAGTCAATACCTTCGATAACCGTCGGGTCGTCATTCCCAACGGCAGCCTGTCCAACGACACCCTGGTGAACGTCAGCATTTATCACCAGCGCCGTTGTGACATGACCTTCGGCATTCACTACGACGACGATATCGACAAGGCCCTGGCCGTACTCCGGCGTCTGTTCGACGAAGACGAACGGTCCCTGAAAGATCCCGAACCACGGATCTGCGTCGGCAGCCTTGGCGATAACTCGGTCAATCTGATGTTCCGTGCCTGGGTGGCAACCGACGACCTCTGGCCGTACTACTGGGACATGCATGAGAAGGTGAAAAAGGCGTTCGATGCCGAAGGCATCACTATTCCGTTCCCCCAGCGGGATGTACATGTTTACAAAGCCGAGTGACTGGTGCCTCAACAACACAGTCCGTAACTCGCATTCTGTACAACCTCAACTAAGCTGACCAGTAATGGCAGTGGCGCACGGCAACAACGGCGCCGCTGTCAGGCCACAGGAACCGGCGCATGCCGAATCCACCGGTTCCGGTACCGCAGTCATTGCTGGTAGGAGGTTGTCACTATGCCGGTTCAGCAGTTGAAGCAATACCTCGACCAGGCAGGCGTGGAATACATGTGCCTGTCTCACCCCCCTGCATTCACCGCCCAGCAACTCGCCCATCACGTCAAGATCGCCGGTGACCGGGTGGTAAAAACCGTTATTATCGAGCTGGATGGCAAAATGGCCATGCTGGTCATGCCTGCGACCTGGCGTATTCGCTGGGACCGGCTAAGCCAGATTCTCGATACCGACTTCCTTGACCTGGCGGACGAACAGGAATTTCAGGACCGCTTCCCGGAATGCGAGGTGGGCGCCATGCCACCGTTCGGCAACCTCTTTGACATGTCGGTATACTGTGCTGAAGCCCTGACCCGGCAACCGGAGCTGGCCTTTGCCGCCGGCACTCACACCGAGTCCATCCACATGAAGACCAGGGATTTCCTGGACCTGGCGCATCCTGTAGTGCTTGAGCAGGGATTCGTAAGGCCGGGGGCCCAGAAGCCGGCGTGGCTCAAGGGTCGTGCCCGCAGGGCAAAGTCGCTGACAGACAGCCACGTTGCCGGCCTGGCGGGATACTGACAGCACTGACCGCCGGCACCGGCTTGATCCGGGCCGCTTGTCTGAACGCGCCCATCGCGTAAACTGGGCCTAACAGACAGGAACCCGTTATGACCCAAGCCTTTGATGTTGTTATTGTCGGTGCCGGCATGGTCGGTGCAGCCCTTGCCGCCGGCCTCGGCCGCAGCGGCTTTCGCGTTGCCCTTGTGGATCAGGGGGCCGCACCTTTCTTTGATGCTTCACAACCACCCGATATCCGGGTGTCGGCCCTGAGCGCCGGCAGCGAACGTTACCTTACCGAACTTGGAGCCTGGCCAGAGATCCTGACCATGCGCGCCACTCCCTATACCCGCCTGGCGGTATGGGATGAGACAGACCATCCATTGAGCAGTGTCCTGCCCCGCAAGATCGCCGAGGCCGTTTTTGATGCCCGCAACCTGTCAGCAAGCCATCTGGGGCATATTGTGGAGAACCGCGTTACCCAGCAGGCCCTCTGGAACTGCGCCGGGACCCAGCCATCGGTCACCCTGTTTGCCGGCCACGCCGTCACCAGGCTCATCAACGGCGATGACCGGGCGGAGGTAACGCTGGACGATGGCACGGAACTGAGCGGCGAACTGATTGTAGGCGCAGACGGAGCCAGTTCCGGTGTCCGCAACCTCGCCGGCATCGGCATCACCCGCGACCAGTACCAGCAACAGGCCATGGTGATCTCGGTCCGCTATCAGGGCCCGGTCCAGGACATCACCTGGCAGGGATTCTACCCCAGCGGTCCCCGGGCCTTCCTGCCGCTACATTCCGCTGGCAGTGGCGAAAGCTGGGCTTCCCTGGTGTGGTATGACTCGCCGGAAGAACTGGCGCGGCTCAAGGCATTGGACAACAGCGCATTGATGGCGGAAATACAGAACGCCTTCCCGCCCGAGCTGCCACCGTTAACCCACATTGATGCCAAAGCCAGCTTCCCGATTGCGCGCCAGCACGCCAGGAAGTATGTCAACAACCGCGTCGTGCTGGCAGGCGACGCTGCCCATACCATCAACCCGCTGGCCGGCCAGGGTGTGAACCTGGGCTTCGCGGATGCCCGTTGCCTGCAGTTGGTCCTCCGCGAAGCCAGGCGCGCCGGCAACAGCCTGGCCAGTCCCGCTCAACTGGATCAATACGAACAGCAACGCCGCCCGGCCAACCGCCGCATGATGCTGACCATGGATGTGTTCTACCACCTGTTCAGCAATCGCACACCGCCCCTGCATCTGTTACGCAACCTTGGCCTGGGCGCAGCGAAAGCCATGCCATTTGCCAGAAACCGGGTAGCCAAATACGCTATGGGTATCGACGACGAACTACCCCCGGTCATCCGCCAACTGGCAGCGAAGCTTCCGGGGCTGAAGCAACTGTAGTTCATTGTTCTGACGTTCATTCATCAACAGGGGACCATTATGTCGGAGACTATTTTCAGCAAAATCATCAACCGCGAGATTCCGGCGGATATTGTCTATGAAGACGATATCAGCCTTGCCTTCAGGGACATCAATCCGCAGGCACCGGTGCATCTGCTGATTATTCCGAAAAAAGAAATCGCGACGATCAATGATATCCAGGAAGGCGATCGTGAACTGGTCGGCCATCTGTACTGGGTTGCCGCCAAACTGGCAAAGGATATGGATTTTGCCGACGACGGCTACAGGACAGTCATGAACTGTGGCGAAAATTCGGGCCAGACAGTCTTCCACATCCACCTGCACCTGCTGGCCGGCAAACCCTTCGGCTGGCCGCCCTATACTGACAAGAAGAAGCAGGGCTAAGTGCCTGGGGAGTAGTCCTCGCAGACTGCAGATCCAGGTGCATAGTTCGGGGGCACTGTTCAGGACCGTGGAGCGCCAGGGATGGCGCGACCGAGCCCTACAGGGATGTATTGACGGGCGTGTCGTGAACAGTGCTCCCGGCCGGGCGAAAAACTCCCAAACCAACAGGCTACACGGGCAAAACCAAATTCAGCGCCCAACAACCTTCTCGGCTTCTTCAACCGGCGTATGCCGGACATCCTCGCCCTTGACCATGAAGATCACGTTCTCGGCAATGTTACAGGCATGATCCCCCACCCGCTCCAGGGCGCGAAGAATCCACATTACCGACATGCAGCGGGAAATGTTGCGGGTGTCTTCCATCATGAACGTCAGCAACGTCCGCGTGGCCGCCTGATATTCCTCGTCGACCCGCTTGTCTTCCTTCATGATCCGCAGCGCCTGCTCCGAATCCAGGCGGGCGAAGGCGTCCAGGGAGTCATGCAGCATGCTCAGCACATGATTGCCGATATGGCGCACTTCCACGTAGCCGCGGGGGGCCTGGCCTTCCTCTGAGAGTTTGATGGCAAACTTGGCGATTTTCTTGGCCTCGTCGCCGACACGCTCCAGATCTGCGACCATCTTGATAACCGAGATCACCAGGCGGAGATCGCGCGCCGTAGGTTGACGGCGGGCAATGATCAGCGTGGCTTCTTCGTCGATTTCAATTTCCTTCTGATCAACCTTTTTGTCCATGGCACGGACTTCATCAGCCAGGTTGCCATCGTTCTCAACCAGCGCAGTGATGGCGCGATCCACCTGGGATTCCACCATGCCGCCCATCTCCAGGAATTCGCTCTTCAGGGCCATCAGTTCGTCATTGAACTTGTTCGATATATGATCGCCGTACACATCGTCCTTTTTATCTGGCATAACTTTGTTCTCCAGTGTTCAACCGTACCGGTTTTAACCAAAACGCCCGGTGATATAGGATTCAGTAAGCTGGTGTTCCGGTGAAGTGAAAACCTTGTTGGTTTCGTTCACTTCAACCAGGTGGCCCAGGTGGAAATACGCGGTGCGATTGGACACCCTCGCAGCCTGTTGCATCGAGTGGGTCACAATTACGATGGTATAGCTTTTCGACATATCGGCGATCAGTTCCTCGACCCTTGCAGTTGCAATCGGATCCAGTGCTGAGCAGGGCTCATCCATCAGGATCACTTCCGGGCTTACCGCGATGGCTCGTGCTATGCACAGTCGCTGCTGTTGACCGCCAGACATACCGGTTGCTACCGAATCCAGGCGATCCTTCGCTTCTTCCCACAGTCCGGCTTTGCGAAGGCTGTTCTCGACGATTTCGTCCAGCTCTGACTTGCGGTTGGCCAGTCCGTGGATTTTAGGACCATAAGCTACGTTGTCGTAGATCGACTTGGGAAAGGGATTGGGCTTCTGGAATACCATGCCGACGCGGGCCCGCAGCTCAACCACATCCCGTTTTGGACTGTAGATGTCCTCGCCGTCAAGCATCAACTGCCCCTTTACGCGACAGATATCAATGCTGTCATTCATCCGATTAAGACAGCGCAGGAATGTGGACTTGCCACAGCCGGAGGGGCCGATGAACGAGATAACTTCGTTCCGGCCAATGTCCAGGCTGATATCCTTGATTGCGCGATCGCTGCCATAGGAGACACTCACGTTACGCAACTGGAACTTGGGATCGCTGGCAAACGGCTTTCCAACCGTTTTGCCTTCTTCGATTATCGTGTCCTCTGGCTTGTCCTGGGGCACCGGAATCTCCGCAGCCTGCTTGTCTCGCATGTTTACTCCAGTGGAAATACTCGGATTGATCGTGTTCATGTCGTTCTCCTTACCAGCGACGCTCAAGCCGCTTGCGCAGCCAGATCGCCAGTGCATTCATACTGATCATGAAGGTGAGCAGCACCATGATGGCGGCGGATGCCAGCTCTATGAACCCCTGTTCAGAGCTGCTTGCCCATAGGTAAATCTGCACCGGCAATACCGTGGCCGAATCGAAAAAGCCGGTCGGCACATCCACAATGAAGGCCACCATGCCGATCAACAGTAACGGGGCCGTCTCTCCCAGTGCCTGGGCCATGCCGATAATGGTACCGGTCAGCATCCCGGGCATCGCCAGCGGTATCACGTGATGGAGCACCACCTGCATTTTGGAGGCACCGACACCCTCGGCCGCCTCACGTATCGAGGGCGGTACGCTCTTGATGGCCGCGCGGCTGGAAATGATGATGGTCGGCAGTGTCATCAGCGCCAGCACCATGCCTCCCACCACCGGTACCGACCGGGGCATGCCGAACAGACCAATGAAAACCGCCAGACCAAGCAGACCAAAGATGATCGATGGCACTGCGGCCAGGTTATTGATATTGACCTCGATGAAATCGGTAAATTTATTCTGGGGTGCAAATTCCTCCAGATAGACCGCTGCTGCGATACCGACCGGAAACGCAATTGCCAGTGTGACCAGCATGGTCAGCAGAGAACCCACGATGGCACCCAGAATACCCGCATTCGACGGTTCCCGGGAGTCGCCGCGACTGAACAGTACGTCGTTAAAGCTGGTGTCTATCACGCCCTTCTCAACCAGTTCGTCCACCCAGCGTTGCTGCTGTTCGGACAGCTTTATACTGTACCTGGGATTGCCAGCGTGTTTGACATATGTTGAGACCCGATCATGTGCCAGAAACTCGATGGTTTGCGTGGTGTTCAGCAAATCGGGATTATTTTCCAGCAAATCACGAACCTCGCTGGCCGCGTAGTTGCCAACCAGACGGCCCAGTTCCCGTTTTTCAGCCGCAGTTTCAGCCTCCGGAATATGATCCTGCAATGCGTCAATGATCGGCGCAACGAAATCCGCCATGGAACGCTGATCCTCATCGGTCGGATCGTCCAGATACATCATTTCCGAATCGAGAGTCACATCCAGTGTGATGGTGGTCTTGATAAAGCCGGTGTGGCCCTTGCCGATAATGTCAGCAAAAAGAATGAACAATGACCCGAGGGCAATGAATATCGCCACCATGCCATACAGCCGGAACCGGCGCTCCTTGCGATAGCGCCGCTTCAGGGAGTTACGGACAATCTCCGCCTGAGAACTCTGATCACTCATACTGTTCCCTATACTTGCGTACGATCTTGAGAGCTACCACGTTCAGCAGCAGCGTAACGATAAACAACAGCATACCCAGCGCGAATGCAGAGAGGGTCTTGGCGCTGTCGAACTCCTGATCACCCACCAGCAATGTTGCAATCTGCACCGTCACTGTCGTTACTGACTCCAACGGATTCGCCGTCAGGTTGGCCGCAAGGCCTGCTGCCATGACCACAATCATGGTTTCACCAATGGCGCGGGAAGCTGCCAGCAGAATGCCACCAATAATGCCGGGCAGAGCTGCCGGAAAAATCACCTTTTTCATGGTTTCCGACTGTGTCGCGCCCAGGGCCAGTGAGCCGTCCCGCATGGTCTGGGGCACTGCATTGATGACGTCGTCTGACAGCGATGATACGAATGGCACGATCATGATGCCCATCACCAGGCCGGCGGCCAGTGCGCTCTGGGAAGAGGCCTCCAGGCCCACCATTTCGGCAAGGTCACGGATGAATGGGGCAACCGTCAACGCGGCGAAAAAACCGTAAACCACGGTGGGAATACCCGCCAGCATTTCCAGCACCGGCTTCGCCGTGGAGCGCACACGTCTGCTGGCGTACTCGGACAGGTAAATGGCAGACAGCAGGCCAACAGGCACCGCCACCAGCAGGGCGATGGCGGAAATCAACAGGGTACCGGTGAACAGCGGGATAACGCCGAAGGCCCCTTCCGCACCCACCTGATCGGCACGCAAGGCAGTCTGGGGACTCCAGGTGGTGCCAAACAGGAACTCACTGAGGGGCACCCTGTTAAAGAACCGCACTGTTTCGAAAATCACCGAAAACACAATGCCCGCAGTGGTCAGTACCGCCAGTGCCGCACACACAAAGAAGATGCGGCGAAGGGTTGTTTCCACGTTCTTTCTGGCGTTGATATGGGGTGCAACACGGGTCCAGGCAAACGCAGCCCCGAGTATTGCAATCAGTATTACCAGGATGGCCTTGAAGTTTCTGCTCTGACTTTCCAGGTTTTCCAGCAATGACGCCGCCCCGGCAATATGCTCCGGCACAAATTCCGGATTGAGCTTGCCCGCTGCCACATTACTGATCTGGGAGAGTATCAGGCTGGCCTCCCCGGCAGATTCTGGCCAGGTTTCCTGGGGCAATGATGCGATCACAATGCCCTGGATAATCTTGCCTTCGAAACCGGCCCACGCCGCCAGCACAATCAGCGCGGGAATGGCACACCACAGTGCTGCACGCGCCGCGTAGTAGAAAGGAAGAGCCTTGAGGTTCCGGATACCGCCGAGGGGCGCTGCCACCGCCCGGGATCGCATGTAAGCGAGGCCATAGGCAACCACGGCGAGAACCAGAACCAGGGGCAGAAGATTGGCCGTCTGCATATCAGTCTCTGTATTAATGGCTTTGAGTTAGCTGGACGTCTATTTTGCCAGTTAGCCGGGCAAAAATATTCACACAGATGTAATAAGGAACGCGGACCTGAAAGCCCGCGTTCCTCTGTAGTCATCCCTGACGCTTTCTGGCTGGGCCTTACAGCTCGTTACCCGTCATTGGCTCCAGATTTCTTGCTCTTTTGGCAGTCTTCATGCGCTGGTCACGTGGCAGCGGGATCAGACCCACATCAACCAGATAGCCGTTATCGCCCCAGGCACTTTCGCTGGTAAACTCGGCTATGTATTCCTTGATACCCGGAACAACGCCTACGTGCGCATTCTTGACATAAAACCACAGTGAACGGGCAACCGGATAGTCTTCGCTGGAAATGGCTTCCGGAGTCGGCTCAACACCGTTAACACTGGCTGCCTGGATCTGGCCGGTGTTCTCCATCAGGAAGCTGTAGCCGAAGATACCCAGTGTTTGCGGGTCCTGGGCCAGGCGCTGAACGATCAGGTTGTCGTTTTCGCCGGCTTCGATGAACGGACCGTCTTCACGCATGGCGTGACAAACCGATTTCATCTCACTCTTGTCCATATTCTTGATGAAATCGTACTGTTTACAGCCGCCCTGCATGGCGATTTCAACGAAGGCATCGCGGGTACCGGACGTCGGAGGCGGGCCCATTACGCTGATTTCAAAGTCTGGCAGGCTGGAATCGATCTCGCTCCACTTTTCATAAGGGTTGGGTACCAGCTCATCGCCGCCATCGGGGTCCGGCACTTCCTTGGCCAGCGCCAGGAATACCTGCTTCAGGGTCAGATCCAGCTTTTCCGCGTCCCTGGAGTTGGCGATGACGATACCGTCGGCACCAATACGCACTTCAGTAATCTTCTCGACGCCGTTGGACTGGCAGTTCTCGAACTCGCCCGGCTTCATGCGACGGGAAGCATTGGTGATATCCGGGTGCTGGGTGCCAACACCTTCACAGAACAGTTTCAAGCCGCCGCCAGAACCAGTGGATTCCAGCTTCGGCGTCGGGAAATCGGTGTTACGACCGAAACGCTCGGCAACCACAGTGGCAAACGGATAAACCGTCGAAGAACCGACAATGTTGATGGTGTCGCGAGCCATGGCCGGTGTCGACACAGCGGCGATGCTGCCTGCCAGTGCCACGCTTGTAAGGGCTGTTTTAAGTTTCATCACGTTGAATCTCCATTAGTCACTTTGACTTTATTGTCGGATCTGCTTCACCGATGGGTGAACAATAAAGGGGTTCTGTGACAACTTTGTTACAACCACTGAAATATAGAACAGAACGTTCAATTTCTCTTGCAGACGCAGCGCAGGCCGCTACCATGCGGGAACTAAAAACAATTCCGGACTAAAAGGTTTCATCCATGACCGCGCTCGATGACGACAGGCCCATGCCCAGAGGCGAACTGGTAATCCAGGTAATCCCCCTGCCCTCCGACACCAACCCCAACGGCGATGTGTTCGCCGGCTGGCTGGTCAAACAGATGGACATGGCGGCTGCCACCATGGCGGGGCGAATTTCCCAGGGCCGTAACGCCACGGTTGCCATGGACAGAATGGAGTTTCTCTCCCCGCTGCGGGTAGGCTCCCAGGTCGGCTGTTACGGGGAACTGGTCGAGGTGGGCCGCAGCTCAATGAAAATCAACATTGAAGTCTGGACCCTGGACCGCACGGCAAAAGCCCCTCGCAAGGTAACGGAAGGGCTTTTTGTCTATGTGGCGATTGACGAACATGGCCGCATCCGGGAAGTGCCTGCGCAGACGGAGTGAAGGATAGCGGCCCGCCTTGAGTGGTTGCCAGGACTGTCCAGGTCGCCCCGGAAATTATCCGCGCTTCACTGAACGGATTGCCAGCCATGCAACAGACGGGCGTAATTCAGCCGCTCCCAGGCCCCGGCATTGGGGGCATTATCCAGTGACAAAGCGCCGCGGGCTTCCGCCAGGTTGCGGTAGCCCATCGTTGACAGGCGCTGATTCAGTTCGCCAGTGATCCTGCCCAGCGCCGACGGTCCTTCCACCAACAGGGCCGAGACCAGCTGCACGACCGTGGCGCCGGACAGAATGGCCTTGGTGGCATCATCACCGCTGTGAACACCGCCGGACGCTGCCATTTCCAGACCGGTACGATTGAACAGCATCGCCATTCCATGCAGCCGCAGGGGCAGCTCGGCGTTGCTGGATAGCACCACTTCCCGGCTCAGCTCCAGTTCATCCAGGTCCATATCCGGCTGATAGAAGCGGTTGAACAGCACCAGCCCCCTGGCCCCGGCTGCTTCCACCCCGGCCACAAAAGCCGGTAGCGCAGAGTAGAATGAGGACAGCTTGACGCTGACCGGGATGGTGACCTGCTCCACCACCGAGCGCACCACCTCGAGCTGGCGCTGTTCCAGGGTGGCGGCAGTGTCAGAAGGATCCATGGCCAAGTCGTAAAGGTTCAGTTCAATGGCCGCCGCGCCGGCATCTTCAAGCTCCCGGGCATGTTGCGTCCAGCCACCGGAAGAAATGCCGTTTAGCGAGGCAATTACCGGAACATCCAGGGCGTCCTGCAGCAGATCCAGGCGTTTTAGATAACTGCCGGAGCCCATTTCAAACACGTCGGATTCGGGGAAGAACGAACGCGCCTCGGCATCCATGTTGATGCGGGAATCGATAAAATGATGGGCCGCCATCTGCTCCGCCACCAGCTGTTCCTCAAACAGCGAATGCATCACGACAGCGCCGGCACCCGCCCCTACACAGGCTTTCAGTGCCTCCAGGTCATCGGTCAGCGGGCTGGCGCCCACCACCAGGGGCGAACGCAGGTCCAGCCCCAGCCATCGGGTTGTCAACTCAGTCATGACGGTCGCCCTCCTTGTGATCGGACTCCGGGTATTCATGGGCCTCAAAGTGGATGCCCGCCAGCTGCATATACAGCTCGCGCTGCTCCTTCGCCGCTTCGCTGGCCGCTGCCACCAGTTGCTCGTACCTTTCAGGATCCCGCAATTCCAGCATGCGGAAGCGGGCCTCCTCCTGCATATAGGTTTTCATCGGCACCTTCTGGCGCACGGAATCCAGTTGCAGGGGTGGCAGACCTTCGTGAATACGCCGGGGATCAAACCGGTAAAGTGGCCAGGCCCAGCTGTCCACCGCCCGGCGCTGCTGGGCGGGCGAGTGCACCAGGTCATAACCATGGGCAATACAGGGGCTGTGGGCAATGATCAGTGCCGGACCGTCAAAGCTTTCCGCTTCCTGCAAGGCTTTGGTGGTCTGATTGCTGTGGGACTGCATGGCAATCTGGGCCACGTAAACATGACCATAGCTCATGGCCAGCAGGCCCAGGTCCTTCTTCCGGGTTTCCTTGCCGGCGGCGGCAAACTTGGCAACCGCGCCCATCGGTGTGGCCTTCGATTGCTGGCCGCCGGTGTTGGAGTATACCTCGGTATCCAGCACCAGCAGCTTGAGATTCTGGCCCGACGCCAGGGCATGGTCCAGGCCGCCATAGCCGATGTCATAGGCCCAGCCATCACCGCCGATCACCCATACGCTTTTCGGGCAAAGCTCGTCGGCCAGGCTGGCCAGTTCCTGCGCGCCGGGCCCCTGCTGGTCCCCCAGCCAGTCGCGCAATTCGCTGACCGCTTCCCTGCGTTGCGCCATGGCAGTTTCATCCAGGGTTGTACAGGGTCTGGTCAAACGACGGTAAAGCTCCGGAGAAAGACTCGCTTTCATATCCTCCAGCAACTGGCGGGCGCGGCCTACCAGTTTGTTCAGACCCATTCGCATACCCAGGCCCAGTTCGGCAGCGTCTTCAAACAGCGAGTTGTTCCAGGTCGGCCCCCGGCCATCCGCATTCACCGTGTAAGGGGTGGTGGGCAGGTTACCGCCATAGATGGAGGAACAGCCGGTGGCATTGGCAATCAACAGACGGTCACCCAGCAGTTGGGTCAGCAGGCGGATGTAGGGTGTCTCGCCACAGCCTGAGCAGGCGCCGGAATACTCGAACAGTGGAATCAGCAGTGGTAGTGACTTGAAGTCCCGGGGAATGCGGTTCCGGGGCACATCCGGCAGGCTGCGCAGGAACGCCAGGTTTTCCGCCTCGGCCTCCCGGTGCTCCTCCAGCGGCTGCATGTTGATGGCCTTGCGTTTGGGCCGGGTGCGGTCTTTTGCGGGGCACACCTCCACACACAAACCGCAGCCAGTGCAATCTTCCGGCGCGACCTGCAACCGGTAATCCAGGCCTTCCAGTTCCGGGGTATGGGTCTCGGGTACGGCCTCGAAGGAGCTGGGGGCACCCTTGCCAGCCTCGGGCTCAAACACCTTGCTGATAATTGCGGTGTGGGGGCAGATCATTGTGCAGAAGTTGCACTGGACACAGAGGTCGGGCTCCCAGACCGGAATCTCCAGGGCAATACCGCGTTTCTCGTACTGACTGGTTCCGGTCGGCCAGGTACCGTCCGCCGGAAAGGCACTGACCGGCAGTCTGTCGCCCTGGCCGTCCATCAGCAGACGGGTGACTTTCTGCACGAAGTCCGGCGCATCCACCGGAACTCTTGACGGCCGGGTGTGGGTCGCGGTCACCTCGCCCGGCACAGTGACTTCATGCAAATTCGCCAGAGCCGAATCCACCGCTTCGACGTTGCGACGGACCACCTCCGGCCCGCGCCGGCCCCAGGTCTGGCGAATGGATTCCTTGATCCGGGCGATGGCCTCATCACGGGGCAGGATGTCGGCCAGAGCGAAGAAACACACCTGCATGACCGTGTTGATACGTCGCTCCAGCCCGGCCTTTTCCGCCACCTCGGCGGCATCAATCACGAACAGACGGGCCTTGCGCTCAACCAGTACCCGTTGCGCTTCCACGGATAACCGATCCCAGACCTGATCCGCGGGCCAGGGCACATTGAGCAGCACCGTGGCACCCGGAGCTGCATGCTCGAGGATATCAAACCGTTCCAGAAACTGCGGCGCATGGACCGCCACAAACTGGGCCTGGCGGATCTGATAGCTCGAACGGATCGGTAGTGGCCCGAAGCGCAGATGCGATACGGTGGTGGCTCCGGATTTTTTGGAATCGTAGACAAAATGGCCCTGGGCAAAGAGGTCCGTGCCCTCGCCGAGGATCCTGATGCTGGACTTGTTGCTGCTGACCGTACCATCAGCCCCCAGGCCAAAGAACAGGGCACGACGTGTTTGTGGTGACTCGATGTCCAGTTCGCTGTCCACGTCAAGAGACAGGTGGGTGACGTCGTCGCGAACCCCCACGGTGAAGCGGGTTTTCGCTGAAGGCTCTTCTAACTGCGCAAAGACCGCACAGACCATCGCCGGGGTGAATTCCCGCGAGGACAGGCCGTAACGCCCACCTATCAGCCGAGGCAGAATTTCCCGCTCGCCACGGCTATAGGCTTCCATCAATCCAGCGCTGACCTCCAGCAACAGCGGCTCGCCCTGGGCGCCAGGCTCCTTGGTACGGTCCAGTACCGCCAGATGTTTCACGGTATCGGGCAGCGCCTGCAGAAAACGGTCAGTGGCAAAGGGCCGGAACAGACGTACCTTGAGAACGCCGACCTTTTCCTCCTGCGCCATCAGCCACTCCACGGTTTCATGGGCGCACTCGGCGCCGGAACCCATCAGAATGACGACCCGCTCCGCCTGCGGATGGCCCACGTAATCGAACAACCGGTAATGGCGACCGGTGATTTCGGCAAACCGCCCCATGACGGCTTCCAGACGCTCCGGAAATGCCTGATAGAACGGATTGGTGGCTTCCCGTGACTGGAAGAAGGCATCCGGGTTCTGGGAGGTACCCCGCACCACCGGCCGGTCCGGCGTCATCCGGCGGTTGCGGTGAGCCTCCACCGCCTGGTGAGACACCAGTGCCTGCAAGTCTTCATCACTCAGTGCGACAATCTTGTCAATTTCATGGGAGGTGCGGAAACCGTCGAAGAAGTGCATCACCGGAATCCGGCTCTCCAGGGTCACAGCGTGGCCAATGGCGGCAAGGTCCTGGGCTTCCTGCACCGAGCCCGAGGCCAGCAACGCAAAACCCGTACCCCGGGCGCACATCACATCGGAGTGGTCACAGAAAATCGAAAGGGCATGGGTCGCAACACTACGGGCGGCCACGTGCATGCAAAAAGGCGACAGCTCTCCGGCAATCTTGAACAGGTTGGGCAGCATCAGCAGCAGCCCCTGGGAAGCGGTGAACGTGGTCACCAGCGAGCCCGCCTGCAGAGCGCCATGCATCGCGCCCGCGGCACCGGCTTCGGACTGCATTTCCACCACACCGGGCACCTGGCCCCAGAGGTTGGGTTTGCCCAGGACAGCCCAGTCATCCGCATGCTCACCCATCACCGACGCCGGGGTGATCGGGTAGATGGCAATGGTTTCGCTCAGTCGATAGGCCACCGAGGCCACAGCCTCATTGCCATCCAGGGTATGAAACGCCATCGCCACCACTCCTTGTCAGAACCGTCGGACTGTTCTGAGTCTAGGTGGCGCTCCTAACAGCCGCAAGCGGTGGGACAGTTTGCCGCATAGGCCTCGCTCTCCTGTTGCAGCACTGTGTGATGGATGCCGAAACGCCCGTGCAGCATATCGGTAGCCAGCGTCAGCAGCCGATCGTTGTCGCGGTCACCCGGGGCCAGGACCAGATGAGCCGTGATGGCATTTTCCCGGGTACTCATGGCCCAGACATGGAGATCGTGAACGGACACCACACCGGGCAGTTCCAGCAGCGCTTCCTGCACCTCGGTCAGATCAATGCCCTCCGGCACGCCATCAAATAACAGGTGCAGTGAGTGCCTGAACAGTGACCAGGTGCCCATCACAATCACCAGCGCAATCACCAGGCTCATGACCGGGTCAATCCAGCCCCAGCCCTGCCACAGATAGATGGCACCGGCAACTACCACTCCCAGAGACACCAGTGCATCGGCCGCCATATGCAGGAACGCGCCGCGGATATTGAGGTCGCCTTCGCTGCCTGCCAGGAACAGCCAGGCGGTCACCGCATTGATCACCACGCCGATACCGGCAACCACCATAACGGTGCCGGCGGCCACCGGAGATGGCGCCTGCAGACGCTCAAATGCCTCCCACGCAAGGGAGCCCATGGCCACAAGCAGTATCACCGCATTGGCAAAGCTGGCCAGGATCGACCCCTTGCGCCAGCCATAGCTGTGACGCAGGTTGGGATTCAACTGCGCCGCGCCAAACGCCGCCCACGCCAGCAGCAGGCCACCCACATCACTGAGGTTATGGGCCGCATCCGCCAGCAGGGCCAGCGATCCCGCCTGCCAGCCGTAAAAGGCCTCGATTACCACGAAGACCACGTTCAGCGTCACCCCGATGGCAAATGCTCTGCCAAAGTGTCGGGGTGCGTGATTATGCTGGTGAGCGCCAGACATTCATTACACACCCAAAAGCCATTTCGGTCAGATCACCTCAAGTGCCAGGGCAATGCCCTGCCCGCCACCAATGCAAAGGGTTACGATACCCCGCCGTAAACCATCACGCTTCATCGAGTGCAACAGCCGGGTTGTCAGTATCGCACCAGTTGCACCGATGGGATGACCATGGGCAATGGCACCGCCTTCGACGTTGACGATATCTTCAGCAAAACCGATCTCGCGAAGGCAGGCCAGGGAGATGGCGGCAAAGGCCTCGTTAATTTCCACGCGATCAACGTCGGATACTTTCCAGCCTGCCCTTGCCAGGGCCTGGTTCACAGCCGGCACCGGTCCTATTCCGAAGTATTCCGGCTCCACCGCAGCCACGCCAAAGCTGACCAGCCGCGCAACCGGCGCCAGACCTTTCTGCTCGGCCCAGCTCCGCTCGGCGACGACCATCGCTGCAGACGCGCTGTTAAGACCCGGCGCATTGCCGGCAGTGATCGTACCTTCCTTGCGAAAGGCCGGGCGCAAACGGGCCAGGGATTCGACGGTGGTATCCGGGCGATTGTGCTCATCCTGCTGGAAACGCATTACGCCCTTGCGACCAGGCACTTCCACAGCCGCAATTTCGTCCTCGAACAACCCTTTTGCCTGGGCTTCGGAGAACCGCTGTTGCGAGCGAAGTGCCCAGCGGTCCTGGTCTTCCCGGGAAATCTCATACCGGGCTACCAGATCCTCGGTGTGCCAGCCGGAATGCTCGCCGCTGAAGGCATCGTTCAGGCCATCCAGCAACATACTGTCATGGAGGACTGCGTCGCCCATTCGCGCGCCCCAGCGGCCCTGAGGGAGCACATAGGGTGCCCGGTCCATGTTTTCCATGCCACCGGCGACCGCGCAATCGGCAAAGCCGGCCCAGATATCCGTGGCAGCACTGGCAATGGCCTGAGCACCGGAACCACAGACGCGGTTGACCGTCAGCGCCGGCACATCCACAGGCAAGCCCCCGCCAACGCCTGCCTGACGGGCAGGGTTCATTTTTACGCCAGCCTGGATAACGTTCCCCATAACCAGGGAATCAACATTTTCCCCCGCCAATCCGGCCCTCGCCAGACTTTCACGGATAACCACAGCACCGAGGTCCGGTACTGATACATCTTTCAGACTGCCGCCGTATGTTCCTATTGCCGTCCTCACCGGACTGCACAACACCACATCACGCTTGGTCATATCCTGTCCTCCCTGGATGAATGTCTGCCGATTATTTCATAACCAATGGTCTTCATGCACGGCAGTACCTTGTTACAGCCAATAGGCAGTGCTCGTTCAGGCCGCAACGGGCCGCCTTTGCGGTAACATCATCGATAGCAGTGCGGCGGCCGCAACCAGTCCAGCGGATATCCACAAGCAGGCTTCCAGGCCATATGCCTGATATACCCATCCGGACAGAATGGTGCCAAGAAGGCGGCCGGCGGCATTGGACATATAATAGAAACCCACGTCCAGCGACACGCCATCACCCCGGGCATAACTGACGATCAGGTAACTGTGCAAAGAGGAGTTAACGGCGAAAAGTACGCCGAACAGCAACAGGCCCCCGATAATCACAATCTGTGGCGACCAGCCCGCCATCAGTGCGATCGCAATCGCGGCGGGTATCAGCGCCAGGGCGCCAGCCCAGAGCACCGCATGCTGTTTGCCTTCCATATTGCCGGTAATGCGTGGCGCTATGGTCTGGATGAAGCCATAGCCGATGATCCAGATGGCCATGAAACCACCTACTTTCCAGAAATCCCAGCCAAACACTGTATGCAGGTAAACCGGCAGGGCCACCACAAACCACACGTCCCGGGCGCCAAACAGGAACATCCGCGCTGCAGACAGCACGTTGATAGCGCGGCTTTTCGACAGGATCTCACTGAACTTCGGTCTGGCCCTGCTCTTGCCCAACTCCTGCTTGAGCAGAAACAGACTTGCCAGCCAGACCAGCCCCAGGGCCACAGCCATAATGATCACCGCGCCGGTGAAGCCCGCAGCCATCAGCAATACGCCACCGAGGAAGAACCCCACGCCCTTGAGGGTGTTCTTGGAGCCGGTGAGAATGGCGACCCATTTATACAACGTGCCCTGTTGCTCATCCGGCACCAGCAACTTGATGCCGCTCTTGGCAGACATCTTGTTCAGATCCTTGGCAATGCCGGACATGGCCTGTGCGGCCATCACCCAGGGCACGGTGAGCATGGCGGCCGGCACCGCCAGCATGGCCAGCGCCACTATCTGCAGGAACAGCCCGATATTCATGGTGCGATTCAGTCCCATGCGGGCACCCAGATATCCGCCCACCAGGTTGGTCACCACTCCGAAGAACTCGTAGAAGATGAACAGCAGGGCAATTTCCAGGGGCGAGTAACCCAACTGGTGGAAATGCAGCACCACCAGCATCCTCAGGGCACCATCGGTCAGGGTAAAGGCCCAGTAATTGCCGGTAATGACCAGGTACTGTCGGATGGCGGCGGTCATATCAGGCGGAACCTACCCGGCGCGCCAGTTCGACGGTGCGATTGGCGTAGCCCCACTCGTTGTCGTACCAGGCGTAGATTTTCACCTGGGTGCCGTTGACCACCAGGGTGGACAGGGCATCGACAATGGACGAGCGCGGGTCGGTTTTATAGTCGATAGACACCAGCGGACGCTCTTCGTAGCCCAGAATATCCTTCAGCTCCCCCTCGGCCGCCTCTTTCAGTAACTGGTTCACCGCATCGCGGTCTGTCGGCGTTTCTACTTCAAACACGCAATCGGTCAATGAAGCATTGGTCAGCGGCACTCGCACCGCGTGGCCATCCAGCCGTCCTTTCAGTTCCGGGAAAATCTCGATGATCGCCGTGGCGGAACCGGTACTGGTCGGAATCAGCGAACTGCCACAGGCTCGCGCCCGGCGCAGGTCCTTGTGGGGCGCATCGATAATGGTCTGGGTATTGGTCAGGCTGTGGATGGTGGTAATGGAGCCATGCCTGATGCCCAGCTTTTCATGAATCACCTTCACTACCGGCGCCAGGCAGTTGGTGGTGCAGGAGGCGGCGGTGACGATGCGATCGCTGGCCGGGTCGAAAATGTTGTCGTTCACGCCCACCACGATGTTCTTGGCGCCTGCTTGTTTAACCGGAGCGGTTACAACTACGCGCTTCACCCCCTGCTCCAGGTAGCCCTGCAGAACCGCCACTTTCCTGTTGACACCGCTGGCTTCAATGACCAGGTCACAGCCGGACCAGTCGGTCTCTGCGATCGTCCTGTTAGCGGTCACGCGAATGCGCTGGTCCCCGATAACGATATCGTCGCCATCCGGATTGGCCTCGTGGCTCCAGCGACCGTGTACGCTGTCAAAGTTCAACAGGTGCGCCAGGGTGCCGGCGTCTGCGCCCGGATCGTTGATGGCGACAAATTCCATCTCCGGCCACCCCCAGGCGGCTCTCAGTGCCAGGCGGCCGATACGGCCAAATCCGTTGATTCCTACCTTCATTTTTTGCTCCTGAATCCATCTTTAGTCTGTGCTGTGAAGCGACTTCACACAACACGCAGTGCCGGCCGGTCAGTCATCGCCTGCAGCCTCGTCATCTCCTGTTCTACCAGCGTGGTGTTACTGTCTGAAGTCTCATCCAGCACCCTGATCAGCCATTGCGGCATCTGTGTATGGAGAAAATAATAGATCCATTGACCCTGCCGCTCCGCTTCCAGAAGGCCTGCTTCCTTCAGGGTTGCCAGATGCCGGCTCACTTTGGGCTGGGACGAATCAAGCGCTGTGGTCAGTTCACACACGCACAGTTTTTTCTGATCACGAACCAGCATCATGATTGCCAGCCGCAACTCGTCTCCGAGGGCCCGAAAAACGGTGACCGGATTGTATTCCAGTGGCTTCAGGCCGGTTTCCTTCTGGTGCACGAGAGTGAAGAGGCCAATGCGGTCCTTCAACTGCTTGAGGGTGAGCGCGAAGGTCGCGTGCCGTCCACTCAACACCGGATCGGGGAAATCCCAGGCAATCTGTTGGGCCGGTTCATATACAGTGCCGCACTCTCTGGAGGCTTTTTCGCACAGGGTAATTACGTAATCCCAGTTTTCATCCTGAAGGTCTGCCAGCTGTTTACTGCGCAAACCCTCCACGGCAATGCCAGACTCCTTTAACACTTGCAGTGCCATGGGATGTGGCTGGGCTGGTTCGGTGCCGGCGCTCGCCACCTCAAACTGATCCCCTGCCATCTCTTTAAGCAGCGCTTCTGCCATCAGGGACCGGGCGCTGTTGGCGGTGCAGATGAACAAAACGCGACGTTTCATATTCGATTATCCATATATAATTAAATGTGGATATATTATTTTTCAAATATTAAAATGATGCAGGAATAAAGTAAACACTCTGGTGATCAAAATGAGTCCGCCAGGCACTATGCTTTGAAACTCAATCCGGATCCGTGTGAGAGGTACGCAATGAGCAGCAATACCGAAGCCACCCAGACCCAGGACAGCGGCGGCGGCATGGACCTGTTCGGGAAGTTTCTGTCGGTCTGGGTGGCCCTGGCCATTATCGCTGGCGTGGCCCTGGGGCAGCTGGCCCCCGTAGTTCCGGAGACCCTGTCCCGTTTCGAATACGCCCAGGTCTCCATCCCCATCGCGATTCTGATCTGGGCGATGATCTTCCCGATGATGGCCCAGATTGACTTCAGTGCCATTGTGGATGTGAGAAAAGAACCCAAAGGGCTGACCATCACCACCGTTGTAAACTGGCTGATCAAGCCCTTTACCATGTTTGCCATTGCCTGGTTCTTCCTGATGGTGGTGTTCGAGCCGTTTATTGCACCGCAACTGGCCAGCGAATACCTGGCCGGCGCCATTCTGCTGGGCGCCGCACCCTGTACTGCGATGGTATTTGTCTGGAGCTACCTCACCAGGGGGGATCCTGCCTATACCCTCGTGCAGGTATCACTGAACGACATCATCATGCTGTTTGCCTTCGCGCCCATCGTGGTTTTCCTGTTGGGAGTTTCCGACATTCAGGTGCCCTGGAATACGGTGATCCTGTCCGTTGTGCTGTATATCGTCATCCCGCTGACCGCCGGCTACCTCACCCGCCGCATTCTTATTGCCCGGCGCGGAGAGCGCTGGTATGACGAGGTATTCATGAAGCGTCTGAGCCCGGTCACACCGGCAGCACTGATCGTCACTCTGGTACTGCTGTTTGCCTTCCAGGGCGAAGTCATTCTGCAAAATCCATTTCATATTGCCCTGATTGCGGTACCGCTGATCGTGCAAACCTTCCTGATCTTCTTCCTCGCCTACGGCTGGGCCCGACTCTGGAAAGTGCGCCACTGCATCGCAGCGCCCGGTGCAATGATCGGTGCCAGCAACTTTTTCGAACTGGCCGTGGCCGCAGCCATCGCCCTGTTCGGCCTGCAATCGGGTGCCGCTCTGGCGGCGGTGGTTGGCGTACTGGTGGAAGTGCCGCTGATGCTGATGCTGGTGCGGATTGCCAACAAGACCCGGGACCGTTTTCCGGCCTGATTTGACCAACATCAATAAAAGTCGAGATCGACGCTGGCTCAGCTGGAGGAAATTGAAAGCCTCTCCTAGATTTGTACAGGTTTCATACAAAAAGTGAGGGCCAGGGGCGGTGATCGCAGGGCCCGAAAAAAGAGAGGGAGAGTGCAATGAAGCTTTCACGAAGAAGGTTCCTTGCCTTCACCGGTACAACCGCAGCCGGCTCTGCCGCCCTTGGTGGCGGCCTGCTGCTGAACCCTGCCCGGGCTGCCGAAGGCAACAGACAACCTGGCAAAGTCCACCTCGATTATCCAACAACCACCGTCAGCAAAGCCGGCGATCTGAAAGTGGGCCAGCCAGTGGCCTTCACCTACCCGGACGATTCCTCTCCCTGCACGTTGGTCAAAACCGGTCGCGAAACCCAGGGCGGCATCGGCCCGGATGGCGACATCGTTGCCTACAGCAACCTCTGCACCCATATGGGCTGCCCCGTTTCCTACTCGGCAGAGGAGCGCACCTTCAAGTGCCCCTGTCATTTCAGCGTCTTCGACTCCGAGCTCAACGGGCAGATGGTGTCCGGCCAGGCCACGGAAAACCTGCCCCGGATTCTCCTCAGCTACAGGGATTCGGATGATTCCATCGAGGCGGTTGGCGTGGAAGGCCTCATCTACGGCCGCCAGGCCAACATTCTGCCGGGCGCCTGAGGGAGGGATGCACCATGTTTGAACACAAGAAAGACCGGATTGCACTGCCACCGGCCAACGCCCGGAAAACCCAAAGCTGTTGCCATTTCTGCATTGTCGGCTGTGGTTACCATGTTTATAAATGGCCCGCCGGCCAGGAAGGCGGACTGGCTCCCGACCAGAACGCCCTGGGCCTGGATTTCCGCCAGCAGTTACCGCCGATGGAAGTGACAATGACCCAGGCCATGACCAACGTCATCCAGGACGATGACGGCAGTTACCAGCGGATCATGATCGTGCCGGACAAGGACTGCAAAGTGAACAGTGGCCTGTCGTCCACGCGGGGCGGTCAGATGGCGTCCATCATGTACTCACCACAAACACCGGTGGGCAGTCAGCGGGTCAAATACCCACGCGTGTTTGCCGGAGATGAATGGCGGGACACCAGTTGGGATCAGGCGATCACCCTGTACAGCCATCTGACCAAGCTCATACTGGATGACGCAGGCTCTGGCCAGTTGATGTTCAACCTGTTCGATCATGGCGGTGCCGGAGGCGGCTTCGAAAATACCTGGGGCACCGGCAAACTGATTTTTACCGGCCTCGGCAGCAGGATGGTGCGGATCCACAACCGTCCTGCTTACAACTCGGAGTGTCACGCCACCCGGGATATGGGTATTGGCGAGCTGAACAACAGCTATGAAGACGCCCGCATGGCGGACTGCATTTTTTCCATCGGCGCCAATGCCTATGAGACCCAGACCAACTACTTCCTGAACCACTGGCTACCCGGTCTCCAGGGCCAGACGGCTGACAGGAAGCGAGAGGTCTATGAGGATGGCGAAACCATCCAGCAGACGAAGATCATCCTGGTCGACCCCCGCCGGTCGCTCACGGTCGCCCTGCTGGAGCAGGCGATCGACAAGGACAACATCCTGTTTCTGGATATCGAGCCCGGCACCGATACCGCCCTGTTCAATGGCCTGCTCACCTACGTGGTCGAGCAGGGCTGGCAGGACGAGGATTTTATCAACGAATACACCACCGGCTTCGAGGATGCCCTCAAAGCCAACCGCATGAGCCTCGACGAGGCCAGCCGGATTACCGGCATCAGCAAGGACAAGCTGGTTCAGGCCGCAGAGTGGGCTTATAAGCCGAAAGCCTCCGGCCACCCGCCACGCACCATGCATGGTTACGAAAAGGGCATTATCTGGGGCAACGACAACTATCGCATCCAGTCGGCACTGGTGGACCTGGTACTGGCCACCCATAACGTGGGTCGCCGGGGCACCGGCGTAGTCCGGATGGGCGGCCACCAGGAAGGCTACTGTCGGCCGCCGTATCCGGGTGGTCGTCCGGCTCCCTACGTGGATCAGGAAATCATCGGGGGCAACGGCCAGATGCTTACGGTCTGGGCCTGCAATGCCTTCCAGACGACTCTGAACGCCGAGCAGTATCGTAATGAAGTTCTGCGCCGCAGCGGCATCGTCAAACAGGCGCTGCGGAAGGTCCGTGGCGCCGGCCCCGAGAAGATGGCGGAGGTCATCCACAAGGCAGTGAAGGAAGACGGTGGCCTTTTTGTCACCGTAATCAACCTCTATCCCACCAAGTTTGCCGAGGCTGCTCACCTGATTCTGCCGGCCGCGCACACCGGTGAAATGAACCTGACCTCCATGAACGGCGAGCGGCGTCTGCGCCTGTCGGAGAAATTCATGGCCCCTCCCGGTACCGCCAAACCGGACTGCCTTATAGCAGCGGACATGGCGAACGCCCTGCGCAGGCTTTACGAAGCCGAAGGCAACGCTGAAATGGCAAAGCGTTTTGAAGGTTTTGACTGGAAAACCGAAGAAGACGCTTACAACGATGGTTTTCGTCGCGCTGGCCAGTCCGGGGCGCCAGACATTGAAAGCCAGGGCGGTTCCACCGGCCACCTGGCCACCTACGAAAGGTTGCGGGCCGCTGGCAATAACGGCGTGCAACTTCCGGTCAAGGAATACAGGAATGGCCAGCTGATCGGAACAGAAATGCTGTATACCGACGGCAAGTTCGATACCGACGACGGCAAGGCGCACTTCCAGGCCGCGCCCTGGAATGGCATGCCGGATGTCGTGGAAGAACAGCGCAAGAAATACCGGTTCTGGATCAACAACGGCCGGACCAACCAGATCTGGCAGACCGCTTATCACGACCAGTACGTGGAATTCCGCCGTGGCCGCTATCCCATGGCGCCGCTGGAAATCAATCCGGAAGATGCCAGGGATCTGGGCATCGAATCCGGCGACCTGGTAGAGCTGTTCAACGACTATGGCGCCACCACGGCCATGGCGTATCTGGAACCGGACATCAAACAGGGCCATGTGTTCATGGAAGCGATGTACTTCAACTCCGTCATGGGGGACCTGGTCACTCCCTGGACCGACCGGAACATCATCCCCTACTACAAAGGAACCTGGGCGGATGTCCGCCGTGTCGGCAGGATCGAGGATTACGCTGACAACGTGAGCTTCAAACGTCGCCGTTACGTTTAACCATGCTCAGATATTTCAGGATCGTTGACGGTTTGATCAAGGAAATGGGCACTTCAGGGGAAGCCCCGGCAACGCGGTTGAAACAGGCGGACTGGATCGACGCCTGTGAACCCGACGAAACGGAACGACAGGTTCTTCTGGATTTGCTGAAAACCGATATCCCGGAGTTCGATGACGTGGAGGAAATCGAGGCGTCAGCACGCTGCTTTGTGGATCAGGCCGGCGTGCACGTCCATTCGCTTTTCCTGAATCTGGCCGAAGGCCGTCACAACACCGTCTCTGTTGCCTTCATACTGCAGAAGAACCGCCTGATTACGATCCGCGAAAGTGAGCTTGCGGATTTCCGTTTACTCAGAATGCGCGCGCGCCGGGAGCAGGTCGAGGCACGGGACGTGGCCGAAATGC
This sequence comes from Marinobacter orientalis, assembly GCF_004792665.1. Lineage (GTDB taxonomy): Bacteria > Pseudomonadota > Gammaproteobacteria > Pseudomonadales > Oleiphilaceae > Marinobacter > Marinobacter orientalis. The sequence goes on from NZ_SRZX01000001.1 coordinate 865,924, forward strand.
TGGTCACACTGCTGGAACAGAAAGTGGAGAACCACGCCGACGGGCTTGAGGACCTTCACCGCCAGCTCGAGGATGTCAGTTATCTGGTGCTTGAAGACGAGGAGGCCGAACTGGACGAGGCCATCAATCGCCTCGCCAGGCTCGAAGACAGCAACGGCAAGACCCGGCTGTGCCTGATGGATACCCAGCGCAATATCTCGTTTCTGCTCCGTCACCTGCGCAAGGACGGCGACCAGCGGGAGACGCTCCGGGAAATCAATCGTGACATCGAAACCCTGATGTCCCACACCACCTTCCTGTTCGACAAGATCAACTTCCTGATGGACTCTACCCAGGGCTTCATCAACATCGAACAGAACCAGATCATCAAGACCTTTTCGATTGCCGCCGTGGTGTTTCTGCCGCCGACTCTGATTGCCAGCATTTACGGTATGAACTTCGAGCACATGCCGGAACTGGAGTGGCTCTGGGGTTATCCGGGGGCGGTCGTCCTGATGGTATCCGCCGGATTCGCACCTTACTGGTACTTCAAGCGCAAGGGCTGGCTCTGAGCCCGAAATAACCGTAGGTCGGATTAGCGAAGCGTAATCCGACACTGAATTCAGCGCTGTGAATATCGACGCAATTTGTCGGATTACGCTTCGCTAATCCGGCCTGCTTCTGCAGCGCAACTCAGCAGGCTTCCAGAGGTGCGTACGCCAACACCAGCCACTTGGCACCGTCATCAAAGTTCACCTGCACCCTGGTGTGGTGACCGCTACCTTCGCTGTTCATCACGATACCCTCGCCAAACTTGGGATGACGTACCCGTTGGCCCAGGCTGAAACCCGCCTGCTCCATGGGACCGGAATCGAATAACTTTTCGTTCGGCCGGGACACCATGGCAGGGCGGCTGACGGTGTTGCGCAGCCGCACTTCCTGGATACAGTCGCCAGGAATCTCGCGAACGAAACGGGACAGGGCATGGAACTTTTCCTGACCGTACAGACGGCGGGATTCGGCGTAAGTAAGCACCAGCTTCTTCATGGCGCGGGTAATGCCCACGTAGGCCAGGCGACGCTCTTCTTCCATGCGACCCGGCTCTTCCAGTGACATGCTATGGGGGAACAGGCCCTCCTCCACTCCGGCCAGGAACACGAGGGGAAATTCCAGGCCCTTGGCAGAGTGCAGGGTCATCAGTTGCACGCAGTCCTCGGAAGCCTCTGCCTGGGCCTCCCCCGCATCCAGTGCCGCCTGGGCGATAAATTCCGACAGCGGATCAACCCCCTCCTCAGCCTCGAAATCCGCCAGGGCGTTCACCAGCTCTTCCAGGTTCTCCACCCTCGCCTGACCTTTCTCGCCCTTTTCCCTGGCGTGGTAATCCTTGAGGCCACTGAGTTCGAGGGTTTTTTTCATCAGCCCCTGCAGGGATGCGTCATCCACCATTTCCGTCAGGCTTTCGATGATGCCCATGAACGATTGCAGACCGTTCCTGGCGCGCCCCTTGACCTGGCCGGCTTCCAGCAGCCGCTCGGCAGATTCCCAGAGGGAGATGCTGCGCTCGGTCGCAAACGCCCGCATATCCGCCAGGCTCTTGGCGCCAATACCGCGGGCGGGGATGTTCACCACCCGTTCAAATGCCGCGTCGTCCCGCCGGTAATGCACCAGGCGCAGGTAGGCGATAGCGTTGCGGATTTCCTGGCGGTCGTAGAACCGCAGCCCGCCGTAGACGCGGTAGGGGATGCCCTGGCGGATCAGGGATTCTTCCAGTACCCGGGACTGGGCGTTGGACCGATACAGAATGGCGGATTCGCTGCGCAGGTTGCCTTCGCTGACCCAGCTGCTGATGGTGTCGGCAATGTAATTGGCCTCATCCTGCTCGTTAAAGGCGGCATAAAGACTGATGGGCTCACCGTCCGGACCATCGGTCCAGAGCTCCTTGCCCAGCCGGCCCTGGTTATTGGCAATCACGGCGTTGGCCGCTTTCAGGATCAGTTGCGTGGAGCGGTAGTTCTGCTCCAGCCGCACCAGCCGGGCATTGGGAAAATCCCGCTGGTATTGTTGGATATTCTCGATTTTCGCGCCCCGCCAGCCATAGATGGACTGGTCGTCATCGCCCACCACCGTCAGCGGCACCCGGTTACCGGCCAGAATCTGCAACCAGGCGTACTGAATGGTGTTGGTGTCCTGGAACTCATCCACCAGGATCTGCTGGAAGCGGCTCTGGTAATGGCTCAGAAGCTCCGGGCGATGCAGCCAGAGCTCATGGGAGCGCAGCAACAGCTCGCCGAAATCCACCAGCCCGCTCAGATTGCAGAGCCTCTCGTACTGGCGATAAACCGTCAGCATCGTGGATGTGAAATGGTCGCCGGGGTTCTCCTGGATGTGTTCCGCCCTCAACCCCTCGTCTTTCTGGCTGTTGATGAACCACTGGGCCTGTTTTGGTGGCCAGCGGCTTTCGTCAATCTGCAGTTCACGCATCACCCGCTTGATCAGGCGCAGCTGGTCATCGCTGTCCAGAACCTGGAAGTTCTCCGGTAACCCCGCATCCTGGTAATGCGCCCGCAGCAAGCGGTGGGCAATGCCATGAAAGGTGCCGAACCACAGCCCGCGAGCCGGAATGTTCATCATCTGCTCGATGCGATAACGCATCTCTTTCGCCGCCTTGTTGGTGAAAGTCACCGCCAGGATGCCCGTGGGCGGCACCTTGTCCACCTGCATCAGCCAGGCGATCCGATGAACCAGCACCCGGGTCTTGCCACTGCCCGCGCCGGCCAGCACCAGCAGGTGGTCGTTCTGGGCGGTAACTGCCTCGCGCTGGGCGTCATTGAGGGCGTCAATAATGTGGGAGACATCCATAGAGATTTGGTCGCTACTGGTTAAATGAACAGGGTTTGGATTATAACAGGAGAAAAGAGGGTTTGCCGGGTGGAGAATATCTTCGGGCTGGTTGTCGGCTTACGGCTCTGCCTGATCCGACCTGTAATTCTACGGTGGCAGGCAAGGAGTAGGTCGGATTAGCGAAGCGTAATCCGACACCCGTTAAATCCGACAAAAATTCCATGAACCAAACAGAGCACGGGGAAAGTTTCCCCGTGCGATACCCCAAAAATCTGAGGGCTGAGGGACTTTTCTGTTAAAAGCCTCTGGGCACTGTTTGCGCCTCTACAAACTCGAACAGCCCTTCCAGGCCGCCTTCGCGGCCGATGCCGGAGGCCTTCATGCCACCGAAAGGCGCTTCCGGTGTGGGCCCTGTGCCGGTGTTCCAGCCGCAGTGGCCGAAGCGCAGGCCTGCGGCAACACGCTGGGCTCGTTCGGCATCGCCGGTGAAAACGTAAGACGCCAGACCGAATTCGGTGTCATTACCGGCTTCGATGACTTCCTCTTCGCTGCGGAACAGGGCCATGGGCACCAGTGGACCAAAGGTTTCTTCGCGATAACACTCCATATCCCGGTTCACACCGGTGATCACTGTCGGCGGGAAGAAAAGGCCGTCGCCAAGTTCTTTCGGTTGCTTGCCGGCAACCAGACCAGCGCCTTTCTCCAGTGCATCTTCAAGGTGGCGTCTGACTTTGTCGAAGCCGGCCTTGTTGATCAGTGGACCGAGGTCCACATCGCCGTTGATGCCGTCACCCACTGTCATCCTGTTCACTCGCTCGGCAAGTTTCTCACCAAAAGCATCGGCCACTTTCTCATGAACAAAGATCCGGTTGGCGCAGACACATGTCTGGCCGCCGCCACGGAACTTGTTGGCAATGAGGTTATCGGCAGCCGCGTCCAGGTCGGCGTCGTCGAAAACAATGAACGGTGCGTTACCACCCAGTTCCAGGGCCAGTTTCTTGACCTGGTCGGCAGTGTCCAGGATCAGCTTGCGGCCCACTTCTGTGGAGCCGGTAAAGCTGAGCATGGGGACATCAGGGCTTTCGCACAGTACCTTGCCGATTACGCTGGCCTTGCCCATCACCAGGTTGACCATGCCATCGGGAATATCGGTGTGCTTGTCCATCAGGGTGAACAGAGCAATCATCGTCAGCGGTGTTTCGCTGGCCGGCTTGATCACTGAGGGGCAGCCTGCCGCCAGGGCCGCAGACAGCTTCTTGGCAATCATGCCGATAGGGAAGTTCCAGGGCGTGATCAGGCCGGCAACACCAATGGGGCGATAATGCACGGTCCAGGTACAGTCCTTGGGCTTCTCTGTCAGGGTGTGGGCGTCGAGCGCCTGGATATGTTTGGAGCAGTAATCAAAGAAGCCGGCGGCGTAATCCACTTCACCCTGGGCTTCGTTAAGAGGTTTGCCATGCTCCATACACAGGATACGACCCACTTCCTCTTTATTGGCCTTGAGGGCATCGCGGATGTCTTCCAGCCACTTGCGCCTGGTTTCAATGCTGTAGGGATTGGTCAGGCGGAGGGCGGATTTGCCGGCTGCAACCGCATCGTTGACGTCGCTTTCCGACATTGAAGCCACACTGGCAATCACCTTCCCCGTGGCCGGGTTATAGACATCGAAGGTGTTACCTTCCGGGGAATCAGACCAGCGGCCACCGATGTAGCCGGTCAGCTTGGGAAGCAGTGGTGACTCGATCATCTCGGCTCCTTTCAGAATTGTATAAATTCAGGTTTGCGTCAGTTTGATATGTCTCTCATAGTGGATGCAGAAACCGCTACTGTAAAGTCAGACAATAGTGTTTTGACCAGTACCTGCGGATGCCTATACTCAAGAATGTCATTATCAGGAGGCCGGAACATGAAGGCGTTTTTTCATCCCTCACAGGATCAGCATCTTCCCAAGACCTACTTTACCCGCGGCCAGATGCGCCAACCCCAGGAGGTGCCGGATCGCACCGGGCAGATGCTGGAAGGGCTGAAAGCGATGGGCATTCCGGTGCTGCAACCGGCAGACCAGGGCGCCGCAGCAATCTCGAAGGTCCACGACCTGGGTTACCTGCGGTTTCTGGAGTCTGCCCATCGCCGTTGGTCAGCGATGGGGGACTGGGGTGACGAGGTGATTTCCAACATTTTCGTACGCTCACCCAACGCCCTGAAGGGTATCCTCGCCGAAGCTGGCCGCTACCAGGCCGATGGTAGCTGCCCGATTGGTGCGAATACCTGGGATGCCGCCTACTGGTCTGCCCAGACTGCTCTGGGTGCCGCCGATGCTCTTATCGCAGGTGAACGTACGTCCTATGCGGTCTGCCGTCCACCGGGGCACCATGCCCGCAGGGACGCTGCTGGCGGGTTCTGTTACCTCAACAACGCTGCCATTGCTGCCGAACACATGAAAAGTCGCTTCCCCCGGATTGCCATTCTGGATACCGACATGCACCACGGCCAGGGCATTCAGGAAATCTTCTACGACCGCAGCGATATTCTCTACGTCTCGATTCACGGCGACCCCACCAATTTTTACCCGGTGGTCAGTGGCTATGAGGAGGAACGCGGAGAAGGCGACGGTTTCGGATACAACATCAATCTGCCCATGCCCCACGGCTCGTCAGAGGAAGACTTCTTCGCCAGGCTTGAGGAAGCACTGGCCGCTATTCGCCTGTTCCAGCCGGACGCTTTGATACTCCCCCTCGGGTTCGATATCTATCACAACGACCCCCAGGCCAAGGTATCGGTATCCTCGGAAGGCTTCTGCCGCCTGGCCACCCATATCCGCAAGACCGGCCTGCCGACACTGGTTGTACAGGAAGGCGGCTATGATCTGGAGACCCTGAGTGAAAACGTGCAACAGTTCTTCAAGGGACTGGAAGGGTAAGCAATCAGCTCGCGGGGGCGTACACCTTGATGTTGGTGTGGCCCTCGGCTTTCAGGTTGCAGGCGTGCATCCGGCTCATGGTGCCACGGTCGCAGTACAACAGGTACTGCCTGCCGGCCGGCAGGGAGCCGATGCGCTCATTCAACTCGTAGAAGGGAATTTCAACCACCCGGTTGCCGGTCAGGTGCAGGGGTGACTGTTCGCCTTCCGACGGATGGCGCACATCAATAATGATATCGTTCACATCCGGGGTATTTACCAGCTCTACGTCTTCCGGTGTGCAAATGGCTTCCAACAGGCGGTTAACGGGAGTGTCCTGGCGGTTTGCAATGGCCTGCGCCAGCACCTGAGCATCCATGTTGGCCTCGTCTTCCTCAACCCGATGGAGCTTAGCCCGGGTTGCCGGCTTGCGGGAAATAACACCACAGTACTCCGGCATGGTGCGAGCGAAGGGCTCGGTGCCGATCTCCCTGGCGATGTTGATAATGGCCTCTTTATCCATGGCAATCAGCGGCCGCAGCACCACCTCGTCGCTGGCACGATCCACCACGTTGAGGTTTGACAGGGTCTGGCTGGAAACCTGCGCCACCGCGTCTCCGGTCACCAGGCCTGAGGCATTGTTTATGGCCGCAATCTCCGAGGCCGCTTTCAGCATCTGACGCTTGAGCACAACCCCCCAGTGGCGCTGGTTAACAGATCGCATGATTTCCGCGACCACATCCTCGAAAGGCACGGAAATGAATTTGGCGCCATGGGACGCGCCATAGCGCTCCCAGATATAGTGCGTAACCTGACGCACACCAACCTCGTGGGCCGTGCCTCCCAGCCTGAAGAACAGGAAGTGGGACCGCAGCCCGCGGCGCATCATCAGGTAGGCTGCCACGGAGGAGTCGTAACCACCGGAAATCAGTGTCATTACAGTTTCTACTGCGCCCAGGGGATAACCGCCAGCACCACGATGTTTGCGGTGGGCGATGTGATAATGATGGTCGTGGATTTCAATACGTACCTCGACTTCGGGCCTGCCCAGGTCAACACCTTTTGGCGCGGAGCCTTCAAAAAGCGCGGTGCCCACGAGGCGCTCCAGGTCGATGGACCGGAACGGATGGTCGCCGTGACGGCGGACGCGGACTGCAAAGGTTTTGTCACGGATGCGCTCTGCAAACGCGGCAACCGCCTTTTCCGCCACGTCTTCCATGGTCACCCAGGGGAAAACAGCGATTTCCTGAATGGTGGAAATGCCGGGGATACGCTGGAGCTGTTCAATAACAGGGCCCGCCAGGCCGCGGCTATCAGGGACATCAACATCCACCCGGTCCCATGCTCCCTCCACCTGGATGTCACTATCAAGGCGTGTGAGCAGCTTGCGAACATTCTGGCGCAGGTGCCGCATCTGCTGGCGGCGGACAGGCTTGCTCTTGATAGCCACTTCGGGGGCAGGACGAATAAGAAGTTTCATAAATCGGACATCTGTCGGGTAGCGTAATATCAGTAAAGTGCTTAGTGTAACGGTTTCACTGCATGCCTGAAAATCAGGCATTCCCGAAGCTGGTTATAATGAGATAAAAAGGTACCATCGCGATTTCAAGGTGCCAGCGGAACATTCAGGAGTTTCACCGTTCATGACCGAGTCCACCATCAATGCCCTGGTGTCCCCAGAGGGCAGTCTGGAAATCCTCTCCACGTTTGAAGTCAACCGCCTTAAAGACAGAAGTGAAGGCGGTCTGTACCGGCTGTTCCGCCAGTGTGCCCTGGCGGTGCTCAACACCGGTATCGAAACCGATGACTGTAAAGCCCTGATGGAAGCCCATGCGGATTTCGATGTTCGCCTGGTGCCCCAGCCACGGGGCCTGAAGCTGGAACTGGTCAATGCACCCGCCCACGCATTTGTGGATGGACAGATGTTGCGCGCTATCCGCGAACATCTGTTCTCGGTATTGCGGGATATTATCTATTCCTATTCCATCCCCGAGTCCGCCTCAGGGCTGCGCAGGGACGATCCGGAAGGCATCACCAACCTGATTTTTCACATATTGCGCAACGCCCGGGTGCTGCAGGCGGGCCGCCATCCGGACCTTGTGGTGTGCTGGGGCGGGCATTCCATCAATGAGCGGGAATACCAGTACAGCAAGGAAGTGGGCCATCAGCTTGGTCTGCGGGGGCTGAGCATCTGCACTGGCTGTGGCCCTGGCGCCATGAAGGGCCCGATGAAAGGGGCCACCATTGGCCATGCCAAGCAACGGGTGAAAAACGGCCGTTATATCGGCCTGACAGAGCCGGGAATCATCGGTGCGGAAGCGCCAAACCCCATCGTTAACGAACTGGTTATCATGCCCGACATCGAGAAGCGGCTTGAGGCATTCGTCAGAACCGGACACGGCGTCGTCGTCTTCCCCGGTGGCGTGGGCACCGCCGAAGAAATTCTCTATCTGCTCGGCATCCTGCTGCATCCGGATAATGTCGACCTGCCCTTTCCGGTGGTCTTTACCGGTCAGCCGGAAAACGCGGAATACTTCGAGATGATTGACCAGTTCATACGCAACGCACTCGGCGACGAAGCCGCCAGCAAGTACGAAATCATCATCGATGATCCGGACAAGGTTGCCCGCACCATGAAGCAGGGCATGAAAGACGTGGAAACCTTTCGCCGTGCGATGCAGGATGCCTACTATTTCAACTGGATGCTGAAGATTGATCCGGTGTTCCAGCTACCGTTCGAACCTACCCACGAGAGCATGCGGGCGCTGGAATTGCACCGTGACCAGCCGGCTCACCTGGTTGCAGCCAACCTGCGCAAGGCATTCAGCGGCATTGTCGCGGGCAACGTCAAGGAAAGCGGCATACGACAGGTCGAGACCCGGGGGCCCTTTGAAATTGCCGGGGACCCGGCATTACTGGCGCCACTGGGTGCCATGCTGAAAGAGTTCGTATCCCAGAACAGAATGAAGCTACCGGGTTCTGGTGCTTACGAACCCAGCTACAAGATTGTCAGCGGAGCGGCGCAGGCCACTCCCTGAGGGTTGAGAGTGGCGGGACTTATTTGCCGCCATCGGCCGGCAGGCTGGAATAGTACGCTGCCAGATTGGCGATATCTTCATCACTCAGACCTGCGGCCTGGCCCTGCATAACCGCAGCCTGGCCACCGCTGCGCTGTTTGTTTTTGTAGGCCTTGAGCGAGGACACAAGGTATTGCTCATTCTGTCCCGCCAGGTTGGGATAGCCGGGAATTGCGGCGATGCCGTTCTTGCCATGGCAGGCGGCGCAGACAGCTGCCTTGGCCTTGCCTGCCTCGGCATCTGCAGCAGTTGCAACCGCAGGAAGGGCCGCACCCAGGGTGAACAGAACAGCAATAGTATGGTATTTCAGCTTCATTGATTTTACCCTCTCATCATTTTGGAGCCCGACAGACAGATAGCTGAAAGGCGAAAACTGAACAAACTTATAGCACAGACAGACAAAACCTCAAATGTGATAAATCAATGCACGTTGCGCAATTACAGGCGTCAGGCCGTTCATGCCAACGTATTTCAGCGGAGAAGCGAATATGCCCATTCACGTTCAGGAGCTTGAATGCCGGGAAGGCAATATTGGTCTGATCACTCTGAATTCCCCTGCCACCCTGAACGCCCTCTCTTCGTCGATGATCAGCGACATCGAGGCGGTACTCGGTCAGTGGGCCGATGCCGACCACATCAGCCTGGTCATCTTCCGGGGCGCCGGCGACCGGGCCTTCTGCGCAGGCGGAGACATCCGTGAACTGTATGACGTCCTGTCGGCAAACAGTGATCCGGACATCCCTGCCGGTTTCTTCGTCAACGAGTATCGCATGGATTACAACATCCACTGTTTTCCCAAGCCGGTTATCGCCATTGGCCACGGCGTAGTGATGGGAGGCGGGCTCGGCATCTTCTCAGCCTGCCGTTATCGCCTTGTAACTCCGGACGTAAAACTGGCGATGCCGGAAAATACCATTGGCCTTTTCCCCGACGTGGGCGCCAGCTGGTTCCTCAATCGGCTCCCGGGGCGCATCGGGCTATTCATGGGCCTCACCGGTGCCCGGCTGAACGTCTCTGACGCGCTGAGAGTTGGTCTGGCCGATATGGCCATCCTGACAGATCACATAGACCCCCTGATCGAACGGTTACAGCAGGAGCGCTGGACCGGCGAAGCGGCCGCCGATGACAACCGCCTGTTCCGGCTCATCAAGCAGCTTGAGCACCCGGATTACAGGGCGCTGCCGGCCAGCGAACTGGCACGGCACGAACAGAGTATCGCCAGGCTCAGCGCCGGCGACGAGTTACCGGACATTGTGGACAATCTTCTGGCGGCAGACGTCGACACCAGGTGGTGGCGCGACTGCATGGACAGTCTTGGCAAAGGTTGTCCGGTGTCGGCCTGGCTGGTCTGGACCCAGTTGAAGAAGGCCCAGCAGAAGTCACTGAAAGATGTCTTCAGGATGGAACTGTCCATGACCACCCGATGCATCAAACGGCCGGATTTACGGGAAGGTATCCGGGCCAGGCTGATCGAAAAGGACAATACTCCCCAATGGTCTTTCAAGACGGTGGCCGAGGTGCCTGCAAGTGTTATCGAGGAGCACTTCCTGCCGGAGCTGGATGACAGCAATGATCCCATGGGTCTGGACTGAGGACAGTGCAGCGTCCTGCCGTTCCGGGGCGGATCACAACCCGGGCCGGTTTTGCAGAATATCACCAACCACGGCACGCAGCGCCGATTCCCCCGACTCCCGCCCAAGGCACTCACCCGCGGACTGCAGCCGGCTCCAGGACCAACCCTGAATAACGGCTCGCGTCCACAGGGAGGACTGGCTGCTGGCGGCCACCAGATCAGGCACGCCGGCCTGCATGGAGAGTTTTCTCAATACCGGAAGCGTCAGGTCAAAGCCACGGTAACCTTTGGCAAAACTGTTCAGGTCTCTGCGGTCGTCATCATTCAGGGAGCTCTCGGCTGGCAGGCTGTCGGTCAGCTGAAGCGTCAGCCCGGGCGCCAGATCAGGCCAGTTCAGAGGTACCAGCGTCAGCCAGTGCTCTGCCAGCCTGCTGCGCAGGCGATGCACCAGCGCTCTTCCCCGGCCAGACACACCACTGAGCATCTGCAGCGGATACTCGCCACTGCTGGCCTCACGCTTCAGGCCCAGGCGCACCGGCACCAGCCCGCACCGCTGCCAGAATGTCACCAGTGCAGAGTTACCTCCGAAACTGGTGCCGACGCCATCCATTCCCTGACTTCGGGCATAGTCCAGTGCTGCTGCCAGCAGCCTCTGCCCCAGGCCCCGGCGACGCACTCCGGCACTCACAGCAACTCGCACCACCCGCAGCAGGCACTGACTCGCTGCTTCAGAAAACCCGCTGTGAGTGGCCAGGGACTGGGGCAATAAATGACCCCGCATGCGGCGTTTGCCCAGCATCACCTGCTCGGCCAGCTCCGGGGCCAGGCCACCTTCCATCGTTGCCCAAAGCACACCCGACAACACACCATCACAGGTCAGGCACCAGCTCACAGCTGCCGGGTCATCCATCCATTGCCGCAGATCGCCGGGAGAGGTCCGATAATGGGCATCCACCAGCAGGCCAAAGGCTTCTCTCAACTCCTGATCGCCAGCTGTAGCGGGATTCCAGGATTCAACCACTACCCTGGAGCCATCTTCATGTGCCGGGGGCCCTTCGGCATCCAGCAGAAACATCCGCCGGATCAACGGCTCCAGAGGATCGGACCTCGACCAGCGGATCGGTGCCTTGAGCGAGACGGCGCGCCAGTGGGGCGTCTCAGTGTCCAGCACCGAACGGAAGCGAATGGCAAATCCGCGGCCGGAACCTTCATAGCCGTGAACCGTGGTGGAAAAGACTACCCGCGGCCAACCCAGCAGCACCCGCTTGAGCAGCTCTGCCGGCATAGCGGCCGCTTCATCGACCATCACCACTTCCGCTTCCGGCTTCTCCGCAAGAAGCCGGTCCGGCGCCCAGTACTGCAGTCGGGCCTGATCACCCACAACAACATCGTCCGTGCCCATCTCCGGCCCGGACACCTGCCCGGCAATCATACGGGCATGGTGAAAAAGCGTCTTCACGGCGGCGGGCTCAGGCGCAGTCACCACCACCCGTTGCCGCCCTTCCTGCAGCAGACGGACCGCTGCCATCCCCAACGCTGCCGACTTGCCACGGCCCCTATCCGCAGTCACCACCAGCGGCCGCCGGCGGCGCCCCAGTCCGGTTCGCACCACAACTTCCACAAGCGCACTCTGATCTTCCGTAGCGCCGACCTGAAATGCCTCTGGCGGCGAAGCAGGTTGCGGTAACTCCGGCTGCGGATTTACCGCCGGATTAACGCGAATAACATCAGAGTCGGCGGCCGCAACACTGGCCAGCCGGGCAGCAAACGGATGCTCCACAGCTCCGTCCAGTCCGGTACGCCCATAGTCCGGATCCTCAAAACGGCCCCATTGTGCCAACGGCGGCATCAGCCAGAAAAACAGCCCCCCGGCCGACAGCGTTCCCGACAGCGCCGCAAAACTGTCTGGCGGATTACCCTGCCAGCCATCCCAGACCACACAGGCCAGCTCCTGCCCCAGCCAGCGGCGGCCTTCAACCGGTTTGACCGGTGTCAGCGATGACGCCGGCTGGTCGTCAACCGGCCCGGTCCAGATGCCCGGCGTAATCGACAACACGGGGAGGAGTGAACAAAGCCACTTCACAGAGGCGTCACGATCGCCTTCCAGAATGACCAGCCGCCGATGCCCGGCTGCCCGCAAATCACTCTGCAGCTTCAGCCAGCGACTCAGATCAGGCGTTTCCTTCCCGGACCGGTCCACGATGGACTCAGCTCAGATCCACGGAGTGACGTTTGAGGTCCTGCAGCCTGGAATATTTGAGCGCTGACCGCTGGGTAGCTCTCAGTTTCACCCGCGGCGCACAGCCCGCTTCAAACGCCTCCTGCCAGCGGGACGCACACAGACACCAGGAATCCCCTTCTTTCAGGCCGGGAAAACCGAATTCTGGCCGTGGTGTGCTGAGGTCATTCCCCCTGGCACTGGAAAACTCCAGAAATTCGTCTGTAACAACGGCACAGACAACATGCGCGGCCAGGTCGTCCGGCCCGGTATTACAGCAACCATCGCGATAGAATCCGGTTTCCGGATCAGTACCACAGACTTCCAGGGCTTCGCCCAACACATTCACTGCTTCAGCAGTTGTAGCCATGACGGCATTCTCCAAATTCAAGGGGAGGGTTTGGACAGTCCCTTCCAAAACTGTGCGGAGCCATGGATGGCGGAGCCCAAGCGTCACAGGGATGTGCTTGAGCGTGTTTTGGAAGGGACTGTCCAAACTCTCCTGCACCGAACTTACGGTTAATCCAGACAAGCAGAAAAGCAAAAATCACCAGGATTATGCGGCACCAGTATCAGCACTACCAGCCGCCGGGTACAATACCGTCCATGCCGACCCGACACCAAACACCGCACACAACCGAGCTGCCGGAATATCTTACCGATGAGCAGCGGGCCATCATCACCGCCGGCTTTGAGCATGCGGTGATTACGGCCGTGGCGGGTAGCGGGAAGACCTCTACACTGGCCTGGCGCATTCGCTACCTGCTGGAACAGGGGCACGACCCCAACCGCATGCTGGTTTTAATGTTCAACCGGAGTGCACGGGTAGACTTTGAACGTAAGCTACAGGAAACAACCCGTAACCTGGGCCTGGCGATCCCCGAAATTCGCACCTACCACGCAATGGGGCTGCGGCTTTACAAACGCTTTGTCCGCGAGGGCTTCCTGCCCGGGTTTTCCGACAAGATCCTCACGGATCAGGAAATCAGCTACCAGGCGTGGCAGCTGACCCGCCGGCTGGCGCCCGAGGATCTGGCCGATGAAATTCGCCGCAACAAGAAAGACTTTGTCGAAACCGCCGCGAACTTCATCGATCTGGTAAAAACAACCCTGTCCCCGGTGGAGATTGTATTCGAAGAGCTGGGCTACTCCGACAAGCACCGCTACCTGATCGACCTGTTCCACTGCTTTGAACAGTGGCGCAAATCCCAGAGCCGGATCAGCTACGCCGACATGCTCTACGAGCCGGTGATGGCCATCCACCAGAACCCACCGCTGCAGCGATTAGTGGGCAACAAGATGGACCTGGTTCTGGTGGACGAATACCAGGATACCAACGAAATCCAGCACCTGCTGCTACGGTATGTGGCCGGGGACCGGGCACGGGTAACGGTTGTGGGCGACCCGGACCAGACCATCTATGAGTTCCGTGGCGCCAAACCGGACTTTATTCTCAAGCGCTTCAGCGAGGAATTCGAAAGCCCCCTGGAACAGACCCTGAGCTACACCTTTCGCTATGGTCACCAGGTAGCCCTGCTGGCCAACCATCTGATCTGCCACAACACCGGTCGCAAGGATGTGCTATGCCACTCCCACCCTTCCACCCCGGCGACCGGAATAACCCTGCACCAGCAGGAAAACGACAGCGATATTGTTCTCAAGCTGCTCCAGCCCATGGATGACACAGCGCTCGGCAACACCGCCATCCTCTTCCGGGTATGGAGCCAGAGTGTGCCGATCGAACTGAAACTGCTGTCGCGGCAGGTGCCCTATCGCATTGACGCCGGCAAGGGTGCGCTCTTCAGCCGCGAGGTTCAGGCCATCACCAGCCTGCTGATGGTGGTGTCCGGGCGTATCAGCAACCTGCCGGACGAGGACCGCCTCGATATTGCCCGGCAACTGCTGAGATTTCCCCATGTAGGCCTGAAAGAGCCGGAGCTGGAGCAACTGGCGCGTTTCCTCGCGGGATTCGGAAGTGGCTGGCACGAGCGTTTGCTGGCCATGGACTTCGACGCTCTGGCGCCCATGGCCGCCAGGAAACTCCGCAAACTGGGGGGCATACTGGCACAGTTGCGCAACTTCAAGGGGTCGGTGGCAGACCTGATTACCCGCTATGCGGATGAAACCGAGCTCTATGAAGGTATCCGCAGTCTGGCACTGACACATGAAACCGCCGACGAACGCATTGAGACTGTGCGCGGCTTCCGGCTTTACCTGGCAGGACTGGATGCAAACATTGAGGGAGCACTCGATCACCTGAAGGCTCTTAAAAAACAGGCCGGAGAAAATCGCCGGGGCGGCGCATTGCTTTCCACCATTCACCGCACCAAGGGCCTTGAATGGTCAACCGTGATCCTGCCGGGTCTGCAGGAAAAGTACCTGCCGTACAGCCCCAGAGCCCAGGATGATCCGAAAGCCTTCCTGGAAAGTGAGCGCAGGCTGCTTTACGTGGCCATGACCCGTACCCGGGAGCAGCTTCACCTGATCACCCGTCCCTTTGGTGAACAACGGCATCTGGACGGCGACCAGGGCCCCAGCCGGTTTGTCGATGAGCTCTGTTTTCCCCTCTCCCGGGAATTCGGACAATGGCTGGACAACCGCACTACCGATAAAGAGCATGAGCTGACGACCACCGCGCCATTAACTGCCACAGGCACTCGTTATGCTTCCCGGGAAGGGGTTTTCCTCAATGGAAGCAGTGAAAGCGGGGCAGACCCGACCGCCCCACTTTGGGCAAGCCCCCGTCTCAGCCACGCCATCTTCGGGGCAGGATCCGTGGTCGGTGAGGACGATAGCTCATTTGAAGTCAGCTTCGATAATGGCGACACCCTGAATTTCAGCAAGAAAAGCGCCCATCTGTATTTCACACTCCTCGGCAAGGAAGCCTGAGAAAAATGCCATGAAGCACTCTTTGCCTGTCTTTATTCTCATCCTGGTAATGCCCGGCATTGCCTGGTCCCAGGTCTACCGTTGCGACAGCAGGGGCGAGACCCGCTTTTCCGACCAGCCCTGCGGGGATGACTCCGAGAAAATAACGATCCGGGACAATCGGATCGGCGGCAGCTTCGGCCAGAATCTGCCTGACGAGCCTGAGCGAGAAGAGGCGGACGAGCAACCGAACGAATCCGGCCATGAAGAAGCAGCGAGCCCTTGCCGCTTTATCAACTCCACCGACCTGAGACGGTACCTGGTGCGTGAACAGGTGGTGAAAGGCATGACCAGAGAGCATGTGCGCAAGGCCTTTGGCCGGCCGCCGGAAACCTACCCCACGCCCCGGGAAACCTGGGTCTACCAGACCAGATACTATGGCAACCTGTACGAGCTGACCTACGTGTATTTCCGGGATGGCTGTGTGGAAGAGGTGGTCTACCGTAAACCCTGAGGGCTAGTGTCCCGCCATCCTTACCGCATCGATCAGCAGATTGCGTGGCGTCAGTTGTCGCTCACAGAAAGTCCCCAGGTGGACGCTAAAACCCTGCTCTTCCAGAAATAACCCATAGTCCAGCACCAGCCATAGCTCCAGTGGCCGCCGGAACAGGTGGCGCACCAGTTCGTGGCGACGTACCTGCTGCAGTCGCTGTTCACCATGGCCTTGCCAGCGGTCGAAATCGGTTTCCCGGGGCAAATCCAGGCCTTTCTTCGCTGCTGCCCAGCGACAGAATCCGGCAAAATCACCACTCACCAGCGCAGGCGGATGCGAGGGTACCGGAAGATAGGCATCGACCCCCCGCAGCTGCCGTTGCAGACCATCAAAGCCCAGCCGCCAGCTGCTGATCTGGCGGGTTTGCCGCCGCACCCTTTGCGGGGCGGTGACGGTTTCCTGCACGGCCAGTCGCAGATCATCCCGGCTCAGTTCCAGCATATTCTTCCAGGTTCTCCCCCGCTGGGAGAGAGGGCGGTAATCAGGTGTATCTGAGAGGTGGTAACAGCAGGGCGAGAAACTCAGCCGCGACAGGCCACCATCAGCTCCCCGCTGCATTAAGCGGCGATGGAGATCACCACAGGCGTGAAGCGCAACGCCATGGCCGGCCGATGGCATCACCAGCCCGTCATCCATCACATCCTGACATTGCAGGCTGACGCAATCTCCGAATTTTCCGGCCAGGCGGTTACCATCGTCCACCAGGGCAGGATTCCATTCGAAACCGGACACATCGCCATCGCACAGTGGCGCCAGGGTTCTGGCCAGATGGCCCTTGCCACAACACCAGTCCAGCACATCCTGTTTCAGAGGCCGGATAGCCGCGGCAAAAGCACCGGACTGCAGCCGCTTCCGGCCGGGCATATCGGTGGCCCGGCTTTCCGGCAGCGTGCAATACTCCGGCTGCCGGGAGGATAGCGCCGGCACTTGGGTCAGCGCCTCATATGCCTGCAGTGACGGCAACTCGCTCTCCACCAATACGGCAAGTGCGCCGGGATCGTCATCCATCTGCTGGCAGTCCGCATCAGAGAGCTTTGCCAGCCGTTCGGCCAACGCCGGCAACTTTCGGCTCCAGGCAGGGTCCGGATCGGTAAACGGCGACGGTTGCCACAGCTCATGGTGCTGAACCAGCCAGTCGTTCAACTGCTGCCATCGCTGGTAAAAAGATTCAGCGCCGTGGTGTAAACTCGCCGCCGGAGGTAACGTCATGCAACTGGCCTTTGTACTTGTTGAACCGAAGGTTCCCGAAAATGTGGGGGCAGCCGCCCGCGCCCTTTGCACCATGGGCTTCGCGCAACTGTGGCTGGTCAATTCAGACCTGCACACCCGCGCAGAAGCCCACTGGCTGGCCCACGGCAGCGATCACATCCTGGACAATGCGCGCATTTTCCCTGATATGGCAGCGGTAAGAAACTCCGTAGACCTGCTGATGGGCACCTCCGCCAAACCCCGCCACCAACGGCAGGACTGGCACGAGCCGGCGCAGCTACGCGACATCATTGCCCGCAAGGGCACCTCGGTAGCAACGGCGGCCCTGGTGTTCGGCCGCGAAGACCGCGGCCTGTCCAATGACGAACTGGCACTGTGCGACCTGCTCACAGGCTTTCCCATGGCCGTGCCCTACCCATCGCTGAACCTGTCCCAGGCGGTCATGCTCTATGCCTGGGAACTGTCCGGCCTGGCCTCGGCGCCTGGGGAACAATCCCGGCGAGCAGCTCCTGACGCCCGGCTGGGTGCCCTTCGTCAGCGGCTGGAAACTCTGCTCCCTGAGCTGGATGCGCCTTCAGATGGCAAGCTCTCTCAGTGGGTGTTCGAGCGGTTGCCCCTACTCACGGAGCGGGATGTCGGTTTTGTGCATACCCTCTGTGGGAATATCGAGCGAAAGCTTCGAGAATCTTCCGATTCCTGGTAGCAGGCACCTGTGAACTCTGGGAGCCGGTCCGGAGGCCCTTCCCAAGATCGTCGAAAACATGGATGTTTTCGTCGAGCGTACAGGGACGTATTCACAGCGTATCTTGGGAAGGGCCTCCGGACCGGCTCTTCCCCAAGGCCACAATCATTATTCGGCAAACCGCCCAGGTCTGAATGCATCAAGGCAAACCGAAGGCTCCTCCCCGTCGATCAGTTGGGCAATCACAGCCGCACTGCCCGTCGACAGGGTCCAGCCGAAAGTACCGTGACCGGTATTGAGAAACAGGTTTTCCCGGGGGCCACGGCCGATAATGGGAGGCCCGTCCGGAGTCATGGGCCGGAAACCGGTCCAGGTTTCGGCGGCCTTCAGATCCGCGCAGCCCGGAAACCGGGATTCCACGGATTTGCGGATGGTGGCCAGCCGGGCCTCGGGGATGTCGCGGTTGAAGTCCGCCAGTTCCACGAAGCCGGAGGCGCGGAGGCGGTCGCCCAGGCGGGTGGAGACAACCTTATAGCTATCATCGTGCACGGTGGAGACTGGCGCCCGCTCAGGGTCTGTCAGCGGAACAGTAAAGCTGTAACCCTTGACCGGGTAAATGGGCAGTTTCAGCCCCAGTTGGCGGGTCAGCTGGCCGGACCAGCAGCCTGCGCAGATGACCACCGCATCCGCCTCAATGGTTTCCGACTTGCCATCTTTATTGCGTACGTCAACGCCGGTTACCCGCTGATCGTTCGCGAGAAGATGCTCTGTTTCGGTATTGTAGCGAACCCTGACGCCCTTCGATTCGCAGGCTTTGGCAAGTTCGCGTGAAAAAAGATGGCAGTCACCGGTACCATCGGTGTCATAGCTCAGGGCGCCATAGAGCGGGCCATTGCCGGTCATGCCCGGTTCGGCTTCGCGAACCTGCTCGGGTGTCAGTAGTCGCGAGGCGATACCGAGTTCATCAAGCAATTGCTGTGTCTGGCGGTAACTTTCCAGGGCTTCCGGGGTGCTGGCCAGGTGGAGCAGGCCCTTGTGGTCGCCATCAAAGTGCAGCTCCAGCTCCTGCTCAAGAGCCAGGAAGCGTTCACGGCTGTGCATCCCCAGGCGCAGCATGGCGCGTTTGTTGAGGCCGAACAGGCCAGGCGAGCTGGCATAACGCAGAGTGGCGAACATGAATCGCAGGGTTTCCAGGGAGGGCGGCACCCTCATTTTCAGGGGACCGTCTTTTTTGAACAGCCAGGGTATGGCTTTCAACACCATGGCCGGGTCCGCCCACGGATAGACCACACCGTAGGAACGCTGGGCCGCGTTTCCCTTGCTGGTTTCGTTTCCGGCAACACCGTGGCGCTCCAGCACCGTGACCTGATGCCCTCTGCGGTTCAGCTCGTAAGCCGTAGTCATACCCACTACGCCCCCACCGACAACAACAATCTGCATGTGCCTCTCCGTTTGGTTCACTTCACGCCATTTTTGGCCAACAGCCGACGGTAATCTTTCAGCACGCCTTCGTCTTCTTTCGGGTATTCCGGGGCCAGCCGTTGCAGCTGCTCCGCCAGCAGAGCCGCAACAATGGCCCGCGCCCGGGGTTTCCTGTCGCCGGGAACAATAAACCAGGGCGCTTCCGTGGTGTGGGTTGCGGCCAGGGCTTCTTCGGCGAATGCCTCATACTGGCCCCGCTTCTCCCACCCGTCGATGTCAGATTTATCGAATTTCCAACGCTTACGGGGCTTGTCCAGGCGCTTGAGAAGGCGCTGACGATGCTCATCTTCGGACAGATTGAGCCAGATCTTGATCACTGTTGTGCCTTCTTCCACCAGATGGCGCTCGAAGTTCCGGATGGACTGGTAACGGTTTTTCCAGTTGTAGCTCTGCGGCTGGTGAACCGGCCACACCCGCTCGGCAATCACCGCCTCGTGATGGCTCCGATTGAACGCGACCATTTCACCAAAGCCCGGCAGGAAAGGCGTTACCCGCCAGAGGAAATCGTGACGGGTTTCAGCGCCTCTGGGCCGGCTGAACGACCAGGCATGGAAGCCGGCAGGATCGGCGTAGGTTGCCAGAGTCCGGATCAGGCTGTCCTTGCCGCTGGTGTCCGGCCCGTGGGTGACCAGCAATACGGCCCTGGCCCGGTTAGCCCACAATCGGCGCTGGAACTCGCCAATCTGTTCCAGGCTGGCTTCCAGCCCTGGCAGTTTCTCATCCTGGTCCAACAGGGTGGGGTAATCCCCGAAACCGGGCTTCTTCGGGTCGAAAAGAAAAGAGCTGGCAAACGCCGATAATTTCATCAAAGTGCTCCGTGCAACTCCCTATGGAGGTAATGCAGGTCAACAATCGGTCAAACTGGTAGACTGACAGACCAATTATTCAGAATAGCAGCCATTGCTCCGGTTGCGTTGGAGTGTAGTAGCTGACAATGAGTAAAAAACGTCGCGAGATTCCCGTATTCGATCACCCGATCATTGAAACCCACTGCCACCTGGATTACCTCAAGGACCGTCCCCTGGAGGAAACCCTCGCCGAAGCGCAGCGGGTCAATATCGAGCGGCTGATCACGATCGCCGTGTCACCGGAAAATCTGGCTGTAGTGCGGGAAATCAGTCAGGCAGCGCCCTGGGTGTATGGCACGCAGGGGGTGCATCCTCACGATGCCGAGAAGTATACCGACGCCGCGGAAGCAGAAATTCGTGCCCATGCCGGTGATGACAAGATCGTGGCTGTGGGCGAGATCGGCCTGGATTATTTCTACGACAACGCGGACCGCGAGGTACAGCGTCAGGTTTTCCGCCGCCAGCTCCAGATTGCCTGCGACAAAGATCGCCCGGTGGTGATTCACAGCCGGGAAGCAGACGACGACACCATCGATATCCTGAAAGAATTCGAAAGCACGCTCAAGCGCCGTGGCGTGATCCACAGTTTTACTTCCGGGGCCGGGCTGGCGCAATATGCGCTGGACGAAGGCTGGTGCCTCGGTTTTAATGGCATTACCACGTTCAACAAGGCCGAGAACGTACGCGACATCGTGCGCATGGCGCCGATCGAACAGATCCTGCTGGAAACCGATTCACCGTTTCTGGCTCCGGTACCCTATCGCGGCAAGGAAAACGCGCCCTTCTACATTCCTTTTGTTGCCGAGAAAATCGCCGAAGTCAAACAGCTACTGCTGGAGAAGGTGTTGACTACGACCTATGAAAACAGCCTGAGGACGTTCTTCCAGCGTCAATGATCAAACGCATACCCGTTTCGGCCCTCAAGGTCGGTATGTACATCACCGACCTGAACAACGACTGGATTCCTCACAATACCCAGCGTCGTCGCGGCGTGATCAGGAAAGAGGACACCCTCGAGAAAATCCGCCGGATGAGCGTGGATTACGTCTACATCGATGTCTCCAGGGGCCTGGATTCCCAGGACTCCGAAACCGCCCATGAAGTGGACCGCCGCAATGACAAAGCGCTTCAGAACGCCGGGGGTCTGAAGCCTGCTGTTTCAAGACGGGTAACGGTAGCCGAAGAAATGGCATCCGCCCAACAGATACACACCCAGGCCCAGGGCCTGGTTGGCAACCTGATGAACAGTGTGAAGGTTGGTGGAGCCATCGACATAGCGCCTATCCATCAGTTGGCCGACGAACTCCAGAGTTCCGTTTTCCGCAATGCCAACGCCCTCAGTTGCCTTGGTCGCATTCGTGAAAAGGACAACTATCTGATGGAGCACTCCGTCAACCTGAGTGTGCTGATGTCCCTGTTCGGCAGCTTCCGAAAATTACCGGCGGATGCATTGCATCAAACCATTGTCGGAGCGTTACTGCACGATATTGGTAAAATCCTCACCCCTGACGACATTCTCCACAAGCCAGGACGGTTATCAGGGGAGGAGTTCGAAGTCATGAAAGCCCATGCCCGGCACTCGAGAAGCATTCTGGAGTCGACCGACGGCATTGGTGAACTGGCCATCATTACCGCCGCGGAACACCACGAGCGGCTTGATGGCAGTGGCTACCCGGAAGGACTCAAGGGTGAAGAAATTTCGCTGTACGGGCGTATGGTAGCGATCACCGATGTATACGATGCCATCACCGCCGACAGGGTCTATCACAAAGGCATGACTCCCAGCCAGGGCCTCAAGAAGCTGCTGGAATGGAGTGGCAGCCATCTGGACCCGGCCCTGGTGCGAGAGTTTATCCGTTGCGTGGGCCTCTACCCCATTGGCTCCCTGGTGCTTCTGGAAAGCGGACGCCTCGGTGTGGTGGTGGAAACCAGTGACGACGACCAGCGGCTACCCGTGGTCCGCGTGATGTACAACACCCGTTTCCGCCTGCCGATCACCATGGAAACCATCGACCTGGCCAAACCCAAGGCACAGGACCGAATTCTGAAATCCGTCGACCCTGACGAGTACAGGATCGATGTGCGCAAGTTTCTTGTCTGAGGCACCACTGCCCTGGCCAAGTGACGTCGCCTGAATTTATCCCAACGACAGAAACACCGCCATCAGCACCGGCGACAGGAAAGACAGTAAAAAACCGGAGGCAATGGCCACCGGCACACAGGCGAGACCACCACTGCTGCGGATCACTGGCAGGGTGAAATCCATGGCAGTGGCGCCGCCATAGCCAATCGCCATGGCAGGCCTGCTGGCAATCAGCAGGGGAATGATGGCCAGTGCTATGATTTCCCGCAAGACATCGTTCAGAAAGGCTACGCCACCCCAGGCGGGGCCCAGGGCATCGCCAATCACGATACCCGACAGCGAATACCAACCAAAGCCGGACGCCATCGCCAGCACATCGTGCCAGGGCAAGGCCAGCAGGGGAATCAGTGCAATACCGGCCACCAGGGAACTCAGGGCTAGCGAGACTGCGATACCCAGGCCCTGACGATTCATCAGCAGCTTGCGCAGTGACAGCCCGGCATTGCGCAACTGGATACCGATGAGGAAAAGCAGCAGCATCAGGGCCCAGGTAGCCACCTGTTCCGCCATCGGCATGTCCGGCAACAGATAATAACCGGCAAGCAGGCCAGCCATAACCGCCAGCAATGGCTTCAGACCCGCGAGAAACAGCCGGCGATAGCCGGGGCTGACATCGCCATCCGCGCGCTCAACAGTCATCGGCTGCCAGCGGTGAAACAGCCACAATCCGATCATGTTTGCGATCAGCAGAGCAGCCACGAGAATCAGAACCTGAACGGCCATCCCGCCAAGCTGGGCACCCAGCCCTTCCATCTGGCCAAGGCCAAGCCCCAGAAGGGCGAGGATGAAATAGACCAGCCCCTCCACACCGTAATGAATGACCGTCATCAGGTGACGGTTCTCCAGAGCCAGGGCAAACCCCAGAAAAAGCGGTGCCAGAATCAGCAAAGCGCCGGTGAGCATTGAAATCCTCGGACATTGTCGATGGCTAGGACAGTTCAGCCGATGGGCTCGTACTGATCCGGGTCAAAGTGGAACTTGCCGGCACTGGCATCGCGGTCAATGCGTATGGTGCGGGCAAGACGCTGGGCCATCACCGACCAGACTACATAGTCCCGCGGCTGGGGCTGATAGTCCTGACCCACCAGGGCACCGGCAACACTGCGCAGCACCGCCTCGGCCTGGGCCGTCGAGCGGTAGGGGCCCTGGCACCTGTGTTTCTCGGGCTGGCCGTCCACCGACCCGCTGAGGGCCACCAGTGCCCAGATGTCATCGCCGACCGGTTTGATGAAAAGTTCAACCCGGCGCTGATCCCGGATCATCACCAGTGCCCGCAAGGGGCCACGACCGTGGAAATAGTGCAGTTTCACGGGGCAAAACCGGGGCAATCAGTGCAGTGCATGATCGGACCTGTCCTGCACCAGTACCCAGGGCGCAATAACCACCGCCCAGAGCTCGGTGTTCCCCTCGTACCACTGACGGGCAAGTTCCGGGGCAACGTCCCCGACCTGGCCACCGGCCATCCAGTGTTCAAAACGGGCCGTGTTATCCGCCGCCAGTTCGGCTGCCACTTCGAGCAGGTCCAGGGCCGGCGACACCTTCACCACATGCCCCCGGGCATAGTAAACCTGCAGATCGTGCCAGTTGATCCGGGAGGTTTCCAGGTTCAGTTTTGTCTTGAGATCATCCGGGGAGAGGTGGGAGGAGGACATGGTCGGCTCTCGGTAACTCCTGTTTTGCATTTGGTTTTGAAAGACGCTTTCAGACAATTCAGCTTACCTCAAAACCACAGGCGGAGCACCTGTTGCAGCGGTTCCGGCTCGCTGGAGCCGGAACCGCCCTTACCCTGCTCACGCAGATTTCAGCATTTCCCGCACGACATAGTGCAGGATGCCGCCATGGCGGTAGTACACTGCTTCATTGGCGGTGTCGATCCGTGATTTGAGCTCACAGGTTTCCGTGTTGCCATCGGGATAGGTTATCGTCATCTGCAGTTTCTGGCCCGGTTTGATATCGCCGGACAGGCCCTCGATGCTGATGGTCTCATCCCCTGTCAGCTTGAGGCTCTTGCGATCTGCCCCCTCCTGGAACTGCAGCGGCATAACGCCCATACCAATCAGGTTCGACCTGTGAATGCGCTCATAGGACTCGGCAACCACCGCCTTTACACCCAGCAAACGGGTACCCTTGGCGGCCCAGTCGCGGCTGGAGCCGGTGCCGTACTCCTTGCCGGCGATGACCACCAGCGGCGTGCCCTCTTGCTGGTACTTCATCGCGGCATCGTAGATGGGCATCTGCTCGCCGGAAGGCACATGCCTGGTAAACCCGCCTTCGACGCCGTCCAGCATCTCGTTCCTGATACGAACGTTGGCGAAGGTGCCGCGCATCATTACTTCGTGGTTTCCCCGACGGGAGCCATAGGAGTTGAAGTCTTTGGGATCTACCCCGTGCTCCTGCAGATATTTACCGGCAGGACTGTCAGCTTTGAACGAACCGGCAGGGGAGATATGGTCGGTGGTGACCGAATCCCCGAGCATGGCCAGGATGTTCGCATCCCTGATGTCATCAATCGCGTCCGGCTCTTCCTTCAGACCCTGGAAGAAGGGCGGATGCTGGATGTAGGTGGACTTGTCAGACCACTCGTAGACCTTGCTTTCCGGCACCTTGAGGGCCTTCCAGGTTTCGTCGCCGTCGAAAACTTCGGCATATTCCTTGTGGAACATGTCGGTTTTCACTTTCTCTACCGCTTCAGCGATTTCCTGCTGGCTTGGCCACAGATCTTTCAGGTAAACCGGGTTGCCCTCTTTGTCTTCACCCAGAGGGTCCTTGAACAGGTCCAGGCGCACGTTCCCCGCCAGTGCATAGGCCACCACCAGCGGCGGTGACGCCAGCCAGTTGGTTTTCACCAGCGGATGCACCCGGCCCTCGAAGTTACGGTTACCCGACAGCACCGAGGCCACGGTAAGGTCACCATCGTCAATGGCCTTTTCCACGGCCTCCGGCAATGGGCCGGAGTTACCGATACAGGTGGTGCAGCCATAGCCCACCAGGTTGAATCCCAGCTTGTTCAGGTCATCCTGGAAGCCGCCCACCTTCAGATAATCGGTCACTACCTTGGAGCCTGGCGCCAGCGACGTCTTCACCCAGGGTTTGGTCTGCAGCCCTTTGGCCACGGCCTTCTGGGCAATGAGGCCGGCAGCCATCATCACACTGGGGTTGGAGGTGTTGGTACAGGAGGTAATGGCCGCAATCACTACGGCACCGGGATCCAGCCGGCTTTTCTGGCCGTTCATTTCCAGCGGCTGGCTGGCAGCGTGTTCGTAACTGTCGTGAATACCCACGGCGGTCTGCCCGCCTTCGGATTCGAGATTACTCTTGCGGGATTCCTCCGCCGAGCCTTCAGCCGTCTCCATCAGCAGCTCGAAAGAGGCCTTCATGTTCTTCAGGGCCACCCGGTCCTGGGGACGTTTGGGACCGGCAAGGCTGGCCTCAACTTCGCCCATGTCCAGTTCCAGATTGTCGGTGTATACCGGCTCCTGGCCGGGTTGACGCCACAGCCCCTGGGCCCTGGCATAGGCCTCCACCAGTTCAAGCTGGTCGTCTTCGCGGCCGGTCAGCTTCATGTACTTGATGGTCTGCTCGTCCACCGGGAAGAAACCGCAGGTGGCACCATATTCCGGCGCCATGTTGGCGATGGTGGCCCGGTCAGCAACCGGCATGTCTTTGAGACCATCACCGTAGAATTCCACGAATTTGCCCACCACGCCTTTGTTGCGCAGCATTTCCGTGACGGTGAGTACCAGGTCAGTGGCGGTAATGCCTTCCTTGAGCTTGCCGGTAATCTTGAAGCCCACCACTTCCGGAATCAGCATGGAGACGGGCTGGCCCAGCATGGCTGCTTCCGCCTCGATACCGCCGACACCCCAGCCAAGGATTCCCAGGCCGTTGATCATGGTGGTGTGGGAATCGGTACCCACCAGGGTGTCCGGATAGGCGATGGTTTTGCCGTCCTGATCCTTGCTCCAGACAGTTTTGCCCAGATACTCCAGGTTCACCTGGTGACAGATACCGGTGCCCGGCGGCACCACCCGGAAATTGTCAAAGGCCTGCTGGCCCCAGCGCAGGAACTCGTAACGCTCCTGGTTACGCTCCATCTCGATGGTAACGTTGTCCTTGAACGCAGACGCATCACCAAACTTGTCCACCATGACCGAATGGTCGATTACCAGATCCACCGGTGACAGCGGATTGATCATCGCCGGATCCTTGCCGGCAGCCTTGACCGCCTCCCGCATGGCTGCCAGGTCCACAACACCGGGCACCCCGGTGAAGTCCTGCATCAACACACGGGCAGGACGGAACTGGATCTCGGTATCAGACTTGCGCTCTTTCATCCACTGGACCATGGCGTCGATATGCCCGCGGTCCACAGTGGTGTCATCCTCATTACGCAGCAGATTTTCAAGCAGCACCTTGAGGGAAAACGGCAACTTGTCGATGTTGCCCAGGGTATCCGCTGCTTTCGGCAGGCTGTAGTAATGGTAGGTTTTACCGCCAGCCTCCAGGCTGGAAAGGGTGTTGAGACTGTCTTTGCTAAGGCTTTGTTTCGACATGAGGTGCCTCCTTTTTCATTATCCGAAGAGTCCGGAAGGCTTTGCAGGAGCCTTTGCATCGGTGCACTCCGCACTTGCAAGAGTACACCGACGCAAAGACTCCG
The DNA here is from genome assembly GCF_004792665.1 of Marinobacter orientalis. Lineage (GTDB taxonomy): Bacteria > Pseudomonadota > Gammaproteobacteria > Pseudomonadales > Oleiphilaceae > Marinobacter > Marinobacter orientalis. Next base: position 892,953 of record NZ_SRZX01000001.1, read on the forward strand.
GCCATGGGAGTCACCTATAACTATTGCACTGATTCACGAGACTTCAACCGTAGGCCCGTGAATGTTCGGAATTAGTGGAGTGAATGGGAGGCCGGATCTAATCAAGCCGGTATCGATTAACCAGCTCATCCACACCGCCAACGACGCGCTCCAGCTCCTCTGACATTTGCTGAACAGCGCTGGCCTCCTCTGCCACCTGGGTATTGCGGGTAGCTACCGAGTGAATGCTCTCGTTTATCTGAACGGACGTCGCCGACTGCTGTTCACAGGCAGAGGCGATCTGGTCATTCATATTACTGACGGCACCGATGGCTTCTTCTATCCGGCTGATCGCTTCTGCTGCTTCACTGATCGCACGGTTGGATTCGCCAGAGCGGCTCTGGCCCATCTCCATAGCCGCATGGGTAGCCTCGGAAAGGTCTTTCAGTTCGTCTACCGTGGTGCGGATTTCATTTGTGAATTCCTGGGTGCGCTTTGAAAGCGAACGTACTTCATCGGCTACCACAGCAAAACCGCGGCCATGCTCGCCGGCACGGGCTGCTTCTATGGCGGCATTCAGAGCCAGCAGATTGGTCTGGTCCGAAATATCATTGATAGAGCCGGTTACCCGGGCAATCGATTCCACTTTTTCCGAGAGCTGACTCACCATCCGGCTGCTGTCACCCAAAGCCTGGTTGGTGGCCTCGGTCATGGTGCGGGCACTGATCATGGCCTTGCTTCCGGCCGCCGACGCCCTGGAAGCATCCGTGGAAGCCTCCGAGGCCAGTTGCGCGTTCTGCGCCACTTCCTGAACGCTGGCGGCCATCTGATTGGTTGCAGTCGCCACCTGATCCGCCTGTTGCTGCTGTTGCTCGACATACGTGCGGGTGCTTTGGCTGGCGCTGGCGAGTTGCTCTGCGTTCTGGCGCAATACCCCGGAAAACTCCCGCAGTTGCCTGATCAGCGCGGCAGACTGTTCCATCATCTGGTTGAAGGAGAGCGCACTCACACTCTGGTTCTGTGCCGGCAAGCGTCCCCGCAGGTCCTTGTCCTGATCAAATCCGTGGACGATGGTGATCATCTGCAGGGTCTGCTGCCTTTCCGCACCCATGCGCAGGGCAAAGAACACCAGAATACCGGCTTCAAACACCACGAAGGCGGCATGCAGGAAGGCGACACCCCAACTATGGCCGTGATTGAAGATCATCAGTGGCATGCCACCGATTTGCGATTCGGCCTGCTGCAACCCCGTCAGAACCAGGTGGTGCACGGCTATCACTGCAGCGGCCACGACGACCGGCAGCCAATCCCGGTAAATGATCACCAGTGCCAGGGACGCGAAGATGTGAAAGTGCATCTCGATACGGCCCATCTGGGCCTGGATCATAACGGCAGAGAACAGCATCAGACAGACCGCGAAGGCCGCCGAGCAGGCCCGGGTACCGCGCAGGGAAACATAACCCGCCAGCACAAGTGCTCCGACAGCCAGCGAGGCAATAATTGCAAAGGTATATGTGCCATAGCCCCAGGGTACAAGCAGTGCGACGACAGGTATGTGGGCCAGCAGGATGGTCAGCATCTGCCGATCGGTCTCAAGTACCTGCTGGCGGGCGAAATCATCACTGCGCAAGGATTGGGTTGCGGTCATTCTGTTCCTCACAATACGGCCAGTAGCCGCTCAACGTCGTCCTGCCCGCGATCAGGATCGGGGAAGGTATAGGGAAGATGTCGACGGTTATCCGCCAATACAGCGTAACTCCGTGCGCAACAGGGTTAACGGCTGTGCGAGTAAAAACTTGACGAGAAATATCAGGCCTGTCTTTCGCCGTACAGCTGCGCGTAGAGGCCATCTTTGGCGATCAGATCGTCATGTTGACCCTCTTCGATAATCCGCCCGTCCTCAAAAACACACGCCCGATCTGCCCGCTTAACGGCGCTGAGCCGGTGGGCAATAATGAGGGTGGTTCGCTTGCTCAGGAACGCTTCAAGATCCCGATGCAGTTGAAACTCGGTTTCCGCATCCAGAGCCGAGGTTGCTTCGTCCAGAATCACCACAGAGGGATCTGACAGCACCATCCGGGCGATGGCCAACCTCTGGCGCTGGCCTCCGGAAAGACGGACGCCCTGGCGACCAATCACAGTGTCCAGCAGATCCGGCATCGCCGCGACAGTCTGGTCGAGCTGGGCGATCCGCAGGGCGTCCCAGAGCTGGGCATCCGGCTTGTCCCGACCCAGGGTCAGATTCTGGCGCAGGGTATCGTTGAACAGCGCCGGATGCTGCAAAACCGTGGCCACATGCTCCCGCAGGCAGGGAAGCCCGATCCGCTGAACCGGCACCCCGTCAATCAGCACATCGCCCTTCTGCGGGGTGTACATGCCAAGAATAACCTGCACCAGGGTGGATTTGCCGCCGCCGCTGGCCCCCACCACAGCAACCTTCTCGCCCGGGGCCAGATCAAGATTGATGCCTCTGAGCACCTGCTCATCGCCGTAACTGAAATGGATGTTCCTCAGCGACAGACCCACGGTGTGTTTGCCCCTGAAAGGATTCTCCAGCGCGGGATACCGGGGCTCCTCTTCCAGTTCCAGCAAACGGTTGATGCGCCCGAGGGCTGCGTTGGCTGCGAACCAGGCGTACTGCATGTTCAGCATTTCCTGAACCGGCGTCAGCATGAACCAGAGGTAGCCGAAGATGGCGAACATCATGCCGATGCTCAGGTCGCTGAACAGCACTGTTACCATGGCAGCTGCGCGGAAGGTATCCACACCAAACTGGAACAGCGCAAAGCTGGCGCGGGCGGCAGCATCACTGCGCCACTCGAACTGGATGGCATGGTCGCGAACCGTGCGGGCACGACTGATCAGCTGGTGCAGATAATGCTGTTCCCGGTTGGCGGCCCGGAGCTGGTGAATGGCGTCAAGGGTTTCGGTCAGATCGCCTTGGAAATCCTCGTAGGCACTGTTTTCCTGACGCTTGAGCTCCTTGACCCGCTTGCCGATCAGCATGGTGGCGAAGATCACCAGCGGGTTGAACAGCAGGATCAGCAGCCCCAGCTGCCAGTGTACCCACATCAACACCATGGCGGTTCCGGTGACCGTCAGGCTCGCCACCAGAAAACGGCTGATGCTGGTGCCCAGGAACTGGTCAATGGTGTCCAGGTCGGTAATGAAATGGCTGGTGATACCGCCCGAACCCCGGGTTTCGTACTCCGACATGGCTACCCGTTGCAGCCGACCCAGCAGGCGCGACCGGATTCTGAAAACAACGTCTTTGGAGATCTTCGAAAATTCCCGCGACTGGAGCACATTGAAGGTGAGCGAAAGCATCCGCAACAGAAACGCCGCCACCACCATCAGGCCGATATAGACCACCGGCTGATGCCATGCCTGGGGCAGCACTGCCTGCATGACAGGCAGCACCGGCCCGGCTTCCTCCAGCAGGACTTCGTCCACCAGCACCGGCAGTAACAGCGGTATGGGCACACTGACCACCGTGGCCAGAATAGCCAGCAGATTGGCCCGCACCAGTCTTGGCTTGTGCTTGAGGGCGAGGGCGAGAACGCCACGCCAGCTGTACCGGTTATCGTTCCGGCCCGCAGTTTCGTCACCCAACGCATTCAGTTCTGCTGCCTTTTCCAAAAGTCCCCCGTCAGCTCTTTGTGTATCCATACTGATACGCAGTATCGTCGGTGACAGTCTACCGGAGCCTGGCGACGCGGTTGAGCACCATCGGCGAGCATGGCAATAAATACCGGCATTTGCGACACAGCCGTCTGGTGGGATGGCCGGCCTTCTGCCATCATTGCCGCTTGATTCTCTGAGCCACCAGAACCGGGCCGATTGTGAAACACGACTGCCATTACCATCCCGGCGAACCTGCAAAATGGCACTGCGGAGACTGCCAGATTCATTATTGCACCCGCTGCATGCCGGATGCTCATGCCCGCAGGCAACAGGCATTATGCCCCCACTGCAGTCGCGCCATGCGCTACCTGGGCGCGGCCACTGAGGTGGTGCCCTTCTGGAACCGGATAGGGGCGTTTTTCCGCTACCCGTTTCATACCGATCCGCTGATGGTTATTGCCATCTGCACGCTGGTGCCGTTGCTGGTCAGTGGCAACCTCATCGGGTTGATTATCACCCTCGTGCTGGCTTTGGCGCTGCTGAAATATACCTACGCGGTGATTAGCCATACCGCCGAGGGACACATGAAACCGCCACCGGTGGCCGTGGCTTTCAGTGGCAGTGGTTTCGATATTGTCATTCTGCAACTGCTGGTGTTTGCGCTGATGGGTGGCATGGTGGCTGCCGCGGCCATGGTGGGCGGGCCGTTGCTGATGTTCCTGGTGCTGGCTTTCGTGATACTGGCCCTGCCCGCCAGTATCATGGTGCTGGCCATGGAACATTCGGTGATGGCTGCCGTCAATCCGATGAATCTTGCGGTACTGATCTCGCGGATCGGCGCGCCCTATTTCCTGCTCTACGGTTATCTGATACTGCTGACACTGGCATCCGGCGCGGCGCAGGATTTCGCACTCACCCACTTCACGCCGGGGATTGCCCGCACACTGGCCGGCTTTCTCAACAGTACCTTTACGCTGATGCTGTTTCATATGCTGGGCTATCTGCTGTTCCAGTATCAGGAGGAGCTAGGATTCGCCAGTGACCTTCAGGATGACGAACACCCCGGGCAAAGCCGGAACAGGAGCCGGACCCAACGGTTTGACGCCGACATCGACATGAATCTGAAGGACGGCAATTACGACCGCGTTGAATCGATGCTCAAAGAGGCCCTTAAGCGGGACTCACAGAATACGCTGAGGCTGAGGCAGCTACACCAGTTGCTGACTGCTCGCAACGATATTCCGGAGCTGTACCGCTATCACCCGAGGTTGCTGAAACTGCTGGCGGACCGGAACGATGGTGATGCTATCGCGGAACTACTGGCCGCCATTGAAACCATCGAGCCCGGATTCAGACTGGAAGAGCCCGGGCTTTCCGTGCGCTGTGCCCGCTGCCTGTACCAGCGCGGACACTTCAAGCCAGCGCTGAAGCTGCTGCAGGATTTTCACAAACGCTTCCCGGGCAGCGAGGAGCTGGCACCGGCCTATCTGCTGGTCGCACAGACCCTGGCCAACGGCCTCGGGCAGTGGGAAAAGGCCTCTGCATTTCTTACGTTTATCAAGAAACGCTGTCTCAGCCACCCACTTCACGGACAGATTGATGTTTACCTGCAGCAGGTTGAGAACCGTGAGCCGGTGAAGGGTCCCACTGCTTCGTTTTCTGTTCAGGAGTAGGCCATGTACCGGGGATGCTTTGCCAAGACATGCTGTGAATACATCCCTGTGCGCTCAGCTCCGCCATCCATGCCTCCGCACGGTTTTGGCAAAACATCCCCGCCACATGGCCATTCAACAGTGAGTTAGCCTTGTTGTAACAACTGCCTGTAGTGGCGGGCCTTCGGGGTCATCTGGTGCTTTTCGAACTCGTCTGCCAGTAATCGACAGGCTTCCACTGTAAGAAGCTCATCGCCGGTGCTTTGGAGCCTCTCGAAGGCCTTTTCTGCGGCTTTGAGGTCGTGTTGCTTCAGGCTGGTGAACAGAACCCTGTTATGGTCCTGGGCGCTCAGCGGCTGATGACGTTCACCTTTACCCAGGTATTCCTGCCATATTTCAATCATCTGGTCGGGCCGGCGGCTGAGGGACTCGTTCATCAGCTCCCGCGCCCGCTGCCGGTATTGCGGCAGATCCGGGCGCAATTTAGCCAGCTGGTAAAGGTGCTCCAGAAGCACTGTGCGATCAGGGTAATGTTCCCGTAGCGCCTCGAACTGGCGCCGGGCCAGGTCAAACTCCATTCGCCCCAGGCTGGCCATGGCCTGGCTGTAACCGGTGGTGAAGCGCTCGTCCTGCTCGCGCTCTTCCGGCTCGAAAAACTCCTCTTTTACCTGCAGCCAGCTCTTGCCCAGCAACCAGACCATGCCAGCGCCTGCCACCAGCCCCCCGGCGTGTGCCATGTAGGCGACACCGGTGGCGCCGGCGAACCAGTAATCATAGATTTCCTTGCCCAGCCACACCGGCAGAATCGCCAGGGCCGGCGCCCGGAAGTAATTGAAGTACACACCCACGAAATAGAAGAAGCGGATTTTCTGCAGCCCGTAAATGGCTACGTACATACCCATCAGCCCGGATATGGAACCGGACGCACCTACCAGGGGAACATGGCTACCCATGGAGAAGACGGTGAACACCACACCGGACAGTGCCCCGCAGATCAGGTAGGCCAGCAGGAAACGGCCGGGGCCAAGGGCCTTCTCAACGGTAAAACCGAGCAGGAACAGAAATACCAGGTTACCGATAAGGTGTGCCCAGCCACCGTGGAGGAACTGATAGGTAATCAGTGTGTACAGTGAAAACTCTGCCGGCACCAGGCCCAGCTGGCTGGCGCTGAGGCGATCCATCAGCCGGGTCTGGATGTCGCCCCGCTGCTGCATCCAGCGCCGGCGTTCCGCGGGCGCCAGCAGCATGTCCCGGTTCTCCAGCATGTACTGGTAGAATTCACGGTCGGACAGCAGGCTGTAGGCCACCCACAGGTCACCGCCCTGCTGGCGCAACTGCCGGAAGTTCTGCAACTCGTAAACCCGCTCTTCATCCCCCTGGAAACGAATCCGGCGCTGCAGATAGTCTTCGTATACCGGCGCCTCGAGTGACTGAAGATCCGAATCCAGATATTCCTCAATGGCCTGTTCGGTCAGACGGCTGTCGCCGCCCTGGTAAAACGTGAATACCAGCATACAGGCCAGCATCAACCCCAGGGTCACCCAGGGTGGGTGCTTCCAGTTAACAGACTTTTCTGCAGGGATAATCAGCATGGACGGTCACAATTCATCATAATCTGTCCCGGGAGAGGTGCTTTTTACCACAGCATGGCCAGTTTTTCGCGCTGTAATAAACCCTGAAGCGATTTGCGGCACCGCGGGCAAAACAAACTGTGCGCGCCGCCTCAATAAAGGCTACTCTGCGGTTGTAACAACAAGGTCATTCAAATGACATTTAATCAGGGCAGCCGCAAACGGGGCGAACCGCAGAATGCCGGAAAGGGCATTGCACAAGGGTTTCGACCAATCGCCAATTGCCGTTGTCCCTGCCACAGCCAATAGTTGCCGGGACAACAACAAAAACGGACTTGCAAACAAGGAAACTGCCATGACTGTACTCATACTGGACAACCCGGAACTGCTTGCAAGAGCGGCCATTGAAGCCGGCCTTGCGATGCCGGCACTGGATGCGGACGGTTCTCCGCGAAAACCACACCGCCTGCGTTTTCATTACGGATTCAACAAGCATCGCCTGGACGATCAGGACCAGGCCATACTGCGCCAGCACGCCGATTATTTACGGCACAACCCTGGCGTAAAGGTACGTATCCACGGCCATGCCGATAATTTTGGTGTCGGCGAATACAATCACTTCCTTTCCCGCCTGCGAGCCGGCAGCGCCGCCAAAGTGCTGATTCGTGAAGGTGTCAGGGAAAGCCAGATTCTGGTGAGTGGTTGGGGCAGTGAACGACCACTGGCGCGGCCGGAAGACCATGCTGCCAACCGCCGGCTGGAACTGGAATACCTCACCATGGAAATGGCTCAGGCGCTGTAAAAATTCAGCCGTAGACCTGGAACACGTTCCAGAGCAGCAACGCGGCAATGGCAAGGATGCCTGCCCAGGTCAGCAGAATGCCTGTCGTGCGCGCAACGTGAGGGCCTCCCCGGCCATTGATCATGCCAAAGGCATGGAGCACCCGCCCCACAACGAAGGCCATCCCCGTCCAGTACACCAGCCCACTGTGAACCCCGTTCAATTCGGCAATGGCCAGCATCACCAGGCCCAGGGGAGCGTATTCCACAAGGTTGGCCTGGGCGCGGACAGCTGCCTCGAAGTCCCGGTCTTCAGTCACTCCCATGCTTTTCTGGTACTTGAGGCGAAAGCGGGAAACCATTCCCGACAACACCAGCAACAACAGCCCGAGGACGGCCGCGAAAACAGCTGAAACAGGTACGATCATCTTTAACCCTTCTTGATTGCGCTGACAATGGCCAGCAGCAGCACCGCCCCCACGGTGGCGGTGACCAGTTCACCCACGGCCCCCTGTGCGGCAAGCCCCAGTAGCCGGAAAACGAAACCGCCAAGAAAGGAGCCGACAATACCGATACCGATATTCGCCAGCACGCCAAAGCCACGGCCTTTCATGATCAGACCCGCAAGCCAGCCGGCCACACCACCAATAATAAGAAATAGAATAAGATTCATTGCATGCATCTCCCTGCTGCGGAACAGACACCGAAAGACTGCCCTGTTTTGCCTGACGCTTCAAGCACTTCCGCGAACGCTGTCAATAACGCCGGGCAATGGAATCAGGAAGTTGATGCCAGGGACGCAATGGCCGCTTCCATTTGCTGATGGCAATTGGCCATAAGCTGTGGAATATCCGCGACAGTCAGTCCTTCTGTCTCGACCGGAGGGAGGACCCGGACAGCCACCGGCTCCCGGCGACCGGACCAGCCCAGGGGGCGATCATAATACTGGCTGGCGCAGACCATGGTGATCGGTGCACCCGCAGCGACAGCTGTATGGAAAGCGCCTTTCTTGAAACTCTGCAGGCCGCGGCCACGGCTGCGGGTACCCTCTGGAAACACCCAGAGGCTCTTGTGATCACGACTGACGGCTTCACTGGTAGCCTTCATAACCGCGATCGCCTTGTGGGAGCGGCCCCGGTTCAGGATGACATTGCCTCCAAGCCAGAACACCTGGCCAAAAAACGGAACCCATACCAGCGATGACTTGCCCACCGTGACCGTGCGGGGCGGCAGCAGGTCACCCATCACAAACAGATCATCGTTGTGCTGATGGTTGGCGATAACCACGGTTGGCCTGTTCTGCGGCATATTCCCTGCTCCTTCCAAAGGTCGCTCCATGCCCAGGAAGAGGCGGCCAACCCGGGCAACTGTCCGCCCCAGCAACCGGTTATTATCCGGATTGAACGGCCTGGCCACATACAGAACCAGTGCAAACACACAAATGGCCGGCACCGTCAGCCAGGCCAGAAACTTTCTGATCAATCCCATCGAACGCAAGACCCTGAGGCAATTTTTGGCGCACAAGTGTACGCCAAAATCAGGTTCCGGCAACAGCCTCCACGGACAGGTTGTTACTGGTTTCATCCGCCGTCGCCCGCGACTCGGCCGTGGCCTCCACCACATAGCGTAGCGGACCGTTGTTGCCCATGCCATCGAAGGGGTAACAGGTCACCAGCAGCAGCGAATCCCGCGGCAGCAGTGCCGTATTGATCTGCTCGTGACGACTATCAACCACCCGGATACGGTCAACGCGGAAATTGCGCCAGTGTCCGTCCCGGTCCTGCAACCGAACCCGGCTTCCGGTCTCCAGGTGCTGCAAGCCGTGGAAGTGGGTGTCCCGGTGGCCGGCGATGACCACCGGCCCCGCCTGGCGGTCATTGCCGATCACCTGTCCTGGCCCGAAGGCCAGGCTCTCACCATGTACCCCATCCAGAACAATCAGCGACTGGCCGGTTTCCGGTAGTGTCAGGCGCGCCACCGGCCAGGTATCCGCCCAGGGCCAGGGGCGGGTTTGCTGTTGCCGGGCCTGACTCTCCGCCCAGGCCAGTTCCAGCAGCTCCTGGGCCGCCAGAGCCTTCAGCGGAATCCACAGGCCTACCGCGAGGACAGTCGCAAAGGTTGTTACCAGAACAAGAATCAGACGATTCATGCCAAAACCCTCCCTTGCAGCAGGGTGATCGCGGCCGAGACCATCAGTCCCACCAGGCCGATGGCAATGAACAACGGCGACAGCGTTGCCGTCTGGGGATAGCGCAACATGGTGCCCTGGCTTCCGGCGGGTAACAGCGTGGGTACACTGTCAGTGGCCAGGCTTTCGTCTGCCGGCCTGGATGCCGTTTTTTCCTGCGCCAGGAAGCTGGTGTATTTGGTCATCAGCTGATGCTTCAGCCCCAGGCGCGTCACTTCCGCCTGCGAATCGTCATCAACCCGACCGGTAAGCCCGCTGTCCATCAGACCGTTGATCTTCTGTTTCGCCCAATAACGATGCAGGCCCTTACCGCTGGAGGCATGGTCAAGAAGCAGCGATTGTTGCCACTCGCTGCCGTCCGGTAGCCGCCCGGAGACATCCAGCTCGCCTTCGCCCGGCAGACCACGCACCACCTGAACCATGGGTTCGCCCCGGAACAGGTCGCCTATACGGTCCGGGAAGGCTTCCGTTGCGGGAGTCTGGCCGGGCCATTTAACCGCGATGTCCGTCAACACGGGGGACTGCATTTTGCCAAACAGCCCGTCCAATGGGCGGGCAACGTCTGACAGGTCACTGATGGCCGTGTAGGTGCCGCGGCCATAGCGCGCTGCTTCGCGCATGAAGTGCATATTGGGGGCCGGGCCGATACCCACCGTGAACAGGCGGCTGCTCGCCAGCTTGTTGCTGATCTTACCGAACAGTTCGGCTTCGTTGCCCACGGCCCCGTCGGTAATGAACACCACCTGCCGCACTCCTGCAAAGCCGTCCCTGGCGTCACCGCGCCTGTCATCCAGTGCCGCTTCCAGCGCCGGCGCCATCTCGGTGCCCCCGTCGGCATTCAGTTCGTTTACATAGCGGCGGGCGCGGGCAATGTTGTTGCTGCTGGCCGGTACTGCTTCCATGAACAGGGCATGGGTCTGGCTGTTGAACCGGATGACGTTGAAACGGTCGTCCGGGCCCAGCGTGTCCAGCCCGCGCAGCAACGCCTGCCTGGCCTGGCGGATGGATTCGCCGGCCATGGACCCGGAGGTATCGATCACAAACACCAGCTCCCTCGGCAGCCGCTGATCATGGTTCAGGCCCGGCATCACCAGGGCCAGCAGATAATCCTCGCCCTGCCAGCGCTCATGGAACACGGCAGCCGCGGGCTCCATGCCCCGGGCCGGCGCCCAGCGCACCACCAGGTCACGGTCCATCAGCACCGCACCGGACTCTGGTGATACCTCAACAGTATTACCGTTCCAGGTGCTGTTCAGCCGGTGGCTGGGGCTGGACACACGGCTGACCGGCAACCCGGCGGTGATATCCAGGGCAATGGTGGCCCGGTGGCTGTCGGGGCCCACATCTTCCGGCAGCACCGTGAACGGGCTGATCTGGTCGGCATCCGGCACTTCCGTGGTGGGGGTCGCCCAGCCGGTGGTCCATCGGGCTTGCCGGTTGTCCGCCGACTCGCCGGGCATGTAGCGGGGTGTCAGGGTAGTGGGCAGGCGCAGTTCGAACTCACCGGACTGATAGCGTACCGCCTGCTGATAGTGGAGCTCGACGGTGACGGTTTCACCGGGCGGGATGTTCGCCATTCGGGTGGTGAACAGGTTGGGCCGCTGCTGGTCGACTCGGGCGGCTTTGCGGCCCTCCGTTTTCGCCCGGGTGTATTGGCGTTCTGCTTCCTGCTTCTGATGGATTTCACCGACGATCACCCGATCGCCGGCGGTCATGGTCATTCCATAAACATTGGCGTTTTCCGGCAGCGGGAACACGAATACCCCTTCCCGCCATTGCTGACCGGTATTACGGAAACTCTGGCGCAAGCGGGTGTCGGCAAGCAACCCGCTGACGGTCACCCTGTAATCGGTGTTGAGCAGCGTCGCCGGCCCCACTGGCTGTCCGCCATCGTCAACAAAATGAAACTCACCGGCTCCCTGGTGACCACCATGGCCGCTTTCGGAGGCCTCGGCATACAACGGATGCACAAACAGGAACAGCATCACCGCGAGCCATAACGAAATCCCTTCCAGCCAGCGTCGCAGGCGGGGAGAGGCCTGCCACACGGCCCACGCCGTGTTTTTGCGGCGGGCATTCAGAATCGTTGGTGATGATGATCCCGGATTGGTCAGCAGCATCGTTCCGCTTCCTTGTTTCAATGTGGTCGAAAAAAACGCGCCTTGTTGGCAACCGACGTCTATTTCAGCCCAGGGAAACGGCGATCCGGTGTCACAATCTGGCGATCCGGCATCGAGAAAATGATGAATTATGGCAAACCGGTTGCTTTACCTTGTTCTGGCCTCTGGCCATGGTTAAATAGGACCCTGTATTAACAGGGAAATGGCTGCAGGTTATGAAGCGACACATCGTGCTGATTGAAGATGAACCCGCCATCCGCGAAAACTACCGCGACGCCTTCGAGCGCCGGGGTTACCGGGTGTCTGCCTATGGTGACCGCACCAGCGCCTTCCAGGTACTTCGCACTGCTCTGCCGGATCTGGCGATTATCGATGTGGGCCTTGGCGACGAGCCCGAGGGTGGCTTTACGCTGTGCCAGGACCTGCGAATCCTGTCGAAAACCCTGCCGATCATCTTCCTGACGGCCCGGGACAGCGATATCGATTCGGTTCATGGCCTGCGGCTGGGAGCCGACGACTATGTCACCAAGGACATGAGCATGGACCACCTGCTGGCCCGGGTAACCGCCCTGCTGCGACGGGCCGATGCGTGGGCAGAAGCCCTGAAGCAACCGGACGAAGTGGTACAGCGGGGCCGGCTGGCACTGAATGTGGACCGGATGACCGCGGAATGGAACGGTCAGCCCATTGATCTGACGGTCACCGAATTCTGGATGCTGCACTCCCTGGTTCAGCACCCCGGCCATGTACGCAGTCGTGACCAGTTAATGGAAGCCGCCAGCACAGTGCTGGACGACAACACGGTGACTTCCCACATCAAGAGGATACGCCGCAAGTTCCTGCAGATTGATCACGGTTTCGATGGCATTCACACCGCCTACGGCATGGGTTACCGCTGGAATGCCCATGAGGCCTGAGTTTTGACCCTTAAACGCCAGCTTTTCATTGCCAGCCTGCTAATGCTGTTGATCCCCTGGGCCGGGCTGCAGTTCGTGCTGGAGCTGGATCAGGCCCTGAGGGACCAGTCGGCCCGGCAACTGCAAAGCCAGGTTGATCGTACTGCGGGGTTTACCAGGGAACAGCTGGAGGGACACCCGACGGTCCACCCAGGCACCCCCGTGATATACGCCAGCCTGTTATCCCGCGCGCCCAACCTGGACGGCTACGGCGACGACTGGCCGGGGTACGACGAGGAAGAATCCGGCCAGCAGTGGCAAGGTACCCGGCAGGTCAGGGGCAGCGATGGCGTAGAAGTATCCTGGCAGGCGGCCGTAAACCGCAATCATCTTTATCTGCTGATCCGGGTAAGCGGCAGGGCAGCGGAATTTTTCAATCCCGCTGATCCTGACCAGCCCCATGACCGGATCAGGCTTCATTTCATTGAGGACAACCAGACCAACCGGCGCCTTATTCGCACCCAGGCGCCCGGGGCCATCGATGCTGTTGATCCGGAGCGTGGGGACTCGACCGATTATCGCATCAGCGGATACTGGCAGGCGGTCAGCAATGGCTACCAGGCTGAGCTGAGAATCCCCCGACCGGCGCCCTCTTCCGGTTTTGGTTTCCAGGTAACATGGCCTGCAGAAGAAACCGCTATCAACGGTAAGAAAAGTATTGTCGCAGGCCCGGCCCCGGCAAAACTGGTTACCCGCTTGCCAGAGCTGGAAAACCGGCTTGGCGCCATGGTTGCCCCGGGCCAGAGTGCCTGGGTTCTGGCGCCGGATGGCTGGGTGATCGCACACCAGACACGGAATCCTGTAACCGGGGAACCCCGGTTCGACAGCCTGAGTCCGTTACAGATACTCGAACGCATCAGCCTGAACGGCTTGCGGGCACTGGTGCGGTTCTACCAACCAGAACCGGTGCCACTGGACACTGCAACTCACCGCATGGAAGCGGAGGAGCTGCCGTCATCGGGCCTGGTGCGCCATAACAATGGCGACACCTTCATGCTGGTGAAGCAGCAACTGGACGATGGCCGGGTACTGGTACTGGAAGAATCCCTGGATCAGTTACTGGCCCTGTCTGGCAGCACCCTCGGTTCGGTGATTGCCCGCAGCGTGCTGTTGATCATCGGGCTGATGCTGGTGTTACTGGGTTACGCCAGTTGGTTATCCTGGCGCATCACCCGTCTGCAGCGGGCCGTGAGTGCCAGCATTGATGGCGATGGCCGGGTTCTGGGTTCTCTACCTCCTTCCCGGGCGAAAGACGAGCTTGGCGACCTGTCCCGGCAGTTCAGCCATTTGGTTGACCGCCTCCAGAGTTACACGGATTACCTGGAGAGCTTCTCCCGACGGCTTTCCCATGAGCTGAAAACACCGCTGGCCGTGGTGCGCTCCTCCCTGGAAAACCTCAGCCACACCACAGAGCCGGCCGATCAGGCCAGCTACATCGACCGTGCCCGCTCCGCCACCGGGCGCCTGAGTCAGATACTGCAGGGTATGAGCGAAGCGGCGCGGCTGGAGCAGAGTCTCGATCACGCAGAAAAGGAAACCTTTGACCTGGCCGACGTGGCCGCCCAGACCACCCTCGCCTACCGGGAACTGGACCCCGACCATCGTATTCACTATTGCGGGCCCGCCAGCGGCTGCCCATGCCACGGCTCGCCGGAATTACTGGTGCAGTTACTGGACAAGCTGGTTGACAACGCCCGGGACTTCACGCCCCCACAGGGCCGGATCGAAGTGCGGCTACGATCAGGCCCGGGGCAACTGGAACTGAGCGTGTTCAACGAAGGCTCGTCATTGCCGGAGAACCTCACCAGTGATATTTTCAGTCCCTTCGTGTCGGTAAGAACCGGCCAGCAGGAAGGCCACCTGGGCCAGGGCCTGCTGATCGTGAGGCTGATTGCCGAACATCACAACGGCCAGGTATTGGCCGCCAACGAAGCAGAAGGTGTGCGCTTTACGGTAACATTGCCACCGGCAGCCTGAGCCGACCCGGCTCGCCTTCAGAGGAATAAACCTTGGACCTGTTACTGAACCAGCTTGATCTGCATCCTCTCAGGGCAGAACTCTACAACGAACTCCACTCCCGGCCGTTCCACGTGCTGCCATGCCCGGCGCAGGTCACTCACATTGCCGTACTGACCACGCCAGAACAGCGCTCGATCCAGTTCCGGCACTGGCAGGACCTTCATGTCATGCTGGGCGAAGACGCGCCCCTCGAAGATGTCAGCTGTTACGAAGCCACCTTTGGCTCCCTGCGCATCCGCCGCGAAATGCACATGGAATTTGCCTCCTACACCTTTATCAACCTGGCAGCGGGGGAGAATCACCAGCCCTTCCGGGACACCGGCATCTCATCCCTGCCAGAGGGCTGGCTCGAGCAACTTACCGGCACCGTAGTGGCGGCTTTTCACATCGACATCCAGCAGGCCACCAAAAGCCCGAAAACCGAACTGGCGCAAATCCGCCACTGGTTCGAGGGAGAACGGCTGGTAGGCAGCAGCCCCTGGGAGGGCAAGGCCCGGGTATGGGGAACGTTCAAACTCCACAGTGATGGCTTTGGCCGCTTCATGGTGCTCAACCGGGACATGTCCGACAGCCAGCTTGGCCGCCTGACCCAGCGTCTGATGGAAATCGAGACCTACCGGCTGATGTCATTACTGGCGCTGCCGCTGGCCCGCGAAACAACACCCTCGCTGAACGACATGGACCAGCAGCTGGCCGTGATTACCCAGTCCCTGGCTGATAACCACGACCTCGACGAGCGCGAGGTACTGGCGGACCTGACCAATATTGCGGCCCGAATCGAAGCGTTCCGCGCGCACTCCACCTTCCGTTTCTCCGCCACCCGCGCCTATCACCGGCTGGTACTGACGCGGCTTGAGGAACTGCGGGAGGACGAACTGTCCGGACACCTCACGATCACCGAATTCATGACCCGCCGGCTGACCCCGGCCGTGGAAACCTGCGAATCGGTCAAAGACCGGCTGGAAGACCTGTCACGGCGGGTGGACCGCGCCTCGGATATGATGCGCACGCGGGTGGAGCTGGCCATCCAGAGCCAGAACCAGCAGCTGCTAAGCTCGATGGACCGGCGCTCGAAAATCCAGCTGATGATGCAGCATACCGTGGAGGGGCTTTCCGTGGTGGCTATCAGTTACTACCTGGTCGGGCTGCTGAAACTGGCACTGGATTCAGCCTACGACGCGGGCCTGGATTTCGACAAGTCCCTGGTGCTTGGCGTCTCCATACCGGTGGTGATGGCGCTGGTATTTTTCGGCGTGCGACTGGTGCATCACCGCTTCATCAAGCTGGCGCAAAAGCAGTAGCGGCTACCTAACCAGCGAAGGCTTCCGTGTCGCCGCCGAACTGACGGTAGAACTGTTGCGCCGTGCGACCATTGCGGGCGCCGCGGCTGGTGGCAAAACGGATGGCCTCCCGGTGCAGGGCTTCCCTGTCGGTTACCCGTGGGAACAGGGCATCGATAGCCTGCAGATAGACGTCCTGTGGAAAGCCATAAAACGACAACTGCAGGCCAAACCGGTCGGCCAGGGATACCTGTTCCTCAATGGCCTCAGCCGGATGCAGTTCGCCGCCCCGCATCCCGCTTTTGACATTGTCGTCCATGAACTCCGGCATCAGGTGGCGGCGGTTGGAGGTTGCATATACCCGCACATTTTCCGGGGGCAGCTCCAATGACCCCTCCAGCACACTCTTCAGCGCCTTGTAGCCGGACTCGCCCACCTCGAAGGACAGGTCGTCGCAGAAGATCACGAACCGCCAGGACAGCCCGGCAATGTCGTCGACGATTTCCGGCAGGTTCACCAGGTCGTCCTTGTCCACCTCGATCATACGCAGGCCCTGGCCCTGGTACCGGTTCAGCAACGCCTTGATCAGTGAGGACTTTCCGGTACCCCGGGCACCCCACAGCAGGGCATTGTTGGAGGGTTCGCCCGCAAGAAACCGTTCAGTATTGCGGGCCAGTGCCTCCTGCTGCCGAGCGATGCCCGTCAGGTCACCCCAGCCCACCGGATCGAGCCGGCGAATGGCCCGCAGACCCTGACGATGCCGGCGCCACACGGCGGCCGGTGTCTTTGCCCAGTCGATGGATTGCTCTGTGGCCATAACACTTGTTTCCTGTTCCGCGTCTGTCATCAAAATGAAACACTGAAGCCTGGTATCAGGCCGGCCCTGCCGCGCTGTCAGCCGAGCGGCTTTCGAGCCAGGAACACCGTGTTGGAGGATTCCCGGTTCTGGAACGGGTTGTAGAAAGACACCACCGTTGCGCCGACATCGGTAAACAGTGCACTCAGGATCTCCATGAACGCCTTGTCAGGCGGTTCGTTGGACCACATGGCGAAGACTCCGCCTGGCCGTATATGAGAGGCCATCCGGCCCAGACTCTCTGCAGTGTAGAAGCTGGCACTGGAGTCGTTCAGCAATGCCCTGGGTGAGTGGTCGATATCCAGCAGGATGGCGTCAAAGAGCTTGCCCGGCGCTTCGGGATCAAAACCGGATTCGGACACAGCCAGATCGAAGAAACTCCCCAGTACGTAGCGACAGCGTGGGTCCTCATTCAACACCCTGCCCAGGGGCACTTTCTCCTGCTGGTGCCAGTGGATAACCGTATCCAGGGCATCCACCACCAGCAGTTCACTCACACGCTCATGCTTCAGGGCGGCTTCCGCGGTGTATCCCAGCCCGAGGCCACCAACCACCACCCGCAGCGCGCCACCCTCCACGGCACCCAGACCCAGATCCGCCAGTGCCACTTCCGCGTCGACAAACATGCTGGACATGAGGAACTCTTCGCCCAGCTTGACCTCATAGATATCACGGTCGCCCAGGGCCGGAATCCGACGGCGACGGAGGGTAATTTCCCCCAGAGCGGACGGCTGGCTGTCGATCTGTTCAAACAAGAGGCCCATGGTATTCCCTGTGCAGTTCTGACGAGGCCATATCCTATCACCGGATGTTGTGGATCGCAGGCTGAAAACCAACTTTTCGTTGTGAAAGACACTGACTGACAACTACACTCTGAAATCAGCCCATACAGGATTGTGACCCACCCGATGAGCGCTGGAATTGCCTGGCAAAGGCCGTCTCTGAACCAATTGTCCCATGCCATGTACGCCGCCCTGGTGCTCATTGCCCTGTCGTTTCCCGTCTGGTCAGCCGACCGCCAGACCGTGTCCGTGGGCATCGTCGCCGACAACAAGCCCTACTCCAATATCGAGGGCCGCACCCCTTCCGGCTTCTCCATAGACGTTCTGCGGGAAGTGGCCCGGCAGGCGGACCTGACCCTGGAATTTCGCGCTGGAACCTGGCCGGAAATTTATGGGGCTTTCCTGCACGGTGACATCGACGTCATTGAAGGCATTTCGTACCAGGAAGAACGGGCCAGAAGCATTCAGTTCACCGACCCCTACCACATCCGCCAGACCTATGTCATGCATGATCCGGCGAACCCGTTAACCGATGTCAGTTCCCTGGACGCGCTCTCCGGTTCGCGCATCGGGGTTGTACGGGACGTCTATTACCGTGACATGCTCACTGACGCCGGCATTGAGCTTATCACCTACGATTCGATCCCCAGCCTGGTAAGGGCCCTCGCCTTCGGCTGGGTGGACGGCATCATCGGGCCAGAGCTGACCCTCAGATACTATGCCAACCAGGCCGGTTTTCGCTTTCTGGAGATTGTCGGTCACGCGCCGATGGGTGAATTGGCCCGGGAGGACTTTCGTCTTGGCGTGTTGAAAGAGAACGGGGAGCTGTTCAAGGTAATCAGTAATGGGCTCAAGGCCGTTCCGGAAGCCCGCATCACCGAACTGTTTGAGCGCTGGCAGGAATACGGCGGCGCCAGCATTGCAGAGTCGCAAAGGTTCAGTTTCAGCAATGCCCACCGTCGTTATATCAGTGAAATTGGCCCGGTCAGGGTCGGCTTCATGCGGGATTATGCTCCCTTCAGCTTTCATGATGCGGGAACGCTACAGGGGCTGAGCATGGATGTGATGGACCGGATATCCGATATCACCGGCCTGCAGGTTGTTCCTGTGGCGGGACAATGGTCGGAGCTGTACCCCATATTCCTGGCAGGTGATCTCGACATCATGGCCAATATCTCCAGAACCACCGAACGGCTTGAGAACGTCCGGTTTACCCGTCCATACCACATCATACCCAACGTAGCCTTTACCCTGGAGGAAAACCTTCAGTTCAATATCCCCGGGGACCTTGCGGGGCTCAGGGTGGCCATCGGCGCGGGCATCTATTATGAGAGCGCACTGCGCGAAGAATTGGGCGACAACGTGTTTTCTTTTATCTCCCAACGCGCCATGTTCCAGGCACTGGCCGAAGAATCCGTGGATGTGGCCCTGGCAGCCCTGCCCAACGGTAATTACTGGGTAAGGGAACTGCAGATTACCGGGGTGACTGTCGCCGGGGAAATCGAGCTCGATGGCATGTCCGGAGAAGACCTTCGCTTTGGCGTTCGCCCTGCCCTTGAACCGCTCGCCTCCATTATGGACGCGGCACTGGGCGCTATCAGTCCGACGGAGATGCGAACCATCGAAAATCGCTGGCTGGGTGCTTCTGCCAGTCGGCGTCCGCCTCCTGCAGATGCCCCCCTGACCTTCACAGAGTCCGAACAGGCATGGCTGGCGAAGCGCAACCGGCAGATTACGCTCTGCGTTGATCCGGACTGGCTCCCCCTGGAGGCACTCAGTGACGACAATCGACACATCGGGATTTCCGCCGATACCTTCAGCCTCTTCGCCGAACGCGCCGATATAGAGTTCACCCCACTTCCTGTGGACACCTGGGCCGAGTCCGTCGAGGCGGCCCGAAATCGCCAGTGCGACCTTTTCTCGATGGCCATGGAAACACCGGAGCGGCTCGAGTATATGAGCTTTACCGAACCCTATATCCAGATCCCAGGTGTGCTCCTGGGGCGGGTGGAAGCCCCGTTTATCAATACTCTTGATGACGTGGGAGACCGTCCGGTCGGTATTGTGGAGGGGTACGCCTTCAAGGAACTGCTGCAAACCACCCATCCGGATCTAAGGCTGGTGAAAGTCGGCAATGAAAAAGAAGGCCTGAGAATGGTTCAGGAACGCGAGCTCGCCGGTTATATCAGCACCTTGTCCACAGCCAGCTACCACATGCAGGAGCTGGGCCTTGCAGACCTGAAAGTTCTGGGGCGAGTCCCGGCAGACTGGTCCCTTGGCATAGGTGCCCGGAATGACGAGCCCGAACTGCTCAGCATCATGCAAAAGCTGGTTGCCAGCCTGACGGAAGACGAGCGCACAGCCGTCGAACGCCAGTGGGCCGGCATCAGGCTGGAACAAACGGTGGATTACACACTGGTGTTCCAGTTAATCCTCGGTGCCACAGTTGTGCTGGGCCTGCTGTTTTACTGGAACCGCAAACTCGGCGGGCTGAACCGGGAACTTGCCGCGGCGAATGACCGCCTTACCTACCTCAGTGTCACCGACGATCTGACCCAGATCGGTAACCGCAGTTATTTCGACCGGGAGTTCAGCAAAAGTTTTCACTGGTGCCAGCGACACCGGGCGGGGTTTGCGGTTGCCATGGTGGATGCGGACCACTTCAAGACCATTAACGATACCTATGGCCATGACGCCGGTGATAACTGCCTGGTTGCGCTGGCCGATACCATGCGCACCCATTTTCGCCGCGACACCGATCGTCTTACCCGGTTTGGTGGCGAGGAATTCATTATTTTTACCAGCTTCAGTGACCGCGAGGAACTGATCTCGCGCCTGGAAAGTTTCCGCGAGGGCCTGGCCGGGCAGACCATTACCTGCAACGATCAACAGGTCAGTTTTACCGTCAGCATTGGCCTGGCCACTGGCGTTCCCCGCAAGGACACCGCGCCGGCAGAGTTCCTTCGCCGCGCTGACAAAGCGCTCTACCTTGCCAAAAAGAACGGCCGCAACCGGCTGGAAGCCGTAGTTATTGAGGACAGTGATTAACCGGCAGCCAGTTTGAGCCGGGGAAATGTTATGCTTTTGCGATAATCACAACGCAGAAGGAAATCACCATGGCCAACATTTATCAGGACAACTCCCTGTCGATAGGCAACACCCCGCTGGTGAAACTTAATCGGGTCAACGAAGGCGCCACAATCTGGGCCAAGATTGAGGGTCGCAACCCCGCCTACTCGGTAAAATGCCGGATTGGTGCCGCCATGATCTGGGATGCCGAAAAACGCGGTGTTCTCAAGCCCGGCATGACCATCATTGAACCCACCAGCGGCAACACCGGTATCGCGCTGGCCTTTGTCGCAGCGGCGCGGGGCTACAAGCTGCGGCTGACCATGCCCTCGTCAATGAGCCTGGAGCGGCGTAAGGTATTGAAAGCTCTGGGGGCAGAACTGGTTCTCACGGAACCACCCAAGGGCATGAAGGGTGCGATCGCCAAAGCCGAGGAGCTTGTTGCCGAAGACCCGGATCAGCATTTTATGCCGCAGCAGTTTGAAAACCCGGCCAATCCCCGTATCCACGAAGACACCACCGGCCCGGAAATCTGGAATGATACTGACGGCGCCGTGGATATCTTTGTCTCCGGTGTTGGTACCGGCGGGACCCTCACCGGCGTCGCCCGCTATATCCGCAACACCAAAGGCAAAGCCATTACAACCGTGGCCGTAGAGCCGGAAGACTCACCCATCATCACCCAGTTTCGTGCTGGTCAGGAACTGACGCCTGCGCCCCACAAGATTCAGGGCATTGGCGCGGGTTTTGTTCCCGCTAACCTGGACATGGATCTGGTGGATCGGGTGGAAACCGTCAGCAATCAGGACGCAATGGATATGGCGCACCGGCTGATGCAGGAAGAAGGCATTCTTTGCGGTATTTCCTGCGGCGCAGCGGTTGTGGCAGCGGTAAGGATCGGCAAGCGGCCGGAATTCAGGGATAAAAATATTGTTGTGGTGCTGCCGGATTCTGCCGAGCGTTACCTGTCTTCCGCACTGTTCTCGGAGCGGTTCGGCGAGCTGGAAAACGTGCAGTAAGGCGGCGCCGGCGACGAACCAGTGCGGGCCAGCATGCCCAGGCCCGCCGATACGGCTGCAACACTGCGGTAAGACACCCGCGCAATGGTGTGGTGGAGAAACCTTGTGGCTTCACCAACGGGACGGGTCACCGGAACCCGCTGCAGGATGTTGAAAGTTTCATCCGCAACGGACAGGTGGACCCGTTCCAGTTTGAGCGCACCATGGGCAAGGCCGTTGGTCAAAACATCCGCAACCCCGGCCCACCAGAGACAGTTGTGCCTGTTCATAACAGCCACTCCTTGAGTTGGACAGCCACGTCGGGATCATGGGCAAGGCGGATGTGGCCAATACCCGGAAAGCTGGCCACGCCAGCGAGCGCCCAGCCCTTCCGTTCGCGGCCGCGGGCGCTGGACTCATGCACCAGTGCGTCCCCGAACAGCGCATTAGCCGGGTGCAGATGGCTGCGGGCGAGCGAGCCACAGACCACATAATGCCGGGCGCCGGGTAGCAAGGGTGGCTCGTCCTCAGTCGCATTTACGAACTCGCCGCGGGACAGGTTCCGGATGCCCTCACTACGCAGATCAATAATTTCACCCAATACCCGCAAATAGTCCCGCGTCGCCCGACCTGTCAGCTCCGCCGCTGCCCTGGCCCCTTTTGCCAACCACGAACCATCATGGGGAACACTGATATAGACACAATCACTCAGCTGTCCCACCCAGCCATAGCCATGGCGCTGGCCATGGTGGCAGGCACTGCGGATCAACAGCCCGCCCATACTGTGACCGATCAGGATAATCCGTTCAACAGCCACCGGCCATTGGCGGACCAGGGTATCAAGCATGTCGGCCAGAGTTTCTCCATTGCGGTATATTGGCCGGCCGGTGTTGTAGCGAAGGGTCAGGGGCGTAATGTCGCTGTTCGCAGCCGCCAGCAGCGAGCCGTAATGAGCGCCGTCACCGCCGGGAAGGGTCCATACCGACTCAAGCTCCATCAGACCGTGAATGGAAAGGCACAAGGTTGAACCGGAAGCCTCCACACACGGGGAGGCAGGATCGACTGACTCATGCCCATGAAAAAGCGCCATGGGCATGGCCAGGGGATTGTTGCGGGCCTCAAGCCAGTCTCCGAAGAACCCGCTGAAAATCGCTGAGGCGTGTTTTTGCCATGCCGGGGTGGTGTCTGTATCCATGCACAACCGCTACCGTCTTATGATCTAACCACCAGTCTACTCTGATTATTGCCCGACGATTGGCTGAAACTCCCTCACATGCCGCATTTTTATGTTGGAGTGGCGATCAGGTGGCTGGGGCATCGGTTTCACTGGCAGGTGGGTCCGCTTTTTCCTTCGCATGGGCCTGCTCGGCTTCCGCTTCCTTCATCAGCACCATGCCACCCTGCATCAGCAGCGACTTCAGGCGTGGATCGCTCTGCTCCACCACACCAAGGGTGAACGCAGCAGCAACAGCTTCCAGGGGGTTGTTACGGACAAGATTTCTGATGGAATCGATCGGAGAGGGCGGTGACTGCCCTTTGCCGTCTTCACCCTCAGAGGCAGACTTCTTCGAGGCAACCGGCCGGGTCATCCGATAGAAAAACAAAGCCAGCAATAACAGACAAAACAGGCCCGTCGCCGCCATCGCACCGGCATCGCCCAACCATGGGGACAACGCCAGTGTGGCAGCATTGACGAGCATATAAAAACTGGTAATCAACAGGGCGACCAGCAGCACAAAGGCCAGCATAAAACCGATAATGGCCGCAACTGCTTTGCGCAGGACGCCCCGTAACCAGGCTGAATCGAGCATGATCAGCGGTCCAGCAATCTACCAACAAGCAGTCCCGCAAGGAACATGATCATGATGCTGAGGAAAGGCCTTTCCCCGATTTTGCTCTCGGTATCGTCTATGGCCTTGGTGCCAGCATCACGGGCACGGTTGATGGCCTCATCGCCACGCTCCCTCACCTGGTCAAAAGCCTCCCGGCTCTCCCGGCGAATTTCATCACGGAGACTGCTGATGTTGCTCTTTTGTCCTTCCGTAACAGTTTTGGTGAGGTTGGAGAGATCGTCGCTGAGCTTTTTCAGATCTGCTCTTACCTGATCATAATCATTCTGGTTGGATTTCGCTTCCATTTGTTGCCTCCTTATCAGCAAACCTATGCTATTTTCGGTTTTTGATATCCATAAAAACTCTCGACTGAATAGTGCGTAAGAAAGTCAGATCGCATCTTTACAGATATTCAGTAACCATGGGTTTGTGAAGATTAACCATGATTACATTAACTGTAGCACAAGATAGGGGCCTCAATGGAAGCTCCCATTAATTGCGGCGCATTGGCTTGGCGTTTAGCCGGCTCATCATTACGAAACCGCCGCCAAAAAAAGGAACCCGACATGAGTGACCTGAAAACCCGTTTCGACGAAGCCGTAAACTACATCCAGAATGCCGAGGGCGATTTCAAACCGTCCAATGAAGTCAAACTGGAGTTCTACGCTCTTTACAAACAGGCCACCGAAGGTGATGTCAGCGGCAAGCGCCCGGGCATGATGGATTTCGTGGGCCGCGCCAAGTATGACGCCTGGGAAAAGCTGAAGGGCACCCCGTCCGAAGAAGCCATGCAGAGGTACATCGACAAGCTGGAAGCCCTGAAGTAACCACGCAGCCTGTTTTTATCGGGAGCAGCAATTGTTACAGATTGTTGCTCTTCGTCAATTTTCCCTGTGAAACTTTTGCGACGGTCAAACGGCTGTCATAAACTGCGCGCAATATAGGAACAACTACTCACAGGGAAGACGCACATGGATAGTACCGAGGCACTGGAACAGTCGCAGCCCGGCCTTGTCAGGCGAGTGACCAAGGCCATCCGCAAACACCATCTTAACTATCGCGCAGAGCAAACCTATCTCCACTGGATTTCCCGGTTCGTGCTTTTCCACGATCTGAAAAATCCGGAAACACTGCAACCGGGTGACCGACAGGCTTTCCTGGCACATCTCAGTGATCGTATGGAGGTATCACGAGCGCGCCTGAATCAGGCGAAGCAGGCTCTGGCATTCTTTTACGAGGACGTTCTGGGCAAAATCGAGACCGGAAGCGCTGCCGCCGCCTGAACCAGCGCTACGCAGGGGCGGGGGCACTGCCTCTCTCACTGGTCTGGCGTCATTGGCTGGTAACGGATACCCGTAATCACCACGTGGGTCCAGCCATCGGGAGTTCGCACGCCAACTTCGTCATCAATCCGCTTGCCGAGAAGAGCACGCGCCATAGGGGAATCGATGCTCAGGTAACCCCGGGACAGGTCGAACTCGTCAGGGCCGACGAGCCGGTAGGTGCTTTCGACGCCCTTCTCGTTCTCGATGGTCACCCAGGCACCGAAAAATACCTTGTTCCGGTCATCCGGCAATCGGTCCACCACCGTCAGCTCATCCAGGCGCTTGCTCAGGAACCGCACGCGGCGGTCAATTTCACGCAGCTGTTTCTTGCCGTAGATGTACTCGGCGTTCTCTGAACGGTCGCCCTGGGCGGCGGCTTCACGCACGGACTGGGTGACCTCCGGACGTTTCTCCTTCCACAGGTAGCGAAGCTCCTCGCGAAGGGCGCTTTCACCCTCCGCCGTTATGTAGCGGGTTCTGGCCATATAAAATCATCATTCAGAAATAAAAAAACCCCGTAAAAACGGGGTAAGGCTAGCGCTGTGCTGGAGAGAGAAGCAAGCGGAGTTTCCGCTGGCTTCCATAACTACCGCTTCGATTATGCACAGTCGAGGTTACACGGCAGTGGCCGCACGATTACGTTTTTTTCAGGGCAGAGATTAGGTTGTTCACTCTAGAGAGCGGCGTTAGGGTTCAGCCTAAATAACTGTATTACCACTTGAAGCTTTTTACTGATCAACACTTTCAGAAACAGGGCACCGACATGAATACAAAAAAACTCATCAACAGCGCGCTGAACGGTCTGGACAGTATCGGTTACCGGCTGGACCAGTATGGCATTACCGACAAGCTGAACCGACACAACCTGGCTGCCTTTATCATGCTGGAACAGAAACATCTGGAAGGCGAGTGGGACAGCATTCAGGCGAAGTTTGATCGCCGCCGCTCACAGGTCGAAGGCATTCTGAGCGCCATCGAAAGCCGTACCGATCCACTGATCAGGCCTCTGATCAGCCGTGTAGACCAGTTCCGGGGGGTGTCGGGAAGCTGATCAGGCACCTCTGAGCTCACCGGAAGATGTTTGCTCCCCGGTTTCCGGAGCCGGAATCGTCTGGCTATCCTTAAGACGCTTCCGGTTGGGGGAGTAGGCCGGCATACGAATCGTCACCATAAGTCCCGGATACTCCTCACCGGGGTGGTGATCGCTCAGCGAGATAACTCCCTGATGTATTTCTGCCACAGCACTGACAAGACTGAGTCCCAGACCATTTCCCGGTAGCGACCGGCTCTTGGCCACCCGGTAGAAGCGCTGGAATACCTGGTCCTTTTCCTCGTCGGGGATACCGATACCACTATCCCCCACTTCGAAAACCGCATCGCTTCCTTCCTTGCGAACATTTACCCGGATCTTGCCCTTTTCGGGGGTGTACTTGATAGCGTTATCAATCAGATTGCTGACCATCTGGAACAGTAAGTCCCGGTCTCCTTCAATCACCACGTGGTCTTCCAGGGACTGCTCGAAATCCTGATCCTTGTCTTCCGCCAGCGCCTCGTAGAGTTCACAGGCATCGCTGACCAGATCTCCCAGGCACACCTGTTTCATGTCCGCCGTATTACCCCGGGTTTCCAGCCGCGCAATCCGCAACAGGGCATTGAAGGTCGCCAGCAGCTGATCCGCCTCGGCCACCGCCTTACCGGCCTGGTCCCGCGCTTCGTCGTTGTCCACGGACATCAGGGTATTTTCCAGCTGGTTGCGTAGCCGGGTCAGGGGGGTTCTCAGATCGTGAGCGATACTGTCGGAAACATGGCGAATGCCTTCCATCAGGTACACAATCCGGTCCAGCATCTGGTTAAGGTTTTCCGCCAGCTGGTCGAAATCGTCGTCGGTACCCCGGGTGGGTATGCGCAGCGACAGATGCCCGTTCATGATTCGTCGGGACGTGTTGTTGATGACTTCAATTCGCCGCGTGGTACTCCGGCTCATCAGAAATCCACCCAGCAACGCCAGTGCCAGAGTAATCCCCATGCCCCAGTTGATGGCCGTCTCGATGACCCGCTTGAGGTTGGTGAGTTCGTCCACATCACGGCCGACCAGCAGGCGCAGGCCACCCTGAACCTCGAAAATACGCGCCCGCGCCAGGCGCTCGGGGCCGGTCCAGCCCACGGACTCATCCAGGGTGAAATTGATCCAGCCACTTTCCGAGCGTGAGCCGTTGGGCCAGGTTTCGATATTACCGGCGAGCTTGAGAAAGTCGTCTGTGGTCAACAGGTAAATGGATTTGGCATTGGGGTCGCGGGCAACGCGCTCGCGGATAATGGAAATCAGGCCATTGATACCGCTGCCGCGGTACTGTTCAGCGAGGCCGGCAATTTCTGCCTCGATGGTTTCATCGGTCTGCTCAGTCATGAACCCTGCTGTGCGCCAGTAGATGAACGCCAGCAACAGGAAAACCGAGGTGGCGAATACCACCATATACAACAGGGCTAACTGGAACGATGAGGTTCGAAGCTGGCTAAGCAGTTTCACGCAACATGTACCCTGCACCCCGGATGGTCTGCAGCAGCGGGGTATCGAATTCCTTGTCGATTTTTGCCCTCAGGCGGCTGATATGCACATCAATCACGTTGGTCTGGGGGTCAAAATGATAGTCCCATACTTTCTCAAGCAGCATGGTGCGAGTGACCACCTGACCGGCATTGCGCATGAGATATTCCAGCAGACGGAACTCCCGGGGTTGAACGTCGATATTGTGTCCTGCGCGCTTGACCGTCCGGGCCAGCAGGTCCATCTCCAGGTCCGCCACCCTCAGTACGGTTTCGGTT
This sequence comes from Marinobacter orientalis, assembly GCF_004792665.1. Lineage (GTDB taxonomy): Bacteria > Pseudomonadota > Gammaproteobacteria > Pseudomonadales > Oleiphilaceae > Marinobacter > Marinobacter orientalis. Next base: position 920,807 of record NZ_SRZX01000001.1, read on the forward strand.
TCCGCGGACTGACGGTTGCGTCGTACCAGGGACTCAATGCGTGCCAGCAACTCGGTGAACGAGAACGGCTTGGTCAGGTAGTCGTCACCGCCACCCCGCAGGCCTTCGACCCGGTCATCGACATCGCCCAGGGCGCTGAGGATCAAGACGGGCACCTGGTTACCGGTGGCACGCACCGTCTTGATAATCGACAGACCATCCATTCCCGGCAGCATACGGTCGACAATCATGATGTCGTAGTCTTCGCTGGCGGCCATCATCATCCCGTCCTTGCCATCCGCCGCATGGTCCACGACAAAATCAGACTCTTTCAGCCCTTTGACAAGGTAGTTTGCCACGTCCTGATCGTCTTCAATTACCAGTGCTTTCACCGGTTATCCTCCTGAATAGCGGATTACATTAACAGCTAGGGTACGAAGAACATCGGTTGCCGGCCAGTTACGATCCTGTAAGAGGGTGTCGCCAATGGCGACGGTCAGGCCCCGTTCCGGAACCAGTTCAGACTTGCCGCCGTATCGCTGCTGGGGCGATATTCCGCACTCACCCAGCCACCATACCCCAGACGGTCGAGGGCCGCGAAAACATTCCGAAAGTTAATTTCTCCGGTACCAGGCTCATGGCGACCAGGATTGTCCGCAAACTGGATATGGCCAATCCACGGCAACAGACATTCCACTGAGCGTATCAGGTCCCCCTCCATGACCTGCATGTGGTAGAGGTCATACTGCAACTTGACGTTGCCGGCATCAACCGCCTCGATCAACTGCATGACCCGGGCAGAGGTATCCAGGAAGAAGCCCGGTATATCCACCCGGGAGTTGATGGCCTCCAGACAAAGAGTCATGCCTTCTTCTTCAAGCCTGGCGGCGCCATGATTGACGTTGTCCACCAGCGTTTGCCAGGCCAGCGACTCATCCAGCGTATCCGGCCGGATGCCGGCAAGGCAATTGATCTGCCTGCAGCCCAGGGCCTTTGCATAGCGAATGGCCTGTTCCACGCCTTCTCTGAATTCACCGACACGGTCTGGAAAGCAGGCAATGCCACGCTCGCCGGCGCTCCAGTCCCCGGCTGGCAGGTTGAAAAGTACCTGGGTAAGCCCGTTACTATCAAGCTCACGCCTCAGATCCTCTTCCGGCCACTCGTAGGGAAACAGGTACTCAACACCGGTAAAACCCGCCTCCCGCGCCAGCCGGAAACGGTCCATGAAATCCGCCTCGGTAAACAGCATGGAAAGATTGGCAGCGAAAACAGGCATGGCTTATCCCTTACGTTTGATGGCCGGTGAAGTGCCCAGCAGGGCACCATTGAGATGCTCCAGTTCCAGCAACAGGCCACTGTGGTCCACATCACTGTGCCCATTGGCCACCAGGCTCTGGTATTCATTATGCACCTGCTGCGCCAGAGGCAGAGTGAGCCCCTCGGAACGGGCTTCATCCAGAATCATACGCAGATCCTTGAGCTGGATCCGCGCCGGCGCACCGGGAGAGAAATCCCGGTCAATCATGCGCTGGCCGTGCAGTTCCAGAATCCGGCTACCGGCAAAACCACCCATCAGCGCCTCCCGCACCGCAGAAGGATCAGCACCACCCTTCGCCGCCAGCAGTAACGCCTCCGAAACCGCGCCAATGGTAATCCCCACAATCGCCTGGTTTGCCAGCTTGGCCAGTTGCCCGGCACCCACAGGCCCAATCGGCGTGCACTTCCCCAGCGCCTCAAACACGGGCCGTACCCGCTCAATATCCGCCTCCGGACCCCCGGCCATAATACTCAGCGTCGCCTGCTCAGCCCCGAGGGTACCACCCGACACCGGCGCATCTACATAACCGGCACCCTGTTCCCTAGCCAGTTCAGCATGGCGGCGAGCCAGCGAAGGCTGAACCGAACTCATATCAATATACACCGCCCCCGCTTTCAGCGCGCCGATACCACCCTGATCCACCATCACGCCGTCCACCACATCGCCGTTTTCCAGCATGGTGATCACCACATCAGCATCACGGATAGCGTCCTTCGGAGAACCGGCAATACCAGCCTCGCTTTGAAAAGGCTCACATTTGCTCGCGGTACGGTTCCACAAAGTGATTGGAAAGCCGGCACCCAACAAGTTCCTGACCATGGGCGCACCCATCAACCCAACACCGAGGAAAGCTATATGAAGCTGTTTCGTTACCATAATTTTTGGACCCTTACTGCCAATCCGGAAGAAGTGGGTGGGCAGGCCCTTCCAAAACACGCTGTGGATACGTCCCTGTACGCTCGGCTCCGCCATCCATGGCTCCGCACGGTTTTGGAAGGGCCTGCCCACCCACTTCCGCCCCAAGGTGTGTTTTAAAGGATTATACAAACAAAAACGCCACCAACCCCGCAAAGGGTGGTGGCGTTCTGACAAAAGCCGATATCATCCCTGGCTTATGCGGCGACGGCCTCTTCCGTCGTCATCTGGGCACGAATCTTCTTCATCGCGTTCTTCTCAAGCTGACGGATACGCTCCGCGGAAACACCATACCGGTCTGCCAGTTCATGCAGTGTAGACTTGCTGTCTGACAACCAGCGCTCCCGCAGAATGTCCTGGCTGCGCTCATCCAGCAGCGCCAGCGCCGACATCAGACGGCCATTGGAATCATCCGTCCAGTCCGACTGTTCCAGCTGGGTAGCCGGATTGCTGCGATGATCTTCCAGGTAGTACTGCGGTGCCTGGTAGGCATTGTCCTCGTCATCGTCCTGGGGGCCATCGAACGCGGTATCGTGAGAAGCCAGACGGCCTTCCATTTCACGTACCACTTTGGGTTCCACACCAAGGTCGCTGGCCACTGCCTTGACTTCCTCATGGCTTAACCATGCCAGACGCTTCTTCTGACTGCGCAGATTAAAGAACAGCTTGCGCTGGGCCTTTGTAGTGGCCACTTTCACGATACGCCAGTTACGCAGAATGAATTCGTGAATCTCGGCCTTGATCCAATGCACCGCAAAGGACACAAGACGCACGCCATATTCCGGATTGAAGCGCTTGACCGCTTTCATCAGGCCCACATTACCTTCCTGTATCAGGTCAGCCTGCGACAGACCATAACCGGCATAACTGCGTGCGATATGGATCACGAAGCGCAGATGAGAAAGAATCAACTCGCGAGCGGCCTCTACATCACCTTCGTAATGCAACTTTTCTGACAACTTGCGCTCTTCCTCAACAGACAACACCGGGATGGTGCTGGCCGCCTGAATATAAGACTCCAGATTGGCGCCTGGAACCAGCCTGTCGATGATCTGTAGATTTGTACCCATATTTTAACTCTCCTGACATGCCGGCCAATAAATGTACAGTGTGACCATTGACCACCAAGTGTTCCGCAAGTTCAAAAATTTCCTCAAAAACGTTTTAAAACAATAAACTGGAAACCTGACTGCCTTTTAAATTCTAACTTTAACCTACGCGAAAAGCAGGTCTGTTTTCAATACGGCATTTCCGAGACAAAATATCATCCGCCAGCAATCTCTCCAGGCTCTATATCGTCAAGATGGCGTTTGACAGCCAGCCATGCACCTAACCAGCCTAACAGCATGGCAGCAATTATCAACGCCAGCGCTCCGTCAAGGCTAAGCCCGTTAAGGGAGAATTCACTGCGATACAGCCCTGCCAGCCGCTCCACCGGGCCACTGAGCCACCAGAGTGATAACTGCAGCAGTATTAAAGCCACGATACCACCCCCGAGACCAAACCAGGCACCGGTATAGAGAAATGGCCGGCGCACGAAGGCATCCGTGCCGCCCACCAGCTTGGCCACCAGAATCTCATCACGTCGGTTTTCGATGGCAAGTCGCACGGTATTGCCGATTACCAGCACCACCGCTGCCGCCAGCAGCATCGCCAGCGCCCAGACGGCGCGACCGAGCAGGTCGGTCATGGCGTTCAGGCGCTGCAGCCAGCCCAGATCCACCTGAACGCGTTCAACGCCGTCCAGACCCTCGACAACCGTCAGCAGCATTTCCACCCCGTCAGCTGTGCGGGAACTTTCGCTGGGGGTGACCAGCAGGGTATGGGGCAGCGGATTCTCGTCCAGGTAGTCCAGAGCATCCTCAAGACCGGAAGAGGCCCGAAATTCCTCCAGTGCAGTATCCCGGTCAATCAGTTCCACCTCCGCCACCCGGCTGTCGTCGGTTACCGTGGCTTTCAGCGCCTGCGCCTCATCGATGGAAACTGAATCACCCAAATAGGCTGTCACCCGCGCGGAGCTCTCCCAGCCGGCGCTGACACCTTCCAGGCTGGCGAGCAATAACATCAGCGCCACCGGTAACGCCAGCGCCACGCCCATGACAGTCCAGGTCATCATGCTGGCAAGCGGGGACTGCCACAGACGCCGGGCGCTGTCCCGGGCGACTTTATGGTGGTGGCTCAGATAACTTTCGGCCTGTTCCCGCCAGGGGGAACGGCCACTTTTTGCGCCACGGCTCTGTTGCCTGCGGGATTCGTTAGCCATGCCAGCTCCCGGCAGCGCCAACACCGGCCGTCAGCCGGCCATGATCCAGTGTGAGCGTGCGACGCCCGAGATCATTGATCAGGGCGATATCGTGGCTGGCAATCAGTACCGTGACTCCAACCTGGCTGAACTCTGCAAACAGCCGCATGATATCGGCAGACAAATCCGGGTCCAGATTACCGGTGGGCTCATCCGCCAGCAGCACCGGGGGTTTGTTCACTACGGCCCGGGCAATGCCCACCCGCTGCTGCTCACCGCCGGAAAGCTGCAGCGGATTCATCTTTTCCTTGCTCAGCAGCCCCACCTTGTCCAGGGCGGCACGAACGCGGCGACCAATATCCCGGGCAGGCGTGCCCATGACTTCCAGGGGCATGGCGACGTTGTCGAAAACGGTACGGTCGAACAGCAACTGGTGGTTCTGGAATACCACGCCAATATGGCGGCGGATATAGGGAACCTGGCGGCGCGGCAGGGTATTGAGCACCTGCCCGCCGACAATCACCTCGCCGGCACTGGGGCGCTCCATCACCATGATCAGCTTGAGCAGAGTACTTTTGCCAGCACCCGAATGACCGGTGAGAAATACCAGTTCGCCACGCTCCAGACCGAAATTGACCTGGCGCAGAGCGGTATGATCGCTGCCGTAACGTTTGGTGACCTGGCGGAACTCGATCATCGAGGGTTACTTCTCCGGGCTTTCGTCGAACAGCGCATCCACAAAGGTGCGGGCATCGAAGCTGCGCAGGTCATCCACCTGCTCACCCACGCCGATATAGCGGATCGGCAACTGCAACTGCCGGGCGATAGCGAAAACAATGCCACCCTTGGCAGTGCCGTCCAGCTTGGTCAGGGTAATGCCACTGACTCCCACCGCCTGCTGGAACACCTGGGCCTGGTTCAGGGCGTTCTGGCCGGTACCAGCGTCCAGTACCAGCATGACTTCGTGGGGCGCACTGGCATCCAGCTTCTTTATAACCCGCACCACCTTTTCCAGCTCGCTCATCAGGTTATCCTTGTTCTGCAGGCGCCCGGCGGTATCTGCAATGACTACATCCACACCCCGGGACTGGGCCGACTGGACCGCATCGAAGATTACTGAAGCACTGTCGGCACCGGTGTGCTGTGCCACCACCGGCACGTTATTGCGCTCACCCCACACCTGCAACTGCTCAACGGCTGCTGCCCGGAAGGTATCCCCCGCCGCCAGCATCACCGACTTGCCGTCGCGCTGGAACAGTTTGGTGAGCTTGCCGATGGTTGTGGTTTTGCCCACGCCGTTCACACCGACCATCAGGATCACGTAGGGTTTCTTGCTGGCATCGATTTCCAGAGGCCTGGCAACATCCGCCAGCAAGCCATGGAGCTCATCACGCAACGCCTTGCGCAGGGCTTCCCCATCCTTGAGCTGATTGCGCTCAAGCTTATCCGTCAGCGATTCGATGATTTCCGAGGTGGCAGTGACGCCTACGTCTGCCATCAGCAGTGTGGTTTCGATTTCCTCCAGCAGATCCTCGTCCACTTTCTTGCCGACGGAGAACAGGTCGGCCAGGCCGCCGGTCAGGCTGGCACGGGTTTTACCCAGACCCTCGCGAATGCGCTCGAAAACGCTGACCGCCGGCGCTTCCCGCTCGGGTGCTACGGGGGCTTCGACCGGCGCTTCGGCAACCGGTGCGCTGACAGTCTCTGCTTTTTCCTCTGCCTCCGCTTTGGGTGTGGCACCTTCCGGGGCTTCCGGCTTTTTCTGGGGCACCGGCTTCGGCCGGGGAACACGCCGACGGTTGGCGGCCACATCCAGAACAAACACAAGCACAAGAAGGGCCAGAAGGCCGATATCAATCCACTCTGCCGTCATAGTCATACCATTGGTTGTCGATTCGCAGGATAAAAGAAAGACGGTATTCTAGCAGACTGCCTGCCCTAAGTGATGGTCACAGGTGACTCGCCCGATAAACCTTCGTAACGTAACATGGCGCAGATCGCAGCCAACCAGCATTCAGGGGTCAGTATTTCAGATGGCACGCAAGCAGAAACCCACGCCAGCCAGCGGCGGTGAACTCCGCATCATCGGTGGTGACTGGCGCAGCCGCAAACTGCGCTTCCCGGAAGCCGGCGGCGTCCGCCCCACGCCTGCACGCACCCGCGAAACCCTGTTCAACTGGCTGACATTCCACATCCCCGGCCGCCGCTGCCTCGACCTCTTCGCCGGTTCCGGCGCCCTCGGCCTGGAAGCCCTCTCCCGAGGTGCCGGCACAACCGTCTTCATCGACCACACCCCGGCACTGGCACAGGCACTGAGAAACAACCTGCGATTACTGAAATCGGACAAGGGGGAAGTCGTCTGCCAGAACGTCGATACCTACCTGGCGCAGCCACCGGCGGAAGCCTTCGACATCCTGTTCATGGACCCCCCATTCCGTCAGGGCTGGCTGGAAAAACTGTTGCCGATGATTGCGGTCAATGGCTGGGTAAAGCCCGGAAGCTGGATCTACGTGGAACACGAAAGCGATATGCCACCCCCCACGGCGCCGGCCAGTTGGAGCCTGCACCGGCAAAAAACAGCAGGCCAGGTGACTTACTGTTTATTCAGAGTGGAAGAATCAGAGCCTGTCTGAAGAAACCGAAAAAGCGATCCCACAGTGGTCAAACCGGTCTCGGGGTGGGGTACCTTTTCTGCCGGGAAAAGGTGTCTGAGCAAAGCGAGTTCTTTTCCCAGAAGAAAAGGTACCCCACCTCGGGACCAGACACCCCGGCCAACAGGCTACTAGGGCGAAGGCCGCAAAGAATAAGCCCGCAAATGTGCCGCAAAGTCCTCAAGGTAACGGATACCACTGGCCTCCGCCTCCCGGCACCACTCCTTCAGCGCCTGCAGCTTCTCCTGCGGCTTCAGCCCTCGCCGGCGCCACAACTGCTGTAGCTCATTGCTCTTCTCGTAGATCTGACGCAGTGCCTCGTTGCGCTCCAGCACCGTATCCAGGTGCTCCTTCTCATTCGGCTTGATCAAGGTAACCTCCCGGGACAGCAACCGCTTCAGACTGCGATAGCGGGGGCGGATCTCGTCGTCCATCAGCACCTTCTGCTGACGCAATACCGGCTCCATCACCCGCTTGCGATACTGGCGCATAATGTCGAAGCGGCTGTTGGTAATCGCCTGAACAGTTTCCACATCCACTTCCTGCTTGCCGGGCACGTAGTGCGCAATCGGCCTGAAGCCCTTGGGCTTTGCCAGCCCGAAGAACTGGAACAGGCGAATGTAGCCCCAGCCAATATCCACTTCGTACCAGCGACGGGAAAGCTTGGACGAGTTGGGATAGGTATGGTGATTGTTATGCAGCTCTTCGCCACCAATCAGGATGCCCCAGGGCGAAATATTGCGGGCATTGTCCGCACATTCGAAATTGCGGTAACCCATGAAATGGCCAATGCCGTTGACCACACCGGCGGCCCACACCGGAATCCACATCATCTGCACCGCCCATATCCAGATACCGTTCACGCCGAAAAGCAACAGGTCGATTACCGCCATCAGTTGAATACCAAGCATCCGGTAACGGCTGTAGACATTATTCTCCACCCAGTCTGCCGGGGTGCGCTGGCCGTATCGCTCAAGGGTTTCCGGGGTACCGGCTTCGTCGTAAAGTTCCGCCCCTTCAAGCAGCACCTTGCGAATGCCCAGAATCACCGGGCTGTGAGGGTCTTCCTCGGTTTCGCACTTGGCGTGGTGCTTGCGATGGATGGCGGTCCACTGCTTGGTATTCTGTGCCGTGGTCAGCCACAGCCAGAAACGGAAGAAATGCGCCAGCACCGGATGCAGATCCAGTGAGTTGTGGGCAGAATGGCGATGCAGGTAGAGTGTCACACTGATGATGGTGATGTGAGTGAGCCCCAGCGCAACCAGGATCAGCTGCATCACCGAAAGGTCCAGAAGGCCATTGTACCACATAGAATTTTCCTCTTTAAAGTCATAGGGTTGCGTGGTGCATGCCAGCCCGCCCATGCAAGCAGGCATGAGGGCTGACGGATCCGGTACTGCCCAACAACCGTATTCCACCACTCTAGCGTACAGTTGTTAGCCGGAACAACCGTAATTGGCAGCCAATTTGTTACTGATACACTTACCCGCTGACGCCCACGCAGTTGGAGTAAAGCCCCTTGCCCGAATTACCCGAAGTAGAAACCACCCGACGCGGCATCGCTCCCCATTGCGAAAACCGGACCATCACCCGGGTGACTGTGCGGGATCACCGTCTGCGCTGGCCGGTGCCGGGCAATCTCGCAGAACTTCTGGAGGGCGCGGTGATCCACACCGTTGACCGTCGCGCAAAATACCTGCTTATCGGCGTAAGCTCTGCCACTGTGGCCGGCTCGCTGATTGTACACCTGGGGATGTCCGGTAGCCTGCGGGTAATTACCGACCAGAGCGAACCTCTGCTTCATGATCATGTGGAACTGGAACTGGACAACGGCATCCGCCTGCGCTTCAACGATCCGCGCCGTTTCGGCTGCTGGCTATGGTCAGAAATGCCGGACCAGCACCCGCTGATTGCCGGACTGGGACCGGAACCCCTGACGCCGGAGTTCAACGGCCGTCTGCTGTATAGGCTGTCCCGGGGCAGGAAGACGGCGGTGAAGTCCTTCATTATGGATAGTCATGTCGTGGTGGGCGTGGGCAACATCTACGCCAACGAAGCGCTGTTCAAGGCCGGCATCCATCCCCGGCGTGCCGCCGGCCGTATCAGCCTGGACCGCTACAATCGGCTGGCAGAAGCAATCCGTGAAACCCTCAGCGCAGCCATTCTGATGGGCGGAACTACCCTGCGCGACTTTGTGAACAGCGATGGCAAGCCCGGCTATTTTGCCCAGTCTCTGCTGGTGTATGGCCGTAGTGGCGAGCCATGCAGGGAATGCGGGCATACCCTTAAAGAAATCCGGATGAACCAGCGCTCGACGGTTTACTGTAGCAGGTGCCAGCGATAGACCACGGCCAGACAACTATTGAAACAGAAAAATCGTTTGAAAATACGCAAATATGATTCATAGTTAACAGAGTATCCATAATCGCAAGCTACAATGAACGTGAATTATATCGCCAGCCCCCGCGGCACGGTGCCCATCGGCCGGACTGTAATGTCGACAGAAGGCGTTGACCAGGAATGCTGACAAAGCCAGGAGAAACAAGAAATGACCAGTAAGATTTCCCACATCGTTATTACCGCCGTAGCGGTTTGCCTGCTGGCGTTTTCCTCTGTCGGCCATGCCCAGGCTATTGATGAAAAGCCCTCCGCACTGGCAATGACCGGCGACGCCCTGTTTGTCCGCCCGGCCCTGTTTGCCACCACCATTATTGGCAGCGCTGTTTACCTGGTCTCCCTGCCATTCTCAGCCCTCGGTGGCAATGCCGCGGAAGCCGGTGAAGTGCTGGTTGTCGGGCCTGCCAAGGCCACCTTCGTTCGCTGCCTGGGCTGTACCCGCACCGGCAAAAAGCCAGAGACCGTCGAACAGGGCAATAACTGATCGGTAAAATCCCGCCTTGCCAATTTGCACATTATTCGGCAGCCTGAAGATCAACCAACTTCAGGCTGCTTTTGTTTATGGTGAACTGGCACTCCCTTGATACCGTGTTCCTGGATATGGACGGCACGTTGCTCGACCTGCATTTCGACAACCACTTCTGGCTCGAGCACCTGCCCCGGCGTTACGCCGAACACAACAACCTCAGCCCCGAAGAAGCCCGCGACACCATCATCCCCATGATCATGGCCGAACGTGGTTCCCTCAACTGGTACTGCACGGATTACTGGAGCGACCGTCTGGATCTGGACATCACCGGTCTCAAGTCGGAAGTCCGCGAGCGCATTGGCTATCTGCCCCACGTCACCGATTTTCTCGATGCGGTAAAAAGCGCCGGCCTGCGTTCGGTCATCGTCACCAACTGCCACCCGGACCCGCTCAGCCTGAAACTGCAGCACACCGGCCTCGACAGTCGCGTTGACAACATCATCTCCAGCCACCAGCTGGGCAAGCCCAAAGAAGACCCTGCCTTCTGGCAGGACCTGGCGAGCCTTGAAGTCTATCAGCCAGCCACCACCCTGATGGTGGACGACAGCTTTCCTGTCCTGGAGAGTGCCCGCACCGGCGGCATTGCCCAGTGTCTTGCCATTCTGGCGCCAGACAGCAAACAGGCGGCCCGGGACAAACACCCGGACATCCCGTCGATTCGTCACTTCAATGAAATCCTGCCGGCCCTGCGTCAGCGACAGCCCCTGCCATCCGGCCATTGAGACAGCTATACTATGGTTATATGCCCATCAGGTGAGGAGACATGACGGCAACCACCACTGAAGACACCCGCGTAAGACTCGACAAATGGCTATGGGCAGCACGCTTCTACAAAACCCGTAACCTCGCCAAACAGGCCATCGAAGGGGGCAAGGTTCACTACAACAGCCAGCGAACCAAACCCGGCAAACTGGTGGAACCCGGCGGCAAGGTTACCCTGCGCCAGGGATGGCAGGAGCGCATTGTCATCGTGGACGACATCAGCGAACGTCGCCAGGGTGCTCCCGAAGCCCAGAAGCTCTACCACGAAACCGAAGACAGCGTGAAACGCCGGGAAGAGCTCTCATGGCAGCGCAAAACCATGCAGGCGGCGCAATTACCACCAGCCCGGCGGCCCTCCAAGAAAGACCGCCGGGACATCCAGCGTTTCCGGGAACATAACGGGCTCTAGGTTCCTGCCTTTATCATCTGCGATTCCGACTTTAACGCTCAGGAGAAAACACCATGGCATCCCGGGACCAGTTCCAGCGATTTATTTTTGAAAACAGCCAGGTCCGGGGAGCCTGGGTGAAGCTCAACGACAGCTACAGCGAAATCGGCAACCAGGCACCCTACCCGGCCACTGTGAGACGCGTTCTCGGACAATCCCTGGCCGCCAGCGTATTGATGAGCAGCACCCTCAAGTTCGAGGGCACACTCTCTTTGCAGGCCCAGGGCAAAGGACCACTGCGCACCCTGATGGCCGAGTGCAGCCACGACCGCTTCATCCGCGGCCTGGCCCGTTACGATGAACACGCCGTCACCGAAGACACCCTGGATTCGCTGCTGGGTGAAGGCAGCATGGCCATCACCATCTCGCCGGAGAAGGGCCAGCGCTACCAGGGCGTGGTGCCCCGGGAAAAGGAAAACCTGGCTGGCTGCCTGGAAGAATACTTCGAGCGCTCCGAACAGATTCCCACCCGCTTCTTCCTGTTTGCCGGCGACAACTGCAGCGCCGGCCTGATGCTGCAGAAACTGCCCGGCGACACCGAACGGGATTCCGACCTGTGGGACCGCCTTAACCACCTGGCCAGCACCGTGGAAGCCGAGGAATTGCTGGGACTGGACAGCGAAACCCTGCTCCACCGCCTGTTCCATGAGGAAACCGTACGCCTGTTCGACGCTGAACCCGTTGCCTTCCGTTGCAGTTGCTCAAGGGGACGAACACTGGGCGCTCTGGAGGCCATCGGCCAGGAAGAGTGCTACAGTATTCTTGACGAGCAGGGTTCCATCGAAATGGACTGCCAGTTTTGCCATCAACACTATCGGTTCGATAGGAATGATATTGATCACCTTTTCACCGGTCATACGTTACACTGATCGCGGACTGAAAAGCCTGGATACCAGCCGCAGAGCGGCTTCCAGGGCAGTCGTTTTTTACCGGCGCCTCTGGCATAATAGCGCGCCTGAATTGACCCGATTGCTCAGATTTCCGTCAATTTTTTAGTTTTAGGGGGGACGGCCTGTGCAGTTACGATCACATCCCGAGGGCGAGGTCGAAGTGAGTAACACTTATAATGATCTGTGTACAGCACGACTGGTCGAGCTGGCACTGGAACGACGTGAAGGCCAACTGGCCGCAAACGGTTCACTGGTGGTAAAAACCGGCGAGCGCACCGGCAGGTCCCCGATGGACCGCTACATCGTGGAGGAGCCAAGCACCTCTGACGACATCCACTGGGGCCCCATCAACCGTCCGTTCGACGCGGAAAAGTTTGACGCCCTCTGGGACCGTGTTGAAGCCTACATCGCCGAGAAAGACAGCTTTGTAAGCCACGTACACGTCGGCGCCGACCCGGAACACTACCTGCCGGTGCGCATGACCACGGAAACCGCATGGCAGAACCTGTTCGGCCAGAACCTGTTCATTCGCCCGGACAGCTTCAACCCGGCCGACAAACAGGAATGGCAGATCCTCAACGCTGCCAATTTCAAATGCGTGCCCGAGCGTGATGGTACCAACAGCAATGGCTGCGTGATCATCAACTTTGCCCGGCGCAAGGTACTGCTGGCCGGCATGCACTATGCCGGCGAGATGAAAAAGGCGATGTTCTCTGTGCAGAATTTCCTGCTGCCAGAAAAGGACGTACTGCCCATGCATTGCTCCGCCAACGTGGGTGAGGACGACGAAACCTGCCTGTTCTTTGGCCTGTCCGGCACCGGCAAGACCACCCTCTCCGCCGATCCCGATCGTTTCCTGATCGGTGATGACGAGCACGGCTGGGGCCCTGGCACCGTCTTTAACATCGAAGGTGGCTGTTACGCCAAGTGCATCGACCTGAGCCGGAAGAACGAACCCATTATCTGGGACGCCATCCGCTTCGGTGCCCTCGTTGAAAACGTCACTATCGATCCTGACACACGCGAACCGGACTACAGTGACGTGTCCCTCACCGAAAACTCCCGCTGCGCCTACCCGCTGGAACACGTTGAGAAGCGCGTGGTTGAAAATCGTGCCGGTGAGCCGTCACACATTGTATTTCTGACCTGCGACATGACCGGCGTACTGCCGCCAGTCTCCATTCTCAGCAAAGAAGCTGCGGCCTACCACTTCCTCAGTGGCTACACCGCACTGGTGGGCTCTACTGAAATGGGGTCCTCTTCCAGCCTCAAAGCTACCTTCTCCACCTGCTTCGGCGCCCCCTTCTTTCCGCGCCCGGCCGGCGTTTACGCCGAACTGCTGATGAAACGCATGGACGAGTTCGGCAGCAAGGTCTTTCTGGTCAACACCGGCTGGACCGGCGGTCCCTACGGCGTGGGCAAACGCTTCAGCATTCCCACCACACGTGGCATCATTGCCGCTATCCAGAATGGCGATCTGGACGACGCTGAAACCGAGCACCTGCCCACTCTGAATCTGAACGTACCGGTAGACGTGCCTGGCGTCGACAACAACCTGCTGAACCCGCGTAACACCTGGGCCAGCAAGGAAGACTACGATGCCAAGGCGGCCGAACTGATCGGCCAGTTTGTTGACAACTTCAAGAAGTTTGATGTTTCCGACGCCATTGTGAAGGCAGGGCCGAAAGCGTAAGCCCGCCTTTACTGAAAAAAGCGCCTGCTCTCAGAGCACGCGCTTTTTTTGTGTTCAGCAAGCGCGGCCACGGGGCCGGCCATTATGGCTGCCCCAAGTCACCACTGTTCTCTGTCTTCGGCACTTTCCTCGGCTTCAATTTCTGCCTTGCGCTCCTGGATTTTTTTCATCTTTTCCTTCGATATCGGCATCTTGCCACTATCACGCAGCATGAACAGCCCACCTAGCACCAGGGCAACGGCACCAAGGAGGAAGACCCATCCTATGGTTGGCATAAGCATGACTCCCTGACCGGATTGGTTTTCCTTTATAGTGGACCACACGGGTTCAAACCTACAACCAGATTTCGGATATTAGTCCATGTCTTTTGCCAGAATCTACAGTCAGGCCGCCGCCCATAAGGGGGGAGAGGCCGCGCTTCGGTCAATGCTGCCCCATGTGGCCGAAGCCGGCGAACTGGAAGCGAAAGGAGACGACCGCTACCTGTCGGAGGTTACCCGCTGTGTATTCAAGGCAGGCTTTGTATGGCGGGTGATCGAGAACAAGTGGCCGGGTTTCGAAGATGCCTTCAAGGGCTTTGTGCCACTCTACTGGCAACAGGTGCCACCGGAAGTGCTGGAGGAACTGGCGCAGGATGAGCGCATCGTGCGGAACATGCAGAAAATCCGCACCGTGCCCGAAAACGCCCGCATGATTGTCGATGGTGCCCGAGAGCACGGCAGCTTCGGGGCTTTCCTGAGCCACTGGCCTTCCGATGACCAGGTGGGACTGCTGATCTGGCTCAAGCGCCACGGTGCGCGGTTAGGCGGCAACACCGCCCAGTATTTCCTGCGACGGGTAGGCTGGGATGGCTTTATCCTGTCATCGGATGTGGTCGCCGGACTGCACCGTGAAGAACGTCTGGATGCAACGCCCGGCAGCAAGAAAGCACTGGTTCAGGCGCAGGCAGCCTTCAACGACTGGCACCGGGAGACCGGCTTGCCTTACAGCCATTTGTCGCGGATTCTGTCCTTTTCAGTAGGGGACTGACTTCATTCACCGAGCAGGAGTTCCTTGGCCTCGTTGATGCGCGCAGCAAAATAGTTGCTACCGCCCCGGTCCGGATGCATTTTCTGCATCATCCGACGGTGCGCCTGGATGATGTCCTTGCGCGTGGCGTCGGGCTCCACTCCCAGTATATCCCGGGCTTCGCTTTCTGAAAGTGCACCGCCCCGGTAACTTTCTCCGCTTTCCCCACCTGCGCTTTCCCCACCTGCGCTGTCGTCGCTGGCGTGGGGGTCATCTGCACGCCAGGAGTCGCCGAAGCGGCGGTCCAGATAGGTTTCCAGCAGCCTGGCGGAATCGTCATCGTGCTGCCGGCAGTATTGCAGCAGTTCGATGAACTCGCCCTCGCCCAGATCTGCCAGCGCCCGGCCTGCCATGGGACCTTTGAGTATCTCGCCGGTCATGTTCCCGGAGTCATGGTCCAGTGTCATATCAAGGATGTCACTGGCAACGTGGGACTGGTTGCCGGTTCGGGCATCGGCACCGTCAGCCCCACCTCCGAAGCCACCACTGATACCGCCACCCAGCAAAGCCGGCAGGAAACGGCGCAGCAGGGGAAACAGGAATCCCAGCAGGGCAAACAGGAAATGCAGACGGCCCGTCAGCGCCATAACAACGACCATCAGGATGCCGGAGAATACCGCCAGTTTGATAATGGCCGGTTTGCGCTGACTGGCCGGCTGGCTGCGTAGCCAGAACCACGCAACTACCGCCAGAATAAGGACCAGAAAGGTTAATGGCACAATGAGCGCTACCTGATCTGTTGAGTCAACCGTTTCACTTCCGGGGAGCTGCCGCTGGAATAATCCTGCAATGCCCTGGCGCCTCCGGAAGCATAGACCGCAACGGCCGCCAAAAGATCCTTCAAGACCTGGGGGCTGTTGCGATCAAACCGTGCATAGGCACCCCCCGACAGTTTGCTCACCTGCTGGAAAACCGCTCTGGCATGGGCATCGCCGCCCTCGTGGAACATGAAAACCGGGGTTCTGAGCATGCCCAGTTCGCCGGCGGTGTGGCAGAGGTCGTCGACCGGCTCTTCGCAGCAATCGCCGATAAATACCACAGCCCTGACGGGCTGCACCCGGGTTTCCCTGACGGCATGAGCCAGAACCCGGCTGATCTGGGTTCGCCCGCCCAGGCAGGACACAGCGTTCATCAGCTTGAGCAGTTGCCCGGTTTCAGTAACGAATCCCGTGGATCTGAACTCGCGAAAACCCCGGTAATAACAAAGCTGTATTGCCAGGCCACCAAGATCCCGCGTTGCCATAAACAACTCGCTTTGCAGGTCACAGGCCTGATCCCAGGTAGCTTCCCGGCTGGCGGTGGCGTCCAGGGCAAAAATCAGCCGGCCCTGCCCGCCTCCTTTTTGCGGCGTCTTGCGAACCTGATGAATAAACTGGTCTATCGATTGTTTATCCGACCGTGTACTGACAGGTTTGTCATTCTTCGACATAGGCGTGAGGCCCCCCCCAGGTGACCTGGTTTCTTTAATAGTGGACCCTCGGCTTCGCTCCTACAACCGGTCTTACCGAGTCAGCAGGGTTGCACAGTGGGTCGCAAACCGCTATAGATTTGGTCAGCCGGTGGTGTCACAGCTATCGGCCAGTGACTAAAATGACAATAAACAATAAGGAGTTCCCGATGCGCAAACCTGAACTTGCCGCAACTGTTGCAGATCAAACCGGACTGACCCGGGACAAGGCCAGCGAAGTGATTACCGCTTTCACCGACCAGATCTCTGCCGCCGCTGCCCGGGGCGAAGATACTACCCTGATCGGTTTCGGTACCTTCAACATCCGCAGCCGTGACGCTCGCGATGGCCGCAATCCTCAAACCGGTGCTACCATCCGGATACCTGCCAGCAAAACTGTCGGCTTCAAGGCAGGCAAGGCGCTGAAAGATTCCATCCGTTAAAGCAGCAACCGGGAGGCCACATGGCCCCCGGGTTATTTTCCGGGCCAGGCCTGTTGCCCATTGCACAGGGTGAGACGAACCACACCTGGCAGATCTTTGCCGGGCAGCGGGACATGGCGTCCCACCGAGCAGAGGCTGATGTCGTCTGGCGTCCAGCTGGCATCGGGGTCGAACACGCACAAGTCTGCCACTGCGCCCTCCCGGAGTTCCGCGGAACGGCCAATGACGGAAGCCGGGCCTGAGGTTAGCGCCCGGACCAGGCTTGTCATGTCCAGCTCCCCTCGCTCCACCAGCAGCAGGCCCATCGACAGGGTGCTTTCAATGGCTGACAGCCCGGGCTCGGTGGCCTCCATCGGTGCCTGTTTGGCGGCGGAGTCGTGGGGCTGGTGCTGACTGGTGATGGCATCGATAGCGCCCTCCCGTACGCCCGCCAGCAGGGCCCGGCGATCTTTCTCCGAGCGCAGCGGTGGCCGCACATGGTAGCGGCTGTCAAAATCTGCCAGCGCGTCTTCAGTAAACATGAGCTGGTGCATGGCCACATCGGCGGTGACCGCAATACCTCGCTTGCGGGCGTCGGCCAGCATGTCGACACTGCGGGCGCAGGATAACTGGCCCAGATGCAGGCGCACGCCGGTCTCCTCCGCCAGCAACAGCATTTCCATCACCGCCGCCGTTTCAGCCACTTCAGGGATACCCAGAAGCCCCAGTCTGGAGGCCACCAGGCCATCGTGGGCGTAACCGTCGGCGGCCAGCGCCTGGTTTTCCGGACTGAACATCACCGTAAGGCCGAATGTCCGGGCATAGGCCATGCAGCGGCGGAGCACCCTGGCGTTTTTCACCGCGCGGGCGCCGTTGCTCATGGCAATACAGCCAGCGGCTGCCAGGCCCGCCATATCACTGAGCAGCTCACCTTCCAGGCCTCGGGTGATGGCACCCACTGGCAAAACCCGCACAGCTGAGCGCTTCGCTGCCACGTCGAGGATCAGATTGGTGACGGCGCCGGAATCGTTTACCGGCGAGGTATCCGGCGAGGCACACAGGGTGGTGAAGCCGCCGTGAGCCGCCGCCAGGGTTTCCGAGGCAATGTTACCTTTCTGTCCATTGCCGGGCTCGCGCAGATTGCAGCACAGGTCCACAAATCCGGGCGCCAGGATACACCCGGCGGCGTCGAAATCGCGATCGGAGGGCTCCCTCACAGCGGTATCGCCGAGTGCTGCGATCCGGCCATCCCGGATCAGCATTGTGGTTTCAGTATCGTTACCGGCCAGGCGGCCACCGCTTATTTTCAGACTGCTCATACCCGGGCCCTCCCTGCCTGCCTGCGAGTACGCTCTGCCATCTGGCCGCCCATGGCCATGGACATCACCGCCATGCGAATGGCAATGCCGTTGGTGACCTGGTTCAGAATCACCGATTGCGGCCCGTCTGCTACTGCAGACTCAATCTCCACGCCGCGGTTGATGGGGCCAGGATGCATCACAATGCATTCAGCATCCGCCAGGGCCAGTTTCTCCCGGCTGAGACCGTAAAGCCGGTAGAACTCCCGTTCGCTGGGCAGCAAGGCCCCTTCCATACGTTCTTTCTGCAGCCTCAGCATGATCACCACATCCAGGTTCTTCATGCCCCTGACCATGTCGTATTCGATGCTGCAACCCAGGCTCTCCACGTCGCGCGGCAACAGGGTGGCGGGGGCAATCACCCGTACTTCGGCGGCACCCAGTTCGTTCAGGGCACGGATCTGGGAGCGGGCCACTCGCGAGTGCAGCACATCGCCGACAATCGCCACTTTCAAGCCCTCGAAACGACCCTTGTGCTGGCGGATGGTAAGCATGTCCAGCATGGCCTGGGTGGGATGGGCGTGACGGCCGTCCCCGGCATTGATAATGGCTACGCCCGGGGTCACGCTCTCGGCGATAAAGTGAGGAGCGCCGCTCTGGGAATGGCGCACCACGAACATATCGCTGGCCATGGCTTCGAGGTTCAGCAGAGTGTCGGACAGCGACTCGCCCTTGGAAGTCGCGGAGGTACTGATATCCAGATTGAGCACGTCCGCTGACAGACGTTTGGCGGCCAGCTCAAAGGTACTGCGGGTGCGGGTGCTGGATTCAAAGAAGAGGTTGACGACAGTTCGGCCCCGCAATAGCGGTACCTTTTTGATACTGCGCTCCCCCACTTCAATGAAGGAGTCTGCGGTGTCGAGGATTTCTGTCAACAGCGCCCGGTTCAAGCCATCAAGGGTCAGGAAATGGCGTAACTGGCCGTCGTCGGTAAGCTGCAGGGATGTCGAAGAAGGGTCGTTTACCGTCATGTGTCGCCTGTTGGTGTTGTGCGTTCGCTGATTACCTGCCCGTTTCCTGCAGCTCTATGTACAGTGGATCCGGGCCGCGCAATTTCACACGCTGATGTGACTCCAGGGCCAGCACCTGTCCGGTTACGTCCGGTTGCACCGGCAATTCCCGTGCGCCCAGGTCAACCAGTGTGGCAAGGATGATACTCGCCGGCCGGCCGTAATCGAAGATTTCATTCATTGCCGCACGGATGGTCCGCCCACTCATGATCACGTCGTCGATGAGGATAATGTCCCGGTCTTCAGTACTGAACGGCAGGCTGGAAGGTTTCACTTTCGGGTTCAGGCCGATGCGGCTGAAGTCATCCCGGTAAAAAGAGATATCCAGCTCGCCCCAGGGCTCTTTCAGAGCGAGGCGCTTGCTCATGACATCCGCCAGCCAGACACCGCCGGTACGAATACCGATCAGCGCCGGGGCTGTCACGCCGCGCTCTTCCAGTATCCTGCGCAGGCCCGCTTCCAGGTCGTCCAGCAACCGGTCCATATCAAGCAATGCAGTCATTTCACTCCTCACTTCCAGCGGCCTGAGTGTGCTCAGGCAGAACGGGGTCCCTGCTGATGGAACCAGGTTTCCAGAATCAGTACGGCTGCGCGGTCATCAATGCCATCGCGGCCAAAATCGCGACTGCCACCGGCGGCCATGACGTCACCCCTGGCCTCGAAACTGGTCAGTCGCTCGTCCACCATTTCCACCTCAACGTGAAAGCGACCGTGTAAACGTTTGCCGAATTTGCGGGCCCGGGCACACATGTCGTTCTCGGTATCGTCCATGTTCAGGGGCAGGCCCACCAGCACCCGGTCCGGCTTCCACTCTTCCAGCAGGCTGCCGATCTGGTCCCAGTCGGGGACACCGTCACGAGCTGGCAGCATTGCCAGGGGTCTGCCGGTTCCGAGCAGTTCCTGACCACTGGCAACGCCGATGCGCCGGGTACCGAAGTCGAAAGCCATTATCCGGCGGTTTCCGGACTCAGGCATGACCAACGGACTCGCTGAGCTGGTTGAGGTCAATGCCGATCAGCTTCAATACAGCCTGGTAACGGTCTTCCCAGGGGGTGCGGAACAGAATGTCGCTGGTGGCCGGGCAGGTCAGCCAGGCATTGCTCGCCAGCTCGTCTTCCAGCTGCCCCTCACTCCAGCCCGCATAGCCGAGGCACACCAGATAGTTTTCCGGACCCTTGCCCGCACCGATGTCTGACAATATGTCCCGGGACGTCGTCAACAGGACATCGTCGGACACCTGGGCAGTGTTTTGCCAGCCGGCATCCGGAGAGTGCAGCACAAAGCCACGCTCGGGCTGTACCGGGCCGCCACCGTAGACCGGCACTTCCAGCTCGCCACCGTCCATGTCCAGTTGTTCGAGAATTTCCCCCAGCTGGATATCCAGGGGATGGTTAACCGTCAGTCCCAAAGCCCCCTCGTCGGAGTGCTCACACAGGTAAATCACTGCACCATGAAAGCGCGGATCCTGCAAATAGGGAGACGCCACCAGAAACTGGTGGCGCAGGCTGTGTGGAGAGTGTCTTGATGCTGTCATCCTGATGTCAGCCCTCGCCGTTCGAATACCCAGGTGCGGATAATTTCCAGTTCGTCGATATTCTCGCGCATGTCGTCCGGGAAGGGCGCAAAAGGTGCCGCCATTCTCACAATGCGTATCGCAGCATCATCAAGCACCGTACTCCCGGATGATTCGAGTATAGCCAGTTCCTTGATTGTGCCATCCTTCTGCAGCGAAACCAGCATCCTCAAAGTGCCATAGATTCCGGCTCGCCTGGCTTCGGTCGGGTAATTGATATTACCGACACGGGTAACCTTGCCGACCCAGTTCTGGACATACCAGGCGTTGGTCGATTTCAGGGTCGAAGCCGCAGTCACGCGCATGACTCTGGGCTTCTTGGCATAGGCCCGCTGCTGCTGGTCAAATCTGGCCTCCAGGCTGGCAATCTCCAGGCTTCTCTCCATCAGGCTTCTCTTTTCCCGTACCGGCAACGGCTCCTCTGGCTCAGGCCTGGCAGTCTCAGGCTTCGACACCCGGCGCTCACTGCGCGCCTCGGTCTGCACCACCGGCTGCTCCTGCTGTTGCGTGGGCGCAACCTGCGACCTGGGTTCGGGCTGGACCTCGGCAATCTCCTGCTGGCTGATTTCCGAGGGCTGCGGCGACGTCATTTCCACCGGCTCATCCTCGGAGCCACTGCCTTTCTGGCTGGTCTGGGCGAGAAAATCGGCCTTGTCAGGATCGGTCTCGTCATCGAACTGCGACAGGGTGATCTCCATGGTCTGTGCTGAAGAGCGGGGAGGCTCGGGGGCAAAGGTAATACCCAGCACCACGATGGCATGAAGCGCCAGCGCCATGAAAAGTGTGAAAGAAAACCGATCGAAATCGCTTACCTGTACTGCCATTCCTGAAGCTTACCTCGGTTAAACCCGGCTACGGACCATTATTTCAGACGACGCTCGATGGCATCCATCAACTGGCTGGATATATCGATTCCAAAGGCGGCATCAAGTTCCCGGATGCAGGTCGGGCTGGTCACGTTGATTTCGGTGAGATAGTCACCGATCACGTCGATACCCACGAAAATGAGCCCCTTTTCCTTGATCACCGGCGCCACCCGATCGCAGATTTCCCGGTCGCGGGGGGTCAGTTCGCGACCCTCGCCCCTGCCGCCTGCCGCCAGGTTGCCCCGGTTCTCGCCATGGGAAGGAATGCGGGCAAGTGCATAGGGAACCGGTTCGCCGTCAATCAGCAGGATGCGCTTGTCCCCCTGTTTGATCTCGGGGATGTATTTCTGGGCCATGGCCTGGTGGGCACCATGATTGGTCAGGGTTTCGATGATCACACCAAGGTTGTCATCGTTCTCTTTGACCCGGAAGATCGAACGCCCGCCCATGCCATCCACCGGTTTCATGATGACGTCGCCGTGCTCGGCATAGAACTCCTTCAGCCGCATGGCAGAGCGGGTCACGATCAGCGGAGGCGTGCAGTCTTCAAACTGCGCGGCAAACAGTTTTTCATTGCAGTCACGCAGCGTTGAGGCCGGATTGACCACCAGGGCACCCTGTTGCTCGGCGATTTCCAGAATGAAGGTGGCCATCAGGAACTCCCGGTCCACCGGCGGATCCTGCCGCATCAGGATCACGTCAAGATCACCCAGCGCCCTTTCCTGGGCACCGCCCAGGCGGAACCAGTCCTCCGGATCCAGGTGTACGGTGAGGTCGCGGGTTCTTGCTCTGGCCTGCCCGCCTTTCAGGTACAGATCCGGCAGCTCCATGTACTCGATTTCCCAGCCCCGCTTCTGGGCAGCAAGCAACATCGCCAGTGAGCTGTCTTTCCTGAAATGGATGTTCTCGATGGGGTCCATCACAATTCCGAGTCGGACTGTCATAATGCCTCGTCAGGTAAAAGGTTGAAAACACGAACCGGTCTGCAGAGCTGTGCCGGGAATAAATGCTATGCTTCGATCCCAGATGGTATTGTACCCGAGCCGCGAATGCATCCGGAGAAATCCCGTATCAATTACGTGACGTTCCGGGCAGAAGTACATTTGGTCACAAAGTTATACTTTTTATCCGGCCACCAATACTCTATAAATGAGCGGGATTTATAGAACAACGTTAACGGTTGTGCTAAAACCCCCGCTTGACAAAATAACGACAGTCGCAGAGCGCAAGGCAGTTGGACAATGGATGACAACTTCGAGAATCTGAAGATTATGGTGATCGACGACAGCAAGACCATTCGTCGCACCGCCGAAACCCTTCTTAAAAAAGTCGGTTGCGAAGTCATTACCGCAACGGACGGCTTTGACGCTCTGGCGAAAATTGCCGACTCCCAGCCCGATATCATTTTCGTTGATATCATGATGCCCAGGCTGGACGGCTATCAGACCTGCGCACTCATCAAGAATAACTCCTCTTTCAAAAAAACGCCGGTCATCATGCTCTCCAGTAAAGACGGACTGTTCGACAAGGCCAAGGGGCGCATCGTCGGATCCGACCAGTACCTGACCAAACCGTTCAGCAAGGACGAGCTTCTTAACACCATTCGCCAGTACGTTCCCCAGGCGGAACAATAAACCTGCTGAAGCAAAGCACTATTGAGGAAACCATGGCCCGCATTCTGATTGTTGATGATTCCCCGACCGAGGTTAAGAAAATCTCGACCATTCTGGAAAAGCACAAGCACGAAGTGCTGACGGCCGACAACGGCGCTGACGGCGTTGCCAAGGCCCGCGCCGAAACTCCGGACCTGGTACTGATGGACGTGGTCATGCCCGGCCTGAACGGCTTCCAGGCAACCCGTCAGCTGACACGTGCCCCGGAAACCGCATCCATCCCGGTCGTTATTGTAACCACCAAGGACCAGGAAACGGACCGTGTATGGGGTACCCGTCAGGGTGCAAAGGGTTATCTTGTAAAACCCGTCGTTGAAGACGACCTGATCAAGACAATCAACAGCCTGATCGCCTGATCCCCAACCGTGGAGTAAGCATGTCCGCCCAGGCCGCCCCTTTTGCCGTTCTGACGGATATCGCCCGACGCAGCCGCACCATGGCTGCCGGCCTGCCGGAACAACAGGAAGCTGTCGAACTCTGGAACGGCATCGGCTTTGTTCTTGCAGGCGAGCGCTATGTAGCGCCAATGGGTGAAGTCACTGAAATCCTCCATGTTCCCCGCTATACCCACATACCGGGGGTTCACCAGTTCATGTTGGGCGCCGCCAACGTGCGAGGCCGGCTTCTGCCACTGGTCGACCTTGCCGGCTTTTTCGAAATCCCCCGCTCCTCCCGCAGCCAGCGTGAGCGTCGGGTGCTGGTTGTCGAGCAGGGTGACGTGTTCAGTGGCCTGGTGGTGGACAGTGTCTCGGGCATGCAATATTTCGCAGCGGACAGCTTCGTGGCATCGCCACAGGATGTACCTGCAAACGTTCAGCCGTTTGTACATGGCGGTTACGAGCGTAACGAGGAAGTCTGGAAAGTGTTTTCTGCCGCCGAGCTGCTCGGGGACGAACGCTTCCTGGATGTAGCGCAATGGTAAGGGCGGAGACGACGGCAGGAACACCTTCCCGCCTGCCCAACGCCCGCAGAAACAAACTTGCCAATATTACGAAGAGGCCGGGAGCCAGAAAATGAAGAATAGAGCCGGAAGACTCGGTACGGGACAGGGAGGCAATAAACTGGTTGCCGGCCTGATTGTCGCACTGATCGCATTGACCGTCCTGCTCGTTGCAGTGCTGTTCATTATTAACAAGGACAGCCAGAACGATCAGGCATACATCGCCCACGCCTCGGAGCTAAGGGTACTGTCACAGGAAATCGCCAAGAACGCGACGGAAGCAGCTGGCGGTACCGCCTCGGCCTTCGACGCACTGCGACGCTCCCGTAACGAGTTCGAGCGCCTTTGGGGCTATGTAACCGACGGCAACCCGGAAACCGGCCTTCCGCCAAGTGAGATTGCCCGGAACAGTGACGTCCAGCAAACCTGGAACGAAGTAAGGGACAACGCCGACAGTATCCTGTCCACCCGTGACGCGGTACTCGGCCTCCACGAAGTCGCCCGGACCCTGAACGAAACCATCCCTCAGCTGCAGGTGGAATACGACGACATTGTTCAGATCCTGCTGGATAACAATGCCCCTGCCGAGCAGGTCGCACTGGCCCAGCGTCAGTCGCTGCTGGCCGAGCGGATTGTTCGCTCCGTCAATAACGTACTGTCCGGTGATGAAGACGCCGTTATTGCTGCCGACCGTTTCGGCCGCGACGCCAGTCTCTTTGGCCGCGTTCTTGAAGGCCAGATCAACGGCAACCCCGCTATGGGTATTTCGCAGGTTAACGACGAAGATGCCATCTACGGCCTCGAGGCTGTCGGTGAGCTTTTTGAATTCGTATCCCAGAACGTAGACGCCATCCTCGAAGCCTCCCCCGACCTCTTCAAGGTGCGTACTGCAGCCAGTGATATTTTCCAGAATTCCCAGGTTCTGCTGGACGAGTTATCCGTGCTTGCAGAGAAATTCCGGGGCCAGGCAAACTCCCGGTTCATCAGCCCGACTCTCGCCTTCATCATTCTGACCGCCATGGTGGGCATTGTTGTACTGATCGGCGTGGTGCTCTACCGCGAAGCCCAGGAGCGCCTGGCGACGACCCAGGAACAGAACGAGCAGAACCAGAACGCGATCCTGCGGCTGCTGGACGAACTCGCTGATCTGGCCGATGGCGACCTGACTACCGAAGCCACGGTCACCGAGGACTTTACCGGTGCCATCGCCGACTCCATCAACTACGCCATCGACCAGATGCGCGGGCTGGTACAGGCGATCCGTGGCACGGCCGTACGGGTAGCATCGGCCGCCCAGGAAACCCAGGCTACGGCCATGCACCTTGCCGATGCTTCCGAGCACCAGGCCCAGGAAATTGCCGGTGCATCTGCCGCGGTAAACGAGATGGCGGTGTCCATCGACCAGGTATCCTCGAACGCTGCTGAATCCTCCGCGGTTGCGGAACGGTCGGTCGCGATCGCGAAAAAAGGCGCGGAAGTGGTACAGAATACCATCCGCGGTATGGACAACATCCGCGAGCAGATCCAGGAAACCTCCAAAAGGATCAAGCGACTGGGCGAGTCTTCCCAGGAAATCGGTGACATCGTATCGCTGATCAACGACATCGCCGACCAGACCAACATCCTGTCCCTGAACGCCGCGATCCAGGCCTCCATGGCCGGTGATGCGGGCCGCGGCTTCGCAGTGGTTGCGGACGAGGTTCAGCGCCTGGCGGAACGTTCCTCTGCGGCGACCAAGCAGATTGAAGCGCTGGTAAAGACCATCCAGTCTGACACCAACGAAGCGGTTATCTCCATGGAGCATACCACCGCCGAGGTAGTCCGTGGTGCCCGCCTCGCCCAGGACGCGGGTATCGCCCTCGAGGAAATCGAGAACGTATCCATGAGTCTGGCGGAGCTGATCCAGAACATCTCCAACGCCGCGCGCCAGCAGTCGTCTTCTGCAGCTCACATTTCCAACACCATGAACGTCATCCAGGAAATCACTTCGCAGACCTCTTCCGGTACCAACGCGACTGCGAAGTCGATCGGTAATCTGGCAGAGATGGCGTCTGAACTGCGGTCCTCTGTTGCGGGCTTCACACTGCCCGAGGAAGAGTCGTCGGACCAGGAAGAAGAGGAAGACAGCGACGTTCCGGTGGTGAGCTGATCATCGCTCCGGGGCTGCTGACAGTTTATGGCTGAAACACGCAACCGTCCGCCAGCTGCCGACGGCATCTGGTCACTGCGCCGACTCCCCGACATGGACGAGGCGCAGTTCAGCCAATGGCAGACTCTGCTTGAGCACCGCACCGGCATCATCCTGTCATCAGACCGCAAGTCATTTCTCGAAACCAACCTCGGGATCCGCATGCGGGAGATCGGATGCAGCACTTACCAGGCCTACTATGAGCAGATCGTATCCGGCCAGGATGCCATTGTGGAGTGGTCTACGCTGGTGGACCGGCTGACGGTACAGGAAACCCGGTTTTTCCGGGACCCGGATGCTTTCAGGCTGGTGTCTGACTACGTGCTTACCCGGCCCCGTGAGGCACTGAAAAAGCGGCCGATTGAGGTCTGGAGTGTGGGTTGCTCCACCGGCGAGGAGCCCTACACCCTGGCAATGTTACTGAACGAGTGCATGGAGGGGTTGTCGCTACAGCCCCTGTTCGGGGTTACCGGGTCCGACATCAGCAAACCCGCCATCAACAAGGCCCGGTCCGGCCTGTTCAGTGCGCGCAAGTTGATGACGATGGACGAAGCCATGAAGGCCAGATACTTCCGGCCGGCAGAGCGGAACAACGTCGAGATCGTAAAAAGCATCCGGGAGCGGGTGTGTTTCACAAGGCTGAATGTGCTGGACCTGAAACACGCTCCCATGCACGGAATGAACATTATCTTCTGCCAGAATCTGCTGATTTATTTCCGGCGCTGGCGCCGGCGGGAAATCGTGAAACGGCTTGCAGAGCGGCTGGCGCCCGGGGGGTTGCTGGTGCTGGGCCAGGGAGAGCTGACCGACTGGCAGCCCCCGGGCTTACAGAGGGTACCCTCGGAACATGTGCTGGCGTGGATCAAACGCCAGACTGACGAAGAATAACCGGAGTGGTTATGGGCAATCACCATGACAGCATCGCCCTGGACTGGGTTCGGGGCGAAATACAGGACACGCTGACCCAGGGTCAGCAGGCACTGGAAGCATATGTCGAGAATCGGGACGACACCGCGCGCCTGCGCTTCTGCCTGAACTATCTCCATCAGGTTCACGGTTCCCTGCAGATGGTTGAGCTTTATGGCGCAGCCCTGCTGACCGAGGAAATGGAGAAGCTCACCCAGGCCGTCCTGAACGAAGCCGTCGCCAATGTGGACGACGCGGTAGAAGTGTTGATGCAGGCTATCCTGCAGCTTCCCCAGTACCTGGAGCACCTGACCAGCAGCAAGGATGATTTTCCGATGCTGCTGCTGCCACTGCTGAACGATCTCCGGGCTGCGCGGGGCGAATCACTGCTGTCTGACACGTCGCTGTTCAAGCCCGACCTGGCACCGTCCAGGGTTGTCGCAGCAGCCAATGTATCCCAGCGTCTGCAGGATCCGAAAGTACTCGGCCATATCCGCAAACTTCGCCAGATGTATCAGTTCGCCCTTGCCGGAGTGGTTCGTGAGGCCGATCTGGACGCCCACTTCGAATACATGCAGAAGGTTATCCAGCGGCTGATACGGTTGTGCCAGAAAACCCCGCGGGGACAACTCTGGAAAGCGGCCGGTGGCTTCGTGGAAACCCTTCAGCAACACGCCAATCCGGTGAATGCCGCCGTCAAGGCATTGTTGCGGGAACTCGACGCAGAAATCCGTCGACTGGCGGAAGAGCGTGTGGACATCCTGCAACAGCCGGCCCCCGAAGCTCTCCTCAAACACCTGCTGTACTATGTTGCCCGCGCCCGGGAGCTGGATACACCGCTGGTCCAGGAACTGCGCGCCGATTACCAGCTTGACCATGCACTGCCATCCGAGGATGACGTGGACGCCGCCAAGAGCCGGGTATCCGGCCCTGGCCGCGATGCTATCCACTCGGTGGTCAGCGCCCTGAACGAAGAGCTGGCCAGGCTCAAGGATCAGCTGGATCTGTTCGTCCGTTCCGATCTGAGACAGAACGATGAGCTGGAAGAACTGCTCCCCGGGCTGCGCCAGGTGGCCAATACCCTCGCTGTGCTTGGTCTGGGCATACCCCGCAAGGTCATTACCGAACAGCTTGAACTGGTGGAAAAGCTCTCCGCCCAGCCTGAAGCAGTAGATGACGGTACGCTGATGGATATCGCCGGCGCCCTGCTGTACGTGGAAGCCAGCCTCGCCGGGCTCGACAGCGATCGGCAGTCCGAGACCAGCCGCGCTGGCGAGGATCAGCAGTCCGTTAACATGGGTTCGCAAGAGCTGGGAGAAGCCAGCAGCGCCCTGTTAAGGGAATCACGCAATACCCTGGAGCAGGTCAAGACTGCCATCGTCAACTTCATTGCCTCCCAGTGGGAAACCGGCGAAATCGAACACGTGCCCGGTTTGCTTCACAGCATCCGCGGTGGCCTGAGGCTTATCCCTCTGGATCGTGTTGCCGACATGCTCGCCTCGGCCGAGCGCTACATAACCGATGTTCTGCTCGGGGGCAGGCAGGTTCCGGACTGGAAGCAGCTGGATACCCTGGCAGATGCGATTACGAGCATCGAGTACTACCTGGAGCGGCTGGCGGAAGGCATCGAGGACAATGACAGTGTTCTGGCCGTGGCGGAAACCAGCCTCGACTCCCTTGGCTTTCCGGTTGGCGCAGAGCCCACGTGGCAGCATCCGACGGAGGAAGAAGTACCTCTGGTTGAACCGGAAATGCCCGCAGAGTCAGCTGAAGCCGATACCAGGGGTTCGGATGAAGAGCTGCTGGATGACGAAATACTTGGCATCTTTGTCGAAGAAGCCGAAGAAGTCCTGGAAACCATCTACGAATTCTACCCTCGCCTGCGCCAGAACCATGACGATCGCGAAGCATTGACCGAAGTCCGCCGCGCCTTCCATACCCTCAAGGGCAGCGGCCGTCTTGTCGGCGCTACCAGTATTGGTGAGCTGGCCTGGGCGGTGGAAAACCTGCTGAATCGGGTCATTGACCAGACACTCCGGCCCAGTGACGAGATGTTCAGCCTGATCGACGATGTCAACGGCCGAATCCCTGCGCTGATCAATGACTTCCGCAGTGGCCAGGCTGATGGTGATGTGGCAGAGCTCATCGGGCGTGCCGAGTCCATGTCCACCACACGCAAGACCGAGATTGACAGTGCTAGCGCCGAGTCTGCCGCTGAATCTGACAGCGGGGAGACGGCAGCGGAAATCCCGCCAGAGCCACCGGCAGCGGTAGCGCAGGCAGAACAGTCTGTTGCAGAAGATGACGCAGAAGACGATCTCATCGACGACGAAATTCTCGAGATCTTTATCGAGGAAGCCGGTGAGGTTCTGGATACCATCGGTGAATTCCTGCCCATGCTGCTTCGCCAGCACGATGACCGTACCGCGCTGTCCGAAGTCCGACGCGGGTTCCACACCCTCAAGGGCAGTGGCCGCATGGTTGGAGCGCTGGTTGTCGGCGAGCTGGCCTGGTCTGTCGAGAACATGCTGAACCGCGTCATTGACGGCAGCATCTTCATGAATGATGACATTGCCGGTTTGTTGGAGGAGATAACGGCGGTTCTCCCCGAACTGGTCGAAGACTTCGAGAAGGGGCGCGCTCCGTCCCGTGACATCTCGGCGCTGGAAGCGCGTGCCACGGCCATGGCGAACGGAGAGATTCCCGACACCAGCACCATGCCGCCGTCGGACTCGCCGTCAGCCTCAGACAGGGAACACACCGCCGGGGCCCTGCAAACCGGGACAGACGACGAAAACGCCGTAGACCCCGTACTGCTGGATATTTTCGAGAGCGAGACCGAGACCCACCTGCAAACCCTGCAGGACTTTATCCACTCCGCCGGCGACAAGGCAAGCATTGCCTACACGGACGATCTCTCGCGGGCGCTTCATACCCTCAAAGGCAGCGCGCATACTGCGGGGATCGCGCCGATCGCCGCTGTGATTACGCCGCTGGAACGGTTTGTCAAGGAAGCCCGCGCCCGGAACAAGCGGGCTGACCAGGAAGTTGTCGGCCTCGTCGGTAACGCCTGTGACTTCCTCACCCAGGGTCTGAGCCAGATCCGGGAGAACCCCCAGGGTGACCTTCCCGGCACGGACATCTTCCTGGAAAAGCTGGAACAGATAAGCAATGCCACGCTGCGCGGCACCCGCTCCCGTGATGATGACACCGAAGACGATAACCGGCCGCAACTGGTCCAGCTATTCCTCAATGAAGGCCTGGACATCCTTCTGGATGCCGACCGGATTCTTGACGGGTGGGAGGAAGATCCCGGGCAGACCTCCGCACTGGACACCCTGCGTGCAGAGTTGCAGCAGTTGACTCGCGGTGCGCAACAGGCTGGCCTGACAGACGTTGCCGAGCTCTCGGGCGCGCTCACGAACGTTTACCAACGCGCTGCAAGGCCGGAATTCCAGCCAGATCCGCTCTTCTTCGATACCATCCGCGCAGGCCACGAACACCTGATCAACATGATGGATCAGGTGGCGGCCGGACTTGCCACTGAAAGCGGTGATGAGCTGATAGCCGCTCTCGGCGGGCTCGCTGTTGATGCTTCCGACGAGGCAGAAGAAACGGCGGATGCCTTTGAACAGGAATTCACCGGTGATCTGGAGGAGATTGATCGCAGCTTTGAGCTGGATACCGAAGATGCGGCGGAAGAAGGCAACGAACCGCCACCGCTGGCGGAAACAGACGAAGATCTGGATCAGGAACTGGCTGAGATCTTCCTGGAGGAAGCCCGCGACCTGATTGACAGTACAGCGGATGCTTTACAGAGCTGGAGTGACAATACCGGCAATCTTGACCTCCTGCGCCTGCTACAACGGGATCTGCATACACTGAAAGGTGGTGCTCGCCTTGCCGATATCCCGCCCGTTGGCGACCTTTCCCACGAACTGGAAAATCTGTTCGAAGGGCTGACGGAAAACCGCCTTGTCGTTACCGGCGAACTGTCCGACCTGCTGTTCCGCTGCCACGATCGCCTGGCGGGCATGGTGGATGCCCTGGAGCAGAACCAGCCGCCACGGCCGGCACCCGACCTTATCAGTGAAATCCACGCCTACATGGACAGCGCCACCGGCGGCTCCCGTCCAGCCACAGACATAAACCACGACGATGCCGAAGCCGGGGGTGATGAGGACACTCCGCTGGCTGATCCGGAGGAAGGCGACAGCGGGGAGGCGGAACATGGTACCGACCTCTCCCATCTCGACCCGGAGCTGACTGGCATCTTCCTGGAAGAAGCCTATGACCTGATCAACTCCACGGGCAGCGCACTGCACACCTGGAGTGAAGACACCTCCAACCGTGAAATTGCAGCACAGTTGCAGCGTGATGTGCATACGCTCAAAGGCGGTGCCCGCATGGCGGGTGTCGATGCCATTGGCGACCTGACCCATGTGCTTGAAGACCTGTTCGAGAAAGTTGCCGAGGGTCAGCTCAGCGCCAGTGATGACATGAACGACCTGCTGTTCGCCTGCCACGACCGGCTTGCGCAGATGGTCGAGCAGATAGCCACGCAGAAGCCGTGTCCGCCGGCGACGGAGCTGGTCGAGCAGGTGGAAGCCATTCTCTCCGGCAAACCGCTGCCCCCGGCAGAAGCTGAAGAAGCCCAGGAAGAGCCTGAAGGAAACGGGGACGCTGTTGATCAGCCAGAGCAACAGCCAGCCTCCGCCGCAGATGCCATTGCCGAGGGGGCCGACGATGATCTGGCAGGCATCTTCCTCGATGAGGGGCTGGAGATTCATGAAGCCATTGGCGAATGCCTGGCGCAGTGGAAAGACGAACCGGAGGAGCTGATCGGGGTAACCCAGCTGCAACAGGAGCTGCATACCCTCAAGGGGGGCGCACGCCTGTCCGATGTCGACCCTATTGCCGATCTGGCCGAAGCCTGGTCGGACGCGCTGGACCCCCTGATTGCCGGCTCCAACAACCAGGCTGTTGTGCTGGAACTCAGTGAGAAAGCTCATGGCGATTTGCGGAACATGCTTGCCAGCCTGGAAGACGGCAATAAGCCGGCCGCTGACAGGGTACTCATCGAGGCACTGAAAAATGCCTACAGCGCCTCAGGCGGTGAACTTTCCGAAGCCACTGCGCCAGCCGCGGCTTCCGGTGAGGAAGACGCTGTTGATGCTGAGGTTCTGGAGATCTTCCTGGAAGAGGCCGGCGAGATTCTCGACCAGCTCGAGCAGTTGCTGGACGACTGGCGCAAAGACCCGGGCAACCACCATTTTAACCAGGAAGCCCAGCGCGCACTGCATACCCTCAAAGGTGGTGCCCGACTGTCACAGCTTGCCGACCTGGGCGACAAGGCCCATGCTCTGGAAACACGGTTGATTGACCTCGGTGGTAACACCCCGGGCAATGACGCCTGGCAGGCCATAACTGAACATCACGATGGCATTGTGGCGCTGGTCACCGACATCCGTAACCGGTTTGAAAATACCGGCGCGGCTCCCGAAACCACTGAACCGGAAGCGAAGACACCGGAAGCAGCAACAGCCCCGGAGCCGGCCACAGAGAAGCCTGCCGAGCCGGAAAAACCGGCAGCACCTGCGCCCAGGCCCGAAAAAACGCCCTCCAGAACACCTGCGAAGGCGACTAACGCCCAGCGCGCGCCCCAGGAAACCATCCGGGTATCGGCACCATTGCTGGACGAGCTGGTCAACCTGGCAGGTGAAACCAGCATTACCCGTGGCCGTCTGGAGCAGCAGACCAGCGACTTCAGCCACAACCTCGACGAAATGGCCGCTACCATCGAGCGTCTGCGTGAACAGTTGCGCCGGATGGAAATCGAGACCGAAACACAGATCCTGTTCCGCGCCGAGAAAGAGCATGGACCGGATTACGGCGACGACTTCGACCCGCTGGAAATGGATCGATATTCCGCCATCCAGCAGCTGTCGCGGGCCCTGACGGAATCCTCATCGGACCTTACCGACCTGCGGGAAACCCTGTCCGACCGGGTACGGGACACCGAGACCCTTCTGGTACAGCAGTCACGGATCAATACGGAACTCCAGGAAGGTCTGATGAAGACCCGGATGATTCCGTTTGCCTCCATGGTACCCCGGCTACGCCGGATCGTTCGCCAGATCAGCGGCGAGCTCGGCAAGAAAGTCGAGTTTGATGTCCGTAACCCGGAAGGGGAAATGGACCGCAACATCCTCGAACGCATGATCGCGCCGCTGGAACACATGCTGCGTAACGCACTGGACCACGGCATTGAGACGCCGGCAGACCGCAAGCAGGCCGGCAAGCCGGAAACCGGAGAGGTTACCCTGTCACTGACCCGCGAAGGTGGCGATGTGGTACTGAGAATGATCGACGACGGCGCCGGCATCCCCGCCGGTGTCATCCGCGACAAGGCCGTTCGCCAGGGCATGATGTCGGCGGATGAGGACCTGAGCGAGCGGGAAATTCTGCAGTTCATTCTGCAGCCGGGCTTCTCGACTGCGCAGCAGGTGACCCAGATTTCCGGCCGCGGCGTCGGCATGGACGTGGTTGCCAGCGAGATCAAACAGCTCGGCGGCAGCCTGGATATTGATTCCACGGTTGGCAGGGGCACTGTCTTCACCGTCCGCCTGCCATTCACGGTATCGGTAAACCGCGCGCTGATGGTGTCTACCGGTGAGGATTTCTACGCCATACCGCTGAACACCATTGAGGGTATCGTGCGGGTCAGCACCTACGAGCTTGAAGAATACTACAAGCCGGACGCGCCCCTGTACGAGTACGCCGGCCAGCACTACCGCCTGCAGTATCTGGGCAGCCTGCTGAACAGCGATCACCATCCCAAGCTCCAGGGCCAGGCCCTGCCATTGCCAGTGATCCTGGTGCGTGGTGCCGAGCAGCCCATGGCCCTGCAGGTGGACAGCCTGATGGGTAGCCGCGAAATCGTGGTCAAGTCCCTTGGCCCGCAGTTCAACACGGTTCGGGGTGTCTCCGGTGCCACCATCCTTGGCGACGGCAACGTGGTGGTGATACTGGATCTGCCGGCGATGATCCGTTCCGATATCCTCTCCGAGCGCCAACGCATTGCCAACCTCGAAAAGGCGAAAGAAGCATCACGCCGCGAGGAGCAGGCTACCGTGGTTATGGTGGTGGACGACTCGGTCACAGTCCGCAAGGTTACCTCGCGCCTGCTGGAACGTAATGGCATGGAAGTCATCACTGCCAAAGACGGTCTGGATGCGGTGGCACAGCTGCAGGATCACAGGCCGGACATCATCCTGCTGGACATCGAGATGCCCCGCATGGACGGGTTCGAAGTGGCCAGCTTCGTGCGCCACGATGACAGTCTCAGAGACACTCCGATCTGTATGATCACCTCACGTACCGGTGAAAAACACCGGGAACGGGCATTGGCCATAGGTGTCAACGAATACCTCGGCAAGCCTTTCCAGGAGACCGACCTGCTTGACACCATCACGCGGCTGACCGGGAATCAGTGATGACCGGTCAGCCAGGACGGGCAACGGTCGGCATTGTCTCGGACATCGTGCTGCAACGGCACCGGCTGCACGAAGCCACGTCCAGGTTCGGCCTGGACGTCTGCTTTTCCGGCGACCCGGATCGCCTGCAGGGTTATCCGGAGTTCCCGGCTGCCAGTCTGTGGCTGATTACGCTGGAAGACGAGGCAGACCACCCGGTCCTGTTTGATCATCTGCTGGAGAACACCCAGGCACCGGTTCTGTTTGGCCTGGACCCGGCCCCGAAGCCCGGCACCACCGACTATGTGCGGTGGGAACGCCGATTACTGGACAAACTGGAACAGAGCCTCGGGCACCTTGAGAAGCTGGATTCTGCCGCCGCTATCGAGGAACTGGCCAACGACCAGCCCCGGACAGCAGGCTCGCCAGCACTGCCCCGCTGGATTCCGCCGGCCTCTGCAGACCTGCCGGCCGCAGAGATCTGGATTCTGGGGGCTTCACTTGGAGGCCCGGCGGCTGTCAAAACCTTTCTCGATAACCTGCCTCCGGGATTACCGGTGGGATTCGTCTATGCCCAGCATATCGACAGCAACTTTACCGAAGTGCTGACCCGTGTGCTCGGTCGCCATGCCCACTACCAGCTGAAACCGGCGGAAAATGGCTATCGCATTCACAACGGTGACGTTATCCTGATGCCGGTTGAGCATGAATGGACCCTGGACGACAGCGGTGCACTCCAGCAGCGGGACACGCCCTGGCCGGGCCCCTACGGCCCGTCGATTGACCAGGTACTGCTGAACATTGGTGACCATTACGGAGCTAATTGTCACGCCATCGTGTTTTCCGGAATGGGCAATGACGGCGCCATTGCCGCGCCATTGCTGAAGGCCTATGGTAGCCGCATCTGGGTGCAGGAAAGCACCAGCTGCGGCAACAGTTCGATGCCCGACTCGGTGGCAGCAACCGGTTGTTCCGTGTTTTGTGGCACGCCGGAACAGCTGGCCCGGGAACTCGTCAAAACGATTGAAGAATCCTGCCTGCTCAAGGGCCGGCAAAAACGGGATTCCGCCTGAGGAAATGAGTAATGAACGACAACAGCCAGACCCTGCCCTGCGTTATGATTCCCATGAGCGGAAAACAACTGCTGTTACCGAACGTTTCGATAGCGGAGGTTGTGGATTTCGCCAGTTCCGACCCGGCAGCCAATACACCGGAATGGCTGGTCGGTGAATTGGACTGGCGTGGCCTGAACCTGCCGGTTATCTCCTACGATGCAGCCAACGGCGGCAAGCTCATAGTCCCCGGTGGCAATCGGGGGCGCATTGTGGTGCTGAACACCATCGGAGACCACCACAATTCGGTGCCCTTCATGGCCCTGGTTACCCAGGGCATTCCCAGCCAGACACGCCTGACTGAAGATCAGCTGAAAAAAGTGGAAGGCGAGACCGGCCCCGCGGACCTGATGGTGGTGGAAGTGGACGGCGAAACCGCCATTATCCCGGATCTGGGCTACCTTGAGTCCCTGGCGGTGGAAGCATCCCGCTAGCTGAACCATCACGCTGAATTCGACACAGACGTGGCACTGTTTTTTGCTAATGTTATAATGTTGCAAATTCCGCAGGCCAGTGCCCATGTCATCCAGCGCTCTTCCCTATCGCCCCCATAACCACGAGGTTTGTGTTGCACAGGCACTGGCTGAGGCCAGGTCTATCTGTCAGCAGCATAATGCCCGCCTGACACCAACCCGCGAGCGGGTACTGGAATTGATCTGGCAATCCCACAAACCCCTTGGCGCCTATGACGTTCTCGCGGTTCTGGCAGAAGACGGCCATAACGCCGCGCCGCCAACCGTCTATCGTGCCCTCGACTTCCTTCAACAGCACGGTCTGGTGCACAGGATCGCCTCCCTCAATGCTTTTATCGGCTGCACTCATGCGGGTGAACGTCATAACGGTATGTTCCTGATCTGCCATACCTGCGGCAATGTCCTGGAACTGACCGCGCCGGGCGTATCCAATGCAGTAACACTGGCGGCTGCGGAGCAATCCTTCCAGCCGGATGACGTGACCATTGAGGTGGCAGGCTACTGCCCGCGCTGTGTACCGGAACCTGCCCATGACAGATGAAGCGCTGGTCGAACTGAAACGGTTAACCGTCAGATTTGATGACCGGCCTGTGGTTGATCACGTGGATTTACGCGTCCGGCGGGGCGATATCATCACCATTATTGGTCCGAATGGCGCTGGCAAGACGACGCTCATCAAGGCGGTACTGGGCATACAACCAATCTCTGGCGGCTCCCTGAGCATGACTCCCGGGCTGACCATTGGCTACGTTCCCCAGCATCTGACCCTTGAAAGCACACTGCCTATCAGCGTGAAACGCTTTATGCTGCTCAGCGGTCGTCCGCAAAAGCAGTGCCTTGATGCGCTGGCAAAGACCGGCATTGAGCACCTGTTCAATGCCTCGGTTCACCACCTGTCCGGTGGCGAGAAGCAGCGATTGCTGCTGGCCCGGGCACTGGCGCGAAGACCGGACCTGCTGGTGCTGGATGAACCCGCCCAGGGCGTGGATATAAACGGCCAGGCAGCACTCTATGATCTGATCCGGAGCGTGCGGGACGATCTGAACTGCGGCGTGATAATGATCTCCCACGACCTGCACCTGGTTATGGCAGCCACCGACCGGGTTATCTGCCTTAACCAGCACGTGTGCTGCAGTGGTTACCCGGCCGATATCTCGCACGACCCGGCCTTCATTGAAACCTTCGGACAACCGGTAGCGGAAAGCCTGGCGGTATACCATCACCACCACAATCACAGCCACGATCTCCACGGTGATGTTGTATCCGGCGAGGACGATGGCCACAGGGAGTGCTCCCATGCCCATCATTGATGCCGTGCTCGGGGACTTTTTCTGGCGGGCACTGATTGGCGGGCTTGGGGTAGCCCTGGTGGCCGGGCCGCTGGGCTGTTTCGTGGTGTGGCGGCGCATGGCCTACTTCGGAGATACCCTGGCCCATTCCGCGCTGCTGGGCATTGCCCTGAGTTTTCTGATCAGCGTGCCCGTCAACCTGGGTGTGATCATCACCTGCGTGGTGCTGGCCGTGGCTCTGGTTCTGTTCTCCCGCAGCAAGACTCTTGCCACCGATACCCTGCTGGGAATTCTGGCCCACAGTGCACTCGCCATTGGCCTGGTGACCCTCAGCTTCATGCCGGACATCAGGGTGGATCTGACCGGCCTGCTGTTCGGCGACCTGCTCGCCATGAGTCGCCGGGACCTGCTCTGGATCTACGGCGGTGCGGCGCTGATTCTGGGGTTACTCACCGTGCTTTGGCGTGGCCTGCTGATGAGCACCATTCACGAAGAGCTGGCGAGGGTTGAAGGTGTGCCGGTAGAACGCCTGCGGCTGGCACTGATGCTGATGTTTTCGATCGTCATCGCCGTTGCCATGAAGATTGTCGGGGTACTGCTGATCACCGCATTACTGATTATTCCCGCCGCCACCGCCCGGCGACTGGCACACAACCCCGAGCACATGGTGGGGCTGGCCATCGTATTCGGTTTTGTTGCCGTTAGCGGTGGGCTGACGCTGTCCTGGCACCTTGATACGCCCGCCGGTCCGTCGGTGGTGGTTACTGCGTTTTCAGTATTTCTGCTGATCTACGGCTCGGCCCGCCAGGCTCAGTCCTGACTGAGGGTCTTATGGGTGCCATCACACAGCGGTGGTGTTCCGGTGTGTTTGCAGCCACAGAATGTCACCTTTTCTTCCTTCTCGGCGGTGTATTTCACCGGCGTAAAGCCGGTCCCCTTGTGGGAGCCGTCGCAGAAAGGCTGACTCTCGCTACGGCCACAGGCGCACCACAAATAGTTCGTGCCGGCCTCCACTAAAACGGAATAGGGCGTGGTACTGGCTACTACTGGTTTCTCATCAGTCATCGGATAATCCCTGGTTATTTTTTCGACATTCCTGGGCAGTATAGTCAATGTACTGAGTGTTGCCGCGTTCCTGGCCTGCTTTTCTGGTGCAGGCTGGCATTGGGAGGGGCCTTGCCAGACACGCTACAAGCCCGTGCGGACCGCTACCAGGAAAGATCGCGTTATCCGTAAGCTGCGAGCATCGGTGCGGGGCACCTGTGCCAAACCGTGGAGCGCCAGGGATGGCGCGACCGAGCCCTACAGGGACGTATTTACGGGCGTGTTTGGAACAGGTGCCCTGCACCGATGCCTCCCCCAGGCCCAAAGGCCAGAATCCAATAAAACCCACCCGCGTTATCAGCGCTTCCCATCAAGTGGCCGCAACACGTCTTTCAGGCGGCCGGACTCCACCAGTTCCATGAACTCGTCGCCGAGGCGGTCACTCTCCGCAATGGCCTTGCGCCAGGCACGCTCACGGCCGGCGTCGTCACCAAGGTAGTGTTCGAAATCCTTGCGGTCCGGCAGCTTTTTGTCGGGGAGCGTCTCCAGATATTGGGGAGACGGCGACACCAGCAGCACGTCCTGCAGCCGGGTGGCATCACCCCGGCGCCAGGGCAGGGTCTTGTCGAACCAGCCGGGAACGACCTTATCGGTGAAGTGGGGATAGAGAATCACGCCAGGCTGTTTGTAGGGCAGATCCAGGTGATAGTCCAGCAGGCCACCGTCGCGGTAGAGTCCATCCGGTGCGCCGGGGATGTTGCGAACGCCGGACATC
Organism: Marinobacter orientalis; assembly: GCF_004792665.1. Classification (GTDB taxonomy): domain Bacteria; phylum Pseudomonadota; class Gammaproteobacteria; order Pseudomonadales; family Oleiphilaceae; genus Marinobacter; species Marinobacter orientalis. Next base: position 960,250 of record NZ_SRZX01000001.1, read on the forward strand.
ACCATGGGAATGGACGCCGAAGCCAGCAGCGCCGGCATCAGGTTGTCGCGGCTCAGGGCTATTTCATGGCTGGGGAAGTCCACCAGTTTGCCCAGGGGGGCTTTCTGCCGGGCGTCGTGGATGATGGCGCGCTCCATAAAGCGGCCCAGGTGGCGGCGACTGACCATATTGGCGCTGATGGTGTTCATCAGCGCCAGGCCGAGGCGGCCCCTGGTATCGTGCTCCAGCATGCCGCGGCTGCGGACCACGACAATATTCAGGCGATACCAGGGATGATTGAGGATGTGCTCCTCACAGCCGGCCAGTAATTCTTCCAGGAACAGCACACTCTTGCGGCTGACTTCAGCCATGCTGACACCCTTGGCGAAACGCTGATCGGTGTAAAGATCTGCCAGCCGGGCCAGTTGTGCCCCGGGATCGTCCGTTGACGCTACCGCTGCAAACCGCCAGCTTCCGATCGAAGAGCCAATAAGCGAACGCACCTGTGGCTTCTGCGGCAGAAAGTCGCCGAATATTGCCTTGTCGAGGCCGGAAATACCCAGCGCCTTGGGGCCACCCGCCGCTCCGGGCACAACATGCACATCGGCTGCAGTAAAAGGTTGCTTCTGCAACCGCGCCAGGGCGCGGTTGCCGGCGCGAATGGTCAGCGCAGGCGGACGGGTGTGGACAGCGGTCATAGCGGCTCCTTGATCAGAGCCAGCGAGTTTATCTAACTGCAGGCCGGGCAGCCATAGGCGCAGCATCCCGATTGACGCCAGCGCCAGTGTTGCGCCTGGCTACTTCGTTTGCCGGCAAAAATCCCGCCAGGCCCGATAAACCTCTGCTGCACTCTCGAAATGCGGGTAGTGGCCGACATTGCGCAGACCGACTACGTCGGCATCGGATATGAGCTCACGATAACGCCTGGCCATTGCGGCTCCGGAAACGGGGTCCGCCACACCGGAGATCAATCTCATCGGCTGCTTCGCATTCTGCAGCGCGCCCACCCAGCGATGGCGGTGACAGCGGCGTTCTTCCATGAAATGAATCAGGTTGTGCAGGATGCCACGGCCATTGTTGTAGGTCAGCAGATACCAGAAATCATCCATGTCCTCCTGGCCGGGCGCGTTATCGGGCGCGAACAGACGCCGGAAACTCCGCTCGAACACACCGCGGGTCAGACCCCGGCTGATCAGCCCTCCCAATGGACTACCCAGCAGCTTCTGTATCAGCAGGGGGTTGTGTACCTCCGGGAAAAGCGCCCCGTTGAGAAAGCCGACGCGGGTGATGGCAAATGGCAATACCCCTTCCTGGTCACGAGCCAACAGTTCCTGGGCCACACTGCATCCGTAATCGTGGGCTAACAGGCTGACATTTTTTAGGCCAAGGCCCGCAAGCCACCCCTCGATCATATCTGCCTGGTCTTCAATACTGTAATCATACAGTGCCGGCTTGTCAGAGAAGCCAAAGCCCAGCATATCCAGGGTCAGCAGCGAATGATGCTGCACCAGCATTGGCCACAGCCGGCTCCAGTCCCAACTGGCGGTAGGAAAGCCATGAAGCAGCACCACAGTATCGCCCTGCCCGGCCATGCGACTGAAAATGGCGTGCCCCCCGTAGGAAAACCATTTACCCTTCTGCTGCCAGCCTTCCAGCGTCCCTTTCATTGCGCCCTGAGCTGTCAGGCCCTGCGCTCCTGGTATCACCTGTTCCATTCCGGTTCCCTGAAACCTGCCCGAGAATGGAACTCTAAATCAAACGGGCCGGGGCCGCCATATCCGGACAGGCATTTTGCCAAACAGGGGGCTGCCGGGGGTGGTCTTATTAAACCGGATAGTCGTAGATCTGGAGGACACTGGCAAATTCCCTTAAGCTTTCGCCTTTGAACCGACACCAACACCGGAAGCCTCTATGACCAACAAGCTTGACGACCTGGCCAGCCATTTCCAGCACATTATCGCCGGCCTGGGCGAAGATCCTGGCCGCGAGGGCCTGCAGAACACTCCTCTGCGGGCAGCGAAGGCCATGCAGTTTCTCACCCAGGGGTACCGACAGAGTCTCGATGTCCTGGTTAACGATGCCGTTTTCGAGTCCTCCATGGATGAAATGGTTGTGGTTCAGGACATTGAGCTTTACAGCATGTGTGAGCATCACATGCTGCCGTTTATCGGCAAATGCCATATTGCCTACCTGCCTCAGGGCAAGGTATTGGGGCTGTCCAAGTTTGCACGCATTGTTGACATGTATGCGCGCCGGCTGCAGATCCAGGAAAATCTCACCCGTGAAATTGCCGAGGCCGTCGAAATGGTCACCGGAGCCAAGGGTGTCGCTGTGGTTATTGAAGCCCAGCACATGTGCATGATGATGCGCGGCGTTGAAAAGCAGAACTCACGTATGAAGACCTCAGTGATGTTGGGCCAGTTCAGGAAATCCCAGGCCACACGGACTGAATTCCTGACACTGATTCGGGATCGCTGAATATCCATCGATAACCTGGAGACCAGATGACTGCCGTGACCGGAAACCACCAAGCCACCGTGCGCATAAAGGATCTGCTGCTACGCGCGTATATCGGCATCAAGGAAGAGGAAATCAGCAACCAGCAGGACGTGCTGATCAATGTCCGGCTGACCTACAATGCGGCGGACGCCATCAACCAGAACGATATCCGTGTGGCACTGAACTATCGCACGATCACCAAACAGATCATCAGCCATGTAGAAGGCAACCGTTTTGCCCTTCTGGAGCGGCTGACCCACGAAGTGCTCTGCATTGTTATGGAGCATCAGGCGGTCAGCTGGGCCGAGGTGGAAATCGACAAGCCCCATGCGTTACGCTATGCGGAATCGGTGTCTGTCCGCCTTGAGGCACACCGGGCCACCTGACAAACCGGTAACCCGCATGTCCCGTAACAATCCCGAACAGCTACGCAGAATACTCGAAACCGTCCGCACTATTGCCCTGGTTGGTGCCAGCGACAAGTCCAGCCGCCCCAGCCATGAAGTGATGGCCTATCTGCAGGGGCGCGGGTACCGGGTGATACCGGTAAATCCCAGACTGGCAGGCAAGACGGTTCTCGGTGAAACCGTCTGGCCGGACCTCGCTTCTGTCACTACTCCCGTCGATATGGCAGATCTTTTTCTGGCCCCTGACCGCACCGACCCCGTCATAGACGACGCCATCAAACAGCAAATACCGGTTATCTGGATGCAGCTCGGGGTCATTAATGCAGAGGGTGCACTGCGGGCGGAAGAGGCAGGCATCACTGTTGTCATGGACAAATGCCCCAAGCAGGAAATTCCACGCCTTGGCATACCCCCTGTGACACAAACCGCAACGTCCCCTCGCGAAGGCCGGTAGTCCGCTCTCAGGCATGGATTCAACAATCGGTAACAGAACATCGCGTTTATCCCTCATAATCGGGGGAATCCGGCCGATATCCTGTTCAGTGAGTTCACCAACCGGAGCACTTTGTGGATAAACCTGCGTCAGCGCTATCCCTGTTTGTCAGGGGCTTGCTGAATCCGGTATTTCCAGCGCTGATTCTCCTGGTGTTCCTGGGTATCGCCCTGGTTCTGCAATACGGCATTGAAAGGCAGGATAACGCCCAGATCCAGTCCAATCTGGACAACGAGGCCCTCTCCATGGCCAAGCGCCTGGAGCGGGAATTTCTGGTTCATGCCGCGGCCATTCGGCGAATGGCGAAACGCCAGGAAGCCGCCCCGGACCTATCCCGGGAAGTATGGGCGCAGGACGCCCAGAACTACCTGGCCGATTTTGGTGTCTACCAGGCGATCGGATGGATTGACGAGAACTTCATAATCCGCTGGATAAAGCCCTACCAGGGCAACGAAGAGGCCATTGGCAACAGCGTCGCTTTCTCACCGGAGCGCCGGCAGGCTCTGGAAACAGCCAGGGCTACCGGCAACCTCGACATTTCCGGCGTTATTGACCTGAAACAGGGTGGCAAAGGGCTGGTTATCTACGCACCAATACTCTCCGGTGTCACCGACAACGGTTTCATTGCCGGCGTCTTCAGAATGGAAACACTTGCCCGAGAACTGTTTTCCCGGCGAGCACTGGAGTCCTTCCGCATTGATATACTGGACGATGGTAGCCCCACGTATGCCTTGAATCCCTCGGTGGCCACGGATCCCTCCTTCTCCAGCAGTGTCCGCGTCGAATTACCGACCCTGGACTGGACCCTGAAGGTTACCCCCTCTGTTTCCTGGGTGGGAGATCAGCGTAACAACTGGCCCTTGGTGACCTTCGTTGTCATGTTGTGCATGGGACTGTTGGTCAGTCTCACAACCTTGCTGGTGCAGCAGATTCTCAAACGCAATCAGGTGTTACTGAAAACGCGGCGCGAGCTGGATGCAGAAATCGGTCAGCGCCAGGCGGTACAGCAGGACCTGGTAAGGCTTGAAACCACTGACACACTGACCGGGCTGGCCAACCGCCGCTTTTTCATGGAAGACCTGGCCCATACCATGAGTATTGCCGACCGGCAGCTGCGGCAGTTAGCACTGGTGATGATCGACCTCGACCGCTTTCAGATGCTCAACGACTCGCTCGGTCACCAGTTCGGGGACGAACTGCTGATCAGGGTGTCCGAACGCCTGAACGCTCTCAGCGATGAAAGGATCATGGTCGCTTACTCTGGCGGCGACGAATTCATGATCCGCCAACAGCACGTGGAAGACATTGACGACATCATCAATCTGCTGGGCCAGATCAAGCATTGCTTTGAAGCGCCTTTTAATGTCCAGGGCGAAAAGCACGGCATCACCGCTACCATGGGCGTAGCAGTGTATCCCCAGAGCGGTCTCGACGCCGATACCCTGATGCGTAATGCGGACGTGGCGCTGTACCGGGCCAAAGAACAGGGCCGTAACACCTATCAGTTCTATACCGAGGGCATGCAGAACCGGGAAGTCATGCGCCTGGAGCTGGACAAAGATCTGGACAATGCCCTCGCTGAGGAAGAATTTGTGCTCTATTTCCAGCCCCAGCTGGATCTCAATGACTCATCGATCAACAGCGTGGAAGCTCTGATCCGCTGGCAGCATCCCCGCCGCGGCCTTCTGCCACCGGTGGACTTCATTCCCCTGGCGGAGGAAAGCGGACGCATTACCGATATCGGCCGCTGGGTTGTCATGGCGGCCTGCCGGCAGCTGGCAAAATGGCAGAACAGTCCGTTTTCCAACCTGCGTATTGCAGTAAACCTGTCAGGCCGCGAGCTGGACGACGAAAGTATTGTCGACCACATCCAGAATACGCTGGAATCTCACGGTGTTCCCGCAGACCGGCTGGAAGTGGAGCTGACAGAAGAGATTTTCATCCAGAACATCGAGCACAACCTCAACCAGCTCTCAAAGCTCCATAAGTTGGGTGTGCACCTGGCCATCGATGACTTCGGCGTTGGTTATTCCTCATTGGGTTACCTGCGGGATTTCCCGGTGGACCTGCTTAAAATCGACCGTTCCTTCATTACCGATGTCACCGAGCGCCATGACAATGCTGTCATTACCCGGGCAGTGATCAATCTCGCCCATAACCTGGGAATCCAGGTGGTGGCCGAAGGCGTGGAAACCCGGGAACAACTGAACTTCCTGAAAGATCACCGCTGCGATCTGATCCAGGGCTATCTGATCAGCCGACCGATTCCCGCCGACGAACTGGAGAAGGCGCTGGGCGCCGGTTTGCTGAATCTGGATACGCCGGTTGGTAGCTGATTGAAATGGGGGCTTTGAATCACCACTATTAGGGGTATCAGTTTTCAAGGTACCGGCTTATGAGTGCAAAATATCTGACCAGGGAACAGGAAGACCGCTTGCGGCGATGGGAAACCTGGAACAAGCGTTATTTTATTTTCGCGTTCTTCGCGCTGATTATAATTCTGGTTTTCAGCAGCCAGCTTGGTCTTTCCAGCGACGACAGCTGGGGCCCGCTGGGGATTCTCATTGCGGTATTGATCACTCCTATCATCGTCCTGCAATTGCGTCTGGAATGTCCTGCCTGTGGCCAGAAAATCGGCTGGCAGGCCAAGCTGATGGCCCCGGACCAGTGCAAGGCCTGTGGCACGTTCCTGCGCTCAAAAGACTCCTCTTCCTGAAAAAACCTTTGACCTGTGAGTAGCTCACAGGTTTTAGTCTATCCTTGGTGCAATGGCGGGTGGCATCCGAAGTGGAGTGCCATCCGTGAAGGAAAGACATCCTTTTCCGAAACACGCTCCTTCGGCCCATCCATGTGGCGCTTGAGCTTTGCCATCCATGGCTCCGCACAGTTTCGGAAAAGGATGTCTTCCCTTCACTCGATGAACATTGGGAATGGCCGTCAGAGTTATGAAAGTTAAAGACATCGCTATGGGTGCGGGGGTTAACCCCGATACCGTCCGGTTTTACACTCGGGAAGGGTTACTGAAACCTACGAGGAATCCGGACAACAACTACCAGCAGTACGACGCTGAAGATCTGCGGAGGCTGCGGTTTGCCCGCAAAGCACGTCAGTTGGGATTCTCGCTACCGGAAATCCGCCAGATTCTGGAACAGGCGGAGGATCATCATTCTCCCTGTCCCATGGTCCGGGATGTATTTCAGCAGCGGCTGGCGGAGGTGGAGCGTGAAATTGCCGAACTGCAGCAGCTTCGCAACCGTATGACGGCGGCGCTTTCTGCCTGGCAGGACATGCCGGATGGTACGCCGGATGGCCATACGATCTGCCGTTTGATTGAACACTGGGACGAATCAGTCCCGGAGCCAGCCACCGAGGAGTGATGCCTGATGAATGAGAAAACCGCGTTACACCCTGCGCTGTCGATATCCGGCGCATCCTGTCAGGGTTGCGTTCGCAGGATTCGGGGTGCTCTGGAGCCGTTGACCGGCAGTGGCGACCGGGTTGAGGTGAATCTGGACGAGCAGACGGTTGCGCTGCCGGATGGCGTTGATACCGGTGAAGCAGCCCGTGTTGTCACGGAGGCCGGTTACCCCGCCTCGCCCCTGACGGAGTCAGAGTCTTCCGCCGCTGGTCCGGTTCCGCAGAGTGACCATTGCCATGCCGGTAAAGATCAGGGCCAGACTGAAATCCGGCAGGAGCCTGAACAGGAAACGGGTAAAACCGGTTCTGCGGCTGACGGCGACCAGATTCACCTGGCGGTGACCGGCGCTACCTGCGCTTCCTGTGTGAACACCATTGAAAAGGCACTGAAGTCGGTGGATGGGATCACCGGGGCCCATATGAACCTGGCCGACAATACTGCCACGGCTACCGGGCATGCCGACCCGCAGACGCTGATTAAAGCAGTGGAAAGTGCCGGCTACGGGGCCAGCGTGATCGACGACCCGGATGCGGCGGATGATCGCAGGCAGGAACAGGATCGCAAGCAGTACAAGACGCTGTTGGTGAAGATGGCTGTCAGCCTGAGCCTGGGTCTTGGTCTGATGATCTGGGGCATGGGCTTCAACACCATGATGGTCACCCCGGACAACCAGATGACCTGGCTTACTCTGGGCATTCTGACCCTGGGTGTGATGATTGCCACTGGTGGCCACTTCTACACCGGTGCCTGGAAGGCATTCCGCCATCACAATGCCAACATGGACACTCTGATTGCCCTGGGGACCGGCACTGCCTGGGTCTATTCCATCGTGGTGGCCAGTGTCCCCGATGCGCTGCCGGAAATGGCGCGACATGTGTATTTTGAAGCCTCGGCGATGATTATCGGCCTGATCAATCTGGGCCAGGCACTGGAACTTCGCGCCAAGGGCAAAACCTCTGAAGCCGTGCGTCGGCTGCTGGACCTGCGGGCAAAAACCGCGCGGGTTATCCGTGATGGCGAAGAGCAGGACCTGCCGGTGGAACAGGTCCGGGTCGGGGACCGTATCCGTGTCCGTCCCGGCGAAAAACTGCCGGTGGACGGGGAAATCTCCGAAGGTACTACCCGCATCGATGAAAGCATGCTCACCGGGGAACCCATGCCCGTCAGCAAGGGCGAGGGCGATGGTGTGTCCGCGGGCACCCTGAATACTCACGGTTCGATTATATACAGGGCCACCCGTGTGGGCAGCGAAACTGCCCTTGCCCAGATTATCCGCCTGGTCAAGAAAGCCCAGGGTTCCAAGCCTGCCATCGGGCGCCTCGCCGACAAGATTTCCGCGGTATTCGTGCCCACGGTCATGCTGATAGCTGTAGTGGCCGCGCTGGTCTGGTACAACGTCGGGCCGGAGCCGACCGTGGTGCACATGATGGTCGCTGCCACCACCGTGCTGATCATCGCCTGCCCCTGCGCCCTGGGCCTGGCAACGCCAATGTCAGTGATGGTGGGTGTCGGCAAGGCTGCGGAATATGGCGCCCTGATCCGCCAGGGTGATGCCCTGCAGACCGCCGGCAAACTGGACCTGGTGATACTGGACAAGACCGGCACCATCACCGGGGGCCATCCGGTAGTCACCCGTTTCCATGCCACTGATGACGATAAAGGCAGATTGTTGGCCCTGGCCGCTGGCCTGGAGCAGCACTCGGAACACCCGTTGGCGGAAGCCATAATGGCAAAAGCCGGCGAAGAAGACGCCAGCCCGGAACATGTTACCGGATTCGAGGCCCTCAATGGCAAAGGCGTAAAGGGCGAGTTGGACGGTCAACCTTTACGCCTGGGCAATCGCCGCTGGCTGGAGGGTGAGGGCGTTGATCTGTCCGGGTTGCAGGACGAGGCCGATACCATTACCTCCGAAGCCGGAACGCCGCTGTTCCTGGCACTGGGTGAAAGAGCCATGGGCGTGATCGGCGTTGCCGACGCGATCAAACAGGATTCGCGGGACGCCATCCGCCGCCTGCACGATGCCGGCATTCGGGTGATGATGGTGACCGGTGACGTGGACGCCACCGCCCGGGCCATCGCCCGGAAAACCGGGATTGACGATTACCGCGCCGAGGTGTTGCCGGAAGACAAGGCCACCATCGTCAGCGAAATGCGCGGCAAGGGCTACACCGTAGCGATGGTGGGCGACGGTATCAACGACGCGCCTGCCCTGGCCGCAGCGGACGTCGGCTTTGCCATTGGCACCGGAACCGATGTCGCCATCGAAAGCGCCGGTATCACCCTGATGCGGGGTTCACTTCATGGTGTAGCCGATGCCATTGAGATATCGCGGGCCACCGTTCGTAATATCCACCAGAACCTGTTTGGTGCTTTTATATACAACTCCATGGGTATACCGGTCGCAGCCGGGCTGTTATACCCTGTATGGGGAATGTTGATGAGCCCGATACTGGCCGGCGCCGCCATGTCGCTGTCCTCGGTGACGGTGGTCACCAACGCCAACCGGCTGCGGTTTTTCAGAACCAGCAATAACGCCGGCAGGGAGGGGAACCAATGAGCACACTTCTGGTCAATGCCGGAGGACTGATCCTGATGGCCGCCATCGTCTGGTGGTTCTGGCTATCGCCCTCCGACGGCAGCAAACCGGACAACGATCACAGCCAACATCACTGAGGTAACGTCATGAAAAAACACATGCTGGCCCTGGGCCTCGTCGCCACCGTTGGTCTGAGCAGCCAATTACAGGCCGAAGAGGAGCTCAAAGACATTCATGTCTACAAGTCCCCCACTTGCGGCTGTTGCACCGATTGGGTGGATCATCTGGAGGACAATGGTTTCAAGGTGGAAGTGACCGAAACCAACGACCTGAACCCCATCAAGATCGATGCCGGCCTGACACCGTCACTGGCCAGTTGCCACACGGCGTTTGTCGGTGATTACGTGATCGAAGGGCACGTTCCGGCCAACGACATTCACCGCCTGATCGCGAATGCCCCGAAAGCCAAAGGCCTGGCGGTACCGGGCATGCCGGCGGGCTCCCCCGGCATGGAAATGGGTGACCGCAAAGATCACTACCAGGTGCTGATGTTTAACGAGAGCGGTCAGACCAGGGTGTTTGCAGAGCACAACTAGACTTTACTTCGCCCCATGACCATCCCGGCCGAGGAATCGAGCCGGGAAATTAACCCCGCGTAACAGGTCTGACTCATACCGCCATAACCGGTATACTCCCCGGCAACATTCAAATTTTATCCAGTCAGGTTCTGTTCATGCTAAACGCCGACGCCCTCACCCAGTTGCGCCAGCTGAAGTCCGATATTGAAGAAAACAAGGTGGTGTTTCGCGGCACTGTCAAAGCCACCAACGGGCGCTTCGGCTTTGTAGCACTGGATGAAGGCAGGGACGTGTTCCTGCCGCCGGAAGAAATGCAGAAAGTCCTGCCCGGCGACCAGGTTACCGTTACCGAGCAGGAAGGCGACAAGGGCAAGACCCAGGGCGTGGTGGACGAACTGCTGGAAACCAGCCTCGACACCTTCGTTGGACGCTATCTGGTGAAAGGCAAGGGCCACTTTGTAGTGCCTGAGACGCCTGGCATCAACCGCTGGATTTTCATTCCACCGCAAGAGCGCCAGAATGCAGAGCCCGATGACTACATCTACTGCCGCATCCACAAGCATCCCATCAAGGATGGCAAGGGCCAGGCAAAGATCCTGAAAGTGATCGGCAAGGCCGGAGAGTCCGGCATCGAGCGCTCCTTCACGGTCGCCACCTTCGACCTGCCGGATGCCTGGCCGGAAGCTGTTAACAAACAGGCCGAGGCACTGGATGAGTCCGTGATAGAGGCCAGGGGCGAAGACCGTGAAGACCGCACCGACCAGCCCTACGTCACCATCGACAGCCCCGGCACCCAGGACATGGACGATGCGCTGCTGGCCGAGCCCAATGCCACCGGCTGGAAACTCTCCATTGCCATCGCTGACCCCACTGCAGTCGTTGAGCCGGGCAGTCCGGCCGAGCAGGAAGCCTTCCGCCGCGCTACCGCCATCTACTTCCCCGGCGAGCCGCTGCCAATGCTTCCGGACTCCCTCAGCACCCGTCTGTGCTCGCTGATGCCGGAGGTCAAACGCCTGGCGCTGATCTGTGACCTGCAGGTAAACAACGACGGCAGTCTCGGCGACTACAGCTTCCACCAGGCGGTGATTCGCTCTCACGGAAAACTCAGTTACGAACTGGTATCCAACCTGATTGAGGGCCGGGAAGCCGATGACGTCAACGCGCTGTCGGACAGCGTCGTCAACAGCCTGGACCAGCTCCACCAGGCCGCCACGGCGCTCCGGAAATGGCGGAACGAGCACGCTCTGGTGAATGGCGACCGTCCCGAATTCCGCCTGCGCCTGGATGAGAATCGCCGGATACGGCTGATTGAACCTTCCGTGCAGAATGAGGCCCACCGCCTGGTGGAGGAATGCATGATCGCCGCCAACCGCTGTGCGGCCGACTTCCTCGGCCAGCAGAACAAGGGCCTGTTTATCCAGCATCCGGGTTTGCGCGAAGACCGTGCCGACAACGTTCGGGCCCTGCTGGAGGGCTATGCCCCCGACCTCGCCGGGGTGGATGCCACCAGTGCAGAAGGTTTCCGCGATCTGATGAAACAGACCGAGGGACTGGATTCGGAAGTACCGGTCAAGGCCGTCATCTCCCGCCAGCTTGCCCGTGCCGAGCTATCGTTCACACCTGCACCCCATCAGGGCATGGGACTGGCCGCCTACACCACCTTTACCTCACCACTGCGCAAGTTCAGCGACTTCTACGTGCATCGGCTGGTCAAGTCGATTCTGTGGCAGGAGCCACTGAGCGAGCTGAACGAGGCAGAGCTGGCAGAACTGCAACTGGCGCAGTTCCGCGCGCGGCAGGCGGCCAACAGCCTGGAAAGCTGGCTGAAAAGCGACTTCGCCCGCACCCTGGGCGAGGACGCCATGACCGGCGTAATCAGCCGCACCACGCCGTCGGGCTTTTTCGTGCGGCTGGACGCCAATGGTCTGGAAGGATTTGTCAGCTGCAAGACCCTGGACGGCAAGTTCAGCTTCGATCCGGTGACCCTGCGCCTGGTTCACAACAGGAACGGCCGAACCTTCCAGCTTGAGCAGCCGGTGACCGTGACCTTTTCCGGCGTGGATGACGAGCGCAAACAGATCCTTTTCAATCTGGTGGAAACACAGGCTGGAGATGGCGAGCCTGGCAACAAAGGCGACGCTTGAAAATCCGGTCTCGGATAACCATCGTATTGGGTTGAAGGCGCTTATTTATTACGGAGGTGAATCCGGATGCCTATCAGCCCAACGGAATTCCTGAAGAAGTACGGCTTCGAAGAGGAAGAAGAGGAGCGGGACCACAGCCTGCGCCACAATGCCCTGGAGCATGCCAGGCACCTCAAGCGCCCCCATGCCGGTACCCCTCACGACTGGGAAGAGTGGGAGCGCTACAAGAAAGAGCATCCCGATGAGGTCGACGACGATGAAGACAGCAACAACTAGCTTCCTTCAAGCATCCTCGACAGGCGTTCATCTTTTGCCCGCCACAGCTCCGCCAGCCAGTTCTTCACGTTTCTGCGGTGTTCGGCATCGGTTGCATAGTCCCGGCCCTTGAGGTGCTCGGGAATATCGAAGGTGTCGATCTCCATTTTTACTTCGCTGACCCTGCCGCACATGAAATCCCAGAAGGTGGGGGCACCACCCGGATAGGCGATGGTCACATCCACCAGGGTTTCGATGGCATCCCCCATGGCGTCCAGCACGAACGCCACCCCTCCGGCCTTGGGAGTCAGCAGATGGGTGTATTTTGATTTCTGCTGGTCGTGCTTGGCCTGCGTAAAGCGGGTGCCTTCCACAAAGTTCATGATGCTCACCGGTGTATGGCGGAACTTTTCGCAGGCCTGGCGCGTGGCTTTCAGGTCTTCACCACGTTTTTCCGGATGCTTGATCAGGTATTCGCGGGTGTAGCGTTTCATGAACGGGAAATCCAGGCCCCACCAGGCCAGGCCGATGACCGGCACCCAGATCAGCTGTTGCTTGAGAAAGAACTTGAGAAACGGCGCCCGACGGTTGAATACCCGCTGCATGGCAAAAATGTCGACCCAGCTCTGGTGGTTACTGAGCACCAGGTACCAGCTTTCCCGTTCGAGTTTTTCAGCGCCGTGCACGGTCCATTTGGTGCCATGGGTAAGTTTCATCCAGCCGGTATTGCAGGCCACCCAGGACTCGGAGATCCAGATGATGGCTTTGGTGCAGAGCACACGGAAGCCCTGGTGCGGAATGATGAGCTTGAAGATGGCCGGAATGTAGAGAAGCAGGCACCAGAACAGAGTGTTGAGTCCCAGCAGGATGGAGCTGAGTACGCCGATGACCGGAGCTGGCAGAAAGCTGAGCATGATTGTCCTGTTGTTGGTTTTATTGCGATGGACAAATGATACCAATGGTTGGCGCGTTTGGGCAGTGGCCTGAAGTAACCGGTTTGCCATTGGTGATGGACGTTCTTGCCATAGTTCTGGCCTGTGCGGAGCCAGGGATGGCGGAGCCCAGGCGTACAGGGATGTATTCACAGCGTGTTTCTGGATCACCCTTTCCGAGCCGTGCCGCCACCAACGTCAGAGGCTGGCCAATGTCGGGGGCAACTCCGACAGGCTGCGAACCACCGCATTCGGCTGAATCCCCCAGTCCTCGAAAACCTTCCCCGCATCCCTCTGAACCCATATGGCCATCAGCCCCGCTGCCCGGGCCCCGATCACATCCCAGGCATTACTGGACACCAGACACAACGGCTGATCCATCGCCCCCGTCGCCCGCCGGGCATAGGCATAAACCGCCGGATCCGGCTTGAAGCTCTTGATATCGTCCACCGACACCAACCCGTCAAACACCGCCAGCAGATCATTGTGGCCCAATACCTTCTCCAGCGCCGGATAGGTGCCGTTGGAAAACGCGTACATCAGATAATCCCCTTCCAGGGACTTCAATGCCGGCAGCGAATCATCAAACGCAGGCAGGGACAGATAGGCCGCCATCAACTCATCCTCCCGCTCCGGGTTCAGATCAAGCCCATGGCTGGCCATCGCATACCGCAGCGCCTGACGGGTACAGGCCCCGAAATCCTCATACATCCGCATCAGACCCTTGCGGAAGGAAAACTCCAGCTGCTTCTCCCGCCACTGGGCGCTGACAGACTCCGCCGCCTTGCCCGCATCCGGTGCCAGCAGTTCGGCCATACCCATCGGGTCCACCAGGGTTCCATACACATCAAATGCCAGAATCGGCTTCATCGCGATCTCCTTTGTCAGGCTTGCAGCGTAATCTCACTCCAGACAATGCCGAAACGGCATCTGAATGTATATTCAACAATGCCACAGCGAGAGCATAATAGGCAGCCCCCGGCACATAGCGTACACTCCCATTCATGAACCCCGTTGATGCATTTAACCTCGACATCCGCGCTCTCAGCACCTTCATTGCCGTGCTGGACGAAGGCAGTGTATCGAGGGCAGCCGTCCGCCTGGGAGTGAGCCAATCCGCGGTCAGCCACACCCTGGACCGCCTGCGGCAGGCCCTGGGGGATGCCCTGTTCGTCAAATCCGGCCGCGGCATAGTGCCCACCCGCTACGCCGTCCAGGCCGGGCCCCATATCCGCCAGATACTGGACGATCTACACTCCCTGTCCTCCGGCCCGCCATTCACACCGGCCAGCGCCGAATTCACCTTCACCATCGCCGCCAACGACTACCAGCGCGACCTGCTGTTACCCGGCTTACTGTCAGTCCTTCGACGGGAAGCTCCCGGCATTCGTCTGCAGGTAATCCCGTCCGGCATTCCCACCGCCGACATGCTGCGTAAGGACTTGTGCGATCTGATTATTTCCCCCCACGCACCGGAGGCAACCGATATCATGCAAAGGGGCCTGATGGCGGATCATATGGTGGTCTTCTTTGACCCGGCCCACCGTCAGCCTCCGCAATCCCTGGCGGATTACCTGAAGGCGGATCACATCGGCATCCTGTTCGGTACCGGCGAGAAAACAGCGTTTGAAGACTCGTTATCCGCCCGCGGCCTGACACGGCCAACGGCAGTCACCGTCTCCAACTTCTCCGGCCTGCCGGGGTTCCTGCGCGGAACCGACATGCTTGCCACTGCGCCGAAACGCATGAGTGAACACTTACTGCAGGACTTTGCCTCGACGCCTCTGCCCTTTGACTACAAGCCGTTCACCTTGCTGATGCTTTGGCATAAACGCAACCAGACCGACCCCGCGCACCGCTGGATCCGCAACCTCGTTAATGGCGTGGCCGCGACAATGAACGACCTCAATTCCTGATTCATCTGTTTTGTTCATATATTGTATGAAGCCGGCGGTCGTTATCCTGCCTCCATTACTACGTAGACTGATCAGATTCCGAGTAGGTCGCTGGAAGCGGGAATGGCCTTCCGAAACACGCTGTAAATACGTCCCTGTACGCTCGGCTCCGCCATCCATGGCTGCGCACGATTGCGGAAGGCCATTCCCACTCCCAGCTCGCTCACCATCGAATACCTTCAGGTCAGCTAATGCTCGCATTAACCAGTGTATGGACAACGATATTATTGGCAGCCGCTGTCGCCCTCGGGCCGCTGGCGATTGATATGTATCTGCCGGCGTTGCCCAGTATGGGGGAGTCCCTGTCAGCCGGTACCGGCCAGGTTCAGCTTACGCTGAGCGTCTACATGGCAGGTTTTGCTCTGGCCCAGCTGGTCTGCGGCCCCCTCGCCGACCGTTTCGGGCGCAAGCCGATCATGATTGGCGGTTTCCTGCTGTTTGCGGTTGCCAGTATTATCTGTGCGCTCGCCACCAATATTGAAACGCTGATCCTGTCCCGTTTCCTGCAGGCCCTTGGCGGCTCTGCCGGGCCTGTACTGGGTCGGGCGGCGGTGCGGGATATCTACTCCCCAAGGGAGGCTGCGAAGATCATGGCCATTCTCGCCAGCATCATGGCCCTGGCGCCGGCTATCGCACCTACCATTGGCGGGTTTATGGTGGTCGGCCTGGGATGGCAGTCCATTTTCCTGGCGCTGGCGGGTTATGCGCTGGTGATGGCAGTGGTTATTGCGGTGGGCATCCCCGAACCAATGCGACCGGAAAACCGGCAGTCCCTGCGCATCGGCAGCCTGTGGAAAAACTACCGGGCAATTGCCTCGGACGTCAGTTTCCTGGGATACACCCTGACCAACTCCCTGACCTTCGCCGGTCTGTTTGCGTTCCTGTCCGGCTCATCATTTGTGCTGATCGATTTTCTTGGCGTCGAGCCCCAGCATTTTGGCCTCTTCTTCGCCTGTATTGTAGCCGGTTATATCCTGGGCAACCTGACCGCCATTCGCCTTGGCCGCCGCCTGGTGCCAGACCAGATTCTGGTCAGGGGCCTGGTTATCTCGGTGGCCGGTGGCGGGCTGATGGCCGCGCTGGCGATTACACAGGTCTACAGCGTCTGGGCCGTGATCCTGCCCCAGACCCTGTTCATGATTGGCGTGGGCATGGTGCTGCCCCAGACCATGGCCGGTGCCCTGGCCAACTTTCCGCACATGGCGGGCTCCGCCTCTGCGCTTTTCGGCTTTGCCCAGATGCTGGTCGCAGCCACCATCGGCATGCTGGTAGGGCACTTCCACGACGGGACCTCTCTGGTGATGGCCGCGACCATCTCCACCTGCGCCATCGCAGCCCTGGCCAGTTACCTGCTGCTGGTTCAGCGACACCCCGCGCCCGGATTCGAGCCTGCCTGACAACAGTTTATTCCGGCTCCTGGATGAAAAAGCATCCAAAATGAGCTACACAGAGTAAGTTGTTCTGAAAACAAATCCATCAGGCCAGAAACAGGGAGCTCCAAATGAGCAATGTAACACTCGGCGGCGATCCGATTACCGTCAGCGGCACCTTACCGCAACCAGGCGACACAGCCCCCGATTTCACCCTCACCACCCAGGGACTGGAAGACGTCACCCTCGACAAATGGGCGGGCAAGCGCAAGATCCTCAATATCGTCCCCAGTGTCGACACCCCAACCTGTGCCACCTCTACCCGCAAATTCAACGAAAAAGCCAGCAGCCTGGACAACACTGTGGTACTCGTTATCTCCGCGGATCTGCCATTCGCCGCCGGCCGTTTCTGTGGCGCCGAAGGTCTGGAGGACGTTATTACATTGTCCAGCTTCCGTAACTACAGCTTCCAGCAGGATTACGGCGTTGCTATCCAGGACGGGCCACTTGCCGGCCTTACCGCCCGCGCGGTGGTGGTTCTGGATGAGGACAACACGGTTTTGCACAGTGAGTTGGTGGATGATATCAAGCATGAGCCGGATTATGAGAAGGCGCTTTCGGTGCTCTGATTCTTCACTTTTTTAGCCGGGCAGCGTCCATTGTCGGATTACGGCTTCGCCTGATCCGACCTACGTTGGGATTGGCGATAACTGTGTTGTCAGGTCGGGCTCGGGGTGGGGTGTCTTTTCTTATGGGAAAAGGTGTCTGAGCGAAGCGAGTTCTTTTCCCATAAGAAAAGACACCCCACCCCGGGCCCAGTCCCGTAGCCCGCCGTCTGCTCCTCATACCAACTCCCGAACCAGCAAACCTGCTAGAATCGCAGCCCCGAATAACACTTCAGGAACCAAAGCCCCAACGTGACCGACGCCGACTCCCAAGCCAGCCTGCCGCGCCAGTTGTTTACCATGACCTGGCCCATGCTTTTTGGCGTGCTGTCATTGATGACTTTTCAGTTGGTAGACAGTGTCTTTATTGGCCAGCTCGGCCGTGATCCGCTGGCTGCCCTGGGCTTTACCCTGCCCATGCAGCAGCTGATCATCGGGCTGCAGGTCGGCCTGGGCATCGCCACCACTGCCATCATCTCCCGTACCCTGGGCGCAGGCGACCAGCTGCGGGCAGAGCGCCTCGGCGGTCTGGTGGTCACTGTGGGCGCTATTCTGGTGATGATTCTGTGCATTGGCCTGTGGCTGCTGCAGACGCAGATTATGTCTGCGCTTGGCGCAGAACAGAGCCTGTTGCCACTGATCCGCACCTACTGGATACCCTGGCTGCTGTCTGCCTGGACCGGGGCAATGCTTTATTTCGGCTACAGCGTGTGTCGCTCCCATGGCGACACCAAACTGCCCGGTTACCTGATGGTGGCCACCAGCCTGCTCAACATTGCGCTGGACCCGCTTTATATCTTCGTCTTCGGCTGGGGTCTGCCCGGTGCGGCGCTGGCCACTGTTACCGCTTTCGGCATTGGCTGCCTATTCATCTATCCCAAACTGCTCCGTTG
Source organism: Marinobacter orientalis (assembly GCF_004792665.1). GTDB lineage: Bacteria > Pseudomonadota > Gammaproteobacteria > Pseudomonadales > Oleiphilaceae > Marinobacter > Marinobacter orientalis. The sequence continues at coordinate 978,374 of NZ_SRZX01000001.1, forward strand.
CGGCTGGTTGCGCTTTGACCTGAAGCAACTGGCTCTGGGGAGGGCACTCAGGCAGCTGAACGGCATTATGGCACCAGCGATGGTGAGCCAGTTGCTGCCACCGGTCGCCGCTATGGTGGCCACTGCACTGGTGGCCGGATTTGGCTCAGCGGCCGTAGCCGCCTGGGGTCTGGGTACGCGCCTGGAATTTTTCTCCATCGTGGTGGTGCTGGCGCTGACCATGTCCATGCCACCCATGGTCGGGCGCATGCTGGGTGCCGGCGAACTCGGGCAGATCCGCAAACTTGTGCGGCTTGCCGTCCGCTTTGTGGTGGTCTGGCAACTGGCCATCGGCCTGATATGGCTGATGGCCTCCGGGCTGGTATCGGAACTGTTCACCAGCGACCGGGAAGTCAGTGATGTGCTCGGCAGCTATCTGGTACGTGTACCCCTCAGTTACAGCGGGCTGGGCGTCTGCATGCTGATGGTGTCTGTCTGCAACGCCCTTGGGCTGGCGATGCGTGCCCTGCTGGTATCCACCCTTCGCCTGTTCCTCTGTTTTCTGCCCTTTCTCTGGTTCGGCGCCCAGATCGGCGGCATCAACGGGCTGATGAGTGGCGCCTTAGCTGGCAACCTGTTGGCCGGTGTCATGGCCTATGCCTTTTATCGCCAGGGCATCCGCAAAATGACAGCCCGGCACGCCGGCTCTTGACTTATAAGAATGAAAAAGTCTCAAACATTGGCTATACATACAGATTACTAATAAGCTGAACGCTTTGAAGAACTCACTCCTGACCGGCTGAATTCCGTTATGGACATTGGGCTTCTCGTATTTTTGCCTGTAGTGGGAGCCACTGCTTCGCTCCTCTCAAGGCTGAAGCAGCCCGGCCCGGATCATGTGCAGAACCACGCGCTGGTTGCGCTGATCGCCCCGGCCATTTGCCTGCTGCTTTTGCTCAGCTATCTTCCCCGGATCCAGTCCGGAGAAGCCCTTGTCTATTCCCTGTCGTGGGTTCCCGGGATCGGCCTTGACCTGGCCTTCCGGCTGGACGGTCTGAGCTGGTTATTTGCCACCCTGATTACCGGCATCGGCTGCCTGATCATTGTCTACGCCCGCTATTATTTCGCTGGCAAGGACACCGCAGGTCGCTTCTTCGTACTGATTCAGCTGTTCATGACGGCCATGCTGGGCATCGTGCTGTCGGAAAACCTGCTGTTCATGCTGGTGTTCTGGGAGCTTACCAGCCTGGTGTCTTTCCTGTTGATCGGCTTCACCTGTTCCAGCCGGGATGCACGCCGGGGTGCACGCATGTCGTTGGTGATTACCGGTGGCGGTGGCCTGGCCCTTCTCGGTGGCATTCTGCTGCTGGGGCAGATTGTCGGCAGCTACCAGATCAGCGATGTGCTGGCCGCCACCGATACCATTGTCAGCGATGACCGCTATCCGTTGACACTTTCGCTGATTCTGCTCGGCGCCTTCACCAAATCCGCCCAGGCGCCGTTCCATCTCTGGCTGCCCCACGCCATGGCTGCCCCCACGCCAGTCTCAGCCTACCTGCACTCAGCCACCATGGTGAAAGCGGGCCTGTTCCTGATGGCCCGCCTGCATCCGGCCATGGGCGACACCGAGCTCTGGTTCAGCCTGATTACCATTACCGGAATGATCACCCTGATGGTCGGCGCTTTCGTGGCCATGTTCATGCACGACATCAAGGGCCTGCTGGCCTATTCCACGATTTCGCACCTGGGGCTGATTACCCTGCTGATTGGCATGGGCAGTGAAATGGCGATGGCGGCGGCCCTGTTCCACCTGACAACCCATGCCCTGTTCAAGGCCCCCCTGTTCATGATGGCAGGAATTGTCGACCAGGCTACCGGCAGCCGGGATATGCGCAATATCAACGGCCTGTGGCGAACCATGCCGGCACTGATGCTTATTACCGTCATTCCGGCGGCGGCCATGGCGGGACTGCCACTGATGAGCGGCTACCTGAGCAAGAAAATGCTGTTCTCCGAAAGCCTGCTGGTAACGGCGCCCCACTGGGCCAACACGCTGATTCCGGTGTGGGTCACCATTGCCGGCCTGTTCTCCGTGGCCTATTCCGTACGCATCTTCCATAACGTGTTTTTCAACGGTAAACCGGTGGATCTTCCCCACTGGCCTCCCCGTAAAAAGCCGGTCGGCATGCTGGTACCGCTGTTCATTCTTGCCGCTGCCTCATTGCTGGTAGGGCTGGCACCGCAGGCCACCTACAACAGTCTGATTCACCTGGCAGTCATGGCCACGTCCATGACCCAGCTGCCGCTGTATGACTTCTCGGCTCTGTCGAACGCCCGGGTGCCGGCGATGATGAGCATGATTGCGATGATTGGGGGAATCGTGTTCTATCTTGCCCGTGGTCCGCTGTTTGCCATACATCGCCAGTTACCGGAAGTGGATGCCAAGAACATCTTCGAGCAGATCATGCAGCAGTGCATCCGCTTCGCCCAGTCACTGGTCTATCGCCTGGAAAATGGCTCGCTGCAACGCTACCTGGCGTTCATTCTGGTGGCTGCCATTGCGCCGGCACTGTGGCTGCTGGGCGGTTATAGCGGCTGGCAGGGCCCCTCTGAACTGACGGAGGTTAATCCGATCGTTGTTTTCGGCGCCGTCATCCTTTGTCTGTCCGCCATCGGCGTTGCACTGTTCCATCACCAGCGTCTGCCGGCCCTGCTTCTGTTGTCCGTCACTGGCCTGTTCGTTACCCTGGCTTTCGCCCAGTTTTCGGCACCGGATCTGGCCCTCACCCAGCTATCGGTGGAGGTCATGGCGGTGGTGATCATGATGCTGGCGCTGTCGTTTCTGCCCCAGACCTCGCCCAGAGAGTCCGGGGCCTGGAGGGTTGTCCGTGACCTGACACTGGCCGGCCTTGCCGGGATGGGCATTGCGCTCTTTGCCTACGCGGTACTGACACGCCCTGCCGAGACCATTTCCGGGTATTTCCTGGCCAACAGCGTTTCCGGTGGCGGCGGTACCAACGTGGTCAACGTTATTCTGGTGGACTTCCGGGGTTTTGACACCCTGGGTGAAATCACCGTGCTTGGCATCGCCGCCGTTGCAGTATTCGCGTTTACCCGTGATCTGCATCTCAAGGAACGGGTGGCCAGTGCCGGCACCGCAAAAGGATTCGCCGAACCTCATCCGGTCATCCTGCAGATGGTATCCCGCATGGCCCTGCCCATTGCCCTTCTGGTATCCGCCTATATTTTCCTGCGTGGCCACAATATGCCCGGCGGTGGTTTCATTGCCGGGCTGGTGACCGCCGTCGCCCTCACCCTGCAATATATGGCCGGCGGCCTGCTGTGGGCACAGGAGCGGATGCTTACGCACTTTCGTCCGCTGATTGGCGCCGGCCTGCTGATAGCAACGATTACCGGGCTCGGAAGCTGGTTGGTCGGCTACCCTTTCCTCACTTCCGCGTTCAGCCACATGCACTGGCCGCTGATTGGCGAATTCGAGCTGGCGACAGCGTTACTGTTTGATCTCGGGGTTTACACCACCGTAGTCGGGGCGACGCTGCTGATACTGGCAAACCTTGGCAAACTGATGACCGTGGCCGGCCCCGGCCAGGAGGTGGGCTGATGGAGCTGGTGATAGCCATTACCCTGGGCGTGCTGACCAGTACCGGTGTGTACCTGATCCTGCGGGCCCGCACCTTTTCGGTCGTGCTGGGCCTTACGCTGTTATCCCACGGCGTAAACCTGTTCCTGTTCAGCATGGGCCGGCTGACCACCGCGTCACCTGCCGTCATCGGGCTGGTGGAGGACTATACCGACCCGCTGCCCCAGGCGCTGGTGCTGACCGCGATTGTAATCAGTTTTTCGATGACGGCATTTGTTGTGGTACTGGCCCTGAAAGCGGCGGTGGAGCTGCGTAGTGATCACGTGGACGGCGAAGACCCGAACGAGGACCGTCAATGAACCACCTGATGATCATGCCCATCGTGATACCCCTGCTGACCGGTGCCTTCCTGCTGGTGATGTATCGCTACAACATCGGCCGTCAGCGCTCACTGGGCATTGGCTCCTGCCTGCTATTGGTGATGTTCGGAATATGGGCCGTTGTTCAGGCGGGTGTCACCGATTATACCCTTTACCACCTTGGCAACTGGCAGCCGCCATTCGGAATCGTGCTGGTGCTGGACCGGCTCAGCGCCACCATGCTGCTGCTTACCGCCCTGCTGAGCCTGTTCTGTGTACTCTATGCCAGCCGCGGTTCGGACCGGGAAGGCTCCCACTTTCACGCCCTGATGCAGTTTCAGCTTATGGGCATCAATGGTGCCTTCCTCACCGGGGATCTGTTCAACCTGTTTGTGTTTTTCGAAGTGTTGCTCATCGCCTCCTACGCGCTGCTGCTCCACGGCGGTGGCCGGGCACGCAGCCGGGCCGGGCTCCATTACGTGATCATCAACCTGGCTGGCTCGGCACTGTTCCTGCTGGCGCTGGGAATTCTTTACGGATTAACCGGCACGCTGAACATGGCAGACCTGGCTCGTGTGATCGCCGATGCACCGGAGGCGGATTTACCCTTGTTAAAAGCCGCCTCGCTACTGCTTATGGTGGTATTCGGTATCAAGGCTGCCCTGCTGCCGTTGCTGTTCTGGCTGCCGCGCGCCTATTCAGCTGCCAGTGCCCCGGTGGCTGCGCTGTTCGCCATTATGACCAAGGTGGGTTTTTACGCCATGGTGCGGGTGTTTCTGGTGGTGTTCGGACTGGACGAAGGAGCTCCTGCCAACGAAACAGCATTGGCGTGGCTGTGGCCCACGGCGCTGATCACCCTGGCGCTTGGCGGCATCGGCGTCCTGGGTGCGGCCAGCCTGCGCACACTGACTGCCTACCTGGTGATCGTGTCCGTGGGGATACTGCTGGCAACCCTGTCCCGCAATGATGAACAGCTGCTGGCCGCCAGCCTGTTCTACCTGCTGCACAGTACCATTATGACCGCAGTATTCTTCCTGCTGGCGGACCTGATCGGACGTTACCGCGACCAGGGTTACGACCGCTTTTCCGTGATCTCGCCGCTGTCACACCGCTGGGTTCTTGGCAGCATCTTTCTGGTGGCGGGTGTCAGTATGGCCAGCCTGCCTCCCTTCAGTGGATTTGTCAGCAAGGCGTGGATTCTGCAATCGTCCTCGCGGCTGCCGGACTATCTCTGGCTATGGGCGGCGATACTTGTGTCCGGTCTGTTAATCATCGCAGCTCTGAGCAGGGCCGGCTCGGGCTGGTTCTGGCGGCCGCAGGAGCGCACCCACAAAAGCGAACCGGGCCTGGACCGCGGCCGCACTGCCACCGTGTGTGTAATGCTGGCCATCAGCTTCGCTCTTGCGGTTTTTGCCCAACCGGTGATGGATTACCTGGAAGCAGCTGCAAGGCTGGTCTACCAGCCGTCCGGTTATGTAGATGCGGTGCTCGGTGATTACGTTCACCAGGGCGGGGAGGGAATCGAATGAACCGCCGCGAATTCTGGCTGCCAAGGCCGTTGTTCTCACTGTTTCTGGCGCTACTGTGGCTGTTAATGGTCAACAGTTTCTCGGTGGCCCACATCCTGCTGGGGCTGGCCCTGGGTGTTTTTATTCCTTTCATTACCCGTTCGTTCTGGCCAGAACAGGCCAGGGTGCGCTACCTGTTACCCCTGCTCAGGTACTTCCTGATATTGATGATAGACATCGTGCGCTCGAACCTGATCGTGGCAAGACGCATCCTCTGGTACCCCGACCAGCTGACGCCCGGTTTTGTCACCTTCCCACTGGAACTGGAAGATGACTTTGCCATCACCATACTGGCCAGCACCATTTCCCTGACACCGGGCACGGTAACCGCCCACTACGACAGCGACGCCGGCACTCTTCTGATTCACGCCCTGCATGTTACCGATGAGGATGAACTGGTACGGCAGATCAAGGCACAGTATGAACGGCCGTTGAAGGAGATCTTCCAGTGATTGCCACCGTGATTCCATTCGTGATCGGCGTGTTCTGCATCGCTGTCCTGCTCAATCTCTACCGGTTGGCCATCGGGCCGGACATTGTTGACCGGATTCTTGCCCTCGACACCCTGATGATCAACAGTATTGCCCTGATTGTTCTGGCGGACATCCAGATGTCCCTGGGCATTCTTTTCGAGGCTGCCTTACTGATTGCCCTTATGGGGTTTGTCGGTACCGTGGCCATGACCAAATATCTGCTGAGAGGGGATGTGATCGAATGAACGGTTCAGAGATGCCCCTGCTTCTGGAACTGGTTATCATCTTTTTTCTGGTAGCCGGTGCCATTGTCGCGCTGATCGGCTCCATTGGCCTGGCCCGGCTGAAGGATGTCTATATGCGCCTGCATGGCCCCACCAAGGCCAGCACCCTTGGCGTGGGCTGCATCCTGGTAGCATCGCTGCTGTATTTCAGCTTCCTGAAAGGCGGGCTGTCGGTGCAGGAAGCACTGGTGACCCTGTTCCTGTTCGTGACGGCGCCGGTCAGCGCCCACATGATGGCCAAGGCAGCGCTACACCGGAAACTGAAATGCTCCCCCCGGACCCGCACCGGCCCGCCGGATCAGTGACCGGCAAAGCGTGCACGGAAACTTTCCGGCATGGGCACAACGGATTTGCGCTGGTAGTTGAAGAACACAAAGCCGTATTTGGCCAGCGCCACCGGCTGTCCACTCTCGGCCTTGGTAACACGGAACACGAAATCGCCACCGTACTTGTTGAAGTCCATCAGTCCCACCTCGAACCTGAGCATTTCCGGAAAGAACGATTCCGACTGATACATGGTCGCCAGGTCGGTCACGATGATGCCGATGCCGTCGTTTCCGGCTTCCTGTACGCCATAGTTCACCAGAAACTGGGCCCTGGCTTCGGACAACATGGATATCAGCGCGTCATTGCCCAGGTGGTTGGCACCGTTGATATCGGCGATGCGAACCGGCATTCTGGTTTCGAAACAAAAGACGTCATCGGGAAAAGAGAGCTTGATACGGGCCAAGTTTGAATTCCTGTTTTGGGGAAGATTTCGGAAGAAGCCAATGATACTTGGTTGTTATCCTGCCTTCATCCCGGGACAGTAAGCCTGACATTGGTTAACCTGGTTTTTGCCTCCGGCGCATTTAGCCAGGGAGTAGCGGTGATCGGGATAGTGCTTTCAAAACACGCTCCTTCGGCACATCCCTGTGACGCTTGGGCTCCGCCATCCATGGCTCCGCACAGTTTTGAAAGCACTATCCCGATCACCGCCCCGGACTTTAACGCGCACCTACATCAAAAAGATAACGGACTTTTTATGGATATTCGCCCTGCTGCAACGCTGGTCCTAACAAAGGACACAACTGATGGCCTGAAGGTATTGCTACTGCAACGTACCTGGGAAGCGGTGTTCATGCCGGGCTTTTTCGTGTTTCCCGGTGGCTCGGTAGATGCGCAAGAGGCCTCAGGGAGAGAACACGCCATAGGGCCAGGAGATGCCGATATCAGTCAGACCATGAGTCTGGACGAGGGCGGCGCGGATTACATGCTGGCGGCGGTTCGCGAGTGCTTTGAGGAAGCCGGTATTCTGGTGGCGCTGGATAAAAACGGTCAGGAAATTACGCCGGATCACCCGGTTCACGGCGACCGCAAGGCATTATTCATTGGTGAACTGACACTATCCGAGGTTTGCCAGCGCCACAACCTGACCATTCCGCTGGACAGGCTGGCTTACCTGGGACACTGGACTACCCCACCGGGGCCACCCCGCCGGTTCGACACCCGGTTTTTTGTGGCGGTAGCGCCAGAGCATCAACTGGCCAGCCATGACGGCATGGAAACGATTGATAATATCTGGCTGAGCCCGGCACAGGCGCTGGAAGATCACCGTAGCGGGCAACGTTTACTGGGCCTCCCGACTATCCGGACATTGCGGATACTCAGCGATTTCGACACCACCGGGGCGGTGATGCGTTACGCCCACGCCAACCCTCCGGAGCCCTATCCCAGCAAGCCGTGGCCGGCGGTGAAGAAGGGCAGGACGGTTATGCTGGAGCCCGGAGCACCGGCCTATGACGAAGCCGCCAAGCTGGACCCGGAGGGAGAAGGATCAACCCGTGCGGACATTGTTCCCGGTGAACCGGTGGAGGTGGCAGCAGGGGTGGTGCGACTGACGGCGCCTAATCCGGGGATGATGACAGGGCCGGGCACCAATACCTATGTGCTGGGCCACGAACGCTTTACGGTGCTGGACCCCGGCCCGGACAACGCTGTCCATATTGAGCGGATTCTGGAAATTACCGGCGGTCTGATTGATCAGATTGTGGTGACCCACACCCATCAGGATCATTCACCGGGCACCGTGGCGCTGAAAGCCAGCACCGGGTGCCGGGTTTATGGGTTACCGGCGCCGGCAGGAGCGGCCCAGGACCCGACGTTTGCGCCAGACGAGAAACCTGTCCACGGAGATGTGATCAAAACCGATGCAGGCACCCTGAAAGTGCTTCACACCCCGGGCCACGCCTCCAATCACCTGTGTTACCTGCTGCTGGAGCAGGAACTGCTGTTTTCAGGGGACCACGTCATGCAGGGTTCCACGGTGGTGATCAACCCCCCGGACGGGGACATGAAGGCCTATCTTGAATCGCTGTATCATCTGCTGGACGAACCGGTACGCTACATTGCCCCGGCACACGGATTTCTGATGGGCCACCCCGAAGCGGTTATCGATTACCTCATTACCCACCGGCTGGCCCGCGAGCACAAGGTGGCGCGGGTTCTGAAGAACCGTGGCAGAACCAGCCTCAAGGAGCTGACAGCAGAAGCTTATGACGACGTGCCGGCGGCCATTCATGGTGTGGCGGCCCGTTCAGCACTGGCACACCTGTTAAAGCTGGAGACGGATGGAAGGGCGGCGAAGGAAGGCGAAACCTGGCATGCCACATCACACACCTGAGTTTCCGCCTGTCATCACTTATCGGGCCCCGGCCGGGGCCCTGTTATTTCTTTGCGATAATCCATACTGCGTGGACAATACCCGGAATGTAACCAAGAAGGGTCAGCAGGATGTTGATCCAGAAGTGCTTGCCAATCCCCACTTGTAAGAAGACACCCAACGGCGGTAACAAAATTGCAATCAGAATTCGCAAAAGATCCATAGCGTTAACTCCCTTTCAAACGTATAACTGATGCAGAACCGTAACATGCGTCCTGTAGCCTCAACCAATAGGTCATTTTGCGGAAATACACAAAAAACTTCATGAAAATGGCATTAAACCTGTGTCACAGCGGTATCCAGGGAACTTCGGGGCCACTATCCTTGTCCCGCCCTGCAAATACCGGGCACCTGGCCCCGAACGGCCGTCAACCTGAGAGAGACTATGCTGTACCGCTGGCTGACACCACTGTTTCGCGCTGGCCTGATTTCCACACTCTGCGGCAGCCTGGTAGTCCTGCCGACAGCGTACGCAGAACAGTCCGCTGGTTCCGATAAACAGGAAGTCCTCATGGCAGAGCTTGTCGGGGACGAAAATGTTGAAGATGTCGCGCAGTCCGAACCGCTGCAGTTATTAAAACCGCAAGAGCCATCAGCTCCGGTAAAAGAGCCGTCATTCCCGCTAAAAGAGCCCTCAGCCTCGATAAAAGAGCCTTCGGCCTCGGTAGAGAAGCCCCCAGCTGAAGTGCAGGAACCCTCAGTGGGGGCAACCGTGCCGTCAGAGCAGCCTGCACCACGGGAAGAAGCGTCCAGTCTGACGCTACTGGGCTCAGAGGTGCCACCAGGAACGGCCACACGGCTGTCCTGGTCACCGGCTATCCAGGGGGCCGGCCTGTCCCAGCCAACGCCTGTGCTGGTGGTCAACGGCGCCAGACCGGGCCCCACCCTGTGCCTGACAGGCGCTGTTCACGGCGATGAGCTTAACGGCATCGAGATCATTCGTCGCACCATATATGACCTGGAGCCGGCCAAACTTTCGGGCCGCGTTATCGGAGTCCCTATAGTCAATCTGCCGGGTTTTCAGCAGGGCAGCCGCTACCTGCCCGACCGCCGCGACCTTAACCGGCATTTCCCCGGCAGCCCCGACGGCAATCTGGCAGACCGGATTGCCCACTCGCTGTTTGAAAACGTGATCCGTCATTGCGACATGCTGGTGGACATTCACACCGGGTCCCTCAAGCGCACCAATCTGCCGCAGCTGCGCGCCGACATGAACAATCCCGATGTCGCTGAACTGACCCGCGGGTTCGACCGCATGGCAGTGGTTCACAGCACTGGTAGCAAGGGCATGCTCCGGTTTGCCGCCATTGACGCCGGCATCTGCGCTGTCACCATGGAAGCGGGCGAATCCCTGAGAATCCAGGAGCACCAGATCAAGGCCGGCGTCAACAGCCTGACCAGCCTGATGGACAAGGAAGGCATGATTTCGAGAATGTTTGTCTGGGGTGACCCGGAACCGGTGTATTACGACTCTGAATGGGTTCGGGCGGAACACGGTGGCATTCTGTTCAGTGAAACCAGACTGGGCGACAAGGTCGACAAGGGTGAAATCCTGGGCTATGTGTCCGATCCCATCACCAACGCCCAACACCGGATAAGAGCCAGCAGCAACGGCCGGGTAATCGGGATGGCCGTGGATCAGGTTGTCATGGCGGGTTTTGCCGCCTACCACGTAGGTACGGAGGCAGAAGTGCCCGCAGAGTAGTATCCTGTCGGGTTCCTGAAATCCTTCAGGAACCCGACAGGAGTCCGCGTGTCTTCAGATACCTCGAAACCACCTCTATGGCTGGCCTACACCGGCCTTGTCCTGACCCCACTGTTCTGGGCAGGCAATGCGGTCGTCGCCAAGGGCGTGGTGGGTGAGATTCCGCCACTGTCCATGTCATTCTGGCGTTGGGTGATCGCCCTGGTGATCCTGTTGCCCGTCGGATTGCCCGGACTCTGGCGCCAGCGCCAGACGATCCGTCAAAACTGGCTGTCTATTCTGGCACTGGCCACCTTCAGTGTTGCGGCCTTCAACTCGCTGCTCTACTTCGCCGCAGTCACCACCACCGCCACCAATATTGCGCTTATCAATGCCACCATCCCTATCATGGTGGCATTACTGGCCTGGATTCTGCTTGGGGATCGCACACGGCCGGTACAGGCATTCGGTATCGCCCTGGCCGTGCTGGGCATTCTGGCGGTGGTCGCCCGAGGGGACCTTTCGGTGCTTACCGGCCTGCAGGCACAACCCGGCGACCTGATCATGGTGCTGGCGGTATTCAGCTGGGGGCTGTTTTCGGTGCTGCTTCGCCGCCAGGCGGTACCATTGCCACCACTGACATTCCTGACCGTGCAGATTGCAACCGGAACAATCGTGATATTGCCGTTTTACCTGGTTGACCTGCTGTTCTTCTCCGGCGGATTCGAGCTGAACCGGTCAACAGCCCTGCCAATGATATACTTTGCCATATTCCCCGGTATTCTGGCCTATGCGTTCTGGAACCACGGCGTGCACCGCATCGGTCCGGCGAAGGCAGCCATATTCATGTATCTGACCCCGGTGTTCGCGTCGGTGATGGCCGGCATCTTCCTCGATGAGCGGCTTGGGCTGTTCCACATTATCGGCGGGTTGCTGATCCTTGCCGGCCTGTTCCTGGCCACCCGCACGACCGGACTCAATCAAAGATATCGATGAGCGTGTAAAGGGAATCAGTCTGTCCTTGTCGACATCGCCTGCCGGATCTGCTCCAGAGCGGTCTCCAGTGTGCGCCTTGGGCAACCGATATTCATTCGCATGAATCCACTGCCTGGCTCTCCGAAGGTATTACCCGGATTCAGACCGATGCCTGCCTGATGGACGAAGAAGTGTTTCAGCCCTGAATCGTCCATCCCCAGGGAACGGCAATCGAGCCATAACAGATAGGTGCCTTCCGGTTCCGTCACCGCAATGCCGGGTAGATGCTGGCGAACGTAATCGATCACGTAATCACGGTTGCCCTGCAGGTAAGCCATCAGCTGTTCAAGCCAGGGGCCGCCGTGGCGGTAACCGGCCTCGAAGCCGGCGATGCTGAAGGGATTGCACTGGCTCATGTGCATGGCGTCGAACACCTCTTTCAACGCCTTGCGGTGTGACCGGTTGGCTACTACCAGCGCCGACAGTCCCAGGCCGGGCATGTTGAAGGTCTTGCTGGGCGCCACCGCCGTGACCAGAGCGTCATCCTGGCCCGCCAGACGCGCCAGCACATGATGGGCGGGCTTGTCCGGATAGATCAGGTCACAGTGAATCTCATCCGACAGCACCATCAGGTTATGTTGCCGGGCAATCGACAGTACGGCCCTGAGCTCACTCTCACTCCATACCCGTCCCACCGGATTATGGGGCGAACACAGCAACAGTACCCTGGCATCGTCCCGTGCCGCGCAGGCTTCAAGGTGCCCGAGGTTCATCTGATATCGGCCGTTCACCTGCTCAAGCGGGTTTTCGATCACCAGACGGCCGGTTTTCTGAATGGAACTGAAAAAGGGGGGGTAGACCGGTGGCTGGATAATCACGCCCTCGCCTTCACCGGCAAACGCCAGGGCCGCGGCGTGAAGAGACGGTACCACGCCCGGCGCCATCAGTAACCAGTCCCGCTCGATGGTCCAGTCATGGTGACTTTTGAACCAGTCAATGATGGACCCGTACAGACTTTCCGGAAACAGCGTATAGCCGTAGACCGGATGCCGGGCCCTTTCCGCAAGAGCCTGCGTGACAGCCTCTGGCGCCGGGAAATCCATATCCGCCACCCATAGCGGAACCACATCCTCGCGCCCGAACACCGCCTTGCGGGCATCGAACTTTACCGAGCAGGTATTTTCCCGCTGAAGCGGCCGATCAAAGAAATCCGGCACAGAAGGCCTCCGTCATGGTGGTGGGTGCTGCACGGTATTCTGGGCCAGGAGTGATAACGGCCGCAACCAGAGGGGCTGTCTTTGGTCGCAAAAACGCAGGTTTTGCTTGCCCGGCACCGTCACTACTTGCGAACCTATCGGATTATTTGTGCGTCCCGGTACCTTTTCGGAGCCAATACATGCTTGCCCAGATTCTGTCCACGATGTTGCCGGTGTTCCTCATCGCCGGTTGTGGTGCCCTCTATGGTCGTTACCGTACGCCCGATATCAAGGGGCTGAATACCCTCAACATGGAACTGTTTGTACCCATGCTGGTGTTTGCTGTGCTGGCGGACCGGCAGGCGCCATTGCAGGAGTACACCAGCCTGGCCCTTGCCGCAACGGTAGTTGTGCTGGGTTCCGGTATTATCCTCTATCCCCTGGCAAGGGTACTGAATCTGAACCTGAAAACCTTTCTGCCGCCAATGATGTTCAACAATTCCGGCAACATGGGCATTCCCATGCTGGTGTTCGCCTTCGGCGAGGCGGCACTGCCGGCAGCCGTCGTGCTGTTTGTCGTAGAGATGCTGCTGCATTTTACCGTGGGTATCTATATGCTGGATCCACACACCTCGATCATCAGACGGCTGCGCCTGCCCGTTATTGTGGCCAGCATTGCCGGGCTTGCCGTCAATTTTGGCGGGGTGCCACTGCCACAGTGGCTGCTGGAGACCCTGAATATGCTGGGTGGAGTGTGTATCCCGCTGATGCTGTTTACCCTCGGTGTGCGCATGCTGGATGTCGATTTCAGCGACTGGAAACTGGGCATGCTGGGCGCCATTGCCGGCCCTGCCTCGGGGTTGATCCTGGCCTGGCCGATGATCGCGATTCTCGATCTGCCGGGCTTGCAGGTGGCTGCGCTGTGGGTCTTTGCAGCGATGCCGCCCGCTGTGCTGAACTATATGCTGGCAGAGCAGTACAAACAGGAGCCCCACAAGGTGGCCTCGCTGGTGCTGATCGGTAACCTCGGGAGCCTGGTGGTTATGCCCATTGTACTCGGACTGGTGTTTGCGGCCGGCTATGTCTGAAACCATTGCAGTCGTACGCGCCTCCCGCCCCAATTTCCTGGTGCTCGCGCTCCTGTGCGCGGGTCTTGGCGTTGCGCTGGCCTGGCAACAGGGTGAGCCACCACCACTACCGGATGCCCTTCTGGTACTTATAGGTGCTGTGCTGGCCCACGCTGCGGTCAACCTGCTCAATGAATATGAAGACTTCGCCTCCGGACTGGATCTGATCACCCGTCGCACCCCTTTTTCCGGTGGCAGCGGGGCGTTGCCGGAGATACCTTCAGCCGCAACAGGGGTCCTGATTGCGGGTTTCAGCGCACTGGCGATGGTGATCGCCATTGGTCTGTATTTCCTCTGGCTGCGGGGGCTGCCAATGCTGGCACTCGGTGCTTTCGGCGTTGTCCTGGTGTTGACTTACACCCGCTGGATTACCCGTTCGCCCCTCATCTGCCTGCTGGCGCCGGGGCTGGGCTTCGGCCCGGTGATGATTCTGGGAAGTCTGATTGCTCTGGGTGCCCCGCTGGATTCAACAGCTCTCACGGTTTCGCTGGTCAGCCTTCTGCTGGTAAGCGAACTGCTGCTGATCAACCAGATACCGGATGCCGAGGCAGACCGTAAAGTCGGGCGCCGGCACCTTGTCATCACCCTTGGCATACCAGCGGCCGTTCGACTCGTGGGCACCATGCTGCTGGCCAGCTACGGAGTGCTGATCGCAGGCCTGCTGGCAGGCTGGTTACCAGTGTGGAGCATCCTTGCTCTGGCGCCGCTGCCCGCGGCGCTGTGGATAACCCTCAGACTACCGGGCGCGGTTACCGATCCCCAACAGCTCGATACCCTTCTCGGCGTTAATGTTGCGGTACTGCTGACAACGCTGGCATTACTGATACCGGGTCTCAGCCTTTAAGCCGGAACACGCTGACCCGCCCACTCAACTGTTCCGCCAGCGTAGCAAGATCGCGGCTGGCGCCGGCCACCTGCTCGGAACCGGCGGAGGTTTCCACGGTGGAGTCGTGAATACGGCTGATGTTGCGATTTACTTCCTCGGCAACACTGCTCTGTTCCTCCGCAGCGCTGGCGATCTGGGCATTCATGTCATTAATCTCACCCACTTCCTGCCGGATCTGCGTCAGTGCCTGCTCTGCGGAACGGGTCTTTTCCACGGTGGTCCTGACCAGATCACGACTCGCCTCCATCACTTTCGCCGCTTCCCCGGCGCCGGTCTGCAGTTTCCCGATCATCTCCCGGATTTCACGGGTTGAATCCTGGGTACGGGTCGCCAGTGAACGCACTTCGTCGGCCACCACTGCGAAGCCGCGACCATGGGTACCGGCACGGGCCGCTTCGATGGCGGCGTTCAGGGCCAGCAGATTGGTCTGTTCTGCGATAGCATTGATCACTTCAATGATTTTTTCGATATTGGCGCTGTCATCGGAAACTCGATGTACGGTTGCCGACGCCCTTTCGAGGGTGTCGGCCAGTTCTCCGATAGAGACGGCCGTTTCCTGGACTACACGGTTACCGGTTTCCACTTCCTGATCCGCTTTGCCGGTCGCTGTGGCGGCACTGGAGGCAAATCCCGCCACTTCGTTCACCGTAGCTGCCATCTGGTTGATGGCGGTTGCCATTTGCTCCGCTTCTTCGGACTGAATGCGGATCTGGCGATTATTGTTGTCGGATGTAGACAACAGTTCGGAAGAGCTTCTGGACAATTCCGTTGCCGACTGGCGGACCTCACTGATAATTCCGGCAAGCCGTTCCACCGTATCCCTGAGTGCACCCATTACGCTGTCCGGATATTTCGTGCGGATATCCTGGTCAAGAATACCATCCGAGAGCCGGCGAATGGCGTCGGCGACCTCATCCGGCTCCGCACCGAGGGTTGAGCGGATCTTGCGGATAATAAGCACCGCCACGACAATGCTCAGCAATACCGCGAAGCCGGTCACCAGGAATATCATTCTGTTGAAATTGCCGGCTGCATCGCGCACCGCACCCACGTTTGTGGTGATGAAGGCTTCCTGATGATCGATGAAGGCGTTGATGCGATCAAGCCAGGTGGTATAGGCGGGGGAGACATCCTCCAGCAGAAATTCCCGGGCTTCATCGATTCGGCCCTGCTGGCGCATGTCCAGCAGCTCGTCAGTCAGCGCAAGGGTGGTACGCTCTATATCCTTGATATTCGCCAACAGGTCCTTTTCCCGCTCTGAAGCTCCGGCCGACCTGAATAACTGATCCATGGGTCTGGCAGATTCCACATAAAAGGTTTTCAACCGCTCGATATCCCGGAGATGGGTTCTCAGGTCCTGATCGTCGCGTACCAGTACCGCATCGCGGATAGCAATCGCACGATCATGAACACTGCCACGAAAATTGATGGCGTAGCGCTGTTTCATGGCTGCGTCATCGCCTACCTCAGTGAGTGTGCGGTCGATAAAGCCAACCCGGTGATTACCAATCACACTGACAAGCACCATCAGGGAAAGGATAAGGCCAAAACCCAGGGCAAGGCGTTTGGCGACAGTGAGATTGCTGAACATCATGTTACTCCGGCAATTTAAACCATACATCGAAGATATCTATTCCCCGGTTCAGCGAGATTGGATCAATGGATGGGCCAGATAATGGTGATCTTTTACAATTATTTTCATTGCTACGTATCGTTACGTCCCGTTGCAATCTGCAGGGGTAACCGGTGGATGCGCTTGCAACCGCCGGGGCTTTGTCCGAAGGTAAGATCATTCAGGTTGAATTTCATTTTGATACGGAGATCCGCCCATGAGTGTTCTGCTTCTCCTCCTCAGTGCATTGGTACTGATTTATCTGGGTATCGGTGGCACCACCGCCGCCGCTGTCCTGGTGATTGCAACGGTGATAGGCCTGTTTCAGGACGGCTGGCACATCCTCAGCATTCTGTTTGGCGGTGGCCTGCTTGCTCTGGGCCTGGTGCTGGTGCTGCCAGGCGACCTGAGACGCGAAAAACTCAGCGCTCCCCTGCTGGGCTGGGTAAGAGGGCGCCTGCCCACGCTTTCGGATACCGAAGCCGAAGCAATCCGCTCGGGCTCTGTGGACTGGGATGGGGAACTGTTTTCCGGCCAGCCCGAATGGTCCAGGCTCCTGGACGCAAAACCTGCCCATCTTTCCAGCGAAGAGCAGGCGTTTCTGGACGGGCCGGTGGAAAAGCTCTGCGACATGCTGGACGACTGGAAGATCACCCACGAAGACTATGACCTGCCTGACAAGGTCTGGAAATTCATTCGTGAAAACGGGTTCTTCGGGCTGATGATTCCCCGGGAACAGGGCGGCAGGGGCTTCTCCCATACCGCGCATTCCGAAATCGTAATGAAGATTTCCACCCGCAGCGTGTCTGCCGCTGTCACTGTCATGGTGCCCAATTCCCTGGGGCCGGGCGAGTTACTGATGGAATACGGCACTGATGCCCAGAAAGAGCATTACCTGCCCCGGCTCTCCAGCGGCGAGGAAATCCCCTGCTTTGCACTGACCTCGCCGGTGGCCGGTTCCGATGCCGGCGCAATTCCGGACAAAGGCATCGTCTGCAAGGGCCAGTGGAACGGCGAGGAAGTGCTGGGCCTGAAAGTCACCTGGAACAAACGCTACATCACCCTGGCACCGGTCGCCACGCTGATTGGCCTGGCCATCAAGGTGTACGATCCGGACCGGCTGCTGGGTGATTCCGACGAGATCGGTGTGACCTGTGTGATGATTCCCCAGGACCTTGAAGGGGTGCACTCCGGCGCCCGTCACTTGCCGATGAATACAGTGTTCATGAACGGCCCGACGTGGGGCAACGACGTCTTCATCCCCATGGACCAGATCATCGGTGGCCAGGACATGCTGGGCAAGGGCTGGAAGATGCTGCTGGAAACCCTTTCCATTGGCCGCTCCATCTCCCTGCCCGCACTGGGCACCGGCGCCGGCAAGGTGGCCAGCCTGGCAACCGGTTCCTATGCCCTCACCAGAGAACAGTTCGGGCGCTCCATCAGCCAGTTTGAAGGGGTGCAGGAAGCTCTCGAACCCATTGCCGGTTACACCTACATGATGGATGCCGCGCGTCTGCTGACCTCCGGCATGCTGGACCGGGGTGTGCGGCCATCCGTGCCCTCCGCGTTGCTCAAGTACCGCAATACCGACCTGATGCGTATTGTGATCAACCATGCCATGGATGTGGTGGCGGGCCGTGGTGTCATAACCGGCCCCCGCAACTTCCTGGCCCGGGCCTACCAGGCTGTGCCTATCGGCATCACGGTCGAAGGCGCCAATATCCTCACCCGCAGTCTGATGGTGTTCGGCCAGGGCGCTATCCGCTGCCATCCGTTCATTGTCGAAGAGATCGAAGCGGCAGGCATGGAAGACAACAAAGCGGCAGTCGAGAAATTTGACGGCATCTTCTATCGCCATATCGCCCACACCACCCGCAATGCGCTGCGATCGTTCGTGCTCGCACTGACTGGCGGCTTGCTGGAACCGGTACCACGCCAGGGCAACATCCAGTCCAGCTATCGCCAGCTGGCCCGCTTCTCCTCAGCTTTTGCGCTGATGACTGACGTAACCCTGCTGACCGTCGGCGGCGGCCTCAAGGCCCGCCAGCGTCTGTCCGGACGCATGGCGGACTGCCTGGTGCATCTGTACTACGCCACAGCCGTCATCAAGCAGTGGCACGAGGAAGGCTATCCGGATGATCAGCGCCCGCTGGTGGACTGGTGCCTGCAAACCAGCCTGCGGGACTTCAAGACGTCGATGCGCGAGCTGATCATTAACTTCCCGGTTCCACTGCTACGCTGGCCCATGCGGGTACTGGTGTTCCCGCTCGGGGCCACTGGTCTGAACGGGCCAAATGACAAGCTCGGCGCCAAAGTTGCGGCCAGCATCGTCAGGGATACGCCGCTGCGCCAGCGCATCAGCCGTGGCAGCTACATCAGCACTGACCCGGACGATGCACTGGGCCGCGTACTGAATGCCTACCGGCTTGCCAATGAAACCCGCGAAATGCGCGAGCGCCTGCATGAAGCCCTGCGCAATCGCGATGAAGACGAACTGGGCGGCATTGATCTGCTGATGGGCCACGAGCGCAAGGAACTGGTGGACTGGGCCTGTGATCAGGGTGTCGTGAAGAAGGAGGAATGCGACAAGCTTCTGGAAGCCCTGGAAGCGCTCTACGATGTTATCCGCGTGGATGCATTTGAAGCGGATGGCCTGAAGGCATTGTCCAGATGTGCCAAGGGCAAGCGCAAGGTCGTTGAACGCCCACCCAGAGAAGAAGAGTGATTCCCCTCAGCCGCGCCCGATAACCGGGTGCGGCTGAGGCTCTACATCTGATCTACCCGCCCGACCCCACTATTGCCTCAGCCTCTCGGTACAATTGCCACATTCTATGAAAGAAGAATCAGAAAGCGCTTTTTATTACGAACTTCTAGTTATAAAATACCACCTATATATTTCATTTAAGCATATAAAGATATTCCGGCAGGCTATATGGAACTTCAGTTCAGCGAGGTGACCAAATCATTTGGCGACCTCAATGTGATCAGGCAATTTGACACCACTATCCGCAACGGCGAAATCGTTGCGCTGGTGGGCCCGTCCGGTTGCGGCAAATCCACGTTGTTACACATGCTGGCCGGACTTCAACAGCCTTCTTCCGGGGGCCTGACTGCGGATGGTGCCTCGGTTGCCATGCCGTCCCCCGAGCGCACCCTGGTGTTCCAGGAACACGCCCTCTATCCCTGGATGACCCTGCTGGACAATGTAGCCCTGGCACTGGAGTTCCAGGACAAGCCCCGCAAGACATCTCTGGCAGAGGCCCGCAAATGGCTTTCCAGGGTCAGGCTTGTGGGATTTGAAGACTATTACCCCCATCAGGTGTCGGGAGGCATGCGCCAGCGTTGTGCCCTGGCCAGGGCCTTTATCGCCCGCCCCAAGGTCCTGTTGCTGGACGAACCTTTTGGTGCCCTGGATGCGCTGACCCGGATGACCCTGCAAAGCGTCCTCAAGGATCTGATCGAGGAAGAGCGCCCCACTGTGGTTCTGGTCACCCATGATGTGGATGAAGCCCTCTATCTGGCAGACCGCGTGATGGTTTTCAGCCAGCGCCCGGCGACCGTTTTGCGGGAAGTCGAACTGGGGCATATTCCCAAGACCCATGATCTGTCCGCTTTTGCCGATGTCCGTCGGGAAGTACTGAACCTGCTGGGCATTGACACTGACGAACACATACCCACTGATTCCCAAGGAGAAACGGCATGAACCGCTTTTTACTGGCTCCCGTCTTTGTCTTCCTGCTGGGCCTGGTTGTTGCCAGCCCGGCAACAGCCGCAGAAGAATTCCGTGTTGGTTATGTCCGCGTTATGGACGATGCCCAGGCCATGCTGGCCTACGAAGCAGGCCTCTATGAGAAGTATGGCCTGGACGCACAGCTGATCGAATTTACCTCGGGCACTGACCTGATCAAGGGCATTGTCGGTGGCCAGCTGGATATCGGCGTACTGGGCTTTTCCAACGCCTTTACCTGGGCTTCCAGGGGGGCGGACCTGAAAATCGTCGGTGGGGCCCAGCGCGGTTATCACTCCCTGCTGGTGCGCGAAGATTCCGGCATTGAATCGGTGGAGGATCTCGAGGGCAAAAGCCTGGCGTCCCAGAAACAGGGCAGCACCGCAGACATTGTGCTCAAGGGTGTAATGCTCGCCAATGCCGGACTGGAACCGTCGGACCTGAATATCATGGGTGTTGCCCCTGCTGTGGCGGTACAGTCGCTGGTTGGTGGTCGTGTGGATGCCGCCTTCCTTTTCGAGCCCTATGACCGCATTGCGCAGCTGGTCGCTCCGGTCAGGCAGATCTATGAGATTGGCGAAGTCTGGCCGTTCCCCTGCATGGTAGTGATCACTTCCGGGGAAACCCTGGAAAAGCGCAAGGACGTACTCTGGGCGGCACTGGATGCCCAGCGCGAAGCCATTGAAATGCTTGAGAACGACCCCGAGAAGGCAGCGCCCTACATCACCGACTACTTTATCCGGGAGCCGGTAGTGAAGTCCCGCAACCAGGGCGATGTTCCCAGTGAGCAGGTGATTACCGAGGCCATCAAGACCAACGACTTCAGCGCCAAGCTGACTGAAGACGATATCGGCCGCATGAAGGAACTGGCCGCCATCATGCAGGAACAGGGCATTCTCCAGGTGGAAGGCGAGTTTGATGTCGACTCCCTGCTCGACATGTCCTGGCAGCAGGCGCGTGAGCTCTAGGCATGAGTAATACCCAGTCAACCGGCGTTGCCAGCAAACGGGCCTATGTGGCCGCTATCGCCATCATCCTGTTTTTCTGGCAGGTGGCGGCCTGGTTCCTGCCGGACTTCCTGATGCCGGATGTACCGGTGGCCCTGCAGCGATTGTGGGAGGAACTGAACAGCGGCGACTTCTACGAGGGGCTCGGCAACAGCATGAGCCGCCTCGGCATCGGCTACGGGGCCGCCCTGTTCTTTGGCATTGTTCTGGGGCTGGTGGGGGGCACCCTCGACATGGTGCGCAGTACCCTGAAGGCCGCCATCATCATCCTGCAATCCATCCCGTCCATTGCCTGGGTGCCGCTGTTCCTGATCCTGATGGGTTTCGGCAACATGCCGATCATTGTGGTGGTGGCCATCGGAGCGTTCTTCCCCACCGCTCTGAGCGTGATGAATGCCACCGAGAGCGTCGAGAAAGTGCATATTTCAGCGGCGCGTGTGATGGGTGCGTCAAAGATGCAGATGCTCAGACGGGTCTACTTCCCTGCCGTTACCCCGGAGCTGATTACCGGCGCCCAACTGGCTTTCGGCAACGCCTGGCGGGCCCTGATCTCGGCTGAGATGATTGTTGGCTTCAGCGCCGGCCTGGGCAAATCCCTCGCCTATTCCGGCGAGATTGCGGACATGACCGGTGTGATGACCAACATCCTGGTGATTGCGATACTGGCCGCGGTGATTGACCAGGTCATCCTGGAGCGCATCAAGCACAGGCTGCTTCGTTACCAGTATCTCTGACACTCACTCCGCCCTGAGACCACCACGAATGGCCTCATCCACCAGCCACCGGCGCAGAATCCGGATACCCCGCTCGCGCTGGCGGCTGGTTTTCCAGGCGAAGTAGAATTTGTCCCCGGTCATCACCGAGTGGCAGGGCAAGCGCACAAAATCCCCCGAATCCTTTCGCGTGCTGAGCATGTAATCGTTCGTCAACGCGATACCCTGATGGTACCGCGCCGCCTCCAGCGCCAGCAGCATGTGACTGAAATGCTGGATTCGCGCCGCGCCGGGAATGGTCTGATCCACCCCGCGATACCAGGCCTCCCAGTCACCGGCCGCTTTGTCGAAAATACTGTGGGTGGAAAGCAGGGGAAACCGGGACACTTCCTCCGGTGACAACTCCGGCTCATCCCGCCCCTCAATCTCCGAATCCCGCCCCAGCTCCCGCCGGATACGCTGCCAGTAATCCTGGCTGCACACCGGAAACAGCCGCTCGATGTACAACAACTCATAACTGAACGCCGCCGATGCGGGCTTGATGGTAATAAAACAGTCTGCGACCCGGTCCGACAACACCGGATTCTCGCTACTCATCTCCAGTGACAGCTCCAGCTGCGGATGCTCGCGCTGCAAATCCGGCAACCGCGGCACCAGCCAGCGCACCGCAAACGAACTGAACACCGACAGCCGCAACCGCGACTCCTCATGCCCCAGCAACTGCTCACTCACCCGCTCAATCTGCAACAGCGCCGACCCTATCCCATCCAGATACTGCCGTCCCTCATCGGTCAGCGTCAGCGTTCGCCCGCTGCGCCAGAACAGCTTCTCACCCAGGTAGGTCTCCAGCTGCTTGATCTGATGACTGACCGCACTCTGACTCACAGCCAGCTCCTCAGCGGCCAGCGAAAAACTGTTCAGCCGGGCAACGGCCTCGAAGACGGGCAGTGATTTCAGGGGTGGAAGCTTCATTATCTATTTTTCTAATACCTATGGATTAAAGATCATTTTATCAGATATTAGCACAGGCATAGAATGCCAACACAAGGTTCAGGTTGAGAAACAAAAAGACCGTTTAAAAACACCGAGAGCCATCGCTGGAGTATGGGAGTCAGCGGGTAAGGCCTTTTCGAAAGCGTGCGGAGCCATGGATGGCGGAGCTCGAGCGTACAGGGATGTATTTACAGCGTATTTCGAAAAGGCCTTACCCGCTGGCTCAAACTCCCAAATTTCGAGCAAGACCAGAAATAGGAGTTTCCATGTCAGGCAAAACCGTAAACAGTGCAATCCTTCTGCTGGTGATCGGCAACGCCATGGCAATCATATCCGACGTCTTCATCAAACTGATGGAACCCGGCGCGCCGATCTTCCAGTTTGCCTTCCTGCGCTGCGTGATCACCCTGTTGCTGTTACTGCCCCTGGCCGGCCAGCTCAATCGCAAGCACCTGTTCTCCGGCTTCAAAGTCCACGCCGTGCGCGCCCATATACACCTGGCCGGCATCCTGTGCATGGTCGTTGCCCTGGCCAACCTGCCCCTGGCCACCGCCAACGCCGTCTTCTACGCCGCACCCATACTGGTCATGGTGCTGTCCGTCATCCTGTTCCGGGAAAAACTCACCCCCCTGAGCGTCTTCGCCGTATTCAGCGGGTTCGGCGGCATCATCGTCATCCTGAGACCGATGGAATTCAACTGGGCGGCCATCGCCGCACTGGCAGCCGCCCTTGCACTGGCCATCAACGCCGTCATGGTGCGCAAGCTGCCCCGGGAGCAGACCACCGTACACAAGCTGTTGCTGAACTACGCACTGATCATCCCGGCTGCCGGTGCACTGGCGATCTGGGAAGGCGCCGCCTGGGACAGTTCCATACTCGTCAGTGCCCTGGGTTCCGCCCTGTTTATCCTGGGCTACAACATCACCGTATTGCTGGCCTATCGGCAGGTAGACGCCAACCAGGTAACCGCTGCTGAATACACCGGGCTGATCTGGGCAGTTGGCATTGGCTGGATCTGGTTCTCGGAAGTGCCGGACCTGTGGTTCCTGGCCGGCAGCACCATGATCGTGGTGCCACTGATACTGATCGGCCTGCAGCAACACCGGCGCCGCTCAAGGGCGCCGGCCAGAGGCTTTAATCCGGATACTCAGCGGGTCACATCAATAAGCAGCTGAGCGCCCTGCTCTACCGGATGGTAGCCACTGTCGTATCCACGATATTACCGGGTGACGTCAACGCAGGTGAGACTCCAGTTCAAAGACGTGGGGGTCGTGATCGCCAAGGGCCCTGAGCGCCTCTGCCAGTTTCAGGAGGTATTCGCTGTTGGGACCACTGGGGCCCGACGAACGCGCAATCTGGCGGGCGATATCGAGGGAGGAGGCTGGTCCCAGAAAGGCGGCGTTGTCCGCAGTGGCAATGTAAACAAGTCCTTCTGCACTGCTTTTATCGTCGAATGTCATGGGCGTGCCGAAGCGCAGATAGCCGTTTTTCTCGCGCACGTCCAGATGCCGGAACACCTCCGGTGATACCCGATAGGCCATGCCCTTGCACAGAGCCCCAGGCTGCTCAATCAGTGTTACCACCCGGCCCGGAGCTTGCGGAGTGCCGCGGTGATCATGAGAGCCCTGCCAGAACCGCCGCGCCCAGCCCTCGATGGTTGCCGGGCGCTGCTCGATAAACGGGAAATCCACCTTGTAGATCAGCGAACCGTAGCCGAACAGCCAGACCGAAGACAGGCCCTCGAAGTTCTGACGCAAGCGGTTGTGTTCAACGGTCGTTATGGTCATCAGCCTCAATCATCCCTAAATTACTCAAACAGACGCCATGAATCCCGCTATCCCCGTCAACACGATCTCCGCCGCCATAGCGGACAGGATAAGTCCACTGATCTTGGAAAGGATGTTCAGCCCGGTCTTACCCAGGACTTTTTCGAGATAGCCGGACAGGTGAAGCAGTACCGCCAGTATGACCAGTCCCGACACCAGACCAAGCAGGCCACCGAGCACCTCCGATACGCTGCTCAACTCGGCACCGTAAACCAGAATAGCACCAATGGTGGCGGGGCCGATCATCACCGGTATCGCCAATGGCACCACGGCGATATCATCCCGGTCCTCGTCCGGCAGCCCGGTGGCGTGGTTGCGGGTACCACTGGTAACCAGGCTGATGGCCGTCAGGAACAGCAGGCTTCCGGCACCGATCCGGAATGAGTTCAGGGTAATGCCAATGGCACTGAACAGTACCGGGCCGGCAAAGAACAGTACCAGCCCCAGGATCAGCGCCGAGACAGTGGAGCGGCGGATAATCGAGTTCTTTTCCGCCGCCGGCAGGCCCCGGGTCAGAGCCAGGAACATGGTTACCACAAAGAACGGTGCCAGCAGGAACAGGAAACGGATCGTGCTGCTGATATAGGTACTGACAAACGCTTCAAACATTCAGAGTATCCGGCCAGGGGGTGAAAAACGGTACAGCATAGCGGCAGCGGCGCCTGAGCGCCGTACGGAAGTGAACGTATCCTAGCGTTTGACGCTGGGCTTGCGGGGTTTCCGTGGCTTTACCGGTTTAGCGGGTTTTCCCGGCCGCGGGGGCTTGCCGCGTTTGCCAGCCGGTTTTCCCGGCATTCCCCCTTTCCCATTCCTGCCACCGGGTCCATGGGGCGGCTTACCCGTCTTTTTGCCCGGCTTTTTCCCCGCCGGCTTCCTGGTTTCGCTGCGGGTGTCCGGGCTGACATCCGATGACGAGTCGCGGATCATGTCGAACAGGCCGGCCAACTCCTTTTCGCTCAGGTCACGCCACTCACCCACCGGCAATCCCTTCAGGCTGATATTCATGATGCGCACGCGCTCGAGCCGGGTGACGTCGTAATCGAAGAACTCGCACATGCGGCGGATCTGCCGGTTCAGGCCCTGCACCAGGGTAATACGAAACACGAAACGGGAGACCTTCTCCACTTTGCAGCGTTTGGTGACCGTGCCCAGTATCGGCACACCGGCACTCATACCCTGGACAAACTCCGCGGTCACCGGCTTGTCGACGGTTACCACGTATTCTTTCTCGTGGTTGTTGCCGGCCCGCAGGATCTTGTTGACGAGGTCGCCGTTGCTGGTGAGAAAGATCAGCCCCTGGGAGTCCTTGTCCAGGCGGCCAATGGGGAAGATCCGCTCGCCATGGCCGACGTGGTTGACGATATTCCTCGGCTCCGCCGGGTCGGTGGTGCTGACCACGCCCACGGGTTTGTTCAGGGCAATAAAGATCAGGTCTTCCTCGTCCCGGGGTTCGATCAGCTGGCCGTTAACGGTAACCCTGTCTCCCGGAAGGACCTGGTCCCCTACCTGGGCCGCCCTGCCATTGATGGCGACGTTGCCGTTCTCGATATAGCGGTCCGCCTCCCGCCGGGAACACATGCCACTCTCGCTGATGTATTTGTTGAGGCGGGTCGAGTTTTTGCCGGGCATGGGGTTCCTGTCCAAGGTCGGTTGTTTGATTGAAAATGTCGTGACGTTGCGGTTTCTGACGGATCAAAGTCAACCGGACGGGCTGATGTAGACCCAGTTGGTGCCTACGTCATCACACACCACGATGTCGCGGTTGATCTCCATGCACAGGGAGAGGTCGCCCGGCAACTCATCGTGATAGCGGGGCTTTACCGCCAGGTTTTTCTTGTCCTGCTTGAGCAGCGTAAAAGTCTGCTCCATGCGCCGGGCAAAGTCGACACCGCCGTCTTCCATGATATGGAAGGCATGATGGAACGCGGTGAAACTCATAGTGTTGGCACCCAGGCCGATGTCCACCATTTTGGGGATGTAGCGATCGTAGGCGTCTGACAGGTAACGTCGCACCGCTTCCTCGTCTTTGCGGCTGCCCTTGTATGAACTCAAACCCAGGCGGTTATCCGGCTCCAGAGCCCCATCCGCCAGTCTGCTGTTGGGCTGGTTCATCGCAAGGTCAAAACGGCGTTCCGGGCAGGTAATTCGCTGGCCTTCGAGGCGGCAATCCGCCAGCTGACCGCCATCCGCCGGTGGGTTGTTCTCCGGCTCAGCCACCTCCGGCTGTGTATCAGCCTGCTCTGTTTGAGTCCGGGCGTCGGCCGTTGCTGAAGCCCCGGGCTGCGGAACTTCCAGCCCCAGACGGCCGGCCGGCCGGCGTAAGAGCAGCGCCTGCACCTGTGGGTCGTTGCGTTTGAAATCCGTTGGAGAAGGCAAGCCTGCTCCCCCTCCTTCGGCGACAACCTCGCAGTACAGCTTTTCCAGACCGGTTTCCGCGCCTTCAAGGCAAGCACTCCCGGCTGCGTTGGCGGTGCTTATACACAGACCAAGCACCAACGAGGCGTGCCATCTAGTCCTCATCACGCTGCCCCAGTGCCACACGCGCCATCAGATCCTCAACCCGGCGGATGGTTTCTGCGTCGCCTTTCTTACCCGTAAGCACCACCTGGGAGCCGATAGTAGCAACGTACATCAGCAAGGACAGATCCCGTATGCGCTGGGGATCACTGCTCAGCCGCTCATACAGCTCACAGTTCTGGTTGATCCTGGCTTCGTCCACCTCGGTCACCAGGTCCGCCGCATAGTCGTTGCGGCGGGCAAAATCCCGCACCGCCAGCTCCACCTGAAGGCGGCGGATGTTGCGGGAAGCGTCGGTAAGCAGCAGTTCCAGAATCTGCCTCAGCTCGGTTTCCACATCCCCGCCTTTGGGTTTCCAGTACTGAAGCTCGTGGAGGCGCCGGTCCCGCCAGCGGTCGAGAAAGCTGACCACCAGCTCCTCATGGTCCTTGAAGTGCCAATAGAAACTGCCACGGCTGACGCCAAGCTTTTTCGACAGCGTCAGCACCCTCAACTGACTGAAACCCCCGGCAGCCACTTCGCCGGCGGCGGCGTCCAGCCAGTCGTCACGGGTCAGTTGTGCTTTTTCCGGCGTCTTGCGTCTGGTCTGTCGGGCATCAGTCATTCGGTGGTCAGATCCTGCTGCGGGCGGTTTATGGGAACCTGTGAGGTCGATTCTACATGAACAGGGGCACCACTTCTGAAACCGTTGACCCTGCCAAAAACATACATTAGTGTATGGCCAAACAATACACCAGTGTATGGAGATTTCAACGGGTGTCTTCATACCGATGATCAATCCTGTTCCAGTATCAGGGAGTTGCCCAATGAGTACTGCCCATTACGATCTGAATGGCTCTATCGCCGTTATCCGGCTCGATAACCCGCCGGTCAATGGCCTCGGCTTTGCCTTGCGCAAGGGTATTGTCAATGGCATTCGCAAAGCCGAGGCTGACGACGCGGTCAGGGCCGTGGTACTGATCGGCTCCGACCGCGCCTTTTCCGGTGGCGCTGACATCAGCGAATTCGGTACCGGCAAAGCCACCGCCGAACCCAACCTGAACACGGTCGTCAACTATGTGGAAACCAGCCGCAAGCCGGTCGTCGCCGCTATCAGCGGTGCCTGTATGGGCGGTGGGCTGGAACTGGCGCTGAGTTGCCATTACCGGATCGTCAAACCCGATGCCCAGATTGCGCTGCCGGAAGTAAAACTGGGCCTTTTGCCTGGTGCCGGCGGCACCCAGCGCCTGCCCCGGGTGATCGGCGCCGAACACGCGCTGAACATGATCGTCTCCGGCAGCGTGGTGCCCGCGAAGCAGTTCCAGGGCAGCGCCCTGTTTGACGAAATTATTGATGGCGAACTGCTGGATGCAGCCATTGCCTACGCCAACAAGGTTGTTAACGAAAACCGGCCATTGAAAAAAGTGCGCGACCTGAAAGTAAAGCACGCTAATCCGGAAGGTTTTTTCATGTTCGCCCACAATACCGTGGGGGCCATGACGAAGAACTATCCGGCGCCGCTGAAGTGTGTGAATGCAGTGGAGGCAGCCGTCACCAGACCCTTCGACAAGGGTATGGAAGTTGAGCGCGAAGCCTTCGTTCATCTGATGCACACCCCCGAATCCCGTGCCCTGCGCCATGCTTTCTTCTCCGAGCGCCTGACCAGCAAAATTGCCGATGTGCCCTCCGACACCCCGGTTCGCGACATCAGGTCCGTCGGTGTGATCGGCGGCGGCACCATGGGCACAGGTATCAGCATCAACTTCCTCAACGCCGGAATTCCGGTCACCCTGGTGGAAATGAAGCAGGAAGGCCTTGATCGCGGCGTCGCGGCTATCCGGAAAGTCTACGAGGGCCGGGTGAAAAAAGGCCGCATGAGCGAAGACGATGCCAACGCCAAAATGGCGCTGCTCACGCCGTCACTGAGCTATGACGACCTCGGCAACGCGGATCTGGTGATCGAAGCCGTATTCGAGGAAATGGGCGTGAAGCAGTCCGTGTTCGAGAAGCTGGACGAGGTGTGCAAGCAAGGCGCCATCCTGGCCTCCAACACCTCCACCCTGGATCTCAACAGGATCGCCAGCTTCACCAAACGTCCGCAAGACGTCATCGGCCTGCACTTCTTCAGCCCGGCCAACATCATGAAGTTACTGGAAGTGGTGCGCGGCGAGAAAACCTCCAGGGACGTTCTGGCCACTGCCATGAAACTGGCCAGGACCATCAGAAAGACCGCCGTGGTTTCCGGCGTGTGCGACGGCTTTATCGGCAACCGCATGATCAACCAGTACCAGCGCGAAGCCCTGCTGATGCTGGAAGAAGGCGCCAGCGTGCAACAGATCGACAGGGCCATCGAGAAGTTCGGCTTTGCCATGGGCCCGCTGCGCATGGCCGACCTGGCCGGCGGCGACATCGGCTGGGCCATCCGCAAACGCCAGTATGAAGAAAATCCGGACATGGTGAAGATGGTGGTGGCTGACCGTCTGTGCGAAATGGGCCGCTACGGCCAGAAAACCGGCGCCGGTTTCTACCGCTACGAGCCGGGCAACCGCAACGCCCTGCCTGATCCGGAAGTGGACAGGGTGGTCGATGAAGTTCGTGCCGAACTGGGTATTACCCCGCGCAGGATCAGCAACCAGGAAATCGTCGAGCGCTGTGTCTACGCCCTGGTCAATGAAGGCGCACAGATTCTGGACGAAGGGATCGCCCAGCGCGCCTCCGACATCGACATGGTGTACCTGACCGGTTACGGCTTCCCGGTATTCCGCGGTGGCCCCATGCATTACGCCGAAGAAGTCGGGCTGCTCAACGTGGTTCGCGCCATGCAGGCCTTTACCGAAGACCGCCACACCCAACCAGGCTTCTGGGAGCCTGCGGCCCTGCTCGCAAGGCGTGCCGAGGAAGGCGGGGGTTTCGACGATAAATAACCGGTCCACGAATTTATTCGGAGAATTATTATGTCCAATGATGTTGTCATCGTATCCACCGCCCGCACGCCCCTGGCCAAGTCCTGGCGCGGCGGCCTGAACATGACCCACGGCGCAACCCTGGCCGGCCACGCTATCCAGCATGCGGTCGAGCGCTCGAAAGTCGACCCCAACGAAATCGAAGACGTGCTGATGGGCTGCGCCCTGCCGGAAGGCTCCACCGGTAACGACGTCGCCCGTATGGGCGCCATCCGTGCCGGCCTGCCGGTCTCCGTGGCCGGCGCCACCATCAACCGCTTCTGCTCCTCGGGCCTGCAGGCCATTGCCATGGCGGCCCACCACATTGCCGTGGATCGGGTGCCGGTGATGGTCGCCGGTGGCGTGGAATCCATCTCCACCGTCCAGGCCAACCTCAACCAGAACTACCTGATGGAACCCTGGCTGGCGAAAAACAAGCCGGAGCTGTACTGGTCCATGCTGGATACCGCCGAAACCGTGGCCAGGCGCTATGGCATCAAGAAAGAAGATATGGACGAATACGGCGTCCGTAGCCAGAACCTGGCCGCCAAAGCCCGCGAAGACGGCAAGTTCGACGACGAAATCGTACCCATCACCACCACCATGGGTGTTGCCGACAAGGCCACCGGTCAGCTCAGCAGCCAGGAAGTGACGGTCAGCCAGGACGAGGGCATCCGCCCGGATACCAACCTGGAAGGCGTCAGCAAGATTCGCTCCGCGATGGAAGGCGGCGTGGTCACTGCGGGCAACGCCAGCCAGTTCTCTGACGGTGCTTCAGCGTGCGTTCTGATGGACAGCAAAATCGCCGAACAGCGCGGCGCCACTCCGCTGGGTATCTTCCGCGGATTCGCGGTTGCCGGTTGCGAGCCGGACGAAATGGGCATCGGCCCTGTGTTCGCGGTTCCCAAGCTGCTCAAGCGCGCCGGCCTGACGGTTGACGACATCGGCCTGTGGGAATTGAACGAAGCTTTCGCCGTCCAGGTTCTGTACTGCCAGCGCAAACTCGGCATCCCGATAGACCGCCTGAACGTCAACGGCGGCGCCATCGCAGTCGGCCACCCCTACGGCACCACCGGTTCCCGCCTGGTCGGCCACGCCCTGATCGAAGGCAAGCGCCGTGGTGTCAAGTACGTCGTCGTTACTATGTGCGTCGGTACGGGTATGGGTGCTGCCGGGTTGTTTGAGGTTGCCTAAGGCTTTTTTTGCCTGAAGCTTAGGTGGAAGCGGCTGTTGGGTGGGGGGTTCCGAAACACGCTGTAAACACGTCCGTGTGCGCTTGGGCTCCGCCATCCATGGCTCCGCACAGTTTCGGAACCCCCCACCCAACAGCCGCCCGTAGCTTTGCGCAATGGCCAACAGGTGCAGCTATCCAAGGCTAGAGAATGCTCGCCCAAAGCGATTTACAAAAGCAGGCACGCACGAACTCGAAGCGTCGGATGGGTATCCCCTTTCAAAACTGTACGGAGCCATGGATGGCGGAGTCCAAGCGTCACATGGATGTGCCGAAGGAGCGTGTTTTGAAAGGGGATACCCATTCGGCGCCACCCCCGAGTTTATAGGCCCGGCATTAAAAACCAACAGGCAACACAAAAGTCAAAACCATCAACCTCAGCCAAACAGACAAGAGGTGCAACATGGACCTGAACTACACCCCCGAACAAGAGGCGTTCCGCGCCGAAGTTCGCCAGTTTCTAGACGAAAACCTGCCGGATGACATTCGCGAACGGGTGCAGAAACGACTGCGCCCGGACAAGGCGATGACCGAGCGCTGGCAGAAGATTCTGTTTGATAAGGGCTGGGGCGCTTCCACCTGGCCGGAAGAATTTGGCGGGACCGGGTGGAGCCCGGTTGAGCAGATTATTTTCGAGGAAGAGTGCGCCCTCGCCGGTGCGCCCCGCCAGCTGGATTTCGGATTGCGTATGGTCGCGCCCGTAATCATGACATTCGGCAACGAAGCGCAGAAAAAACGTTTCCTGCCGGGCATTCTCAGTGGCGAGGACTGGTGGTGCCAGGGTTATTCCGAGCCGGGAGCAGGTTCGGACCTGGCGTCGCTGCGTACTTCGGCAAAACTCGAGGGCGATCACTATGTCGTCAACGGCCAGAAAACCTGGACTACGCTGGGCCAGCATGCCGACTGGATTTTCTGCCTGGTGCGGACCAGTAACGAAGGTAAGCCGCAGCAGGGGATTTCGTTCCTGCTGATTGACATGAATAGCCCTGGCATCGAGGTTCGGCCGATCATCATGCTGGACGGTGAGCATGAGATTAATGAGGTCTATTTCGACAACGTGAAAGTGCCCGCCGGGAACCTCGTCGGCGAGGAAAATAAAGGCTGGACCTACGCCAAGTTCCTGCTCGGCCATGAGCGTACCGGCCTGGCCAATGTGGGGCAGTGGAAAGCCATGATGAAGCGGCTGAAGGAAGTGGCGCGACAGGAGCAGGATGGCCAGCGGCCGCTGATTGAGAACACCCGCTTCCGTGACCGGCTGGCACAGCTGGACGCCGAGCTGCGAGCCCTTGAGCTGACGGTATTGCGGGTTCTGACAGACAAACGTGGCCCGGGGCCGCAGGCGTCGATTCTGAAAATCCGTGGCACGGAAATCGGCCAGCAACTGTTTGAAATGCTTATGGAGGCCGGCGGCCAGGATCCCATTGCCCATATTCCGGAAGCACTGGAGCTGGACTACAACGGCCCACGTGCGGGCTCAATGGAGGCGACACCCTCTGCCGGGGACTACTTCAACATGCGCAAGCTGTCGATCTTTGGCGGGTCCAACGAGATCCAGCGCAATATCATTTCCCAACTCGTGCTAGGTCTTTAAGGAGGCGCTATGAATTTTGATCTGAGCGAAGAACAGCAAATGCTGAACGATTCACTGCGCCGCTTCGTGACTAACGAATATAGCTTCGAAAAGCGCGGGGAGATAATCAGCTCCGGAACCGGCATTGACCGGGCCACCTGGTCGAACTTCGCCGAGATGGGACTGCTTGGCTTCACCTTCCCGGAAGACTTTGACGGGCTGGGCGGCAACGCCGTCGACACTATGGTGGTGATGGAAAACTTTGGCCGCGGCCTGGTGGTGGAACCCTATCTGGCGACGGTGGTGCTGGCCGGCGGACTGATCCGGGATGCCGGTAACGATGCGCAGAAAGCCGATATCCTGCCGGGTATCGCCAGTGGCGAAAGGCTTCTGGCACTGGCTCACTACGAACCGGGCGCCCGCTACAACCTGAGCCATGTGCAGACTACCACCCGCAAGGACGGCCATCATTTCCGGATCAGCGGCCATAAAACCGCTGTACTGCATGGCGGCCAGGCCAACCAGCTGGTCGTATCCGCACGCACCAGCGGCAGTGTGAACGATGAATCCGGACTGTCCCTGTTCCTGGTGGATCGTGACGCGAAAGGCGTCAAGGTGGACGACTTTGCCACCCATGATGGCCACCGCACTGCCGAGATCAGCCTCAGCAATGTCACGGTCAGTGCCGACAACCTGATCGGCACCGCTGATGGCGCCTTCCCGGCCATCGAAAAAGCCGTGGATCTGGGCATTGCCGCCCTTTGTGCCGAAGCCGTCGGTGCCATGGAAGCCATGAACGCCGCCACGCTGGAATACATCAAGACCCGCAAGCAGTTCGGGGTGCCTATCGGCAAGTTCCAGGTGCTGCAGCACCGCATGGCGGATATGTTTATCCAGACCGAACAGGCCAGAACCATGGCCATCCTGGCAGCCAGCGAAGCGGATTCCGATGACCGGGCCCAGCGCCGGGAAGCTGTCTCCATGGCCAAGACCCTGGTCGGACAGGCCGCGCGTTACGTGGGTCAGCAAGGGGTTCAGCTGCATGGCGGCATGGGCGTGACCGACGAGATGTTCGCTGCCCACCTGTTCAAGCGCCTGACCCTGATCAACCTTCTGTTCGGTGATGCCGATCACCACCTGGCGCAGGTCAGCGACGGACTGCTGGTTTAGACGGTCAAAGGCACAGACTGACCTGCTCCGGGTCCAGATTGCCGCCGGTAATGATCAGAACCGTGGCCCTGTCCGGAGCAGGCGGAACCCGGTTTTCCAGTAACGCTGCCAGACCAACGGCGGCGCCCGGCTCCACATAGAGCCTGGCCTCGGTCAGCAATTGCCGGGTAGCGTCGCGGATGCCGGCTTCGGTGACCGTGACAATCCGGTCTACCACCTGGCGGGAGGCGGCATAGGTGCAGTCACCCACCACCACCGGTGCCAGGCTGGCCGCCCAGGTATCCACCGAGTCCAGGCTGGCGCTGGCATCCTGATGTTGCCAGGCATTCAACATGGTGGCGGCTCCCTCCGGCTCAACGCCGATCAGCTCGACCTGCGGCCGCTGCGCCTTGATCGCCAGCCCCAGCCCGGAAATCAAACCGCCACCGCCAATGGGACACAACACCCGATCCAGCTCCGGTTTTTGACGCAGCAATTCCAGGCCAACGGTGCCCTGCCCGGCCATGATGCGGACATCATTATAGGGGTGAACCAGGGTCAGCCCTTCCTCATCCCGCAGTTCATGGCACAGGGCCACTGCCTGCTGGATACTGCCGTGAACAATCACCTCAGCGCCCAGCGCACGGGTACGGTGAATCTTCAGCGGGCTGGAACCTTCGGGCATCACCACCGTGAGCGGGACATCCTGCATCGCCGCCGCCCAAGCCAGGGCGATGGCATGGTTACCGGCGGATACCGTTACCAGGCCGGCTCTGAGTTCCTCCGCGCTGGCGGTCAGCAGCCAGTTCAATGCCCCTCGGGCCTTGAAGCTGCCGGTGCGCTGAAGGCTCTCGCACTTCAACCCGAGCGGCTGGCCCATGGCGGCATCCAGGTCAGGCACCTGCAACAGCGGGGTTTCACCGAGTTGCGGCCTGATGCGCTGCTCCGCCTCGCGAATCCTCGATTCATCAGGCAGGATTGGATTGCTCATGGTTCGCTCCCCTGTTTTTGTCTTGATCAAACCATGACGCGATCAGTGCTGACTATCAAGTCGCCGCTCTGCCACGCGCAAAATCACATCCTCAAATCAGTCCACACTTCCGTTTTCTGCCATGCCGCGGGCAGATCTGGCAACTTGCACTAGTATGTACATATCCAGAGACGTGT
Organism: Marinobacter orientalis; assembly: GCF_004792665.1. Lineage (GTDB taxonomy): Bacteria > Pseudomonadota > Gammaproteobacteria > Pseudomonadales > Oleiphilaceae > Marinobacter > Marinobacter orientalis. The sequence continues at coordinate 1,013,640 of NZ_SRZX01000001.1, forward strand.
TTCATCGGGCAACCCGGAGGACGTATCAACAATGAAAATCGGTATCCCCAGAGAAATATTCAAGGATGAGCGACGGGTAGCAGCCACACCCCCGTCTGTTCACAAACTCATTGGCCTTGGCTACGAGGTAGTCGTTGAAGGCAGCGCCGGCGAGGCCGCGAACTACTCGGATGAAGCCTATGAAAAAGTGGGGGCGAGCATCGCGGCCGATACCACATCGCTGTGGCAGAATGCGGACTTCATCCTGAAAGTCCGTGCACCCATGGAAAATCCTGCCCTTGGCAAACACGAAGTGGATCTGATGAAGGAAGGGGCGTTTCTGGTCAGCTATATCTGGCCGGCGCAGAACCCCGAACTGCTTGAAAAGCTGGCCTCAAAGAAGATTACCTCGTTCGCCATCGACAGCCTTCCGCGCATCAGCCGTGCCCAGAAGATGGATGCTCTCAGTGCCATGGCCAACATTGCCGGCTATCGGGCGGTGATTGAGGCGGCCAACAATTTCGGGCGCTTCTTTACCGGGCAGGTGACAGCGGCAGGCAAGGTGCCGCCAGCGAAGGTCATGGTGATCGGTGCCGGCGTGGCAGGCCTTGCTGCGATTGGTGCGGCCAACAGTATGGGCGCCATCGTGCGGGCCTTTGATACCCGGCTGGAAGTAAAGGAACAGGTCGAAAGCATGGGCGCCGAGTTTCTGGAACTGGATTTCGGCGACGAGGAAGGCAGCGGCAGTGGCGGCTACGCCAAGCAGATGAGCGATGAGTTCATCAAGGCCGAGATGGCACTGTTTGCGGAGCAGGCGGAAGAGGTGGATATCATCATCACCACCGCGCTGATTCCCGGCAGGCCCGCTCCGAAACTGATCACTGCCGATATGGTGAAATCCATGAAGCCGGGTAGCGTGATAGTCGACCTGGCCTCGGAACGCGGCGGCAACTGCGAGCTGACCGAGCCCGGCAAGGTAGCGCATCACCATGGCGTGACGCTGATCGGCTATACCGATCTTCCCAGCCGTATGGCCAAGGTGGCCAGCGATCTCTACGCCACCAATCTGGTGCACCTGCTCACCGAGTTGACTCCGGAGAAGGACGGCAAGCCCCAGGTGAACATGGAAGACGATGTCATCCGCGGCCTGACGGTAGTGCGGGAGGCCGAGGTTACCTGGCCGCCACCACAGCCGGAAGCACCGGTCAGCCCGAAACCGGCGCCGGGCACAGAGGAACCGTCCGCCGCCGACAAAGCCGCTGCCAAGAAGGACGCCGATCGTCGAAGCCTGATTGGCAAAGGCGCTCTGCTGGTGGTGACGGCGCTGGCGCTCTATGGGGTTGGCGCCCACGCGCCGGAAAGCTTCCTGCAACACTTTACGGTGTTTGTACTGGCCTGCTTTATCGGCTGGCAGGTGATCTGGAACGTGACACCGTCGCTGCACACTCCGCTGATGAGCGTGACCAATGCCATCAGCGGCATCATTGTGATCGGTGCCATTCTGCATCTGGCCCAGGCGGAGAATATCGCCGTCGGCATTATGGCTTTTGTCGCGGTGCTGATTGCCAGCATCAACGTAGGGGGCGGCTTCCGGGTCACCCATCGCATGCTCAAAATGTTCCGCAAGTAGGAGGCGCCCGATATGAGCACAGGATTGGTGAGCGTGGCCTATGTGGTCGCAAGTATCTGTTTTATCCTCAGCCTGGGCGGCCTCAGCCACCAGGAATCGGCACGGCGCGGTAACCTTTATGGGGTGGCCGGCATCATCATCGCAGTGGGAGCGACTCTCGCCAGCGTTGGTGATGGCGGTATTACCGCCATTGTGATCGCGGTACTGGTCGGTGCCGGTATTGGTATTCCCATCGCCAACAAGGTGGAAATGACCCAGATGCCCCAGCTGGTCGCCCTGCTGCACAGTTTTGTGGGTCTGGCAGCGGTGCTGGTGGGCTTCTCCGGTTATATCGAGCCGCTGATCGCCACCACCGGCGCTGAACATACCATCAAACTGGTGGAAGTGTTCGTGGGCATCTTTATCGGCGCGGTGACCTTCACCGGGTCGCTGGTCGCCTGCGGCAAGCTGGATGGCCGCATCGACAGCAAGGCCCTTACCCTGCCCGGCCGCCACCTGATGAACCTGGTGGCGGTCATCGCCTGTGTCCTGTTGGGTGCCTGGTTCCTGGGCACCGACAGCATGGCAATGGGGATCATCGCCCTGGTTATCATGACGGTCATCGCCTCGGTGCTCGGCATCCATCTGATCATGGCCATTGGCGGTGCCGACATGCCGGTGGTGGTGTCCATGCTCAACAGCTATTCCGGGTGGGCGGCCGCCTCCATCGGTTTCATGCTGGGCAACGACCTGCTGATTGTCGTCGGTGCGCTGGTGGGCAGCAGCGGTGCCATCCTCAGTTACATCATGTGCAAGGCCATGAACCGTTCGTTCATCAGCGTGATTCTTGGCGGCTTCGGCCAGACCACCAGCAGCGCCAGCGCCACCGATTCTGACCAGACGGTGTACGAATCCAGCGTGGATGATGTCTGCGAGGAACTGCGCAATGCCGATTCGGTGATCATTGTGCCGGGCTATGGCATGGCGGTGGCCCAGGCCCAGAACGGCGTCAGCGATATGACGAAGATACTGCGGGAGCGGGGTGTAAATGTGCGTTTTGGCATCCATCCCGTGGCCGGCCGCCTGCCCGGCCACATGAACGTGCTGCTGGCGGAAGCCCATGTGCCCTACGACATCGTGCTGGAAATGGACGAGATCAACGCCGATTTTCCGGAAACCGATGTGGTGCTGGTGATTGGCGCCAATGACACGGTGAACCCCGCAGCCGCCGAAGATCCGGGCAGCCCCATTGCCGGCATGCCGGTACTGGAGGTATGGAAAGCCCGGCAGGTGGTCGTCCTCAAACGGGGCATGGCCACCGGTTATTCCGGTGTCGAGAACCCGCTGTTCTTCAAGGACAATACCCGCATGCTGTTTGGTGACGCCAAGGAAAGCATCGATAAGCTGGTAGGGGGTTTACGGGCCTGATCACTCAGGCCTCCCTGGAGAAGAACCTCTCAATCTGCCGGGCGTGGCTCTGGCCATCCCGGTAGCCCAGTTCGATCAGGCCACGGCAGAAACGTTTTTCGAACAGCAGGAAGCTGGCGAGGTTGGCACTGGAAAATGGCGCGGATTCCGACGCGCCAGTGAGCCGTCGCAACACCAGCGGCATGGCATCCACATACTTCATGGCCAGCTCATTGATGGGCTCGGACGGGGAGATTTCGAGGATGTCCACCGGGCTGAGGTCGATCCCGGATTTCTGCAGCCGCTCTTCCGGTATCAGTTCCAGTAACTGGTTAATCAGCCGCAGACGGTCGATGTCGTAGTCCATGGTATCCAGGAACATGCCGTTAAACACATGCGCCAGCACCTGGGTCAGCGTTGGCATACCGGGCTGGTCCGGGCGCTGGGGCGGGCACATGGCGTTGGCACTGACACCAATCACCAGCACCTTGCGTGCGCCCAACCGGAGCGCAGGGCTTATGTGAGCCATCTGGCGGGTAATGCCGTCACCAAAATATTCGTGGTTGATTTTCACCGGTGCAAACAGGGTGGGAATGGCTGCAGAAGCCATGATGTGATCCAGTCCCAGTTCAGTGCGCCTGCCACCACGCTGACCCACCGACCAGTCGTCAAGCCCTTCGGCCCCCTCAAAGAAACAGACATTCTGGCCCGTGGCATAACCGCAGGCATTCAGGCCCACCGCATCGATATCGCCCTCCTGGATCGTCTTGCGGATGCTCTGAAGGTCGATCTCCTGCTCCAGTAACTTCCGTAACGGTGAGTTATCCAGGAAAGATGCCGGCCCGCTCCCGGTCGGGCGGCTGATGGTCTTGCGGGCGATACTGCTGAAACTGCGCATCAGGCTGATGGTATCGGCCCTGAACACCCGATCCATGCTCAGCTCGGACCAGACCTTCTCCAGATGGTCTATGTTGTGGCGGAACAGCCCGCGATTACCAGCCACCGCCATGGCGTTGATGGCACCTGAGGAGGTACCGACTATGACATCAAACGGATGGCTCCAGTCCGGATACATATCAGCGATGGCTCGCAGCACACCTACCTGGTAGGCCGCTCTCGCCCCACCGCCCGTAAGAATTACACCGATCTTTGCCATGGCTGGTTTCCGCAGTAGGCAGCGCCCGGCATCACGCCCGCTTTATTTTGCGCTGGCGCCTGCTGGCAAACGGATTGTTGAAGCTGGAATCCTGCCCCTGTAATTCTGCTTCGGGGTGGTTCTTCGTCATCAGTTCCTTGACCTTGGGAACGTGTTTTTTGGGCGCATCCACCATAATCAGGTACTTGCCTGCCTCAATATCATCGTGAAAGGGCTCAATGCGGTAGTTTTCACCCTGAATACCCCCGAAGCCACCGATCCAGCCCCCGGCAATAACCACAAAGATGAACAGGGCTATCCAGGCAGCAGCCGGCATCTGCAGAATGTTCAGCAGTGCCAGCGGAAGTATGAAAGCAAGGGCCAGGATAAATCCGATAAGGGCACCACGTTCCACGTATCGGGGGAGGTCTGTACGATCGACAATGGAAGCTGTGTGAAGCTGGTGTGTATAGAGCCCGGCCTCATCCTTGCTGACAATATGGAAGCGCCAGTCGGTGACGCCATGCTCATGCAGGTCGTCGGAGATTTCCTTTGCGCTGTCAATCGAAGAGACCAGATAAAACAAACGTATCATGGTGTTTCTCCCTTCAGTCGCCAATCGATTACGATTAGGCGTTGTTATTATCACACCCTAGTTCAAAATCTCCGGTTTTACGCAATCCGGACCAACATCACCGGACCCGCAAGCGCGATTGTCCATGCGAACAAGGCAAGAAAGCCGTCCCTGGATATCATCGCAAGGCCGAACATCATCAGGGCCAGGCCGGCAATACTGGAGCTGAATGGCACAAGCTCGGTTGCCGGCATAACTACCCCAATGATCATACATGCCAGCGTCATCACATAGAGCCCGAACCCCTTGACCAGAAAGACCAGTCGCGGGCGTATCAGACGGTCAATATGCCGGGCGGGCAGGCGTAGCATCTCCAGACCCTGTACAAGCTTGTCGCGGGGTATCTGCCGCTGAACCAGAAAGTCTGGCAGCCAGAAGTGTTTCCGACCAATGAGGACCTGCCCCAGCGTCAACAGGGTGAGCATACCCATCAGCGTCGGCATCCCTGGCACACCGCTCAGGGGTGTTACCAGAATCAGTCCCACCATGAGCACAATCGGGCCAAACGTCCGGCGTCCCACTGAATCCATCATTTCTCCAATGGAAACGTGAGACCGATCGGTGGACCCGGCTTCTATCCGGTCCAGCAGCTCTTCAATATCAGCCGGCTCACGGTGATTATCCATAGCCACTGTCTCCGGATAGTCCGCGTTTTATTCGGTCGTGTTATACACGTAGGAGGACACGGTTCCGTCCTGATTGAAGCGCACTACCAGGTCAGTGGTTTCAGCATCACCAAAGGCGGACCAGCGGTACTTGCCGTAAGTCCAGGTACGCTTGCCGTCTTCAACACCGGTGCGCCAGGGCTCGCCAAACATTTCCTGAATCTCCGCTCGGGTGGTTTCCCCGATCTCGATCTGGTCCACATTGTGGGTGGCGAAGTCCTCACCGACAGTGGCGCAGCCTGCGACGACGACTGACAAGACAAACAGGGTAATGGTAAAAAATGACTTAACAGCGCTCATGGCGTATCCCTTCTATTGTAAATCAGACCATCAATCATACGGGTTTCAGGCGAAGATTAAATTAAAGCACGGACAGACACAAAAAGCCCCGGTGGCTGGCCGGGGCTCATCATCAACGCATTGTGAACTCAGTAAAGCTTCGCCAGTGATTTCCTGGCGAACGGCTCGACTTCAGCAATGCGACCTTCCTTCACTTTCACCAGCCATTCCGGATCCTGCAGAAGCGCACGGCCGACAGCAATCAGCTCAAACTCGCTGTTATTCATGCGCTCAACAAGCTCGTCGATGCCAGACTGCTCAACCGCTTCCTTCTTGCTGGCAAAGGTGCCGCTGATGAAGTCTTCCGTCAGGCCCACGCTACCCACAGACATCGCGGGTTTGCCGGACAGTTTCCGGGTCCAGCCTGCAAGATTGAGGTTGGAGCCTTCGAACTCCGGCTCCCAGAAACGGCGTGTGGAAGCGTGGAAAATATCAACGCCGGCTTCCACCAGCGGCTTCAGGAACTGCTCCAGTTCTTCCGGCGTATTGACCAGCCTGGCCTCGTAATCCTGCTGCTTCCATTGCGAAAAGCGCAGCATGATGGGGAAATCCGGACCCACGCGAAAACGCACGGCCTCGATGATTTCCACCACAAAGCGCAGACGGTTTGCCATGCTGCCGCCATACCCGTCGTCACGCTGGTTGGTGCCTTCCCACAGGAACTGGTCCAGCAGGTAACCATGGGCACCGTGAATCTCCACGCCGTCGAATCCGAGCGCCCTGGCATCCTGGGCGGCATCGGCGAAGGCATTCACCACATCGGCAATGTCTTCAACCGTCATGGCCTTGCCATTGGGTTTACCCGGAGCAAACAGACCAGAGGGGCTGTAAGCGGGCACTTTCGGGTCCGGTTCAATACCTTCCTTGCGCACTGCGCCCACATGCCATAGCTGGGGAAAGATGGCACCACCGGCTTGGTGAACCGCATCCACCACCTCTTTCCAGCCGGCAAGAGCCTTATCGCCATGGAAAAACGGCACGTTCGGGTAACCGTTGGCCGCCGGGTGATTCACCGTAGTACCTTCGGTAATCAATAGCCCGACGCCACCTTCAGCGCGGCGGCGGTAATAGTCCACCACTTCCTGGCCCGGTGCGTTGCCCGGCGAGAAATTACGGGTCATCGGGGCCATGGCAACGCGGTTACGCAGGGTCAGATTATGGATGTCAAAAGGCTCAAACAGGGGGCCAAGGTTCATACTCATGATAGATCGCAACCTCACTAATCTGGTTTCTTCAAGCAACCTTATTAAATCTGGTTTTACAATGCAACCCTATTAGGTACACTGCCAGACATGGCCAGAAAACGTTTTGATGATTCCAGCTGCTCCGTCGCCCGTGCCCTGAATGAAGTGGGAGACTGGTGGTCCCTGCTCGTGGTGCTGCACGCCATGTATGGCACACGCCGCTTTGTGGATTTCCAGCAGGAACTGGGCATTGCCCGCAATATCCTTTGCGACCGGCTGGCACGGCTGGTGGATAACCAGGTACTGAAGAAGGTGGATGTCGGCGAGCACGGCTCACGCTTCGAATACCGGCTGACAGAAAAAGGCCGCGACCTCTTCCCGATCGTCATTGCCCTGCGCCAGTGGGGTGACAAATGGAACCCGGCACCGGACCAGGAACCCCTGGACCTGCGGGACCGTTTAACCGGGCGCACTATCCGCCCGATGGAAGTTCAGGATGCCGACGGTAAACCGCTTACCGTCCGGGATGTGTTTGTACCGGAAGGCGACGCCGCCGACGAACTCAAGCCCCGGAAAGCAAAAAGACAGCCGGCTGACAAGCCGTAGAACTACCCCCTTCTTTCATTTTCTTGAGTTGAATCAATCCGCCGGCGAACTCGGCGCCCGGGGCTAGTTGCACTTGCGCTATGTCAAGTTTCCGTTCTCCGTAAACATTAACCTGTAGTCATTGATTATTCAGGTTCAAGGAGAAGGATATGTCCCGTAATTTTAAACTTGGCGTTCTTGCTGCTGGCATTCTGGCGGCCGCCCCTGCTGCGCAGGCGTTCGAGGCTGGTGATTTTATTCTGCGTGCGGGTGTGGCGCATGTGGCGCCGGATGATTCCAGTGATTCCATCACCGTGGGCGGTGCTCCATTATTAAGCGGGGCAGATTCTCAGGTTACAGTTGACTCAAACACCCAGCTCGGCCTGCGCGGTACTTATATGTTTACCAGTAACCTCGGTATAGGCTTGCTGGCCTCAACGCCTTTCCAGCACGACATCAATGGTGGTGGAGATATTTCAGGCGACGTAAAGCTGGGTGAAACAAAGCATCTGCCTCCAACCCTGACATTGGAGTATTTCCCAATGCACAGCTCTTCGGCTCTCCAGCCTTATGTCGGCGTTGGCGTCAACTACACAACCTTCTTCGAGGAAAAAACTAGTGACACTCTGAACAGTGTGGTGGGTGCGGAATACGATATCCCGGGGGCGAGTACTTCTCTGGAGCTTGATGACAGTGTAGGCGTAGCCGTTGAGCTTGGCATGGACTACATGCTGAGCGAAAACTTTGGCCTGAACGCGGCCATCTGGTGGGCAGACATCAACACTGACGCCAAGGTCGAAGTCTTTGACGGCGCCGGCAACTTTGCAGCAGAAACTGACGAATTCGAAGTCGAAATCGACCCGATGGTCTACATGGTAGGCTTCACCTACAAGTTCTGATAAACGTAAACGCCGAAAACCTCACGATTAGTGAGGTTTTCGGATAGTACGTCCTCCAGTGCGGGGCCTTCGGGCCCCGCTTTTTTATGGAGTCGGCCGGATCAGGCGGTTTCGCGCTGGGGTGAGCGTCGTGCCTGGCCACCGTTGCCATTCTGGCTACGGCCACCACTGCGGCCAGCGGGCTTGCCGCCAAAGCTGCGACCGTTACCGGCCGGTTTGCCATTGCCACCACCGTTGCGGTTACGGGCGCGGCTTGGATCCGCCTTGGCCTTGGGTTTCAGTGGCAGGTTGTTGCTCGGCTCAAAGCCTTCTACCGATTTACGCGGCAGCTGCTTCTTCAGCAGTCTTTCAATACCCGCCAGCATCTGGCCTTCATCGGCACTCACCAGCGACAACGCGTGACCGCTCTCACCGGCACGACCGGTACGGCCGATACGGTGCACATAGTCTTCCGGCACGTTGGGCAGCTCGAAGTTCACAACCTGGGGCAGCTGTTTGATGTCCAGGCCACGGGCGGCGATATCGGTTGCCACCAGAACACGCACTTCACCCTGCTTGAAATCGGCCAGGGCACGGGTGCGGGCACCCTGTGACTTGTTGCCGTGGATCGCCGCCGCAGTAATGCCGTCGCGCTCCAGTTTCTGGGTCAGGCGATTGGCGCCGTGCTTGGTACGGGTAAATACAAGTACCTGTTCCCAGGCGTTATCGCGCACCAGCTTGCTCAACAGGGCGGTTTTCTGGCTCTGATCCACCGGGTAGACAGACTGTATGATGCTCTCGGCAGCGGTGTTACGGGCCGCTACTTCCACCTGAACCGGGTTATCCAGCAGGCCCTCTGCCAGGGTGCGGATTTCCTTGGAGAAGGTGGCGGAGAACAGCAGGTTCTGGCGCTTGGCCGGCAACAGCGAGAGAATCTTGCGGATGTCGCGGATGAAGCCCATATCCAGCATGCGGTCAGCTTCGTCCAGCACCAGGATTTCCACTTCGTCGAAGCGAACCGCGTTCTGCTGGTAAAGATCCATCAGGCGGCCGGGTGTTGCCACCAGCACGTCCAGACCCTTGCGCAGCTTCATCATCTGCGGATTGATTTTCACACCGCCGAAAACCACGGCGGACTTGGTGGGCATGTACCTGCTGTACAGGGCCACACTGTCGTGTACCTGGGCCGCCAGTTCGCGGGTTGGCGCCAGGATCAGTACGCGCGGGCCTTTGCCGGTGCGGGGGTTTTCCGCCAGACGCTGCAGTAATGGCAGGGTGAACCCTGCGGTTTTACCGGTGCCCGTCTGGGCAGCCGCCATCACGTCCCTGCCGGAAAGCACGGCGGGGATGGCCTTGGCCTGAATAGGAGACGGGGTTTCATAACCCTGGTCGGTAGTAGCACGGACCAGTTGCTCGGACAGACCGAGTGAAGAAAAACTCATATTGTATAACTCTTGATTGTTCTGCCTCCACGAACACCGTTAAGGGCGAATGCGGGCAGATGCCATGGAGATTCATGGAATAAAAGACGACTACGGTCACACACCGTTAACGGGGTGACGTCCTCTGGCAGGTCGTATGGATAATTCGCAAGATGGCCGAAGCCGTGTACTGCGGAGTCCTTAGAGGCAGGATGCAGGCACGGTATCAGAGGGTCCGTGAAATAGCTATAGGTGCTTTTCAGTAGTAAGCTTTTTAATTTTCGGCAACGTTCGGCGAGCAGGGAACTCTCATCCACGCTGCCGGTCACTAGCCGCCGTACCTTAGCAAAAAAATCCACTCGATGACCGGAGAAGTCATGCTCAGCGTAGGCGTTGGCCCCTTCAGCCTTTCCATAGGACACCTGTTGCTGATTATGGCTTTTGTTGTCGCCCTGATTGTAGGGGCGTTAGCGGGCCGCAAGCAAAACCTTCCGATATCCGGCGCACTGGCGGATATTTTCCTTGTCGCCATGGTGGCCGCCCGCATCGGTTTTGTAGTCCGTTACTTCGAACACTATCAGGGCGACTGGCTGGGCATCATCGACATCCGCGATGGTGGCTTCGACGTGGTCTCCGGACTGGTAGTGGCGCTGCTGTTCACCGGCTACCTGCTCTGGCGACGCACCAGCATCCGTCGACCCCTCGGAATGGCAGTAGCCGCGGGCCTGATGACGTGGGGCTTCACCGCCGGTGTGATTGCCCTGATCGAGGATCAGACCCAGGGACTGCCTGATGTTGCCCTGACCGACCTGAATGAGCAACCGGTCAGTCTGGACTCCCTGACCCGGGGGCAGCCTACGGTGGTAAATCTCTGGGCCACCTGGTGCCCTCCCTGCATCCGCGAAATGCCGGTGCTGGAAGAAGCCCAGGATCTCTATCCGGGCGTCAACTTTGTTTTTGCCAACCAGGGCGAGCATCCTGAAACCATCAGCCGGTTTCTCAGCGCGCAGGACCTGAATCTGGAGCATGTGCTCAGCGATCGCCAGGGCGGCTTCGGCCGCGCCACCGGCAGCCAGGGCCTGCCCACCACTCTGTTCTATGACGCGCGGGGCAAACTGGTGGACAGCCACATGGGTGAGCTGTCCAAAGCCAGTCTGGCCCGGGGCCTTGAACGCTTCGGCGCCAGCCATCTCGAACCATCACCAACGAAGGAGGTAACATCACGATGACCCTGCCCCCACTGCCACGTTTATTATGCGGCGCACTGCTATCCACCACGGTTTTTGCCGCCGGTGTTCAGGCTGAAGACCGCCCGCAAGCCATTCAGCAACTTGAAGAACGCGGCGTGGAAGTCATGGAAAGTTTTCAGGCACCCGGCGGTATGACAGGCTACGTTGGCCAGATGCAGGGGCGGTCTCTGGCTTTCTACCTGACCCCCGATGGCAATCACGTGATCGTTGGCACATTGATGGATAAGGACGGCAACAACCTGAGCCAGGCCAGCATAGATGAACTGGTGACAGGCCCGAAATTCGAAAACGCATGGTCGGAAATCGAGGACAGCCACTGGGTCCGGGAGGGCAACAGGGACGCGGATACCGTCATTTACACCTTTACCGACCCCAACTGCCCTTATTGCAACCGTTTCCATCAGCAGGCCCGGCCCTGGATTGAAGCGGGCAAGGTACAGCTGCGCCACATCATGGTCGGTATTCTCGCTGAAGACAGCCTGACGAAAGCGGCCACCATTCTCGGCAGCGAAGATCCCGAAAAGGCGATGCATGAGCATCAGACCTCTTTCGAACAGGGAGGGATTGAGGTAGACCGCAAGCATGTGAGTGCGGCTCATCTCGAGGTAAAAGCCAATAACAGCCTGATGCAGGAACTGGGCCTGCAGGCAACGCCCAGCACCCTTTACAGGGGGGAAGACGGGAAAATCACCATGGTACAGGGCCTTCCCAATCCACAGGCACTGGAGCGCATGATGGGCCCTCGCCCCTGATGGCAGTTGCTGTCCCGCCGGCAAGAGTGGCGGGACTCAGACTCATTCCGTGGCGGCTTTGGCAATGCCGGCCAGCGCACCCTTCACTTTCTCGATGACCTCGTCACATCCATCAATGTCATGGCGCTGCCTGAGGTAATCGGGGTCGTTATAGCCCAGCCAGACTTGCCCCTCGCCATCCTCCCATACCAGTGCTTTCTGGGGCAGATCAATGGCGACACTCTGGGCGCACTGCATCAACGGCGTGCCCACCCTGGGGTTGCCAAATATCACCACCTCCGTGGGCCGCAACTCCAGACCGGCGCTGTCTGCACCATCGGTATGATTGATGCGATTCATTACCGTCATGCCTTTGTCTTTGAGCACGGCTTCCAGTTTGTCCGCCGTGGCCTCGGCACTGTGACTGCTTTTGACCGTCACCATCCCCTCGGCCGCTATCAGCGACAGCGGTAGAGCCAGCATTACAATCGCAATCAGACGCCTTGAACCCGCAAACATGAGTGTCTCCTCCCGTTGGATCATGTGCAGTCAGCATAGGCCAGTATGGCGTGCACTGCCTGTGCTACTGGGGGTATAGTGATACGAATTGGTTACAGGTCCGTAACACAGGACACAGATCCGGGTTACAAGAGGTCCCCAATGACTCATAAAATCGGTGGCGCGCTGCTTCCATTTTTCTTTGTCATCGCCGGTTGCGGCCAGGGTGATGCCAACGCTGTGAACATGGATAAATCTGCAGAACCACTGGCACCACCGGAAGAAACCGGTGTGCTAGAGGTTGCTACCCGCAATGGCTCCACCACCTACTACCTGGACCGCCACGAGAAGCCCAGCGGACCCGAATACAGCCTGATTACACGTTTTGCGCAAAGCAGGGGATGGGACGTCAACTGGACCATGCATGAGTCCACGTCAGCGGTGCTCGAGGCCCTGGAGTCAGGGAACACCCATATTGCTGCCGCCGGCCTCACTCATCTGCCATCCAGAACGGGGCAGTTCGTCCGCGGCCCGGCGCATACAGAAGTAACAGAGCAACTCGTCTGTCATCGGGAAATGCGACCGATGCCACGCATGCCCGAAAGCATCGCTGGCGTGGGAATTACGGTTACCGCGGACTCCAGTTATGTGGAAACACTTAACCGGCTGGCCGGCGACCACCAAGGCATTGAGTTCAGCGAGGACGCAGACCGCACCACCGAAATATTGCTGTCTGCAGTGGCCGAAAAGGCGATTGACTGCACGGTGGCCGACTCCAACATCGTCCAGGTGATGCGCCGCCACTTCCCTCATCTTGAAGTGGCGATGAACCTGAATACCGGCAACAACCTGGGCTGGTATCTGCCCGAAAGTTTCGGCGACCTGGCAGGCACCGCCCGCGAATGGATGAACAGCCCCGCCGGCGACGAGGCCATCGGCGACATGGAAAGCCGATACTACGCCTACATCGGAGAGTTCGATTTCGTCGACCTGAGAGCGCTGAACCGCCGCATTGATGACCGGCTGCCGAACTTTATCAATCGATTTTCCGAAGCCGAGGCCACTACCGGCATGCCAGCTGACCTCCTGGCGGCACTTTCCTACCAGGAATCCCACTGGGACCCGAGCGCCGTGTCACCCACCGGCGTCCGGGGCATCATGATGCTCACACAGAACACCGCACAGTCCCTCGGCGTTACCAACCGTCTGGACCCGGCCGCTGCCATTGATGGCGGCGCACGCTACCTGGCCGACCGTCATCGCCGGCTGCCGGACACAATTCCCGAGCCGGATCGTACTTTTCTGGCTCTGGCCAGCTACAACATCGGTCGCGGCCATCTGCTGGACGCCCGCCAACTGGCGCGGGAACTGGGTAAAAACCCCGATTCCTGGGACGACATGAAGGAGGTGTTGCCGCTGAAAGCCGACAAACGCTATTACCCGGGCACGCGCTACGGTTATGCCCGGGGCTATGAGCCGGTGCATTACGTACAACGCATCCGTAACTACCGGGATGTGATCAGCGCATCATTCAGGTAAGCGGGGGCTCAGTAAACTTTTGGGGCCCCCTCGGGGCGGGTCTTGAAACGTTTGTGCAACCACAGGTACTGGTCCGGCTGTTCGCGGATGGTGTCTTCAATATAGCGACTCCAGGCCTCAGTGTCTTTTTGTTTGTCCGTGCCAAAACCTTCCTGGATGGGTGAGAAGATGACCCGGTAGTGCCCGTCCGGTATCCGCAGATGGCTCACAAAGATGACCGAGGCACCGGATACTCTGGCAATGTAGCTGGGCGAGGTGATGCAGCCGGCGTCCGTGCCGAAAAACGGCACGAAAAGCTCGGTTTTGTTACCGAAATCCTGATCGCAGGCAAACCAGACTTCACCCCCTTTTTTCAGGAAGGACACCAGCGGGCGCAGCTCACGTTTGGTGAAGGGGCGGATACCGAAATGGCGCCGGCGACCGTTTTCAATCATGCGGTCGATAACAGGGTTGTTGTTGGGACGGTACATGTAGCCCGGTTTTTTCAGGTGGCAGGCAATCAGCGGCAACGCAAAGTCAAAAATGCTGTAGTGGCCACCAATCAGCAGTGCGCCCCTGCCCCTGGCCTGGGCCTCTCTCAAATGCTCCAGCCCGTGGACTTCGGCCTCCTCGCAGTACCCGGACATATCCCGCCACCAGGCATGGGTACTCTCCAGGAAACCACGGGCACAGGCAACAAAATTGTCCTGTACCAGCTGTTTACGGGCTTCTTCGTCAAGTTCCGGAAAACAGGTGGCAATGTTGGTGTTGGCCACTCTGGCCCGGGATTTCAGCTTGCCCTCCAGAAAACAGCCGAGCCGACGGCCAAGGCGCTGTTTGGCCGTCATCGGTAGCAATGAGAGCAAATACAGCGCAAATACCAGAAGCCACGATGGCCAGAGCGCGGGATGCCACAAGGGCCTGCTCTTCCTGTTCCTGCTGCCGGACATACATTATGGCCTGTTAAAAAACGAGTACGGAGCCTGCCACAGAACACTGGCAAAGTGTACTTCAAATGTGAGCGGAAACGTTCCGCCCCGCCTCAGGAGCCGAACAGGGCCGACTTCAGCGGCTGGAAAAAACCGGTCGGCGGCGCAGTGTTTTCCACCGCGCGAGCGCCGTCAAATTCCAGGTACCCGTCTTCAATCGGATCAAACCTGAGGGTTTTCACATCTGCCAGGTAATTCTGGGTGACCCTCCAGGGATCATGGGAGCCCTGGCGTGGCAGGCGATCATCGGCGCGGCGAATATACCCGGAATCCAGCCCGCCCATCACTGTGCCCTCACCACGGCTGTCGCCGGTATCCCGTGGTATACAGACGCGTTTGCCGCGGATGTCCATATAGTTCAACAGACGGCACAGGTATTCTGCAGCGATATCAACCTTCAGGGTCCAGGAGATATTGGTGTAACCGAAAATCATCCCGGCGTTGGGCACCCCCTCGACCATCACATTTTTGTACACAATCCTGTCCCGCAAAACCACGGGTTGGCCATCAACCACCAGATCCATGCCACCGAGCATCTGGATATCCAGCCCTGTCGCCGGAATGATGATATCAGCCACCAGCTGCTGGCCGGATTTCAGCCGTATGCCCCGCTCAGTGAAACGGTCAATATGATCCGTCACAACCGACGCCCTGCCTGCCCGGATGGCAGTGAACAGATCACCGTCCTTGACCACACACAATCGCTGATCCCAGGGATTGTAAGTGGGCGAGAAGTGACTCATATCGGCCTTGCCATCCAGTTGTCGGCGCACCAGGCGCAGCATCAGCCGGCGCATGATTGCCGGATTCCTGCGCGAACGGTTATAGAGAAAACGGGCAACCGCCACATTCCGCGCCCGGGTCAGGCGGTAAGCGGTTTCCGCCGGCAGTATTCTCTGGAAAAACATCGCCAGCCTGTCATTCGACGGCAAGGGTATCAAATAGGTGGGCGAGCGCTGCAGCATGGTTACGTGTCCGGCTTCTTCCGCCATGGTAGGTACCAGCGTCACGGCGGTGGCGCCGCTGCCAATAACCACCACACGCTTACCCGCGTAGTCCAGGTGTTCGGGCCAGTGCTGGGGGTGCACAATCTGGCCCCGGAAACTGTCTTCACCGGGAAAATCGGGTTTATAGCCGGCGTCATAATTGTAATAGCCCGTGCAACCAATCATGAAACTGGCGGTGAAGGTGAGTGTTTCGCCAGTAGCCTCCTGCTGGGCCGTCAGCGTCCAGCACCTGTCGGTACCGGACCATTCCGCGCGTTTGACTGCTACACCATACCGGATATGCTTTTCGACATCGTTTTCGGCGGCGGTGTCACTCACGTACTGCTTGATGGAAGGGCCATCGGCAAGAACCTTGTCACTGGTCCAGGGCCGGAAGCTATAACCGAAGGTGTACATGTCGGAATCCGAACGGATACCGGGATAACGGAAAAGATCCCAGGTGCCACCCAGGGATTCCCGGCGCTCAAGAATGGTGAACGACTTGCCCGGACACTCCCGTTTGAGATGACAGGCCATACCAATGCCGGAAACACCGGCACCGACAATCAGTACGTCGACATGTCCTTCGCTCATATATACCCCGAGTTACACGCTACTTATTATTCTGCCAGGGCCATTTGCCGGACATTTCCACCTCCAGAGTCAGACTCAGGAAGGTACGGATAAGAACGACGATGGCCAGAACCCCGATTGTCTCAAAGGTCAACTGCACTGCCACCGTGTAGATAATGTCCGATGCAATGAGAAATTCAAGCCCGAGCAGAATGCCACGACCCAGCAACTGGCGCAGTTCATCGAAGATCGAATCGCTCTCTTCCTTTTTCAGCGCCCTGGTTACAGCGTTATACAGCGCGTATAACGCAAACAAGGTAATAATGCCGATTCCGATGGATTCAATAATTGCAGCGCACCAGGCTGCCACGGGTGCTATAAAGTCAATCACGTCAACTCCCTATGTGTCAGCGAACACTGAAGCGCGAAGCTGCCTCATTGTTCGGCTATTGCAACTCCAATACAAGATTTCTGCCGCCAAGGAAGAGCACCCAGACCGCCACCGCAACCCAATGAATGATGACGGGAACCCAGATTGAACGCGAAACGACATAACTGTAACCACATGTGATTCCAAGGGCACAGACGATCACCAGAAACCAGGGATTCAGGAACAGGGGAATGGCAGTGTGATTGAATGCCAGCGCATTGATCGGATGCCACGCAACAAACGCGACCGTGCTGATTGCCACCGCCCCGGTGGCCCTGGCGGCGCCAGCTTTCAATGTGTTTCGCGGGATCAGAATACCCCTGAAAAAGGCTTCCTCAAGTAACGAGGGGAAAACAAATAATATAAGGGGCAACAAGGGTGCGATCTTCGAATCCAGCAATTCGACTTCCAGTAACCCTGCTTCAAATCCAGCGGATACCGATATAACGACGAGCACTGGCACCAGTGCCCAGGCTTTCAGAGGGGCCCGGAAAGGTGACGTGCAAAAACTCTTTCCAAGGTTGTTACGAAGGTAGCGTGTCATCTCATTAGCTGCTCGCAAGCATGTATCTAGCCAGCGTCAGGGCTCAACCTGGCCAACCAGTAGATCAACTCCACTTGCGGGTGGGCGGCTGGTAGTTCTTCAGTGCCGATACCAGCGCTTCGGGCTGTTGTTCGACAATCAGCATATCCGCATACTCCGGCTTGAGAAAACCGGCGCCGGACATCTTCAGAATGAAAGCCAGCAACTCATCGTAGTAGCCGTTGACGTTATAGAATGCGCAGGGCTTGCTGTGATAGCCGAGCTGGCCCCAGGTCCAGGCTTCGAAAATCTCATCCATGGTGCCCGGGCCGCCGGGCAGCGCGACAAACGCGTCGGCCATGTCGGCCATCAGGGCCTTGCGCTCGTGCATGGAGGCCACCACATCCAGCCGGGTCAGGCCCTGGTGGGCGAGTTCACGATCACGCAGTGATGCGGGGATGACGCCATACACTTCGCGGCCGCCGGCCAGCACAGCATCGGCAACCACGCCCATCAGGCCCACCTTACCGCCACCAAACACCAGATCTATGCCCTGGCTGGCCAGATACTGGCCAAACACTCCGGCGGCTTCAGCAAAACGTTCATCTTTACCCCGGCTGGAGCCACAGAAGACAGCGATTTTCATGACAGATTCCTATGACTGGATTCGTTGTTTGGTGTGTTGGGCAATATACTGTCAGGCATTGGTCAGGGACCAAAACTGCCTGGCTCACTGATATCAACACGGATTACCATCCCATGAAAACCGTTTTTTCACCACTGCACAACCGACGCACGGCAATGACCGAGCTGGACGGCGGCATCCTGATCGCGCCCCATGAGAAGCCATCAAGGGCTGAGACCATACTCAGCCGGGTGCGGCAGGAGCAGCTGGGAGAAGTACTGCCGCCATCAGAGTCCGGTCTGGGCCCGGTGCTTCGCGTGCATACCCGGGACTACGTGGACTTCCTCAGGACGAGCTGGGTGGACTGGACCGCCGGGGACAAACCCGGCGAAGCCATTCCCGCGGTGTGGCCCGCCAGGGGCATGCAGCAACGGGTACCGAAAGACATCGACGGCCGTCTGGGCTATTACAGTTTTACCGCTGATACTTCCATAACCGAAGGCACCTGGGACGCCGCCTGCGCCTCGGCCAACGTCGCGCTGACCGCGCAGGCGCTGGTAGCCAACGGCGAGCCCGCCGCCTTCGCACTGTGCCGCCCGCCCGGTCACCACGCCCATGCTGACCTGTTTGGCGGCTATTGCTTCTTCAACAACGCCGCCATATCCGCGCAGGCGTTTCGCGACCAGGGCGCCAGACGAGTAGCGGTGCTGGATGTGGACTTTCACCACGGCAATGGCACCCAGAGTATTTTCTACCAGCGTGACGATGTAATGACCATCAGCCTGCACGGCGACCCGGACCTGGTGTTTCCCCACTTCCTCGGCTTCGAAGATGAAACCGGGGAAGGCCCCGGTGAGGGCTTCAACCTGAATCTGGTATACCCACCCGGCACGCCTTTTCCAGTCTGGCGGGAGGGACTGGAAACCGCCTGTGCCAGAATAGAGGCCTATCAGGCCGATGTCCTGGTGATCGCCCTTGGCGTGGACACCTTCGAGCAGGACCCGATTTCCTTTTTCAAACTGACGTCGGCGGACTATCTGCTGATGGGGGAACGGTTGGGGAGACTGAACCTGCCCACCCTGTTTACCATGGAAGGCGGTTACGATGTGGACGCCATCGGCGTAAACGTGGTGAACGTGCTGAAAGGGTTTGAAGGCGCCCGGCTATGAACCGGGCTCCTCCAGGTTTTCAAAGGCTTTCGGATAACGGCGTTTCATCCGGGCGAGCCGGAAAATGGTGATAAAATTGGTGACCACGACCATGCCCTCCGCCAGGGTGCCGCCCACCGAGCCGATGACGATGTTATTCAGCATCCAGGCAATGGCTGCGGCCGCCAGCATCAACCGCATGGGAATGCCCCTGAGCATGAACATGCCCACGGTGCCGAAGATGGCGGCCGCAATGGCGAAGTAATCCACCGGGCTACGCCAGGTCAGTGCCGCAGCCACCAGATTCACCGCCAATACTGCCAACATCACCTGCCAGTTGCCGAGATAGCGACGGGCCAGCATGATGCGGCCGATCACCAGCAGGCTCAGAACGGCCGCCGTCCAGCTGCCAAACAGCGCAAACTGCAGCGCAAAGGCTACGTTCGCGGAAATCAGCAGCACCATCAGGCGGTCATCCCGCTTGCTGGCAAAGCCGACAATGCAGAAACCCAGCGCAATCAGGCTGACGACCTGGCCCGCCATGTCGGTATAGCTCATCCCCTCAAGCATGACGAACGATCATCAACAACCGGCAATGGCCTCCCAGGACCCGGATCACCTTCTGCGATAATCCGGGTCGGTCCAGCAAAGCGGCAGGGATTCCCCGGACGGGAAGTTCAGGCCGGCTTTTTCAAATTCCTCTGCATCCTGGGCCTCCTCACCGAAGTGCAGGCTGCCCTTCACTGTCGATTCATTGGGATCGAACAGCGCCCTGGTGTCCAGCACTTCAATCATGTGCCCGGTCGACTTTTCGGCGAGAAACATAAATCCCTCCCGGATTTCCCTGATGGTGTATGAAACGAGCTAGCTCGCGAACTCAATCTTCCTGAAGTCGAGTGTATTCTCTTTGGGCGAGGCTTGAATACCCATCACCTCGGAGCGACGCTTCACAACAATGTAGACGAAGCAGCTGAAGTACAACGCAATCACCAGAGCACCTACCCACTGGATGCGGAGGAAATCAAGCTGGAACAGCATGGTCAGACCACACATCGCAAGCAGGTTACCCAACCAGTATCGACCCTGACCGAACCTTTTCGCGGTCAGGTTCAGATTATCGGTGTAAAGCCGGATCAGCGAATCCAGTGAGTTGATCACCATCAGAACCCCCACGGTGATCATCGCAATGTTGATGAACGCTGCGATCTCCAGGCCCTCGGCATGATAGTGATACAACACCGAAAACCAGGTGGCAATGGCAACAGACGGAAATACCAGCATGGCCATCATCAGTTGCCAGGTGCGCAGACCGCTGACGAACCGTGCAGTGAACTGGCCGATCATGATGCTCCAGGAGAACCACCAGAACAGGTAAAACTCGTGATAGTCGTTCAGCGGCAACATGAACTGGTGCAGGTTAGTGAAGTATTCACCAATCAGCCCCGCCGTTCCCACGAAATCTCCCACACTGCCGTTATCCGTCAGGAATGCACGGCCCCACATTACCGCGATCAGGGCGATAAAAAGCCAGCTCGAGCCCACGCTGAGTATCTTTACATATTTGATTTTACTGCTGGAATACACTGCCGCCGCAATTGCCAGAAAGACAATCAGGTAGAAAGTGGGAACCACGGTTTCGCCATCGCCGATCTCCGGCAGGTACCAGGGCAGATTGACCAGCAACAGGAAGGCAGTGAAGGCACAGGTGCCGATGATCACCGCATTGTTGACCACTCTCACCAGGGGAATATCAAAAAACTTCACCCGTGGCTCAATCACGCAGAAATAGAAGCAGGTGAGAAAGTAAAAGCCCCAGATCAGGAAGGCCCAGAACCCGAACTCGATAGCGAGCGGGTTGGCAAAGCCGTATTCCGGGCTTTCCGACAGATTGCCATAGCCGGCAAATTCCGTCAGAGGGAACATGATCAGGCCGACATCGAGGCCAGAGGTAAACAGAATGGCAATGAACGTGAAAGTTCGCACCGGCGTCACGCCGATGACTTTCAGGTCCCACCATTTGAACAGGATCAGCGCGATAGCCGCGAAGGTGAAGATCAGGCCTGTGGATAACCAGAGTGTCATACACACCTCCGGCTACAGGATAACGTGATTATATCGGACAACATGGGTGTTCCTCCTCCACTTTGAAGCACGTGTTCATTCGAATAGGACACAAACCC
The DNA here is from genome assembly GCF_004792665.1 of Marinobacter orientalis. GTDB lineage: Bacteria > Pseudomonadota > Gammaproteobacteria > Pseudomonadales > Oleiphilaceae > Marinobacter > Marinobacter orientalis. The sequence continues at coordinate 1,034,927 of NZ_SRZX01000001.1, forward strand.
CCGCGCTGACGGGTCAACACTTAACTATCGCGCACTCAGGACGGTGCGTTTTCCGCAGCGGCAGCGACGATAGGTAAGTCCTGATGGTTTGCATAAAAAACCGGCGGCCATTGCGCCACCGGGATATGGTCAGGCGGTCACGCGTCTGGCCCCTCCGGGGCGCTGGCGATTACGCCAATGCTGGTCCATTTCCACGGGGGCAACGGACGGATCCAGTGGCTCTACGCCACGAATAAGATCAGCGGCACGCTCCGCCACCATGATGGTGGGAGCATTGAGATTACCGTTGGGAATGGTAGGGAAGATGGACGAGTCCACCACCCGCAGGCCGCTCACGCCATGAACCCGGGTATCCGGGCCCACCACGGCCTGATCGTCCACACCCATCTTGCAGGTGCAGGAGGGATGGTAGGCGCTTTCCACCGCCTGGCGGACAAAGGCGTCGATTTCTTCGTCACTCTGCACATCGACACCGGGTTGTATTTCCGGGCCGCGGAACCGATCCATGGCGGGCTGGCTGATAATCTCCCGGGTCAGGCGCACGCAATCCCGGAAACCTTCCCGGTCATCCTCATGCTGCAGGTAATTGAACAGGATGCGCGGCGGTTGCCGCGGGTCACCTGACTGCACATAAACCGAACCACGGCTGCGGGGCTTGTTGTGGCCGATATGCAACTGAAAACCGTCGCCGCTGAAAGCTTCCTTGCCGTCGTACCGCATGGCCGCCGGCAGAAAGTGATACTGCATGTCCGGCCACTCAACGCCGGCCCTGGAGCGGATAAAGCCGCAGGATTCGAAATGGTTGGTGGCTCCCAGGCCATCCTTCTTCAACAGCCAGCGAACACCGATCTTGAGTTTGTTCCACCAGTCGAGCTTGCCATTAAGAGAGACGGGCTCTTTGCAGCGGAACTGGAAGTAGAACTCCAGGTGATCCTGCAGGTTGCCACCAACACCGGGCAGCTCGTGATTGACAGGAATAGCCGCCTGCTCCAGCACCTCACGATTACCAATGCCCGAGAGCTGCAACAGGTGGGGCGAACCAATGGAGCCGGCACTGAGAATTACTTCACTGGAGGCCGTCACATCCACCGGCTTGCCGTCTTTCTCGTAACGCACACCGGTGGCCTGCTTGCCCTCCAGCAATACCCTGTGAACCAGCGCATGGGTGACCACCGTCAGATTGTCCCGCTCCATGGCGGGCCGGAGGTAGGCATTGGCGGTGGACCAGCGGCGGCCATTCTTGACCGTCATGTGCATGGCACCAAAGCCTTCCTGGCGCGCACCGTTATAATCATCGGTGGCGAAATAACCGGCATCCACACCCGCATCCACAAACGCCCTGTAGAGCGGGTTCTGCATGTTATTGCCGTTATTCACACCCAGCGGGCCCTGGTCACCACGGTACTCATCACCGCCAAAAGCCCAGGTTTCAGCTTTCCTGAAATAGGGCAGGCAGTGACGATAGTCCCAGCCATCGGCGCCCTGTTGCTGCCACTCGTCAAAGTCACGGGCATGGCCACGCACGTAAACCATACCGTTAATGGAAGACGAACCGCCCAGCACCTTGCCCCGGGGGCAGTGCATGCGGCGGTTATCCAGGTAGGGTTCCGGCTCGGTCTCGAACTGCCAGGCATATTTTTTGGTGTTCATGGGGATGGATAGCGCAGTGGGCATCTGGATAAAGATGCTCTTGTCGCTGCCCCCGGTCTCCAGCAGCAACACCCGGTGGCGGCCATCCTCGGTAAGCCGGTTGGCCAGCACACAACCGGCAGACCCGGCCCCGACAATGATGTAATCGTAGTTTGCTTCTTTCATACGCAGCTCCGAGCAGCCCGGTCAGAACGGGCTGTCTATGTCCTCCATTCCCACGTACACCGCTTTCAGCTGCGTGTAGTGGTCGAGTGTGACGCGACCGTTTTCACGGCCAATACCCGAGAGTTTGTATCCACCCACCGGCATTTCCGCTGGCGAGGCTCCGTAGCTGTTGATCCAGCAGATACCCGCCTGGATCCGGTGAATAACCCGATGGGCGCGACGGATGTCGTTGGTAAACACACCGGCGGCCAGGCCGGTGTCAGTGTTATTGGCCCGATCAATGACTTCCTCTTCACCGGAGAAGGTCAGCACCGACATCACCGGCCCGAAGATTTCCTCACGGCAGATGGTCATGTCATCGGTGCAATCGGTGAAGATGGTGGGTTCCACGAAATAACCGCCAGGGGCGGATGCCGGCTTTGCGGCCTTGCCGCCGTGGCTGAGAGTGGCGCCTTCGGCGATGCCTTTCTCGATGTAGTCCAGAACCAGTTGCTGGTGTTTACCGGAGATCAGTGCCCCGAAGTTGGTGTCAGGATCTGTCGGATCGCCCATGCGGATGTTGTTCAGCGTCCGCTTCAGCAACCGGTCCATGAATTCCGAGTAGATGGCTTCGTGCACGAACACCCGGGTGCCGTTGGTGCATATCTCGCCCTGGGTATAAAAGTTGCCCAGCATGGCGGCTGATACGGCGTTGTCGATATCCGCATCATCAAAGATAATCAGCGGGGATTTACCGCCCAGCTCCATGGTGACGTCTTTCAGGGTGGAGGCGGCTGCCGTCATTACTTTCCTGCCGGTGCCTACTTCCCCGGTAAACGACACCTTGGCAATGGCCGGGTGGTGGGTCAGCCAGGCGCCCACCTCACCATCACCCTGAACCACGTTGAACACGCCCGCAGGCACGCCGGCTTCGGTGAAAATCTCCGCCAGCTTCAACGCGCCCATCGGGGTTTCCTCGGAGGGCTTGAAGATCATGCTGTTGCCCGTGGCCAGCGCCGGGGCCGACTTCCAGCAGGCAATCTGCAGGGGGTAGTTCCAGGCACCGATTCCGGCACACACACCCAGGGGCTCCCGGCGGGTGTAGTAGAAATCACCGCCGAGATCCTGCTGGTTACCCTCAACCGACGCGGCCAGGCCGGCAAAGTATTCCAGGGTATCGCAGCCGGTGACCACGTCGACCACCTGGGCTTCCTGCCAGGGTTTGCCGGTATCCTTTACTTCCAGGGCCGCCAACTCATCATTGCGTTCCCGCAGCAATGCCACGGCACGCTGGAGAATGCGTCCACGCTGGGCACCGGTCATTGCAGACCAGGTCTTGAAGCCGGCCTGGGCACTGCTGATAGCGGCCTCGCGGATACTGTCATCGGCTATTTCCATTTCATAGATCACCTCGCCCGTGGCGGGATTGACCACCGGGAAGGTTTCGCCGGACTCGTTGGCCATGGCTTGGCCATGGATGAAGTTCTGATAACGGGGTAATTCAGTCATAGGGTTCAGACCTGAGCTGGTGAATTCGTTGTCGGGTTGAGCGCGTTCAATGCAAACCGCTTGCACAGGGTCTCGGCGGCGGCGAAGCCTTCCTGGGGATCCGTGCTCAGGGCACTGCGCAGCCAGAAACCGTCAATCATTGCCGCCACCTGGCGGGCGGCTTCGGTGGCGGCCTGTTTCGGCAAACGCCGGGCAAAGGCGTAACGCAGATTGCTGTAAAGCCTGGCATTGTTTATCTGCTGTAGCCGCTGCAAGCCGGGCTCGTGCATGGAGCGGGACCAGAAGCTGAGCCAGGTTTTTGCGGTCAGTTCGGAGCGCTGGAACTCGGAGAAATTGGCTTCCACAATGCACTGCAGGCGCTGCTCCGGAGAGCCATCGGTGCGGGCCATTCGCTCCCGCAATTCCCTGCCAAGCTGGCCCAGCAGATAGCGAAGCGCCGCCTCGATCAGCCCCTGCTTGCCGCCGAAATAATGGCTGATGATGCCGGACGACATGCCGGCACGACGGCTGATGGAAATAATCGTGGTGTTCTGCAGACCCAGCTCGGCAATAGACGCCATGGTGGCATCAATCAGTTGCTGCTTTCGGGTGTCTTTTACTCCGACAATCGGCATCGCGGTTTTGACTCAATCTTAGTTAATTGAACGTTCAATTAAAATAAAGTGTACAGAAGGTAATTGACTTGTTCAACCGGGAGATACTCGCCCATAAAAAAGCCCCGCTATCCGGAAATCGGACAACGGGGCTGAAAACACGAACTGTTGGTTAGGGGTCAGCCGTGTGTGAACCTGTTTTCAGGCAGTGGTTCAGGCCGCCTCTTCGTCACTCTCGCTGTCATCAGCGGAATTGCGGATCAGGAAGTCAAAGGCGCTCAGGGCGGCCTTCGAGCCATCACCCATGGAAATCACGATCTGCTTGTAGGGCACGGTGGTCGCGTCGCCGGCGGCAAAAACACCCGGGATGGAAGTTTCACCGCGCTCATCAACAATGATCTCACCATGCTGGCTCAGCTCGATCGAGCCTTTCAGCCATTCGGTGTTGGGAATCAGGCCGATCTGGATAAACACACCTTCCAGGGCAACATGATGCTCTTCGCCGCTGTTCCGGTCCTTGTAGTTCAGACCGCTGACCTTACCGTTCTCGCCCACGACTTCGGTGGTCTGGGCGGAGGTCAGGATTTCCACGTTCTTCAGGCTGCGCAGCTTTTTCTGGAGTACGTCATCCGCCTTCATTTCAGAGGCGAATTCCAGCAGGGTAACGTGGCCGACGATGCCAGCCAGATCGATGGCCGCTTCCACGCCGGAGTTACCACCCCCAACGACCGCCACGCGCTTGCCCTTGAACAGCGGACCGTCACAGTGCGGACAGTAGGCGACGCCCTTGTTGCGGTATTCTTCTTCGCCCGGCACACCCAGCTGGCGCCAGCGTGCGCCGGTGGACAGAATCAGCGTGCGTGCCTTCAGAGAGGCACCGTTAGCCAGGCTGACCTCATGGAGACCGCCCCGACTGGACGCCGGGATCAGCTTCTCGGCGCGCTGCAGGTTCATGATGTCCACGTCGTATTCCTTGACGTGCTGCTCCATGGCCGCCACCAGCTTGGGGCCTTCGGTGTAAGGCACGGAAATCAGGTTTTCGATACCCATGGTGTCCGCCACCTGGCCGCCGAAACGCTCGGCGGCAATACCAGTGGAGATGCCCTTACGCGCTGCGTAGATGGCGGCTGCGGAACCCGCCGGGCCACCACCGATGACCAGCACTTCAAACGGGTCCTTGTGCTTCAGTTTCTCGGCTTCGCGCGCTTCCGCACCAGTATCCACCTTGGCGATAATCTGCTCCAGGGTCATGCGGCCCTGGCCGAACGGCTTGCCATTCATGTATACGCTGGGCACGGCCATGACTTCGCGCTGCTCTACCTCGTCCTGGAAGAGGGCACCGTCGATCGCGGTGTGCTTGATCCGCGGATTGAGAACGCTCATCAGGTTCAGAGCCTGAACCACGTCCGGGCAGTTCTGGCACGACAGGGAGAAATAGGTTTCGAACTCGAACTCACCGTCGAGGTCTTTCACCTGCTCGATCACCTCCTGGCTGGCCTTGGGGGGGTGACCACCGACCTGCAGAAGCGCCAACACCAGGGAGGTGAATTCGTGACCCATGGGAATAGCGGCGAATCTGACACCGATATCGCTACCCACCCGGTTGATCGCGAAGGACGGACGACGCACGTCTGCGGATTCTTCCGTGCGTAAGCTGATCTTGTCCGACAATGGCTCGATTTCGTCCAGCAGCTGCTTCAGTTCCTGGGACTTACTGCTGTCGTCATAGGCTGCAACCAGCTCGATCGGCTGTTGCAGCTTTTCCATATAGGCTTTCAATTGCTCCTTGATACTGGCATCCAACATGTTCTTTCTTCCTCTCAGGAAATCATAAAATCGAATTAGCAAACTCAGGTTGAGTCGAGAATCGAATATGTAAGTACACTACGGACAGGCCAGGCAGAGCTCAAATTAATTGATCTAAAGTATTTGATAGGCCTTTGCTATTCGACTCAGAAAATCAACCAGATAGAAATGAAGAAGGCCCGCGGTGCGGGCCTTCTTACCGGTTTCCACTGGTCTGAAACCTTAGATCTTGCCAACCAGGTCCAGTGACGGCGTCAGCGTCGCTTCGCCTTCTTTCCACTTGGCCGGGCAGACTTCGCCAGGATGGGCGCGAACATACTGCGCCGCTTTTACCTTGCGCATCAGATCGTCCGCGTCACGGCCGATGCCTTCAGCCGTGATTTCCATGGCCTGGATAATGCCATCCGGGTCGATCAGGAAAGTCGCGCGGTCTGCAAGGCCCTGGCCTTCACGCATTACACCGAAGTTATTGGTGATGGTGCCGGTCTGGTCGCCAACCATGAAGTAGTTGATCTTGCCGATGGTCTCGGAGCTGCTGTGCCACGCCTTGTGAGTGAAGTGAGTGTCAGTGGACACGGAAAATACTTCCACGCCCAGCTTCTGCAACTCTTCATACTTGTCGGCAACATCGCCGAGTTCGGTCGGGCACACAAAGGTGAAGTCAGCCGGATAGAAGAAAAATACGGACCACTTGCCTTTTACATCGGCTTCGGAAATTTCAACGAACTCACCCTGCTTGAAAGCAGTTGCGTTGAACGGCTTAATTTCGCTATTAATCATACCCATTAAAGATGTCTCCAGTTGGTTAGTTCAGGTAATGGCTAAACTTGAGTCGGATACAATATTGATCCGACCAAAAACATGCAAATTGATTGTTTTTAGTTGTTTGATAGGAAATTGCTATTGTAATTCCGGGCAGGCTGCAGGAAAAGACTATTCCGCGTTTTCGGGCTTGAAGGCACCCTTGTGGAATTCGATGGCGGTGTCCACTTCCTCTATGCCGCAGTCTTTTGGCTCGCTCAACGTGCCTCCGGCCAACACCTCAAGCACAGCATACACGCCATGAGACAGTGATTCGGTATTATAACCGCCCTCCAGGATCATCGCCAGGCGGCCATTACAGTGCCTGTCGGCAATTTGCTGGACAATTCCGGTCATGGCTGCAAAGCCCTCGTAAGACACATTGAGTGCCAGATCAAACCAGTGGGCATCAAAGCCGGCGGAAACCAGCACCAGGTCCGGTTTGAAGAAGTCTGCCGCCGGCACCAGAATCTCACGCATGGCCTTCAGATAGGCCACATCGCCAGCGCCGGCGGCCATAGGCACATTGACAGTGGTGCCCTCGCCGCGACCTGCGCCAACGTCGGTCAGCGAGCCGGTGCCCGGATAGAATGGCGCGGCGCGGTGCATATCGAAAAACATGACGTCCGGATCAGCCCAGAAAATATCCTGTGTGCCATTACCATGATGGGCGTCCCAGTCAACAATCAACACTCGCTTGCAGCCTAGAGCAGCATGGGCGTGAGCCGCCGCAATCGCCACATTGTTGAACAGGCAGAATCCCCTTGCCCGTGCCGGCTCGGCATGGTGACCGGGCGGCCGTACTACCGCGAAAGCGGCACCAGTACGACCCTCAACAACGGCTTCCACCGCCGCAATGGCAGTACCGGCAGCCACTTCGGCGGCCTGGACACTGCCAGGTGAAACCGCCGTGGTGTCCACATCCAGCCAGGCACTTTCATTTCGCAGAGAAAAAATGTCGTCGAGAAAGGACCGGGTATGGACCCGACTCAACTCATCCTTGGTTGCTGCCTTGCCGGGCTCGATCCGCATACCGGGAATCGGTTCGCGGGCCAGGAGCTCCATGATCGCAGTCATGCGGCCGGGGTGCTCCGGGTACTTCCACTGCACGTCCAGGTCCGACAGAATGGTGCGAATCCGCTTGTCCAGGCGGCCGGGCAAAAAATCCACATTGCTGTCCGGGGCATGAGCCAATACCCGCTCATCGTAAAAAACAGTGACGTCCCTTTGCTGTACCAAAGCCGTGTCCTCCCTATAGCAGCTCTGTGACCATCATAGCCCTATGAGGGTAAATAACAACGCTGCGCGCATCCGCCAGCGGATCACACGGGACTGACCTGCGACACCGGTGACTTCCTGCTCAATAGAGAGAGCTATCCCGGGAAAAACTCCAAAAAGTAACTGTACAAGCCGATCCCGATCAATACGTTAAACGGAAACGTCACACCGAGAGAGGCGAGCATGGCCAGTCCGATATCCGCCTCGGGAATGGCGTGTCGCACGGCCACCGGCGCTGCAATATAGGACGCACTGGCGGTGAGCGCACCCAGAATAACAATGGTGCCGGTCTCAAGCCCCAGCCACAGGCCCGTCGCCAGCCCGGGCAGAGACAGAATCGGAGGCATGCACAGGGCGAAGACAATCAGCCGCCAGTGGCGAAGCTGGATTTTGCGCAGGGTTTCGGCTGCCACCAGGCCCATCTCCAGCAGGAACAGCGACAGCACCAGGGAGAAAGCACCCGTCAGCGGCGCCGTCACGCCATCCCCTTTGTCCGGACCGTAGAGAATGCCTATAACCACGCCGCCAACGAGCAAAACAACGCTTCGGTTGGTCAGAGTCTCCTGCCACAACGGTGTACCTGTGCTGCTCGATTGGACCGACTCCTGGGTGAAACGCCGGTACAGCCAGAGACCGGTAAGGATTGCCGGCAACTCCAGCAACACCAGGTACAGGGTAACCTGCCCGTCAGTGGCCAGTCCCCGGGACTCGACCCAGGCCAGCGCAACGGCAAAGGTACCCGCGCTGACGGAACCGTAGTGGGCACAAAAACTGGCAGCGTCTGCCACGTTCAGCCGCACCAGGTGCCGCAGCAGCGGAAACAGCACCAGAGGAATGGCAAAGCCCAGTGCCATAATCGCCAGTACTTCTGTAACGAGTCCCCAGTGAAGGTTGCCATGCAGTGCCATGCCGCCCTTGAGGCCAATGGTCAGCATCAGCAGAAGGCTGAGAATATCGTAAACGGCCTTGGGGATCGTCAGGTCTGAGCGAAGGGTTCCCGCAATCACTCCAAGCAGGAAGAACATCACGATGATGTCGGGCATGAATCAAAAACTCCAGTACGAAAAAGGGCCCCGCAGGGCCCTTGCAATAACAGTTTAAGCTACGCAATCAGCTACGCCGTTCCCACCTGTTGTGAAGTTGGCCGGAACAGAATCGCGTTTGCCTGCTGGTTCGATGCAACCGGTTTTCTGGCCGGGGCCTGTGCCACCTCAAATACATGATAGGCTTCAGGGCCAAAGGGGTCGAGTGCGGTATCCAGATGCTGGTAACTGACAGGTACCGGGTCGCCCGAATATACCACTACAAATTGCCGTTCTACCATCGGAATGGCCACGTTCAGTGGTTGTTCCACCCACAGGTAAACGCCCTTCTGGGATACCAGGTATTCGCAGCGAACCACGCGATACCCTTCACGCAGCTTCAGCGTATTGGGTTCTCTGCCGATCTCGAGACGGAACTTGTGAATCGTTTTCATAGCCTGATCTCCTTCTATGGGACACAGTGCCATCATCCACAAACAATAAATCGAGAGGAATACAGTTTTTTCTGGTTTATTGTTCGCTTTTTTCGATTTTATCATTCAGTTCAGGACGCTCCCGCAATAACTCGGCCACTGCTGCGTTATGGCTTCCCCTGGCCCGGGTCACCGCATACAGGGTGTCCCTTACCTCGTGGATGCTGGCCACATGCTCTACCTGGTATTGCCGACAAACCTCATCATGGATTGCTGTGGGTGCGGCAAAATAACCCACGCCCTCGCGGCCGAACACCTTGATCAGAGCACTGTCATCCACCTCGGCAATCACTTTCACGCGGATATTCTGGCTGGAAAACCAGTTCATCAAAGCGCTGATATAAGGGGCATCAAGCGATGTCGCCAGAAATGGCTGCCGATCAAGACTTGCAGGAAAATCCGAAGACAATTTACGCGCCAGATCCGGGGCCGCAAACAGTGACATCGAGGAGCTTGCCAGCCGGTGACTGCGGAAATGGCTGGCCTCGCCCGACGCCGGCTCGCGATCAGTGAGGACAATATCCAGCTCGCGCTGGCCAAGGCGTTTCAACAATTCAGTGGTGTCACCGGTGCGGCAGCTCAGCCGCACTTCGCGGGCGAGGAACAGGGCCGGCGCGGTCAGATGATAGGCAATCAGCTTGTGGATTGAGGCGGCAATGCCGACTGACAGGCTCAGGGGTCTGTTTTCCGGCGGCTGCTGGAGCACATCGGTCAGCGCCTGGGCCGTCTGGAACATATCGTCGGCGTAACCGAAGACAGTTCGTCCGAAATCAGTCAGCTGCAGGGACCGGTTGGCGCGACGGAAAAGGGCATTGCCCAGGACGGATTCGAAGGTAGCAAGCTGGCCGCTGAGGGTCTGCGGTGTCAGCTCAAGACTCTCTGCCGCCCGGACAATGGAGCCCTCACGGGCAATCACCCAGAAGTAATAAAGATGTCGAAGGTTCAGGTTACCCATCTCTGACATGACTCACTGTTTGTCTGACACCTGTAGCACTGGCTGAGGGAGGCTAATACAGCTAACGCCGAAGTGCACCGGTGACTTTGAGGTAGCGAAGCGGAGACAAAGGCATCCGAGTGACGCGCCTGGTTAACTGTTCCCAAGCATGTATGCACGAAGCTGCCGCTCCTCTCGCATGACATAAAGGACGAGACCCCGCTTCTTATCCTCACGATAAAAAAATGCGGCACGGTGGAACCACTACCTCCCTGTATACCGAATCAGGGAGTTCTGGAGGAATCCGTCCGGATTGGGGAAAATCTTCCAAGCGCTCGGTCTTATCGAAAACTTCCTGGACCAGATGACTTGCGGCAACAGGATTATCCAGAACAATGTACTCAGCGATGGCATCCAGTTCTTGAACGGCAGGCTCAGTCCAGATTACTTCAGCCATTTACTCATTTTCTCCCTGGCCTCACTCTGGCTGTACGTTCTTCCCTCAAGTACAGCACGCGCGGCTACGAAACGGAGGCGAAGTCGCAATCTAGTAGACGTCGCCGTAACTGGCATGGTTAGGCATTGCTCAGTCTCTCGCACCGCATGGTACAGCCGGCAATTTGTCCGCCAGAGTTCGCTCCCAGGCCGTAGCAGCTTCCCGGGAACTGAATGTTCCCCGTAATTTTCCACTAAATGCTGGCGCCCATATTGTCGCCCTCAAGAACTCGCGGCCACCGGCAACAATGCGGCTCATTTTGCTGCGGTTTGTTTCCGTAAATTTCTCAAAGCTCGTGGCACCAAGTTCCGTCAATTTGATGAAAACCGGCCAGCCGCGGTCCGTCTGTTCCCCTACGGCTGACTCCTGCACATAAGACGAACACAGGTGAAACTCCAGCTCAGTCTCTGCCAATGCAATGGCGGGAGTAATCAGCAAAAGAATAGCCATCCATTTCATCGTGACGATTGCCTAACGAATGCATAAACGGCGGCTTTTACGCAGCGAAGCGGAGAAAAAGCCGCCCGGTGGAGGCCCATCGGCCGGAACGTATTTAATGCACTGGTTATGTGGTGCGCGGCGCAAACATGATGATTGCCATGCCCACCAAAGCAACGGCTGAGCCAACCAAATCCCAGGCCGTCGGACGGATGCCATCTACTGCCCACAACCAGAGTATTGCCATGAAAATATAAACGCCACCATACGCAGCATAGACTCTGCCCGCAGCGGTCGGATGCAATGACAGCAGCCAAGCAAATGCCGCAAGACTCAGCGCACCTGGCACCAGGAGCCAGATAGTTTTACCCTCGCGAAGCCAGAGATAGGGCAGTAACCAGATCCGCCAAGGCTACCGCCGGCGTTATACGCCCCCGGCTACCCTGCCCTTTACTCGCCAGGCCGGGCGTATAACTCCACCCGCAGCTTTGTCTCTTTTCAAGCCTATCAGAAGGTTACCTCGTTCGCTCGCGTACTGTTCCGGGATTTTGCGAACGCGTTCGGATAATTCCGCAAAACAATAAGGTGAAAGCCCATGCCCACTTACACGGTGACCACGGCCATTACAGCTATCAGTTCGGAGGGCATCTGGATTTATCTGCAAGATGTTGCGGCGGAGCAGATGGTTGAGTTTGGTCGTTTCCTGCCCTCACCGGTCCAGGAAGATTAATGGGGCGGGCTTAAAGCATCCCGCCACGAGTTCATCGCTTCCAGTCTGTGGCGCATCCGCCGCACATGGCTTCCTTCCCAGTAAAGCTGACGACAGGTGGCACAGGCCAACACATTCTGCCCGTCCAGTTTGGATGCCTGCGGGTAGAAATTCTGTATTTCCCGGTCGCTGGCCGGGTGAAGTGGTGTATTGCAGTTTTTACAGCGGCTGAACGGGGCATAACACCAGTCCAGGTCCAGCCTGAGTGTCAGTTCCTGCAGGCGCTCACATTCGCCCTGCGCCGCCAGGTAGATAACGTAGAAAGGTGCACAGCTGAACTCCAGCAGGTCGGAATCGGCGGTGATGATCCAGCGCTGTTGAGCCTGGGCCTGCTCTACCAGTTGCCGGTCCGATGCCCCCTCAACGGGCATGGTCACATCGTACCCGGCAATGCGTAGCCATTGCGCCAGGCCGTTCAGCATCTCGTCACACACAAAGCGCAGCGGTGCCAGTGAACACAGACTGCCTTCAATCAGCTTCATACCATCCCCACCGGCACTTGAAATGACAATAAGGCACTTTTTTACCTATTTTTGGTCACTAACCGCAACCACCGGAGAGCATCATGAATCACTTACTCGGATATTTACTGGCATCCCTTATCCTGTCCGCCCTGACCGCATTGGTCCATGCAGACAATAGAAACGAGTCACTGGTAAAGGCCTTTTCAGCGATGACATCCCTGGAGGATGGCTGGGAACCACTGGAATTTCCTGATATCGACCACCATAGCCGCTACCAGCTGGTGGACGACAACGGCGAGCAGGTGGTCAGGGCGACCACCGACAACAGCGCCTCCGGGCTGATCGCACGGGTATCGGTGGAACCCGGGGACTCGCTGGTTCTGCGCTGGCGCTGGAAGGTGTCGAATGTGTTCGAACAGGGCGACGCCCGCAAAAAGGACGGCGATGACTATCCCGCCCGGATCTACGTCGCGTTCGAATTCGAGCCTGAAGAAGCCGGTTTTTTCGAGCGCGCCAAACGCAAAGCGGTGGAAGTGGTGTTCGGAGAGGAACTGCCGGGCAACGCCCTGAATTATATCTGGGCCAACCGGCTGCCGGTCGGGGAGATCGTCGCCAACCCTTTTACCGATACCACGATGATGGTCGCGGTGAACTCAGGGGAGGAGAACAGCGGCGAGTGGGTTACCGTGGAGCGGGATATTGTGGCGGATTACAGACAGGCCTTTGGCCGCAAACCACCAAAACTGGCGGGAGTTGCTATCATGTCGGATTCCGACAATACCGGAGAATCCGCCACTGCCTGGTATGGCGATATCCAGTTGATCAGGCCCTAAAGCAGATCGGCTAAACCCGGAAGCTGAAATCCCTCGCTCAAAGGCCGGGGCTGCGGAACCTCACCGCGTTCTGCGAGGCGAAGGTAGGCATCATCAAATTCGTCACGCAACTGACTGCTTCTCGGGTTCGCCAGCGAGAACACCCAGGCCGTGTTCCGTATCCGCACAGGGTACTCACGAATACCCTGAACCGGAAACTCCTTGAGTACGGCTTTTACCGGGCCGTGAAAATCCAGCAGATAGTCGCCCCGTCCCCGCTTCAGCATTGCCACAGCCGCCTGATGACTGGGGGCGTCGGTCAGTGCAATATCAGGGGTGCGTTCCAGAAGATCCGCCAGGCCACCATAGGTGTAGCCGGAGATAAGAATCAGGGTTGTGCCCTTCAGATCATTGAAGTGCGAAACCGGCGGCATGGTTTGCATTCCCCAGGCGCTGAGCTGGAATGGCTGCGGGCTGACAAAGCTCTCCAGCACTTCGCCTTTGAGCGCCGGAACATCAGTGACACCGGGCCAGACGTCGATGCCACCGGTACGCAGGTAAAAATAGGCGCGTGTGACCGGCAGATACTCAAAATCCGGATCATACCCCGCTTCCTCCGCCACGCGGCGGGTCAGCTCGATAAAAGATCCTTCGGCACGACCATTTTCACTCTGGTATGTGAGCGGGGGCGCGTCTATGTATCCCACTTTGACGGTGTCGCGTAGTTGCTGGGCTTGGCCGGGGCCGGCAAGGAAAATAAATGCGATAAGGAAAGGCACAAGTCCACGGGGGGCAACAAAACGCCTGTGATACGAAAAAACACAGAAGAATGGGGTCAGAATTCCGGGTGTAATGATCATCGTTGCTGTTTGCCGCTGTCTTTTTATAAACCATAAAAAGAGTAACAGACCTGCGCCGGAATGCACTGATTGCCGGCGAGTTTTTGTCGATAGCGCGAACAGTGACCGGTTTACACCAGGTTGGTAACACTGAACAGGCCCACAGAGCCCATTACGATGGTATAGGGAAACGCCATGATCACCATGCGGCCATAGGACAGACGCACTAACGGAGCAATGGCAGAGGTCAGCAGGAACAGGAATGCCGCCTGGCCATTGGGTGTGGCCACGCTGGGCAGGTTGGTGCCGGTGTTGATGGCGATGGCCAGTTCCTGGAAGTGCTCATAGTCGATACTGCCGGCGTCCAGTGCCTGCTTTATTTCACTGATGTATACCGTAGCCACGAACACGTTGTCGCTGATCATCGACAGCAGGCCGTTGGCAATAAAGAACATTCCCGGCTGCTGGTCCTGTGGCAGGCTGAGCACAAAATCAATGATCGGCTTGAACAGGTGCTGTTCATGGATAACCGCAACGATGGCAAAGAACACCACCAGCAGCGAGGTAAAGGGCAGGGATTCCTGGAAAGCCTTGCCGATCTGGTGCTCGTCGGTTATACCGGTGAACGAGGTGATGAGGATAATCACCAGCAGGCCGATCAGTCCCACTTCTGCCAGATGAAACGCCAGGCCGATGACCAGTACCAGCGCGGCCATGGCCTGTACCCATAGAGCGGCCTGGTCAGCCTTGGTACGCCTGGTACGTTCGTTGTCGGCAAACTCTTCCAGCACCCGGCGAACCGGTTTCGGCAGGCGGGCGCCATAACCGAACCAGCGCAGCTTTTCCAACAGCCAGCAGGTCGTCAGGCCCGCAGCCAGCACCGGCAGGCTCACCGGCGCCATATGCAGGAAAAAGCTGACAAAATCCCAGCCTACCACCTTGGCTATCAACAGATTCTGGGGCTCGCCCACCATGGTGGCCACGCCGCCAAGCGCGGTGCCAATGGCGCCATGCATCAGCAGACTGCGCAGGAATGCGCGGAACCTGTCCAGGTCTTCCCGGTGCAGTTCAATCACCTGTTCGTCACTGTTGGCGTTATGATCCGTGTGCTGGTAGCCCTTTCCGGATGCCACCTTGTGGTACACCGAGTAGAAACCCACGGCGACACTGATGATCACAGCGGTTACGGTCAGCGCATCCAGAAACGCTGAAAGCAGTGCTGCCGCCGCGCAGAACAACAATGACAGGGCCGATTTGGACCGCACCCCCACCAATATCTGGGTAAAGGTTACCAGCAACAGCTCTTTCATGAAGTAGATACCCGCTACCATGAACATCAGCAGCAGGATAACCGGGAAATTCACCAGTAATTCGTGATACACCGCGTCTGCGGTTGTCATCCCTATCAACAGTGCCTCGATCGCCAACAGGCCACCGGGAAGCAGGGGATAGCACTTCAGTGCCATGGCAAGGGTAAAGATGAATTCGCCCACCAGAACCCAGCCGGCCACGACCGGCCCCAGGGTCCAGACAATCAGCGGGTTGGCAATCAGAAACAGGATAATGACCTGTTTGTACCAGGTGGGTGCGTTACCCAGAAAATTATGAGTAAAGCCGGAGAGTACGGTTTTGGGCATTGCGGAATCTTCTGAGTAAACAGTGGCTTGTATTGTATGTCAGAAGATCCGCATAGTCCTTGATATTTATGTGCCCGGTAATCCGTCAAAGGTACCGGATGAGTACCTATTTGGTCCTAAGACGCCTTCTCAACGGCGTCGGCCAGCATCTCGGCCGTAATCGCCGACAGGGTCCAGCCCAAGTGACCGTGCCCGGTGTTATAGAACACCGTGGACAGACGACCCGGCCCG
Organism: Marinobacter orientalis; assembly: GCF_004792665.1. Taxonomy (GTDB): domain Bacteria; phylum Pseudomonadota; class Gammaproteobacteria; order Pseudomonadales; family Oleiphilaceae; genus Marinobacter; species Marinobacter orientalis. The sequence continues at coordinate 1,050,844 of NZ_SRZX01000001.1, forward strand.
ACCCGCGGCATCATGTTGGGGAGCATGGGGCGCAGTCCTGCCCAGGGCACCACGCGCCGGGTGCTGACCCCCGGGAAACATTGCTCTACCCAGCGGGTGAGCGGCCGGATCCGGTCATCCCGGATGTCGCGATTATAACCACTGAATTCCGCAGTGCCCGCAATACGGAAACGGTCATCACCCAGCCGGCTGGTCACGATCTTGGTGGCATCGTCCAGCAGGCTGACGTTCGGCGCCGCTGCCCGGGAAGCCTCGTCGTCCAGTTCAACAGTGATGGAATAGCCTTTGACCGGGTAAATGTTGACACGATCGCCCAGCTTCGATGCCAGCGCCCGACTGCCAACACCGGCACAGATTACCACGCCGTCATAGGTTTCACGGGTTTGCTGTTCGCCATCATCTGACGTTACCCAGGCACTGGCCTGATCGGCACTGAGTTCGGTCACGGAGTGCCCATAACGTGTCTTGACACCAAGGCGCTGGATCGCGTCTGCCAGACCGTTGGTGAACTTGTGGATATCACCGGTTGAATCGCTCTCGGTGAAAAAGCCACCGTAATAACTGCCGGCCAGCGTGGGCTCGATGGCGCGCATTTCATCGGGAGTTACTGCCCGGCGCTGAAGGCCCCCGGCGGCCAGCAGTTTCGAGACGTTGGCAGCGTGGTCGAAGCCGGCCTTGTCACGATAGATATGCAGAATGCCCTGCTTCTTCAGGTCGAAGTCGATACCTTCCTCTTGCGCCCACGCAAACAGGTGTTCACGGGCGGCAATGGCCATACGGGCGGTTTCGGTGGTGTTGTTTTCATACTGGGGAATGGCGGCAACAAATTCGGCAAACCAGCTGAGCTTGTGCCAGGAAGGTCTGGGGCTGACCAGAAGCGGCGCATCACTGCGAAACATCCACTTCATGCCCTTGATCACCGTCTGCCAGTTGTTCCAGACCTCGGCATTGGAGGCCGACAACTGGCCACCGTTGGCAAACGACGTTTCCATCGCCGCGTAACGGTGCTTCTCGTAAACGGTGACATCCAGGCCGCGTTTGGCCAGAGTGTAGGCTGTGGTGATACCGGTGATACCACCGCCAATAACTGCAATACGTTTCATAGCAATCTCCAGGGAGCGTCGGGGGGTTTCCTTTCTACACCAGGTGGTAGAAAGCACCCCTTCCGTCACGGGACCTGAGAGATTCACGGCCCTTTCCACGAAAGCGGCCGCTTGCTCCTTCGGTGTGCCGACAGACGCAGTCGTCGACAACTCTTCGGAAAGTCTTCGTGCTAGCGGTCCTTTTGCCTGAGAGTTTCCGGGGCAGTTGCTCCTTCGGCGCCGGCTACACAGTTATGTGACCCGGTCTCTCCCGCTAGCAGGTTTTATATAGTTAGTGACTATCTACTTCAGAAAATAGCAAAAATCTGAAGGTTTGGTGTCAGAAAACAGCAAAGTTTAATAAAACTTACCTCATTCTTCGCGCCAATTTCTGCTTCGCAAGATTCTAAGGTTTAATATTTTCCGCCTTATTACTAGTCGTTTCGTTCAGAATCATAACAATAAGATTTAAAATTTTACATACTTACAATGACCTTCCCCAGTCCACTGCTCGGCATCAAGCCAGTGACAGGGACCAGTTCTCGTTCAAGTATTCCTGGCGAAGGGCGGGAGGCCGACTGCTCCAACGCCGAGCGAGTCAAATCTAGGTCGTCGGCTGGACAATCATGCTACCGCAAATTTTTAATCTAGCTTCTAGGATCTCTCGCCTAATCGTATGTCCTGTGTTCCTGGTGTTGGGAGAGATTATTACGGACTTGTCCTAGCTAGAGCAGCAAAGCTCGAGGCAGAAACTTCTACTCTGTTAAGTATCCCCTAGAGTCCACTCGTGTGCCATTTGACGCAATTCTTTGCGCCTTTTTTTGGTGCCATTCGCACTCTGTACGGTCGGGAACTCTTCCAAAAAGAAGATGCGGGCTGGGACCTTAAAATTGGCAAGCCCTTCTCTACAAAATGCCATCAGATCCGCTTCATCAACCTGGGCACCGCTATCACAGCAGACAAAAGCAATCGCCCTCTGAACATGGCGCTTGGTCCCGGTGACGATCGCGCATCCAAGCACGTCCGGGTGGCGCTCGAGATAGGCTTCGATCTCTGCTGGCGCGACCAAGAATCCGCCTAGCCGCAGTGCGTCACCTGCGCGTGTCATGAACATGAATCCCCCATCGGCCAATGTATAGCCCATATCGCCGGTACGAAAATAGCCATCCTCGGTGTAGGCCCTGCTGGTCGCTTCAGGATTGGCAAAGTAGCCCTGCATCAGACTTGGCGTTATCAGTTGTAATTCGCCCACTTGGGAGTGATCCAGAACCTGTTCAGTATCAGGATCAACAGCGCGCACTTTGGCCTCAGCAGATACCGGAATCCCCCCGCCAAACTCCCGCCGCTCCGGCTCATCGGGTTGCACCGCAAAAAGTGCCTGGCACTCGCTCATGCCGTAAAGACCACGCATGGCGATTCCTCGCTCCCGTGCTCGCTCAACTAGTCCCGGCATGCCGGCAAAGCGCGCGAATCCACAGAATCGCAAAGCAGGGAGAGGTACTTGATAATCGGTGGCACTGAGCATTCGTGCGACCATATCGTCACTGGCGCAAAAGTGTGTCACCTGATGACGGCGGCCCAACTCAACCGCCTCTTCTGCATTGAAGGTGGTTTGAAGCACGGCCATTTGCCCAGACGCCAAGCCACTGAGAAACTGGCTAAGCCCAAAGGTACCGCAAAATGGGAGAACTTGGAGAAGCGTAACTCCGGGCATCTCCAAATCAAGCGCTGCGGCAGTATCGCGGGCATGGCTGGTTAAGGCTGACTGCTTGTGTAGGACGAATTTGGGAGCAGAGGTGGTTCCGGAGGTAGTAAAGATGGTGCATGATGAGTCTGGCGTTCCATGATCCTGTTCAATGGGCGCGCATGCGGAGAGCTCCTCGAAGGGACAATGCGCTCGGCCTGGCAGAATTTCAGGGGTATCCTTACCAGTCTGGCGGCAAGCCACTATGTGCTCCACAGCCTCGAGCATCCCAGTCTCTACGTCACGCAGGATAGCGACGAAGTCAATCTCCTTGAAGTTGGGCCAGAGCACGATCATCTTGCAGCCTGAACGACCAACGGTATCACCGACTTCACTGCTACGAAAACGGGTATTGACCGCCACTGCAATAGCTCCCAGCCGAGCGCAGGCAAAATAGAGTATCGGCCATTCTGGAGTATTGGGTAGCCAGATAGCGACACGGTCACCGGGCTGGATACCCAACTTTTGGAGCCCTGCCGCAACTCGTCGGCTCTCATCCGCCAGGTTGCGGAAGGAGAGGTACTGCCCATTATGGAAGATCACAGGCGCGTCGCTAACCATGCTGTCCAGCATGTCGCCCAAGCTCTCCTGAAAGATGGGTTCTAGCATCATAAAAAGCACTCAATGCGTGGGGCCGGGAGCGGAGATATCATTTGCTTGTCCCGGTGTTTTGATGTCCTGATTCACAAAGTTAGTTGCATTTTGAGTCGGCCGCATCCTTGCGTAGCATCTTAGGACGTCAACTCCGACCAGTTGTTGCTTATATGCTCGGCGGTTCGTAGCGCAAGTGCATGCACTGTAAAAGTCGGATTAACGGCACCGCTAGTGGGAAAGAGGCTGGTACCGGCAACAAAAAGGTTGTCGACATCATGACAGCGACCGTAGCTGTCAGTCACCGAAGATTGTTGATCCCGACCCATGATGCATCCACCCATAATATGCATGTTTGCCTTTGGTCCGGCCCACACATCTTTGGCCCCGGCCTCCTCCAGAACCTCGAGTCCCCGAGCAACTGCCGCATCAAAGCAGCGGTTGTCGTCCTCCGAGTATTCATGCTCGACCCGTGCCACGGGAAAGCCGAAACGATCCTTCTCGCTACTCAGCTGCACCCGGTTTTCCGGCTGTGGCAGGTTTTCACCAACCAGGGTCATGGTGGCAAGGTGTGAAGCTGCACGATGCATGAATTTGTGAAGCTCCTGACCGAACAGGCCTCCCCGCGCATTGGCGACGCCAAGCAGATCCGTTGGTTTGAGAGCGTTGCCGATCAACCATTGCGAGCTGCCGAGATAGCCTTTATCCGGATCTTTCGCATAGTCATCCTGGCAAAGGAGCTGGCCGCCGGTCATACCAAATTCGTTTTCGGTGTTCTCTTCGAACATGCCAAAAAGATTGGCTGCACCGTGCGCCATCATATAGCGCCCTACCAGCCCACTGGAATTCGCGAGGCCCTGTGGATGTTGAGCATTCGCGGAATTGAGCAGGATCCTTGGGTTCTGAACAGCGAAAGCGCCCAGCACCACAATCTCGGCACTCAACTCGTGCCTGGAACCATCCGAGCTGAAATATTCGACCCCGACTGCCCGCCGGCCGCTCTCGTCGGTCAGCACCCGGCTAACGTGGCAATCCGTGCGCACTTCGGCTCCGGCGGCTTTGGCCTCTTTCAGATAGGTGACCAGGGGATTCGCCAGTGCGCCAATAGGACAGCCCGCATCACACCAGCCATCATAGATACAGGCAGGGCGGCCCTTGTAGGGTACGGAGTTGATTGCCATGGGCAACGGCGAGGTGTGCATTCCAAGCCGTTTGAAACCTTCAGCAATCAATCGCCCCTGGGCGAATTGCGCCAGCGGGGGCATCGGGTAAGGTTCACCTTCCGGGCGCCAGACTTCCAGATCTGCATCGCCGGACAGGCCTACCTCTTCCTGGATCCGGTCATAGAAGGGCTGCAGCGTGCCATAGTCGATAGGCCAGTCCAGCGCTTTTCCGAATTGTGTACGAACCTTGAAATCCTCCGGGTGTAACCGGAACCAGCAGGCATAGTGGTGCAGTGCAGCACCTCCCGTACCGTGCCCCTGGTTGAAATTGATGGCAATAGGGTCCTTGCCTGCAGTTTCAGTGGTCGCGGGCCTGGCTTTCAGCTTTCGGGCCCAGATCGAGGAGCTGTAAAGTTCATTAAGCTCCCTGGTTGGGCCTGCCTCGAGTACCACGACACTCCTGCCCGCCTCAGCCAGCTTTGCGGCGATTACGCTTCCACTTGCACCCGCACCAACGACAATGGCATCCACCTTGGTATTTGTGTTTATCTGCGACATGCCTTACCCCCTCCGCGGCCATTTTTCGGGCGGTGTAATATGCGCCATGTAAGGCACACCCAGTTCAGCAAACCCGGTTTTTGTGCCGTAATAGACGTCGAGCGCATCGTTGCGCAGCACGAAGCAGAACAGCGGCGCTGGCGCCCCTTTCCAAAGCGCAGGATTTGCGCCGACCAGGTCTTCAACCAGGGCGTTCCTGCCAGCCTCTTCCCCTTCGTAAAAGGGCTTGTCATAGCGTTCAGTGTGAACTGCGTTCAGCGAAGCCAGCCCAACTTTGTAAAAATCCGAAAACGAGCCGGTATAATCCATGTACTTCAGGATCAGGGCGGGGTTCTCCGCCATCAGCTGGGCATCGACAAAGTCAGCCAGCCCGGCATCCGACGCGCCGGGCAACAGAGTATCCCCGAATGTCTCAAGAGTGCGCACCTCTTCCTGGGTGAAGCTGTGCCATACTTTTTCACTGTTTACCCGCGTCGCTGCCTGCAATTTCAAGCTGACAGCAGAGGTCAGGATGCCAGTACCAACCAGTCCCAGAAAGGTGCGCCGGGACGTGCTGCGGGGTCGGTCGTTTTTATAATCAATCACCCTATTTATCCTCTTAAAAAAGAAGGCCCGCTTATCAGTATCCAAACGGGCCTTCTGACAATCAACAGCTTAAGTCATTGCTGCCCGGGATCATCTGGCGATATCAGAGAGCTCGCCACTCGCCGCCTGCTTGAGTACCTGCGGAGAGAACGACTCCGGCGTCAGTTCCGGCGTATTCTGCTTCATCGAAACTATGTCGATATAGGTCGCCCGCTGACGCTGGAAGTCGATGGCCTGAGTATGGAGAAATCCAAGAGCCGGCTCGCCGTTACCCGTGGTAATCGGGGCATAGGACTGACGCCACATCCTCCAGAAATCACCCTTTTTGTCGTAGATCTCCGAGTGGTAGATCAGGGGATAATTCGTATCCATATAAAGGACTTTTTTACCATAAGGGTGTTCCGCCGGTGGCGTTGCCTCTATCACAAATACTTCCTTTGGCTCCCAGGTGACATTGATCGGATTCCAGTAGGGCTCCGACTGCTCCACCAGGTTGGAATACTCATGCTCCACATTCGGGTTCTGAGCCGTGGTCACACCAAGAATCCACCGCTTGTCAACGACCTCCCAATCCGTGTACCAGAGCGGAAACGCGTTGATCGCCTGGTTATCATCGTTAAGCAGATCCATCTTTGGTTGTGGGTCCATCCACGACTGTCCGCCAGCAATGCGTCGCGTTCTACGAATGGATTTTACGTAAGCCCAAGCATCATCAACCTTGCCCGTATTGTACTGCTTGGTAAAGATCCCGAGCCCCGCCACGTCGTAGGGCTTGCTGAGTACCAGGAGGTAACTCGCATGCTCGTCTTCGTTACCGACGTTAGTCGGCTCGATCGCCGTTCTGCCTTCCAACAGCATTTTTGCACTTATAGCCTCGAAACGGTCTACGGTGCCGTTGTCCGCCTCGACCACAGTTACGTCACCCACAGCAATCCAGTTATCGCCGGTAATGGGGTTGGCGTAATAGTGGTTCCAGGCCAGCTTGTAGCCGGCATTCGGGTCATCGGCGCTAACATCGAGAAACGGGATCCCCGCCGTGTAGTTTTCAACCATCTTGGTATCAGGGTTCAGCCGGGCTTCACCAGCCTTATTCTTACTGGCGTCCAGATATGACGGGTTTAGCTCAGGCTCCTTGGAGGGCCCGAGTTTCATTGTGAGATTATGATTGCGGATCCACATCTCGAACTTGTCAGTAAGCAGATCCCGGACGGGGATACCCTCAAAGGTTTTATCCTGAAGGCTATCCAGATTGTCCTTGCTTATCACCGTACCCGCCGGCACTTCTTCGGCCATGGCCAGACCGCTCGTCAGGGCCAGCAGGCCACTCAGTGCCAACGGCTTGATTAGCTTTTTATATTCGTTTACTTGCATGGTGCACCCCATTGTTTTTTTTGGATGTCAAAGCGATTAGAACTGGTAAGTAATCCGAGTGTATAACTGGTCACTTTCATCAAAAGACCCGAATAGTGATGTTCCGTCAGCAGGGCTCTTATCGCCGCCGTAAAACAGGTCAAGCTCGGTCTTCAGGCGCCAATGCTGGCCAAAGGCAAACTCGACTGAAGGCACGAGTACACCACCGCCATTGCTGGCGTCGTGCACAGCCACCAGTTGACCCACAACGGAGTCATACTTGTAAGGAAGAGTAAAAATGGCCGTCAGCCAGGTGGTATGCTCGTCTTCCACCGTTCCAAAGGCGTTCTGAACGGCTTCAGGACTGCTGATATCCTGAGTGTGGTTGTCGAGGTAAGTATTGAACACCTGCAGACTCAACATGCTTGGGCTACTTGTGCCCAGCGTGTTCTGAAGTCGCAGGTTGGTGTCGAGGCCGAACATCATCCGGTAGGTATCTTTTTCCACAACACCCCCAGCCGGATTGTTGTAGGGTTTATCCGGTGTGTAGGCAAGCTCGGCCCGAAAGACGCTGTCAATGGGGGCTATATAGCCGCTCAGTGTGCCACCAACGATATCGATTTCGGGGTAAACGAATGCGGCTCCTATGGGTGCATTGGCCTTTTCTGTCGGGAACACAACAGGGTCCTGTCCCTGGGTGTGATAATAGTTAACGCTGTAGGCGAGGCCGTCATACTCACCCAAGGTGCCAGACCACCTGAATCCGTAATGAGGGTCGTCGGCATCACCCTCATCATTGTTGTAGTCAATCGGAAGCACTGTCCCCTTCAGGTTGAAACCCCGGTTGCCTTTACCTGCCCAGCGCCCCCCATAAAGGTCGTAGGTGTTACCGATATCCTCTTCGTCATCCAGCCCCGGACGCACCAGCAGCTGTAACTGGCCGCTCATCTCGGGAATGTCGATGGTCGCATTGGCTAGAATCAGCGGCTTGCGCCACTCTTCGTTCTCGGGTTCCAGGAAAGACCGCCAGGACTGGTCATAACCGTGAACGACATCCATGGCCTGAAAGAAATCCGTTTCACCCCACACCACTTGCTGCTTTCCAAGACGCAAAAAAATGCGGTCAGTAGGTCGAAAATCTGCATATAGCTCACGGACATCCAGTTCGTTTAGCTCATCCTGGAAATCGGCTCTGACGCCCGTTACTTCGGTCAGGTCTTCCAACCGATCCATATAATCGGTCATATATTCATAACTAGCACGTCCGATTGCCGTAACGCGCGCCGGGCCTACTTCCCCTCGTGCCTGGAGCAACGCTGTAGTGCGAGCCATAGACATATCCCACTTATCATCCTCGGCCGTTGCGGAAACGTCGTCCAGGTTCCAGCTCAGGTACTGACGCAGATAACCATTCACCGTGAAGTTGCCAACTTCAACCGCACTGACATAGCCTGGATAACCCGAGGCCAATGGTAAGACAATTGCAGCAATGCCCCTGATAAGCCTTCTGCTTGGTGCGCTAGCCATACGTTCTTCTCCGATGCTTTTTGTTTTATGCCCCTGCCATGCTTCACATGACCGGCATTGGAGCCGCGTGCGGACTACTGGAGACTCTCCCCTGCACAACGACCATTTACTTAAGCTCCTTGCTCGCTCACCGCGGATCCGTCCGAAGCTCTCTTGCGACCGCCGGTCAGAATGCGACCAGCATGGGTACGGGTTAAGCTCTTCCCTGCACCGCATAGGCCGCACCTGTCCCTGCCGAATCAGCCGAATAGTCCTCTCCCTTCCTGACTGCACCGAAAATGAACCGGGGGCGCAGCAGGTAAACCATTGAGGGAATAACAACCAGGGCACTAATGGCTGAAACGCTCATCCAGAGAGCAATCAGGAGCCCCATTTCGGCCTGGAAGCGCAATGAAGAGAAGAAGTACCAGAGAACGACGGAAGCGATCATCGTCGCGGCGGTGACGATCACGGCGCGGCCTGCTGTACTCAGGGCGAAAGCAATAGCCTCTCTGACGTCGCCATCCTTGTGGAAACTCTCGCGAATGCGGTCCGTAATATAAAAGGCATAGTCAACGCCCAGCCCGATTCCAAGGGCGGCGACCGGCAGCGTGTTGACGTTCAGACTGATGCCCTGCCAGCTCATGAAGCTGAATGTCACCGTGTTTGACAGCACCACCAAGGGTAAGAAAAACAGGCCAGCCTGGCTCGACCTGTAGGCCAGGGCGCAAAAGAAAAACAATACCAGCAACGCCAGGGCGATACTCTGGATCTGCCCCGAGAAAATTACCTCATTGGCTGCTGCAAGCACCCCGATCAACCCGCCTGCCAACCGGTACTCCACTCCGTCAACGGGATTCGCCGCGGCAAAGTCCTTGCTCGCCTGAATGGCGGTACGAATGGTGTCCCCCTGGTGGTCACGGAAAGACAACTGCACAGCGCCATTCTGGTACTTGATGTCGGAAAAGCGTGCGATGTCGCCCGGATCGGACCCTGCAAGGGCAAAGAACAGGAATTCGCCATTGACCAGTGCGTTGTCGCCGGTCTTGAAGAAGCGTGGATTACCTTCATGAAGCACCATGTTTACAGGCCGGATGACATCAACCAGGGACTGGGTGCCACCGACGCCTTCCAGGTTCTCCATGTACTGCTGGTACTGCATAATGTTGTCGAGAACTTCCGGACGCTTCAGGGCATCGGGTTCTTCGCCCTCAATGACGACAAACATCCGGTCACTGCCAGGGAAACGGCTATTGATGCTAGCGTCCGACCGGTTGTACTCGGAGTCCGGCCAGAGAATAGGTGACCCCGGGTTGGCGTCACCGACCGTAATGTCTTTGGCAAAAAAGCCTGACACTGCCAGCAGAACCACAGCCACTATCAAAACGGCAGAAGCACTGGCGCGGTTAGTCGTAAGCCGGGTACAAAGGCGGAGGAAAGCAGAGACAGCAGTATTGACCCGCAGGTCCACCAGCCGGTGCTCTGAGTCAGCCCTGACCCAGGAAAGTGCGACGGGAACCATGACAAGAGTGCCTATCACCATCGCACCAACCCACATTGCCCCGATCAGGGAGGCTTTCTGAAGCAGCGGTATGGGTGTCAGCGCGACCACCAGCATAGCGCCTGCATCCGTGGCCAGACCCAGCAGTCCCGGACGAAACAGCTTGCGTAATGCCAACCGCGCCGCATCGCGGGAATTCAGGCCACCGCTGCGACGCTCATCATCGAATGCCGAGTTCAGCTGGATAGTGTGGGATACGGCTCTTGCCGCTATCAGGAATGTAATGACGATCGCCAGCGGATCAAGGTTGATCCCCATCAGGGTGATAACCCCCATCACCCAGACGCCGGTTACTCCGCCCGACAACAGTGGCAGCAACATACCTCGCAAGGTGCCTTCCGTCACTAACAGAAGCAGAGCAATCACGCCGATGATCATACCGACAATTTTCAGAGTCTCTGGCAGATAGTTAATGATCAGACCGGCCAGGATGGGCTGACCGACGACTTTGACCTCAACGCCGTCAACTTCCACCTCATTTATGATTTCCTGGATTTGCGGATAGACCTTGTCGTAGTCGATCAGCCGGTCAATGAAGTCAACGGTAATTAGCGCTGCGCTCAGATCCTTGGAAACGTACTGGCCGTAAACCATCGGGTTGGAAATTGCGGCCTCCCGCAAAACCTCGATCTCCTGGTCACTGGAGGGCAGGTCCGGCCACATCAACGGTAGCGACTCAATGCCCTCGGTGGATGCCTGCACGTTTTTTATTTTCTTGCTGGCCAACGAGGTAATCTGAAACTGATTGACCGCGTCGATGTACTGCAGATCCTTGGTGATTCGCTGTACGATCTCCAGAATATCTCTACGGAAAATGTCGCCCTTATCCACCTGGACCATCAGGGTTACAACATTGGCTCCGCCAAAGGTCGTCTTATACTTTTCATTGATCTGCACGTAGGGGTGGTTGGCAGGCTGCAGGTCGCTGAAGGTTGTTTTAACCTCGAGCCCCAGAGCAAAATACCCCAACACAACAGTCACGACGGCAAGCAGGGCCACGACAGCCACTCGCCATTGAATCAAAAAACCCGAGAGTCGCTTAATCATTCTGATTCTCTCTTATCCACTTGAGCGACATCTGTGCGTGAGGTAAACGCATGTGATCCCTGGGGCCCCAGGAAACGGATCCCCCGACCGGCAATATAAAAGCCGCCATCGGTCGCCGTTATATTTGTGTACCAGCCATAGTTGCCGTCGGCGACCGAACCGATGTCCCATTGACCTGAGTCAGTCCCACTAACCAGAACACCGCCATTTCCAACCGCCTGGTAACGCGCGCCGCTCCAGCTCACGTCGAACAGATGCGCACTGGTGTCCAGTTCCACTGCAGTCCAGTGTTTACCACTGTCGACGGTCTGGATGACCGTGCCGGACAGCCCGACGGCGATGCCTTTTCCTCTACCTGAAAACGTGATGGCCATCAGACTTGATGCTGTGGGACTCGGTATGGATTCCCAGGTATCACCGCCATCCGGCGAACGTTGGATCTCACCGAATTCACCAACCACCCAAACAGCTCCGGAGGAATCAACCGCAATATCATTCCAGCTGACATCCTTTCGGGGATGAGCCTGTTGCCAGGTGGCTCCCCTGTCTTCGCTTAACAGCACCGTGCCCATCCCCCCAGCGACCCAGCCGCGCCCTTCGGCATCGACATGCGCTCGCAGGAACTGCCCACCACCCATGGGAAAGGTGTCTACCTCAAGCAACTGCCAGGAATCACCACCATTCCGGGTCATTAGCAAAACGCCCTTATCCCCAGCTGCGAAGGCAGTTTCAGCGTCCCATGCTGCGATATCCTGCAGGTGCGATTTCACCGGCGTCGGCTGGATCTGCCAGGTTTTGCCCCCATCCTCACTTCGAACGATTTTTCCAAAGCTACCCGCAGCCCACACCACGCGTCCTGAATCACCCGGGGACGCAACACCAAAAAAGTTATCGCGCGGCTCAATAGCCTGCGCCTCGACGCTGGGCACATCGACAGACGGCTTGACGAAGAACGCCACCCAGAAGAGTCCTCCGAGAATCAGCAGCGACAGTGCTACTTCAAGTGCATAAGAGACATAGTTTTTATTCATACAACCTCGAGTTTTTCGTCACTGATCCGCCGGCGCACCTTTGGCCAATCCTATGCAATCACCTGACAGATCTTGGGCGATGCCTCTGTCATCAGTTGTCAATTTTCAGTTAATAACAGGTTAGTTGATTAGTCAAATATATACACCTGAATTTTTTATGTCTGATATTTATTGGGGTGGTCAGGCCGCGACTCAGGTCGCCTGAACGCATCTGATGAAGACTAGGCGAATCGACCTGACGGGGCGGACGAAAGTGGCTGGAGCGCCAGAGGCCTCTCGGGAACCACGGCTACCAGGTGGGGCAAAGTTGGTTGGTATTGGATTGGCGCCGGAGCTTTTCAAGAGCCAGAAGCTGGCGCCTGACAGTCTTTCAGGCTTCCTGGCGAGCGCCAAGCCGATGCTCAAGCCACCCCAGGGGTATTGCCAGCATGGCTGTCAGCATGGCTGCGGCGATCATGGCCCACGCCCCGAACTGCCAGTCCCCTGACCACGCCACGAGCCAGGAAACTACCGCAGGGCCGGCGAACTGGCCCAGCTGGCTCCCCTGGACAACCAGCCCGGTTACGCTCCCCACCCTCTGGGGCCCGGGCGAATGTACCGTTATTCCAGCAATTACAGCGCCAGGAATCAGACCGCCAACCCCCGAAATAGCAACAGCACAGAGGAAGCGGATACTGCCGGCTATGTTTTCATTCACTAATCCCCAGGCGGCAACTGCCAGGCACACTGAAGCCCCCGCTATCAGTCCTGCGCGAGACACTCCTCGCCCCAGCAACCAGCCTGCCGACACTCCACCACCCGCGTTGGCAAGCATGACCAAAGCGGTCAGCTCCGCCGCTCGTGCCGTTGAATGACCGTACTGATCGATAAGCAAGGTAGGCAGAAAGCCGATCAGCGCCAGATGCTGGAAAGTAAAACCGGCAAAACAGGCCGCAAGCAGCAGAGGTCCGGGACTGGTGACGACGACCCTGAGATCCCCCAGACCACCTCCAGACCGCGTCCCGGGACGCCCCGGCGGCAGCACGGCGAGCACCGCAACCAGTACGGCGCCAACCAAAATAGAGTTACCCCACCACAGCCCACGCCAGCCCCAGCTACCCAGCAGCATTGGCCCCGACAAAAGCATTAAAGAAACACCGACCGGCATATAGGCGCTCCATATGCCCATGGCCATCCGCTGTTGAGCCCCGGACACCAGAATCGAGATGATTCGAGGGCCTGAAGTGCTGACCAGGAGGAATCCAACTCCCTCGATCAAACGGCTCGCCAACAACTGACTGAAGCCCTGCGAGCTTGCACCCCACGCGCTGGCAGCGACAATTAACGCCAGCCCACCGGTTAGCGTACGCCGGTAGCCAAATCGGTCCACTGTCATTCCCGAGAACAGGCCGCCAATACCCGCTAGCAAGCTGAATATGGCCACAATCCAGCCAGCCGCTACCAACGTCAGGTCCAGCTCCTGTCTTAGCAAAGGCAGTGCTACCGGCGCCTTACCAACCTGCAGAGCAGCAGCAACACCAGCGAGGAAAACCAGGCTGACCGCAAACCAGGCAGAGCGTTGGCCCGACAATTCTTGAGTCATTTCCCCATCATTCACTGAATACCCCTCTAATACGCTTGTTTGGATTAGCTCCGGCCAACCAAGATGCCTGATTTACAAGGGGCAACGCTTGTCCCTGCACCTTCACCCAAGCCCACATCATTAACGGTTATACTTTATACACTTAAAGAAAAATTGACTTTCGCCACAGTATTGCACTAAAGACAACAATTATTTGACATAGAGATATCTTCAAGTTAAAACTTTTAGTTACAATGTAATCTCCTGGGCATGCAGCTTAGCTGTCGAGGCAAAAGAATGGGTAAATAGAGTGAAAGACAAATCAGTTCGTAGTAAAGAGACAGTGCGGCTATGGCTGCGAATGCTTCCCTGCGTGAATATGGTTGAGCAGGTATTACGGGTCCGTTTTCGCGAAAACTTCGGTATGTCTTTGCCTCAATTCGATGTGATGGCCCAGTTGGCCCGCAGCAGTGAGCCCCAAACCATGTCTGAGCTATCTCGCCAGTTGGTGGTCACTAGCGGCAACATTACCGGCTTGGTGGATAGGCTTGTAAAGAGCGGATACGTCGTACGTAAACCTAGTGAAACCGACCGCCGCGTCCAGTATGTTCAACTCGAACCGAAAGGACGAGAAGAGCTGGAGAACATGGCAAATGCCCATGAACGCTGGTTGACCGAGTTGTTCGAAGGACTCCGTGATGAGGAACTGCAGGAGTTTAATGCATTGCTGGAGCGAACCAAGCGGCTTTTACGCCAGGCGCCAGAAACAAGAGCCTGAGCTGCGATGCATTATACAATCAGCAGCCCATTGACTCACTCTCGCTGCTGAAAGGCATGACCTGCAATTTTAATCAAAGAGTGCACTAAGCCTGGAAACACTACCAGGCTCACCGAGCGGCGAGAGTACTCGCTCCACCTTGCCCACAGAGTGTATTTTTCTCAACCAAAGGCCTGGATACCGGTTTGAGCCCTTCCGAGAATTAACGCATGTACATCGTGGGTTCCTTCGTATGTGTTGACCGCTTCCAAGTTCATGACATGGCGAATAACGCCGTATTCGTCAGAGATTCCGTTGCCTCCATGCATGTCCCGGGCGGCTCGCGCTACGTCTAGCGCCTTGCCGCAGTTATTACGCTTCATTAGTGAGACCATCTCAGGCGCCCATGCGCCTTCATCCATTAAACGGCCCACCTGCAAAGCACCTTGCAACCCTAGCGCTATATCAGTCTGCATGTCGGCCAGTTTTTTCTGTATAAGCTGGGTCGCGGCCAGGGGCCGACCAAACTGTTTACGGTCGAGAGTGTATTGTCTGGCCGCATGCCAGCAAAATTCTGCAGCACCCATCGCCCCCCAGCTAATGCCAAAACGGGCCTTATTAAGGCAACTGAACGGTCCTTTGAGGCCCTCAACATTAAGCCGGTTACCTTCAGGCACAAAAACCTCGTCCATGACAATTTCCCCCGTAACTGAGGCACGGAGCGAGAACTTGCCTTCAATCTTAGGGGCGGAGAGACCCTCCATCCCTTTCTCTAATACGAATCCATTAATAATACCGTCGAGCTTTGCCCAAACCACGAACACATCTGCAATAGGAGAATTGGTGATCCAGGTTTTTGCACCAGTGAGCTTGTAGCCGCCGGATACGGCGGTCGCCCGGCTAAGCATGCTACCGGGATCCGAGCCATGATCAGGTTCCGTGAGGCCAAAGCACCCTACCCACTCTCCACTAGCCAGTTTGGGAAGATATTTCTTTTTTACCGGCTCGTTACCGAAGGCAAAGATGGGATGCATCACCAGCGAAGACTGTACACTCATAGCCGATCGATAGCCGGAGTCGACACGCTCTACCTCTCGGGCAACCAACCCATAGCACACATGGTTTACCCCGGCGCCACCATATTGCTCAGGCAGGGTGGAACCCAAAAAGCCCAACTCCCCCAACTCCGTCATGATTTTCCGATCAAATATCTCGTGGCGGTTTCCCTCCAGCACGCGAGGCATCAACTGGTTTTGACAGTAATCGTGGGCGGCATCGCGCACCATACGCTCCTCGTCTGTGAGCTGACGATCTAGCATCAGGGGGTCTTCCCAGTTAAATATACTCATTGCTATTACTCCTAATTATGGTTTTAACCGTCAAAAGCTGCTGCGGTTCCGGAACTAAACACGTGTGCCCTTGGCAAATCACTATCTCGAGCTTGGCCTGGCAGCGATTACACCTAGGATTCGGGGCTAGGCACACTCTTGCGGGGAAGAGTAGGGGGCTACCTGGCTCGGCTTACATTGCTGGAGAACTCTGGGATCAGTGCAAACGCCGGCACCAAGCCCTGGAAATTCTCAGGCAGCCGCTATCAGACATGGGCTAAACCCTCCGGTGATATAGCTGCAGGGCCCGCCGAGCTGTCTTTTTTCAGCTTCGCTAGTTCTCTACGTAGATTGTCCCCACCTTCATCAGCCAGTGCCGCCTCACGCAGACGGTCCACAATAGCCGCAGGCTGCTCGCAATGCTTTATTTGCTTCAGCTCCGCCAGAATCAGTTGCAAACTTCTCAGTCCTCGCTCAAATGTGTCACCGTACCCTTTCACCAGGCGCTGGCAACGCACTACTTCGAGCGCCAGGCTGTAGTCAACCGGCACCAGATCGTGGACATGGGCGAGCCACTCATCAATCCGTGCCTGCTCAGCCCGATAACGCAGGGTTCCACGGCGCCAACGTCGCAGGCGGGCCGTCACGAACAGAATAGAAAATCCCAGTGCGGTAGACGTCCTCATCAGCCGCCCTTTGGTTGTAAAACGCCCTATCAACCCCCGGACCCATCCTGTATCGAGAATCCACTGGCCAAGGACAGCCGGCAGGGTATCGCAGATCTCTTCGACACGGGGATGCATGAACTCTGTGACGTGTACAACCTGATCGTCTTTGGCCTGCACTTCATTCCGAAAGCGCTGGAAGCGGGTAGAGCGGGTTTTCAGGTCGGCAACGCGGATGGTGTCTTCGTAGGCCATCCAGAGCGCCAGATAGCGCGCTGTTTCCCGGGAAAGCTCATAACCATGTGCTTCACCACCGTACCTACGGTCGAGCTGACTGACGGATTCCAGTCGATCCAGGTACAGGCCTGCATACTCGGGATCCTGGTAGTCTATTTGCCGCCGCACGCCTTCTACAGCGAGATCCTGAACACTCGAAGGCAACCTCCTGACGCGATCAAGCAGGGCTGCAACAGCGGGATGATGTTTCTGTACTGCATTTCCCTGCGGTGGCACATAATGGCCAACCTCGCCTTTTCCGCTGACTGGCTGTTCCGAGCCCTTACATGCCTTGTCGTAGGAAGCCGAAAAAGCTTTCAGGCTTGCCTCAACTCCAATACCACTCCGGCGGATGGCATCTTCATAGGCCTTACGTGGAAATGGCAGTGCCTTGGCGCCTGCGAGAGCGCCAAAAAGGACGGAACTGATAACGCTACCCTCGCTCTCAGCAAGAGCGGCCATATCAAAATAAACGAAATGTCTGGCCGCCTCCTCTCCCGCCTCGATAACCCTGGTGTGGTCCAGCAAACCGTCACCCAAGGCCATCTTTTCACCAATCGCATAGTCCCGATGGGTTGATGCGATCAGGGAGGTCCGGTCGCTTGTGACCATGCCGCGACTAATGGCGCGGCCCGCTTCCATCAGTTCCGCAGCAATAACGACATCAACGTCACCTTCCATGGGCATCAGGGCCAGTACGGGGTCTCGCCCCCGTTGTTTCGCATCGGCCTCCGGAAACATTTCCAGGTAATATATGGTTGCCCCGGTACGCTGAGCCACCCCAGGAACCGAAGTAGCCTGGGCCAGATATCCGTTGTGTTCTGCAAGATCCACTATCCAGTCAGAAAGTACGCCACCACCCTGGCCGCCCATTGCTAATATAGCGACCGTTATTGGCCTCGTGCCAGTACTCATAAATCTCTCCTCGCTCATCCTGCTCAGACCGCGTATTTGGCCAATCGCCGCTCACTCAGGCGCTGGAGTGCCCCAATGAACTTACCGCGCCAACGCGCAACAAACTGGTCTTTCCAATTGGGGTTGGAGACAATCTGCGCCCGATAAAAGGATGGGCACAACACCGCAGCGTGGGCCACTTCTCCACAGAGCCCACAGCCCACACAGCTGTTTTTGACATACGTTACCGGATCGGGCCTCAGCGGGTCAGGATTTGGTTTTACACTGAGCGACGGGCAACCTGACAGCCTTATGCAGGCTTTATCACCAGTACAGGTGTCGCTGTCGACGCCAAAGCGATTCTGCACCACCCTTGTCCCTTTTTTCAGCCGCTCACGACGTTTCGGTTTTTCCCGGCGCTCAAGGTTGAGCATGCACTCGGACTGAGCAATTATGATCTTTGGTCCTTTTTCTTCAGTGGTCAGCGCTTCCCGCAGAGTTTTCTGCATGCCTGCAAGATCATAAGTGTTGGTCAATGTACGGACCCACTTTGCGCCGACTCCGCGGACGGCCTCTTCTATGGAGTGGCCGGTATTGCGGTGCGGAACGCTGGCATGGGAGGAGGGAATGTCCTGTCCGCCAGTTGCAGCTGAATAGCCATTGTCGATGATCAGCAGAACGCTGTCGTACTCATTGAATATAGCGTTGGTTACACCGGTGGTAAGACCGTTATGCCAGAAACCGCCATCGCCCATGACGCTGATCGTGCGCCTGGCGTCCGGCACATTGAAGGCGGTGGCGCCTGCCCCACCCAGACCGTATCCCATGGTGGTATGACCGATGTTGAAAGGCGGCAGAATCGAAAACAGGTGGCAGCCGATGTCCGCACTCACATGCCGGGGCCCCAGGTCCTTCTCAACCAGCTTCATGGCAGTGAAAATGGGTCTTTCCGGACAGCCGGTACAGAAGCCAGGCGGACGCGCCGGCACAACTTCACTCAGAGCCTCAAACTTGGCCGGTGAGCTGCTGTCCTCCCAGGCTTCAGGTTTGAAGGTTAAAGGTTGCGCTTCTACCCCCTCCAGCCGATCTTCCGGTTGTGAAAGGAGATGGGGCGCAGTCGAGCCCAAAAACTTCTTCATACCGCCCATTAATGTGGCAGCGGTGTACTCTCCCGCCATCGGCAGTACGTCTTTACCGAAAAGCCGGGTCTGAAGATCTCCCTTCCGCAGAATCGAATGCAGGGCCTGCTCGAGGAAATCAGGTTGTCCTTCTTCTATCAAGAGGACCGCTCGCTTATTGGTACAGAATTTCCGCACCTCGTCATCCACCAGTGGGTAAGTGACGTTAAGCACATACATGGGTATGGAGCATTCACCATAGGAATCCGCCAACCCGAGCTTTTCCAGCGCACGAATCACGCTATTGTAAAGACCACCCTGGAGTATCAGCCCGATATTGTCTTCGGTGCCATCGAATACTTCGTTGAGTCCATGTTTGCGTATGAACTCCTGAGCGGCCGGCCAGCGATTTTCGACCTTTTCCTTCTCGTGGACGAAAGTTGCTGGCGGCAGGACAATACGGCCTGTATCTCTGTCCGGTCTATCAAGAGCATCGCGCAGACTCAATGGCGGGCGCTGGTTATCCTTGGCGATAAACTTGCCGTGGACGTGGCAGGCGCGAATCCGCAATTGCAGCATGACCGGGGTGCTGCTCGCCTCAGACAACTCAAAGCCTTTTTCTACCATCTCGACAATACTGGTAAGGTTGGGCCTTGGATCCAGCAGCCAGAACTGCGACTTCATGGCAAAGGCGTGGGTTCGCTCCTGCATAATGCTTGAGCCCTCGCCATAATCCTCACCGACGACTATCAGAGCACCGCCCATTACACCACCAGACGCAAGGTTTGCAAGTGCATCGGAGGCGACATTGGTTCCAACTGTAGACTTCCAGGCTACAGCACCGCGTAACGGATAGTTTACAGAAGCGGCCAGGCTGGCGGCTGCTGTCGCTTCGCCCGAGCTGGACTCGAAGTGAACCCCGAGCTCTTCCAGAATGTCATTGGCATCATTCAGTACATCCAGCAGGTGCGAAATGGGTGCCCCCTGGTAACCGCCAACGTAGGCGACGCCGGATTGCAGCAACGCCTTCGTGACAGCCAGGATACCTTCACCATGGAACTCCTCCCCGGCACCGCTGCGGAGCTTTTTAACTTCGTTGACAAACGATCTCTCTGCCATGGTTTACCCCATTATCAGATTGAAAATTTACCCGGCAAGGCAGCAATCAACCTTTTCAGGAAGGAACCAGCGCTAACACCCGGCAGGGGCTTCCTGAACCATTCCGGATCTTCAACGGTGCCGCAAAAATCACCGCGCCGGTGGGCGGAAGCTGATCGAGATTGGTCAGGCTGGCCAGTCCCATACGGTTGGTGCCGTGCATAATGTTATGGCAAGGCAGTGGGGGGTCGAGGGAAAAACCCTGCCCGGAATCAGTGCCAACCGTTTCTGCACCGAAACCAAGCACATCGCGCTGCTCTGCCAGAAAGCGGATCGCTGCCGCACTCGCCCCTGGGGTGTGGCTACCGCTTTCATCCATGTTCAGGAACTCATTGGGATCGGTGCGATGGGACCAGTCCGTGCGGAAAAATACCCATGCCCCGGCTGGAATGCGGCCGTGTTTCTCCTCCCAGGACTCGATGGCTTCGACGCTCAGAAGATAGTCATTGTCTTCCGCTGCCTGCGCCGAACAATCGATAACACAGGCCTTCGCTACGAATTTCTGTACTGGAATGGTATCTGTGGCGTTGTTCTCGTGATCTTTGCCGGTGACCCAGTGAATCGGTGCGTCAAAGTGAGTGCCTGTATGCTCTCCACAGGAAATATTGTTCCAGTACCAAAAAGGACCCCGTTCGTCATACCGAGAAATTTCTTCAATCCGCAATGGCCAGGACTTACCGAACTCCTCCGGCAACTGCAGCAATGGTGTGTCTTCTGACAGAGTCTGGGTCAGATCCACAACCCGGATTTCACCTGCAACAAGCGCTTCTGCAAAATCAGCCAGTTTTTGTGTATTCACGTCAACTCTCCCGTAATGACCATATCAACAGACATTCACTCCGCGTCTTGAACAGAACGCTTGTCCATGGTCGGCCTTTTTGTTGTATTACTGCCTTTGATATAACGCCCGCATTCAGGAGGATATTTTTGCGGGCCCGACACCAGCCTCCAGCTTTTCATTCGGTGCAATCACCTCGTGGCTTCGGGGCCGGGCCATTGTCTTCAGTTCGACCAGTTCATCCCGCTCCTTCTCTGACTGTCGTAACAGCTGGAACTTGCCTGCAAGATAGGGCTTCGGCCAGAACTGGTTTTTCTGTTCGTACCAGGCAGCGGATCGCAGGGTAAAGTAGGGATCACTCAGGTGAGGCCTTGCCATGGCCACCAGGTCAGCCCTGCCAGCAACCAGAATAGTATTCACCTGATCAGCGGATGTGATGTTGCCAACGGTTATAGTGCTGACCCCTGCCTCGTTGCGAACAAGGTCAGAAAAAGGAGTCTGGAACATGCGTCCATAGACTGGCTTCTGATCCGCGACCGTCTGACCAGCGGATACATCGATAAGGTCAACCCCGGCATCCCGGAACACAACCGCGAGCTCCTTAAGATCCTCAGTAGTCAAACCTCCCTCATGCCAGTCTCCCCCGGAAACGCGAATAGACATGGGTTTTTCTGCAGGCCAGACTTCACGGACGGCATGAAACACCTCACGGGGAAAGCGAAGACGATTTTCCAGAGATCCTCCGTATTCATCCTTCCGCTGGTTCGTGAGCGGTGAAATAAAGCTCGCCAACAGATAGCCATGAGCCATGTGCAGTTCAAGCATGTCGAAACCTGCCTCGTCGGCATAACGGGCAGAACGGGCAAAATCTGAAACTACCTGATCCATATGCTCCCGCGTCAGCTCTATCGGCACCTGGCTTTCGGGCAGATAAGGAATTGGTGAAGCTGAATAGATTGGCCAGTTACCCTCTGGCAGTGGGTGGTCCATCTTGTCCCAACCAAGCTGAGTTGACCCTTTGCGTCCGGCATGCCCTAACTGCATGCACATTTTGGCTCTTGACTCATTGTGGGCGAAGTCGACTATTCGCTTGAATGCATCACGCTGCTCTTCATTCCAGAGGCCGGTACAGCCCGGAGTGATCCGCGCATCCGGAGATGGGCAGGTCATTTCCGTATAGACCAGGGCCGCGCCGCCGATGGCGCGGCTAGCGTAGTGAACAAAATGCCACTCGTTTGGAACTCCATCCTGAGCCTTGTATTGGGCCATTGGAGAGAGAACAACCCGATTATCCAGTGTCATTTCTCTTAGCTGGAAGGGTGTAAACATCGGGGGCGTGTCGGTATCCACATCGAAGCCCGCGGCCTGCACCTGTCGGTTGAAAACTTCGGTGCACTGGTCGACGAAAGCCTGGTCCCGTAGTCGCAGATTTTCATAGGTGAGCTTTTTCGAACGCGACATGCAGCCAAATGCGAACTGCAGCGGTTCCATATCCCAATAGCGTCCCATGTTTTCAAACCAGGAAAGCGACACATCGGCGGCATGCTGAGTAACCTCGACATCGGTACGGCGATCCCGCTCAAAGGCAGTCAGCGCTGCTGGTACTTCTGAATTCGTCTTCATGGCCTCGAAAAGCGCGATCGCGCTCTCCATGGCCAGCTTGGTCCCGGACCCGATGGAGTAGTGGGCGGTATGCTGGGAATCGCCCAGCAACACGATATTGTCTTTGACCCAGTGCTTATTGCGAATCGCCGGAAATCTTCGCCAAAGTGACCGATTGGTGATGAACGAATGACCGTCCAGCTCTTCCGCGAAAATGTCTTCTATGACCTTCGTGTATTCTTCTTCCAACATCTGGCCAAAGCCGAAACCCTCCCAGGTTTCGGGTGGCATCTCAATCACCCAGGTACTGCGTCCCGGCTCATACTGATAGCTATGGGAAACGACAGGTCCATGCTGAGTTTCGCGGAAGAAATATTTGAAAGCGTCCAGTTCCCGCGAGGAGCCGAGCCAGCAGAAATAGTTCCGGCGCAAATCGACCTGGGGCTGAAACCAGTCCTTGTATTGCTCACGGATGAAACTGCCGATCCCATCCGCAGCAATGATCAGGTCGCTGTCGGAGAACTGATCCACGCTCTCAATCTCGGTATTGAAATTGAGGTGAACTCCAACTTCCTGGCACCGATCCTGAAGAATTTGCAGAAGCGTCAATCGAGAGCAACCACAGAAACCATTGCCTGCACATCGAATGACTTCGCCCTTAAAGTGAACATCGACATTGTCCCAATAAGCAAAGCTGCGACGGATTGCTTCATAGCTTGGATTATCATAGTCGTCCAGAAAACCAAGGGTTTCATCAGAGAAGACCACACCGAACCCGAAGCTGCTGTCAGGCGCATTTCGCTCATAGACAGTGATATCGTAATCTGGCCATTGTTTTTTCATCAAAATGGCTGCGTAAAGTCCACCCGGCCCACCACCGATTACCGTGATTTTCATGAATTACCCCTCGCCCCTGTTGGCAATTGATTCACTCAGGTTCCGCCGTTATATCTTTGCTTGTAAAAGCGACAACCCTTTAATTTGAGTATAACTTCGATACTTTACTTGTCAACTTTTTACTATTGAAATTTATGAAGCAGCTGTGCCCAGTGAAATGGAAGCCGCAACTCATTGAACCAGGGAAAAAAACAGCCTTACAAAATTCGACAAACCTCGTCGAAATCTGGTCGAGGACTACGCGGGTAGAGTGTTTTCTCCTCTCCATAGCCAATATTACAAAGGAAGTTAGAATGGACAGACGTGCCGGCGAAGAACTCCTGGTCCACAAGGGCATTATCGAAACCAGACATTGGCCCACAATCCAACCCGACCGCGCGCGCAGCAAGCATGAAGTAAGCGCCCTGAAGACTGCCGTTGCGAAAAGCGGTTTCTGCCGAAAGCTCAGCACTCTCGCGGAACATACCACTAAAATCCTTGGCGGGATTCAGGGTTGGGAGCTGCTTCCAAAACTGCAGGTCATACCCGAAAATAGCGGTCACCGGCGCCGCCATCGTCTTATCCCTGTTACCCGCAACCAGTGCAGGCCTGAGCCGTTCTTTGGCCTTCTGACCAACAATGAACACCATCCTTAAGGGGAAACCATTGAAACTGGTCGGGCCCATCTTCGCCAGGTCATAGACTTTGCGCAGCAACGTCTCGTCGACCGGGCGGTCCTGCCAGCCATTGAAGCTTCGTGCACTGCGAAACAGCAGATCCATCGAACCTTCAGTCAGGAACTTGCGGCTTGCACCGTTGTTTGTCGTACTCATCAGTCCCTCCCGGAAATCTGCCAGTGCGGAGAGTCCGCCGGAACCTCAGGCATCAGACTTCTCCGGACTCCGCTTCATCATGCCGAACCCGCCGTCGCAATATAGTAAGGGTTCCCGGCACCCGGGCTCAGCAAGAGCAAGCACGTCTGCCACCACAATCCCATGCGTACCGCCGTCATGTACCTCGGCGATATCACAATCAAAAGTGGTCAGACAATCCGCCAGCACCGGCGCGCCAGACACGAGCGTACTCCAGCTGCCTTCGGCGAACCGGGACTCGCCTGAATGCCGGCTGGACGCGAACCGCATCGCCAGCGCGTTCTGGCCGTGGGCCAGAACATTCACTGCCAGCGGCGCCCCGATTTTCAGCGACTGATAGGTCGCTGAATTCTTGTTTACACAAACCAGGATTCGCGGTGGCTCAGTGCTCAGAGAGCAGAATGAAGACACCGTCAATCCGGCCGGCCGGTTGTTCTGAACGGTTGTCGCCAGTGCAACTGAGGCCGCCAGCTGCCGCATGGCGCCACAGAACTCCTCGGCCGAAACATGCCTGGGCGATTGAGTTTCCCATCCCTTTTGCATACTTAAACCCCCCATATTCATTCATTTTCCTGCCGCTCGGCTTCAGCAATCGGCATGCGCAGACCCATCCGCTCAAGCCTTGGAAGCACCTCATCGCGGAAGTAAGGAAATTCCTTCACATAGTCCACGAAAGACAGAGTGCTGCCTGCGAAACCGGTGTCGTAGAGCTTCTGTATACCCGCCGCCACGGTGTCAGGATCGCCAACAAGTGGGTAACCGCCATGACCGCCCGCCATGCGGTTGCGCAGGGTTCGAATGACATCTTTGGGAAAGGATTCGGCATGTTCGAACATCAGGCGGATGATGTTGTCCACTGCATCCCAGTCGGCGACTTCATTCGCATAGTATTCATGGTATTCCTCGGCTTCTTTCTGGGTCGGCCGGCACACCACATAGGAGAGCGTCAGCATCTCCACTTCACGCTTTTTGGCCTGGGCCTGTTTTTTCAACTGCTGAATTTCCTCACGGGACTTATCCAGATCGATAGCCGGGGTAAACAGGAAGTCAGCGTTACGGGTGGCGAATACGCGACCGTGTTCAGATCCTGCCGCGTTAAAGATAGGCACGCGGGGGTTCACCGGTCGAGGAAGGCTATAGGTATCTTTGAGCTGATAGTAATCTCCGTTCCAGTCAAAGGGACCCTCTTCCTGCCACAGTTTATGCACCAGCGAAAACCACTCCTGGCCAAACCCGTAGCGGGTTTCATGGTCGCTGGGCAGATCAGTCCCCAGGGCATCATATTCGGGCTTATTCCAGCCACAAACTACGTTCAGCCCCGCACGACCATTCCCGATCTGGTCCATGGTCGCAATCTGCTTGGCCACGACAACAGGATGGTTGAAGGCCGTGTGGACGGTTGCAAAAATGTTAATTCGCTTGGTCAACGCCAGCAGGCCTGTTGCCCAGGTGACCGTTTCCAGAACGCTACCGTGAAAATTAGTCTCTCCGCCATACCCGATCCAGCGTGCAATCGGCAGCATGAACTCCAGCCCCGCCTCGTCCACCAGCTGTGCCAGCTTTACATTGTTCTCCCAGGAGTTAACCCAGCGCTCAGGGGCTTTAGTTACTGCGAGGCCACCGGAACAGTTAGATGAAAAGGTACCCAGCTTAAACTTATTGCGATTACGCATCGGGATCATAGGCGTCGACATACTTACATCTCCTGTTGTGGCCTTTGGCCACTGTTTTTTGCTTTTGTTTTACTAGTAAATTCAATTTAGGTTTAAACTTTCTACGTGTCAACAATCATGAACCCTAAATCTGATGTTAAGCTAGAGGAAATGTTTCAAAATAAGAGGGCCTCAGCGCCGTGGCGAATAAGCATGCAACTGATGATAAGAGCGAGAACAACCTACCGCGCTTGAGGGGAGAGCCTATCCCCCTTGATCGACACTGGCATTTGGCTAGAGATGAGCGCGAGACCTCGGTGACCGACCTTGAACATACACTGCTCCGCGCCTTTGCAGCTTTTGAGCGCTGGCAGTCGGAATGTCTCGCAGCAGTCTCCCATCAGCCCCTATCCAGTACCGATAACGCTGTACTTCATATTATTCGTATGAAGGAGCGCCCTAAAACCCTAACTGAAGTCGCTCGGCTACTGGCGCGGGACGACCTGAGTAACCTCCAGTACGCGATAAAGAAACTTACTTCAGCCGGTCTCGTGGAAAAAAGTAAAGAGAAAAAGCGCCGAGGCGTTGCCTACTCTGTCACTGATCAGGGCCGACAAGTCACGGACGATTATGCAGACCTGCGCCGGGCCTTGCTGATTCAAATGCTTCCCGAAGAAAGGGATTCATCAGCCCAGTTTGACAGCGCCAGACGCTTGCTGAACCTCCTGCAGGGAGTCTATGACCAGGCCGCTGTTTATGTAGTCAGTCACAGCAACCCTGACTGAAGGGCGGGGTCGGTGCCTCCTCCGCCCTGTCAGATCTCAGATCAGAAAGGAATGCTCGCCTTGAGCCACAGGGAGTCACCCTGGGGACGATTCTCAACCTGCAGTTCCCGCTCATACTTGAGCGAAACAAAGGCCCCCTTACCGTTGTCCCACTTCACCGACGGGCCAATGGCCAAAGCCTGGCCACGATTGCCGATATTGGTCCCGTTCAGACGATCATCGGTCAACTGTCGATAAGCATAACCTCCGACCCCTGCAATCCAACCGGGATGAACCGCATAGCCCAGGGAATAGTCGGCATGCAGCTCCTGACCGGAGTGGTAGTCGGTATCACTATTCTCGAAATTGTAGTCATACATCAGTTTGATGTCCCAGTTGAAACCCTCAGGATCAACATGAGAGACGGCATAGACCCCCTGTACGGTCCAGTAGTTGCGACCGATATTGGCCAACCGATTGCGATCGAAACTACCGGTAGGCACAAAGACATCGAACCCCACAGCACTGTGAAGATTAGGACTGTGGTGATAGGCCAGGGCCGTGGTGAGGTCGATATCACCGATTCCACGATCGCTGTCGTTCCGGCCATTCACAGTGACATCCAGGTCGACCAGCGGGAAGAGGCCGGCAAAGACCAGCTGCCCGCCCAGGATAGTCTGTTCAGTCACCCACAGCAGGCGAGGCGCCACGACATTGGCACGCAGCCGGAAGTCTATGGGCAGGCTGTCGCCCTGACCATCATGGAGATCATCGGCGGCATAATGATTGGCGTAGAGCAATGGATAGGTTCCCGGTGGTGGCAAGGCCCCCATCAGGAAATTCTCGGCGCCCATTGGATAGGCGGAGCCGCCACCCTCAGTGGCCTGGGCCGAGGCTGCAGTCAGCAGAGCCAGGCCGGCAACGCTGGCCCGTAATGCGGTAGAGACAATTGTCATCAGGTTATCACTCACTTCGTGTTGTTATTATCACCCGGAGCCCTAAGGCTCCGGCCATTGGGGGTCAGGCACATTGAAAACTGCCCTGGTAAAACAGCAGAGGTTTACCCTCTTCGCTGGCGAAGCGCAGTACCCGGCCAACAATAAGTAGGTGATCCCCGGCGACACGGGTGAACTCGACGCGACACTCCAGCCGTGCCAGGCTTTCCACAAGTAGCGGCACACCCTCAGCACTGGACCGGACATCGACACCCGCAAACTTGTCCTCAGCCGGGCGGGCAAACTGCATCGCCAGCGCCTCCTGCTCAGCACTGAGAATATTCACCGAGAAGCAGCGCCCCTCAATGAAGGCGTCAAGGTTGGGCGACTTCACCCCCAGGCTCCAGAGAATCAGAGGCGGATCCAGAGAGAGCGATGAAAATGAGTTAGCCGTAATCCCGATGGGTTCGCCGTCTTCGCCCGTCGCAGTTATCACAGTTACGCCGGTCGCAAAGTTGCCCAGAGTGTTACGCAGGGCGAGAGGATCCAGCGCCTCTACGGGATCTACAGCCGGACCAGGTGCGGTCATAGTAGTCATGGTTAAGCCCCCTCCTTCAGTTGCTCGTCGATAAGATGCCGGCAGGCCTTGGCGTCCAGCCACCAGGGCATATAGTCCGGCGGATTGTCGAATCCGTTGGCAAGCATGGAGGCCAGTTCCGGTGAGTGCTGGGCGGCACCAAGTAGCTCCAGGATGTGCTCGGGCGGTGGAAGTAGCAGACTATTGGTCCAGCTGACCACCTCACTGGCATAACGCCAGTAAGTCTCGAAGGTGGCCTGCATCCATGCCTCATCGAAGGCCTCGTCGCCACGAGCCAGGATCGACTCCAGGTAAATACGGCTGCACTTGGCACCATTGTTGGACCCCTGACCGGTGATCGGATCATTGACTACCAGGGCATCGGCAATGCCCAGCACATGGCGCCCGGAAGGCAGGGTAGCTACTGGTTTGCGCACTGTCGGCGGGAAACGACCGGCCAGAATGCCATTATCGTCCGTAAGTTGAACGTTCTCGCAGCGCTCCGCTTCCCAGGGAGCGTAAGTCCGTAACAGTTCGAGACTTTTGGCCAGATGCTGCTCAGGAGTGGATACCTCATGCCAGCAGTCCATCGGCCCACCGGGAATGCCCTCAAACACCATGATCTCGCAGGGTCCGTTAAGGGTCAGTGCCGGGAAGACGAAGTACTCGCCCACGCCGGGAATAAGATTGAAGGCCACCCGTGAGAAGTCCTTGTGAGGCCTCATGCCCTGCACGTAGGTCAGGGCCAGAGCCCGCTGGGGCTTATCGAAGCGTGAGCGTTGCTCGTCTCGCTCGAACAGCCGCACGATGTCGCCCTTGCCTGCCGCCACCAGAACCAGGTCATGGCTGACAGCCAGCTCCTCCAGATCATCGATTCCAGCATCGCGGATCACCAGCTCGCCGCCCAGGCGTTCGAACTCATCCATCCAGACCGGCATTTTGAGCCGTTGATCCACCGACTGGGCGGGACGATCCAGCGGCGCGGCCCAGTCGATCAGTTTGGTACCAGGGCGCTCAGGATCGGGAACCGTCATACCGATCCCTTCCACCGGGGGACAATCCTGCTCCCAGAAGTTCAATCCCAGGTCACGCTCCGTCTGCAGAGCCTGATCAAACATGCACTGGCTCGACATCACTCGCCCCTGGCGAATCTGTTCGCCGGTTCGGTTTGATATCATGGTCACCTGATAGCCTTTCTGGAGCAGGCCGATACCAGTCTGCAGGCCAGACTGACCGGCCCCTACTATGGCAATAGATCGAGTCATAGGAATTTCTCCACAAATTGTTGTTATTGAAGCCGTATGGCTGTTGGTGGATCAGCCGGCGAGCCGTGGGATCGCCGGCGCACGCTGCTCAGGGCCGAGTGCCGAATAGCCCCCGTCCACCGCGTAATCGGCGCCGGTAACGAAACTGGCCCGATCGGAGCAAAGAAAAAGCACCACCTGGGCCACCTCCTCAGGGTTCCCAGCGCGGCCAAGCATATGGAAGTCCGCTGCTACCCGATCAGTACGCTGGCGATCGCCGCCACTGACTTCTTCGATCAACCGCGACCAGGTCCAGCCCGGCGACACCGAATTGACACGGATATGATCTTCAGCCAGATCAAGGGCCATACTGCGGGTCACCTGTTGCATCGCGGCCTTGCTGGCCGGATAAAGCCAGCGTCCGGTCTGGGCGACCTGGGCCGAAATGCTGCTGAAGTTGACGATGGCACCGCCACCGCGACGGCACAGGGCCGGGTGAACGGCCCGGCTTGCCATGACGGCGCTGACGAGATTGATATCCAGCGCCTGAAGCCAGTCGGCCCGGGACGAGGTCAGACCATCGTCCAGGTAGCTGCAAGCTAAGTTGATCAGCGTGTCGATACCACCGACTTCATCCTCTACCTGAGCTACCGCGGCCTGCAGCTGATCATCCTTGGTGATATCAGTCGCAATAAAGCGGGCGTTGGGGCCCAGGCGATCAGCCAGTGCCGCTCCGCCTTCCTCATCGATATCGAGAATGGCGACATGACTGCCCGCCGCCACAAAAGCCTCGGCCAAGGCTTGGCCGATCAGGGTGGCTCCGCCGGTGATAATGACGCTGCGATTACGTAGTGATTCCATTTCCGCTTCCTCCACTCGATCAGCGATTGGCACTGTAGCCCCGGGCGGGCATCAGTTCGTTAAGAGAGTGGGGAGTGTCGCTGATGGTGCCGCTGTTATCTGCGGCCTTGATATCGATGGAATTACCCATACTGGTGCCTCCGGTTGTTGTTATTGGCGATTCATTGAGGAAATCCACGCCACTACCATAGGTGACCGGTCAGGCACAGGACGATCCGCTGGATGCAGCCACTATCCGCTCAGTGCAGAAAGTGGTTTTCCAGCACCCAAGTCAAGAAATTCGTCTTCTATACTCAGAGGCTCATCGGTATACGCTGATGCATAACAACAACAAGTGAGGTCTCCATGGCAGCACGAAAGTCGCTACCTGACTGGCTGAAGCGGGCCCTGATGAAGGGCAACCGGAGCCTGGTGTTCAGCTCGACGACAGTGGAAGAAGTGAGGGAGGGTGTGGCCAATGTCTTCAAACCACATCAACTGGAACCGCTCAGCAGCGGTGGCCGCCTGGCCGCCCGCCTCCATTCGGTCCCTCTGGGCCAAGTCTCTTATAGCCGCCTTGCCTATGGCTGTGATGTGCGCATCGATCCCGAGCACCTCGAGCGCTTCTATCTGATCCAGATGCCACTCGAGGGACAGGCCCAGATCGACAGCGACACCGAAAGTGTGATCTCCGGACAGGGCCTGGCATCGGTACTCAATCCTACGGCACGCCTGAGGATGCACTGGAGTAATGACTGTGATCAGTTGATGCTACGCATCGATCGCACTGCACTGGAGCAGATCTGCAGCCAGATTCTGGGACGCCCCCTGCGTGAGGCACTGCGTTTTCATCCAGAGCTGCGCTGGCGCGACACACCTGGCTGGTTCAACCTGATCACCTATATCACTCAGTTAATCGAAGGATCACCGGAGATCTATCAGGATCCATTGATTGCACCCCAGCTCGAACAGCTGATCATCCATACGTTACTGACGACACAGCCTCACAACTACAGCGAAACGCTGCGTCGGGAGGACAAACGACTCGCACCCCGCCACGTCAAGCAGGTGGAGGAATATATTGACGCCCATGCCGACAGGGCTCTCACACCAGCACAGTTGGCAGCATTGGCCAATGTCAGCCTGAGAACCCTTTATGCCGGCTTCCACGATTTTCGTCGACAGAGCCCCATGGAGTACCTGCGACAGGTGCGGTTACAGAGAGTCAGGCAAGATCTTTTGGCAGATAACAGCGGGGCTTCGATCACCGACATCGCCATGCGATGGGGCTTTACTCATATGGGCCGCTTCAGCCTCAATTACCGAAAGGTCTTCGGTGAATCGCCCAGGGACACCCGACGAAACCAGGGCCTGAGCACCCAGTAAAAAAAGCCCCTGTGCAGAGGACAGGGGCAGTGGCGAATAATGCGAAAGGTAAGACAGGATTCGCCCAAGACAACACCAGCAGCAATCAGTCAGGCACAACGGCAGTCGCCTCTATTTCCATTTTCGCTTCTTCTTCAACCAAGCCGGCGACCTGCACCATGGCAATTGCAGGAAAGTGACGGCCTATAACATCACGGTAGACTCGTCCAACCTCGTTGAGTCGGGAGAGGTACTCCTGTTTATCGACCACATACCAGGTCAGGCGCACAATATGCTCGGGGCCGGCATCCGCCTCCTGAAGAATAGTCAGAATATTCTGCAGGGTCTGGCGCAGCTG
Organism: Marinobacter orientalis; assembly: GCF_004792665.1. Classification (GTDB taxonomy): domain Bacteria; phylum Pseudomonadota; class Gammaproteobacteria; order Pseudomonadales; family Oleiphilaceae; genus Marinobacter; species Marinobacter orientalis. Next base: position 1,082,682 of record NZ_SRZX01000001.1, read on the forward strand.
ATCGATAAAATCGCTGCTTTTAAAGGTCTCGGTCTCATCCCAGCCCACTATGCCTCCGGTCACCACTAGCTGGCCTTGGGCGGCAATACCATTTGAATAACCTTTCGGGCGTTTCCAGTGCGGCGGATTCAGTATCTGCATATCATGTCTCCTAGATGTTAAGCGTCAATAGTCCTGGCAAGCTTATGCTGCAGTAGGGAGGGCAACCGAGCCCCACCCTCAGACCTCTCATTACCTGTCCAACCCAGATCCAGAAATGCCCTCAGGCGCTGCTCATTTCCGGAAAAAACGGAAGCACTTATTTTCATTCGCCGCTCGTCGAATCCCTGAAGCCGCAGCTCAAAGACCAGTTGGTCTCCGAGTCGACTGGGGCGATGAAATTCAACCTCGATCCGGGCTATCTGAGGCCCGGCTTCGAAGGCATTGCCGTCTGACGGGTAGTGCCATGTGCCCGCCTGAAGCAACCAGTCTTCTACAGCTTCGTCAAGCATTTCAAAATAGCGTGGATAGAACACAATCCCCGCCGGATCGCAGTCCTGAAATTTCACGCTGCGCAGTGTCTGAAAGCTCATTTCGCTACCGCTGAAGGCGTAGATGAACGGAAGGCTGCCAGGGTCTGTTTGGCGATAATCTGCTGCTGTACCTCTGAGGCGCCCTCATAAATCCGCAGTGCACGAATTTCGCGATACAGCTTCTCCACGGGTTCACCGGACACAACACCAAGACCGCCATGTAACTGCAGGGCAGCATCAATAACCTGCTGGGCCATCTCAGTGGCATGCAGCTTGGCCATAGCAGCCTCGCGTGAGATTCGTTGACCCAGGCAGTCCTTTGCCCATCCAGCGCGATAGATCAGAAGGGCGCTGGCATCGATGCCCATAGCCATGTCAGCGAGCTTGGCCTGAGTCATTTGCATATCGGCCAGTGGAGCACCGAACAGATAGCGCTGAGAGGTATGACCCAGCGCTCTGTCCATTGCTCGCCGGGCAAAGCCCAGAGCGGCCCCGCCCACCGTAGAACGGAATACGTCCAAGGTTGCCATCGCAATCTTGAAGCCCATTCCGGACTCACCGATCATGTTCTCCCGGGGGACCCGGCAGTCATCGAATTGCAGACGCCCAAGTGGATGGGGGGCGATCAGATCGATGCGCTCAGGCACCGAGAAACCCGGTGTAGCTGCATCTACGATGAACGCAGAGAGGCCTTTTGCCCCCGGTGCGTCACCTGTTCGTGCAAACACGGTGTAGGTGTCGGCGATCCCCCCATTGGAGATCCACATCTTGGTTCCATTGAGGACGTATTCATCGCCGTCCAGGCGGGCAGTCGTTGCTAGCGCACTGACGTCAGATCCAGCCTCAGGCTCCGACAGGGCGAAAGCTGCGATTCTCTCACCCGACCGAACGCCCGGCAGGAATTCTTCCTGCTGAGAACGGGTGCCAAACAACGACAGCGCGCCGGTACCCAGTCCCTGCATCGCAAACGCAAAATCTGCCAACCCTTCATGCCGGGCAAGCGTCTCACGGATCAGGCACAGGCTACGAACATCAAGTCGACCCTCAACACCTTCAGCCACACAGTGCCGAAGCAGACCCCCGCGTCCCAGGTCACGGACAAGCTGCCGGCAACTGGTATCCACGTCGTCATGGCTTATATGCTGAAGATGCTTGTCCGCCCAAGTCTCAACCTCAGCCGAAAGCTCGCGGTGACGATCCTCAAGAAATGGCCAGTCTAAAAAGGTCTTGTCGCTCATCAGTTACCCTCGAACACTGGTTTCTGCTTGTTGGCAAAGGCCTGGTAGGCGCGATGGAAGTCCTGAGCCTGCATGCACAGCGCCTGTGCCTGGGCCTCCGATTCGATGGCCTGCTCCAGGCCCATATTCCACTCCTGGTTCAACATCGTCTTTGTTATACCGTGAGCGAACGTTGGCCCTTCCAGGAGACGCTTTGCAACCGAGAGACCCTCGCCCTGAACTTCCGCAGGATCACAAAGGCGATTAAAAAAGCCCCAGCGCTCGCCTTCATTGGCCGTCATTGAGCGTCCGGTAAGCAGCAGCTCTGTAGCGCGTCCCTGCCCGATGATACGGGGTAGCATCGCACAGGCCCCCATGTCACAGCCGGCCAATCCTACCCGGGTGAACAGATAGGCAACCTTGGCCAGAGGAGTGCCCAGCCGGATGTCGGCGGCCATGGCAATAGCGGCCCCGGCACCGGCGCAGACTCCATCTATTGCGGCAATAACGGGCTGGGGACAGGCTCGCATCGCCTTGATCAGATCACCGGTCATACGGGTGAACTCCAACAGCTCCTTCATATCGCACTTTGTCAGAGGACCGATAATCTCATGGACATCGCCGCCGGAGCAGAAATTACCGCCCTCACCGTTGATGACGATTGCCTTGATGTCATCGGCGTAGACCAGGTTCCGGAACAGATCCCGCAACTCGGCATAGGAATCGAAAGTGAGTGGGTTTTTGCGCTCTGGCCGATTAAGGGAAATCATTCCAACCTCGCCTTCAGTGCGCCAGCAGAAATGATTAGCCTGGTAATCTTTAAGCTTCATTTTCTGATCCTTTTATTGTCATCATCATCAACAGTCAGGCGTGTCAGGAGCGCACGAATCACCGCTCAGTCGGGCAGGCTGGAATCACACTCGGGCTGCCAGCGCAGTGATCCGGAGGCCAGCCTCATTACATAACCTCACCGCAAGCTACGGGAATGGACTGACCCGTCATCGCATCAGAGTTGGGAAGGCACAGCCAACTCACTGCTGCAGCAACTTCCGCCGGCTGAACCAGCCGACCCTGGGGGTTGAGCCTGGTTAGCTGTTTCAGTGCCTCTTCGCGGGTGCGGCCAGTTTTCTCAACAATATTATTAAGAGCCTGGTTCATCATCTCGGTATCGGTATAACCGGGACAAACGGAGTTAATGGTTATTCCATCCCGGGCAACCTCCAGCGCAAGCGAGCGTGTCAGGCCAATGATCCCGTGTTTTGCGGCACAATAGCTTGCCACATGGCTGTATCCCTTAAGGCCAGCACTGCTCGCAATATTGATTACGCGACCCCACCCCTTTTCGCGCATGCCGCTCAGTACCTGTTGAGTACATAAGAAGGTACCGGTGAGATTAACCGCCAGCACGGTCTGCCAATCCCCAAGCGCGATCTTTTCAAAGGGAGCACTGACTGCGTTACCGGCATTGTTTACCAGCACACTCACCGGACCGAAATGATTAACCGCGCTGGTAAAAGCAGCCTTTACTGAGTCCGGATCGCTTATGTCGACACAGACGGCCTGCGCTTCCCCCAACCGGGCGCAGGTGGTCTCAAGCGGATCTTGTCGGCGCCCCATTACTGTCACGCGCATCCCCAGCTCGGCAAGGCGGACAGCTATTTCAGCGCCTATGCCTGTTCCACCGCCGGTAACCACTGCGTGTAGATTTTGTAAATCAGTGCCTGAAGAGATCGCGCTCTTTTTCATGCCTCAATTGCCTCTGTTTTTTAATCACGAAGAACGCTGACTGACGGGTTAGCCCGCTAAGCCTCCGTTCCTGCGGTCACGGCAGTGTTGCCCGATAGAGAGCTATCCACCAAATAGTCATTCATGGCCTCCCTGAGGGCTGGCGGAATCTCCAGCCCGCGTAATTGCACGCCGGAGGTATCCGTCAGAACAAGAACGACCTTTGCATTAAACCGGGCCTGTTCTTCACAATCGGCGATAACTATCAGTTCGATGGAGCTGCGCCCAGCACGAACCAACTGAAGTGAAAGACGCAACTCTTCGCCGAGACTGACCACCTGCCCCACCTCAAGCTCCAGCCGGACAGTTGGGATTCCCACCTGACGAGTGCCGTCGTGCATAGCGGCAAAGGAAAAGTCTAGCGGACCTCCGAACCACTCCTCGACCACCCTGTTGACCAGTTCGAAATAGCGACTTACCTGCAATTTTCCACTCGGCCCGCAGTGACTGGAACGTAATTTTAGCCGGCTCACGAAGACAGACATCCGTCCCTCACCTTTCTCTTTTTTTCGGCGGTCTCAATCCTAAGACTGCGATTGCCGCCACGTATGTGAGAGAAAACATAGCACCGCCTCCGTGTTACTTCAAGTATAAAATATTTATTCATTGATTATATGTACTGAAAGGATCTAATTGATGAATCTTGCAGACAGCCTTGAGAAGATAGTATTGATGGCAGAAAACTCAGAGCTTTCCGGGGAACCGGAAGCTCCCGTCTCAGGCGTAGGGATCATGCGGAGTTTTGCGGGGAGGGTAATACTCGGTCAGTATTCTATATTGGTCACACTGAGCTAGCTGAGCCCTGGAGTCGGGAACTTGTAAAAAGTAAATACGGCGCAGTTGTGTCGACAATAAGTCTGGGTGGATTATTTACAATTGACAGGAATCTTGATGGGTCTGGCCCAATGATCAGGACTCAGGACTATCGAGTTGAAGCTTGGCGATAGGTCTTACTTCACAATCTCCACGCCGTTCTCCCAGTGCGGCAACGCCGGCCAATAAGGACCCAAAGACTTTCGGTGACATTCGTATTATTGAACGCAAACCATCGCTACACAGCAATTCCCATGGATTCAGCTGGAGGCGGAGGTTGCCCCTCCAACTGGATAATGTTGGCAGTACGAATGTGTATCTGTGCAAATAGTGCGGACGTGTCCCATCCTAAAAAAACCGCCGTTCCGCGCGGTCGAGAATCACCGGAGGCCATTCTCATCAACCTTTAATGTAAGCAATCAAACATTAAAGTCTTTTATAAACCGAAAAATAATTTATGATCAAATACTTACTCCACCGTAACGCTTTTAGCCAGATTGCGGGGCTGGTCCACATCGGTGCCTTTGAGTACTGCCACATGGTAGGACAGCAGCTGCAGGGGCACGGTATAGACAATCGGCGACGTAATCGGGTGTACCGACGGCAGCGACATCACGTGGATGCCCTCCTGCGCCTTCACGTCGGCGGCCTGGTCGGCAAATACAAACAACTCGCCGCCCCTGGCGCGGACTTCCTCCAGGTTGGACTTCAACTTTTCCAGCAGCTCGTTGTTCGGGGCCACCGTCACCACCGGCATGTCACCGTCCACCAGCGCAAGAGGACCGTGCTTGAGCTCACCGGCCGGGTAGGCTTCGGCGTGGATGTAGGAGATTTCCTTGAGCTTCAGCGCGCCCTCGAGTGCCACCGGGAACATGGCGCCGCGGCCCAGGAACAGGCTGTGGAACTTGTCCATGAACGATTTCGACAGTTCGACGATCTCGGCATCCAGTGCCAGCACCTGCTCGACCTGCCCGGGAATCAGGCGGATGGCTTCAACAATTTCCGTTTCCCGTGCTTCTTCAAGGCCGTTATGACGAGCCAGCGCCAGGGTGAAGATCAGCAATGCGGTTAGCTGGGTGGTGAACGCCTTGGTAGACGCCACACCGATCTCGGGGCCGGCCTGGGTCATGATGACCAGGTCGGATTCCCGCACCAGGGAACTGCCCGGTACATTGCAGATAGCCATGGCGGCGCGGAAGCCGGCTTTCTTGGCCTGGCGCAGGGCGGCCAGGGTATCAGCGGTTTCGCCGGACTGGGAGATGCACAGAAACAGGGTATCGGGCTGGATAACGTGTTTGCGGTAGCGGAACTCGGAGGCTACCTCGACGGAGCAGGGCACGCCAGCCAGGTCTTCAATCCAGTAGCGTGCCACCAGACCCGCGTGGTAACTGGTGCCACAGGCGATGATCTGGACATGGCGCACGTTCTCCAGCAGATTGCCGGCCTGGGTGCCCAGAGCCTGTTCCAGCACGCGGGTATTGGTTATGCGGCCTTCGGTGGTGGCGCGAATGACCCGGGGCTGCTCGTGGATTTCCTTGAGCATGAAGTGGCGGTACTCACCTTTTTCGGCGGCATCGGAGCTGTGTTCGAAACGGGTGATCGCCCGCTCGACCAGTTGTTTGTCGCGGTCGTGAATCTCGATGCTGTCGCGGCGGATATCGGCAATGTCGCCCTCTTCCAGAAACATGAAACGGTCGGTCACCGGCGTCAGCGCCAACTGGTCGGAGGCGATGAAATTCTCGCCAATACCCACACCCACCACCAGCGGACTGCCCTCACGGCAAACCACCATGTGATCCGGCTCGTCGGCGTGGATCACGGCCAGGGCGTAGGCACCGCGCAAACGCTCAATAGCAGTGCTGACCGCCTGATAGAGGCTTTTGCTCACGCGGTACTGTTTTTCGATCAGGTGCACGACCACTTCAGTATCGGTCTGGGAGGTGAATTCAAAGCCTTCCGCTTTCAGTTCTTCCCGCAGTTCCTGGTAATTCTCGATAATACCGTTGTGAACGATCGCCAGGCGCTCGCCGGACATGTGCGGGTGGGCGTTGATTTGTGACGGCTCACCATGAGTTGCCCAACGGGTATGGGCGATACCGGCAGTGCCCTCCAGGCCTTCCCCGCTAATAACCTCGGCCAGGGCCGCAACCTTGCCCACTTCCCGCGCCCGGTTTATGGCATGCCTGCTGTCGATAACGGCCATGCCCGCTGAATCATAACCCCGGTACTCAAGGCGGCGCAGTCCCTCAAGCAAAATACCCTGAACATCCCTTTCCGATACTGCACCTACAATTCCACACATAAACCTGTCACCTGTTCTGAATGTACTGAAGCCTTTCCGGGCTTTCGAATCAGTCTTTTTTCACCGGGCGTTGCCAGTTGTCGATATTACGCTGGCGCCCGCGGGCCACCGCCAGTTCGCCTGTCTCTACGTCACGGGTGATGGTCGATCCGGCACCAATAGTCACATTGTCTGCCAGTGAGACCGGTGCCACCAGAGAGGTATTTGAGCCCACGAAGACACCGTCGCCTATCACCGTCCGGTACTTGTTCACTCCATCATAATTGCAGGTGATGGTTCCTGCACCGACATTCACATTACGGCCGAGTAGGGCGTCGCCCACATAGCTGAGGTGATTGATCTTGCTGCCTTCACCTACCTCCGCCTTCTTGGTTTCCACGAAGTTGCCCACCCTGGTTTGATCAGCCAGCCTGGTACCGGGCCGCAGCCGCGCAAACGGCCCGACCTGGGCGCCACCGCCAATCTCCGCGCCATCGATTACGGAACTGGCTTCGACACGGGTACCGGGGCCAATGGTGGCATCGCGGATCACACAGTTGGGACCGATACTGACATTATCGGCGAGGGTGACCGCTCCCTCGAAGACCACATTGACATCGATCAGCACATCCTGGCCTACCGTCAGGTTGCCACGAACGTCTATCCTGGACGGATCCGCCAGGGTGGCACCCTCGGTCATCAGGCGGTTGGCCTCCTGACGCTGATACCACCGTTCCAGTTCCGCCAGCTGCAGCCGATTATTCACGCCCTGCACCTCGTAGGCATTGGCGGGTTGTGCCACGGAAATAGCCACGTCTCTGTCGGCCGCCATGGCAATGATATCGGTGAGGTAGTATTCGCCCTGGGCGTTGCTGTTGGACAGTTGCGGCAACCAGTCCTTGAGGTGGCGTGCGGACACGGCAAGGATGCCGGTATTCACCTCGGTGACCGCTTTCTGCGCCTCCGTGGCGTCTTTCTGCTCCACAATGGCTGTTACCTGGCCGGCACCATTGCGAAGAATGCGTCCGTAGCCGTCCGGGTCATCAAGGGTGACAGTCAAAAGCCCGAGTGAGTCCTCACTGACCTTGTCGACCAGGTTCTCGAGGGTTTCCGCTCGAGTCAGTGGTACATCGCCGTAGAGAATCAACACCCGTGCATCGTCAGGTAATGCCGGCAGCGCCTGGGCAACCGCATGGCCGGTACCGAGTTGCTGCTCCTGCAACGCCCATTGTACATCCTCCGCCGGGGTGAGTGCCTTGACGTCATCGGCACCGTGCCCGATGACACCATGAATGCCCTCAGCGCCCAGTTTACGGGCCGTGTCCATAACGTGATGCAGCATTGGCTTTCCGGCAATGCGGTGAAGAACCTTGGGCAGGGCGGATTTCATGCGGGAGCCCTGGCCGGCGGCCAGAATTACAACGTGCAGGGATGTCATAGGGATACCATGCTCCGGGCTGGTGGCGGGTTTGAATGTATTGAACAAAAAAAGCCGCTTCCCTTGCAAATGACGCTCCGGAAAGATTCCGGCGGGTCATCCGTTTCAGGATGCGGCTCTTGTCAGGCGAACGGCTGCCGATACGCAGGTTCCGGGTGTAACCGGTTTCAGCGAACGTTCTTACGCAGCTTCTGAAGCGTACGCAACTGAGCGGCAGCTTCTGCCAGCTCGGCTGCGGCACGGGAGTATTCAAACTCGCCTGTCTTGTTTGCCAGTGCCTTTTCAGCTTCTTTCTGGGCTTCCAGTGCCGCTGCTTCGTCCACATCCTTGGCGCGAATAGCGGTGTCAGCCATCAGGGTGATGAGGTTGGGCTGAACTTCCAGGTAGCCACCTGAAACGTACAGAATTTCCTCTTTTCCATCCTGCTTGATGATCCGTACTGAACCGGGTTTGAGCTCGGTCAGCAACGGAGCATGGCCCAGCTGTATACCCATTTCACCCTCGGTACCGGTAGCGATCAGCATCTCTACCAGTCCGGAGTATATCTGTTCCTCGGCACTTACGACGTCACAATGTACAGTCATAGCCATTTTTGATGCCTCTTGGGTCTGAAAGAGAAGAAAGTCTTACTTCTTGCTTTCCTTCTCTTTCATTGCCTTCGCCTTCTCGATCACTTCCTCAATGCCGCCGCACATGTAGAAAGCCTGCTCGGGCATTTCATCGTACTCGCCGTTCAGGATACCTTCAAAGCTGGCGATGGTCTCTTTCAGAGACACGTACTTACCCGGAGAACCGGTAAATACCTCGGCAACGTGGAACGGCTGGGACAGGAAGCGTTCGATCTTACGAGCGCGGGATACGGTCAGTTTGTCTTCTTCCGACAGTTCGTCCATACCCAGGATCGCGATGATGTCTTTCAGCTCTTTATAACGCTGCAGTACGTTCTGAACACCGCGGGCAACGTCATAGTGCTGCTCGCCAATCACCAGTGGATCAAGCTGGCGGGAGGTGGAGTCGAGCGGATCGATCGCCGGGTAGATACCCTTGGAAGCGATGTCACGGCTCAGTACCACAGTAGCATCCAGGTGCGAGAAGGTGGTTGCCGGCGACGGGTCAGTCAGGTCGTCCGCCGGTACGTAGACCGCCTGGATAGACGTGATCGAACCGGTCTTGGTGGAAGTAATACGCTCCTGCAGCTCACCCATTTCCTGGGCCAGTGTGGGCTGATAACCTACCGCGGACGGCATACGGCCAAGCAGTGCGGATACCTCGGTACCGGCCAGTGTGTAACGGTAGATGTTGTCAATGAACAACAGTACATCACGGCCCTCGTCACGGAATTTCTCCGCGATGGTCAGGCCGGTCAGGGCCACCCGCAGACGGTTTCCGGGAGGCTCGTTCATCTGGCCGTAAACCATCGCGACCTTATCGAGAACGTTGGACTCCTTCATTTCATAGTAGAAGTCGTTACCTTCCCGCGTCCGCTCACCGACACCGGCGAATACGGAGAGGCCGGAGTGCTCTTTGGCGATGTTGTTGATCAGCTCCATCATGTTAACGGTCTTGCCTACGCCGGCACCGCCGAACAGACCGACTTTACCACCCTTGGCGAACGGGCAGATCAGGTCGATAACCTTGATGCCGGTTTCCAGCAGATCGGCAGACGCTGCCTGATCCGCATAGCTGGGTGCCTTGCGGTGAATCGCCCAACGCTCTTCTTCACCGATCTCGCCCTGTTCGTCAATCGGACGGCCCAGTACGTCCATGATACGACCCAGAGTCTGGGTGCCCACGGGTACCGAAATCGGCTTGTTGGTATTGTCTGCTTTCAGGCCACGCTTGAGGCCTTCGGTGCTGCCCATTGCGATGGTACGTACAATCCCGTCGCCCAGCTGTTGCTGGACTTCCAGAGTTGTCTCACCACCTTCAAGCAGCAGTGCGTCGTAAACGCCCGGAACGGAGTCACGTGGAAATTCCACGTCGATAACCGCGCCTATGATCTGAACGATATGTCCGCTACTCATGCTCGGTTCCTCGTTATCTTGATAGTCAATAAAACCAGTAGGATTGTGCGCCGGATCAGACCGAAGCCGCGCCGCTCACAATCTCCGAAATTTCTTGCGTAATGGCTGCCTGACGCGCCTTGTTGTACGCCAGCTGGAGTTCGTTAATGATTTCGCCAGCGTTATCTGTCGCGCTCTTCATGGCAATCATCCGAGCGGCCTGCTCGCAGGCCAGATTCTCTACCACGCCCTGATAAACCTGGGATTCGATATAACGTGGCAACAACCCATCAAGGATGGGGCGGGAATCCGGCTCGTAGATGTAATCCCACTGGTGACCGATTTCTTCATCATTGTCTTCTGGCAGGGGCAGAAGCTGCTCTGCGACCGGCTGCTGGGTCATGGTGTTCACGAACTCGTTATAGATGACATAAAGGCGGTCAATCTTGCCTTCCTCAAACGAATCGAGCATGACCTTGACGTTACCAATCAGCTTCTCAGCACTCGGGCTGTCGCCGATATGAGTCAGTGCCGCAACCACGTTTCCGCCGTAACTGCGGAAGAACGAGGCACCCTTTTGCCCGATGGCGCAGATATCGGTCTCTACACCTTCTTCTTTCCATGCACGCATTTCACGGACAAGCAGCTTGAACGCATTGGTGTTCAGACCACCACAGAGTCCCCGATCCGAGGACACCACGATGTAACCGACACGATTGACGTCACGCTCTTTCATGAACGGATGCACGTAATCCTTGTTGGATTTGGCAATATGTCCGATTGCCTGACGCATCTTTTCGGCATAGGGCCGCGTGGCCTTCATGCGATCCTGAGCCTTACGCATTTTGCTTGCAGCCACCATTTCCATGGCGCTGGTAATCTTCTGCGTGCTCTTGATGCTTCCGATCTGGTTACGTATTTCTTTTCCGACGGCCATAAGTCACTGCCTTTTCAAGTTAGACACTCATGTGGACCAACAGGCCCGCCGCGGCGGGCCCCGGGCTTACCAGCTTTGAGTGGTCTTGAATTTCTCCAGAGCAGCTTTGAGGCCGGCGGCAATATCGTCATCGAACCTGCCTTCTTCACCGATCTTGTCGAGCAGGTCTTTCTGTTCGGCACGCATCCAGTCAAGCAGCTGCGCTTCGAATTTGACCACGTTGTTCACCTCGACATCGTCCAGGAAGCCTTCGTTAGCTGCGAACAGTACGGTACCCATTTCCGCAACGGTCATGGGGCTGTACTGATTCTGCTTCATCAGCTCGGTAACGCGCTGACCGTGCTCCAGCTGGTTCCGGGTCGCTTCGTCCAGGTCCGAGGCGAACTGGGCGAATGCCGCCAGCTCACGGTACTGGGCGAGAGCCAGACGGATGTTACCGCCGAGCTTCTTCATGATCTTGGTCTGGGCGGAGCCACCAACCCGGGATACGGAGATACCGGCGTTCATCGCCGGACGGATACCGGAGTTGAACAGGTTGGTTTCCAGGAAGATCTGACCGTCGGTAATGGAGATCACGTTGGTCGGTACGAATGCCGAAACGTCACCGGCCTGGGTTTCAATGATCGGCAACGCGGTCAGAGAGCCGGTCTTGCCTTTCACTTCACCGTTGGTGAGCTTTTCAACCTCGTCGGCATTAATCCGGGAGGCACGCTCCAGCAGACGGGAGTGCAGGTAGAATACGTCACCCGGATAGGCTTCACGGCCCGGTGGACGGCGCAGCAGCAGGGAAATCTGGCGATAGGCCACAGCCTGCTTGGACAGATCATCGTAGATGATCAGTGCGTCTTCGCCACGGTCACGGAAGTATTCACCCATGGACGTACCGGAATACGGAGCCAGGAACTGCATCGCAGCAGGATCAGCAGCGCCGGCCGCAACCACAATGGTGTGAGCCATGGCGCCATGCTCTTCCAGCTTGCGGACAACGCCGGCGATGGAAGACTGCTTCTGGCCAATGGCCACGTAGATACACTTGATACCGGTGTTCTTCTGATTGATGATCGCGTCGATAGCAACGGCGGTCTTACCAATCTGACGGTCACCGATGATCAGCTCACGCTGACCACGGCCGATCGGCACCATGGTGTCGATGGCTTTAAGACCGGTCTGAACCGGTTCATCAACCGACTGACGCGCGATAACGCCCGGTGCAACCTTTTCGACCGGAGCGGTGAGGGTGTTGCCCAGTTCGCCCTTGCCATCGATGGTGTTACCCAGACCGTCAACAACCCGGCCCAGCAGTTCCGGACCAATCGGAACTTCCAGGATGCGGCCGGTACAACGGACTTTCTGGCCCTCGGCCAGCTCTTCGTAATCACCCAGTACCACGGAACCGACGGAGTCCCGCTCCAGGTTCAGTGCCATACCGTAAATGCCGTTTTCGAATTCAATCATCTCGCCGTACATAACATCGGCCAGACCGTGAATACGCACGATACCGTCGGAAACGGAGAGGATGGTACCTTCGTTCTTTGCTTCCGAAGAGATATCGAGCTTTTCGATTCTCTTCTTGATGATGTCACTGATCTCGGATGGATTCAGTTGCTGCATGCCTTTGTCCTCAAACCTTGTGCTGAAATCAGGAGCCCACGGCGTTGGCCATTCTTGCCAACTTGCCACGAACCGAAGCGTCGATAACCAGGTCGCCCGTACGTATAACCACCCCGCCAATCAGCGACTGATCAACCGAGGATTCAAGTTCGACCTTGCGCTCCAGTTTCCTGGACAGGGCATCGATCAACTTCTGCTGCTGCTCGGCTGTCATTTCGAACGCTGTGCTTACCTGCATCTTCACCGTGCGTTCGAGATCTGCGCGGTAGAGGCTGAACAGCTCAGATATGGCTGGCAGCAGGGCAAGACGGTTGTTTTCAGCAAGAATCGACAGGAAATTACTGAGCGCCTCGGGAAGCTGCTCTTCAAAACAGTCAGCGAGAAGCTCCGCCTTGCGTTGCTCAGCCAGGCCGGGTTTGGCCAGGATGACCTTTACCTGTTCGTTGGCCGCAACCTGGGCAGCGAAAGCCAGAGCCTGATCCCACAGATCAACGGCATCCTGGTCCTTCGCAGCCTCAAAAACGGCTTTCGCGTAGGGTCGGGCTAACGTAGTCAGTTCTGCCATGATGACCCTCTTTTAGAGTTCTGCGGCCAGCTTGTCCAGCATCTCGCTGTGAGCTTTGGCATCTACAGAGGTTTCCAGGATCTTCTCGGCACCGGCAATGGCAATAGCTGCCACTTCTGCTCTCAGTGCATCACGAGCCTGAACACGCTCCTGTTGAATTTCCGCCCGGGCCTGTTCGATGATCTTCTCGCCTTCTTTGCGAGCATCATCCTTTGAAGCCTCAACGATCTGGGCGGCACGCTTGTTAGCCTGGTCAATCAGAGCTGCAGATTCTTCTTTCGCTTTCTGCATTTCCTTGGAGGCTTTTTCCTGCGCAAGTTCCAGATCGAGGGAAGCCCGATCTGCGGCAGAGAGGCCGTCGGCAATTTTCTTCTGGCGCGCGCTCATGGCCCCGGTAATGGGGGGCCATACATATTTGACGCAGAACCAGACGAAAATAGCGAAGGCAATCGTTTGCCCTATTAACGTAAGGTTTATATTCACGGCGGTGTACCTCTTGCTATTCGTTGCGTCCCGGTGTCCGTAGAGCGGGCGCGGCCTCAGTCTAGGAGAACAGCACCCGGCTCTTCCGGCTGATTAACCAGCTACAACGAAGATCAGGTACATCGCGATACCAACACCGATCATGGGAACGGCGTCGAGCAGACCGGCCATGATGAAAGCCTTGGTTTGAAGCTGGTTGCCAAGTTCTGGCTGGCGAGCGGTAGACTCAAGCAGCTTGCCACCGAGCAGACCGAAGCCAATGCCAGCGCCCAGGGCGCCCAGTCCGATGATCAGTGCGGCTGCCATAATTACCATTTCCATTTAAGACTCCTCAGTTTTCTCAGATAGTTAAGGGTTTGTTGATTAGGTTACTTGTCCGTGATCTTCATGCGCGGCGCTGAGGTAAACCACAGCCAGCGTTGTAAAGATAAATGCCTGCAACGTAATTACCAGAAGGTGGAAGATGGCCCAGGGTACGTTCAGGGACCACTGAATCCACAAGGGTAACAGCGCAATCAGAATAAATATGACCTCACCGGCGTACATGTTGCCGAACAGACGCAATGCCAGGCTGATCGGCTTGATAATCAGTCCCAACAGCTCGAGCACCAGGTTGAAGGGTACCAGAGACCAGTGATTGAAAGGTGTGAATGACAGTTCTTTGGCGAAACCGCCAGCACCTTTTACCTTGAAGCTGTAGAAGAGAATCAGCAGGAATACGCCAAGGGCAATGCCGAAGGTACCGTTGGGATCGGTTGTGGGCACGATCTTGAAATATTCCAGCCCCATCGCATGGGCAATGGAAGGTATGTAATCCACGGGTATCAGTTTCAGGCTGTTCATCAGGAAGATCCAGACGAACATGGTCAGGGCCAGTGGCGCAATGATCGGGTTCTTGCCATGGAAAACATCGCGCACGATGTTCTGAATGAACTCGACGGTCATTTCGACAAAGTTCTGCAGGCCCGATGGCGTATCTGTCGTAGCGTTTTTTGCCACGAACCGGAACAGGCCGAGGAAAAGCAGACCCATGGCGATCGACCAGCCCATGGTATCGACGTGGACCGCCATGAAACCCATGTCCATGGCTTCCTGGCCGTTACGGGCCATGGTCCAGGTGGCTTCCTCAACGACGGTGCCGTCGGCACGTTCGTAACCTTCCGGCAACTTGCCATAGGTCAGGTTGGTAAGGTGGTGCTTTATATACTCTACTGGGGTACCAGCTGCCATACTGTTCTCGTCCAGTCATCGCTGTGGTTGTGGTCGGATGAACCAGCGCAGAAGCGGGCTCAAAACAACCATCACAGCAAAAGTGAATAACAGAGCCGGCACATGTACAGGCTCCATCAAGATGAAAACGGCCGCAAAAAAGACGGCGGTCAGGGCCAGTTTGACGGTTTCAGCCCTGAACATGTTGCCCACCACCAGGTGCGCGTTCCGCGCTCCCTCAAACCGGTACATCCGGTGGGCAAAGTATGCGTTTGGTATGACATAAATAAGACCGCCGACAAAAGCGGAATAACCAGCCAAACGACTTTCTGTAAACCAGGCAAGGCTCAACACGACAATGAGCCCGGTTTCGATTGCCAGCCACTGCAAAAATGGCAACCGGTTAATACGCTTTCTGGTCGGGGACATGGAACCAGCCTGAAAAATGGTCATGCGTATGTGAAACCTGCTTCCTGTCACACCCTGCCCGGAGTTTATGCAAGCGCGCGAAATTATATGTGTTAACCGATGGGTGTTCAACAGAACCGGCGGGAAAATTTGATGGAAAAATAGTCAGGTTTCACGACATATTTCACCAATATCACACAAGTTGTGTTGTTTAACAATTCTCATCACGACATGTGGTGTTTTTGTGGCATATCAGTACTTTCGCACTATCGACCAATGATATTACTTGATGTGGCCGAGAATACCATCCAGCTCGTCCAGTGACGTGTATTCAATCACCAGTTTGCCTTTTCCACGCTGGCCGTGATCAATAGATACACGGGCGCCGAGTCGCTCGGCCAGGTCGTTCTGAAGAGCACGGATATTGGGATCCACTTCCCCTTTGGCTTTCCTGCGCCCCGGGATTTCCTGCTGCACCCGGCGCACCAGGGCTTCAGTCTGGCGCACGGACAGGGATTTGGCCACCACCTGTTTCGCCACCTGCATCTGCTGCTCCGGCTGCAATGTGAGCATTGCGCGACCATGGCCCATTTCCAGGTCCCCGTGCTCGAGCATAACCCGCACATCTTCGGACAGGCTGATCAGCCGCAGCAGATTGGTGATGGTGGTTCGGGACTTGCCCACCGCTTCGGCAACCTGCGTCTGGGTCAGGTCGAATTCATCCTGGAGTCGTTGCAGCGCAAAGGCTTCTTCAATGGGGTTGAGGTTCTCGCGCTGGATATTCTCGATCAGCGCCATGGCGATCGCGGCATCATCCGGTACATCACGGATAATGGCAGGGATGCGATCGAGTTCCGCCATCTGCGTGGCGCGCCAGCGGCGCTCACCGGCGATGAGCTCGAAGCGTCCTTCGGCAACCGGGCGCACCACGACCGGCTGCATCACGCCCTGCTGGCGAATGGAGTCCGCCAGTTCCTGCAGGGCCGCCGGGTCCATGTCCCGACGGGGCTGGAAACGGCCACGCTGGATGAGATCGATGGGGACGTCCCGCAGCTCACCGTCGTGGTCCTTCAGTTCCTGGTCCAGATTGACCCTGGAGCCCTGCAACAGAGCGCCCAGTCCGCGCTCACCCAGTCCTCGTTTCTTCGCCGCCATGGTGTTTGTCATTCTTCCCGATGAAAAATCTGTGTGCAAAGGAGAGGTAGTTTACACGGCAACCGCCGCGGATGTCTTTTGTGAACCATGCCGGCGAACCATTTCGCCAGCCAGGGCCAGATAGGCAATGGCGCCCTTGGACGCGCGATCGTATTTCAGCGCCGGCAATCCGTAACTGGGCGCTTCCGCCAGCCGTACGTTACGGGGAATCACTGCCTTGTAAACCTTGTCGCCGAAAAACTCGCTGAGCTGGCCGGAAACATCGAGAGTCAGGCTGTTGCGGGGGTCGTACATGGTACGCAGGATGCCTTCCACCTGCAGGTCCGGGTTAACGGTTTCCTGGATCTGTTCAACGGTATTCATCAGTGCCGCCAGACCTTCCAGTGCATAATACTCACACTGCATCGGAATCAGCACGGTATCTGCCGCCGACAGCGCGTTGACCGTAAGCAGGCTGAGGGACGGCGGGCAATCAATGAGAATGTAGTCGTAATTCTCCCGCACCTTGTTCAGGGCCAGGCGCAGCCGGTGTTCGCGGCCAATCTCGTTCATCAGCTCCACTTCGGCGGCGGTCAGGTCACCATTAGAGGGCAGGATGTCAAAACCGGACGCTTCCGCCCGGAAAATCACTTCGGCGGCGGTGGCCCGTTTGGTGAGCATGTCATAGCCGGAGCGTTCCAGGGCATTCTTGTCCACACCGCTGCCCATGGTGGCGTTGCCCTGCGGGTCCATATCCACCAGCAGCACGCGGCGCCTGGTCGCAGCCAGGGAGGCGGCCAGGTTGACGCAGGTGGTGGTTTTGCCAACACCGCCTTTCTGATTGGTCACTGCAATCACACGCGCCATGACTGGTCTCCTGTGGTGAAATTCTGATGGCCGGAATCGTGGGCGATCACCAGCAGATGCCGGTCGCCATCCGAGCCGGGTACCGATAACGAATGCCGGGACGTTACCTGCCAGCCCGCGGGCAAGGCAGCCACCTCATCATCCGGAAACTGGCCTTTCATGGCAAGGAACTCACCGTCATCGGCGAGCAGATGTCCGCACCAGGCAACAAGATTATCCAGTGCAGTAAACGCCCGGCTGCTGATCTGGTGGTATCGGGTTTCAGGATCACAATTTTCGGCCCGGCCGTGAATGATGTCCACGTTTTTCAGGTCCAGTTCCAGAACGCACTGGGTCAGGAACCGGGTTTTCTTGCTGTTACTGTCCAGCAGCGTAAAGCGCTTATGTGGCAGGGCTATGGCCAGGGGAATACCCGGCAGTCCACCGCCGGCACCTACGTCCAGCAGATGATCGGCAGTGACAAACGGCAGGATGCTGAGGCTGTCCAGCAGCTGGCGCGAGACCATCTCCCGCGGCTCCCGCACGGCGGTGAGGTTATAGGCCCGGTTCCACTTGTTCAGTAGGGTCAGAAACGCCAGCAACTGTTGCTGACTGGCGTTATCCAGCTCCAGATCCAGATCGACCAGCCCTTGGGAGAGCTGGCGTTGCCACAATGCGTCGCTCATGAGCCCACTCAGGCGGATTGCTTGCGCAGCAGGTCGCGCTTCTTGAGATGCACCAGCACCTGGGAAATGGCCGCCGGGGTTACACCCTGAATGCGCGAGGCCTGGGCCACGGTTTCCGGCCGCACCTCCTTGAGCTTCTGCCTGATCTCGTTGGACAGGCCACCAATGGCATCAAAATCGATGTCGTCCGGCAGGCGGGTGTTCTCGTTCCGGCGCAAGCGTGCGATTTCGTCGGTCTGGCGGGAGATATAGCCCTCATACTTGATTTCGATTTCCACCTGATCCGCAACAATCGGATCGTCCGCGATCCCTTCGGCCATCTGTGTAATATGGCTGTAGTTGATCTCCGGGCGCCGCAGCAGTTCCGCCAGGGTCTGGTCACGGTTCATCGGCTGGCGCAGGAAGCTGTTGGCAGCCTCGCCGCCGGTGGTACCCGGATGGATGCGGGTCGTTTCCAGACGATGGCGTTCGGCAGCGATGGCTTCACGCTTGATATTGAAAGCCTGCCAACGATGCTCATCCACAACCCCCAGTCTGTGACCGGTTTCGGTCAGACGCAGGTCAGCGTTGTCTTCCCGCAAAATCAGCCGGTATTCGGCGCGGCTGGTGAACATGCGGTAGGGCTCGGAGGTGCCCATGGTAATCAGATCATCCACCAGCACACCAAGATAGGCCTCGTCACGGCGGGGATACCATTCATCCCGCTCCTGGGCCCGCAATGCCGCGTTGATGCCCGCAAGCAGGCCCTGGGCACCGGCTTCTTCGTAACCGGTGGTGCCATTGATCTGGCCGGCAAAGTACAGGCCCCGGATAAATCTGGTTTCCAGGGTGTGGCGCAGGTCCTGGGGATTGAGGAAATCGTACTCGATGGCGTAACCGGGCCGGGTAATGTGGGCGTTCTCGAAGCCCGGAATGGTGCGCACGGCGGCCAGCTGGATATCAAACGGCAGGCTGGTGGAAATACCGTTGGGATACAGCTCGTTGGTGGTCAGCCCTTCCGGCTCCACGAAAATCTGGTGCGAGTCCTTGTCCGCAAAGCGGCTGACCTTGTCCTCAATAGATGGGCAATACCGGGGCCCGATGCCTTCAATGTTGCCGGCAAACATCGGGGAACGGTCGAAGCCGCTGCGGATGATGTCGTGGGTCTGCTCGGTGGTGCGGGTGACATAGCAGCACACCTGCTCGGGATGCTGGTCACGGGAACCCAGGAACGACATCACCGGAGCCGGATCATCCCCCCACTGCTCCTGCATCACGGAAAAATCCACGCTGCGGGCATCGATACGGGGCGGGGTACCGGTTTTCAGGCGCCCGACATTGAACGGCAGCTCCCGCAGGCGCTGGGCCAGGGCATTGGCCGGGGCGTCGCCGGCACGGCCACCGGAGTGCTGCTGCATACCAATGTGGATAACGCCGCCAAGGAAGGTGCCGGTGGTCAGCACCACGGTCGGTGCCCGGAAACGGATACCGGACTGGGTCACCACACCGGTAATGCGCTCGCCCTCAACGATCAGGTCGTCGGCGGCCTGCTGGAACAGGGTCAGATTGGGCTGGTTCTCGAGGATTTCGCGGATGGCCGCCTTGTACAGCACCCGGTCTGCCTGGGCACGGGTCGCACGAACAGCCGGGCCCTTGCGGGAATTGAGCACACGGAACTGGATACCGGCCTTGTCGGTAGCCATGGCCATGGCACCACCGAGGGCGTCGATTTCCTTCACCAGGTGGCTCTTGCCAATGCCGCCAATCGCCGGATTACAGGACATCTGGCCCAGGGTCTCAATGTTGTGGGTCAGCAGCAGGGTCCGGGAACCCATGCGCGCAGCCGCCAAAGCGGCTTCAGTGCCGGCATGGCCACCACCAATGACAATCACATCGAAACGGGTCGGATAATCCACTACATCACCTCGGCAAACGGGTATCAGAAAATTCTGGGTCTAAAAAAACAGCCTGAAAATCAGGGCGGGGAGTATAACGCCTCACCCGCAAAATTGCAGTCAGAATGTGCAAATTTTAACCAGACTGGATGACATGGAAAACCCCTGACACAGCATTCGGACGATGGCTGAAGTTCCACACAAGGTTTCACAGATACGTGAAAACCGAAATCCGAAAAATTTCAGGGGCTTGTAGAAGTGTTCTGAGAAAACTTTTCAAGAAAGTTATCCACATTCGAAGCTGCCTTCAAAAGTATCAAAATACATACCAGGTATCTGTTATTGTTATAAAATTTCAGATTTAACCAAAGCTTATCCGAAGGTTATCCAGTAATTTATCCACAGGCTGCCACCGGACCGGCGCTTTCAGAACTGGTCCACCTGCCTGGACTGCGCAGCAGCCGCTATCCCGCGGCCACCTGCAGACCCCCTGGCCTGTTTCTCGAGTTCCAGGCTCACCGCATTACTGGACCTGGCAAAGCGGGCGAGAAGATTGTAGAGCACAGGAATGATGAACAGGGTCAGGGTAGTGGCAAAGATCAGCCCGCCGAGGATGACGATACCGATGGAAGCCCGGCTCTCGGCACCCGCACCGCTTGCCAGCACCAGCGGCACTGCGCCGAAGACCGTTGAAATAGTAGTCATCAGCACAGGCCGGAAGCGCAGGATGGCCCCCTCCAGGATGGCATCATAGACCTCGTAGCCTTTATCCCTCAGCTGGTTGGCAAACTCCACGATCAGTATCCCGTTCTTGGCCATCAGCCCCAGCAGCATGATGATCCCTATCTGACTATAGATGTTGAGGGTGATACCGGTAAAAAACAGAGCATAGAGCGCGCCGGTGACTGCCAGAGGCACAGACAGCATGATGATCATCGGGTGAATCCAGCTTTCAAACTGCGCGGCCAGCACCAGGAAGACGATAACGAACGCCAACGCGAACGTCACGTAGATGGCCGCGGAAGAATCCTGGAACTCCTGGCTCAGGCCCTTGTAACTGACCCTGGCCTCCGGCGGCAGGTTATCCACAGCGAGATTGTTGAGATAGGTCAGTGCCGAACCCAGATCGTAACCGTCTGCCAGGGAACCACTGATAACGACCGCCGGCAACCGGTCAATGCGCCGCAGGTCCGGATTGGCACCTACCTCTTCGATGCTCACCAGCGCTTCCAGGGGAATGAGCTCGCCACCCTCACGTGGACGCAGGAACACGCGACCAAGATCATTGGGTGTAGCCCGGTCGATGTCCGCCGCCTGAACGATGACATCGTACTCCCGGCCACGATCAAGGTAGGTCGTTACCTGTCGTGAAGCCAGCATGGTCTGCAGGGTCAGGCCCACGTCTTCCACGGTCACGTCGAGATCCGCGGCACGTTCCCTGTCGATGGTGACATTCAGTTCCGGGCGTGTCAGCTCGAAGTCGGTTTCCAGGCTGAGAAGATTGGGGTTGTCTTTCGCCCGCTCGACAATTTCCTCACTCCATGCCTGTACCGATTCATAGTCAGGGCCACCAATAACGAATTCCACCGGCTGGCTGAATCCACGCTGCCCCAGGCCCGGCGGGTTCACCGCCACCGAACGCACTCCGGGGACACCTGCCAGTTTGTCCCGGACTTCACTGGTTATTGCCTGCTGCCTGATCTCCCGCTCGTCCCAGGGCGCCAGGCCCATGATCATGAACGCACTGTCCGCCTCGTTGCGGAACCCGACGATGGAGAGTATTCGGGTGGCACTGCCGTTTTCCAGGTAGGGCAGCAACAGCTCTTCGGCCTTGAGTACATGGTGGTCGGTGTATTCTACCGTGGAGCCACGTGGTGCGCTGGTGGGCATGATGATGATACCGCGATCTTCGGTCGGAGCCAGCTCCTGGGGTAATCGCGGGAATACCACCACCGCCATGATCAGACCCACCATACCCAGACCCAGCAGCAGGCCGGGCTGGCGCAGGGAAAATCGCAACATGCGGGCATAGCCGTTGGTGAGCCCGTTGAGGGCCCGCTCGCTGGCGGCCCACAGGCGGTGGCCTTCTTCGGTTTCGGGGCTGTGCGTTAGCCACCTGGAACACAGCATGGGCGTCAATGTAAGCGCCACGATGCTGGATACCACCACGGCCGCCGCCAGGGTAAAACCGAACTCTGCAAACAGGCGGCCCACGTTTCCGCCCATAAAGGAGATCGGCACGAAGACCGCAATCAGCGTCAGGGTGGTGGCGATAATTGCAAATGCCACCTGCCGTGCACCCCGATAGGCAGCCAACAACGGCGGCTCACCCTCGTCGATACGCCGCTGGATGTTCTCCAGCATTACAATGGCATCGTCCACCACCAGGCCGATGGCAAGGATTACCGCCAACAGTGTCAGCACGTTGATGGAAAACCCCAGAGCACCAAGGCCGATGAACGCACCGATGACAGCCACCGGGATGGTCACCGCCGGAATCAGTGTTGCCCGCCACGAACGCAGGAACATGAAGATCACCAGAATGACCAGGGATACCGAAATCGCCAGGGTAATGGCCACTTCCCGGATGGAGGCACGGATAAAGATGGATTCGTCGTAGCTTTCCGCGATGTTGACTTCCGGGGGCAGGGTTTCGCGGATTTTATCCAGTTCTGCCCGAACCAGATCCGAGACAGCAACAGTGTTGGATTTGGATTGCCGGATAACGCCCAGCCCCACTGCGGTCTGCCCGTTAAAGCGCAGACGGCCGGTGTCGGATTCGACCCCCATTTGCACATTGGCAACCTCGCCAAGCCTGAGCAGATCGTTACCGTCACGGCGGATAACCAGCTGGCGGAACTCATCGACACCGCCAAGCCGCCCTTTGGCGCGTACGGTGAAATCCCGGGTGGAGGATTCTACCGAGCCGGCCGGCAACTCTACGTTATTCGACCTCAGGGCCTGTTCCACCTCCGCCACCGTCATGTCCCGGGACGCCAGCTTTTCGCGGTCCAGCCAGACGCGAATGGCATAGCGCCGCTCGCCACCGATCCGGACGTCCGCTACACCATCCAGAACCGAGAGACGGTCAACCAGAACCCTTTCCGCAAAATCACTGAGCCCGGCGCTGTCCCAGACATCACTCCGTAACGACAGCCACATCATTGGCCGTGCATCGGAATCAGCCTTTTGCACCACCGGTGGGTCGGCTTGCTCCGGCAGCTCGCTGGCAATCCGGGCTACCGCGTCGTGGACGTCATTGGCGGCGATATCCACATTGCGTGAGGTATTGAATTCAATGGAGGTTCGGGACTCACCCTGTTCGGTGCTGGACTCGATGGAGCGAATCCCTTCGATACCGCTAATGGCGCCCTCGATCACCTGGGTAATCTGGGTATCCACCACCTCGGCCGCAGCACCGGTATAATCGGTGGAAATGGAAACCACCGGCGGGTCAATGTCGGGGTATTCCCGCACCGGCAGACCGCGCAGGGCGGCGAGACCAAAAACCAGTATCAGCAGGCTGATAACCGTGGCGAAGACCGGTCGTTTGATGGAAATGTCGGAGAGAATCATTGATCAGGAATCCGGGGAACTGGCAAAACGGTTTTCCGGGATCGCGTTGTCGTCATCCACCACATCGATGCGGTCGCCGCTGCTGAGGCGATCCTGGCCGGTGACAATCACCCGGTTGTCCTGAGATAGCCCCCGGGATACCTCGACCCAACCCGGGGACCTGGAGCCCAGGGAAACGGATACCCGGCGGGCGATACCGTCCTCGGCAATGAAGACATACTTGTCATCACCGCGAATCATCAGCGCCTGCTCGGGAATAACCAGTGCTTCCCGCTCCCGTAATGTCAGATTGGCAGACATGAACTGTCCGGGCCGCAATTTGCCATCGGGGTTGTCGATAATCGCCCGCACCGGCAGTGTGCGGCTGAGCTCGTTGATCCGGGTGCCAAGTTCCACCAGTTCACCCTCAAATCCCTCATCGGGATAGGCCGGCGACCTGCCGAGTACCAACTGTCCTGTCCGGACCTGGCCCAGGAAACGCTCGGGAATCGAAAAGCCCAGTTCCATGCGATCGGTTGAATCCAGGCTGGCTACGGACGTTCCCGAACTGAGGTAGGTGCCAAGGCTGATATCACTGAGTCCGATCACGCCTTCGAACGGCGCTTCAATGCGGTGGTTGTCCAGACGGGTCCGGGCAGATTCGCGCCGGGCCTCGGCCACAGCCATGGCGGTGCGAAGCTCATCTACCTGGGACCGGGAAATACTGTTGTTGGTTTGCAGGCGCTGGGCCCGTTGATACTGACGGCGGGCATCGGCCAGGGTGGCTTCCGCTACCTGCAGGTCGGCCCTGGCCTGGCGATCGTCCAGTCGCAGCAGCAACTGGCCCTGGCTGACCCGCTTTCCGCTGGCCAGGTTCATTTCCACCACGCGGCCGCTGACCTCAGTTGTCAGCTCCACCTGGTCGAGGGCGCGAAGGTTGCCCACGGCGTTAACGGAATCCCGTACCACTTCCATGTTCGGGCTGATCGCATTCACCTTGCTCGCCGGACGCTCCCTCTGTGCACTGTCAGCCTCTTCCGGGACCAGGTAGTGCCAGGAGAGAGCACCTGCGGTTGCCAGAGCCACAAGTACCAGGGCGATCAGCCATTGCTTGACCATAATCTGCTCGATAAATTCGTTTAGTGTCGTTCACCGCTGGTACCGGGGTCCGGCCCGATTACTTCCTGCTGATCACCAGCACAATTTCACCCACTTGTATCCCCCATTTGGTCATGGTGGTCTGGTTGATCAGGGTGTCGGGCGTGATCAGGTACATCCAGTCATCCATACGAACATCAATGGTGTCATCCCCGTATGCCACCCGCAGAACATAGTTCATGTGGATCGCATTACCCTGCCAGCGCATGGTGCCAGGCTCCACCACATCTCCGGCATCGGCGTGCAGGGCACCATTATCCGGTGTCAGAGTCCAGACCCGGGTTTGCACCTCGCCATCGTCAAACCGGAACTCTTCATCCAGCGTGCCAACGCCCGCGTCGTCCCAACTGGCGGAAATATCCGCGTCAAAGGTACGAATGACTTCACCGGAAAAATCCTTGACCACACCCCGGGCGGAAAGTTCGCCGGTGAAGAACTCCTGGGGCGTCAATACCGGTTCCCGGTCCTGATAGTCCTCCAGCGCCGGTCCGGCGCAGCCAGCGAGCAGGGCTGTGGATAACAATAACCAGAGGTAGCGGGGCAAACCAGTGAATGCTTTCAATAAGAGGGGACTTTGCATGACTTTTACACTCTCGGCATGTTTCGCAGTGAATTTCCAGTCCCTGGAATACGCCAGAAGCGCCATTACCGATCAATGTGAGGCCTGTTACAAAAGCACTTCGGGCATACCAAAGTAGTCACCCTGGGAAAAATCAATGCCCAATTCGCGCACCCGCTCCTGAACGGCCTCATTGTGAACGAATTCGGCCACCGTGCGGATATTGAGGCTGCCGGCGAACTGGACTATGCCACTGGTGACCAGAAACGCGGTATGGTCTTTATCAAGGTTACGGATCAGGCTGCCGTCGATTTTTATGTAATCAACCTTCAGGCTCAGAAGGTGGGCAAAATTGGAGTAGCCGGTGCCAAAATCATCAATGGCAATATGACAGCCGAACGGTTTTACCTGTTCAATGAACCTGCGGATCTCATCGTAATTGGCGACGCCATCGGATTCCAGGATCTCGAACATCACCCTGTTGCCAATGCCATAACGGTCCAGCGCCTCCAGAATCCTGTTCACCGTCTCTGAATCGGCGATGTCGCCGTACGAGAGATTAATGGAAAATTCTTCCTTTCGGCTGGAAAAACGGGCGAAACACTTTTCGATCATCAGCACCGTGATTCTGCGGTTCAACCGCAACCGGTCGGCAATCTTGACGAACTGGCCGGCACTCATCACCCGTCCGTCCGGCTCTACCATGCGCACCAGACACTCATACTTGGTAACACGCTGCAGCTGATTATCGTAAATCGGCTGAAACCAGGGCACCAGGCGATCATCGTCAATCGCTGCCTTCAACCGGTTGGCCCAGTAAAGGTTGGCCTCGTAATTTTCCTCGACCCCCACAGAAGGGTCGTAAAGCAGGTGATGACGGTTCTGCTCCCGTGCCTGCAGCACTGCCACCTTGGCCTGGCTGACCAGTTGATCGGTGGAATTCCCGGGCTTGCGATCTTTCTGCATCGCCATTCCGATACTGACATCGACCGTCAGCGGCTGCTGCTGCCAATAAATCCGTTCTCCGTTAACGAGGTGGCGTATCTGCACTGCCAGCCCCTCGATAACCTGCTCCTCAAGCAAGGGGGCGAGGATTGCGAATTCATCACCCGGCAAGCGGTATACCCTCAGCGAATCCGGTGCCTGATCACGGGTAAAGGCTGTCAACCGCGTTGCGATGGCCAACAATACATGGTCGCCGCAAACATTGCCGAACAGGCTGTTTATTTCGTTAAAACGGTCCAGATTGATGATCAGCAGCGAGGCATCATTCTGGGTCTGTAAATCCTGTAACAGGCGGATCCGGTTGGGCAATCCCGTGAGATCATCGGTGTAGGAGGCCCGCAGTTCCCTGACCAGCTGGATAATCCGATACAGCAGATAGAGACTGAGAAGCAGTATCGCAGACACGGTACCCACCAGAACGCGCTGGTTGGTCTGCTTCATGGGGCGCAGTCCCGCGTTGATTTCATCCACCGGCACGCCCGCGCCATAGACCATGCCTCCGGCGGTGGCGCCATAATACAGTTCGTAGACATCCTCCCCGACCGTGAGCGTGCGGGTGGCAAGCGCGCCGGTTGCGGAATGTTCATCGGCACTGCCAGCGAGTTCCAGTGCGAGAATCGCATCCATCAATGCCTGTTCCTGCCCGGTATCCTCACCCTTGCCAAGGCTCGACAGGTTGCGATTGTTCCTGTCGTTAAGGAAGGTAAAACTGTGTTCGGTGACCGTAATATGGCTTACAACGTCAATCATCCGGTCCGCTGTCCAGGTGGTGGTTGCCATGCCAAGCAGGTTTTTCCGGCGGTCATACATCGGGCTTGCCAGCGTCAGCACTGGCCGTTCGATGTTGACGTCATAATAGATCGGCGACCAGTAGACTTTGTCCGCGTTGTCGGAGGTCGGTGTCCATTCCGGCCCCAGGGTGTGGCTGAACCAGGGCGCATCACGGTAATTCCCGAAACGGTTTTCAACATCGAGCCGGTTCAGCTCCTGTTCCTCCGGGCCCTGTACAAAGTAGGGCATGTAACTGACAGCAGGCCCGGAAAGAACACCGGGCCGGAACCACAGGCCGCCGCCAGCAGCGCCGTCAAAATTCTGCAACTGGTCTTTGAGGGCGTTTTCCAGAGGAGTCCGGAGATGGGAACTGTCAGGCTCGGAATCGTCGTTTTCTGCTATCGCGTGGAAGCTTTCTCCCACGTTTGCCAGGGTCGTGGTGTAACCGGCCAGGGTTGAGTGGCGGGCGTTGATACGCATCAGCCCGGCGCTCACGACTTCATGGATCTGTTGACGTCGAAGCTCAGACAGGGCATCCCGGGAATAATTGATGTTCAGAGTGGAAAGCAGAAACATGCCGGCCACGAACACCAGTACCAGCAAACCCAGCAACCACATCACGGACTGCCGGGAAGCCGGCGTTTTCCAGTTGGTCGGACGGTGGGTCAACTTTCCCGGCATGAATGGCTATCCTTGGGCGGATCAAACTGAGGCTTTCAAAGGTTTCCTCTGGGCTTACTTGCCAATACAGAAGCTGCTGAAGATCTTACCGAGCAACTCGTCCGGTGTCATTGCACCGGTAATTTCTCCCAGGGCATCCTGGGCAGCGCGCAGGTCCTCTGCCAGTAACTCACCGGCACCAAAGCCCTGTAACTGATCCTGTCCCTGCAACAGGAAATCCCGGGCCCGCTCCAGGGCATCCAGGTGACGGCGCCGGGCAATAAAGCCCCCTTCGGTGGTACTGGCAAATCCCATACACTGCTTCAGGTGCTCCCGCAAAACCTCCAGCCCGTCGGCGGATCTGGCGGCAATGCGAATGACTGGTGCCGCTTCTTCGGTCGGTTGTTCGATACCCACGGCTTCACCGCTCAGGTCGACCTTGTTCCTGATTACAGTAAGCGGGGCACCCGCGGGCAGCTGGTCGATAAAGTCCGGCCATAACCGCTGGGGTTCGGTCTCGGGTGTGGTGGTGGCATCCACCATTAACAGAATACGGTCGGCCTGGCGAATTTCCTCCCAGGCGCGGGCAATACCGATCTGTTCCACTTCATCGGGGCTGTCCCGCAGGCCTGCGGTGTCAATAATATGCAGCGGCATACCATCAATGTGGATATGCTCACGCAGCACATCCCGCGTCGTACCTTCGACAGCCGTCACAATAGCCGCTTCACGGCCCGCCAGGGCATTGAGAAGACTGGATTTGCCAGCGTTGGGGCGACCGGCAATCACTACTTTCATGCCATCCCTGAGAATGGTGCCTTGCTGGGCTTCCCCGAGAATAATCTGCAGATCGCGGATAATAGCCCGCAGATCGTTGGCAACCTTACCATCCGCAAGGAAGTCTATTTCCTCTTCGGGGAAATCAATCGCCGCTTCAACGTAGATACGCAGGTGGGTAACCGCCTCCACCAGGGCGTCAATCCTGCGGGAGAACACGCCCTGCAACGAGCGGACCGCGCAGCGCGCCGCCTGTTCGGAACTGCTCTCGATCAGGTCGGCAATGGCTTCAGCCTGGGCCAGATCGAGTTTATCGTTAAGAAACGCCCTTTCGGAAAACTCACCGGGCCTGGCAAGGCGGGCACCCAGCTCACAAACAGTCCTTAACAGCAGGTCCAGGATGACCGTGCCGCCGTGCCCCTGAAGCTCAAATACGTCCTCGCCGGTAAAGGAATGGGGATTGGGGAAAAACAGCCCGATGCCTTCGTCGATCAACTGGTTGTTGGTATCCGCGAAAGGGCCATAGTGAGCATAACGGGGTCTGGGCCGGAAACCCAGCATCCGCTGCGCGATGGCCGCTGCATCCGGGCCGGATACGCGCACGATACCCACACCGGACTGGCCCGGCGCTGTCGCTATGGCGGCTATGGTATCGGTGGCATTGAACATGATTGTATTCCCTGAAACAACAGAGGCTCCCGGTAGGAGCCTCTGCAATTACTGGTTTCGATGGTGCCCGATCAGCTCTTCTTGTTGGCCATTTCCGCTTCAATCTTGCGGGTAATATACCATTGCTGGCTGATGGAAAGAATGTTGTTAACCAGCCAGTACAGTACCAGACCTGCCGGGAACCAGAGGAAGAATACTGTGAACACCAGAGGCATCAGTTTCATGATCTTCGCCTGCATCGGGTCCGGCGGAGTCGGGTTCAGGCTCATCTGCAACATCATGCTGGCACCCATCAGGATTGGCAGGATGAAGTAGGGGTCCATCACCGAAAGATCCTGGATCCAGAGCATAAAGGGCGCGTGGCGCAACTGCACGCTTTCAAACAGGACCCAGTAAAGGGAAATGAACACCGGCATCTGTACCAGTATCGGCAGGCAGCCACCAAGGGGATTTATCTTTTCCCGCTTATACAGAGCCATCATTTCCTGCGACATTCGTTGCCGGTCGTCGCCGTAGAGTTCCTTCAGTCGGGTCAGCTGCGGTGCAACCGCCCGCATTCTGGCCATGGACCGGTAACTGGTGGCTGAAAGCTTGAAGAACACTGCCTTGACCAGAACCGTCAACAGTATGATGGCCACACCCCAGTTGCCGACCAGACCGTGGAACCAGTCGAGAATCAGGAACAGCGGTAGCGCGATGAAGAACAGAAACCCGAAGTCGACGGTCCGGTCCAGATTGGGCGCTACATCTTCCAGCCGCTCAATGATCTTTGGCCCTACGTAGGCTCGGGCAGAGACTTCCGCGGTTTCACCCGGTTCAACCTGTGTCGCCGGATAGACAAACCCCATTACATGAAGCGGTCCCCGTTGTGTGGACTGGAACTGTGCGGGTTGGTCCCGTTCCGGTATCCAGGCAGCGAGAAAGTAATGCTGGAGAAATGCCAGCCAGCCGTTGGTGACCGACTGGTTGACAGGATCTTCAGTGAGGTCATCAAAATCGTATTTTTCGTAGGGGTCTTCAGGTGTGCTGACCACCATACCCAGAAATGCCCTGATACCCAGGCTGTTCTGCGCTGTAGGATCGGGAGCTTCATCCCTGACGATCTTGCCGGTCATGTTGGCCTGCCAGAGATCGTCTGACTGGTTATTGATCAGATAGCGAAGATCGATCTCATAGCTGTCACGGGCGAACTGGTACTGTTTTGTGATTTCGACATTATTATCTGTGGTGTAGGTCAGATTGACGGTCAGCGAATCTTCACCTTCCTCCAACTCATACTCTGTCGAAGACGCGTCATATACCGGGGCACCGTTGTTGCGCTTGCTGTCAATGCCATCGCGTCCGATGAGACCGCTTTCCATGATATAGGTGCGGCGGCTGGTATTGGTCAGGATCCTCAGGGACTCTTCGCTGTCCAGAGAACGGTCATACTCGAGCAGGGAGCTTTGGATCAGGTTACCGCCCACCCGGTCTATTTTCAGTTCATAGACATCAGTACGCACGGTGATCAGCTGATTGCTGACATCCACCGAACCGGTTTCTGTGCTGCCGATAGCCTGGCTGTCGCCTTCCGGTGTGGTGAACTCCTCATCGGCGGATCGGGATCCGTCCCGGGCTTCCTCCGGTAGCGTGAGGTTGTCGCCATTACCGGATTGGGCGGTGGAACTGGTCTGTTCGGCAACCTGCTCTGTCCGGGGCTGGTTATAGTCTTCGTTCCAGGCAAGCACCATCATGTAACTGACAATGGCCAGGCCGGCAAATAATACAACGCGTTGAATATCCATAAACTTACTGTTTGGTCTGGTTAGTGTTATGGGTTTGGCTGGCCGGCCCGCAGCAGGTGGTAGGTGTTACCTCACCGCAGACTTCAGTGCCCGGAACGGGATCATACCCGCCTTTTGCCCACGGATGACACCTCAGAAGACGTTTCACCGCAAGAAAAAGGCCTTTTACAGCGCCATGGTAAGTAATGGCTTCGATCGCATATTGGGAACAGGTCGGATAGTGACGGCAGTGACTGGCCATCAGGGGACTGATTGCGTACTGGTAGACACGGATGGGCAGGAGCAACAGTTTGCGCATTAACCCGTTCCTTTGCCGGTACCGGAGTGTTCCGATGTTGAGGATTTCTGGAGCTGGCGGTTTTTGCGTCTGAGACGCGACCAGAGCTCCGTCAGGGTAGCATTGAGCGTTGCATTATCAAGCTCTGACAGTCCTCGTCGCCCGAGTACCACGATGTCCAGGGCAGGAAATTCTGTCTGGTGCCTGAAGGTTTCCCGGACCCTGCGTTTGACGCGATTGCGCTGTACGGCAAGTCTGAGATTTTTTTTCGAAAACACCAGGCCGATCCTGGCGTGTCCCAGGGTATTGGGTGTCGCCAGGATCAGAAAATTCCGGTGCGGAACCCTGATCTGAACGTCATCGAAGACTTGACCGTAATCAGCCGGTTTAAGTAGCCGGGACGATTTTGGAAAGGTCAAAGCCTTCATCAGGCGGTCAATGTCTTACGCAGACAGACGGGCACGGCCCTTGGCACGACGGCGGGAGATAACCTTGCGGCCATTGGCAGTTGCCATGCGGGCACGGAAACCGTGAACGCGCTTACGCTTCAGTACGCTTGGTTGAAACGTTCTTTTCATGGTGTCGATCTCACATTACGGGTATTTGAAATTCAATGATTGACCGGAAAATGATCAGCCAAAACAGGAGCGGCATTCTATGCAATGTGGCGGAGGAATTCAATGCTTATCGATTGCGCCATGCGCTTATCCTGAAGAAGGGTTGGCGAGGCTCATCAGTAATAATTGTAATAGGTCTTTTTTAATTTCTTTAAAGACTATTACTACTGTTATTAGGCAAGGCCTTTTCTGTGGATAAGACTATAAATCCTAATAAAGATAATCGTTTGCAGGCTTTAAAAGGTGGTTGACAAGTGCCAGTGAGCTCTGTGGGTAACCGTCGCGGGAAATGGGGATAACATGGGTGGGTGTCATGCAGGGTAGTTATCCACCCTTGGTCTGCGGTTTATGCACAGGGTTGGGGCCGGGTTGCGAACAGAGGGCTGTGGGTAACTGAATGTGATATTGTTTTCTGTACACAAGCCTGTAGGTAAGTCTGTAACAGATTGAAATGTAATAAAATTAATTTCCACAGCCTGTTTATTAAATGCGTTTGGCCCTTTCACTTGAAGGGTGCTCGGGTTAGAATCCGTGGTCATCTTTCGTCGGGTCTGAGATCCGTGACGAGTAATTTCTGAGGCATCGGAGGCAAGACTGTCGTGCCGAATAATATCTGGCATCAGTGTCTGGAAATACTCCGGGACGAGTTTCCCGCCCAGCAATTCAACACCTGGCTGAGGCCCTTGCAGTCTGATCAGAGCGAAGGCAGGCTGATGCTGTTTGCGCCAAACCGCTTTGTGATGGACTGGGTTAACGAAAAATACCTCAGACGAATTGAAGAAGTATTGAAAGACCTTCACGGTGGTCAGGCTCCGCTGGTGAACATGAAAGTGGGTTCCGCACCGAAAACGGCGGACCTGGTGATCCGGTCGGACGCTGCTGCTACCGGGGCCGCGTCTGAACAGGAAAATGCCAGTGCGGTGACGGAGGAAGAAAGAGGTATTGCAGCGACGGCAAACCCGCGGCCGGCAAAGCCCGGAAACGCAGATAGTCGGCGCGCTGTCCAGGTGGATGGAGACATCAAGCATCAGAGCTTTCTGAATGAGGGCTTTACCTTTGACACCTTTGTGGAGGGCAAGTCCAACCAGCTCGCCAGAGCAGCCTCCATGCAGGTTGCGGAAAATCCCGGTGGCGCCTATAACCCGTTGTTTCTTTATGGCGGGGTGGGTCTTGGTAAAACCCACCTGATGCACGCGATCGGTAATGATATTGTCCGCCGTAATCCAGGAGCGAAGGTGGCGTATCTGCGCTCTGAACGTTTTGTTGCGGATATGGTCAAGGCGTTGCAGTTGAACGCGATTAATGAGTTCAAGCGCTATTACCGGTCGGTAGACGCTCTGTTGATCGATGACATCCAGTTTTTTGCCCGTAAGGAACGCTCCCAGGAAGAGTTTTTCCATACCTTCAATGCGCTGCTGGAGGGCGGTCAGCAGGTCATCGTCACCTGTGACCGGTTCCCGAAAGAAATTGTGGATATGGAAGAGCGTCTCAAGTCGCGGTTTGGCTGGGGGCTGCAAGTCATGGTTGAGCCACCGGAGCTGGAAACCCGGGTTGCAATCCTGATGAAAAAAGCTGAGCAGGTAAACGTGAAGCTCAGTAGTGAGGCCGCCTTTTTTATTGCGCAGAAAATCCGGTCAAATGTCCGGGAGCTAGAAGGCGCGCTTCGTCTGGTGATAGCGAATGCTCACTTCACGGGGTCGGAAATTACCCCGCCTTTTATTCGGGAAAGCCTCAAGGACCTGCTGGCGCTGCACGAAAAGCAGGTCAGTATCGACAATATCCAGCGCACGGTGGCGGAGTACTACAAGATCAAGGTGTCTGACCTGCTGTCAAAGCGACGCACCCGTACCATCACGCGGCCACGGCAGGTTGCCATGTCTCTTGCCAAGGAACTGACCAATCACAGTCTGCCGGAAATTGGCGACGCGTTTGGTGGTCGTGATCACACCACGGTACTGCATGCCTGTAAGAAGATTGTGGAACTGCGGGAGACAGACCCGGGTATCCGCGAGGATTATCAGAACTTTATGCGGTTGCTTACAACCTGAGCGGGTCCGTGAACAACCAGTAAACATTCACCTTCCAACAGAAGAATGCTGAGTGCCATGAAACTGACGATCAGCCGAGAATCCCTGCTTGCCCCGCTGCAATCCATCGCTGGCGTGGTGGAGCGAAAACAGACAATGCCGGTGCTTTCCAACGTATTGCTGGTAGCGGAAGACAATACCCTTACCCTGACCGGAACCAATATGGAAGTGGAACTGGTGGGCCGGGTCTCACCGGTGCATGTGGATCAGCCGGGGCGCATTACCGTGCCCGCGCGGAAGCTGTCCGATATCTGCCGGGCACTTGGCGACCAGGCGCCGATCGAGTTGGTGCTGGAAGGTGATCGCCTGCATTTGCGATGTGGGGCCAGCCATTTCACGCTGTCGACCCTGCCTGCCGAGCATTTCCCGAATGTCGAGGACGAGCCCGAAAGCTTCCGGCTTGAGCTTCCCCAGAAGGAACTCAGCCGCATGTTTGATGCAACAGCCTTTGCCATGGCGCAACAGGATGTCCGTTATTATCTCAACGGCCTGCTGCTGGAAGTGGACAAGGATCATGTCCGCACGGTCGCAACGGATGGCCATCGCCTGGCCATGGCACACTTCGACATGCCGACAGGGTGCGCTGAACCGCGTCAGGTCATTGTGCCCCGCAAGGGCGTGCTTGAGCTGTCACGCCTGCTGGATGATGTGGAAACGCCGGTGACTTTGGTGATCGGGGATAATCATCTGCGGGCGACGGTGGGAGCGTACACCTTCACCTCCAAGCTGATAGAAGGCAAATTTCCGGACTATAACCGGGTCATTCCCCGGGGTGGCGACAAGATTGTGTTGGCGGACAGGGCCACGCTGAAAAATACGCTACAGCGTGCGGGCATTCTGTCCCATGAGAATATCCGCGGTGTGCGGCTTAATCTGGCACCCAACGAGTTGCAGGTGTTTGCCAATAACCCGGATCAGGAACAGGCCGAGGATGCATTGCCGGTAGAGTACCAGGGCGAATCACTGCAGATCGGATTTAATGTAGGCTATCTGGTGGATGTCATGAACGCGCTGGAGGAAGAGCAGGTGAAGATTACCCTGGCCAACCCCAACAGCAGTGCGTTGATCGAAGCCCAGAATGATAACCGCTGCCTTTATGTCGTGATGCCCATGCGGCTCTAAAAAAAGGCAAGGTTTACAGCATATTGAAGGATGACAATGATGGGAACGGTAACGAACAGTCTCAAGGGCGCTTTTCGAATCGGCCAGACAGTGGCGGTACTGGGGCGCGCCGGCACCAATTGGATTCGCGGTGACCGCCCGCCGGCGCCACGCCTGCTCAGGCAGACGTTCGAGTCCCTTGGGGCCACCTACATAAAGCTGGGTCAGTTTATTGCCAGTTCCCCCACGTTCTTTCCCAAAGAATACGTGGAGGAGTTCCAGTACTGTCTGGACCGGACGCCCAACCTGCCCTTTGGTGTGATCCGAAAAATCATCAGGGATGAACTCGGTCGCCCGATTGAGGAAGTCTATTCCGATATTGATCCGGTGGCGCTGGCGTCGGCATCCATAGCACAGGTTCATGCTGCGAAACTGATCACCGGGGAAGATGTGGTGATCAAGGTACAGAAGCCGGGGGTGGAAAATATCCTGCTCACGGATCTGAACTTCCTGTATCTGTCAGCGCGAATACTGGAAGTCCTGGCTCCAAAACTGTCGTGGACGTCGCTGTCCGGGATTGTTGAGGAAATTCAGCGAACCATGATGGAAGAGTGTGACTTTATAAAGGAAGCGAACAACCTCAAGGTCTTCCGCGAATTTCTGCTGAACACTCACAATGAGGATGCCACTGTTCCGCTGGTGTATGAAAGCTGCAGCACCCGACGGATTCTGACCATGGAACGTTTCCATGGCGTGCCATTGACCGACCTGGAAAGTATTCGTGGTTATGCGCGGGATCCCGAGCGAACCCTGATCACGGCCATGAACACCTGGTTTTCCAGCCTGACCCAGTGCGAATTTTTCCATGCCGACGTGCATGCGGGCAACCTGATGGTGTTGAAGGACGGGCGGGTCGGATTTATCGATTTCGGCATTGTCGGGCGGATACGTCCGGACACCTGGCAGGCGGTCAGCGATTTTATATCCTCTGTTATGGTGGGAAATTTCGATGGCATGGCGGACGCCATGATCCGTATTGGTATTACCCATCAGAAGGTCGAGACAAGTGAACTGGCGGAGGATCTGCGCCGCTTGTACCAGCAGATGGACACCATGGTACCGGATGAGGTGCCGTATCAGCCGGAGCAGGCGGAGGACGATGTCAACAATATCCTCATGGACATGGTGAGGATTGGCGAGGGTCACGGGCTGCATTTCCCGCGTGAGTTTGCGCTGTTGCTGAAACAGTTTCTGTATTTCGACCGTTATGTTCACATCCTGGCACCGGAGATGGATGTGTTTATGGATGAACGGTTGAACATGCTGCATTAATCGCGTTCATCCGGAAGGTTTTGTACACTGGGGCAGCGTCGCCGATTGGTCACGCTGCCTTTTTTGTTTCCCTCTCCCGGGCTGTTAACTTATTGTGACTTATGGCGCTCGTTAAACTTCAAACGGAAAATTTCCGTAATCTTGCCAAAGCGCCGGTCAGCTTCTCTCCCTCCATGAATCTTTTATACGGCGAAAATGGAAGCGGTAAAACAAGCGTGCTGGAAGCCATTGGCTATCTCGGTCTTGGGCGCTCGTTTCGCGTCAGTCGGCACCAGGCCGTCGTCAGTCATGGCCAAAAAAAACTGACGGTATTTGGCGGTCTCGATAAGGGAATGTCCGCGGAACCTTCGTCTGTTCCCGGTGAGTTATATCACCGGGTAGGCATATCCCGTGATGTGTTGGCAAAAGAAACAACCTTACGTGTCGACGGCGAGGCGGTTCGCAACCTTTCATCACTGGCGCAGCATTTACCTGTTTCCGTTATCGATCCCGGCGTGTTCGATATTGTGGCGGGCAGTCCGGGTAAGCGTCGGCAGTTTCTGGACTGGGCAGTGTTCCACGTGGAACCTTCTTTCGCATCAATCTGGCAACAGTGCCAAAGAGTCACATCACAGCGGAATCAAATCCTCAGAACTGGTAGAATAGACGACGCTCTGATGAAGGTCTGGGACTCACAGTACACTGAGTTGGCGGAGCGTCTGACAAAAGCACGAAAAGATACGTTTCGCCTATTCACCGACGCCTTTGATAGCCTCCTTGGCGAGATTGATGCGCCTTGGGTAGACGGGCTAAAGCTTGATTTCTATGCCGGCTGGGATTCGTCGCAATCCCTGGTCGATGTATTGAAAGCCCATCGGGAACAGGAACGGAAAATGGGTCATACGTTATATGGTCCTAATCGTGCCGATATACGGTTGCGATTCCAGGGGCGCCCGGTGTCGGAAACATTTTCCCGGGGCCAACAGAAAACCCTGGTTATTTTAATGAAGATTGCTCAGGGCATGGTACTGAGTGATCTTGGCAAGCAGGTCACCTTTCTGCTGGATGACATCAACGCAGAACTGGATGTCGGGCATCGGGCCATGCTGGCTCAAAAGCTCTACGAGTTACGTTGTCAGGTGTTTCTGACTTCCATAGAGCCGCCCCGACCGGAAGAGCTATGGCAGAACACCATGCCTGAATACAGATTGTTCCACGTGGAACATGGAAAACTAACGGAAGAATAGAATAAGTCCCGGCTGAGCCATCTTCATTCCTCTTCAGCAGAGGCAATGGCGTCAGGCCGGGGAATCACCCTTCAGGAGTGCCCTAATGAGCGAATCGATTTACAATTCCTCCAGTATCAAGGTATTGAAAGGACTGGACGCGGTGCGGAAACGGCCCGGCATGTACATTGGCGATACCGATGACGGAACCGGTCTGCACCACATGGTCTTTGAGTTGGTGGATAACTCAATTGACGAAGCGCTCGCCGGGCACTGTTCTGAAATCGGGGTGATCATTCATCCGGATGAATCGGTGACGGTCAAAGACAACGGACGTGGTATCCCGGTTGATCTTCACGAGGAAGAGGGCGTGTCCGCCGCCGAGGTGATCATGACCGTTCTCCATGCCGGGGGAAAATTCGACGACAACAGCTATAAGGTTTCCGGCGGCCTTCACGGTGTCGGGGTTTCCGTTGTAAATGCCCTGTCCTCTTCTCTCACCCTGACTGTCCGTCGTGATGGCAAGGTGTATGAGCAGGTTTACCACGACGGTGTACCCCAGTCGCCACTGAGTGTCGTGGGCGATACCGATGCCACAGGCACCAAGGTTCACTTCATCCCTTCTCCCGATACCTTCACCAGCATCGAGTTCCACTGGGATATCCTGGCCAAGCGGCTCCGGGAACTGGCCTTCCTGAACAGTGGCGTGCGTATCCGGTTGCAGGACGAACGCTCGGGCAAAGAAGAAGTATTTGAGTATGAGGGTGGCCTGCGGGCTTTTGTTGAGCACCTGAATGCCAACAAAACTCCGATCAACCGGGTATTTCACTTCATCAAGGAGCGTGAGGACGGCATTGTGGTGGAAGTTGCCATGCAGTGGAACGATGCCTTTCAGGAACATATCTATACGTTCACCAACAACATTCCCCAGCGCGACGGTGGCACCCACCTGGCGGGCTTCCGTGCGGCGCTGACCCGTTCGCTGAATAACTACATCGAACATGAAGGCCTGGGCAAGAAGGCAAAGGTCAGTACCTCAGGTGACGATGCCCGGGAAGGCCTGACTGCCATTATCAGCGTCAAGGTACCGGACCCCAAGTTCTCCTCCCAGACCAAGGACAAACTGGTTTCTTCCGAGGTGAAAACCGCGGTTGAGCAGGAGTTGTACCAGTCGTTCGCGTCCTTCCTGCAGGAGCAGCCGAACGAGGCCAAGCTGATCGTCAACAAGATGATTGAAGCTGCCCGCGCTCGTGAGGCGGCCCGCAAGGCAAGGGACATGACCCGTCGCAAGGGTGCCCTGGATATCGCCGGCCTGCCCGGCAAGCTGGCCGACTGCCAGGAAAAGGACCCTGCGCTGTCTGAACTGTTCATTGTGGAGGGTGATTCTGCGGGCGGCAGTGCCAAGCAGGGGCGTGACCGCAAAACCCAGGCGATTCTGCCGCTCAAGGGCAAGATCCTGAACGTCGAGAAAGCACGTTTTGACAAGATGCTGTCGTCTGCGGAAGTGGGCACGCTGATTACCGCTCTCGGTTGCGGTATCGGCCGGGAAGAGTTCAATCCGGAAAAACTCCGTTACCATTCCCTGATCATCATGACCGATGCGGACGTGGACGGCTCCCACATCCGTACCCTGCTGCTCACCTTCCTGTTCCGCCAGATGCGGGAAATCATCGAACGGGGCCACGTATTTATTGCCATGCCACCGCTTTACAAGGTGAAACGGGGCAAGCAGGAACAATATCTGAAGGACGAAAAGGCCAAGGAAGCCTATCTGACCCAGACCGCCCTGGAAGGTGCCCAGCTTTATGTAAATCCGGAAGCCCCAGCTATCAAGGATTCGGCGCTGGAAACCATGGTCAAGGATTACCAGGCAGTGATGGCGATGATTGATCGTCTGTCCCGGGCCTATCCCGCAAAGGTGCTTCAGCAGATGCTGGACAACGTCACCCTGAAGTCCGAGGATCTGAAGGATGAAGAAACAGTAGCGCGCTGGGTGGCCCGCCTGGGTGATGGCCTGCAGCTGGACACCCGTACCGGTACCAAGTACACCTTCTCGGTGGAAAAGGATCCGGAACGGGATCTTTACCTGCCCAAGGTGGTGATTTACGTGCACGGAATTCCCCATAACCACGTTTTCAGCCACGAATTCTTTGAGTCTTCTTCCTACAAGGCTATCGCACGCATGGGCGAAACCCTGGACGGCCTTGTTGAAGAGGGTGCCTACATTCAGCGTGGTGAGCGCAAACAGGCAGTACTGTCCTTCGCCGGTGCTCTGGACTGGTTGATGAAGGAAGCCCAGCGCGGCCTCAACATCCAGCGCTATAAGGGACTGGGGGAGATGAACCCCGATCAGCTGTGGGAAACCACCATGGACCCGGAAACACGTCGCATGATGAAAGTGACTATCGAGGACGCCTTCGCCGCTGATCAGATCTTCACAACCCTGATGGGCGATGATGTGGAACCGCGCCGGTTGTTTATCCAGAATAACGCTCTGGAAGTCACCAATCTGGATATCTGACGTTGCCCGGCAAAAGCGGGCAAAAATTGCCCTGATATCCCCCTCCCCAGGGCAAAAAAGGCGACCAACTGGTCGCCTTTTTTATTTAATTTTCAAAAGGTTGGTGACCATCACGGGTCATGGCGGTTTGATGTGGTCTCTGTTGATTTGCTTTCATGTTGGGCCGCCAGGTGCGGAGCCATCACCTCTTCGAGGGTGTAGCCGGTGAGCCGGCGAATTGAGCGCCAAAGATAAAAGAAAATGGCGATCATCATGATCATTGAGGGAATGGCAATCACCGGATAACTCACCAGTGTCATTCGACCAAGTTCTTCGTTGAAGGCCTGGCTACCCGAAGCACTGGTGACAATCCACCTGGCCAGCACAAAATTCATAACCGATGAAAACAGAAACGTCAGGCTGAAGAAGTAGCTGGCCTTGAGTAACCGTTCCTCGAACTCCGCCTCGCTTCCCCTCTCCTTCAGCACCGCCTGGATCTTTTCAACATCCAGCACCGTGGGGTTGTATAACAGCGTTTTCACCAGTGGGTATCGGGTACGGGTGGAAACAAGAACGGCAATGCCAATCACCGCCGGAACCGCAGCTTCCTTGATCGCCAGCCAGCCGGCATCGAGCTCCAGCAGCCCGATACCACCGGTGAGCCCTACACTGATCACGCCCAGCACGGCAATAAAGTTGTACTTGCGGTAGCGTATCAACTCGAACAGACCCCAGCCCAGCGGGAAGGCAAGCCCGATTACCAGGGCAAGAACGCTCCCCAGGTACTCGTCCCCGCTCAGCTTCATGAGAATGACGGAGGGAATGATGATACTGACAAGCAGGTCTACCCATGGCCTGGGCTTGTGTGTCGGTCTTGATTGAGGTTCCGGGGAGGTCATAGATCAGCCTGATGGTTCGGGAAATAATATCGGTGATTATTGAGCATACCGAAAAAGTATTCAGTGAGTATACGATGAAAGGGATGGTAACCGAAGGCAGGACGGACTGGTCCGTTATCAGCTTCCGGTTTGTTGTTCTTTATGGGTGCGTGTCATGCAATTGCAACACTCACACAGGCGGGATCGGTTAAGCTGGCAGCCGTTATCTTGTCGGGGGCTTCAGGAGGGAGCATGAAGATCATTGCGTTTTACAGTCTGAAAGGAGGCGTCGGCAAAACCGCGGCGGCTGTTAACATGGCCTACCTGGCGAGTCAGGACGGTATTCCTACCCTGTTATGGGACCTGGACCCTCAGGGGGCGGCAAGCTGGTACCTGGCAGGAACTGACGAAGTCAGGGGCCGTAAACTGGCAACCCTGATGGATGGCAAAACCCCGATCGGCAAATTCATTCGCGACACTGCCTATCCCAACCTGGATTTCATTCCCGCCCATAACAGCTTCCGCAACCTTGATGTGCGACTGGACAGGGACGACAGCAACAACACCCTGAAGAACTGGCTGGCGCCGTTGTCGGAGGAAACCAGCCTGGTGGTGCTGGACTGCCCGCCGTCCATGTCGCGGCTGTCCGAGCAGGTGCTGAAAACAGCCGACGGCGTGTTCGTACCGGTGGTCCCCACCTGGCTCGCGCTCAACAGCTGGCACCAGCTTCAGGCTTTTGCCAGAGACAAGAAGCTCAAACCCGGCCGTCTGCATCCATTTTTCTCCATGGTGGACCGGCGCAAGAATCTGCACAGGGATATGGTGATCAACCGTAAACAGCATCTTGACGGCGGTCTCGATGCCATTATTCCCAATGCCAGTGTGGTGGAAAAAATGGGGGAAAGCGGCCAGCCGGTCGAGTTGATAGACCGTTCATCAGCTGCCGCTGGCGCCTACCGGCGGTTGTGGAAGCAAATCCGCAAACTGCTTTAACCGGTCTCAGCCATAAAAAAACGCTGGCCAGCAATTAACTGACCAGCGTTTCCGTCATCACCAGCTTCACCGGCAGAACAGT
This sequence comes from Marinobacter orientalis, assembly GCF_004792665.1. Classification (GTDB taxonomy): domain Bacteria; phylum Pseudomonadota; class Gammaproteobacteria; order Pseudomonadales; family Oleiphilaceae; genus Marinobacter; species Marinobacter orientalis. The sequence goes on from NZ_SRZX01000001.1 coordinate 1,124,494, forward strand.
GATAAATCCTGCCTGAAAGCCGCTTCAGGCGAGCTCTTTCAACGCCTGCTCAACGATACCAAGCCCTTCTTCAAGAAGGTCGTCTTCAATGGTCACCGGCATCAGGAAGCGGATGGTATTGCCATACATACCGCAGCTGAGCAGGATCAGGCCGTTTTCCTTGGCTTTTTTGGTCACCGCGGCGGCAAAGTCCGCTCTCGGTTCCCTGCTGGTCTTGTCAGTTACCAGTTCAATGGCGGCCATGGGGCCCAGATTGCGCACGTTGTCCACATGGGGGAACTGTTCCTGCCACTGGTCAAAACGCTTGCGCAGCTTGTCGCCCAGGCGCTGGCTCTTGCCCAGAATATCCTCGTTCTCGAAAACCTCCAGCACTGCCAGGGCTGCGGCACAGGCGGTGGGGCTGCCGGTATAGGTTCCGCCGAGGGAGTTGGGGCCGGAGGCATCCATATGCTTGTCAGTGCCCACAATGGCAGAGACGGGCATGCCGTCAGCCATGCTCTTGGCCATGGTCATCATGTCCGGCTCAACGCCGCTGTGCTCAATGGCAAACATTTTACCGGTACGGCCGAAACCGCTCTGGACTTCATCCACGATCATCAGGATGCCGTGCTCGTCGCAGATCTCGCGAATAGCCTTGAGGAAGCTTGGCGGTGCGGAGTAGAAACCGCCCTCGCCCAATACCGGTTCGATAATGATGGCGGCAGTGTCCTTGCCGGGAGAGTCCGCCTTCATGGTCATTTTCAGGCCGCGAAGCGCCTCATCTTCACTGACACCATGGTAAGGCACCGGATAGGGCGCGCGGAAAACAGTACCCGGCATCGGGCCGAAGTCAGTCTGGTAGGGCGCTGCCTTGCCATTCATGGCCATGGTGTAAAAGGTACGACCGTGGTAACCACCGTCAAAACAGATCACGTTGCTGCGACCGGTAGCGGCCCGGGCGATTTTAACGGCGTTCTCGAGCGCCTCAGCGCCACTGTTGGCCAGCATGACCTTGGCATGGCCACGCACCGGTGCGATGCCACTGAGCTTCTCAGCCAGCCTCACATAGCCCTCGTAGGGCATGACCGTCTGGCAGGTGTGCATCAGCTTGTCCAGCTGGCCTTTCACCGCTTCGACCACTTTCGGGTGACGATGGCCGATATTCAGTACACCGATGCCGCCGGCGAAGTCGATCATCCGCTTGCCATCGGCATCCCAGAGTTCGGCGTTGGTCGCGTGGTCGGCAAACTGTTCGTTGGGACTGGCGGCCCCGGCCGCGACATAACGTTCTTTGAGTGCCTGCAATTCTTTGTTCGTCACTTTGCCTTCTCCTCGAATTCGGTTTAGTCCTACCAGCATACACGAAATGGCCGCCCGGTTTGAAAACCCGGCACTGATGTTTCTACGTATTCCCGCCCTTGCCGTCTTCCCGGAACTGGAGTTCCGCCAGCCGCCGGTACAGCGGATTCCGTGCAACCAGATCGTCGTGGTTACCGATATCCTGAACAATGCCGGCCTCCAGGACAATAATACGATCGGCATGCCTCACGGTTGCAAGCCGATGCGCAATCACCAACGTGGTGCGGTCTGACATCAGCCCCGGCATTGCCTGCTGGATCAGGTGTTCGCTCTCTGCATCCAGAGCACTGGTGGCCTCATCCAATAACAGTATAGGCGCATCGGCGAGCAATGCCCTGGCAATGGCCAGCCTTTGCTTCTGACCGCCGGACAGCCCCAGCCCGGTGTCACCCAAAGGCGTCTCATAACCCTGCGGCAGTTTGCGGATAAATTCATCGGCATGGGCGATACGGGCGGCTTCCACCATGGCATCGTCGCTGGCATCCGGGCGCGCGTAGCGGATGTTGTCGGCAATGGTGCCATGGAATAATGCAGGATTCTGGGGTACCAGAGCAAAACATCGTCGCAGCTCATCGAGTGCGACCTGGCGGCTGTCGGTATGGTCGATCAGGATCTGCCCCCGGTCCGGGTCATAGAAGCGCAGTAACAGGTCAAACAGCGTGGACTTGCCCGCACCCGAGGGACCGACCAGAGCCACGGTTTCCCCGGCATGAATACTGAGTGACAGATCCTTGAGAACCTCGGTATCGGGCCGGGAGGGATAGCAAAAGCTCAGGTTGTTGATGGTTATATCGCCTTGGATGGTCTGAGGTAGTACGCCGGCAGCAGTGGCTTCCGACGGGATTTCACTGGGGGTCTGCAACAACTCGAAGATCCGCGCTGCCGCTCCGGCGGCCCGCTGCAGTTCGCCGATCACCTCGCTGATTGCACCGGCTGCCAGGCCCACCAGCAGGCTGTAAAACACAAACGCCGCCAGCTCGCCGGGGCTGATGCGCCCGGAGATAACATCCAGGCCACCAATCCAGATCACCACCCCGATGGCACCCATCACCAGTGTGATGGCGATGGTGGTCAACCAGGCCCGCTGGCGAATCCTTGTCCGGGCAATATCGAAGGCATTCTCCGCCACCCGGGCGAAGAAACGGCGGTCATGGGGCTGGTGGTTGAACGCCTGCACGGTCTTGATCTGGGTAAGGTTCTCTCCCACGTAACTGCCCACTTCCGCCACCCGGTCCTGGCTCAGCCTGGAAAGCTGTCTGACACGACGCCCGTAAACCAGAATGGGAATGATCACCAGTGGAAAGCCCAGGATGATGATGCCAGCGAGTTTGGCATTGGTGACAAACAGCAGTATCAACCCGCCCACCAGCATCAGCGCGTTGCGCAACGCGATGGACACGGTGGAGCCGATAACCGACTGCAGCACGGTCGTATCGGCGGTGAACCGCGACTGGATCTCCAGGCTCCGGTTTTTCTCGTAGAAGCCGGGATGAAGATCAATCAGATGATTGAACACCTGCTTGCGAATATCTGCAACTACCCTCTCGCCAATCCAGGACACCAGGTAGAAGCGGGCAAAAGAGCCGATTGCCAGTCCGATGACCAGCACAAAAAACAACCCCACAGCCCGGGACAGCATGGCGGGCGATTGCGTTGCCAGACCCTGATCGACCAGAATTCTTAACCCCTGACCAAGTCCAAGCGTGATGCCAGCCGTAAACACCAGGGCCACAAGGGCACCGACAACCGCCCTGCGGTAGGGACTGATAAAATCGACAACCAGCTTCAGAGCCTTGCGATGACGGGTGTTGATGGTGTGCCTCCTGATTGGCGGTGCTGTAAACTCTGGCAACCATACGCTGATAGCCGATAATGAGACCTATCATACATCCGGGCAGAGCACACGTGGGTGGCAGGGGCTTCCGGGACACGCTGTAAATACGTCCCTGTACGCTCGACAAAAGCCATCCATGGCTTTTGACGTTCCCGGAAGCCCCTGCCACCCACGCGCGCTCCCCAACCCAGGAGTTATTCTCGACAGTGAGAGCCTACGCCGACAACGATTATCCCGCGGATCACAAACCCAACTGGAAAGTGATTTCCGGTCTCTGGCCCTATCTGGCGGAATTCCGTGGCCGTGTCGTTCTGGCATTGGCCTTCCTGGTTATTTCCAAACTGGCCACGGTCGCGACACCGGTAGCCCTGAAGTACATCGTCGATTACCTGGACCAGAACCGGGGTGGCGAGGTGCTGCTGTGGATTCCTGTGCTTCTGGTAGTGGCCTACGGCCTGCTCCGGTTTGGCAGCACGCTCTTCAGCGAACTGCGGGATGCCGTGTTCGCGCGGGTGGCGGAACGGGCCATGAGGCGGGTGTCGCTGCGGGTTTTTGAACACCTGCATAACCGCGAGTTGGCGTTTCATCTGGATCGCAAGACCGGTGGCCTTGCCCGGGATATCGAGCGGGGCACCAGCGGCATCAGCTTTCTGCTGCGTTTTACCCTGTTCAACATCGTGCCCACGCTGCTGGAAATCGTGCTGGTGGCGGGGATTCTGTTTGTCGTGTTCAACGTGGGCTATGTGCTGGCGATTCTGGTGGCGGTAGTGGTGTATGTGGTGTTTTCCATCAAGGTCACCGAGTGGCGCACCAAGTTTGTACGGGAAGCCAATTCCCGGGATAACCAGTCCAATTCCCGGGCCGTGGACAGCCTGCTGAACTATGAGACGGTAAAGTATTTCAATAACGAGCGCTTCGAGGCGCAGATGTATGACCAGAACCTGGAAGACTGGGAGCAGGCCCGCCTGAAAAACCGGCTGTCCCTGGCAGCGCTGAACTCGGGCCAGGCACTGATCATCGGTCTGGCGATGATTGTCATCATGGCCATGGCGGTCCGGGAAGTGGCCATGGGTGAGATCACCCTGGGTGATTTCACCATGATCAACGCCTATCTGCTGCAGCTGTTTATCCCGTTGAACGCGCTGGGGTTTGTATACCGGGAAATCCGCCAGGCACTGGTCAACGTGGAGCGGTTGTTTGGACTGCTTGGTGACGAACCGGTGATCAAGGATGCACCGGATGCCAAAACTCTGGTTGTCGATAAAGGCGAGGTCCGTTTCGACCATGTCTGTTTTGCCTATCGGCCGGATCGTCAGATACTTCGCGATGTCAGCTTTTCCATCCCGGCCGGCCACACGGTGGCGGTGGTGGGCGCCAGTGGCGCAGGCAAGTCTACCCTCGCCCGTCTGCTATTCCGGTTCTATGATGTCGATCAGGGCAGTATCTCCATCGATGGCCAGGACATTCGCTCGGTCACCCAGGACAGCCTGCGCGCCGCGATTGGCGTAGTGCCCCAGGACACCGTGCTGTTCAACGACACTCTCTACCGCAACCTGGCCTATGGCCGGCCCGAGGCCACTGAAGAGGAAGTCTTCCGGGCCGCCCGCATGGCTCACCTGGAAAACTTTATCCACAGCCTGCCTGATGGCTACCAGACCCAGGTCGGCGAGCGAGGGCTGAAACTTTCCGGTGGCGAGAAACAGCGGGTAGCGATTGCCCGGGTGATCCTCAAGAACCCGCCGGTGCTGATTCTGGATGAGGCTACGTCTTCCCTGGATTCCCTGTCCGAGCAGGCAATTCTGGGCGCGTTGAAGGAAGTCAGCCGTCAGCGCACCTCGCTGGTCATTGCCCACCGCCTTTCCACCACCCGGGACGCCGACACCATCCTGGTGATGGACGACGGCTGCATTGTTGAAAGCGGGAACCACTCTGAGTTACTGGCCCGAGATGGCCGCTATGCCCATCTATGGGCGCAGCAGCATCGCAGTGGCGACGATGCGGCCAGTGAATTCTGAGAGTAAGCGTTCAACGCTCCTGGTACGCGAACGGACAACGCACCTTGAGCCGAACGCTGTCAAGAAGCCTTTTTCTGGCGGTTCCGACTCAGTAATGCCTCGAAATCATCCTGACGCAGGGGCCGGGAGAACAGAAAGCCCTGGACGTCTATCGCATGAGCCAAAGCGATCATGCCTACCAGTATGCGGCCGGCATCACCGCCTCGGCCAGCGTCCCTGATCAGCTCTCTGTCCAGCTTGACAGTGTCCATCCTGAACTCCTGAAGAGACAACAGGAAGCGTTGATTCACCCTGATAGCGTCATCCAGTTCCCGGTTCAACCGCATATGCTCTGATTCGCTCTGCGCCATCCAGGACTCATAGACCTGAACCTGTTTTGCGCTCAGTGATGTCCCGCGATGTCTTGACGACAGCTTCAACTTCATCCCGGTCGTTAAAGACCGGGACAAACTGGCAGTCAAAATATACCTCACGGCCGGAAGGTAAGCAGTGATGAAACTCGCTACGCTGAGTCTGACCGGTAGTGACAGTTGTGGTGATCGCGTGGTGCAACTCTGTGGCCAGGTCCAGACCCAGCTCACGCGGAGTTTTACCAACAATGTCCCGATGTGTCGCATTGATCAGATAGGCCATAGCCTGATTGACAAACAGGTGCCTGCAATCGGGATCGAATATGGCGGCGGGGTCAAGAGAGTCTTTCAGCATGGTTTCGATGGGGCGTGTTTCCTGCTCTTTGAGGGATGAGAAGCTGGACGCCGAGCTGGCAGGGCACGGCTTCTGCCCAGCCTTCAAGCAGTTGTTCCTTTTCCGCCTGGATAAATTGGGCCAGCTTCATAAACAAGGGCCTTTTCTGGCAATCCTCAGGCTTGCTTGCGAACGGGGAAATGGCTCGTCGACCTGTGGTGTTGTTTAAGCCATTCGATCAGTGAAAGGATGGTGAAACTGTCGTTTTCAACGCCATCGAAATCGACACCAATACCATTTTCCGACTTGCGGACAACAAGACCTTTGAGCCGGCGAAACTGCTTTTCCTGTTTGTCAGGAAAGCCGAATTCGAGATCCAGGATCTGGTTTAGCTGAACGTCGTTGTAGTCCGTGGCAATAAAAAGCCCCCGGTTTGACGCATCCCGGACCTGACCGGTTGCCACCGGCATTCCGCGCTTGCAAACCAGCACGCCAAGCTTCCCGTCTGTGCGTTTACTCAGTCTGTGTTCCATCAGTATGTTCCTTCCGTGGCTCTGTAAGAACGTCATGTGCTGACATTGTCTGTACGGTACCCCACATACGGTTGCATCTTTTTTGATGTTGATCAACAAACAGCCTGATTTACGGCAGGCTCGCTGGAAAAATAGCCTTGCGCTCCTACACTCAAGGAGCACACATTCTCAGGAGGAGATTCGTATGGCTAACATAACCCGCTGGAATCCGGTCAGAGAGTTTGATGACCTGATGAGTCGTTACAACCGGCTACTTGGCCTGACACCCGGCACCGATGGAGGGGAAGGCAAAGACCTGTTCAGCAGCAGCGACTGGACCCCGGCCGTGGATATCAAGGAAACCCCGGAAGCCTTCAATATCGAGGCGGAACTACCGGGTATGTCCAAGGACGACGTGAAAGTCACGGTGCAGAACGGCGTTTTAAGCATTGAGGGTGAGCGCAAACAGGAGGAAGAGACCGACGACAAGAAGCAGCACCGCATTGAGCGGTTCTACGGCAGCTTCCTGCGTCGATTTACCCTGCCCGCAAACGTGGACGAAGACAGCGTCAAGGCCAGTTTCAAGGATGGCGTTTTATCCCTGACACTGACCAAGACCGAGCCCGCTGAACCCAAGGCCATTGAAGTGGACGTTCAGTAAACCGGCACGGCCAGAACGAGGCAGAGCCGGGCGCAGTGTTCAACGGCCCAGACCTCGTGGATGCACTCTCGATTGCCGGCAGTTAGAGCGGCAAAACCCTACAGTGGCACACGCATGGTTTCGGAGCCGCTGTCGGGCATGCCGATCATTTCATCGGTGCCGGTGGGAGGGAGAACCACCGTGTCGTCCACCTGGTAATCATGGAAAAATTCTTTGACCGCGCTGGCTCCGGTAAACATGACAACCTTGTCGTGATTATCGGTCAGTACGTAGCCCTGCCCGTCGAGATAGAATCGGGCCATGTAATAGCGCCCCTCCATGGAAACGATCTCCAGCAGGGAAATGGTGTCGTGTTTGTGGGATTTCAGTTCGCCGGTGTGCATGTACATGGGAAATCTCTCTTTTCGGCGTATGCGTCAGGAAAGAGTACGGAAGGGTTGTACAATCGGGTCAATAAATGAGCAATTAGCGGAGCTGAGAAAGAATCTGCTATGGTCGGGTGTTCGTATTGATTAAAATATAATCAATGAGAGGTGCGTCATGGACCGTAACCATATGGGCATCAGCAGGCCGGGAACCGGAATGAAAGCCATCGCTTTTGTGCTGGCCGGCGTGGCTGCGGTGTTGCTCTGGTCTTCCCGGCCTCTGGCCGGCGACACGGATGAAGAGATCCGCGACACCATACTCCGCCAGATCGAAGCGTTCGCCAATAATGATCAGGAACAGGCCTGGGCCTACGCTTCCGAGGGCATCAAGCGCCGCTTCGGATCTTCCCGGGTGTTTATTGATATGGTTCGCGAGGCGTACCCTGCCGTGCACAGTGCTACCGCCATAGAGTTCAGCGAGCGCGTGCCCCACGACAGCTTTGAGATACAGGTGGTGAAACTGCAGGGCCCTGAGGGCAAGCGCTGGGATGCGTATTACCGCATGGTGATGACCGAAGGCGCCTGGAAAATAGCGGGGGTGCGCCTGAAACCGGCCGAGATCGGTATCTGAGGCATTTATACGCTCAGAAAGGTTCGGGAAAGAGCCGTCAGGCCCGGGGCTCTTTCCGTAACGAGGTTTCCAGCTGCTTGGTTTCGGTAATATCCACCAGGGTGATCACCACGCCGTCAATCACGTTGTCTACCCTGCGGTAGGGCATGATCCTGACGGTAAACCAGCGATCATCATCGGTACTGACCTGCTTTTCGCTGACTGCCAGGGTATCGAGGGTCCTGCGGGCGTCTTCCTGAAGTTCCGGGTAATCAAGGCTGGTGGAAAGGTCACTCAGCGGGCGGCCGATGTCACTTTCACGCAGGCTGATAATGGCGGTGGCCCGTTCAGTGTAGCGCCGCACGTTGAGGTCCTGATCCAGAAACAGAACCGCAATCTCGATGCTGTTGAGCACGTTCTGCATATCGCTCTGGGCGAGCGCGAGGTCATCCAGCTTGTTCTGCAACTCTGTGTTGATGGTTTGCAGCTCCTCGTTCATCGACTGCATTTCTTCTTTGGACGTTGTCAGCTCTTCGTTGGTGGACTGGAGCTCTTCGTTAGTGGACTGAAGCTCCTCGTTAGACGCCTGCAGGTCCTCCCGCGTCTGTTTTGCCTGCTGCCGCAGGCTTTCAATTTCCTTCTGGTAGCGCTCGATTTCCGCAGCGTGTTCCGCTTCCGTGGGAGAGGCAGGTTTGCGGCGCCCGGTGTCCATCGGTGTGGGTGCATCGCGGAACACAACCATGGTCTTGCCTTTCAGGGCTTCGGGTTCGTGCAGAGTCTGAATGGTCACGTCAACGGCCTGGGTACCTGAGTCGGTCTGCACCATCACCCCCAACAGTTCAAGCGGTTCCTCCTGTTCCGACGCCCGCCGCAGGCCTGTATACAGGGATTCGCGCAGACCTTCACGGGCCATGGCATGGATATTCCAGTTGGCTTTCCCGGCTGCCGGTTCCAGGTACTTGCCGGTACGGCCACTGATATAAACGATGTCAGCATCCGCATTGAGCACCACAGCGGCCGGTGCATAGACCTGCAGCAGCACATGGTCGGCCGCGGATTGCAGGCTGTCGGTAGCCTCCTTTGGGGGAACGTGGCTGGATTGCACGGGATGCTCCTTGTGCATGCTGGACACCGGTGGAAATGATTTTAACAGGAAGTCGGAGTGGCGGACGGATTCGAAGCGCTTGCTTCGGTACAGCCGCATTCTGGGTTTCAGTTGTTCAAACAGATGGTTCAGCCGGCCGACGGTCTCGGAAGTACCCAGCATCAACAGGCCGTTGGGGCGAAGGCTGTAATGGAACAGGGGCAGTATCCGCCGTTGCAGCGCTACGTCGAAATAAATCAGCAGGTTGCGGCAGGTAATCATATCCAGCTTGGTGAACGGTGGATCAAGAATGACATCGTGGGGTGCAAACAATATTCTGTCACGTATGGTAGGACGTACCTGATAATAATTGTCATGTCTGGTGAAAAAACGCGCCAGCCGGTCTTTGGAGACGGTGTCTTCGATACTGAGCGGGTACTGCCCCCGCCGTGCCACGGTGATCGCTTCCGGGCTGATGTCGGAGGCAAAAATCTGCAGATCGAGCTCCTGCCCCGGATTGGTAGCCTCCTGCGCTTCTGTAAACGCAATGGCCAGGGAATAGGCCTCCTCTCCGGTGGAGCAACCGACCACCCAGGCCCGCAGCGTATGTTCCGGCGCTTGCTCCGTGAGCAGTTCCGGCAGCGCGGTTTCAATCAGGTAGTCCCAGGTCTCGGGATCCCGGAAAAACCTGGTAACGCCGATCAGCAGTTCCTGGAATAACAGCTGTACTTCCTGGCTGTTATCGGCCAGGAAACGGGTGTAATCCTTCAGATCCGCAATACCGTGGATGGCCATACGCCGTTCAATCCGGCGGTTCAGCGTGGAGGGCTTATACAGGGAAAAATCGTGGCGCGTGTGCTGTCGCAGCAGGCTGAAGATCGAGTCAAGCTGTCTCAGCGACTTGAGGGCACGATGATCATGCTCGGGACTTTCACCCGGTTCGGGAACACGCCGGACATACTCCAGAATGCGAGCCGGTAATTCATTCGCCGCTGCCACGATATCGACACAACCTGCGTCTATGGCGCTCTTGGGCATGGCGTCGAACTGTGCCGAGTCGGGCGCCTCCACCAGCGTCAGTCCGCCGGTGGCCTTGATGGCCTGCATGCCCAGGGTGCCATCGGAGCCCATCCCGGACAGCACAACGGCAATGGCCCGTTCGCTCTGGGCACTGGCCAGGGATGAGAACAGCACATTGATGGGCAGGCGCCGCCCCCTGGGTTCCGCCGGCTGATTCAGTTTCAGGGTTCCATCGAGCACCCGCAGCTCCCGGTTCGGCGGGATCACATAGACCGAATCGGCGCGAACGGGCATGTTCTGCTGCGCTTCGTGTACCGGCATCTCGGTATAGCGCTGCAGCAGTTCCGGCAGCATTGCCTTCTGGGTAGGGTCCAGGTGCTGCACCACCAGAAATGCCATGCCGGTATCGCAGGGCGTATTGTGAAAAAAGTCCTCGAACGACCCCAGGCCGCCTGCGGAGGCGCCAATACCAACGATACGCATCAGAACCTGGCAGAGTCCGTCGTGGCTTCAGTGAGTATTATCAGCACGCCGTCATTGTCAGCGGCAGCCCTGGCATGGACCGTGACCCACCGGTGATCCGGGAGTTCAACCGAACCCCTGGCGGTGCCATGTTCGGCAGAAGTTCTGAGCAGTGTTTCTATGGTTGCTCCCTGGCCTGGGGCCAGAAGCGTCGACAGGGCTTTGCCGGCAAGAGCCGTGTTGAATTCGCCGAAAAGCGCGCCTGCCGCCTGGTTGCCTTCAATAATTCCGCCGTCGCTGGCAATAACCAGATAGGGGGCAGGCGCCTGCTCGAAAAGCGCCCTGTAATGCGCCAGGTCCTCGCTGATTTCCTGTTCATTGGCCTGAAGCTGCTCATACAGAAGATCGAGCTCCACCTGATAGGTCTGCAGCTCATGGAGCAACTTGCGGGCGTCAGCAGCGGATTCGGGCGTGCTGGCGCGCTCGTAAAGCAGTTGCAGCGCATCCACGCTCAGAGTGCCACCGCTGCCGCGAGGTGGCACACCGTGGTCGATCAGGTCCCTGGCGCTGCGGCGTAGCCGTTCATGGCTTTCGGCGTTCGGGTATCTGTGTGTGCTGGTCATCTTGCCTCCTTACAGATGCATTCAGGATGGTGCTTCTCAAATGCACCTCTCAAAACCGGCGCGCGAGTTACGTCAGTGAAGTCTACTCCTCCTTGAGATTCCCGAATAGCGCCCGTTGGTGTTTTTGAAAAGGGGACCTGGTGTGTGCGGTAGCGTACCGAAGATCTTCCGGGCGAAGCCTATCGTCTTTGTAACAGGATGTTGCCGGGCGGATGGCTGTGCGCACCGCTGTGTTGAAGTTGTTAAAAACAGGGAACAGATCATGCTACGAAATCGCGATTTTTTTCCGTTGACGGCGGATACCGAAGCCAACGCGGTGCGGAGTCATGGTATCCCGCCGGGTGATGTATTACCGCTGGGTATTCTGGTGACGGACCGGGATGGCAAATGCCTTTCCAGCAATGAGGCCTATCAGAAGCTCTGCGGCTGGACCGGAGACGAGCTGATCGGCTCGCACTGGAGCTCGGTCATTCACCCCGAGGACCACGAGAAAACAGTCCGGCACTGGCACGCTGCCTTGTTGGGCCAGGAGCCTTTCATGTGCGAAGCGCGATTGCAGAGTCCGGATGGCGGGGTGATCTGGACTCGCCATAATGCCGCTCTGCTGACAGACAATATGCCCCACCTCGGATACGTGCATACCGTAGAAGACATCAGCAGCTACAAAGCCGATGAGAAGGGCCGCAGGCAGGCCGAGGAACAGCTGTTTGAGGAAAAGGAACGGGCGCAGGTCACCCTCGACTGCATTGGTGATGCCGTACTGAGCACCGACATTGAGGGCCGGATTGTCTATCTGAATGTTGTGGCAGAGACGCTGACCGGATTCAGCCGTGAGGAGGCCGTTGGGCGGCCCCTGAGTGACGTTTTTCAGGTGGTCGATGCCGACACCCGTCAGCCTGTGACTGATCCCGCCCGCCGCGCCATTCAGTCCGACAGCATTGTGGCTCTGGAAGCGAACGCGCTGTTGGTGGCCAGAGACGGCGTGGAGCTGGCGATTGAAGACTCGGCAGCACCGATACACAACCGCTTCGGGAGCATCACCGGGGCGGACCAGGCTTTTGCCGTTGCTGACAAAATACGTGAAACGGTTGCAGTGCCGATGGATATTGATGGACGGGATGTGTCACTTCAGCTCAGTATCGGAGTCAGCGTGTATCCCGACAATGGGGAGACCGTTGATGAGCTCCTGAAAACAGCGGATATGGCCATGTACCGGATCAAGGAACTGAGCCAGAAAGCTCACGCAGTGCGCCCGAAACCGCGGCTTGTGAGCCGATAACCAGCTCTCAGTTACTGGAGTAGCCCTGAGGTCAGGCGCTCTGTTTCCCGCCTGACCGCGGCATAGCATTCACAGCTGAGAGCCTCGAGCCCCGGACGGTCTTTCACTGTAATCTGGCCGCGGTGGTATTCGATAATCCCCAGATCCTGCAGTTTGCCGGCCGCTTCGGTGACACCTTCACGGCGCACGCCCAGCATGTTGGCAATGAGTTCCTGGGTCATTTTCAGCTTATTGCCCGGCAGGCGGTCGAGAGACAACAGCAGCCACCGGCACAGTTGCTGGTCAATGGAATGGTGGCGATTACATGCCGCGGTCTGGGACATCTGGGTGATCAGCGCCTGGGTATAGCGCAGTGTCAGCACCCGTACCTCGGGACTGTTGTCGAATTCACTCTTGAGTTCCGCGGCCGGCATCCGGTAAGCAAACCCGCTGCTTTGCACAATCGTTCTGTTGGGGGTGCTGTCTCCACCCATGACGACAGCGATACCGGTCATGCCCTCGTTGCCGACCACGGAGATTTCGGCGGACGAGCCGTTGATCATGTCGTAAAGCAGCGAGACGATGCCGTTGGCGGGGAAATAGACAAACTCAATGGGCTGGTCGGATTCGTAGATCACGTCGCCGAGTTTCATTTCAACCAGTTTGAGGCGCGGAAAAACGCGTGCTTTGATGCTGTCCGGCAATGCGGCCAGCAGATGATTCTGTTCTTGAGAAATTGATGGATCGGGCATTGCCACCTCTTGGCGGAGCTACCGTTATTCGGTGCATCACGCTAACATAAAACAGACATTCCGGTTGAAAGAATATCAGATTCTGTCGCATGTTCTAGTGCTTGAACATGCCGGCAGTAGCTGTGCAGGTGGCTGGTGTTCGAGGCTGTTGGACCAATTATCCCAGATAAAGCTGTCTGCCCATTCCAGTGCCGTCGTCAGCGGCATCGGCCTGCTGTAGAAAAAATCCTGCCCCGGCTCGCACCCCAGCTCTAGTGTCCGTTGATATTCACCTTGGGCTGGTAATAGAGCTCAGGCTGGCCAAACCTGAGGGCATCGCCGATCACCTTGAACTAGACTGAACGCAAAATAAAAAAGGCAGATTTCCATGACATTACGCAATTTCTGGGGTTGGGGTAACGAAGACAAGGCATTCGATGACCGGCAGATCAGCCAGTTGCGTCAGCTGGTCGGCTTACAGTTTGGTGATGCAGAGCTCGCCTGTCAGGCTCTGCCGGTGTTGGCGGACCTGGACATGCCGGACTGCCGGTTGCAGCCTCCGGCGTCGTTGGCTCCGATGATCTCTTCGGACCGCCGCGACCGCGCCAGCCATACCTACGGCAAATCCTTCCGCGACATTGTGCGGGGTCTGGCGGGGGATTACCGCTGCGCCCCGGACCTGATTGCCCGGCCCTCCACCGAACAGGAGCTTCTCGACGTGCTGGACTACGCCAGCAGCATTGGCGCTGCGGTGATTCCCTACGGCGGCGGCTCCAGTGTGGTGGGAGGCACCGAGCCCCGCTATGAGGGAAACTGGAAAGGCACCGTTACCGTCGATATGGAGCGCTTCAACCGCATTATTGAAGTGGATCATCAGTCCCGGGCGGCTCATATAGAGGGCGGCATCTATGGGCCAGCCCTTGAGGACGGTCTCCGGCCCCACGGCTATACCCTGCGGCATTTCCCCCAGTCCTTTGAGTTCTCGACCCTGGGCGGCTGGATTGCCACCCGCTCCGGCGGCCATTTTGCCACCCTCTACACCCACATTGATGAGCTGGTGGAATCCACCCGTGTGGTGACCCCCAGGGGAGCCCTGGAAACCCGGCGGCTGCCGGGCTCGGGCGCCGGACCTTCGCCGGACCGACTGTTCCTGGGCTCTGAGGGCATTCTCGGATTTGTAACCTCCGCCTGGATGCGTGTGCAGGAGCGGCCGCAATTCCGGGCCACCCGAACCGTTCATTTCGGGGAGTTTCTGCAGGGGGCAGAAGCGGTTCGCAGGCTGTCCCAGTCCGGCCTTTATCCCACCAATTGTCGTCTGATTGATGCCCGCGAAGCGATGATTAACGGCATCGAAAACGGAAGTAAGCACTTACTTATTGTCGGCTTCGAGTCTGCTGACCATCCGGTGGATGGGTGGATGGAGCGGGCACTGGAAATCGTCACCGATGCCGGCGGAGCTGTCCAGGCCAACCGGCAACAGAAGCCCGATAAGGACCAGGCAGGTGACTGGCGCCAGCAGTTTATCCGCGCTCCCTACATGCGGGATGGGCTGATCCGCCTGGGGCTGGTGGCAGAAACTTTCGAAACCGCCATTACCTGGGACAGGTTCGAAGATTTCCACCGCGGCGTCAGCGAAACCGTGAACAGGGTGACCCGGGAGATCTGTGGCAAGGCGCTCGTCACCTGTCGCTTCACCCACGTCTACCCTGATGGCCCGGCACCCTATTACACCGTGATTGCCCCGGGGCGGCATGGCGACCAGGTAAAACAGTGGGACGAGATCAAGCTGGCGGTGATGGAAACCCTGATCGACCTGGGCGGCACGATCACCCATCACCACGCCGTCGGCCGTGATCACCGGTGGGGTTATGATCGCCAGAGGCCGGAGCTGTTTGCGGAGGTTTTAAAGGCGACAAAGAAAACGCTGGACCCCGGGGGTATGTTGAATCCCGGGGTGTTGATCTAATCTAAGGTTGGATCTGGTCGGCGTGGCAGGATTCGAACCTGCGACCCCTTCGTCCCGAAGGCAGTAGTCTAGTGTTTCATTTCGGTTCATTCAGGTTCATTTCGGTTCCGTTAATTCGTAATAACTATATGTTTTATATAGTTTTTTTATAGAATTTTTGTGTGTTGAATTGGTTCAGGTTGTGGCAAGACGTTTTACCGGTACCCAGCATGTACCCAAGCCAGAATCTGTCCCCAGCCAGTACCCAAAATTCTTTAAAATTAGCTTTAACGGAGTCAGAAAATGGCAGTAAAAAACAAGGCGCTTCTTCCAAGGAGCGCCGATTCAGCAGATAAATATATCTCGAAACAACTCCCCAGCCAGAAAGACGCTTACATCCAGGATTCCACTGTCACCGGCCTAGTATTGCGTGTAACGCCCAGCGGAAGAAAAGTTTGGCATCTGAGGTATACCGTTCAGGTTGGTTCCGGCCAGTGGGTCGGGCGAAAGTATTCACTTGGTGCTTTTTGCGAAGGACTGCGAACGCGTTCTGCGAGGGAGCAGGCCGAGACATGGCGGGTCCGTATTCGACAGGGAGAAGACCCCCAAGAGGAAAAAAAGAAGCAAGCCGAACAGCGAAAGGCTGAGCACCTGCTGGAAATAGAACGGAAGCAGGCATTGCGGACCTTGAACGATGTTGCCACTGTTTACGCTGCACAGCTCGCCAATAAAAAGAAAGGACATAAGGATGGCGGAACGCACGCTATGACGATCCTGCACAATCATTTGCTTGATCGCTTTGGCACGATACCCATCCAGGAGTTTACGCGCCAAGATTTCTTTGCCGCGATTGATCCTGTACTCGAAGCTGGACACAACTCAATGGCCAACACGGTGATGTCCTACACAAAAGCGATGTTCAAGTTGGCCGTCAAAAGGGAGTTCATTGAGTACTCCGTTTTAGATTGCCTCGACAAAGCAGACGTCGGCGGGAAAGATAAAATCAGGAATAGAGTACTTTGTGCGACTAGAACAAAAGAGGATGAGCTGGAAGATCTATACCGAATATTGCCAGAGTCCGGTTTGTCACTGAATCTGCAATGCTCTGTTCACATCCTTCTTGGGACAGGGTGCCGCGGTATTGAGTTATTTAAAGGAAGGTGGGATCACGTGAATTTTGCGACTAACACTTGGCTGATTCCGGACGAAAATTCAAAAAATACTGATCCGATTATTATTTATTTGTCGGAATACTCTAAAAAGTGGTTGTCCGAGTTACATAAACTCACAGGCCATACCGGCTGGATTATGCCATCAATAAAATCGGAAGAACGTCCTTACATGCTGCCCAAAGTATTGAGCAAGGCTGTATGCGAGCGACAACGTGCTCCTGATGCACCGCAGAAAAAAGGCCGGACAAAAAACCACTCAACCTTGATACTGCCTGATGGCCATTGGACAGTGCATGACCTGAGGCGTACGGCGGCAACTCAAATGCAAATGCTCGAAGTAACGCCGGATATTATTGATGCCTGCCAGAATCACCGTCCCCTAGGTGTCCGTCGTCGATATCAACATGGTCATAGCATGGATCAGATGAGAGTTGCGTGGGATTTGCTGGGACGCTCTCTAGCGGCCAAAGCTGATGTCTACCAGCCGGCAGGCTGATGGTGTTCGCAAGACTTTTCTACGTCTAGGATAGGGGCCCGATTTCGCAAGAAAGACGGCTCCAGGCCGAGCCTGCTCAGGTGTCGTCTACCAAATCCTAGTCTCGTTAAGAAGCCATTATGAAACCGCGCCCTGTTGCCACTCTCCTATCAGGGCATCTACCCTATTTTAAAGCACCAACTTTAATTAAATACGGTTCATGGCGATGAGCTCAGTTTGTCTCATTTCCAGTCAGATGATGATTGATTCTCACAACATTGTTTGAGCTTCGAGCTTATTTTGGAGGATACACTTCGGTTCTAAGGACCAATAATGAAATAGTTCAAAAAAAATGACAGATAAAGAAGGACGAGATATGTCGACAACGCGGGGAACATCAAATAACTCTCCTGAGAAGCGTATGGAAAGAATAGGGTCGAGGCTCACTAATTTGAGGCGCTGGCTCAGTGTACGCTGATTCAAACTCAAGAATCGGGGACATCCTGCTGGAGCTGTATCGATATCAGAAAAAACATAACATCACTGGAGAGACTCCACTGGTAATAAACGGGCGTGAGATTGGACTGCTTCATTCTGCTCCAAAAGACGATGACTCTGAGCTTTGAGTCTGATTATCAAGCCAGTTTCGGGCTTTAATCAGTTGATCACGATCCGTTTCAGACCCGGAGATCGTCAATGGCGCACTCCTTTCCTAGGGGCCAGTTGTCCGCGCAAAAAAGGCGAAAGGCAGAGATGAAGGTATCTGAAGCTAACCGAATTTACCTTGCCAAAGATGTTTACCGTATCTGGAAGAGTCGGGTTTCTGAGGCTGCAGAGTCGATCACTGTATACACCCCTTTCTTCGATGGCCTGCTTATCTCGCTGCTCAAGAACGCGCAGCTTGAAAATGAGAGTATCACCATCGTCACAGATCTGGATCCCTCGTCTCTGCTCGGAATGCCTAAACAACTCCAAGCCATCAAGCGCGCATTGTCCAACGGTATCAATGTGTTGAGCACCCCGCGCCTCCATGCGAAGGTGCTGCTCACCGACGACAAGTTGATTACAGTTGGCTCTCAGAACTTCACGTCTTATGGCAGGAAGAGTAAGGAATGCACAGCTGTTCCCGCAGCGACTCTGATCGGATCAAACTTTGTTGATTCGTTAATCCGCTGGAGGGACGATGCCACATCCATCGACGAAGACTTCATTGACACGCTCCTTGCTAAGCTTTTGCCCCACATCAAGCGGCATAAACAGCTGCTAGAAGGGACGGAAGCAGAATTCGTTAATCTCCTCGCACAACATAAAGAAAAAAAGCACAAAACTCTTCTCCGTCGCCTTGAGTATCTAGAGCGACAGTCTCGCATCAGGATGTCCAATGGAATCGTTTACGCCTCCATTGAGCACATTTACGGTGAAGGGGATGACTACGATAGCCTCATAGCCGATCAGCAATACGACATGACGCGATGGGTAATTGAAAAACCAAACGGCAGCTCAGAACCATACCTTCTCAGTCGATTGGCCATGTACCCAATGATAATAGCTGAAACTGGCCGCATGGGTTTTGCCAGAATCGGGAAAACACGAATCACATACATCAGGAAGAGTTTGAAATGGTCTAAGAGGGCACTCGAAGTCGGTGGCTACAGCCTGGGCGTGACCATCAATTTTCCTGCAACGGACACCAAGAAACGAAACATCGAGGTCAAACTCACACACCCGTATTTGGGAGCATGTGAAGCAGCTTTTCTTTTTACAGGAGACGAATTCCGATTAATCCGAAAAAGTTACTCAAAAGGCGGTTCTCAGTGGAACGATCAGTACAAGACGCTCGTGAAAATATTGGACGATGATTTTTTTGGGGCTCCAGACAGCATTTCTTCCTTCTTTCGAAAGTTTTTTACGAGCTTCACCTACAAGGAGCTTGGCATTGACAACAAGAATGTTAGAGATTTTCTCACTGGCACCCGCTTCCGATTAAGCGTAATTCAATATCAAGAGAATCCTGTCCTGGTGATCAAAACGCAATCATAGTGAAGGCGCAGAAGAACATGACCTACAGCGACATGGATTAGCTGCGAAAGAGCGGCCATCAACTACGAGACAGCTCCTTGTTCCCATTTTTTGATCAGTCTTCGTATTTTTTCAAGCCCCGTTTTGGTCTCCATTAGCGATACCGGGGAGTGGTTGCCCAAGACCCTAATCGGCGAAGATAGCCATCGATTGGCATTAGCTTTGTCGC
This sequence comes from Marinobacter orientalis, assembly GCF_004792665.1. Lineage (GTDB taxonomy): Bacteria > Pseudomonadota > Gammaproteobacteria > Pseudomonadales > Oleiphilaceae > Marinobacter > Marinobacter orientalis. The sequence continues at coordinate 1,143,531 of NZ_SRZX01000001.1, forward strand.
CCTCGAAGAGCTCAAGAACATCACGATAAACCCGCTCCCTCAGTTCAGCTACAACTTCCTCCTTACTCACATCAGTCATCCCGGCCACCCATTTTCTAGCTTGAATCACATCCTCGGTCCCTTCGCAAAACGCTCGCCAGACCAATTGCTTGGTCAAACTGCGCATTCGTGTATTGTGGAATTCGACCGGTCAAAAATCTAATTCCACAGGAGTTTTATATATGAAGAATGCACTCAGAGAGATCAGCTCGTTGCTAAAACAAGCACTTGCAGTCGCAGAAACCGTTGATCACTTCAAAGGCGCTGTTGTGTCACTGGATCTGTCTTGTTTCGACGGCAGCACCGCAGCGGTGACGGAAACTATCGACAACCCCGGAGATGACACCGACAACTCTGGATCGTCTATCTCACATACGCCACGCCAAAAATCATTGGTGGATCAGCTTGGCGACATCAAAACTAACACTTGGTTCTGAAGGAAAAGTAACTATGAAATCTATAATCGAAGCAAAACGGCTAGCCGCCGCACTCGCATGCGAATTTGGCTGCGGCGATCTGCACATTAATGTCCAAATGCAACGCGGTGAGAACTGGATCAACATCGATATGTATCAGAACTCCAGCGAACCTGAGCGCCTCCTGGCGACTCTCGATTTCGATACCGGCGCCCGCTTGATGGTGGATAATTCGACCACACTGCACTAAGCGCTCCAGCGCAGCCCCGATCACACATTCGTGGTTGGGGCTCTTTGCCGAGAAGAGCTTTCACGACTAAGGGATTATGCCCAGCTGGATTTGCTGAATAAAACGCCGTAGCCGACCAATATCCTCGTGAGTCTCCAGCAAACACTCCGGCGCGACATTACCCAGAAACGGCCGGGGTCGCCCCATCCAATCCCGAGCCAGGGCTTCGTCGCCTTCAAATAATTCAACAACTTCCAGCCACACTGCGCTTTTGAGCTCTGAAAGCTCCGGCTTATCGCTACCTGAGATCTCACTGTCATTTATCGGCATTGGGAGTGACCTCGCCAATCAGTTTCCACCTGGATCTTCGTCCGTTAACGGTAGTACTTTTTCGATTGTTTTACACCAATCTTACCCGGACGGCCTCCTTGGCTTGTTGGAGCCTTTTTATCGAGAGCTCCCAGCCAGGCTTCAGGGCGCCCTAACGCTCTGACGAGCAATCTGAGAACACGCAGATTTTCTTTTTTAGTTGATTCAGACGAGGAATGGGCGGGCAGCCATACATTCCGGAAGTACAGGCAATGTTTAAGCTTAATCTGCTCTGGCCGGGCCACGTGCGGGAATTGCAATTCAATAACCGCACCAATCCGATTGATCCGGTTGATGTACCGTTTCCGCTCCGTTTCGCTGAGTGCACTGAAATCCAACCGCGCCAGAATGTGGTCAAGCTGCATTGCGCATCCCTCCCACGTAAGAACTGGCTACTGACACTCGGTAGTGGCCCAACTGCCGGGAGACCTCCTCTCTGGCGATCCGATCCATGATTTTGTCGCGGATCGGTGCTTTCAGCGGTGACGGCCCGCCCATCACCTCTTCATAGATATCCTGCGCAAAACCTGCCCTGAGTTCCACGAAATGAGGAATTCCAGACGACAGCAAAAATTGCCGGCAAGGATTAACCTCTTTCATCAAAAAAGACTTTACCGTGTCGGTTTCCGACAACAAGTTCCGGGATCCTTCCGGTCGCACCTCGATTGCATACTTCAGCGCTTCCATACGAAATTCATTCGCCTTGATCGTGCGGTCTTTAGCTTTTCTCCCGCCTTTGCAGCCTTCGAGAATCGCGGCCTCCCCTGTGACCTCGATTTCCCGTTTTATACGGTCAAGATCCTGAAGAATGCACTCCCTTACCCGCATACCCCAGGCACGGGCCAACAGAATTAAAGCAGCGCCACGCCCAAATCCGGCAGCAATTGCCAGATTGGCTGCATACTTGGCGTCCACCACATCCGCCTGGATTTCTTTGGTCCGAACCGACTGCCTGCAAACACCCAGGATTTCTCTAGCCGATACTTTCAAGGCGTTATCACCACGGAATGCCCGCATTATGGTATTAACCGTGCTGATGGCATTGTGCGCGTATGCAACGGAGATTTGCTCATCCACATTCCCATCGGGCCAATCGTAGTCGCCATTCAATCTGGCTTTGATGTAAGCCCCGAATTGAAGGATGAATTCCCGGTCGATTTTCCTGGCATCGTTCATGCCGCGACGATTGCAATAGCGTACGAACACAGCCGAGCGGCGCTTGTGGGTCGCTCGCGTGTTGAAGTGGCTGTCGGTGCCGTAGTCCTGGTCCAACGCCTTATGAATAGCCTCGCTCAGTTTTTTGCCACAGTTGTAGTTTCGCCTGTAACTCGGCTTTTTCCGCTTGGCGGAGCGGCGACCTCGTTTGACAGATTTATTACTCATACCACCCTCCTTTCTGTTGAAAACTCATGAATACAGTGTGCGTGGCAAACCATGCGGAATCTGGGGCTAAGAGCCGGTTCCCACGCTGATGCTCCGCCCCGTAGTCCGCAGTAAGTGTGACTGTGCCAGGGTTCAGAAAGCCCTGACGGTGGGAGCATCCATCGTGCTGCTGTATCAGCACTGTTTCGTCTCAATTGCGAACCGTGAACACGAGATCGAGAATCGACAGCGTGTACGGGGAGCGGCATCTCGTAATCAGCGAGATATCACAATGGAGGTTTTGCCAAACGGCGGAGGGATGACCAGGTAGGTGAGCAGCCAACGATGATGCGCTGGAAACGTTCCCTGTTGCTCAATTGCGGAGTTAACGTAGACCTTTCCGGCAATTTTCGGTCATTGGTCAGGCCTGCAACATACTGATATTAGTATTTTTTCAAGCCTCTTTCCTATTTCCATCTCACTATGTAAACAGCAGCACTGCTGAGTGGTCAGTGGATCGGTTTTTGGTCGGGCGTCAGGTAAAAAACGCACATAGGAAGTAAGGTGGCGTTGCCACCATTTGTAGATAATGGATCGAGAATGATCCGTTGGAAGGGGTGATCACGCGGATCCTTTCTGAGTCCGGCAAAGCCGGGAACAATTGCTGATTGTTTTGAATGCCCAGCTAGCAACCCCCTATCTCAAAAATTATGAGCGGGAGGAATTGAATACAATTGTGACGAAACATCGCGCGCATCTCAACGCGAGAAAACACGAATTTTCCGCGTTAACTCCGGATTGCTGTGAAAATGTATCCAACAGCAAACAACTCTTTCAATCGCACCAAGCGTTCCCGCCTTCCCAATAGAAAGCCACTTGGCGTACTTGCCCACGCAAAAACAGCAACCTACACTGCATGCATTGTATGCATAGGAGGCCAACGCAATGGCGATGCTGACCGTTCGCAATCTACCCGATGAAGTCCATAAGGCTCTGCGTGTGAAAGCAGCCATCAACGGCCGCAGTATGGAAGCAGAAGCCCGAGCGATTCTGAAGAATGCTGTGCTGACTGGTGACCCGAGCCGACCTGCTGAGGCGGTCACCAGCGAAATGGTCAAAGCTCAGTAGCATTATGCTCGTCCGTCCAAAAAGACGGGCCTTCTAAGTAAAAAAACAATAAACCAGGCCGGCATGCCCATAGGAGGGCAGACTTTGGAAATGATCGACAACATCAACCGCCTGCTGGGTGACGATCTGAAAGAAACGATCACACCAGGTGCCCGCCTGAAAATCGCGGCTTCATGTTTCTCTATCTATGCATTCGAGGCACTCAAGGCCGAGCTGGCTGATGTGGAAAGCCTGCAGTTCGTGTTCACCGCGCCCACGTTTGTACCCACCGAAGTGACCGATCGCCTTAAAAAGGAGCGTCGGGAATTCTTTATCCCCAAATCTCAGCGTGAAAGCGGACTTTACGGCACCGAGTTTGAAATCCAGCTGCGAAACAAACTCACTCAGCGGGCGGTGGCGCGGGAGTGCGCTCAGTGGATACGCCAAAAAGCCAGGTTCCGCTCCAATAAAACGAAGGCCCCCATGCAGTCCTTTGTCCATGTGGCCGGGGGTGATAGCCGTGTCGCCTATATGCCGGTCAATGGTTTTACCGCTGTGGATCTGGGTTACCAGCAAGGCAACGCTGTCTCCAACTTCGTTACCCGCATGGACGAGCCGGCCCACGCTCAAATGTATCTGCAATTATTCGACCAAATCTGGAGCGACCCCGATAAGGTTGAAGATGTTACCAGCGCCATTTGCGACCACATTGAATCCGTCTACCAGGAAAATGGCCCGGAGCGCATCTACTTCATCATGCTCTACAACATCTTCCACGACTTCCTGGAGGACGTAGATGAGGACGTGTTGCCCAACGACCTCACGGGATACCGGGAAAGCCTGGTCTGGAACAAGCTGTTCAACTACCAGAAAGATGCCGCAACCGGGATTATCAACAAGCTGGAAACCTACAGCGGCTGCATCCTGGCCGACAGTGTGGGGCTCGGCAAAACCTTTACCGCATTGGCCGTCGTCAAATATTACGAGCTGCGCAACAAATCGGTATTGGTACTGTGCCCAAAGAAGCTCGCGGACAACTGGCGCAACTTCAACAGCAATCTCACAACGAACATCTTTGCCAAAGACCGCTTCAACTACGATGTGCTTTGCCACACCGACCTGTCGCGCACTGGCGGGGAATCCTTTGGCATTCCCCTGAACCGGGTCAACTGGGGCAACTACGACCTGGTCGTCATCGACGAGTCCCACAACTTCCGCAATAACGACGTTTATAAAGACCGGGAAACGCGATACCAGAAGCTGATGAACAAAGTCATCCGCGCCGGTGTAAAAACCAAAGTGCTGATGCTGTCAGCCACTCCGGTCAACAATCGCTTCAACGATCTGCGTAATCAACTGGCTTTGGCCTACGAGGGACAGTCGGAAACTCTCGGCAAACACCTAAAAACGCAAACCAGCGTAGAAGAGATCTTCCGACGGGCTCAAAAGGCCTTTAACGAGTGGTCGGCACTGCCACCAGAAGAGCGTACAGCGGCCTCAATCCTTCGGGCGCTGGATTTCGACTTTTTCGAGCTCCTGGATAGCGTCACTATTGCCCGGTCACGGAAGCACATCCAGACCTTCTACGACACCACGGATATCGGGCCATTTCCAGAACGGCGCAAGCCATTATCGTTCCATTGTCCGATTACTGAGCGCACGGATGTCGCCGACCTCAACCATATTTTCACCGAGCTATCCCTGCTCAAACTGGCCGTGTATGCGCCCATTAGCTACATCCTGCCAAGCCGCATCCGCAAATACGAAGAACTGTACGACACCCATGTTGAGGGTGGCAAAGGCAAGCTGCGTCAGGCTGATCGTGAACACAGCCTGCAGGCATTGATGACAACCAACCTGCTCAAGCGGTTGGAAAGCTCTGTGGCAGCCTTTCGATTAACGCTGGCATCCCTCAGAGCCAATATCACCCGGACCCTGGATGCCATAGAGGGGTTTGAGTCCAGTGGCCAGGCGATTCAAATTGGTGACTACCTGGATAACCCGGGCGGCTTTGATAGTGATGACGAAGATCTGAGCGGGCTGGACGAATTTACTGTCGGCAAAAAAGTGCAGATCAGCCTCGCCGACATGGATCTGCCTTCCTGGCGTCATGACCTGGATGCCGACCTACTCCTGATCGACGGGCTGCTGGAAGCCATGCGCAAAGTGACGCCGGCCGACGATGCCAAGCTCCAGCACCTGCTAAAACTGATCAATGGTAAGCTCGAAAATCCACTCAACCCCGGCAACCGCAAAGTTCTGATCTTCACCGCCTTTGCCGATACCGCCGACTACCTCTATGACAACCTGGCCCCCATGGCCCGGAAGTTGGGGCTTCACGTTGGCAAAGTGACCGGATCGGCCGCACCCAAGTCAACGCTGCACAAGGCTTACGATTTCCAGAGTCTGCTCACCCTGTTCTCGCCACGCTCCAAAGAAAAGGATATTGCGCTCCCGAACGAGCCGAGTGAGCTGGACATTCTGATTGGTACCGACTGCATTTCCGAAGGCCAGAACCTTCAGGACTGCGATTACCTGGTCAACTATGACATTCACTGGAACCCCGTGCGTATTATCCAGCGGTTTGGCCGGATCGACCGTATCGGTTCGCCCAACCAACAGATACAGCTGGTCAATTATTGGCCGGACATCAGCCTGGACGAGTACATCAACCTGAAGGAGCGGGTGGAAAACCGCATGGTGATTGCGGATGTAACCGCCACCGGTGACGACAACGTGCTTACTGCCAAGTCCAGTGAAATTGGTTACCGGAAAGAGCAGCTCAAACGCATGCAGGAGGAAGTGATCGAGCTGGAAGATGTCAAAGCCGGTGTGTCGATTACCGACCTGGGCCTCAATGACTTCCGCATGGACCTACTCAACTACGTGAAAGAGCACGGCGAGCTGGAAAACGTGCCCTTTGGTATGCACGCTCTCGTGCCAGCCCAACCGCAACTGGGCATAGAGCCCGGCGTCATCTTCGCCCTGAAAAACATCCACGACAGTGTCAACGTCAACCAGCAGAATCGCCTGCACCCCTATTACCTGGTGTATATTGCCGACGACGGTGACGTGGTAGCAGACCACACCGAAGTCAAGCGCTTGCTCGACCTGGTCCGAAGCAGCTGCAAAGGCAAAGTAGAACCGATTCCCGACCTGTGCCACAAGTTCAATGCACACACGGATGATGGGCGCAACATGAAGCGCTACTCAGATCTGCTCAGCCAGGCCATCCGCAGCATGATCGACGTTAAAGACGAAAAAGACATCGACAGCCTGTTCGGTGGTGGCCGCACCAGTGCGCTGACCAATACCATTAAAGGACTGGATGACTTCGAATTGATTGCCTTCCTGGTCATCGAAAGGCAAGGTGCATGACGCTAATTGCCTGGCCCAAGACGGCTGCCTTTAACCGGGTGGTGCCCAAGCGCAAGATATACGAACACGGCGCCGTTGGGAGCGCCCTGAAGGAGCGTTTTGTCCAGCAGGTGGAGCAGATTACCTGGGCCTACAAACTGGCCCCGGAGACGGTCAACCTGCCCGCCACTAAGACAGTCACTGAGATTCAGGTGTTTCGTGTCACGCTCAAGGGCGCCGAGCTGGATCGGGGTGTGCTCAAGGCCATTGACCGCGCAATCCCCTTCCCACTGATTTTCGAGTTGATACAAGGCACCCGTATTAAGGTCGCAGCAGCCTACAAGCAAAGCTCGCGTTCTCAGAAAAGCGAAGGCGATAGTAGCCGCTGGCGGATAGGGAACTATTTTGAAACCGACTGGCAGCCAGAACACACAACACGCCAACCCTTGCCAGTAGCATTGGATATGAGCAGCCTCTACGAGCAACTGCTGGGTCCGCTCGTGCAGGACGGGATTACACGCGTTAGAGAGCAGAGCACAGTTCCTGAAGCCAATCAGCCGCCGACCGCTATTTATTCAGTGACCGCGACAAGCGAACAAGCGGACAGAGTGACGCTGGAGCAGCGCATCGAACGGGCCGAAGCCATAGCCGCACAGCAGAAAGAGATACAGCGGATCAAAGCACGGATGGGCCGCGAGAAACAATTCAACAAGCGCGTAGCCATCAACGCCGAGCTGCGCGATGCCAAACAGAAGCTGGAGCGGCTGACGCAACGGCAAGGCGCTTCCCAAAGTTAGTGAGAGAGATGTAATGGACAAATTGAAAATGCACAGCCCCGACCTGGGTCAGGACAACATTGCCAAGATTCAGGAGCTGTTTCCTGGATGTGTGACCGAGGCACGGGATGAGGTAACTGGTAAGCCACGATTGGCAGTGAATTTTGATCAACTTAAGCAAGAACTAAGTGACCTTTTAATAGAAGATGGTGGACAAGAGCGCTACCTACTGAACTGGCCAGGAAAAAGAGAAGCTTTAATTGTCTCAAACGCTCCAATCGGCAAAACACTTCGGCCTGCTGAGGAGGAGAGTATAAATTTTGAAGCTACCCAAAATTTGTTTATAGAAAGCGATAATCTCGACGCATTGAAACTTCTCCTAGAGCCTTACCTTGGCAGAGTGAAACTGATTTATATTGACCCTCCATACAACACAGGAAATGACTTCGTATATGATGATCGGTTCGTCCAAGGGTCTCACCAATACTTGGAAGAGTCGCTCCAACGTGACTCGATTGGGAATCGGCTCTTAGCAAATACGTTGGCTAATGGCAGATTTCACTCTGATTGGTTATCAATGATTTATCCACGACTTCGTGTAGCAAAGAATCTGTTGTCAGAAGACGGTGTAATCGCAATAAGCATTGACGATGAAGAGGTGAATAATCTGAGACACCTCTGCGATGAAGTTTTTGGTCGTGAAAACTTTGTTGCCCAATTTGTTTGGAAATCCCGCATTAGCGAAGACACTAGAGCGATTACCGGAGTTTCTAGTGACCACGAATATATTGTCTGTTATGCCCGTAGTGATTCAGCAAGATTCAGAGGTTCTGAGAAAGATTTTGATAAATTTTCCAACGCTGACAATGATCCCCGTGGCCCATGGCGGTCGGCGGACTTGACTGGCCTTGCTACTAAAGACGCAAGACCAAATCTTCATTACGACCTTATCGATCCGAACTCCGGTATCAATTATGGCTGTCCGCCCAAAGGATGGCGCTATGAGCCCGCAACTATGGCCAAAAAAATTGAGGAAGGGCGTATTCTTTTTCCATCCAGCATTGGTGGTAGGCCTCGACACAAGCTATTCCTCAACGAAATGAAAAGTCTCTTTAAGAATATTTCATCTGTGCTGGGCGGCTTCAGCACTGCAGACGGCACCAGAGAATTGAACGCTCTGATGGGAGGGGTCGCTTTCACTTTTCCAAAACCATCCGCATTAATACAGCTGTTTATCGAGCAGTTAACAGAAAAAGACGACATCATTTTGGACTTTTTTGCAGGGTCTGGAACGACAGCGCAGTCTGTCTTCAAGCAGTGTGCAGCGGACGGAATGTCAAGAAAATTTATTTTAGCACAGGTCCCAGAAGAACTTGACCGCCCTAATTCTGTGCAGGGTGCTGCCGCTGAACTTTGCGATAAGCTCGGAGTGGCGCGAAATATTGCCGAGCTGTCAAAAGAGCGCATCCGCCGCGCTGGCCAGAAAATCCTTGAAGGTGACTGCCACCATGATTGGAATCGAGATGTTGGCTTCCGCGTCCTTAAGGTCGATACCTCGAACATGAAGGACATCTACTACCGTCCCGATGAGCTATCTCAAGGCGATCTGCTAGAAGCGGTGGATAACGTCAAATCCGACCGCACCCCAGAGGATCTTTTGTTCCAGGTACTGGTGGACTGGGGTGTAGACCTAACTCTGCCGATTCGTTGCGAAACCCTGCAAGAAAAGACCGTATTTTTCATCGATGACAATGCGCTGGTCGCTTGTTTCGACAGCGGTGTTACAGAGGATCTGGTCAAAGAGCTGGCCAAGCATGAGCCCTTGCGCGTGGTTTTCCGCGACAATGGGTTCGTCTCTGATGCGGTAAAGATCAACGTCGAGCAAATCTTCCGCCAGCTGTCACCCAGCACCGAAGTCAGAAGCCTCTAAGGACTCACGGAATGAAACAACCGACTGACTAAGTTAGGGCGACAAGGGCGCATTCTTGTTACCGGCTCACGAGGCAAGCCAGAGTGGACGCTTGCAGCAAGAGTGCGCACCGCTAAATTAAAAAGAACTCGTATAATCAAATACCTAATCCTTTCTGCAGCAATGACGAATTAACCCGTATGCAGAAAGAATGCAGAAAGAGAATGCCATGAAGCTGAAGTTCAAAACGCAGGCTTACCAAACTAATGCTGTTGAATCCGTGGTGGACTGCTTTGCTGGTCAACCCATGCGTGACGGCCTGGCCTACCGCATCGACCCCGGCCAGCAGGCCCAGGTTGGCGCATTCGACGCAGAGGGTTTCAAGAATGCTGACCTGGTGCTAAGCGAAGCCCAGATACTTGACAACATTCAGGCCGTTCAGCGTCGGCAGAATCTCCCGACGTCATCGTTACTGACGGACTTCACCACCTACGACTCCAAAAACAACCATGTACCGGCTAAGGCCGCCTACAAAAAAGATGCTCTGGCCGCTACACGCATCCACCTGGACGTGGAGATGGAGACCGGCACCGGCAAGACCTATTGCTACATTAAGACCATCTTCGAGATGAATAAGCGTTATGGCTGGAGCAAGTTCATCATCATGGTACCCTCGATTGCTATTCGTGAGGGCGTGTATAAGTCGCTACAGATCACCGCTGAGCATTTCACCGAAAGTTACGGTAAAAAGGCGCGGTTCTTCATCTATAACTCCAAGCGGCTGCATGAGCTGGAAAGTTTTTCTTCCGACGCCAGCATCAATGTGATGATTATGAACATCCAGGCTTTCAACGCCCGGGGTGCCGATAACAGACGTATTTATGACGAGCTCGATGACTTCCAGTCACGCAAACCCATCGATGTCATTGCTGCAAACCGGCCAATTCTGATTCTGGACGAGCCACAAAAGATGGAAGGTAGAGCCACCATGGAGGCTCTGCCCCAGTTCAAGCCGCTGGCCATTCTCCGCTACTCGGCGACCCATCGCACCCAGCACAACCGCATTCACCGTCTGGATGCCCTGGATGCCTACAACCAGAAACTGGTCAAAAAGATCGCGGTGCGCGGCATTCGAACACGCGGTCTGGCGGGCACCAACGCCTACCTATATCTGGAAGGTATCGACATCTCCAAGGATGCACCGGTTGCGCGCATAGAGCTTGAAGTAAAACTCAAATCCGGCGAGATCAAGCGTCAGCTCAGGCGTCTTCGGTTCAAAGATGACCTGTTTGCGGAATCTGGTGAACTGGATCAATACCGGGACGGCTTCACCATCAGCCAGATTGACGCTACCAACGACACCGTGGAGTTTACTAATGGGCTGGTGCTTACGGCTGGAGAGGCCAGCGGTGACGTTTCCGAAGGCGACATCCGTCGTATTCAGATCCGCGAGACCATCAAGGCTCACCTGGAACGGGAGAAACAGCTTTTTGCCCAGGGTATCAAGGTACTGTCGTTGTTTTTCATCGACGAGGTGGCCAAGTACCGTGACTACGATCAGGAAGATGACAATGGCGAGTACGCCCGCATCTTTGAGGAAGAGTACCACCTGCTGAAAAACGAATACCTGTCTGAACTTGCACTCGACAATAAGGCCTACCGCCAGTACCTGGAAGATATTGACCCAGCCAGCACTCACAACGGCTACTTCGCCATCGATAAAAAGACCAATCGCCTGAAAGATCCCGCTGTGGGGAAAAAGGCGGTTGATTCTGATGATGTGGACGCCTATGACCTGATCCTGAAAGACAAAGAGCGCCTGCTCTCCTTCCAGGAGCCTACGCGGTTCATCTTCTCGCACTCAGCGCTGCGTGAGGGCTGGGACAACCCCAACGTCTTTATCATGTGCATGCTAAAGCACAGTGACAACATGATTTCCCGGCGCCAAGAGGTGGGGCGCGGCCTACGTTTGTCAGTCGATAAGCACGGCGACCGCATGGACAACCCTGCCGTAGTTCATGACATTAACGTACTGACGGTCATCGCCAGCGAAAGCTACAAGGATTTCGTTACCGGGCTGCAGCAGGAAATCAGTGAAAATCTGAGTGCCCGGCCGCGTCAGGCAACTGAAGCCTATTTCACGGGCAAGCTATTGGCGACGGAGCAAGGCACTGTAGAAGTCACACCCGCCATGGCCAAGCAGATATACCGCTATCTGTTGAAGAACGACTACACTGACGATACAGACCAAGTTGTCGATACCTACCATGATGCGAAGGCACAAGGCGCCCTGGCGGAGTTACCCGAGGATCTGAAGCCATTCGGTGACCAGGTCTTTGCCTTGATCGACACCGTGTTCAGTGAAGGCCAGCTGCCCAAGATCGAGGATGGCCGCAAACCGAAGACTAACCCGCTCAATGCCAACTTCGACAAAAAGGAATTTCAGGCGCTTTGGCAGCACATCAACCGCAAGGCTGTGTATCGCGTCGACTTTGACTCCGATGAACTGGTGCGCAAGTGCATTGCAACGCTGGAAAAGGAACTGCGCGTAACGCCCCTGCAGTACACCGTACAGACAGGCATTCAGGAGGATGCGCTGACCGACGAGCAATTGCGCAGAGGCGACGGCTTCAAGGTTGAAAAGACAGCGACCGAATACGGCGACTCCATCCACTCAAGGGTCCGCTATGACCTGTTGGGCAAGGTGTCAGAAAATGCCCACCTGACTCGCGGAACCGCAGCCAGCATTCTGCAGGGCATCCAAGCCGCGGTGTTCAACCAGTTTCGCCAGAACCCGGAACACTTCATTGCCGAGGCATCACGGCTTATCACTGAACAAAAAGCCGCTATGGTGATTGAGCGACTGGCCTACGATGAAGTCGATGAACGCTACGATGTGGATATTTTCACCGCCAACCAGACCGGCCAGGACTTTTCCCGCGCCACGGCCAAACTGAAGAACCACGTCTACGACTATGCGATTACAGATTCGGATGTCGAGCGCCGCTTTGTGAATGAGTTGGATACGAGCAGTGAAGTCGTGGTTTACGCCAAGCTGCCGAGAGGCTTTCTGATTCCCACACCCGTCGGCGATTACAATCCGGACTGGGCGATTTCCTTCCAGGCTGACAACATCAAGCACATCTACTTTGTCGCTGAGACCAAAGGCTCGATGTCGTCCATGAAACTGCGGGAAATAGAAAAGACCAAGATCGAATGTGCGAGAAAGTTCTTTGATGAGATCAACCTGAAGGTCGCTCAGGATAAGGTGAAGTATGATGTCGTGACTAACTATGCGAAGCTTATGGACGTGGTGGGGGCGGCCACGACACAGTGACGAACAGGATAAAAAGTACAAGTTTTGCCCTTTTGGCTGGCTATATCACCATAGGGCAACACCGGTACTTGCTTCCCTCCGTTTGCGCTCGTTTGTTACTACGTAAAAAAATCAGTCAACCCACCGTGCGGCGACATATGATGAGGTAGACCCGGATGCTGCGACTCACCCTGCATGTGACGCAGTTTTAAGGGCCCGGCAATTGGCGCAGATTTACTCCTATCTGCATCTAATTTCTACAGACTGGCGAATTTGGACTCAACTCATAATGCAAATGGACAATCTGGAACTCTCCAAAAAGGTGTGTGGTCTCGCGGCCTCGGCTTATCTCGCAAATAAACACCGTGGGGGAAAGGCCGGAGGAGAAGGTGTTCAATACGAAAATTGGTTCGCGGTCTACAATGCTGCGAAGCTCGTGACGGATACAATCCAGAACGGACTGCCAGCGCCACTCCTATCGACGCAAACGATGGATTTCGTCGATGACTTTGTAATTCTCTGGAACGAAGATTCTTGTCATCAGCACTTCCAGCTCAAAAATACTGAAAACGTCTCTTGGAGCTCAGGTGACCATCCGATTGCCGATGATTTCCGGTATCAGAAGCTCTTGAACGAAGGAGCCGGCGTGGGCAAAACTTCAGCCACGCTCGTCTTACCCTGTCCTGAAAAAGCAGGAAGGCTCCAAAAATCAATGCCCGAAGATATTTCTAACTACTCGGCTGTGGAACAGTTCGCCTTTGGAGAGACTCTAAATCACCTCCTCCAGATTGAACCCAAGCTCCGCGATGCACTCGCGAGTCTGTGCGTTAACGCTGACCTCGACAAGATAGAAAGACTGGGATCTTTATTTGTCGGCGAATGGGTGAGTAACTGTGGTACCCCCTGTAACCTCATGGATCTTTGGGAAGGGGTTCTGCGGCACGAGCCAAATTACGTTAGATCGCTATCTAGAGTTGACATTCTTGAAAAATTTGAAGCGATACTGATGCAAATCGAGGGTTTCCACTATACTATGGGGCAAGGGTTTTTCGAGTGGAGTTATCTGGAGTCAGACTCTGGAGTACTTGAGTACTCGGTAGGCTCCGAGAAATTCTCTGAATTTCAAAGAATTATAGTCATGGAAGAACCGTCTACATTCGAAGAGTTAGAGAGGCACTTGATATGAGCCGGACACTGACCGAACTCGCTACCGCCTCCATTCAATCTTTATTGGATCGTCTAGCGGCCCCCGCAACGCCCCCTGCAGAATACAAACATATAATGTATCAGCTGGGCTTTGAGCATGGCAAAGCGCTCAGGGACAAGCTCGAAGGTAAATCTGTGGGCATCGCCTGTACAGTTGAAGACGCAGATTTTCTGGTACAGGGAATCATTGAAGGCTTGAGGGGTAGTGTTAGCTCGATTTCCGTAGCTTGCTTTTGGAACAAGCGTTTTCCTGGAGACGAAACCAGAAATATTCCCGATACAGCACCCATCCAGAGAAAGTACTCCGAACCTACAATAAAGTCGGTAGATAGTCTTATTGTTGCAAAATCAATCATTTCTGGCGCTTGTGTCGTAAAAACGAATCTTACGCACCTTATTCGTGAATCGAATCCATCTATGATTTATGTAGTTGCTCCGGTGATGTTTACAGACGCTAAGTCGAATCTTGAAAAGGAGTTCGCGAGCGATATTACTCGTCGCTTCGCATATTACTATTTTGCCCGAGATGATCAAAAATCTGCGGATAATAATGTCATACCAGGTATTGGTGGTAACGTGTACCAACGTTTGGGGTTTGAAGATCAGGATGATAAGAACCATTACACCCCGGAATTAGTGATCAACCGCCGCAGAGATCTTTCCTCCGGCAAGTCGACGCCTCTTTCCCACGCATAAACCTAGATGCGGCTAACATCAACTCTCGATTCTCAAGTCGCTGTGAATTCATTTTCAATGATGCTGTAGCCGCCCATGCGCCACGAATGTGGCGCTGAGTCTTCCGTCGTCCACATCTGGAGACGACATTCAGGCCGCAACTTTCCGTTAAGTAGAGAGGTTGCTGGGGCGAAGAGTCTAGTAGAGGTCTTCGCCCCAGGCACCATTATCACTCAGCAGGCATCTCCTCATTCATGCGAAGCACCGCCTGATCAAATTCTTCAATATCAGACCTTAGCCAACGAGTGGACCCTGAGCTCAGTTTTTTCCCGCGAGGGAATTTGCCTTCACGAATCCAGCGTCGGATAGTGCCGCGGGATACTGAGTAGTAGTTCCCCACCTCCGTATCCGTGAAGTACATTTGCAACGACGTATTTTTCATCTGCATCTCCATTTAGTTTTGAGTACGAGTTAATGCTAAGAGGATGCAAGCGGTCGTTGGGCGGTGTAATTGCTTGATTTAAGCAATAAGGCAGAAAATTGCGCCGGAAGCGGTCAAGTTGGGCTACGGCTCTCCGGGTTGTCATTGGCCAATTATTTTGACCCACCTTTGGCCGCTATCAGTGTTGAAGTCTGTTGATGCATCTTGACGTTGCCACTGACAGGTTATTAGTGGTGGGGACTTGTCAAAAAAATTGAGCGAGGATCCATTTTTAACTTATACGCACTTTTGTTTTTCATGGAACTTGCCAGGCTCCAATAAACCGCCTTCAAACAAGAGCTTAGCTGCTCAGGGGCTTGCTCTGATTCGTCAGATGGCTCATCCAAAGTGTTTATTGAGTTTCTCATGAACTTACTCGCTCGCTGGAGGCCTTTTCGCGCTGTCTGCTCTATAAACAAAAGCGAACGTTCGCGTCCAACCGCCCCATAAGGATGGAAGGTTCACTACTAACCAAGTATTGCGGCCTGTCCGTAAAAGATAAAACCCCGTGAAGCCAGGCTCCACGGGGCTTTATCATCGTTGCCCATAACGCAGGGCTGCGGGCGACCCCCGGAGAGGAGGCGGTGCGGTTTGGGCGCACCTTGACCCCGTGATCGACTGCCGGTGTTAACAGCTACCGCCGGCTGAGCTGCTCCTCGATTAACCCCGGAGCCAGGCTGCTTATTTGTTTGAGCACAGCGAGTGAATTCGTGCCGCTAAGCTGTTTGATGGTGGTCATCATTACACAAGTCTTCGGACATGCAACCCCAAAAGTTCCAACTTTTTGCAGTGGCTGGCTCTAGCACTTCACTTTCGGGATATCGGCCCAGCGAGGGGTGTACGCCGGGCTCAAATTTTCCCGACGCATCTGCCAGATCGTGTTCTTGTGAATTTGTCGGCCAAACTGAACAGTGTTCTTTCCGGCAATGCTGTCGATCTTGTCCAGCGTCCGCATCAGATTCTGATCTCTCTCATCGTCCTCGATCCTACTGAAGAAATCCGACTGGCAAGCGGCAGGCACTCGGAAATCGGAGAGCACGATCCCGGCCTTGTTGTACCTGTACCCGTCTCGCCAGAGCGCCTGGGCCAAGCCAGCCGCATGACCGCAGATCTCGTGTGTGTCCGCCGTGGGATAAGGCAGAGCAATGCCCCTCTGGTTGATGTAGTGCTCGCCAGAACGATACCGGCTTGTCGACATAAACGTGGCCAGATATCCGCACTCAAGGTTTTCCTTGCGGAGTTTCTCGGCGGCCCGCGTGGCGTGGTGCGATACGGCGGAGCGCATGGAATCGAGGGTCAGTCACAGGCGACCCGAAGAACTTCGAGCAGAGGATCTGCTTTTTCGCCGGGGCGACTGCCAGGATGTCCTCGTGGCAAGGAATCCCATTGAGCTCCCTTAATGTGCGTTCGACCACGACGCTGAAGTGCTTGCGAATCCACCTGGGGTCCGCGTCAGCTAACTGGAGACCGGCCTCTCCGGCAATCGCTTTGATCTTTTTGATTGTATGCTAGGTTGTCGGTAAGCGACTCAATTCAAGAATCCGGATGATGCCGTTATGTTAAAAACCCTGAAATCCCTGTTCTCCAAAAGCGATGAACTCAAGCCTGATGAGTACACCGTCTACACCGTCCACGAGGGAAAGGAGTACGTCAGCCATGACGGGCTGGGCCTTATGACGCCTGACCCTAACATCGGGTCTGGTTCAGACTCAGAGCCAACGGTGGAGTCTCCCGACTGGCAGGAGATCAGCCAGGCGGGAGGAATTTTCGAAGATTCAGATACTGAGTCAGTGACCGATGATGACAGCCTGTTCACAGACGACATGCTTGGTGATTACTCCAGCTCATTAGGCAATGACGGCGGTATCGCAAGCGGTAGCATCAACCCCGCGACCGGCCTGCCCATGGCCAACAGTATGATTGATGTCGGCGGTAACGTTTACGGAATGAGCGACGACAGTATGAGCCTAGGTTTACATGACAGCATGGGCACTGGCATGGACGACACCATGGGCTCCAGCATCGGCATGGATGACAGCATGGGTATCGGGACTGGGATGGATAGCGACTTTGGCATAGACAGCTTCGGCAACTCCGATGACGGTTTCTTGTAGCCTTTCCTAAATTCCGGCCTGCCGTTCAATCTTCGCCGCGTTCGGTACTTACGCCTTCAGCCAATGGATGTCTGGTTGGCGAATTGCTTGCAGCTCGCCAACTTTATGAGATCTTAGGGGCGGCTACTGAAACGCAGGCCACCTGTTAACGGATTGTATGCACCTCAAGCAGATGAGACTCCTTATGTGCCGGGCACAAGCGATGAAGCACCAGATGAGCGGTCAGCTTCAACGGATTATCACGCCGCGCTCGCCGCTGATTGATTTGCTGGAGAGCTCTGGGGCCCAGAGAGAGACTACGATTCCATGGCGTGCGCCTACGTCCGGTTTTTGGGTACCATTTCGGCGTCCAGTTTCATGCGCGCGAACAACGGCTGCGCTGGTTCAAGCCTGAGGCGCAAATGTTGGAAAACGAAAGCTAGCCTGCAGAGTCCCGAGACAAACGATTTAACCAACCACTCAGCGCGGATGACCTCAAGCCGTTCTGCGCTGATTTTCCCGGAAAAGGAGCGGACAAATGAGAGGAAGTTTTGAGTTTGAATGGTGGGATGTCGATCGGAAGGGGGACTCACGCGCACGCGAGGTGAAGCCACACCACAGAGCAACACTGGAGCGCACAGCCAGTCGTGTCGTTGCCGATCGTCTTCCCGATGGGCCGTTAGAAGGAAAGATGTATGAGGTCGTATCCGATACCGATAATGAGGGCGTTGACGGTGTTTATTATGAAGGTTATTGGCGAGTCGTTGCCAAAGACTGAACGGATTCTGGGCGTCTACGCAGGAAGCTGTGGAAGGCGGTCGGTCAAAACCTCTGCAGTTCCCCAGGAGGTTTGCGACACTCTTAGATTCAGAACAGGACAGGGAAGATTTGTATGGAATCCAACGAGTTGCTAGATAAAAACGGGACGTTCAAGGTGCCCTTCTTCCACGGTACCAGTTCCCTGTTTCTCCCTCATATTCATCGTCATGGCCTGGGTGGTTTGAATATGGTTCAGGAGAACGGCTGGGTCGAGGGGTACAGGGATCTCTATGATTTCGCCAGAAAAACAATTGGACACTTGGACGACTGGCCAAGGATTGAAATTGAGTACGGGCTTGTTGCCGAACAAGGGATCAGTCGTGACGGCAACCGTCATAATTACCGCCACGGTGAGACCTATGTCACGCCCGAAGAGCGAATGGCCGCGAAGTATGCGCTGGACGCGGGCTGTGAGCTGCTGTCTTATGCAAAGAATCTGATTCACATTCTTCAGATTAAGACCTACTCACTTGATTGCCTGAATGTCCTGCCTGAACAGCTTGTTGAAATCCTTGGTCAGCAGTACCGGCCGTTATTGGTGCAGATAGACGGTCTGAGCTTTCACGACATTGCCACGGAAAACGGCGACGACAAGTTGGAAACACTGGACCGATACCAAGAGATTCGCGGTACCGGCCAGGGCGCAGTTGATCTTACCAACTGGAAGCTGTTGAAGCCTGTACCGGTCCAGCAGTTGAGCGTCTGGCAGGCCTAAGTCTCAGACTCATCAATGAGACCCCTCACTGTCGAACCACGGGGTGCTGAGTACTCCTGGCCAAGAGTTTGCGGCTTGCGATCCAGAATTGCACGGTCAGGATTTACTTGATGCTGGAGCGGCCTTGGCAGCCAATCCTGCTGACTACCTTAATGATGTCTCAAACAACCTGAGGGCGATCTCTGCCCTCAATAATGCAGGATGGTAATTTGCAGCGACAACGAAACCCCGATTCGTTGGGATAAGTGGTTGTGCCATCCCTCTAAATTTTGGACCTACCCCCTAAGACATGACACACCGAGTCTCAAAAGAGGCTTTACCACTCGGATCTGAATATTCGCTTTGCGACCATCCCAACTCATGAACTTAAAGATACAGTGCGTGACGTTTGACATAACGCCTGAGAGGCGAACCAAAAACCACCTTTCAGCTCCACCAGACTCACCACCTGGAACTGGAACTAGCACAGCTTCGTGGCGGTAGCTGCTGCCCTTGCATCAAATTACGCCGGTGCACCTTCATTGAAACCACCGCCGATGATGCGGTGGACGAACCTGAGGTTCAGATTATCAGGTAGGTCAGGAACCAGTTTCGGTGGACTGCCGGGGAAGGAGACCAAGATACTACCAGCTTACAGTGGTCGGACACATTTCCTTAGATCGCCTTTTTGATTGAGTCAGCAAGCTGACTAATGAGATCGGTCTGGCACGTTTCAATGAATTGTCGAATTTGCTCTTGATTATCAAAATGCGGGCGACGTATCTCATGGGTAAGTGTTATCCGCTGAGAATCACGCTCTGTTTTCACATTGACATCGGCGTCACACTTAAACCCTCGCTCTCTGCCTACCATAAACAAACCGACAAATACGATGTCGTCAGCTACGTTTTTCTCGACAAAAAAGCCAACCCTAAGCACAGCGACATCCACACGGCCAGACTCGCCGTTTGCAACTATCGAGTTCTTAATTTTCGAGACAAATGACTCGTTGAGTGGTGGCTCAAAACCAGAGTGCGCTGGAGCCCACCCATTTACATAAATAATATCATTGACCCCGATTTTTGATTCGGTAGATAGGTTGTCGACAATCAATTTCTGGTATGGCACTTGATACGATTCAGTAGCTCGATCATGCAGAGGAATTGGTTGTACGGTGTAGTGGTTCAATGATTCCGGACACCAACGTAGGTGGTAATATCGCCACCATAAGCGAGGTGTCTGATGACCAGGAAACGACGATCTTTTACGCCGGAGTTCAAACAGGAAGCTGCCTGTCTGGTCCTTGACCAGGACTACAGTGTTGCCGAAGCCAGCCGCTCTTTGAATGTCGGCGAGAACGCCCTCAGGCGATGGGTAAAACAGCTTTCCGAAGAACGTGGTGGGGTTACACCTAAGTCCAAAGCGATGACCCCGGAGCAGCAGCGGATCCAGGAATTGGAAGCCCGTTGTGAGAGGCTGGAACGGGAAAAATCGATACTAAAAAAGGCTACCGCTCTCTTGATGTCGGACGAGATGAATCGTACGCGCTGATAGACCAGTTGAGTGAGCAGGAGCCGGTTGAGATGGTCTGTAAAGCGTTTGAAGTATCGCGGTCCAGCTATTACGACTATCGCCGCAGACGGTCTGTAGTGGACGCGGAACGAGTGGTTCTGCGAGCCGATGTGAACCGGATCTTTCACAAGAGCCGAAGCTCAGCGGGAAGCCGTATGATCACCACCATGCTTAATGATGAAGGCGTTGTGATCGGACGCTTCAAGGTTCGCCGCCTCATGAGTGAGCTGGGACTGATCTGCAAACAACCCGGTCCACACGCTTACAAGCAGGCCACTGTGGAAAGGCCAGACATTCCAAACCGGCTGAATCGTGAGTTTAGCGTCAGCCACCCAGACCAGGCGTGGTGCGGTGACATCACCTATGTGTGGGCTGGTCAGCGATGGAGCTATCTTGCGGTTGTTCTGGATCTCTATGCCCGCCGGGTAGTTGGCTGGGCGCTATCAGATCGGCCTGATGGTGAGTTGGTGGTAAAGGCACTGGATCATGCGTATGAGCAACGAGGAAAGCCGACTGGGGTCCTATTCCACTCCGACCAAGGCAGTCAGTATGCCAGTCGATTATTCCGTCAGAGGCTCTGGCGTTACCGCATGGAGCAAAGCATGAGTCGCCGGGGAAATTGCTGGGACAATGCCCCGATGGAACGGGTCTTCCGGAGCCTGAAGAGCGAATGGATACCTTCACTCGGCTACCGCTCGATTCCCGACGCAAGGAAAGACATTGGTGATTATCTGATGGACTATTACAACCGGCAGCGTCCTCATACATTCAATGACGGCATGCCACCGGTGGTTGCGGAAGAGAAACTTAAAATACTGTCCGGGATTAGTTGACCACTACACGGCGCAGGCAGCCAACATAGACGTTAGTGTTACCAGTGCAAAAATTCTTTTCATTATTTACCCTTTGGGAGTGGTGATGCCCAAAGCCCTCAGCATGCGCGACTTTGGAAAGAAGACGAAGACGCAAAAAAAGCCACCGCCGTGCTTGTTAGCGACTTAAAGCACTACATCCGAAATTGTCCGATACAAGGCTATTCGTTTTTCTTTGTCCTTCACTTTAAGTAAACGCTCGGCATCAGTTTTCGTAACCCATCCAATTGCTTTTCGAGCGCCTTGACTATTTCCCGGCCCGTAATCTCTCCATCCGGCAACACTCATTGCTCTGAGTCTGTCCAATGCATCCGCGAATGTATCAACATACACACCTGTCTCCTTCACTGGGTTTTCCCCAACTTTATAGCCCTCTCTTGCTTTCTGTTTGAGGTTGAAGGGCTCACAGCCGGTTTCTATTGTCGATACGGGAAACCGATCTTCCCTGGTTGATTTCAGCATTCTCACTCCTTGAAACAAGTTTAGGTGGTAACAGCAAGCGGACAGAGATCTCAGTGACGGCGATTTTGCGAAAATTTGACCGCTTCGTGATTACGGTTTTTCAAACAATACTGCAAAATCCAATAAAACAGTAAATCAAAAGCTTAGCCCACCGATCAAACCCTTGTCACATAATCATTTGATCTCTGTTATCTGATCTGTGCCATCAATAGAACTGGGACTTTGCCGGGGGACGTATAAAGTAAGTACTTGCATCCTGGGCTAGGGTGAGCGGGTTCATCCAGGGCTCTTTTCGAATACGTAAAATTCATCATCCCGACAACGAGCAATCGGATATATAACGGTCGTTTGTTGGACACTCCCACAAACCACTAGGAAGGCGGGCATTTTGGCTTGTTTGGTGTTCAACAATCACGCACAACAAACTAGGAGCAGAAAAGGTACCTTTTATGATCGGATCCTGGATTCGATCCCGAACTACGAGACATTAACCCTGCGTTGGTAGGCTGCTAACCATGGTTAGGGATTCGATTTTGAAGCGGCAGGGTGTCTAAATGCATGAAAAAGGTAGTTTGACCACAATGCCTGAAAAGAAATTTTGTCGTCCGTGTGACGCAAGGATTGGTGGCTGATCAAAATTATCGGCGAGTGACCATTGTCCACTGCGAGGCTCTACGAGGCAGGTTCAAGAGCGCAACAGGGCTGGGTTATAGGTTGTAGCTCATCTGCGTGATAAAATCAGGACCAACGGAAGCGAAAGCGTCCGAGTGCAGAGATACTGCATTTTAGAATGACTTTGAGTGAATCGATGTAGATGAGCGGCGCTGTTGGGTTTATGTACCCAATATGTACCCAGCCAGAAACGAAAAAGAGCCCATCCGAGGATGAGCTCTAAGTCGTTGAAATCTGGTCGGCGTGGCAGGATTCGAACCTGCGACCCCTTCGTCCCGAACGAAGTGCGCTACCAAGCTGCGCCACACGCCGATCAACGGCCGGTATTATACGGATTAAGTGGTGATTTACCAGCCCCTCCCGGATTTCCCTTAACCGGCGGTCGGCAGTACCGAGATATCCGCCACCCGCAGGAACAGGTTCCGCAGCAGGTTGAGCATGGCCAGGCGGTTGTTGCGCACGGCCTCGTCGTCGGCCATCACCATGACTTCGTCGAAGAAGTTATCCACCGGTTCCCGCAGGCTGGCCAGGGAACTCAGAGCGGTGGCGTAGTCGCCCTTCCCGAACAGGGGCAGAACCTTCTCTGCCTGCTGGCGGATATGCTCTGCCAGGGCTATTTCCGCTTTCTCCTGCAACAGGTCGGTATCGATGGTTTCACCAATGCTGTCGCCACCCTGCTTGGTGAGAATGTTGGACACCCGCTTGTTGGCGCCGGCCAGGGCCAGGGCTTCCGGCAGCTGACGGAAGGCTTCCACGGCTTTCACGCGGCGGTCAAAGTCCAGCGGGCGCGTGGGACGGCGGGCATGCACGGCCAGGTAGACCTCGGCACTGATGCCCTGCTCTTCATAGTGGGCGCGGAAGCGCTCCAGCATGTAGTCCACCACCGTATCGGCCACGCCGGTTTCGGTGATAGTACTGTGTTCTGCTTCTGCCCATTGGCATAGCGTCTGCAGGTCCAGCGGCAGTTCCCGCTCAATGATGATGCGCAGCACGCCGAGGGAGGCGCGGCGCAGGCCGAAGGGGTCGCGGGTGCCCGACGGTGGCTGGTTGATGCCGAACAGGCCCACCAGGGAATCAATGCGATCGGCAATCGCCACGGCGCAGCCGGTCAGGCTGGCGGGCAGGTCATCACCGGCAAAACGGGGCATGTACTGTTCGTTCAGGGCGCTGGCCACGTCTTCGTTTTCACCGTCGTTGGCGGCGTAGTAATGGCCCATGATGCCCTGAAGATCGGTGAACTCCAGCACCATTTCGGTGACCAGGTCGGTTTTGGCCAGCATGGCAGCGCGCTCGGCCAGCACCGGATCGCTGCCGATGGCATCGGCGATTTTCCTCGCCAGCGCGGCAACCCGTACAGACTTGTCATAGAGGCTGCCCAGCCTGTCCTGGAATACGATCGGCTTGAGCTGCTCGATGCGGTCTTCCAGCCTGATCCTGCGGTCGGTGTCGTAGAAGAAGGCAGCATCGGACAGGCGCGGGCGGATGACCTTTTCGTTGCCGGAGATCACCTGGCCCGGGTCCTTGCTTTCCAGGTTGGCGACGGTGATGAACAGCGGCAGCATCCTGCCGTCGGTAGAGATCACGTGGAAATACTTCTGGTGTTCCTTCATGGAGGAGATCAATGCCTCGGCGGGTACTTCCAGGAAGCGTTCCTCGAAGCGGCCCATCAGCGGTACCGGCCATTCGTTCAGTGCGGTGACTTCGTCCAGCAGATCTTCATCGATGACCGCCTGGCCACCGGCTTCGTGTCTGGCTATTGCCATTACGCCGTCGCGAATCTGTTCGCGGCGTTCGGCAAAATCGGCAATGACGTAGCCTTCCTGGCGCAGTACCACTTCGTAGTCACCGGGGGTGGGAACAATCAGCGACCGGGGGCAATGGAAACGGTGGCCATGGGTCTTGTTGCCCGGCGTCAGCCCCATGATCGGGGTTTCAATCACCTTATTGCCGAACAGCATGATGGCCCAGTGGACCGGCCGCACGAATTCGGTGCGGTGGGCTCCCCAGCGCATGCGTTTGGGAATGGGCAGGGCGGCGAGGGACTGGTCTACCAGTTCCGGCATCAGATCGACGGTGGGGCGGCCTTTTTCGATGGTGCGATAGACCACCCAGGCGCCCTTGTCGGTTTCCAGGGTGTCGAGCTGGTCAGGTGTTATTCCCAGGGAGGTGGCGAAACCTGTGAGCGCCCGGGTGGGGTTGCCGGAGTCGTCGAAGGCGGCCTTTACGGCCGGGCCGCGTTTTTCCACCGGTTTGTCGGGTTGTGCGTCTTCCAGGTCCCGTACCCGCACGGCGAGCCGGCGTGGTGCGGCAAAGGCTTCCACCTTGCCAAAGCGGATACCGGCCTCTTCCAGGCCCCTGGCAATGCCATGGCTAAAAGCGTCAGACAGCGGCTTGAGGGCCTTGGGGGGCAGTTCTTCGGTGCCCAGTTCGACCAGAAAATCCTGTGTTGCCATGATTATGCGTTCCCCTGTTCCTGCTGAGATTTTTTCGCTTTCCTGCCCTTCCTGGTTTTTTCTTCGGCGGCCTCGGCCGCTGCCAGTGCTTCCTTGCGCAGAGCCTCAGGCGCCAGCGGGAAGCGAAGCTTGCGGCGGCTGTCGAAGTAAGCCTGGGCAACAGAACGGGCCAGGGTGCGAACCCGCAGGATAAAACGCTGGCGCTCGGTCACGGAGATGGCGTGCCGGGCATCCAGCAGGTTGAAAGTGTGGGAGGCCTTGAGTACCTGCTCGTAGGCAGGCAATGCCAGGCCCGCTTCGATCAGGCGGGCGCTTTCACGCTCATGAACATCGAAGCTGTAAAACAGAAAGTCGGTATCGGCGTGCTCGAAGTTGTAAGTGGACATCTCCACTTCCTGCTGGTGGAACACGTCACCGTAGGTAACCACCCCATCCGGGCCTTCGGTCCATACCAGGTCGTAGACACTGTCGACGCCCTGAAGATACATGGCGATGCGTTCAAGCCCGTAGGTGAGTTCGCCGGTTACCGGGAAGCATTCCAGGCCACCGACCTGCTGGAAGTAGGTAAACTGGGTGACTTCCATGCCGTTGAGCCAGATTTCCCAGCCCAGGCCCCAGGCGCCGAGCGTGGGTGATTCCCAGTTGTCTTCGACAAAGCGGATGTCGTGCACCAGCGGGTCGAGCCCCAAGGCCTTCAGGGAATCCAGGTACAGCTCCTGGATGTTGTCCGGGGACGGCTTGAGCACTACCTGGAACTGGTAGTAATGCTGCAGACGGTTGGGGTTTTCGCCGTAGCGGCCGTCGGTGGGGCGGCGGCTGGGCTGAACATAGGCGGCGTTCCAGGTTTCCGGGCCGATGGAGCGCAGGAAGGTGGCGGGGTGGAAGGTGCCGGCCCCCACTTCCATATCCAGTGGCTGGAGTACCACGCAGCCGTGCTGCGCCCAGAAATTCTGCAGGGCCAGAATCAGGCCCTGGAAAGTTTTGATATCCGGGGTGTTTTCGGAAGTTGCCTTGTCTGTCACGACGTTTGCCTGCTGGTCAGTCTGTGTGTGGCGCCCGGGCATCTGGCCGGAGCACTCTGAAAAAAAAGGGATTATACGCCTGCGAATCGCGTATTTCTAAGTTCGGTTCAAAGGTCTGCTTTTGCACTAGAAGAAGGTCAGCCCCACCTGGAAAAGTTTTTCCACATCCCGTATCCGGGTTTTGTCCACCAGGAACAGGATTACATGGTCATCGGGCTGGATCCGCAGGTGATCATGGGCAATAAGCACTTCGTTGTGGCGGACGATGGCGCCGATCGTAGTGCCTTCCGGAAGATTGATCTCGTCGAGGCGTTTCCCCACCACCTTGGAGGACCGGTGGTCGCCGTGGGCAATGGCTTCGATTGCCTCGGCCGCACCCCTGCGCAGTGAGTGAACGTTTACTACGTCACCACGGCGCACGTGTGTGAGCAGGCTGCCGATGGTGGTTTGCTGGGGCGAGATTGCCACATCAATATCGCCACCCTGGATCAGGTCGACGTAATCCGGGTTGTTGATCAGGGTCAGTACCTTGCGGGCACCCAGGCGCTTTGCCAGGAGCGAGGCCATGATGTTGGCTTCATCATCGTTGGTGACGGCACAGAACACATCGGTATTCTCGATGTTTTCTTCCAGCAGGATGTCCTTGTTGGCAGCGTTGCCTTCAAGTACCACCGTCTTGCGAAGGTTTTCGGACAGCATCACGCAACGTTCGTGGTCGCGTTCCAGCAATTTCACCTGGAAGCGGGATTCCAGGGTGTGGGCAAGGCGTTGGCCGATGTTGCCGCCACCGCAGATGAAAATGCGCTTGTAAGGCTTCTCCAGTGGCTGCAGCTCACTCATCACCGAACGGATATGGTCCGAAGCGGCAATAAAGAACACCTCGTCGCCGTCCTCGATGACCGTGTCGCCGCGGGGCATGATGGCCCGCCCTTTTCTGAAAATGGCAGCAACCCGGGTCTCGATTTTCGGCATGTGAGTCCGCAGGTAGGACAGCTCGTGTCCCACCAGTGGTCCGCCTTCTGTGGCGCGGATGGCAACCAGCTGGGTCAGCCCCTTCGAGAATTCCAGCATCTGCAGAGCGCCGGGATATTCGATCAACCGGGTAATGTGTTTGGTGACCAGGTGTTCCGGGCTGATCAGAACGTCGAGGGGGAAGCCCCGCAGGCTGTCCAGGTCCTTTTTCTGGTCGCGCTGGTAGAACAGTTCCGGCTTTGCCAGGTAGGCATTGGCCCTGACCCGGCAGATGGTGGTGGGTGTTTTATACAGCAGCTTGGATACCTGGCAGGCCACCATGTTGACCTCATCGCTGTTGGTGACGGCGATGAGCATATCCGCATCTTCCGCGCCCGCCTGTCTCAACACGGTGGGAAAGGACGCCTTGCCCTGGACCGTGCGAATGTCGAGACGATCCTGAAGCTCCCGCAGGCGGGCACTGTCGCTGTCGATCACGGTAATGTCATTGGCTTCGTTGGCGAGGTTTTCTGCGAGTGTACCGCCCACCTGGCCGGCGCCGAGAATCAGGATTTTCATGGTTCAGGTTTCTCCAGCACGGCGTAAAAGAATCCATCGTGGCTTTCAGCAGCAGGTAGCAGCTGGCGGCCGGTATCCATGTCACGGCCCCAGGGTACATCCGGTTTGACCAGAGCTGCGTCGTTCTGCTGCTTCAGGAATCGACGGATTATACGGTGGTTTTCCTGCGGGAACACGGAACAGGTGGCATAGACCAGACGCCCGCCCGGGGCAAGCACCTGCCACATGGCCTCCAGCAGGCCCAGCTGGATATCGGCCAATGGCACAATATCGGATTCCCGCCGCAACAGCTTGATATCCGGATGCCGGCGGATCACACCGGTGGCGCTGCAGGGAACATCCAGCAGGATGCGGTCAAACGGCCGCCGGTCCCACCACCGGTCGATATCTGCTGCATCTGCCTGTTCGAGTGTGGCTGTCAGGTCCAGCCGGTCCAGGTTTTCCTGCACCCGGGGCAGCCGATCAGCGGACTCATCGATAGCCACCACTTCCGCCAGTTCCGCGCAGCTTTCAAGGATAGCGCAGGTTTTGCCACCGGGCGCGGCACAGGCATCCAGCACCCGTTGGCCGGGGGCCAGATCCATCAGGGCGGTACAGAGCTGGGCGGCTTCGTCCTGGACGCTGACCGCGCCATCGGCGAACCAGGGCAGGTGGTCCACCGGCACAGGTGAGGCAAGCTGAATGCCATAGGGTGCGAACAGGGTGGCGGCAGCGTCGATACCGGCGTCGGCGAGAAGCTGAAGATAGTCATCACGGATAAAACGGCGGGCATTGACCCGCAGGGTCATGGGCGCCTGGGCGTTGTTGGCCTCAAGAATGGCCCGCCAGTCACCGGGCCAGTTGTGGCGCAATTTTTCCAGCATCCAGCGGGGATGGCTGAAGCGGGCACTGTCGTCGGGCCAGTCCGGCTCCCCTTCCCGTTCCGCTGCTCTTAACACACCGTTAACCAGGCCCGTCAGATGGGGTTTGTCGAGGGCGCGGCAGGCTTCCACGGTTTCATTAAGCACCGCGTAGGTGGCCTGTTGGCTGAAGCGAAGCTGGAACAGGGCCACCAGCATCAGATGGTGCACAATCCGGTCCGGTTTACGCAGTGGCTTGTTCAGGCGCGCCTGGAGTTCGGCATCGAGCCGGTGAAACCAGCGGCAGGTGCCGTAACACAGGGCCTGGAGTTGCGGGCGTTCGTTGTCGGCGACGTCATCAAGGGCCAGGGGCAGGCACTGGGTCAGTGACTGGCCATTTTCCACGGATTGCAGAACCCGGGCGGCCACGGCGCGCATCGGCTGGCCCCGGTCGTTCATTCAGTGCAGCTCCTGGCCGGGCATCAGTATTTCCCTGCCGCCGTTGATCAGGTCGTTGGCCGATTGCGGGCGCGAGCCGGGCAGTTGCAACCGGGTAATTCTCAGGGACTCCAGACCACAGGCAATGTCGATGCCTTTGCGGCTGCGGCGGATAACGGTGCCAGGGTGTCTGTCACTGGTGTCTTCCAGAACCCCGGCCTGGTGAATGCGGATGCGCAGGTCGTCGAGATCGGTGTAGGTGCCCGGCCAGGGATTGAAGGCACGTATCAGCCTGCCAATCGTGGGTGCGTCCAGGGTCCAGTCGATATGGCCTTCTTCCTTACTGAGCTTGCTGGCGTAACAGGCCTGCGCTTCGTCCTGGACTTCGCCCCGCAGTTCGCCTTTTTCCAGGTGCTCCAGCGCCTTTACAATGGCCTCACCACCCAACTCCGCCAGGCGGTCATGGAGGCTGCCACCGGTGTCGTCTTCCTCAATCGGGGTAATGGCCTTCAGTAACATCTCACCGGTGTCCAGGCCGGCATCCATCTGCATGATGGTGATGCCGGTCTCGCGATCACCGGCGGCGATCGCGCGCTGGATCGGAGCGGCGCCGCGCCAGCGGGGTAACAGCGAAGCGTGGATGTTCAGGCAGCCATGGCGCGGGATATCCAGAACCGCCTGGGGCAGGATCAGCCCGTAGGCCGCCACGATCATGACGTCTGCCTCCAGTGCCTGCAGTTCTTCCCGGGCTTCGGCGTTTTTCAGGGACCGGGGCTGGAATACCGGAATACCGGCGTCCAGGGCCACCTGTTTGACCGGGCCGGCTGTCAGCTTGCGGCCACGGCCGGCGGGCCGGTCGGGCTGGGAGTAGACACCAACCACCTGGTGGCGGGTTGCAAGCAATGCCTTGAGTGCAGTGGCTGCAAAATCGGGAGTGCCGGCAAAAACAAGTCGCAAGGGCTATCGTTCCATGGTCTGTCGAATACGAAAAGACCGGGTATGCACCCGGTCCCCATTTACTCTGTCCTGGCGGTCTCAGGCACTTTTCTTGTGGAGCTTTTCCAGTTTCTTGCGAATCCGGGTGCGCTTCAGTGAGCTCAGGTAGTCCACAAACAGCTTGCCGTTGAGGTGGTCCATTTCATGCTGGATACAGACTGCCAGCAGGCCGCGGGCTTCCAGTTCAAACGGTTTGCCGTCGCGATCGATGGCCCTGATCCGGCAGTGTTCAATCCGCGCGACTTCTTCATAGAAGCCCGGCACGGAGAGGCAGCCTTCCTGCATCTCTTCAGGCTCGCCATCGAGGACTTCCACCTCCGGGTTGATGAATACCCGCGGCTCGCTCCTGTCATCGGACAGGTCCATCACAATGATCTGCCTGTGCACGTTGACCTGGCTGGCTGCAAGGCCAATGCCGGGCGCATCGTACATGGTCTCGAACATGTCGTCGATCAGCTTGCGGGTCTCGTCGGTCACCTCATCCACCGGCCTGGCAATGGTGCGTAAGCGGGGATCAGGGTATTCGAGAATATCTAGTATCATGGCGCTCGTACTTTTGGTGTCTGTATCTGATTTCCACCGTTATCTTTTGTAACGGTGTGAAAACTGTGTCCGAAATGCGACAGCGTACTGCGCATTTTCCGATCCCGTGACTATTATGATCGGGATGAAAGAGCCGATTTCAACAGTTTATCGTCTTTCACAAAAGTATTATCCCTCAATTCGCTCATTGAGTACAAACTGATCAGTTGATAGCTAAAAGCTTTTGACAGTGACGTAGAATTTACTGGAAGAACAAAAGATAACATCACAATTTACGAGACATCTTCTATAGTAGTGGTATAAAAGGCCCATACCGGCTCATACCAAGAACAGAATCCAACGATTCAAGGCACGCGATCAAGGACTTAAACAATGAGGAAACTGCTGTACGCTCTGGCAGCAAGCATGTTGCTGCTAACTTCCTGGGCCCATGCCGCCCCGGATCTGAGGTCCGATCATCCCGAGCGTTACACTGTCGTGAAGGGTGACACCCTGTGGGATATTTCGGCACGTTTTCTGAACAATCCCTGGTACTGGCCTGAAATCTGGCATGTGAATCCTCAGGTAGAGAATCCTCACCTCATCTATCCTGGTGACGAGTTGGCGCTGGTCTATATCGACGGCCAGCCGCGCGTCACCAAGGTGTCCAGTGACCGTGTGGTCAAGCTGTCGCCCAAGGTAAGGTCCGAGCCCATCGATACACCGATTCCCGCCATACCCCTGGATGCAATCAGCAGTTTCCTGTCAGACACCCGAATTGTTGATGCGGACAAGCTCAACGGCGCGCCCTACGTGCTTGAAGGCGAGGATGGACGCATCATTACCGGAGCTGGTGATCGTGTCTATGCCCGTGGCGAAAAACCTGCGAATAACGTGGGTATTTTCCGCCGCAGCAAGGAGTTCCGGGATCCGGAAACCGGGGAATTCCTTGGTCTTGAGGCCCGCAGCATCGCCAGTGGCGAGATTATTGCAGAAAACAGCGACGTGCTGACTCTCAGTCTCAGGAAGTCCAGCGAGGAGGTGCGAATCGGCGACCGCCTGCTGGTCAGCGAAGACCGTCGTATCACCACAAGTTTTGTACCCAGCCCGCCGGATGATGATATTGAGGGCCGGATGATCTCCGTCGAGGGTGGTGTCAACCAGATCGGCCAGTACGATGTGGTTGCCATTAACCGCGGGGAACGTGAAGGCCTGGAACAGGGTAATGTCATGGCGGTTCTCAAGAACGGTAACCTGGTGCGCGATCCGGTGACCAACGAGACCATCGAGCTGCCCTCCGAGCGTGCCGGTCTGCTGATGATCTTCCAGACTTACGAGAAAATGAGCTATGGTCTGGTTCTGCAGGCTACGCGCCCGTTGTCGGTGGGGGACAGGGTGACCAACCCCTGACGAGTTGACCATTGATGTCAGGACGATGTTGAAAAGGAGCCGCCTCGCCGGCTCCTTTTTTGTGGCATAATCCGGGCCGGTCCCGCCAGGAAGGCGGGCTCCGTCACCAGTATCTGATCCATGGAAGGATGTGCCATGCCCGCAACGATTCCCGCCCAGTCAAATCCGGGCCTGTTCCGGTCGGAAACCGGCTTCTGGTTACTGCTGTCCTGTCTGCCGAAATTCGGTGTCCGCCGCCAGCAGGCGATAACTGAGCATTTTGGGGATTTCCACGGGTTACTGACCCGTAATGCCGCCACCCTGAAAGCGATCGGTCTGGCAGCAGAAACCATCGAGGCCCTGGAAGCCTGGCGTCGCCAGGATCGCCACCATCCGGTGGTTGCCGCTGCTGTCGCCATCTACAGGGATTGCCTCAGGACCGGAACGGTTATCCTGACCATGGCGGATGCGGATTACCCTGATCCTTTGAGGCATATCCAGGATCCACCACTGGTGCTTTACCTGCGTGGTGACCGGACGCTTCTGGGGCGGGAACAGATCGGTATCGTCGGCAGCCGCAATGCGACCAGGGCCGGGCTGGAACATGCCCGCTCCTTCGCTGCAGCGCTGGGCAGGAAAGGGCTGCTGGTGACCAGCGGGCTGGCTCTGGGTGTCGATGGTGCCGCCCACTCCGGCGCACTGGATGCCGGCTTTGCGACCGTGGCCGTCATCGGCAATGGCGTTGACCGACCCTACCCCTATCGCCATCGCACGCTCAGCGCACGCATCGCTGCGGAAGGTGTCATTGTCTCTGAGTACCCGCCAGGCACCTCTGCCAAAGCCGGTCATTTTCCCCGCCGAAACCGGATTATCAGCGGCCTCAGTCGGGGCATCCTGGTAGTGGAGGCAGGCCTGAAAAGTGGCTCGCTGATTACCGCCCGTCTTGCGCTGGAACAGGGCCGGGAGGTCTTTGCCATTCCCGGCTCGGTACACAATCCCCTGGCGCGGGGATGCCATGAGCTGATCCGGCAGGGCGCAAAGCTGGTGGAAACGGTGGATGACATCTGTGACGAGCTGGGCACCTGGTGGAGTGCGCAGGGCCCAGGGGAAGGGCCCGACATGGCTACGGAGAAGCAACCGGAAAACGCGATAATGACAGGATTGGACGCCCGGGAAATCGCGGTGCTGGAGGCTTTAGGGTATGATCCGCAATCAACCGATGACTTATGTTCAGTGACAGGCCTCCCCGCCGACCAGCTGATGCAGTCGCTGCTGCTTCTGGAGCTCCAGGGGCTGGTGGATGCTGCCCCCGGAGGGTTTCAGCGGATTGCCTGACCTGTATTCAGTGACCTGACGATCCCATGAAAAAACCACAGCAACCCCTGACTGACTGGCACCTTCATTGTGCCCGCCGCACCCTTCTTGGTGGTGGCGTTATTGCTTACCCGACCGAAGCGGTCTGGGGCCTGGGCTGCGACCCCTGGAACCCGGAAGCCGTTGAGCGGATTCTTGAACTCAAACAGCGCCCGGTCGAAAAAGGCGTGATTCTTGTGGCTGCCTCTGTCGATCAGGTACGTTTCCTGCTGGACCCGTTGCCTCAGGAGTTACAGGACAAAGCCATATCCTACTGGCCCGGCCCGGTGACCTGCCTGTTACCGGATGTGCTGAAGCAGATCCCGGATCAGGTAAGAGGACAGCACAGTTCCATCGCGGTGCGCGTCAGTGATCACCCGGTGGTGCGTGCTTTATGCGAAACTGCGGGCTTTCCGTTGGTGTCTACCTCCTGCAACCCCGCCGGCCGTCAGCCGGCACGAACTTCTTGGCAGGTGCGTCGGTACTTCGAGGGGCAACTGGACTGGCTGGTGCCGGGAAAGTTGGGCGGTAATCGCCAGCCCAGCCGTATCATTGATATCGTAAGCGGAAAACAACTTCGTTAGGAGAGCCCATGCCACAGCAACCCGACAGCAATGCCGTCAAACAGTACCTGCTTGGACTGCAGGAGCATATCTGCCAGCGGCTGGCGGCGGTTGATGGCAGGGGCGGTTTTGCAACCGATACCTGGGACCGGCCCGAGGGTGGCGGTGGTGTCAGCCGGGTTATCACCGACGGCGACGTTTTCGAGAAAGGGGGTGTCAATTTCTCCCACGTCATGGGTGACACCATGCCGGCCTCGGCCACCGCGCACCGGCCCCATCTGGCGGGTGCGCCCTGGCAGGCCATGGGTGTGTCCCTGGTGCTGCATCCCTTCAATCCCTACGTGCCCACGTCCCATGCCAATGTACGGTTTTTCGTGGCGACACCGGAAAATGCCGAGCCGGTGTACTGGTTTGGCGGCGGATATGACCTCACACCCTATTACGGCTTTGATGAGGATTGCGTGCACTGGCATCGGGTTGCAAAGGCGGCCTGCGATCCGTTCGGAAAGCAGATGTATCGTGATTACAAGCACTGGTGCGACGATTACTTCTACCTCAGGCACCGGGATGAGCCCCGGGGCGTGGGCGGGCTGTTTTTCGATGACCACAATAGCGGGGATTTTGGCCGCGATTTCGCACTGATGCAGTCTGTGGGCGACAGTTTTATCGAGGCCTACGAACCGATTGTGCAGCGCCGCAAGTCTCTTGACTGGGGCGACCGTGAGCGCCATTTCCAGCTCTATCGGCGGGGCCGTTACGTGGAATTCAATCTGGTCTACGACCGCGGCACGCTGTTTGGCCTGCAGTCCGGCGGCCGTACCGAATCCATCCTGATGTCGTTACCCCCACTGGTACGCTGGGAATACAGCTATGTGCCGGAGCCGGGCTCGGAAGAGGCGCGCCTGACGGAGCATTTTCTCACCGGACGTGACTGGCTGGAGACTGCCAATGAATAATGATCTGTACGCGGTGGTGGGCAACCCCATCAGCCATAGCAAATCCCCCCGTATCCACAGCCTGTTTGCCAGCCAGACTGGTGAACAGCTTGAATACACCGCCATTCAGGCCCCGGAGAATGATTTTGCCGGCACCGTCACCGGCTTCTTCCAGCGTGGCGGCAAGGGACTGAACGTAACCGTACCCTTCAAGGAGCAGGCCTGGAAGCTGGCGGACCGGCGCACCGAACGGGCGCAACTGGCCGGTGCTGCCAATACCCTGTATCAGGATAGTGAAGGCCTGCTGATCGCGGATAACACGGATGGCAAGGGTCTGGTGACAGACCTGACGGCGAACCACGGCATTGGCCTGACGGGCAGGCGAATCCTTGTGCTCGGTGCCGGCGGAGCCGTACGCGGCGTGCTGGGGCCGGTACTGGCGGAAAAGCCGGCGGCCATTGTCATAGCCAATCGTACAGTGGCGAAGGCTGAAGCGCTGGTGACACTGTTTGAACCGGTTGCGGGGCAAACCCGACTGGAGGCGTGCGGATTCGAGCAGCCCACGGAGCCCTTCGACCTTATTATCAACGGCACCAGTGCCAGCCTGCAGCACGACCTGCCACCGGTGTCCGCAAATGTGATCGGTGCCGACACGGTTATCTACGACATGATGTATTCTCTGCAGACCACGACGTTCAATCAGTGGGCACTGGATCAGGGGGCCACAAGGGTATTTGACGGCCTGGGCATGCTGGTCGAGCAGGCGGCGGAGTCGTTCCGGTTATGGCGCGGTATCCGTCCCGAAACCCGGCCGGTGATCGACGAATTGCGAAACGACTGAGCCCGATGCGGGTGTGTGGGCTATGCTCAGCAGGTGCATACGGGCTCCCAGGCTCTCTCTAAAGGTTCCGGATTAAAGGTCGCTGATGGATATTCTCACCCTTGTCGGGCTGGTGGCAGGCGTACTGATTGTTCTGCTCGCCATGCTGGCCAATGCCTCGATACTCACCTTTTTCAACCTGCCCGGGCTGGCGATCGTGCTGGGTGGCACCTTTGCCGTTACCCTGATCAAGTTTCGTCTGCCGTCCGTGATGAGCGCGTTCCGGCTGGCGTTTGCAGCGGCTTTTACCGAGCGGGTGGAGCGGCCAGCAGAGCTCATCCGGGAAGTAGGCACTCTGGCCCTGGTGGTGCGCAAAGAAGGCATTCTGGGCCTGGAAAACCACGCCACGGATAACGAATTCCTGCGTAAGGCTATTAACCTGTGTGTAGACGGGCATCCGCCGGAGCTGGTTGAGGAAGCGCTGTCCCAGGAAACCCAGCAGACAGCCGAGCGCTACGAGGTCTCGGAAAGGGTGTTTCGTGGTATCGGTGAATCCGCTCCGGCCATCGGCATGCTGGGTACGCTGGTGGGGCTGGTACAGATGCTCAATACCCTTGATGACCCCTCCTCTATCGGCCCCGCCATGGCCATTGCCCTGCTGACCACGCTTTACGGTGCCTTTATTGCCCAGCTGATTGCCCTGCCCCTGGCAGACAAGCTCCAGCTCAAGGCGGAGGACGAGGCGCGTAACCAGTTGCTGATTACCACGTCCATACGCAACATCATGCGCGGCGAAAATCCCCGGGTAATGACCGAGTTGCTGTCTTCCTTTGTGACCCCTGACCAGCGCACCAACCTTGCGCCGGAGCGGGAGGCGTAGATTTTGATCGTGCGCCAGCCGGCCAGAAAGAAAAAACAGGCCCGGGGCTCCCCGGCCTGGATTGTCACTTTTGCCGACCTGGCCACGCTGTTGCTGACGTTCTTTATCCTGTTGCTGTCCTTCGCGGAAATGGATATTGAAAAATACCGCGCCATGGCCAATTCCATGGCGGTTGCCTTTGGCAGCAACCAGGTACTTGGCGATGATATCGGCGGCTCACCCCTGACACTGATCGAGTCGGATACGGTGTCGCTGCCGGAGCCTCTGGATACGGATACCGATGAACCCGTGTTTATTGACGAGCGTGCGGAATCCGGTGCGCCCACCCGAATTCCCGCCGGCGTGATCGAGCTGACCAGCCGCATGATCCGGGAGCTGGAGGCGGAAGTCGCCTCGGATGCACTGAATGTCAATTACGATGAGAATCAGGTGGTCATCCGCTTTTCCGAGGAAGCCACCTTCCGTTCCGGCGAAGCGTCCATCAAGCCGGAGATGCTTCCCATCATCGACAGGGTTGTGGAGGTGCTGTCTGGCTGTACCGGTGATGTGCTGGTGGCCGGTTACACGGACGACCGCCCCATATCCAGTGGCCGCTACCGCTCCAACTGGGACCTGTCCGCCGCCCGCGCGGTTTCCGTGGTTCACGAACTGGTGTTGAACCGTCAGGTGCCGGCGGAACGGGTTGTGGCGGCGGGAAGGGCCGAAACCAATCCGCTGGCGCCTAACGACAGTGAGGAGAACCGTGCAAAAAACCGGCGAGTGGAGATCGCTATCCGCGACCCGCAGTGTGCTGACAGTCTGGCTACCGGTGAACTGCCTGTGGAAATTGTCCCGTAACGGTGCCTTATGCTTGCGGGGCAGCTTCTCATAGTCAATTCAACTAACTTCCCCGCGTCAGGATCTTTATACTGTGCGGTCCTAAGCGAATTCATTTGCCGAAAACAACAGGGCCATAGACATTATGAGCGGACCAGACAAGCCGAAAGTCATAGGTGAGGAGTGGAGTGATGAGCGGGTAAAGGGTTTTCTGGCGATTACTCCCTACGACAGCCGCATCAATGCCGACTTCAATGCCCTGATCAAGGCCTACCAGGCCATGATTGCCGAGGATTTCGAGCGTTTTGTCGGTTTCTTTGTCGAAGCGGGGCGGGATATCAATGCAGTGGACGAAAACGGTGAGACCATACTCGATCTGATTTCCCGGCATCGTCGCAGCACCGCCTATGCGGAAATACTCAAAAAGGCCGGAGCAAAAACGACGGCAGAGGCCGGGAACTGAGCCCGGCTCTGCCGTTACCGGTTTCGCCGGTTCACTGCACGTCTACCTCAATGGCTTTGGGTTCAGCCGGTTCGACTTTGGTCAGTGTCAGGGACAGGACACCATCCTTGAAATTGGCCCGAATGCTGTCTTCGTCCACGTTTTCCGGCAGGGTAAACCGACGCAGGAAGCTGCCATAAAAACGCTCAACGCGATGGTGCTTTTTGTCGTCGGTTTCTTCCTCGTGCTTGCGTTCACCCTGAATGCTCAGAACGCCGTCCTGCACAGTGACTTTCACATCGTCCTTTGACATGCCCGGAAGTTCGGCTTCGATGTTGAAGGCCTCCGGGGTTTCCTTGATATCCACTGCCGGCGTCCAGTCACTGCTGCTGAACAGGTCTTTACCTTCCCGTTCACTGTTGCCGCGTGCCAGGCCGAACAGCCGGTTATAACGATTCATCAGGTCATCAAGTTCATTGACCGGATTCCAGCGGGTTATGTTAGCCATACGAGACTCCTCCTGGAGAACTGAATTAACAGGTTTGTGTCAACTTCAATCGCGGAACAGCTCCATGCCGGTGGCGCCACCCGGATGGGTTTTTGGTGGACATCCGCTCTCTCTGACTGTGGGATCACCTGTTCAGTTTTCAATGGTCCCGGTGACGGAAATTTCCGCAACATCAAGCGGTGCACCAAACTGTTGCTGGAGGAAGGGCCGGAAGCGGGCCATGGTCGGGCCTTCCCGGTCTTGTCCGGGTTGCACGCCCCAACCGAAGCCGGGCAATGTGATGTTGTCGATGAACGGTGCGAGCAGCTCCGGATCGGCACTGATGATGTGCACGATGACATCCCGGCTGGCATTCCCGCCGGTGATCAGTGGCGCTGCCTGGTGGTCACCAAGCAGCACCAGCAGAGTCCGGTTGTCGACATGACGGGTCGCGTATCCGGTAGCCACGTTGAGGGCGTAATCCAGCGCACGGGTGTAGTGTTCTCTCACTCGCTCCGTATCCCGCCACAGGCTGGCCGGGGCTTCGCCGCTGTCTTTCCATTGATTGAATATTTCGCCGTCGCCGATGGCGTCCCAGTCATTCAGAACCGGCAGCACCGGTACCCATGGAGCATGACTGCTTATCAGTGCGAGTTCGGCAAACAGCGGTGTGCTGGCCTGATCCCGGATCCGGCGCTGGAACCAGGACCAGGTGTACTGGTCCGGCATGGTGACCCAGTTAAGCGCGGGGCCCCGGTAGTCCATGGTGGAGGAGTCGTAGATCCGGTTATAGCCAAACGCCCTACCTTCGGGCCAGGCGCGGGTGATCGCAGGCATCACGGCCACCGTGTGATGGCCGGTTGTGTCCATGTCATCAATCAGTGTGGGGAAGTCGCTCGCCAGGAAGATCTCGTAGTCCAGCTGGGTTTTGATCCATTGCCCACTGAGCAGGGTGGTGTGCGCCAGCCAGGACTGGCCACCCTGAACCGGTGAGCGGAGACGCCCGGTTACAATGTGCAGGCCTGCATCCGCCAACGCCTGCCCCATCTGATCCAGGCGGGCGCCAATCACTGGCCGGTAACGGGCATCGGTGACTGCTGAAATCCCGTAGGATTCGATAAAGCCCAGGATGACGTCGGTATTCGCCAGCCCTGTCAGGGGTGAGATCTGACCGGCACCGGGATTGTCTTCAAGGTGCTGCCGGAAAGCCTGCGTTGACTGGTGGGTATCTGCCGCCAGCTGAATCTGCGCTGCTGTCAGACGGGCGGCACTCAGTCCGACAGTGGACTGGGGTAGCCATGATACGGCGACCGCGATTATGCCTGCCACTGTCACCAGCTGGCCTGCTCTGGCCGGAGTTCCGCCGCCAAGCTGTGACAACAGCCTGGCAACATAGCCGCCAAGGACGGCAAAGACGATGGCCAGCGCGAGGATGATCAGCAGTGCCAGGCCGAGGCCCAGATTGCTCTTCATCAGGTCAAATACCGAGCCTGCAGTGCCCAGTTCCAGGTAGAGATTGAATGGCCGCCCGATGCTCTGGCGGACCAGCACATCGCTCAGGGCAAAGAAGGCCAGAACCGCGTACAGGGCGCCAATGGCCCCGGCAAGCAAGCGTTTGCCCCGCCCCCGTGGCCAAAGCGCAAAAAGGCCGGCCAGTAGCAGCGCATCAGCCGCAATCCACGGTATCCAGGGATAGCGTGGAAGCAGCAGCGCCACGAACAGGGCGTTGAGCAGGAGCGTGGTGGCGATCAGTCGTTTCAAGTCGTTCTCCGAGGGACAACCGGGTGTAATCGATCAGTGACGCAATCCTGCTCCCCCAATAGCTGTCCCTGTCAGCTTGCCAGGCAGCGGTATGAAGACTCGCGAGTGCCTGACGGTCCCGGCATAGCAGGTTGAGTTGCCGATGCTCCAGTTGGTCGGGGCCATGTTCGAGACAATGCCGGATAAGCGCTGCCGTCGTCTGTTTTTCGGGCCGGACTCTGGCCAGCTGTCTGTGCACTGCATTCATGGTGGGCAACAGTATGGCCTGTTGCACGTTCGACAGGCCAATACCTCCCGGTAGAAGCGGCATGCCGGCGCCTGCCTCCTGAATCATCTGCAG
This sequence comes from Marinobacter orientalis, assembly GCF_004792665.1. Classification (GTDB taxonomy): domain Bacteria; phylum Pseudomonadota; class Gammaproteobacteria; order Pseudomonadales; family Oleiphilaceae; genus Marinobacter; species Marinobacter orientalis. The sequence goes on from NZ_SRZX01000001.1 coordinate 1,183,543, forward strand.
CGGCTCGCGGCTCTCCGGTGTTGCCAGTAAACCGGCGTTATCAACAGCAGATCCTGAGGACTTTGTCCCCAGTACCACTGACGTCTGCGCAGCCACCAGCAGGGGCAGGATAACGGGAAGTGACCACAGCGCCAGCAGTGGCGAGCCGATCCAGCCGGCGACGCCGCACCAGCCCAGTGCCAGTACGATTCCGGTCCGATGTTCATCGAGAGCCCGGCCCCACCCGGTTTCCTCCTGGCGGTTCTGCCCTGCCCAATGCACAGGAACATTGGTCAGCGCACAGACGACCGAACGGCTGTGGGCCAGCATTTTTATCGGGGCAAGCAGCAGGGAAACGACAGTTTCCAGCAGTGTGCTGGCTATCAGCCGGAGCCTGCCGCCAAACAGTGCGGATTGCCCGGTCACCAGAATATCGCCGATCGCGAGAAGTCGCGGCAGAAACAGCAGGCCCAGAGTGCTCAGGCCAAGCCCGACAGCCAGAGCTGCGCCACCAGCAAATGGCAGCGGTGCCGTGGTTTCCGGTTGTGGCGCATGACCGGCAGTGATCATGGTCAATATTACGAACAGCAGCCATAGCGGGGATGCCAGATAGGACATGATGCCGTTCACCAGGGCCATGCGATGGGTAAAACGAAGCGCGGGTGTGGTCATCAGTAACCATAGGTGCTGGAGATTGCCCCGCGTCCAGCGGTGATCACGGATCAGCTCGTCCTCCAGGGTTGGAGGAGACTCCTCGTAGCTTTGTGCCAGTGACGGTTCCAGCCATACTTCATAACCGGCCCTTCCCATATAGGCAGCCTCTACGAAATCGTGGCTGATGACCGGCCCCCCGAAAAGACCCGGCCCGGTCAGCTTGCGCAGGCCGCAGTGTTTCATGAACGCATCGACGCGGATGATGGCATTGTGGCCCCAGTAGACGGCATCTCCCATCTGGATGGCAGCGAGGCCGGAAGCAAACAGGGGGGAATAGACGCGACTGGCAAACTGTTGCAGGCGGGCAAACAGGGTTTCAGCGCCAACAATGATGGGGCTGGTCTGGACAATGCCCACTGCGGGCTCCCGCTCCATGAGCCGCACCAGCCGGACCAGGGTTTCTCCGCCCGCCAGGCTGTCGGCATCCAGCACAATCATGTAACGATAACGACGGCCCCAGCGACGCAGGAAATCTGCAATATTACCGCTTTTGTAGTTCAGACTGACGGTGCGCCGGCGATAGAACAGCCGGCCCTCCGCTTTCAGTTCCCGGCATAACGCCTGCCATGCCGCCTGCTCTGCCAGCCAGACTTCGGGGTCGCGGGTATCGGACAGGATATAGAAATCAAAGTGTTTTAAGCGCCCCTGGCGCTGCAGTTCCCGATAGACTTCCCGTAGTCCCGACAGGGTCCGCTCCACCGGCTCGTTGCAGATGGGAACGACGATAGCGGTAGGTGCAAGAGCAGTTTTGCAGAGCGATTCCTCAGTGTGACGTCTGGCCAGGCTGTATCTGTCTCCGCCCAGTCGCCGGATCACAAAGCCAAAAACAGCCGTCCAGCAACCCACGGCGATCCAGCCGTGGAGCAGGGTAAACAGGCCGATCAGCAGAAGGTTGGGCAGGTACCCGCTTTCGAGCGGCATTATCGAGGCCAGCGCAACAGTGGCGACAGCAGTCTGGCCGATCACCAGAGCCGCCAGTAGCGAACGCCGGAAGCAGGCCGCCGGACGCCAGCGTACGGCTGGCCGATCCCGCCCGGCGTCCGCGGCCTCGTCTTGGTGAGGCTGGCTAGCGGGCATTGGGCCAGTAGCCCATACTTTGCCGCTGCATCCGGGGTGCGGAGCGCGGCGTATCAGAGGCAGGAATATCGACATAGGCCGGCGCCAGTTCCAGGGCACGACCAACGTCATTCCCCCTGCCTTCTGACGCGACTGCGGATACCAGCGCCCTTGCCTGCCGCTGAAGGTCCGCAGACGGTTCGATGCCGCAGGCTGACAGATACGCAAGAACCCGTTCAAACAATGGTTGATGCAGTGGTGCTTTCATGACAGTGCCCCTGGTCAAAAGGTGAACATCAAAGGCAGATACGCTGGCACCGGCGGTTTCAGATCAGACCGCCGGATTAAATCCCGCTCAGGTATTCGTCCTTGAGCTTCACGTAATTACTGGCAGTGTAGCGGAAAAAGCTTTTCTCATTATCTGTAAGCGCCCGCGCCTGACGGCAGGGCGAACCCACGTACAGATGACCGGATTCCAGGGTTTTTCCCGGCGGCACCAGGCATCCGGCAGCGACAATCACCTCGTCTTCCACCACGGCGCCATCCATGATGATGCAACCCATGCCCACCAGTACCCGGCTGCCAACGGTACAGCCGTGCAACAGTGCCTTGTGGCCGATGGTAACGTCGTCACCAATGGTCAGCGGGCAGCCGCCGGGGTTGAAGTCGCTGGCGTGGGTGATGTGCAGCACCGACCCATCCTGGATGCTGCAGCGGTCACCGATGCGGATTTTGTGCATATCACCCCGCACCACCGTCATTGGCCAGATTGAAACATCGTCACCGGTGACGACATCTCCAATCACCACCGCACTGGGATCAATCCAGGCGCGTTGTCCGAATTGTGGCGTGTTACCCTTGTGTGTTCGTACATTCGACATTACATATACCCATATAGCGTTTACCCGAAAGCTCGGGGCACCTGTGGGGAGACCTTTCCAAAACTGTGCGGAGCCATGGATGGCGGAGCTCAAGCGCCACATGGATGTGCTTGAGCGTGTTTTGGAAAGGTCTCCCCACAGGTGCCTGACTCCGATGCCCAAATGTTAAGCTACCTGACAAATTAATAGCTGAGAAGGGGACTTATGAACAACCCGTTACTGACCGACGACCTGTTGCCAAGGTTTGACCATGTTCGCACCGAACACATGGAACCGGCAATCGACCAGATTCTCAGCGAAAATCGCATGAAGATCTCGCAAATAGCGCAGCAGGACGATCCCACGTGGGCAACCCTGGCGCAACCGATGCAGGCCACCGAGGACCGCCTCGAGCGTGCTTGGTCGGTGATTTCTCATCTGAACGGGGTGATGAACAATGATGATCTGCGCAAGGTGTACAAGAACTGCCTGGAAAAGCTCACCGAATACAGCACCGAGCTGAGCCAGAACGCAGAACTCTGCGAGGCCTACAAGAAGCTGGCGGCCAGTGACGAGTTTGGCGAACTGAACGAAGCCCAGCGCAAGTCGGTGGAAAATACGCTACGGGATTTCCATCTCGGTGGTGTCGATCTGCCGGCGGAGAAGAAAAAGCAGTACGCGGATCTTTCCATGGAGCTGTCGGAACTGTCCAACCGCTTCAGTGACAACGTACTGGATGCCACCCAGCACTGGTTCAAGCACATCACCGACGTGGAAGACCTGGCGGGCGTTCCCGAGTCTGCGCTTGAGGGTGCAAAACAGGCAGCGCAACAGAAGGATCTTGACGGCTATGTTATTACTCTGGACTTCCCCAGCTTCTATCCGGTACTGACCTATTGCGACAATCGCGAGCTGCGTCGTGAAGTCTATGAGGCATTCGCTACCCGGGCCTCCGACATGGGGCCCGATGCCGGTACCTGGGATAACACACCAGTGATGGCAGAGATTCTCAAGCGCCGTCACGCCATGGCAAAACTGCTTGGCTTCAACAACTACGCCGAGCGCTCCCTGGCTGCCAAAATGGCGCGCAGCGTCGACGAGGTGCTGGACTTCCTGAACCAGCTGGCGGCCAAGTCCAGGCCCATGGCCGAGCGGGAATTTGCCGAACTGAAGGCGTTTGCCAAAGACACCCACGATATCGAAGACCTGCAAGCCTGGGACATTGGCTACTACGGCGAGAAGCTGCGACACGACCGCTACGACATTTCCCCGGAAACCCTGCGCCCCTGGTTCCCCGTCGACAAAGTGGTGCCCGGACTGTTTGCCGTTGCCGAGAAACTGTTCGACGTTCAGATTGAAGCGAAACCCGAGGTGGAAACCTGGCATCCGGACGCCACGGCGTACTGCATCAGCCGTAACGGCGAGCCTCTGGCCTGGTTCTATCTTGACCTGTTCGCCCGCCAGGGCAAGCGTGGTGGCGCCTGGATGGCGGACTGCCGGGTACGTTGGCGCAACCTGCGCGGCCAGCTCCAGTTACCGGTGGCCTTCCTGACCTGTAACTTCACACCGCCGGTGAACGGCAAACCGTCGTTGCTGACCCACGACGAGGTGACCACCCTGTTCCACGAATTCGGCCATGGCCTGCATCACATGCTGACCCAGGTGGATGTGCTGGACGTGTCCGGTATCAACGGCGTGGCCTGGGACGCGGTGGAACTGCCGTCCCAGTTCCTGGAAAACTGGTGCTGGAACCCGGATTCCCTGGCCCTGATCGCTTCCCATTACGAAACCGGCGAGCCGTTGCCGGAGGATCTGCTGCAAAAGATGCTGGCGGCCAGGAACTTCCAGTCCGGCATGGCCATGGTGCGGCAACTGGAGTTCTCGCTGTTCGACTTCCGCCTGCACGCGGAATTTACCGACGAAGCACCCACCAACCCGCTGGAGATGCATCGCAAGGTGCGTAGCGAGATAGCAGTAGTGGAAGCACCGACGTTCAACCGCTTCCCCAACAGCTTCTCCCACATTTTCTCCGGCGGCTACGCCGCAGGCTATTACAGCTACAAGTGGGCCGAAGTACTGGCGGCGGATGCCTTCTCTCTGTTCGAAGAGCGCGGCATCTTCGACCCGGAAACCGGCAAGGCGTTTTTGCAGAACATCTTGGAAAAAGGCGGCTCGCAAGAGCCCATGGAGTTGTTCAAGGCATTCCGCGGGCGCGAGCCGGCAGTGGATGCATTGTTGAAGCAGAACGGCATTACGGATGAGGCTGCGTGAGTTGAATGGAAACCGGGTTTGTCGGATTACGGCCTGTGGCCTAATCCGACCTACGAAAGGCTCGAGTTCACGGTAGGTCGGATCAGGCGAAGCCGTAATCCGACAATCAAAGTCCTACAGGCGGAGTAACCCATGCCTACCCCAAAACGCTTCATCGCCGGCGCTGTCTGCCCCCGCTGTGCGGAGATGGACAAAATCATGATGTTCACCACCGACGACGATGACCAGGTCCGCGAATGCGTGGCCTGCGGTTTCACCGACGCGGTGTCCGACACGCCGCCAGCTCCGGCCAACCCGGAACTGCAAACCCGCGTCAACAAGCGCAGCAACGAGGACGACCACACCGTCAAGCAGGTGGTGTTCTTTTCTTCCGGGGACGACTGACTCTGGAGATTGCCCTCTTTTTGTAGCCTGCTGGTTGGGGGGCCTGGAGGGCGTCGTGGTGCTTTCTTCTGGGAAAAAGAACTCGCTTGCGCTCAGACACCTTTTTCCCGGCAGAAAGCACCCCAACACCCTCCGGTTTAAACCACAGGGATATCGCGGTAAGGAACAATCAAATAATGTGTCCCTGGCGCTATCTTTGGAGTTAGTTCGTGAGGGGGCAGGGGGATTTTTACTCGCCAGAAATGGGTGTCTGAGCGCAGCGAGTTCCATTTCAAGAGCAAAAACTCCCCCTGCCCCCTCGCAGCCCCCAATCCACGCAGGCTATGAACAGCAGGCAACTCCGAGCCTCAAAGAACCATAGCCGCCACCCAGCCAAAGCCCAGCAACGGCAGGTTGTAGTGCAGGAACGTCGGCACCACCGTGTCCCAGATGTGGTTGTGCTGGCCGTCGACGTTGAGGCCGGCAGTTGGGCCGAGGGTTGAATCGGAAGCCGGGGAACCGGCATCGCCCAGGGCGCCGGCGGTGCCTACCAGGGCCACGATCGCCAGGGGACTGAATCCCAGCTCCAGGGCCAGGGGTACGTACAGGGCTGCAATGATGGGGATGGTGGAAAACGACGAGCCGATACCCATGGTGATCAGCAGGCCCACCACCAGCATCAGCAATGCCGCCAGCGCCTTGTTGTCGCCGATGGTGGCAACCGAACCCTGCACCAGGGTGGCGATCTCGCCGGTTTCACGCATCACTTCGGCAAAACCGGAAGCGGCGATGATGATGAAGCCGATCATCGCCAGCATTTTCATGCCTTCGGTGAACAGGTCATCGGCCTCTTTCCATTTCACTACGCCGGACAGGTTGAACAGGACAAAGCCCGCCAGTGCACCGAGAATCATCGAACCCAGCCACAGCTGCACCACGAAGGCCGCCACAATGGCCACCAGAGCCATCAGCAGTGTGCCGCGGTTATATTTCACATCCACCCGTTCGGTACGGGCGATAGCGTCCAGGTTGTAGTGCCGGTCGCCGCGATAGCTGAAGAACACCGCCACCAGCAGGCCACAGAGCATGCCCAGGGCCGGCAGGGCCATGGCAGACATGACGTTGAGGCCGGTGGCATCGATGCCGTTCTCATCCACGTTTGCCAGCAGGATTTCATTAAGGTAGATGCCGCCAAATCCCACGGGCAGGAACATGTACGGGGTAATCAGGCCGAAGGTCAGTACACAGGCGACCAGGCGGCGGTCCATGTTCAGTCTGGCCATGACGTACAGCAGTGGCGGCACCACCAGCGGGATGAAGGCGATGTGGATTGGCAGGATGTTCTGGGACGACATGGCGATCGCCAGCAGCAGGCCGATGATCAGCAAACGGATACCGCCTGCGGCCTTGCCGTCATCCTGCCGACCCACCAGGGCCAGCGCTTTATCCGCCAGGGCGTGGGCGAGGCCGGATTTGCCGATGGCGACAGCGAATGCGCCGAGGGTGGCGTAGGCCAGGGCGACGGTGGCGCCACCTCCGAGGCCTTCGTTAAACGCGGCAATGGTAGCGTCCAGTGACAGGCCGCTGATCAGGCCGCCGGCGACGGCGCCGATGATAAGGGCAACAACAACATGGATGCGGCATAAACTCAGGACGAGCATGATCGCTACCGCAGCAACAACGGCATTCATGGCAGACTCCGGGACATCAGAAATGGCTTTTAGCGCCCTGCAGCAGGGGGCCGTTCAGGAAAGCGCGCTAATGTGCCGGAAATGGATGCTGCAGTCAAAGCCGGGATTGCCGTTACTCGTCGCCCACGTAGACAAAACGCGGAACCTGTTCGCCGGCCATTTCCACGGTTTCACGGAACATCGCCAGTGGTCTTACCCACAGGCTGTAATCACCGTAGAGGCAGCGGTAGACCACCATCTGCTCTTCGGTTTCGCTGTGCCGGGCCACACCGATGACGTCGTAGTCCATGCCCTTGTAGTGGCGGTATCGGCCAGGACGGAGTTCCGGTTTCTTGTCGGGCATTGTATGCTTCTCCAGAAATAGCCGATGACCACGTGTCTGTGCGGGGCGTTGTAGCGATTGATTGCTGGCTTTGTCAGTCTAGTTAGTTTTCGGGTTCCGGGACAGCGGCACCCTGACGGTTACCGCTTTTCAGCCTCAGTTCTTCAGCTTGTAACGACCTGGCCCGAGAAATATCACGGCAACCGCGATAAACAGGAAGAAACCCTGCAACTCCAGTGCCCAGCCTCCATTGTTTCCCAGAGCCATCAGCTCATGGCTGTGCACCAGTGCTATAGCGACCAGCATGTTGAAGGCAATGAGCAATGCACCAATGCGGGTCTGGTAGCCAAGGATGACCATCAGCGGCGCCAGTAACTCGCCGATCAGTACACCCCATGCGAAGAATGCCGGTATATTGTGGCTGGCCAGTTCCCCTTCTATGAAGCCGACGCCATGGAAAAGCTTGGCAACACCGTGAAACAGCAACAGGCCACCAAGAGTGAGGCGAACAATCAGTTTTCCAAGGTCTGCATTTTCCAGCAACGTCTTTCTCCCGTTGGGTAAGGATCACGGATAAGCGCGCAAGCTTAAACGGTTTCCGGCCAGACTCAAAGTTACAGGCCTGTTCCCAGGGAGAGACGTATGTGATTACGGACCAGCAGGTTTTCCCAGTAGTGTTTCATCCAGTCCCATGCAGCGTTCCTTGTCTGCTCCACGAATGGATCCAGATTCAGTTCGTAATAATCCGGCGTACCGGCAATCTGCAGGACGGTAACCGTGATTGAATGATCCAGTTCATTGGCGAAGGGTTCGCCGATCAGTTGATGGGCAAGCAGGTTGGCTCTGGTTGCCTCTACATCCACCAGTTCGCCGGCACGGGTTGAGCGATTGTTTTCGTACATCTCCTCCATCAGACGATGGCAGAGGTAGGCGCGGATGAGCAGCCCGTCAAGGCCATCGTAACGCACCAGCAGTACGGAGGGCTGGGTGAAATAGCCGATGGCGGCGTTTACGAAGGGTGCAAAAAGCTCTGCCTTGCCGGCTTCCCTGGCGCAGGCTTCCACACACTCGATCAGCCGCGGGGCCATTTCAATGTACTCGACAGCAAACTGAAACAGGCAGGTGGCAGGCTGATAGCCCTCGATCGTGATTGTGGCAGGCAATGACGCCGCCCTCTCCCGCATCTGCTCGAGAAAGGTGCCGGAGCGGGCTTCCTGCCTGCGTGCCTGGTCAATAATGTCGAGAACAACCTTTGGAGTCATTTCAGGAGATGCCGGTCTCTGAACGGATTGGGGTCGCAAGGCGCCTCCCCTTATACACGTGGGGTCATCAGGATCACTGGGAAGCGGCTGGCCACCGCAACATGCCTGCTTTTCCCACAAGTGTAGACGAGTTTTGGCAGGCTGCTGTGGCGTCCACATTAAAACCTGAGCAGGCTGCTGGCGAACTGGTTGCGCCGGGCGCTTACTGTTCCGAAAACCAGCGATCATGTCGCGAATGGCTCACAAAAAGCAGTCCCATGGTGATCGCCCGTGCCAGCATCAGGCAGATCAGGGAGAACCAGAGTCCGTGGTTGCCCCAGCCTGTGGTCAGCCACCACACCGGCAGAAACACCACCAGAGCGGAGAACAGCATGGTGTTCTGCATGTCCCGGGTACGGGTGGCGCCAATGAAAACGCCGTCCAGCAGAAAGCCCCACACCGAAGCCAGTGGCAGCATCCACAGCCAGGGCAAATAGACCCGGGCGGTGGTGCGCACTTCTTCTATGCCTGTCAGCAGGCTGATCATGAAGCCTCCACCAAGTACAAATGCCACCGTAAACAGTATCGACCCCCACAAGGACCAGCGGAAAGCCACCCGGAACACCTGACCGAACTGCTGGCGGCTGTTTTTCCCTACAGCTTCGCCAATCAGTGCCTCGGCGGCATTGGCAAAGCCATCCAGGCCATTGGATATTACCAGCAGAAAAGTAATCAGTACCGCGTTGGCCGCCAGTATGGTGTCGCCCTGCCGTGCTCCCTGGGCGGTAAAAAACGCCAGTACCAGAAGCAGGGCGATCGTACGCACCATGATGTAACGGTTGACCTGCAGTATTCTCAGGTAGTCGCTCAGCTGGCCGAACAGTTTACGGCTGAAGCCCTGGCCGGCCGGCATCCGCAGCAGCACCATACGGAAGCCGATGGCCGCTGCTGAATATTCGGCCATAACCGTAGCCATGGCGACACCGCGGCTATTCCAGCCGAAGCCGGTGACAAACAGTATGTCCAGAATAATGTTGAGCCCGTTAGCCGCGATCAGCATGACCATCGGTCCCCTGGGCAGCTGGGTGCCGATCAGCCAGCCTACCAGGGTGTACTGGCAGAGCACCGCCGGGGCACTCCAGATCCGGATGCTGGCGTATTCCGCGGCAAGCGTTGCAACCCGTTCACTGGGGTTCATCAGCTCCAGACCCAGGCGGATCAGGGGCTGGTGGAGCAGAATCAGCAACAGCCCGATTCCGCTAGCGAGCAATATTGAGCGCAGTAACAGCGCAATCTGCGCGAATTCATCGCGTTTTCCCCAGGCCTGGGCTGCAAGGCCCGTTGTACCCATGCGCATGAAGCCGAAGGTCCAGTACAGAATGCTGAACAGGTTTGCGCCGACGGCAACGGCACCCAGGTATTCCGGCGTGTTGAGATGACCGAGCACCGCGGTATCCACCAGTCCCAGAAGCGGCACAGTGAGGTTTGTAAGCATCAGGGGCCAGGCCAGCGCCCAGAGCCGACGGTCGGTGGTGGCCAGTTGCGGGGACGATTCCACGAGGTTGGAAAAAGTTCCTTCTTTTGATGGATTAATGGCTACCGGACTTTCGCATTTTTTTGATCTGTGTCTATACTAGATTCTGAAATATCCATAGCAGACTTCCACTCTGACTCGAATGGTGTGTGCGAGCACCGTCCGTAATAGAGGGATTAGACGCAAAATCCGACAAGAATAACACTCTGTGGAGACACAGTATTATGCGCGTGCACGCTAAGCGGGCAGGTGTCCTGTTGGGCGGACTTATGGCACCAGCGTTGTCCACTGCGGACTGGACGCTGAACATGAGTCCCGGGGTCACCGGTACCAGTAACGATATTTTCAGCCTTCACATGACCATTCTCTGGATCTGCGTCGTTATTGGCGTTGTGGTCTTCGGGATCATGTTCTGGTCAATTTTTGCCCACCGCAAGTCCCCGGACCGTAAGCCGGCCAACTTCCACGAAAATACGCTCGTCGAAATCCTCTGGACCATCATACCGCTGGTGATTCTTGTGGTGATGGCCATTCCGGCCACCGCTACCCTTGTTGATATGTACGACACCACTGAAGCCGATGTCGATATCAAGGTTACCGGCTACCAGTGGCGCTGGAAATACGACTATATCAATGATGATTTTGGATACTTCTCCAACATCAGTACCAGCGACGATGAGATCTATAACCGCACCGAAAAGTCCGAGAACTACCTCCTCGATGTCGACAACCCGATGGTGGTTCCCGTGGGCGCCAAGGTTCGCCTGCTGCTTACCGCGAACGATGTTATCCACTCGTGGTGGGTACCCGAGTTCGGCATTAAAAAGGATGCCATTCCCGGCTTTATTAACGAGGCCTGGACCAGGGTCGATGAGCCCGGTATTTATCGGGGCCAGTGCACCGAGCTATGCGGCGTGAAACACGGCTTTATGCCGGTCGTGGTAAAAGCGGTTCCGCAGGACGAATACGATGACTGGGTGGCCGAGCAGAAAGAAGCCGCCCAGCGTGAGCGCGAACTGACCCAGAAAGACTGGACCATGGAAGAGCTGATGGAGCGTGGCGAGAAGGCCTATGCCAGTGCCTGTGCATCCTGTCACCAGGCAGACGGCAGCGGCTCGCCTCCGGCGTTCCCGGCACTCAAGGGAAGTCAGATTGCCCTGGAGGATATGGATGCGCACCTGGATGTGGTAGTGAACGGTGTGTCCGGAACCGCGATGCAGGCCTTCGGGGACCAGCTTAGCGAGGTGGATCTGGCGGCTGTTATTACCTATGAGCGTAATGCCTGGGGTAACGACACCGGTGAAATGGTGACGCCGAAAGAAGTGTTTGAATACAAGAATCAGGAATGATTAACCGGGTGGCCGTCGACGTGTGTTTTCTGGCCACCCCTTCCAATTTCGCCAGACTAATGACATCACCAGCCAGAACAACAAGGCGGTAACGGGGGTTTTTCATGAGTGCGGTTGCAGATACCCACGCCCAGGACGATCATCACCACGGCCCTGCCAAGGGCATTACGCGGTGGTTGTTGACGACCAATCACAAGGATATCGGGTCCATGTACCTGATATTCAGTTTCACCATGTTCCTGCTTGGCGGGGCCATGGCCATGGTTATCCGGGCGGAGCTGTTCCAGCCCGGCCTGCAGATTGTGGAGCCGGAATTCTTTAACCAGATGACCACCATGCACGGTCTGATCATGGTGTTCGGTGCGGTCATGCCGGCCTTTGTCGGCCTGGCCAACTGGATGATTCCGCTGATGATAGGCGCCCCGGATATGGCGCTGCCACGGATGAACAACTGGAGTTTCTGGCTGCTGCCCTGTGCCTTCCTGATTCTGGTGTCCACCCTGTTCATGCAGGGCGGTGCCCCCAACTTCGGCTGGACTTTCTACGCGCCGCTTTCGACCACCTATGGTCCGCCAAGCACCACCTTCTTCATATTCGCCGTTCACATCATGGGTGTGTCGTCGATCATGGGTGCCATTAACGTCATAGCGACCATTCTGAACATGCGGGCGCCAGGCATGACGCTGATGAAAATGCCCCTGTTCGTATGGACCTGGCTGATTACCGCTTTCCTGTTGATCGCAGTAATGCCGGTACTGGCGGGCGTGGTTACCATGATGCTGATGGACATCAACTTCGGCACCAGCTTCTTTGATGCCTCCGGTGGCGGTGACCCTGTGCTTTTCCAGCACCTGTTCTGGTTCTTCGGGCATCCCGAGGTTTACATCATGATTCTGCCGGCATTCGGTGCCATCTCCCATATTATCCCGGCATTCTCGCGCAAACGGTTGTTCGGCTATGCCTCCATGGTTTACGCGGTGGGTGCTATTGCTCTGCTGTCGTTCGTGGTCTGGGCCCACCACATGTTTACCGTGGGTATTCCTATCGCCGGCCAGCTGTTCTTCATGTACGCAACCATGCTGATTGCGGTGCCCACCGGGGTGAAGGTGTTCAACTGGGTGGCCACCATGTTCCGTGGGTCGTTAACGTTCGAGGCGCCGATGCTGTTTGCGGTGGCCTTCGTCATCCTGTTCACCATCGGTGGTTTCTCCGGGCTGATGCTGGCCATTGCACCCGCTGATTTCCAGTACCATGACACCTATTTCGTGGTTGCCCACTTCCATTATGTATTGGTACCGGGCGCTATCTTCGGCATCTTTGCTTCGGCTTACTTCTGGCTGCCCAAGTGGACAGGGCACATGTACGACGAAACCCTGGCCAAGACCCATTTCTGGCTGTCCTTTGTTGGCATGAACCTGGCGTTCTTCCCGATGCACTTCCTCGGGCTGGCGGGTATGCCGCGACGCATTCCTGATTACGCACTGCAGTTTGCCGACTTCAACATGGTATCCAGTATCGGTGCCTTCATGTTCGGCGCCACCCAGATTCTGTTCCTGGTCATTGTGGTCAAGTGTGTGAGGGGCGGTGAAAAGGCGTCTGCCAAGCCCTGGGATGGTGCAGAGGGTCTGGAGTGGACGGTACCTTCTCCGGCGCCCTATCACACTTTCTCGACACCGCCGGAAGTGAAGTGAAGCTGGGCCTGACTGGCAATTACAATAAACGATAACGGATAAGCCATCGGAGATTGTCATGGCGGAAAACCAGACGTACTACGTTCCAGAACAGAGCAAGTGGCCGATTGTGGCCACCGTCGGCCTGGGGGTCACCCTCTACGGAACCGCCTCTATCATGGTGAACAGCAACCAGGGTGAAAGTACCACCGGCTCCTGGCTGATGTTCCTTGTTGGTGCCGCCATCATGGTCTACATGCTGTTCGGATGGTTCGGCGCTGTTATCAGGGAGGGCCGGGCGGGGCTGTACAGCCCGCAGATGGATCGCTCTTTCCGCTGGGGCATGAGCTGGTTCATTTTTTCGGAAGTGATGTTCTTCGCGGCCTTTTTCGGAGCCCTGTTCTATACCCGGGTGTTCGCCCTGCCCTGGCTTGGTGGCGAGGGCGATCGTGGTACCTCCAACATGCTTTGGGAAGGCTTCCAGGCCACATGGCCACTGATCAACACGCCCAATCCAGAGGCCTATCCGCCGCCGGAAGGCACTATCGGCCCCTGGGGCCTGCCACTGATCAACACCATTTTGCTGGTTACGTCGTCGATTACGGTGACGGTTGCCCACCATGCACTGAAGGAAGACAATCGCAAGAAGGTCAAGACCTGGCTGGCCGCAACCATCGCGTTGGCCCTGGTTTTCGTGTGTGTCCAGGGATACGAATACGTCCACGCTTATCGGGACCTGAATCTGACCCTTGAGTCAGGCATATACGGCAGTACCTTTTTCATGCTGACCGGCTTCCACGGCGCCCATGTGATCCTGGGAACCCTGATGCTGATCATTATGCTTGTGCGCATCAATAAGGGACACTTCACGGCCGATAACCACTTCGGGTTCGAAGCGACGGCGTGGTACTGGCACTTCGTGGATGTCGTCTGGCTCGGATTGTTTGTCTTCGTTTATGTAATCTGATTTCACAGGTCAGGGGGTCGGGTTCAGTGTCAGGCCCCCTTGCCAAAGTGAAATCAGGATAACAGCCAGCAGCATAACGCTCAGAGCAACCCGCAATGCCAGGGAATTCAGGACACGGTTCGTTTTCCCGCCATCCCTGATCAGGAAAAACAATCCGCTGAACAGGCTCACCACAACCGCCAGCATAAGTACGACAATGAGAATTTTCAGCATGAACAATCCTGTTACCGGGAAGATGGGTCAGAAAACCACTATAGCAGAGCATGTCTGAACCAGCCGATCAATCCCGTCGGAAGTGGCATTTTGACTGGCGACTTGCGCTATTCGCCGGGCTGTTTCTTCCCCTGCTGACCGGTCTGGGTGTGTGGCAACTGGAGCGGGCTCAGGAGAAAAAGGCACAGTTGGCCCAGTGGCAGCAGGAAGCAGGTGGCCTGGACTGGGCGGAGCAACAGGCCTCGGGCCTGGAGGCTGGCGAGCCGGTCACTGTTTCCGGCCGCTATGGCGAAGCGTCATGGTTGCTGGATAACCGGACCAGGGACGGTGCCCCAGGCTATGAAGTACTGACCCTGTTCTTTCCGGACGAAGGACTTCCGGTGGTGGTGAACCGTGGTTGGCTACAGGCCCCGAGAAGCCGGGACGAATTGCCGGAAATCAGCCGGCCGGAGGGCGAGGTCCGTCTGCAGGGACGCCTGAGCGAATTCCCGGAGCCACCGGTACTCAAGGATGTTTCCCGGGGCAATGGTGACTGGCCCAGACGCACACAGTCCCTGTCGCACCAGCAGGCAAAGGACGTTCAGGATGACGTGGCCGGATTCGTGCTCAGGCTCTCTGGCCCTGAACAGCCCGGAGCCTATCGCGCAGACTGGGCTCCGGACATGATGGGACCACAGACTCATTACGGGTACGCTTTGCAATGGTTTTCACTGGCCGCAGCACTGGTTATATTGACCGTGGTAGCGAGTTATCGCAAAACAGGAGCCAACGACGACAATGACAACGGCTGAGAAAATGGACCAGAACGACCAGGAAGATGCGGTTTCCCCGGAGAAGGTCCGGCGCGGCAGGCGTACAGCACTGTTGCTCTTTGCCATCGGCTTTGGTCCGATGATTTTTGCAACGATCATGTACTACACCGGCTGGCTGAACCCGACCGGGCACAGCAATAATGGCGAATTGATACAGCCGCCAGCGCCGGTAGGCCAGATGCAGATGGAAGGCGCGGACGGTGAACCTCTTGCGGACCGGTTTGGCCCTGAGGCGTCCGATCCGGAATGGATGATGATGGTGGTATCCGGCGACTGCACGGCGAATTGTGAAGAACTTCTGTATCGCGCCCGCCAGGTCAATATTGCCCTTGGCAAGAACGCCAACCGCGTCAACCGTTCTGCCTGGCTCGGTTCTGTGCCAGAGGACCTGTCTGCGCGCTGGGACGAGGAATACCGCTCAATGGAACGCCTCAGCATTGCCGGCGACGAATCCCCCCGGTGGCCACCCGGCATCAGCCCCGATCAGGAGCCCCGTATTCTGCTGGTAGATCCCTTTGGTAACGTCATCCTGCATTACGGTACCGAACACACTGGCAAGGACATGCTGAAAGACCTCAAGCACCTGTTGAAACTGTCACAGATTGGTTAATCATTATTGCCGGGAGATCCAGCGTTGAACGAGATTCTCAACAACACATCCCGCCACGCCCGGATACTTGCGCGATGGTCCCTGCTGGCAAGCCTGCTGGCGGTAGTGGTGATCATGCTGGGTGCCTGGACGCGGCTGGTGGATGCGGGTCTTGGTTGTCCCGACTGGCCCGGCTGCTATGGATTTCTGACCGTACCCCAGGACGAAGCGCGGATGGCCATCGCCAACGCAAGGTTCCCGGACACACCGGTGGATGTGGCGAAAGGCTGGCCGGAGATGATTCATCGCTACGCTGCCGGTGCCCTCGGGCTGGTGGTCTTTGGCCTGGCGGCGTTCGCTTACCGCCATCGTCAGGAAGGGCTGCCTTACCGGTTGCCCCTGTTTATCGCCGTCTTTATCGTGCTCCAGGGTGCGTTCGGCATGTGGACGGTGACCCTGAAGCTCTGGCCCCAGGTGGTGGCATTACACCTGCTGGGTGGCTTTACCACGCTAAGCATGCTGGTACTGCTGACCCTGCGTCTGCGTGGAAAGCAACAGCAGGCTGCTGCCGGGCCTGCAGAGCCAGTGCCTTTGCAGCGAAACCGCTTCCGGCCCTGGCTTTACGGTGGCCTGTTACTGGTTGTGATGCAGATCGCCCTCGGTGCCTGGACAGCGGCCAACTACGCAGCTGTGGCCTGTACCGACCTGCCTACCTGCCAGGGTGAATGGTGGCCTGCCGACATGGATTTTGCCCACGGTTTTGATGTCACCCAGCACGTGGGCCCCAACTACCTGGGGGGGCAGCTGACGGCGGACGGGCGGGTCGCCATTCATTTCAGCCACCGTGTAGGAGCAGTGATTGTGCTTGCGTACTTTACGGTATTTCTGTCATTACTATGGCGCAGAGCCAGGCACAGCCCCATGGCGCGGCATGTCCAGCTGGTAGCTATAGTGTTGGCGGCACAGATCGCATTGGGTCTGGCGAACGTGATATTTCATATTCCCCTGTCGGTAGCAGTGGCGCACAATGCCATGGGTGCGGGCTTGCTGCTGACAGTGATCAACCTGCTCTGGCGTTTTCACCGGCAGGGCCTGCCGCAGCCAGCGGCGGACGCGACACATACAACAACAATTGAACGAGAGGTGACGGCATGAGCGAGCGTGTTGAGGCACTGCCGGCGCAGGGCACGAGCAGCGGATCCGATTCTGCGGGTATTTCCTGGCGTGATTTTCTGGAGCTGACCAAGCCCAGGGTAGTGGCGATGATGATTCTCACCTCGGTCATCGGCATGTTGCTGGCCACTCCGGGGGTGCCGGGCTGGCAAGTTCTGCTTTATGGCAACCTTGGTATTGCACTGCTGGCGGGCGCCGCTGCCGTGGTCAACCACGTGGTGGATCAGAAAATCGATACGGTCATGGCCCGCACCCGCAAGCGGCCCGTTGCCACCGGAAAGATCTCTCCCCCTGACGCATTGATGTTTGCGACGGTGCTGGCTGGATCAGGCATGGTGGTTCTGGTGTGGCAGGTCAATGCCCTCACTGCCTGGCTCACGCTGGCTTCACTGGTAGGCTATGCCGGCGTATATACCCTGTTTCTGAAGCGCATGACGCCCCAGAACATCGTGATTGGTGGCCTGGCCGGGGCCATGCCTCCCTTGCTCGGCTGGACAGCGGTGACCGGGCAGATTGAAGGACATGGCCTTCTGCTGGTATTGATTATTTTTGCGTGGACCCCGCCGCATTTCTGGGCGCTGGCGATCCACCGAAAGGAAGAATATGCCAAGGCGGGCATACCCATGCTGCCAGTCACCCACGGCAACAAGTACACCGAACTGCATATACTGCTGTACACGCTGATGTTGCTGGCCGTCAGCCTGTTGCCCTTTGTCACCGGCATGTCCGGCCTGATCTATCTGGTGGGTGCTCTGGCCCTCGGCCTGCGCTTCCTGCAATATGCCGTGCGCCTGCTCAGGGGCGATGATCGTCGGGTAGCACTGAATACCTTCAAATACTCCATCACCTATCTGATGGCACTTTTTGTGGTGTTACTTGTCGATCACTTTGTGTTTTTCTGATCGCTGATTTACCGGAGATTTCATGGACCGTTCGATTCGCCTGACACTGATCATTCTGTTGTTGGTGGTAGTGCTGGTCTTCGGGTTGGTGGTCGGAAGGCAGGTATTGCTGGTGGGCAACGAAGAGCCCTCTCCCGCTCCCGAGCTCAGTGAGATCAATGCCTACGTGTATGACGACGGCCGCGAACTTGCCGAGTTCGAGCTGGTCAATGAACAGGGTGAAACCGTTACCCGGGAAAGCCTGCAGGGGCAATGGACCTTCGCCTTTGTGGGTTACACCAACTGCCCGGACATATGCCCTGCTGCCATGGCCAACCTCCGCAGAACCGGCAACCTGCTCCCGGATGACCTGCCACAGCCGCAATTCCTGCTGATCACGGCTGATCCCGAACACGATACGCCGGAGCGGCTGAGGGACTACGTCAGCTTCTTCGGCGACAACTTCCACGGTTACACCGGCGACCTGGAAACCCTCAGGGAAGTTGCCAAAAGCCTCAATGCTGCCTTCAGCCACAGGGAAGTGGAAGGTGAGCTGATGGTGGATCACAGTGGCCACTTTGCCCTGATCAATCCGGAAGGCGAAATGGCGGCGGTACTGCAACCGCCCCACAATCCGGAAGATCTGGTCAAGGCCTACCGCGAGATCTACGAATGGACCCGCGCCAACCATCCACGGGCTTCCCGGTCCTGAGCCGTTATTTGGTTGGGTTTTGCTCAGGACTGATCGTTTCGGTGCAGGAGCGGGGTGGTGGGGTATTTTTCCGCCAGGAATGGGTGTCTGAGCGAAGCGAGTTCCACTCCCAAGGAAAAAAACCCCACCCACCCCCACATAAATAACTGGCAGTTATCTCTTCCAATAGGACTAGTATTGCTCCGTGCAATACTGGGTCAGACCGTAGTACGCTTTCGCGAAACCTTCGAGTTGCTTAAGGGTGTGGGGGTGATTGTTTTTCAAACAGAAAATGGTGTCTGAGCGAAGCGAGTTCATTTTCCACTTGAAAAATAATCACCCCCACGCCCCTCCCCCAACCCGACCAGTCCTGTCACAAGCCAAAAGTAAACAAAAAAGCAGAACCAATGCTCCCAATCAACCAGATAATCCCGGACCTACTAAAAACCCTGGAATCCGAAACAACGGTCCTGCTCCAGGCCCCACCGGGTGCCGGTAAGACCACCAGGGTCCCGCTGGCGTTACTGGATGCACCGTGGCGGCAAGGCCGCAGGATTCTGATGCTGGAACCGAGAAGGCTGGCGGCCAGGTCTGCGGCACGGTACATGGCCGGGCAGATGGGGGAGAAGCCGGGACAGACGGTAGGGTATCGAACGCGGTTGGATACACGGGTGACCGCTGCTACCGTGATTGAAGTGGTCACCGAAGGCATTCTTACACGCCTGATCCAGAATGATCCGGCTCTGGAAGACTACGCCGCGGTTATTTTCGACGAATTTCATGAGCGTTCGCTGCAAGCCGATCTGGGCCTGGCACTGGTACGCGAGTCACGACAGGCCTTGCGGGAGGATCTGCGGGTGATCGTGATGTCGGCAACCCTGGATACCGCACCGATTGCCCGCTTGCTGGGTGACGTGCCGGTGCTGACCAGTGAGGGGCGGACGTTTCCGGTGGAGGTGGTTTACCGGCCGATGCCCCGCAATGGCCGGGTAGTGGATCAGGTGGTGTCGGTGATTTCCGAAGCATTGGCGCAGCAGACCGGGTCACTGTTGGTTTTCCTGCCCGGGGCTGGCGAGATCCGGCGCGCCGAGAGGCTGCTTAGACAATCCGGGGACCGGATGGGCAGCCATGTTATTGTGGCGCCGCTTTACGGCAGCCTGAAGAGCGACGAACAGGACCGGGCCATTTCGCCGGCGCCTGAGGGTTATCGCAAAGTGGTTCTGGCAACGGCCATTGCCGAATCCAGCCTCACCATCGAAGGCATACGGGTGGTCATCGACAGTGGCCAGCAGCGCCGGGCAGTGTTCGATGCCAACAGTGGCATGACACGGCTGGCGACCGGCCGGGTATCCAGAGCCTCGGCGGAACAGCGCAAGGGGCGGGCGGGCCGCATTGAGCCCGGTGTCTGTTACCGGCTGTGGAGCGAGGCTGCACAGTTTGGTCTGGCGGATTTTACTCCGCCGGAAATACAGCAGGCCGACCTCGCCCCTCTGGTGCTGGAACTGGCAAAGTGGGGTGCCCGGTCACCCGATCAGCTGGACTGGATCGATCCGCCTCCCGCAGCGCACTGGCAACAGGCGGTGGAGTTGCTGCGATGGCTGGACATGCTCGATTCCGACGGAGCGATCACCGGACACGGCAGCGCCGCCCGTGATATGGGCGTGCACCCACGGCTGGCCCATATGATTCTGCGGGGCCGCGAGATTGGCCATGACTACCTTGCAGCAGAACTTGCGGCTCTGCTGGAAGAGCGGGACCTCGCGGGGCGGTCTGCCGGGGCCGACATGCAGGAGCGGGTGCGGATACTTCGTGGTCAGGGGCCCCGTCATGGTGTTGATGCCGCCCGAGTGCAAGCGATCGGCAAGGCGGTGTCACGGCTGACGGGTAGTCTGCAACGCCCGCGGAATTTACCCACGGATGACGAGGTGGGCCGTTTGCTGGCCCTGGCCTACCCGGACCGGGTGGCCCGCAAGCGCCGCGGGGACGCTCCCCGTTACCAGCTCAGCAACGGGCGCGGTGCGGCCCTCCGGGATGACGACCCGCTGGCCCGGCATCAATGGCTGGCGACGGCCGAGCTGGATGGCGGGGCCAGGGAAGCCACGATCTATCTCGCCGCATCCGTTGATCCAGCGCTACTGGAGCAGGATCTTGCGAGTCATATTGATGAACGGGACGAAGCGCTCTGGGATGACACCCGTGGCACAGTGGTGGCACGCCGTGTAAAAAGACTGGGGCAGCTGGTCCTGGAAGAGACGGCCCTGCCTGCTCCGTCTGCTGAACTGATGCAGCAGGGCCTGTTGGCGGCCGTGCGCAAAAAAGGCCTTAAAAGCCTGCCGTGGACGGCAGCCGCTGAACAGTGGCTTGCCCGGGTTGGTCTGCTTGCTCACTGCTTCCCCGATGACTGGCCGGACATCACTGAGCGCTGGCTGGCAGACAACCTGGAAACCTGGCTCGGCCCTTTCCTGGCAGGGATGAGCCGCTGGCGCGACCTGGAAAAGCTCAACCTGAACCAGGCCCTTGCCAGCCTGCTGGATTACCAGCAACAAAAGACGCTGGACGAGCTGGCGCCGACCCGCCTGACTATCCCTACCGGCCAGACGGTAACGCTGGACTATACGGCGGAAAACGGGCCGGTGCTCGCGGCCAAACTGCAGGCGCTGTTCGGCTGGACACAGACCCCGACTGTGGCGGGCGACCGGGTGCCGGTGGTTATTCACCTGCTCTCGCCGGCACAACGCCCGCTGGCGGTTACGGCAGACCTGGCCAGC
Organism: Marinobacter orientalis; assembly: GCF_004792665.1. Classification (GTDB taxonomy): domain Bacteria; phylum Pseudomonadota; class Gammaproteobacteria; order Pseudomonadales; family Oleiphilaceae; genus Marinobacter; species Marinobacter orientalis. Next base: position 1,204,687 of record NZ_SRZX01000001.1, read on the forward strand.
TTCTGGCGCAACGCCTACCCGGAAGTGCGCAAGGACATGCGTGGGCGCTACCCCAGACACCCCTGGCCGGAAGACCCGCTCACCGCCCAGGCGAGCCAGGGAACGAAAAAACGCCCTGCTCGCTGATCCCGCCCGTCACCAGGGACTCCGGAACGGTTTCGAAATAGATGTTGCGGGGTGTAATCCAGTCCCCTTCCGGTGCGTGCAATTCGTTCACCGGCATTTCTTCCAGAGTGACGTCGGCGCTGGCCTGATCACTGTGTCTGAAACTGTCTCCAAGCACCCAGAACGGCTTGTGGTGGGCGCGGGCGGCCAGGGCGAGCAGGCGGGTTCCACTTTTATTGATGAAATGACCATCCCCCAGCCAGGTATCGCAACCAGTGATCACCACATCTGCCCGGGTTATAAACAGACCCATCTGGGCATCGGTAATCAGCGTGACCGGCACGCCAAGATCGTTGAGGGCGAGTGCCAGCTGGTGACCTTCCAGGCCCGGACTGCTCTGGGTACAGATGACAGAGAACCGGTGCTGGTTTTGAGCGAGCAGACGAAACAGTCCCAGCACCACCGAGCTGGCGCTGTGAGTCATAATGACGGCATTGGCTGGAACCTGCTGGCGGGCATACGCTGCTATGGCCGCACTGGCGTTTTCCAGCTCATGGGCGATCTGGTCAACCGCAGCCAGTGGCGTGTCCCCATTCTCCAGCAGCGATTGCACCCTGGTCATGGCGTTGCCAATCACAATCATACTGGGGCGGGCTTCGCGGAGTTCGTCGAGCAACGGCGCCAAATCGCTGGCGGCAGGGTCCGTCGCCTTCACATACGCTGCCAGGTCCTTGAGCGTCGTCAGCGCCAGCTCCGTGGCCCCGGACTCGTAATCCTCCCGGAGCCTGTTCAGTAGTGCCTTTGCTCTGTCGTCAAAACGGGTCATTGCAGCCACTCCTTGCCATTCAAAACCCAAGGGTAGCAGCGAGAGCAGCGGCTGTCCGCGAGGCTTATTCAATCACCGTGCGGCTGGTTTCCAGATAGGTTTCGCCGTAGTTGGTAACTCCCTGGATATCGGCGCTTTCCGAGGCCAGGTGGACTTCTTCCAGGGTAACCGCCAGCCCGTTAAACTCCTCGTTGATCACACCGAGAGCATTTTCCAGGGTATAGGTGAGCTGATGAATCTCGTTCATGGCTTCCGGGGTCAGTTCTCCGTCCAGGATCTTCTCCAGCTTTTTGTTGTACTCCGAGAAATTGGCCACGGCCTCTTTCAGGTTTGCAGATTTCCTGCCTTCGAAGTGCTCAACCTCGTCAGCAAACGAGGAGAATGGCAAAGCCAGGGCAGTACAGGTAAACAGCGCCATGATTTGTTTTCTCATAACGTTTTCTCCTTGTCGATATATTGAATGATAATAATTCGCGTTCAAGATTAGGGCAAGTTTGTTTTGGTGGCAATGATTTCTGTCAGTTTTTGGTGTCTGGCTTCTGGGTGTCTGGCTTCCGGTAAGACTGGGGATTTTGGTGGGGATCGGGGTGGTGGGGGTATTTTTCCTTGGGAATGGAACTCGCTTCGCTCAGACACCCATTCCTGGCGGAAAAATACCCCTCCCCCAACTCCAGCAGTCCAACCAAGCCAGCACCATTGCACCTCAAAACACCGTATATATGCGCATATCCGCACCCCGGAAAAAGCCCGATGATCGCGCCAATGACGGGTGCTGCAGCGTTGCTGTGGTGCCCTTTTTTGTGTCTGTTTGTTCCGTGGAGGGAAACGCTGTTCATGACCGAGTCTGCCAATGCTGTGATCGCTGATTACTATGACGCTGAGACCTTTGCCCGTATCAAGGCTTTTGCCGATACAAAGGAAACGCCGTGCGTGGTGATCGACACCGCTACCATCGACCGCCAGTACAATGAACTGGTGGAAGGCTTTCCCTACGCCAACGTCTACTATGCGGTCAAGGCCAACCCGGCCCCGCAGGTTCTGACCATGCTCCGGGACAAGGGGGCCAGCTTCGATATTGCGTCTGTGTATGAACTCGAGAAAGTCATGGCCCTGGGGGTAACCGCTGACCGAATCAGCTACGGCAACACGATCAAGAAATCCAGGGACATCCGTACCTTCTACGAGAAGGGCGTGCGCCTTTACGCTACCGACTCCGAAGCGGACCTGCGCACCATCGCCAAGGCAGCTCCGGGTTCGAAGGTGTATGTGCGCATCCTGACCGAAGGCACCCTGACCGCCGACTGGCCGCTGTCCCGCAAGTTCGGCTGCCAGACGGACATGGCCATGGACCTGCTGATCCTGGCCCGCGATCTGGGACTGGTGCCTTACGGCGTATCCTTCCACGTGGGCTCCCAGCAACGGGAAATCGGCGCGTGGGATGCGGCCCTGGGCAAGGTAAAAGTGATTTTCGAGCGCCTGAAGGAAGAAGATGGCATTGAACTGCAGATGATCAACATGGGCGGCGGCTTCCCGGCCAACTACATCACCCGCACCAATGACCTGAAAACCTACGCTGAGGAAATTTACCGTTTCCTGCGTGAGGATTTCGGCGATACCTTACCTGAAATTATTATCGAACCCGGCCGTTCATTGATCTCCAATGCGGGCATTCTGATCAGTGAAGTGGTGCTGATTTCCCGCAAATCCCGAACGGCTCTGCATCGCTGGGTCTTCACCGATGTCGGTAAATTTGGCGGCCTGATCGAAACCCTGGACGAATCCATCAAATTCCCGATCTGGACAGAGAAATCCGGTGAAGGCGAAGACTGTGTGATTGCCGGTCCCACCTGCGACAGCGCCGACATAATGTATGAGCACCATAAATACCCGCTGCCGCTGAACCTGGCCATTGGCGACAGAATGTACTGGCTGTCCACAGGCGCATACACCACAACCTACAGTGCCATAGAGTTCAACGGGTTCCCCCCGTTAAAGGACTATTACATCTAAGCCAGAGGTAAGGACGTGGGGTGGGGGTAAATTTTCCGCCAGAAATGGGTGTCTGAGCGCAGCGAGTTCCATTTCCAAGGAAAACTTACCCCCACCCCGCGGCCCGGCACAGCGCTGATCAATGGCACCAAAAAAGGGTCAACCTTCAGAGTGGCCCTTTTGCCGTCTCAGGTCCAGAGTAAAGGCCAGTGGAAGCACCAGAACACAATAGGCAACTATGAAACCTACCGCATAGCGGGCGTCATCGCTCCAGTCAGCCAGTAATCCACCGATCATGGGAACCGAAAAAGCCATCGTGTAGCCCACCAGGAAATTACCCGCCGACAGGCGACCGGTTTCATTTGATGCCACCAGCACAGGTGGTAATGCCACCAGTAAGATCAGCAGAATACCGGCCGTAAAGCTCATTAATGTTGCGCTCGCGATGGCCCACCAGCCGGTAAACAACAAGGTGCCGATGGTACCGATAATGCTAAGGGTGGCTGTCACAATGATGGGAAACTTCCGCCCTACCCAGTATCTCGCCATTTTCAGCATCACCAACGATGCAATCACCTGGGCAAAGTTGTACCAGAACAATGCATCCGCCAGCATTTCGAAGTTGCCCTGCTGTTTCAGAAGACTGCCCATGTAGGCGTTGAGACCGAAGAACATGGAACCAGACAGGCCCAGTAAAAGGCCGATTTTCAGGGTGAGAGGGTTTTTCCAGTCGGGCAGCCACGCCGGTTTTTTTACCGGCCGTGTCATTTCTCTCCGCGGCAGGAACAGGGCAGCGGCCACCAGTAAGGCCGGCAGTGACCAGGCCAGCAGGGTGGCCCGCCAGCTGCCGTCCATCAACGGCATCAATACCGGCAGGGTGATACCGGCGCCGATGAATTCGCCCATCAACATGCCGTTCATGTAGATGGCGGAACCAATGGCGAGATGGTGGGGTTCCAGCCACCTGGGCAACAAAGCAGGCAGAGAGGGCTGCATCATGGCAATGCCCAGGCCCATGACTGCGCTGGCCAGCATCAGTGTGATGGTATCCGGCGACAGGCCCCGCCCGGCGGAGCCGATGACCATGATCACCATGGCAAAAGCCAGGGTGTTCCGTGGCCCCAGCCGTGCGATGGCCAGGGAACCAGGCATGGAACCGAGGGCCAACATCAGTATCGGCAGGGTGGTGAGTGCGCCGGTGAGAGCCTGCGACAGGCCCAGTTCGTCGCTGATGAACGGGGCAAGGGGCGGCGCTACCAGTATCGGTATGCGCAGGTAAACACCGGCCAGCCAAAGCAGCACCGCCACCGGGAGCAGCTTTGCTACCGGTGGCGGTGCTGTAATCTGTGAAGCGTCAGCCACGGGGGCCGGGCTTAAATGTCGCTGGTATCCAGAGTATAGGCGCCATCTTCGTCATGGACTTCACGGCCGGTAACCGGCGGGTTGAAGGCGCAGATCAGGCGCATGTCTTCGGTGCCACCGCGGAGTGTATGGGGGTCGTTCTTGTCCAGTGCGTACAGAGTACCGTCAGAAATCTCGTGGGTTTCACCGGTCTTTTTATCGTGGATGGTACCGTTGCCGGCAACGCAGTAGACCGCTTCCAGGTGGTTTTTATACCACAGGTTCAATTCTGCGCCGGCAGGAATAATGGTCTCGTGGAACGAAAAACCCATGCCATCCTTCTTGAGCAGCATGCGGCGGCTGGTCCAGCCCGGCCCGGTTACTTCGCGGTCGGTGCCGATGATGTCCTCAACTCGTACAATCTTCATACATATCCCTCGTTAATTTATGGAGCAGTTTTACAGTATACACATCACGGTCAGCTTCGGTTCAACCGCCAATCGTCGTAGGCGCCCATGGCCTGCTCAATGGCGGCAGCCAGTGCCAGCCGGGCTTTATCATCCAGTGCCCGCTGTTTACGACAGCGTTCAAAGGCGCGATGAATGATCTTGCGGTTAGCCCGGTCCAGATGCTCCAACCAGTGGTTGTTCGCCGGTGCCAGATCAAGCAATTCGCGACCGGCGTGATTCCGGTGGCTGATATACCACCAATGATTTATCGCCCTCCCCAATACAACATAGCCGAACTGGCTGTCCTGTACAGGGCCAAAAGTGGCTGTTCTGAGTCCGTTGGTCAGTACTCCGGTGTTGAGCACCGGCAAAGTCAGGCGGTCACCGTAAAAATAGCTGCCCGCAGCGCCGATCAATCCGCCAACCAGGGCGCCTGCTCCCAATGAATGACCCAGCGCCAGCGCATCGACACTGGCACCACCCATGGCCCCGGCCCCGAACCCGGCTGTTGCCAGGTAACCCCGGTTAACACCCCAGGCCTTGCGGCTGTCCTCGCTGAACAGGTCATGCTCATTGTGCCACTCCAGTTCGGCTTCCTGGCGCTCAACGCGATGATGCTCGTAAAGTTTTTCGATGGCAATTCGCAGATGCTGTTCCCGTTTGCGCTGGTTATGGTACCAGCTGTTTCGCAACTGCCTGGCCAGCTCCTCGTCGGAGATTGCGCTGGCCTGGCGGGCAGTGAGGGTCCGCTTTTCGCGAAACGACATCATCTCTTCCAGGGTGCGGGCAATCATTGCAGCTGCTTCGCTGCGGCGTTGGCGGCGCTGGGCCAGGAGAAAGGCCGTTGCCTGTTCCAGGGGCTGCTCCCAGTCGGGTTCCAGCTGGCCAAACGCCCGCAGCAGGCTGATGTGCTGCTCGAAGGGGGCGCTAACGGCATCGAATTTACGCACAACCTGGAAGAACTGGCCAAGCGCCCTTACCCAGGTGTCGCTGTAATCATCCTCGCCAATGCTGTTGATCAGTGCCAGGCTCGGCCGTCCGGTCCAGCGCAGGATGGTCATTTCAGCCTCGTGCTGCGCGCTGTAGGGCACAGAGCCGTCGACCACGTAAATGATTCCGGCGCCTTCGGTCAGCGGTGTCAGCAACTCGCACTCATCGGTGAATCCGCCATCGTCACGATGCTGGATAACAAAGGCGCGTACGGTTTCTGCCCTGTCAGAAGCCGATACGCTGTGGGCCTGCAGCCACTCCAGCACCCGCCGGGGACGCTGGAAACCCGGGGTGTCCACCAGGGTGTACAGGGTTTTGCCATCCACGGTCAGCGGGTATTCCTGGCGCTGGCGGGTCGTCCCCGGTTCCAGGGCAATGGCGATGGCATCATTCTGGGACAGGGTGGCCACGATGCTGGATTTTCCCTTGTTGGGGTGGCCAACCACAGCGAATACGGGGGCAGTCATTGTCGATACCCGTCCGGCAGTGCCCGGTGTATACGGGGCTGCGGCGAGGCCACGTCCGGAGTGCTGACAACGATCTGGCTGTCTCCACACCTGTCCGCAAACCGCAGCCACTGGCTTAGCTGATGGTCCGGTGTTCGTTGTTCCGGTTGTGTTGCCACGGGCACGAGGGCAACGAGCGTGGCTGACGGCCAGACATTGCGGGCTGCACTCAGAAAGTCGGCCAGTTCACCGGTAGGTGGCTCCCAACTGTGGGTGACTATCACCGCTGCGGGGTTGGTGCTGGCAGCAAGAACCTGTCCGGCCTTGTCGAGGACACGATGGTCATGCTCAAGGGAGACGTTGCCACCTGCTGCAAGAATATCCCGGTAACCGGCTGACAGGGTGTCAGGGAGTTCAGATTCGACAACACCGGCCCAGCGGATAAGAACCTGTGCAGCTGGCAATGGGTGCAGCTGTCCCGGAGTGTTGATATCCGGCTGGTCAGCAGCGTCATTGTGACGGTTGCCGGTATCCAGAGTCGGGGTTTCCATACGGTACTGCAGGGCAATCATGCCGGGATGTCGGGCCAGTTCCCTGCGGGCCCGCAGGCCGGGATGGATGGCTGCCACCGCCAGCAGTACCAGCCGGGGCAGGATGACATAGGTTGTCCACACCATGGCAACAAAGGGCCACCAGCGGCCCCAGAGCGCCGGATCGGCAGCACCATCGCTTTCGCTGCGAAAGAACCGGGTAGCGTCAACCAGTTCCCGGTCGGGAACTGCTGCGGGCCAGAGGTTCTGCCATGGCGTTGCCAGGGTCGCCAGCAGACTGTAGTAGCTGTCGGAGCCCGTATTGAGTGTCGTACTCCAGCCAAAGGCCAGATCCTGTATCACTACAAGCACCAGCAAGGTCAGCAAGCCGGCCACGCCGAACATCAGCCCGCCGGTATGGGCGGCACGGGCCATCAGCATGGGTTGCAGTGGCCGCAGTGCACCGGAGTGGCTCGCCGTTGAAAATTTCCGTAACAGCCAATGCCAGGGTTGCCAGCCGGCAAAGGCCTGTACAGTGGTGATGACGGCCAGTATGCACTGGAGCAGTACGAACGCCAGAATAACCGTGAGGTTGATGCGTTGGCCTCCGTCGTAGAACAGCAGTCCCAGCATCGCCATAACGCCAAATATCAGCCCCGCAAGGGCAAAGCCGGTGGTCAGATGCCGCCATTGTTTGAGAGGGTCTTTGGCGGGCGCTTGCGGGCGCAGGCGGCGGACATGTTCAAGCCACAGATCCGCGCCGGGTGAGACACCCCTGGCACGGCAATCCAGGGCAAAACGGCGGTCCCGCCGGTGTAGGAAAGCCGGGCTCTGGTCGCTGTCTCGCTGAACCTGCCTGTCGAACTCCAGTAATCGTCGAATGGCGCTGTCTGGCATTGATTATCCTGATGATCCGGGCGGTGAGAGCTTCTCCGGAATGCTAGGATAAGGGTATCTCATAATCCGGTGCCAGACATACCATGACCAACCATCTCATGAACCTGCGTCACGTTCCCGATGACGAGGCCGACGAAATCCGGGAGCTGTTTGAAGCGCACGATGTGCGCTACTACGAAACCCCGCCCAGCCGCTGGGGCATCAGCATGGGTGGTTTCTGGGTCCACGATGACGATGAGGCCCGACGCGCCAGGGCGCTGCTGGAGAACTACCAGCGTGAACGACTGCAGCGACAGCGCGAGATTTACCAGCAGGACCTGGCTGAAGGACGGACAGGCGGAGTCTGGTATCGTTTGCGGCAGAAACCGGTCAGGACCATTGCGGCCTGCCTCGCGATTCTGGTTATTCTGGCACTGACGGTGGCGCCTTTCGTCACCCTCTAATTCCCGGCCTGGCTGCTCTCGGGGGTGGTCCGGTTGTGCCGGATCAGAAAGTCTGTGGCCTTTTCAACGGCATTGCCGGCCGTTAGAAAGCTGGTGATATGACCTCGCAGATGCATCAGGTACAGCTCGCTCTCGACACCATGATCCGTCAGCCGGTTCCGGAACTCCTTTGCCTGGCTGGCAGGGACCAGCATATCCTGAGCACCATGGAACAGGAAAAATGGTGGAGCGCCGGCAGTGACGTGGGTAATGGGGGAGGCGGCCCGGTAGATGCCGGGAATGTCTTCCTGTTCGCCATCAAGGAACTGGCGGATCAGTTTTCCCGAGCCAAAGGCACGGAGATCGCTGGGTAGCCCGCCGGCAACAACGGCCACCGGTCTGGCGTGTTCGCCTCCGTAGGGCTGGTTTAACGGATGCCGGGATTCGGCGACCAGCGCCATCAGGCTGACCAGGTGGGCGCCGGAGGAAAATCCGAACGCGCTGATGGCATCCCGGTCCAGATCGTAGCTCTCGGCGTGATGGTGAAGCCAGTTCATGGCCACCTGCAGATCGTACAGCTGGGCCGGGAAGGTGTGCTCCGGTGCAAACCGGTAGTCGATGTTCATGACCGCAAAACCGCGACTGGCCAGATGCTCCGCAATCCACGTCATATCTCGCCGTGAGCGACGTTCCCAGCCACCACCATGCACCAGCAGCACGGTTGACACCGGTTGGCTGCTCTCGGGCAGGTAGAGATCTGCCTGCAGGGCCTGGGGCCATCCGTCGGGCGAGAAAGTGAGGTCCGTCCGGGTGCTGAATCCGGTTTCCGGTAACGGCACTGGCTGTTCCGGTGCGTTCTGGTGAGAAGCACAGGCGGTCAGCAGGATACCGGCGATTATGGTCAGCAAACAAGAGGGATTCATCGGCTCTCCGTCAGATCGTCAGGCTGCAGTATTTCTTACGGGGAGCGCGCGCCGGCAGATGGGTGGCGAGATGAGTGTCGTCCGGAAAGCCGGACGGTGTCCGGATACTGCTACAGTTGGCCCAAACCATGCGCTGCATTAACTCATAGTCACCCTCCGGGTGTCCTGCAGGGCCGCAGTTGTCCGGATATCCGGAAATCTTTCCCCCCGATTTCCGAAACATCTTGAAAATTAAATTTGTTATCAATGGTTTGCCATGTTGGCACAGGATACGCATTGGCCAGATGTGGTGCCGGGCGTTTATCTTGTGCGCCGGGTTCCCGTGTCTAACAAAAACAACAGGGAATAATCATGAAAAAACTACTTCAATGCACCTTGATCGGAGCGGTGATGATATCAGGTACCGCGTGCAAGACGCCCTTCAACCAACTCCCGGATTTCGTCCAGGGAGATGTCGTGTCGAACCGATATGACGGTATCACCAACGACCTTCTGACTGGTGGTCTCGGTGCCAGTGGCCTTGCCAGCACGACGGCTCCGGTGTTTGACGATGCCCTCAACCCGACGCCGCAGGAACTACGGACTCTGGCAATTTACAATAACTATCGCGCACTTGTGGATACAGTGCCAGGCGGCGGCTACGGTGATTTCTTTGGCCCCCAGGTTGATAGTGGGGGGGAGGGGCTGATACCTGGCGAGGAGTATCTGGCCTATATGACCGTCGAGGGGAGCGACGTTCCGGTTACAGTTATGGTCCAGGTGCCCGACAGCTTTGATCCCAGGCAGGCCTGCATGATTACAGCGCCCTCATCAGGGTCACGGGGTATCTACGGCGCCATTGGCACTGCCGGTGAATGGGGACTGAAAAAAGGTTGCGCGGTAGTCTATACCGACAAGGGCACCGGCACTGGCTCCCATAACCTGGCCACCAACGCCGCGCAGCGTATCGACGGAACCCTGAGCCGGGCCGATGAACCGGTGCAGTTCCGCGCTGATCTGGACGACGAGGCGCGGGGTGATTTCGATGCTGCCTGGCCCGACCGTTTTGCCTACAAACATGCCCATTCCCGGGTCAACCCCGAGGCAGACTGGGGCCGGCATGTACTCCAGTCGATCGAGTTCGGTTATTACATACTGAACGAGAAGTTCGGGCAGGAAACCGGCAACAGTCGCAAGGTCATGAAACTGAAGCCGAACAATACCCTGGTGATCGCTTCCAGCGTTTCCAATGGTGGCGGCGCCTCTGTTCGTGCCGCGGAACTGGATGAATCCGGCCTGATTGACGGTGTGGCAGTATCGGAGCCCAACGTTAATCCCCAGGTAGATACCAGCTTTACTATCCGCCAGGGTGACGGCGAACCGCTCGCCGGGCACAGTCGCAGCCTGCTGGATTACACCACGGCGCTGGCGGTCTACCAGGGGTGTGCGAACATCGCGCCGGAAATTCGTGATGAGGCCCCCCTCAACGTTCTCAATGATCCCAGCATTGCGGAAAATATCTGTAACTCACTGGCAAACAAGGGTTTGGTGACGGGTGCCACTACGGATGAGCGCGCGACCGAGGCCCTGCGTATACTGAACACGGAACTTGGTATCCAACCCGAGCAGAACCTGTTGGCTCCCGTCCATTTCGCGCTTTCGGTGGCCCAGGGTATTTCCGCAACCTATGCCAATGCCTATGGCAAAGCCGGGGTGGAAGACCGAGTGTGCGAGATCAGCTTCGCCGCCACCGGGGAGGGGGGAGCAGTTACGCAGCTCAGCGACGCGCGGGAGGCAGCGTTGTTCTCGGAAAGCAATGGCATTCCACCCAGCGCCGGGGTGAACCTGGTTTATGACGCGGCCGAAGGCCAGCCCACAAATCTTGCCGTCAGTGCCTCGCCCAGTTCCAGCCAGCAGGATTACGGTCTGGACGCACTGCTTTGTCTGAGGGGCCTTGCGGTCGGAGCTGATGTTGTCACCGGTGCGCCGCTCACTGGTCTCGCTGCTGACATGGCAGACCGGATTGCCGGTGGTATTGAGGAGGTCCGTGCGTCAGGAAATCTGCAAGGCAAACCAACGGTTTTCGTGACCGGTCGTGCCGATGCCATCCTGCCGATCAACCACACATCCCGGCCTTATTTCGGCCTGAATCAGCGGGTCGAGGGTAGTGCCAGTAATTTGCGGTACTATGAGATCCTCAATGCCCACCATCTGGATGTCCTGAACGGATTCCCCGGGCTGCCGGAGCGCTATGTGCCCCTGCATCATTATTACTTCCAGGCGCTCGACCTGGTGTGGGCGAACCTTGCTGACAAGCAGGCACTGCCGCCCAGCCAGGTGGTCAGAACCGTGCCGCGAGGTGACGGTGCGCCCCCCCTGTCCGAGGCAAACCTGACTCCGATTTCTCCGGATCCCGAGGCCGGCGATCGCATCGTGTTCAGCGATGATCAGGTGCAGATCCCCGACTGAAGCACCGACCAGCCGGCCCGCCAGGGTTCCGGGCCGGCGCATTATTTGCCCCGGTTCCGGGGGAACCATATACTTCCGTCACCGCACCCGGTTCGCCGGGTGCCATGGATATTGCCATGTTTAACATCCAACCCGGTGGTACAGGGTACATGACCGAGCTGTTTAGCGAGAATAACAAAAGCGGCCTGACCAGGGACCTGATCGAAGCGCTGTTTCCCATGTTCGAAGAGGCCAGCGCCGGTGCGATTGCCGTTGATCATGAAAGCCGTATTACCTGGATCAACAGCAGCTACTCCCACCTGCTGGGGCTGGGAGACCCCGAGGCCGTTATCGGCAAGCCGGTCCGCCAGCTGATTCCACATACCCGCATGCCGGAAGTGGTGGAAACCGGCAAGCCCCTTTTGCTCGACATCATGGAACACAATAACCAGCAACTGGTGGTGACCCGGTTGCCCTTCTACGACGACGACGGTCGTATTATGGGCGCTGTGGCGTTTGTCCTCTATGACGATCTGCAGCCACTGACGCCACTGGTAGCCAAGTATCGGCGCCTGCATCAGGATCTGGCGGCAGCACGTAAGGCACTCGCCAAAAAGACCCGTGGAACCCGTTATAGCCTTGCTGATTTTGTCGGTGCCAGCCCTGCGGCTCTGGAGGTAAAACGCCGGGCCCGGCTTGCGGCTGGCCGGGACATGCCGGTGTTGTTGCTGGGCGAGACCGGCACAGGCAAAGAAGTTCTGGCCCAGGCGATTCATGCTGTCTCCACCCGTGCGGAAAAGCCATTCGTGGGTGTGAATGTTGCCGCCATTCCGGACAACCTGCTGGAGGCCGAGTTTTTCGGCGTTGCGCCAGGAGCATACACCGGCGCCGATCGCCGTACACGGGAAGGCAAATTCCAGCTGGCGAACGGCGGTACCCTGTTCCTTGATGAAGTCGGAGATATGCCGCTGCCACTCCAGGCAAAGCTTCTGCGAGCCCTGCAGGAAGGTGAAATCGAACCCCTGGGCTCAAACAAGATAGCGACGGTGGATGTGAGAGTCGTTGCCGCCACCAGCCGAAACCTGGAGACGATGATTGCCGAAGGTGAATTCCGCTCCGACCTGTATTACCGGCTGAACGTGCTGGAAATCCCGATTCCCCCGCTTCGGGACAGGCTGGCAGATCTGGGCGTGCTGTGCGAGGCCTTGCTGGGTGAAATTTGTGACGGCCTCGAGATGAGGGGAGAAATAACCGATGCCGGTGTTTCTGCTCTGGGGAGCTATGACTGGCCGGGCAATATCCGTGAACTGCGCAATGTTCTGGAGCGGGCCCTTACCATGGGCGAGGATGGCGGATTGCTGGACGCCGACGCCATTTTCAAGGTTTTGCCCCGTAGCGGTAAGCGGGCGGCTTCCTCGCTGATTCCGCAGCCGGTGCGCCCCCTTGCCAAGACCCTGGCTGATGCGGAGTCGCAGGCCATTGAGGAAGCCCTGGTCGCAAGTCGCGGCAATCGAACTCGCGCAGCCAAGCTTCTTGGCATCTCACGATCAGTGCTCTATGAAAAACTGGCCAGGATGTCCTGAATTCCGGGCAGGTGTCCAGATATCTGTACAAACCACTACGACCGACGTCTAAAACCGTCCGGACATCCGGACATTGATCGGTGCCACGCGATTTCTGAATAGTCTATCTTATTGATAAAAAACATAAAAAAATGATTGGCATAGTGCCTGCAGCATCCCGGTCTCAGGACGTCAGAAAATCGCAGATAACAAGCTGGCGCTTTCGTTGGACCCAAAAAATGTTTTTGTCCGCTTCGTTTCCTGCGATGTCTGACTACACTTGGATCAGGTCTGTCAGAAATATTCCTGTCTGGCCGAATACAACAACAATGCTAGGAGAATTGCCAATGAAACTCTTCAAGGCCCTTACCGGCATCGCCGGTGCGATCGCCCTGACTTCGGGATCGGCGTTTGCTGATGACCTGCGCTGGAAAATGCCGGTTGCCTTCGCCACCAACCTGCCCGGCCTGGGCTCACCTGCTGCCTGGGTTGCCGAAAACCTCACTACCGCTTCTGGTGGCAGCATCCAGGTTCGCGTCTTCGAGCCCGGCAAGCTGGTACCGCCGTTCGATATTCTGCAGGCCGTTTCCGACGGCAAGGTATCCGCCGGTTATACCTGGATTGGTTATGACCAGGGCAAGGTGCCTGCCATTCCCCTGTTTGCGGCCGTGCCCTTTGGCATGAAACCCTGGGCCTACACTGCCTGGTATTATTACGGTGGCGGTCATGAAATGCTGCAGGAAGTCTATGCTAACAAGGGCTTTGACGTGCATGCCCAGCTGTGCGGCATTATCGGTCCTGAAACAGCGGGCTGGTATACGGACCCAATTGAAACACTGGATGACTATGATGGCCTGAAGATTCGCTTCGCGGGACTGGGTGGCAAGGTTCTGGAAAAACTGGGAGCCTCGGTCACCATGATGCCCGGTGGTGAGATCTACCAGGCGCTGGAGAAAGGCACTATCGATGCGACCGAATTCTCCATGCCCGCCATCGACCAGATCCTCGGCTTCAATCAGGTAGTTAAATACAACCTGTTCCCGGGCTGGCATCAGCAATTCACCGCCCAGTACATGCTGATCAACCAGGGTGAGTGGGACAAGACCACTGAAGCGCAGAAAGCGCTGGTTGAAGCCTCCTGTACTGCCGCAACAACGCTGGGCCTGGCCGAGGGTGAATACAAGAACGGTAAGGTTCTGGCTGAATTCCAGGACAAGGGCGTCAATGCTGATCAGATCCCCCGTGAGGTTCTCGAAGAGCTGAAAGCGGTGACTGACGAAGTGCTGGAAGAAGAAGCCTCCAAGGATGCTGACTTCAAGCGCGCCTATGAAAGCCAGAAGGAGTTCATGGAAACCTATAAGATTTGGGACGAGCGCGCCTACGTTCCGTCCGATCTCTAAGGTCCAGGGCTGCCTTCGAGACACCGGTTTGAGGACCGGTGTTTTCTGATCAAGTCTGGATGGCCCTTCGGGGCCATCCTTGTTTTATAATCGGCATTCTGAGCGAGGAACTGCTGTATGACGGTGTCAGATAAAGACTTGCCGCAGAGTGAGCGGGCATTGGTTTCCGACGCCCAGCAATTGCTTCATCATCACACGGAGTTGCCTACCACCCGGATCAGCCAGGTTGTAGACCGTGTGATTTCCGGGATTGGCAAGGGTGCGTCCTGGCTCTGGGTCGTGATAACTGGAGTGATCATTTATGCAGTGGTTGGCCGCTATGCCTTTGACGCTGGATCGGTGACGCTGGAAGAAGTTCAGTGGCACCTGGCTGGGGCAGGCTGGTTGTTGGGGTTGTCCTACACGCTGGTGGTTGATGGTCACGTGAGAGTGGATGTGATCCATGAACGCCTTTCCCTGAGAGGTCAGGCCTGGGTTGAACTGTTTGGCCTGGTATTCCTGTTATTTCCGTTTCTCGGGCTGGCAGTCTGGGAAATGGCCCCCTACGCCTACAGCTCCTGGCAGCAGGGAGAAACCAGTCAGGCACCTGCCGGGCTTCCATACCGCTGGATTCTCAAGGGCATTGTGGCCTTGTCGTTCGTTCTTCTGTTGGTGGCTGCGCTATCCCGCCTGCTGAAAGTAACTGCCCTGCTTTTTGGTTTTCCGAGGCCCATCCGGATCGAGTCCGGGAGTAACAAGAAAGAGGATGCGTCCTGATGGAGCTTGAAACACTTTTTGTAATCGGCATGTTCCTGACCTTCATGGCGTTGCTGATGACCGGCTATCCTGTCGCCTGGGTGCTGGGTGGTACTGCCGTAATCTGGACCCTGATCGGCGTCGTTGCCGTTGATAACTTCGGCGCTAACCTCTGGTTCGACTATCAGTCTTCAATGGGACTTGTGCCGGAGCGGGTATGGAGTGTCGTAAACAGCGAAACCCTTGTCGCACTACCGATGTTCATATTCATGGGCATCATGCTTGATCAGTCCGGCGTGGCCGAGCGACTGATGAACAGCATGGTAAAACTCTTTGGCGCGGTCCGCGGCGGATATGCGGTAACGGTGGTTGTCATTGGCGTATTGCTGGCCGCCACCACCGGTATCATCGGGGCGTCGGTGGTGTTGCTGGGCATGCTTTCCCTGCCGGTGATGATGGAGAACAAGTACGACAAGGGTTTTGCCGTGGGCACCGCCTGCGCCACCGGTACTCTGGGAATTCTTATTCCGCCGTCCATCATGCTGGTGCTGATGGCAGACCGGCTGGCAGTTCCAGAGGCATCTGTGGGTGATCTGTTCATGGGTGCGTTCTTTCCCGGCTTGCTTCTGGGCGCAATGTATGTCGCCTATGTGATGATCCGCCCCCTGATGCAGCCGCACATTGCGCCGGTGCCACCGGGCACCGAGAAAGTCTCCTGGAGCATTGTCTGGGAAGTCGCCAAGGCGGTGGTGCCCACAGCTGCGCTGATTCTCGGTGTGCTGGGCTCTATCTTTGCCGGTATAGCCACGCCCACGGAGGCATCCGGCGTGGGTGCCCTGGGGGCTCTGTTGCTGGCCCTGATGGCAAGACGCCTGAATTTTCAGGTGCTCAACGCCTCGGTGCAACAGACCACCCGCACGGCTGCCTTCATTTTTGCGATTTTCCTGGGTGCTACGGCGTTCTCTGTCGTATTGCGGGGACTCGGTGGCGACCGGGTGATCGAAGATGCGTTACTGGGGCTGCCATTCGGGCCCTACGGCGTGGTATTGACCATTCTGTTCGCGGTGTTCCTGCTTGGCTTCTTCCTGGACTGGGTCGAGATTACCCTCATCATCCTGCCGCTGGTGGCACCGGTGGTTCAAACGCTGGGTTTTGATCTGGTGTGGTTCACCATCCTCTTTGCCATGTGCTTACAGACGTCGTTCCTGACACCGCCGGTGGGCTTCGCATTGTTTTACATCAAGGGCGTGGCACCGCCTGAAATCGACGTGATGGACATCTACAAAGGTGTTATACCCTTCATCATAATTCAGCTGGTTGGACTGTCGATTGTATTCCTGGTGCCTGAATTTGCAACCTGGCTGCCCGACGTGGCTTTCGACTAAGGAGATAATGAAATGCGCCTAGAAAACCGAGTAGCCCTGATCACCGGGGCGGGTCGTGGCATCGGCCGGGCCATTGCCGAACAGTATGGCCGGGAGGGCGCGCGGGTTGCCGTGGCTGACCTTACCCTCGAGAGTGCCCGGGAAGTCGTTGATGCCATTGAACAGGCCGGCGGCACCGCCATGGCCCTGGCCATGGATGTTACTGACGAGAACGCGGTTGACCGGGGGGTTGCCGCCATTGTGGAGAAATGGGGGAGGCTTGATATTGCTCTCGCCAATGCCGGTATCCAGCATATCGACCCGTTGCACAAACTGGCCTTTGCCGACTGGAGCAAGGTGATGAGGGTACACCTGGACGGTGCTTTCCTGGTTACCCGCGCAGCTCTCAACCAGATGTACGCCGGTGGCGGCGGCACCATACTGTATATGGGGTCCGTGCATTCGCTGGAAGCCTCCCCCCTGAAGGCGCCCTATGTAGCTGCCAAACATGGCATGCTGGGTCTGTGCAGAGCAGTGGCGAAGGAAGGGGCCGAGCATGGTGTTCGCAGTAACATTATCTGCCCCGGATTTGTCCGGACGCCACTGGTGGACAAGCAGATTCCCGAACAGGCGAAGGAGCTGGGTATTTCCGAGGAGGAGGTGATCAGCAAGGTGATGCTTAAAAACACCGTCGACGGCAAGTTCACCACCCTGGAAGACGTCGCGGAACTGGCTGTTCATCTGGCAGCTTTCCCCTCGGCGGCCCTGACCGGCCAATCCATTGTAGTCAGCCACGGCTGGCATATGCAGTAAGCAACAGGAGAGACGGATGAGCAATACAGAACAGTCACCGGTGGTCTGGTCTCCCTCGGAAGATACACTGAAGAATTGCCAGATGGGGCGTTTCCAGGGCTGGCTGGAGCAACAGGGCTTCGGCCCTTTTGCCGATTACCACGCCCTGCACCAGTGGTCGATTGATGATCTGGAGACATTCTGGCAAAAGGTCTGGGACTACTGCGGCCTGGTTTGCGACACCCCGGCCGACAGCGTGCTCGGCAAGCGTGAGATGCCGGGTGCGGAATGGTTTCCGGGCATGAAACTCAACTTTGCCGCCAACCTGCTGCGGTTGGCGGATGGCGAGCATGCCGACCACGAAGCTGTCGTGGCCTATTGCGAAACCCGCCCGGTTCTGCGTCGCACCTACGCCCAACTGAAAGCCGATACCGGGGCGCTGGAAGCCTTCCTGCGCAAAAAAGGTATCAAGCAGGGTGACCGGGTCGCCGGCGTGGTTACCAACGGTTATGAAGCCCTGACCAGTATGCTGGCTGCCACCAGCCTCGGCGCGATCTGGAGTTCCGCCTCTCCGGACTTTGGCGTAGGCGCGATTCTCGACCGCTTCGGCCAGATCGAGCCGGCGGCGCTGATTGTGGTCAATGGTTATGGATACGGCGGCAAGGTCTTCAACCGCCAGGACGACTTTGCCGGTCTGATTGACGGCCTGCCAACCCTGCGTTGTGTGATCAGCATTGAACAGCTGCCGGGAAAGCCCGCCATAGCTGGTGAAAAGGTCACCCACTGGGACGATGCCCTGGCTGATGGGCACGGCCAGGCGCCCTCGTTTACTCCCCTGCCGCCGGACCATCCGGTCTATATCCTCTACTCCTCCGGCACCACCGGCAAGCCCAAGTGCATCGTCCACGGCAATGCCGGGCTGCTGGTCAACCACGCCAAGGAACTGATGCTCCACGGCGACGTGGGTCCGGATGACCGCTTCCTCTACTTCACCACCTGCGGCTGGATGATGTGGAACTGGCAGGCCTCTGCACTGCTCACCGGCGCTGCCGTCATCACAGTCGACGGCTCCCCCGGTTACCCCGACCTGAGCTATCTGTGGCAGGTCGTCGCCGACGAGAAAGTGACCCACTATGGTACCAGCGCCCGCTTCATTGCCGGCTGCCGCAAGGCCGAACTGACGCCGGCAAGAAACCTGGACCTGAGCGCCCTTCGCGTCGTTTTCTCTACCGGCTCTCCACTGTTGCCGGAAGATTACGACTGGGTCTACAGCGATGGCGCCCCCGATGCCCTGCTCGGCTCAATCGCCGGCGGCACCGACATCTGCGGCTGCTTTGTGGGCTCCACGCCCCTGCTGCCAGTACGCCGCGGTGAAATCCAGTGCCGCTTCCTGGGGGTTGACGCCGTAGCCTACGGCGACGACGGCAAACCCGTCAGTTCCGGCCGTGGCGAACTGGTGTGCCGCCAGCCCTTACCCTCCATGCCGGTGTGCTTCTGGGATGATCCTGGCGACGAACGCTACAAGGACGCCTACTTCAGCACCTTCCCCGGTGTCTGGGCCCACGGTGACTTCATCGAATTCACCGAACACGGCGGCGCCATCATCTACGGCCGCTCCGATGCCACCCTGAACCCCGGCGGCGTGAGAATCGGCACTGCTGAAATCTACCGGCAGGTTGAAACCGTTGCGGAAATAAAAGATAGCCTGGTCGTCGGCCGCCAGACAGACGGCGATGTGGAAGTGGTCCTGCTGGTAGTGCCGGCCGAAGGTGAAGCCCTGACCGGGGACCTTGAGAAAAACCTCAAGACCCGCATCCGCCAGGGCGCCAGTCCCCGCCACGTGCCCAGGCATATCATCGAGGTGCCGGACATTCCCTACACCCGCAGCGGAAAGAAGGTCGAGCTGGCGGTGGCACGGCTGATCAATGGCTCATCCAGAGCCGATAACCGGGATGCACTGGCGAACCCGGAGGCGCTGGACCGGATTCGTGATTGCCTCGAAGAAGCGCAATTGTTGCCGAAGGGGTGAGTCTGGCGTGGGCTGGTTTGTCGGATTACGCCTGCGGCTAATCCGACCTACGTTAATTCGGGCTGTAGCCGTAGGTCGTATAGAGTGGAGAGTCAGCCTCTCCACCACGACTAACTCCACAGCCAAAATGTCCGAAAGTTTCGTAAATTCCTGTCTTTTCATCGTCCTGTAACGGGTTTTAGCGCATTTTTACTCGGTTCTAATACTAAGATCGTAACCAGAATTCGTAAAAAAATGCTATCTTAGTAGCCCTATCAAAAGTTCCCGAATCAGTCATTGCTCAGGTCGGGCGTTCACAAGACACCTGACCCCGCCATGACCGTCCTGAACTCACCCATTAGCCTGAGGACGAAAATGACATCATCCAAAGCAAAGATCATCTACACCCTGACCGACGAGGCCCCGGCCCTGGCTACCCGGTCACTGCTACCTGTTCTCGAAACCTACGCCAAGCCGGCGGGCATCGAATTTGAGACCAGCGATATTTCCCTCGCGGCGCGTATTCTGGCGTTGTTTCCCGATTACCTGGAGGAAGACCAGCGGGTCCCCGACGACCTCAAAGAACTGGGCGATTACACCAAGGACCCGGAAGCCAACATCATCAAGCTTCCCAATATCAGCGCCTCCATTCCGCAGTTGAGGGCTGCCATCGAGGAGCTTAAAGAGCAGGGTTACAACCTTCCCGAGTACAAAGAGAACCCGGAGACCGACGAAGAAAAGGACATTCACGAGCGTTACTCGAAGGTACTGGGCAGTGCCGTCAACCCGGTTCTGCGGGAAGGCAACTCCGACCGTCGCGCTCCGACCGCTGTAAAAGCCTTTGCCCGCAAGCATCCCCACACCATGGGCGAATGGAGCCCGGCGTCACGCACCCACGTGGCCCACATGCGCGGCGGCGATTTCTATTCCAACGAGCAGTCACTGACTCTGGACAAGGCCACCAACGCCCGCATCGTTTTCGAGAATGCCAGGGGTGAGCAGACCGTATTGAAGAGTGAGTTGCCTCTGCAGGAAGGTGAAGTGCTGGACGGCATGTTCATGAGCTGCAAGGCCCTGCGCAAGTTCTTCGAAGACTGCATCGAAGACTGTGAAAAAACCGGCGTGATGTTCTCTCTGCACGTCAAGGCTACCATGATGAAAATCTCCCACCCGATCGTGTTTGGTCACGCGGTGACGATTTACTTCAAGGAGCTGTTCGACAAGTACGGCGAGCTGTTCGACGAACTGGGCGTGAACCCTAACAACGGTCTGTCCAGCGTTACCGAGAAGATCAAGCAGCTGCCGGAATCCAAGCAGGAACAGATCCTGGAAGACCTGCATGCCTGCTACGAGCACCGCCCGGAAATTGCCATGGTGGACTCGGTCAAGGGTATCACCAACCTGCACGTGCCCAGTGACGTGATCGTGGACGCTTCCATGCCAGCGATGATCCGTAACTCCGGCAAGATGTGGGCACGGGACAACAAGCTCAAGGACACCAAGGCGGTGATGCCGGAGAGCACTTACGCCACCATTTACCAGGAAGTAATCAACTTCTGTAAGACCCATGGTGCTTTTGATCCTACCACCATGGGCACGGTGCCGAACGTTGGCCTGATGGCCCAGAAGGCCGAGGAATACGGTTCCCACGACAAAACTTTTGAAATCAAGGAAGACGGTATTGTCCGTGTGATTGCCGAGGACGGCGCCGTGCTGACCGAGCACAAGGTCGAGAAGGGCGACATCTGGCGCGCCTGCCAGACCAAGGATCTGCCGATCCGCGACTGGGTCAAGCTGGCGGTGAACCGCGCCCGTGCCACCGGCATGCCGGCCCTGTTCTGGCTGGACGATGAACGTCCTCATGATGCCGAGCTGATCAAGAAAGTGGAAATGTACCTGAAGGAGCACGACACCGAAGGGCTGGATATCCTCATCAAGTCACCGGTACGCGCCATTCGCTGGACCATGGAGCGGCTGATTCGCGGCCTCGACACCATCTCCGTCACCGGCAACGTACTGCGGGACTATCTCACTGACCTGTTCCCGATCCTGGAACTGGGCACCAGTGCCAAGATGCTCTCCATTGTGCCACTGCTGAATGGCGGTGGTCTTTACGAAACCGGTGCCGGCGGTTCAGCACCGAAGCACGTCCAGCAGCTGCTGCAGGAGAATCACCTGCGCTGGGATTCACTGGGTGAATTCCTGGCAACCGCAGTTTCCCTGGAAGAGCTGGGCGAAAAGCAGAGCAACGAGCGTGCCCGCCTGCTTGGCCTGACCCTGGACAAGGCCACCGAGCGCCTGCTGGAGAACAACCAGTCACCGTCGCGTAACACCGGCGAGCTGGACAACCGCGGCAGCCATTTCCATCTGGCCCGCTACTGGGCGGAAGAACTGGCAAGCCAGGACGACGACAAGGAGCTGAAGGCCTTCTTCGGGAAGCTGTCAAAGCAACTTGAAGATAACAAGGACCAGATCCTGGAAGAAATGAGCGTGATCCAGGGTCATCCGGTCGACATCGGTGGTTACTATCATCCGCCTGCGGAGAAAGTCTGCAAGATCATGCAGCCGAGCGAGACCTTCAACAGGATACTGGCGGACGCCCGGGCGTCGGTGAAGTGATCCAGAGCCAGGCAGGCCGGGGGTTCAACCCGGTTGTCTGAACAAAAACCGGACAGTTCGCAAGAGCTCTCCGGTTTTTCTATATCCGGGGTGGGCGCCGGGCAGAACCTGTTGCCTGAGTGTAATCAATTGCAACAAACTCTCGACGTGCCGGCTCAAAGTGACTAACTTCGGGTCATATCGTAAGCTTTTTCCTGTTCCCTGGGGCGAGCCATCAGGGTTATAGCAGGAACCCGGGGATATGGTTTGGATGGACAGACTTGAAGGACGTCATACGCCACTGCGACGTTCGCTGTTGGTTGTCGGTGTTTATCTGCTGGCGGGATGGTTATGGATTGCGTTTTCGGATTATCTCGCGGCGCAGTGGTTTCCCGATCCTGACGCGCTGAGCCGTGTCCAGACCTACAAGGGTATACTGTTCGTTGTGGTGACGGCGCTGGTTCTGTTTCTGGTGCTGATGCGGCAATTGAGCAGGGACCGGATCATGTTGTCACTGCATCACCACCAGCGTGAGGAAATACGCCAGCTCAACCAGCTCCGCGAAAGTCTGATTGAGCGGGCCAATGTCTGGATCAATGTACTCGATCCAGAGGGGCGGATTGTGCTCTGGAATAAGGCCGCAGAGGAGATCAGCGGCTACCGGCGTGAAGAGGTCCTGGACTCTGACCAGATCTGGCAGTGGCTTTACCCCGATGCCGATGAGCGGGAAAGACACCGTGCCCGGGCCGAGGAAATACTCCCGGATGAGGGCGAACTCATCGGTTATGAGACCTGTATTACTACCCGCGATGGGCGCGAAAGACGGATATCCTGGAATGCCCGGGGCCTCAGGGATGAAGGTGGTGAAATAGTCGGCACAATCGCGATCGGCCAGGACATCACGGATCTCCGCGAGGCGGAAATCACCATTCGTCAGCGTGAACGCCAACTGTCGACGCTTATGGATAATCTGCCCGGCATGGCATACCGTTGCCGCTACGATGAGCACTGGACCATGCTGTTTGTGTCAAGCGGATGCCGCGAGCTGACCGGGTACCAGTCCGAGGAACTGGTGAACAACAATCGGGTCAGTTATGCCGGACTGATCGCCGATAACAGTAACGAAGATGTCCTGCGGGCTGTTGAGTCAGCCATTGGAAACGCCGAGCCTTTCTCCATTGAGTACCCCATTGTGCGCAAGGATGGCCGGCATATATGGGTCTGGGAGCGGGGCGTAGCGGTTGGCAGCAACGATGACCTGGTGCTTGAAGGCATTATCCTCGACATCTCTGATCGCAAGGCGCTCGAGGAAGAGTTGTCGGAGTTGGCCACGCGGGATTCGCTGACGGGCCTGTTTAACCGCCGTGAAATGACGCGGTTGCTGGATGAGGAAATTGCCCGGGCCAAACGCTATGGCCGTGCCTTGGCGCTGTTGTGGATCGACTTTGATCATTTCAAGGCTATTAACGATGATTGCGGCCATGCTGCCGGGGATTCTGTGCTGAAGGCTACCAGCGCGCTGTTGGCGGACAACGTTCGCAGTGTGGATGTGATTGGCCGTTTTGGAGGCGAGGAATTTGTTATTCTGCTGCCGGAAATGGACCGGTTCGAGGCAAGTGAAACCGCCGAGCGCCTTCGCGCCCTGATCAGTGACACGCCGCAACCACTGGGGGACGGCAGAACGGTGCCACTGACCATCAGTATCGGTGTGTCGGTGTTCCCGGATAATGGAACCGATTCCCGCGACCTTTGCGCCGCGGCCGACAGCGCGATGTATCAGGCCAAATCAAGCGGCCGCAACCGGGTGGTCCTGGCGCCTCCGGCTCAGGAAGCCCATAATCCGTAGATAACGATCATAATCAGAGGTTAAGCGATGAACCGACTTGCCCGCCGTGCCCTTCATACCTGCGCCGTCCCCAGGGATCTGGCCACCGTTACCTGCCGTGATACGGACGGTGAACGGCCGGAGCGGGCGGGTGTGAGCCCGGAGGTGGTCGAGGACATCTGGCATAGCGTGGAGAGGCTTTACCGCACCGGAGTGCATCCCGGGCTGCAGTTGTCAGTCAGGCATCGGGGCGAGCAGATTCTGCATCGCGCCATTGGCCATGCCACGGGTAACGGCCCCGGCGACGGACCCGGCTCGATAAAAGTGCCCATGACCACGGATACCCCCGTCTGCTACTTTTCCGCCTCCAAGGCGGTGACGGCGCTGCTGATGCATATGCTGGCAGAGCAGGGACTGGTCAACCTGATGGACCCGGTGTCCTATTACTGCCCGGAGTTCGCCGGTGGCGGCAAACGCACCATTACGGTTCACCAGATTCTTTCCCACCGTGGCGGAATTCCCGCCATTCCCCGGGAGACGCCTATCGACGTACTCTGGGACAAGGACGAAATATGGCGATTACTGTGCGAAGCCAGACCGGTGGGGGTCGATGGCGCCAAGGTAGCCTACCATGCCATCACCGGTGGTTTCGTGCTGCAGCGGGTGCTGGAAAAAGTCACGGGCAACACCATTGAAGCCTTTATCGACCGTTATCTTCGTCAACCCATGGGCATGCGCTGGTTTACCTATGGCATAGCCCCGGAACATGTCACCGAGCTGGCCAGTAACTATGCTACCGGGCCAACGCCGCGCTTTCCGGTGTCGTGGGTGGTTAATCGTGCCCTGGGTGGCGATATCCGCACTGTCGAGCGGGTGGTGAACGATCCGCGCTTCCAGGAAGCGGTGATTCCGGCCGGTAACCTCTGCGGAACAGCCGAAGAGATGGGCCGGTTTTTCCAGATGATGCTCAACGGGGGGATCTGGAACGGCAGGCGGATTTGCAGCGAAATGACTGTCAGGCGGTGCATTCAGCAGTTCGGTTCATTACAGATTGATCGCACCATGATGATTCCCATGCGTTTCAGCGCCGGCATGATGCTTGGCGGGAATCCCATCGGATTATGGGGCCAGAGCAGTCGCTATGCCTTTGGCCATGTGGGACTGATCAACAAGTTGTGCTGGGCGGATGCCGCCCGGGATATTTCCGTGAGCCTGCTCAACACCGGCATACCGATTGTTGGCCACCACATTCCCGCTCTTGCGCGCTTCATCTACACGGTATGCGATCGCTTCCCGCTGATTCCCGAAGGCCAGAGGCCGCTGGTGGCGGCCTGACCCGGCTCACATCGTGGCCAGTTGCGCCTCAAGGATACCCAGCACTGATGACAGAATGTCCCGGAAGTCTGTCAGTGTCTGGGTTCGCTGAATCACATCTTCGCGGTTTTCATCCAGACGCTCCAGCTTGGGCACTACCCGCCGTATACCTTCGGTGATTACTTCGTAAGGGTAGTGGTGATCCATGATACTGAGCTTGTTCATCTCCGCCACTTCCTGATTGAAGATACTGATAATGTCGTACAGCATGTCCTTGTGATGAACGGAGCTGGCCTCCCAGTAGGCGTCATCAAGCAGTTCCAGCAGAGAAAGATATTCCCGTAGGGTGTCGGCAACGGACGTCTGGCTCATACTAATATTCCTGTTCCCTGAATGGCTATAGGCACTGCATGGAACTATAGCAGGGGTTTTTGTGCCTGCTCCCACATCTGCCGGACGATCAGCACAAAACGGGCGTCTGGAACTGCCCGTTACGCGACCTGTCGCGCAATCCAGGAATTATAGCGGTTGGCAAGCGCTCTTACGTACCTGGCTTCGGCATCGCTCATGTCGCCCACCACACCTTTGAAGATCCAGCCGCGTTCGTACAACCCCAGTACGCGTTGTTCGTCGTCCAGATTGACCCGCTGGTTCAGCTTCTTGCAGATTGCATCCAGTAGCGGCAGCTTTTCGGGGCGCTTGATGGGACCCGTGCGGCTGCTTGCCGGCTGGTTTGCGGCTCTTGTCGGATGTCTTTTCATGATCTTCTCCTTGTCGTTTTGCGGCTGCAAAAACAAAACCCCGGCGCCTGGGGCAACCGGGGTTTTGCGGAGAAACTCGCCCGGTCGCTGCAATGGCTCCCGGGGCTGGACCGAAAGCCGTCAGATAGTTTTCACCATGATGTATGTGCACATCCCGTTACTACGGCGTGCGATGGATTCAATCACTGGATATTCCTGACTGTTCGACATATCTTCTGGCTCTTTGCCGGTGCGACCCACCGGACACTTATGCTTCAATATTGATACCAGTGTATCGCTTGCCCAAGGCTTTGCAAGGGGCAAAATGCTTCGGCAAACCCCTACAGACGCGGCAGGAGAAACTGCCCATAATTCGCTCTGTCACGTGTTTTACGTTGTGCAATCCTCGGGAACCCACCTTTTATCTGTGGTGTACCGAATGGATCTCTCCTTTATACGCAGTCCAATGGGCTGCGTTTTTTTATACTGTCGAAAAAAAGGATTCCGGACGCTCTTTTAAAGCACTGAACCTGGAGTGAGTACCTGAATTTTCTCCCAGGTTTTGTGAAGAATCAGGGCGTCATTGGCAGCCCGGTGGACAGGCAGTCCCAAGCGGTTGATAACCTGCTGGCGTGAGGACGTCCATAGCCTCACCTGATTGATATCGAGCAGCAGACAAATGGATTCAAGCTGAAACTCCGGCCGGACGTTGGCTGCGCGGAACAGGCGATGTAGCCAGAAGCTGTCGAAAGTCCACGCGTCACAGAATACCGGCCCGCGAAGCAGGCGGTTAAGGCTGGCGGCCACCTCGGCGACCGGCACGCCTTCCCGCTCCAGGGTCTGTCGGGTGATACCATGAATTTTTTCCGCACTCTCCGACCAGTCCTGCCACAGTACGTGCGGCTGAATGAGCCAGCTGTGCAGGGCGCCGTCAGGTAAGCAGATACCGACCTCAATGGGGTAACTTGCGATCAGGTCAAGACTGGAGGCCTCGAAGTCGATAAACGCTGGGCTGGGTTCGGTTATCATTCCGTCATATTTTTGTTGGTGAGCCGTGTCGTGAGTTTAACCGCCCACTCCCGCGGACGCGAACCCATGATTGCATTCCACTGTTACAATATGTCCACTCACGTTAAAAACCCTGAAGCCGATCTGGCCTCAGGAACAGGACCGGAATTCCCTGATGACCGATACCGTTGTTGTGATTTACTCCGGGGGCATGGACTCGTTCACCCTGCTCCACCTTGCCCGCGCCCGCGGATTTCAGGTGCACGCCCTGTCGTTTGACTATGGCCAGCGCCATGTCCGTGAACTGGAATGTGCTCGGCGGGTGTGCACCGAACTGGGAGTTCCCCATAAGGTGATCGATATCCGCGCCCTCGGCGAGGTTATGGCCGGATCAGCGTTAACCGGCAATATGGCTGTGCCCGAGGGCCACTACGAAGAAGAAAGCATGAAGGCCACCGTTGTGCCCAATCGCAACATGATCCTGTTGTCACTGGCTACCGGCTATGCAGTGACGGCCGGAGCCGTGTCGGTCTGGTATGGCGCCCATGGCGGAGACCACGCGATTTACCCTGACTGCCGACCCGGGTTCGTAGAAAAGATGGACGCTGTTTGCAGGGTCGCCAACTATCAGCCGGTCGGTATCGAAGCGCCGTTCATGGGCTCCGACAAGGGCGCCATCCTGGCCCAGGGTATGAAGATGGGACTTGACTACAGCAAGACGTGGACCTGTTATAACGGACGCGAAAAGGCCTGTGGCCGCTGCGGCTCCTGTGTGGAGCGCCTGGAAGCATTTGCCAAAAACGGCTTGTCAGACCCACTACCGTACGAGGTGGCGCGCTGATGTATCGGGTGAAAGAAGCCTTTTACACGCTGCAGGGAGAAGGCGCACAGGCGGGAAGGGCAGCGGTGTTCTGCCGCTTCAGCAAGTGTAATCTCTGGACCGGGCGGGAAAAGGACCGCGCCAGTGCGGTGTGCAATTTCTGCGATACGGATTTTGTTGGAACCGACGGACAGAACGGTGGCCGCTTCGAGACCGCTGAAGCCCTGGCTGCACACATTCGTAATCTGTGGCCGGACGCCCCGGGACAGCCCTATGTGGTCTGTACCGGGGGCGAGCCTTTGCTGCAACTTGACGAAAAACTGATTGAATCCTTTCATCAGGCTGGTTTTGAAGTGGGTGTGGAAACCAACGGCACGCTACCTGCGCCGGCCGGCATCGACTGGCTTTGTGTCAGCCCCAAGGCGGATGCCCCGGTAGTGCTGCGCCAGTGCGATGAGCTGAAACTGGTCTATCCCCAGCCGCTGGCAATGCCCGAACGTTTTACCGGCATTCAGGCCAGCCACTATTTCCTGTCGCCGATGGCTTCACCAACGCTTCCGGACGGCGAGTCGGACACTGTCAAGCAGAGCAATACCCGCAAGGCAACCGACTATTGCCTGGCGCATCCCCGGTGGCGGCTGACCCTGCAGATGCACAAGATTATCGGTATCGACTGACCGCCAGGGAGCAAGTTACAGGGAGAAGTCGGTAATGACCGGGTCGTGGTCTGAAGAGCGCCAGGGCTGATCATCCGCGAGCGGAATCGGGCCCTGGTAACCCAGCGCCCGGGGCTCGTCGGCGTTGATCGGCCAGACGGTGGCACCGACGACGCGGCCGGCCAGTCCTTCCGAGACCAGGCTGTAATCGAGGGTGCCGCTTCGACCCCGGTAGCGATAGCTGGTTTGTTTGCAGGCGGTTTCGCTGCAATCATGGAACTGCCGGACGGCATTGCTATATCCAGCCTCGGCCATCAACTGCAGGGGTAATTCCCGCGCATAGCTGTTCAGATCGCCGGTGACCAGAGTGCCCGCCAGATTCCCGGGTTGCGGCAGTGCATCAAGCCAATGCAGGATGGCCCGGGTGGCCTGTGCACGTGCGTGGCTGTAGCAGCCCTGGCCATCGTTCTGGTCGCGGTCAGGGCCTTTGGCGCCGCGACAGGCTTTGGATTTCAGGTGCGGTACGACAATTCGGAGGGCACGCTCACTGCCTGCGGGCCGGAACATCTGAACAACCGGGGGCCTGCCCCGCTGGCTGAAAGGCCCTGAGGTCAGCCGGCTGGCCCTGCCCTGAGTCGTAACCCGGTCACTGCGGTACAGCAGGTCGCTTCGAATGGCGTCGTTGCCGGTCTGGTTGCCGTCCTGTACGTAACGCCAGTGCTCCCCCAGGGCATTGGTCAGATCTGCTATCGCGCTGTTGCGGCCATAGCCATCGTTTTCCACTTCTGTGACCGCGATGATGTCAGGATCCGGTGCTCTCAGTGCGGTTGCCAGCCTGGCCAGCTGCTGCTGGAACTGCTTGCCGGATTTTGCTCCGCGTGGCGTGGGGAAACCGCCGCCACGGCCATCGCCATTAAAAAGGTTGCCCAGGTTCAGGGTAACTACCCGCAGGGTTGAAGACTCTGCCCGTTGCGGTGGATCCGGCCGGGGATTTGCTGCCCCGAATACCGGCGGAGACAGGGGCTGCACCCGCCAGGCGTCGAACCGGAAGTCCAGCACTCCCGAAAGCTGGCTTACACGATCACCCGTTCGAACGGTATCGTCGCCGGAGAGTTCTCCTGTGGGCCAGGGCACTGGCCGGGGGCCCCGCACCCCTTTGCCGTCATCAAGTAGCAGCCGGTTTTGCTGTTGGGACTGGAAAAGCGCCTGGGCAGAGGGCCCGGGTTCCATGTATTCGGTAGGAATCGTCTGGTCACCGGCAGCGAGTGTCAGTTCGCCGTAGCGCGCGAGATTATAGTGGTCAATCACCGTCAGGTTACCCGCTATGGCGACCAGCATGTTTTCCAGATGTTCGGGCCGCTGGTTTTCTGGCCAGGGCAGCGTCAGGGGGATGGGCGCTGGCAAGCGTCCGGTGCCGCACACTGCGAGAGTGCTGATATCAGTGAGTTCCGTCAGGCCGTGAAACTCTTTCACCCGGCCCGACACACGCACACGATCTCCGGGCTGACCCGCAGAGCGGTTGGTGTAGACAAAGAGGGCCTCGGAAGTTTCCGGGTTATCGTCGGTTTCGCGATCAGGCTGCTGCAGGTAAAAGCCATGGAATCCACCCTCGTGGCGGACATCCATGGTGATCACTCCTTCCACGGTGACGGCCTGGCCGGCAAGGGGAGAACGGTCGCCCTCGCCCTGGATCCTGGCAATGGCCATAGCGGAAGCGCCGCAATCCTCCGCTGAGGCAATAACGGGCAGCCACAGCAGCAGGGCAGAAGCAAGGAGTGTTTGAGTGGAAGCGCGGAGTCTGGTCACCCGCGCAGTCTATCAGAGCCCGGCGACTGCTTTAATAGCCCGTTCGCGGGCAGACTCGGCAATGCCAAGCTGTTCCTCGTTGGCCAGCTCCAGTTGTTGCACCATCGGATCGGGATGCCGGCTGTCGGCTCCGAGCCCAAGGCCCGACAGCACATAAGGCGCCAGGGCTGCGCGGGTGAGCAACTCCAGACGGTTGTCTCTCATGTCGTAGTCGGCAGCAATGATTTCCTGCTGGACGGTGTTCAAGCGGCTGTCCGGCACCATAATCAGCGAAACCTGACGGTTCCAGTCATCATCGTGCTGGCTGGTGTGGCGGCTGCGCTGGCGGATGGTTTCGGGCTTGCCACGGAAGCGGCTGAGGGCAAAATCACGGAACTCGCGGTTGGAGTCGCACCAGGCGCGCAGATGCCAGTTCTGGCCAACGCAGACCAGAGTATGGGGCTCCAGTGTACGCTGTGAAACGCCGGCCGGGCTGAGAGAGGCGTATTCAGCCTTCATTACCCTGCCATGGCGGGTGGCGGTTACCGCTGCCCGCATTACTTCCGGTCTGACAAGGCGTTGCGGGCCGCGCACGATGGTGCTGTCCGGCAGGCTGATGTCCAGCGATTCAAAAGTGTCACTGAGGCTGGTCTGTCGCGCCAGCAGATCCTGGTATTCACTGGCATGACCGGTGGTGACTGCGGGGCTGAAGTCTGGCGAAGGTACGTAACCTTTGAGGTGGCGATCGTAAACCAGATTATCCGGCGCCAGCTCTCGCAGGTAAGTATTTATATCCTTGGAAGCCTGCTGACGCCCTATGCCAAAACTGTGGCAGATGTGATTGGTGGTGAGCCGTCCTTCCCACAGGGCAATGATTTCAATCAGCCGGTAGCGAAGCAACAGATCCCACCGAATGGGCCAGTCCGTTTTTTTCATAACCAGGCTCTCATGGTTGGCGTGTATTGCATGAGTTAAGAGACTCGTGGGTTAAAATGGACGCTAATGATAACTATCTCATGTTAACCTCTTGTGTCCTCTGCGTGTGTTACGTCACCTTAATGTGAAACAATGTTAAATCCGGTAATGGCGGGGCTACAAGCGGTTTCACGATTTCGGCAAATGCGTAGTGGCGCCTTTGTCGATGCCCTGATCTAATTCTTTTCCGGCAATGTTCCGGCGTTGCTGCTATTTTTTCATCACATCCCAGCATCAACCGATTTCCAATACGCCGGAGCCCCTCTGATGACCCGCATGGTCACGTCATTGTCAGCCCTCATTCTCAGTATAGTCCTGCTGGTCAGTGGCAATGCTTTTCTGATGACTCTTCTGGGCATCCGTCTGAGCATTGAGGCGGTATCCCCGGACATCATCGGCTGGATCCTGGTGTGTTATTCCATTGGTTTTGTGCTGGGCACTCTGTATGTGCACCATATCATCGGCCGTGTCGGGCATATTCGGGCGTTTGCGGTGTTTGCTGCCATGGCGGCGGTGTGCGCGCTGCTGTATCCCATGGCGGTGTCGGAACTGTTCTGGGCGCTGCTGCGTGCGCTTTCCGGTTTCAGTGTCGCCGGGGTTCTGGTGGTCATTGAAAGCTGGTTCAGCAGCCGCGCCACCAATGCCAACCGTGGCGCGCTGTTCGCCATCTATCAGATTGTCTTCTATCTGTCTGCCGCCGGTGGCCAGCTGTTGATCAATGTCGGCCAGCCTGCCTCGTTTATTCCGTTCTCACTGGCGGCTGTGCTGCTGACGCTGGCGCTGGTGCCCTTGTCCCTGACGCGAATGGATGCGCCGGTGATTGAGCAGCATCATCGCCTGTCATTTTTCACCCTCGCCAGAGAGTCGTTTACCGGGGTGTCCGGGGCGCTTATCTGCGGTGTGATGATCGGTTCCTTTTATGCGCTGGGTCCGGTTTATGCCACCCTGGTTGGCCTGGAGGTAAGCCGGGTGTCCACCTTCATGGCAAGTGCCATCGTTGCCGCCATGATTCTGGCATGGCCCCTGGGGCTGGTGTGCGATCGCTTTGATCGCCGCCGGGTGATGTTCTGGGTTGCCGTGATGGCGGGCCTGTCAGCGGTAACCGTTGGTGTCTTTGGTGCCGAGCGGATGTGGCTGTTGACCCTGATGGTCGGACTGTTCACCGGCCTGTCTGCCACGCTTTACCCGATTGCAGTGGCTATCACCAATGACAGAATGGAAAGCAACCGTATTGTCTCTGCCAGTGCCACACTGCTGCTGAGCTACGGCGTGGGCAGTGTTCTCGGGCCTGTTGTAATGGCGCAGTTGGTGAATGTGCTGGGCCCCCAGGGGCTGTTTTACGGTAATGCCGGGTTCCTGGCGGTGTTGGCGGTGATTACCAGTTATCGCATTACCCATACCGATGATGTGCCGGTGGCCGAGCAGGAGCACTTTATCCCTGCCATGCCGGAGTCCTCTGTCGTACTGTCAGAAATGGATCCACGAAACGAGGAGTTCCAGGAATCGCCGGAAGTGGTGGAGATGCAGGAACAAGACCTTCGCCAGACGGGCTGATCAGTGCGACCTTTCGGTTTTCCCCGATTCTGTTTGCCTTACACATCTGTTTTTATCTCAATGGTTAGCTTACTATTGTTACCGTTATTCATCACTGCGTTGCTCGGCAGTGGTATCCGTTACAACGGTAAGCCGTCGATATCCTTTACTGGAGTTACAGACCATGAGAGATCAGTTTCCCTTTGCCGTAGCCAGGGTAACCCGGCGCTGGCGCAAGTTACTGGATGAGCGCCTGAAGGATCTGGGTGTGACCCAGGCTCGCTGGACCACCATGGTCTATCTGCAAAAAGGTGGCGAAGGTTTGACTCAGCGGGAACTCGCCCGCCTGATGGCAATTGAAAATCCCACTCTGGTGCGGTTGCTGGACAGCCTGGAGCAGCAGGGCCTGATCGAGCGTCGCCCCTGCCCCAAAGATCGTCGTGCCCGCCGCCTCCACCTGACACCGGACGGCACTGAATTCATGAATGTGCTGACAGAGCGCGCCGCCAAGCTGCGAGAGGAAATGCTGGAAGGCATTAGCGACGAGGAAATCGACATCGCTGTGAAGGTCTTCCACAAGATCATGGAGAACGCCGAACGTCAGAAATAACCGCGTTCGGCCGGTTGGAGGGTTATTGGTCTGAGTGATAACACAGTTGAGGGGCTGAAAGCGCGATACGGTGAACGCTGGCGTTGGCTGGCGTTGGCGACAGTGGTGCTGGGTACCATGGCCACAGTACTCAGCGCCACTGTTGTAAACGTTGCCCTCCACGACATCATGCTGGAATTCGGTATCCGCCAGGGCCAGGTCCACTGGCTGGCCACCGGTTTCATCGCCGCGATGACCACTACCATGCTGGCGTCCTCGTGGCTGCTGGACCATTTTGGTGTGCGTAAGACCCTGGCGACGGCCATGTTTCTGTTCACGCTGATCTCCCTGCTCGGGGGGGTTGCCGCTACACCGGAACAGCTGATTGCAGCGCGCGTCGGACAGGGGGCCATGGCGGGACTGATGCAGCCCATGGGCATGTATCTTGTATTCCGGATCTTTCCCCGCAACCGGCGTGGCCAGGCCATGGGCATTTACGGCATGGGTGTGATTCTGGCGCCTGCCCTGGGGCCGGTACTGGGTGGCTTCCTGGTTGACGAGCTGAGTTGGCGTTACGTGATGTTCGCACCGGTACCAGTAACCCTGATCGGTGTACTGATGGCGTGGCGCTTCCTGCCCCTGCCGGTCTCCCGCCCGGCACCTTACCGCTTTGACCTGTCCGGACTGATACTCCTCGGTGCCACTATCGGATTGTCCCTCGATACGCTCAACCGCCTGCAACAGCTCTCTGGCCAGCAAGGACGAATAGTGGCTGAAGGCATGCTGGCGCTCTTGCTGCTGTTCCTGTTTGTGGTGCGGGAGCGCAAAGCCCGGCATCCATTGGTCAATATTGGCCTGTTGCAGAACCCGAGCTTTGTTTATGCCAACCTGGGCGCCATGGCACTGGGGCTTGCGCTGTTCGGCTCCACCTACCTTGTGCCACTGTTCGTTCAGACTTCCCTCGGCTTTTCAGCAACCGAGGCAGGGCTGCTCATGTTGCCTGCGGGCATTGTCCTGGGCATGACTTTCCCCCTGGCCGGCCGGCTGGCGGACCGTTTGAGTGCCCGTAAACTGGTTGTTTTCGGAATTATCCTGTTCGCCACCTCGGCAGTACTGTTTGCACTGTCTGATCTGGAACTGGCCTTTGGCTGGCTGGCCCTGTGGACAGTGCTGGGGCGCATCGGTATCGGTTTCATGCTGCCGGCACTGTCCACCGGTGCGCTGAACCCACTGGCCCCGGAACAGCTGGGTGCCGGTTCCAGTACCATCAACTTTACCCGCCAGCTTGGCGGTGCCTTCGGGGTGAACATCGTGGCACTGACCATCGAGTTTGGCGATCACAGTGACGGTGTTCCCACTATCGACGCTTTTCATTCAGCCTGGTGGTTGGTGGCGGCTTTCGTGGCGGTGGCAGCGATTCCGGTCTGGAGAATGCGGGTATAGTTGTTATTCCGGCTGCGATTGATTAATATTCTGGCTCTCTTCAGGGGAGTAGCCTCCGCGTCATGGCGCGGATGGTAGTCAACATACTTGGAGCTCAATCTCCATGGCTATCATGTTTCACCCGGGCAGTGGTGGAACTGGCAAGACCTGAGGCAGTTTCACCTCCATGGGGCGGAAGGTGGGCTGTCTCATGTCTGGATGTCCGCCCCGGAGCTTTTCATGGACGCGTTTTTCGCCTCAACGGTTGCGGTCGCCATTGCTGAAATTGGTGACAAGACCCAACTGCTCTCCCTTTTTCTTGTTGCCCGCTACGCCAGCCGCCTGCCGATCATCCTGGGCATCTTCGTTGCCACCATACTGAATCATGCTCTGTCGGCCCTGTTGGGTGCCTGGATAGCGGAGTGGATACCGGAAGCATGGTTGCCCTGGATTCTGGCGCTCAGCTTTGTGGCCATTGCGTTGTGGTTGCTGATTCCCGACAGGGATGACAGTGGCGATTCCGCTTTTCTCGGTATGGGGGCGTTCATGGCGACAACCACCATGTTCTTCCTGGCGGAAATCGGGGACAAAACCCAGATAGCGACGGTGGTGCTGGCGGCCCGGTATACCGAGACCTTCTGGGTGATCATGGGAACTACCGTCGGTATGCTTTTGGCCAATATACCGGTTATCATGGCTGGTAAATGGATTATGGACCGGCTGCCACTGGCAACGGCCCGAATCGGGGCAAGTGTTCTGTTCGTGATTCTGGCGCTCGTTACCCTGTGGAACGCCCTGATCTCAGCCTGAAGCGGCTCCAGCAAATTGATGTGCCGGCTACCGGATTTGAAACTTATGCATCGTAAACAGCTCACTGGTTTCCTTGTCTCCTGGCTGGCGCTAGTGCTGGCTCCCCCTCTGCAGGCAGAATCCGAGCGGCAGGCCACCGGTGCCGAACTCAGTGCCGAGCAGTCGGAAAATGAGTCTGGCGACAAGCCCCGTGTTCCCAGATTTGCCATCGAAGGCGACCTGGCCGGGGAACTGTCAGTCATTACGACTCGCTACGAGGACACGTTCGCGGCAATTGGTAATCGCGACAGCCTTGGCTATCTGGAACTGGTGAAAGCCAATCCGGGGGTAGATCCATGGCTGCCGGGTGAAGGAACCCGTATCACCGTGCCCCGTCATTACGTGCTGCCCGACGTGAAGCGTGAAGGCATTGTTATCAACCTGGCTGAGTACCGGCTGTATTATTTCACGGAGGGCAGCGTGCAGGTGTACCCGGTGGGTGTCGGCACAGAAGACAATCCCTCGCCACTGACGGACGCAGAAGTAACCATGCCGCTGGAGTCCCCGGCCTGGTATCCGCCCGCGAGCATTCGTGCCGAATACGAGGCAGACGGAGACTATCTTCCGCGGATGATTCCGCCGGGCCCGGATAACCCCCTCGGAAGCCATGCCCTGATGTTGAGCGAAAAAGGTTATCTGATTCACGGCACTAACAAGCAGTTTGGTGTCGGCATGCAGGTCAGTCATGGCTGCTTCCGGATGTATAACGAGGACATTTCCCGGTTCGTTTATGAAGTTGGCAAGGGCACGCCGGTGCGGGTGATCAGGGAGCCGGTGAAGATCGGCCTGAAAGGTAATGAGGTGTGGATGGAAGTACACCGTCCACATGAGGAATACAGCGAGCAGGACCGTGAAAAACTGTGGCGCGAAGTTTCAGGGGCTGTCGAAGAACTCCGCAGCAAGATGCCTGCCGTGGAAGTTCAGCGTATGGCCATTGAACTGGCCGTTGACCAGGCTGACGGACTTCCGCGGATGATTGGCGAGCGTGTCAACCGGGTTGCCAACGAGACCATTGAACCTCTGCAGAACACCCCTGATGGCACTGATGGTAAAGACGGCAGGGAACAACGTCTCTGGTTCTGAACCTGAACTGCTGTCGACAAGGAGAACCAATGACCCGCACCATACTGATTACCGGCGGCAGTTCCGGCCTTGGCGAAGGCATGGCCCGGGAGTTTGCTGCCCGGGGCAACAACCTGGCGCTGTGTGCCCGCCGTACCGGGAGGTTGGAAGAATTGCGGGATGAATTGCTGCAGAAGTACCCGGGCCTGGCCGTCAGTGTCCGGGCACTGGATGTGAATGATCATGATCAGGTGTTCGAGGTGTTCCGCGAATTTGCGGCAGAATTCGGTTCCCTGGACCGCATCATCGTCAACGCGGGTATCGGCAAAGGGCAACCTCTCGGCACCGGCAACTTCATTGCCAATAAACAGACCGCCGAAACCAATTTCGTTGCGGCCCTGGCGCAGATGGAAGCGGCCATGGAAATTTTCCGTGAGCAGAACCGGGGACACCTTGTGGCCGTATCTTCTGTATCAGCGATACGGGGCATGCCTAAAAACATTACCACCTACGGCGCTACCAAGGCCGGGTTGGCCTCATTGGCGGAAGGGCTGAGGGTGGAGCTGGCCAGGGCGCGCTCGCCGATACGTGTGTCCACCCTTTATCCCGGGTATATTCGCACCCAGATAAATGAGAAAGTTAAGAACGCACCATTTATTGTGGATGCAGCTACCGGCTGCAAGGCAATGGTCAAAGCCATTGAATCCGGAAAAGCGGAATGCTTTGTGCCTTCATGGCCCTGGCGACCGATCGGCTTTCTGATGAGGAGGTTGCCGGTTTCGGCTTTGGCCCGTCTGTTCTGATCCGGTAAACGGGTTCGGGGAGGAGAGATGAACGCGAATCGAGCCACCAGATCAATGCTTTCCTGGCGCCTGAAGTGGTGGCTGGCGGTCTTCTTTCTGGGTCTGGCTCTGGCTCTTGGCTCGCTGACCCACACTGTCCTTGCACAACAGGAAGACGATACTCCTACCGGCCTTGTGCTCACCGTCGAAGGCGCCATAGGCCCCGCCACCATGGATTATGTGGTGCGGGGCATTGCTCGTGCAGAAACCGAGGGCGCTGACCTGCTGATTATCCAGATGGACACGCCGGGTGGCCTGATGAATTCCATGCGCGGCATCATCAAGGAAATCCTCTCCTCCCGGGTGCCTGTTGTCACCTGGGTGTCACCTGCCGGAGCCCGTGCGGCCAGTGCAGGAACGTACATACTGTATGGCAGCCACGTGGCGGCCATGGCGCCAGCTACCCATCTGGGCTCTGCCACGCCCGTGCAGATGGGCGGATTACCGGGCTCCGAAGAACCGGACCAGACAACAGACGATGATTCCGGTACCGATGCGGGCAGCAGCGAAGGTGAGGAGGTCGACGGAGACACCGGCAACGACAGTGCGAAGCCCGAAAAGCGTCGTGGTGGATCGGCCATGGAGCGCAAGGTTCTCGAGGACGCGGTCAGCTACATTCGCGGGCTGGCGGAACGTCACGGACGCAACGCAGACTGGGCGGAAGAGGCGGTAAGGGAAGCGGTCAATCTGGGGGCCAGGGAAGCCCTGGAAAAGAATGTGGTGGACGTCCTTGCCGATAATATGACCAGTCTGCTGGAGCAGCTGGACGGTCACACCGTGAAGATGGCAGACGGTGAAAGGACCCTGGCTACCGCCAATCTGGAACTGATACGGGCCGACCCGGATTGGCGCACCCGCCTGCTCTCGGTGATCACCGATCCCAATGTGGCCTATTTCCTGATGATTATCGGGTTCTACGGCATCATCTTTGAGCTGTCCAATCCCGGCGCTGTTTTTCCGGGTGTGATCGGCGCCATCTGTCTTGTTCTCGCGTTGTTTGCTTTCCAGGTGTTGTCTGTCAATTACGCTGGTCTGGCGCTGATCCTGTTGGGACTGGCCTTTATTGTGGGTGAAGCTTTCATGCCCAGCTTCGGCATATTGGGGGTGGGGGGTATTGTTGCCTTCGTGACCGGTTCGATCATTCT
Source organism: Marinobacter orientalis (assembly GCF_004792665.1). Lineage (GTDB taxonomy): Bacteria > Pseudomonadota > Gammaproteobacteria > Pseudomonadales > Oleiphilaceae > Marinobacter > Marinobacter orientalis. The sequence goes on from NZ_SRZX01000001.1 coordinate 1,243,056, forward strand.
GATGGATGGCAGTCACCGGGATGTTTCCCTGCCCACCGTCGGGGGCACCGCACTGGTCGTCGCCGGGTTCATGCTCTGGACTGTCATTCGCTTCATTGGCTTGCGCCGCAAACATCCGGTCAGTGGCAGCGAGCAGATAGTTCATGAACGGGTCACGGCACTGGACGAATTTCAGCAAAGTGACGGGCATTACAGGGGCCACGTCCGCATGAACGGTGAGCGCTGGAATGCCCTGAGCCAGGCGCCCGTCAAAGCAGGAGAAAGATTGCGCGTAACAGCCATTGAGGGCTTGACGGTTTACGTGGAAGCAGAGTCGTGAACCCCATTTTGATGAGCAATCGCAGGTTCCAGGCAATTGAACCGACCAAGGAGGCGTTATGAATATCACCGATCTCGTTCCCTATATTGCACCCCTCGTGGTGTTGCTGCTGATTCTCGGATCAGCGATCAAGATTTTGCCGGAATACCAGCGTGGCGTGGTGTTCTTCCTGGGCCGTTTCCAGGGCGTAAAAGGGCCGGGCCTGATCATCGTCATTCCCGGTATCCAGCAGATTGTGAGGGTCGACCTGCGTGTTATTACCCTGGATGTTCCCAGCCAGGATGTGATCTCCAAGGACAACGTCACGGTGCGGGTGAATGCTGTACTGTATTTCCGGGTGGTTGATCCCGAGCGGGCTATTATTCGGGTAGAGGATTTTGGCTCGGCGACCAGCCAGCTGGCACAGACCACACTGCGTTCAGTGCTGGGTAAACACGATCTGGATGAGATGCTATCGGAGCGCGACAAGCTTAATTCCGACATTCAGGAGATCATTGATGCCCAGACTGAAGAATGGGGTATCAAGGTTGCCAATGTTGAGATCAAGCATGTTGATCTGAATGAGTCCATGATTCGGGCTATCGCACGACAGGCTGAAGCGGAACGTGAGCGGCGCGCCAAGGTTATTCATGCCGAGGGTGAATTGCAGGCATCGAAAAAACTGGTTGAGGCAGCAGAGGTGATGTCGGTTGATTCCGGGGCCATGCAGTTACGCTACATGCAGACCCTGGCGGATATGAGCACCAACAACAGCTCCACAATCGTGTTTCCGCTGCCGATGGAAATGATGTCGACCTTTATGAGCAAGCATTCTCCCAAGGCCCCAAAGGACGATAACGAGGACTCCTGACAGTTGGGGGTTTCAGGCATAAAAAAGGCCGGGATTTCCCGGCCTTTTTTATGATGCTATGCGGCAGCCTTACTTCTGGCTGGCACGCTCGAGCATGCGCTTGGCGCGCTCGTTTGCTTCGTCAGCAGATTTCTGGGCAGCTTTGGCGGCAGCCAGTGCTTCATCAGCTGTGCTCTGTGCAGAACGTGCTGTGCTGGAAGCGCTGTTCGCGGTTTCCAGTGCATTTTCAGCAGTTTGTTCCGCGGAAGAAGCGGTTGCATTCGCTTCATCCATAGCGCCCTGGTCTGAAGTCGCACAACCTGCGGTCAGTGCTACGGCAGCTGCAAGCCCTGCGATCGTAAGTTTACGCATTGTAAATCCCCTTATTGGTCGTTTTATTTCCTGCGTTCCAGAAGTCGTTGGAGCAGACATTCTGTCAAATCGGGGCCGATAGCATTAACTGCTAACGGCGTCGTTAAACAGTGTAAAACACTATAGCCAGAAATGTTAACCAAGGATACGTAAAAGTTCCCATGTCATGACAACAACTTAATTTTTTGCCAGCAAACTACGGCGACTGAAAGCCGCTGGATCAAAGGTGTCAGGGGACGATCCTGATGGGCGTTCCATCCGCAACCAGCTGCCAGATTTCGTCCATTTCTTCATTACTCACGGCGATGCAGCCATCCGTCCAGTCCAGCCCCAGGAAGGCAAATGCCAGGTCACCAGCATCATTGGGCAGGCCATGGATCATGATGCTGCCTCCGGGGTCCAGCCCCCAGGATGACGCCAGTTCGCGATCCTGTTTATTTGGATAGGATATGTGGATGGACTTGTAGAAGTCGCTGTCAGGATTGCGCCAGTCCAGCACGTATTCGCCCTCCGGCGTGCGTTTATCGCCCTCATAGAGCTTGTGGCCGGAAGGGTTGTCACCAAGCCCGATGCGATAACTGCGAACCACCTGTTCCCCTGACAGGAGGTAGAGCCGGCGTTCCTGCTTGCGAACCAGTACCTCACTGACTTCCGGTGCTTCGGCCATTGCGCCCATCGGAAGCTCTGACGCCGTCACCGGCTTGCTGGCAATGGTGAGCATGCAGACCAGGGCCGTCATGCAGATGGCTCTCAGGCCTTTGAATCCCTTGGCAGGGGTTAACAATAAAGTCGTCAAGGACATGGTTGAATCAATCATTACTATTTGTACACTTTATAGCACAGGAAGTTTATTAATCGAACCAGCGTTTCGACGTGATTTTGTAAAAAGGTGTTCATTGGCTGTCCATCTTCAGACCGACCTTGGTCACCCTGTCGGCCTCGGTGGCCCTGGCCACCAGCGTGACTGGCCCTAATTTTACCTTGTCGCCGACTACCGGATGCCCTTTGGTGCGACGGGCGAAGCACTCGGCAAGAGACAGCTCCGGGGGCAACTCGTCAAACTCAATGCCGTAAACCTGTTCCACATCACCCAGCAGGGCATCACCATTAAGCACGAAATCACCAAAGAATGCCCGCTCTGCGAGGTAGCGCGGAGCGTGTCGAGCGCTGAGGGCCTTGCTCAGCTCCGGTAATGCGGCTGGCGTGGCAAACATGGCCAGCACGTCACCAGCGGAAACCTCCATATCCGGACTGGGCTGGAGGCAAACACGTTGGCGGAAAACCCCGGCAATCGCGGTGTTGTCCGGAAGGCGTAGCTGGCCCAGCGGCTTGGGCGTTTCCCAGACGTCACCCTTCAGCGGGAAAAGCATCAACTCGTGGTCGCCGGCGGCTGCAATGTCCAGTGGCAGCCGTCGATACGGTCCTTCCCCTGCGGGAACCTCCAGCCGCAGTTTTCTTGCCAGGGGCGCCATTGTAGTGCCCTGAACCAACAGCGATACCAGGACGATGAAAAAGGCCACGTGAAAAATAAGCTGGGCCTGAGGAATGTCAGCGATGATCGGAAACAGGGCCAGCACAATCGGCACCGCCCCTCTCAAGCCTACCCAGCTGATAAAACCCAGCTCCCGCCGATTAAAACCGAAAGGCCAGAGTGTCGCCATGACCATAACTGGCCGGATCACGAAAATCAGCGCAAACGCGAGAATCAGGGCGCCGCCGGCCAATGGTAAAAGGTCAGATGGCGTTACCAGCAAACCGAGCATCAGAAACAGGCACAGCTGTGCGAGCCAGGCCAGGCCATCATGAACCTGCAGTATCATCGGCATCATGCGTACGGGCCGGTTGCCGATGACTACCCCGGTCAGGTAGATCGCCAGGAAGCCACTGCCACCGAGGGCATTGGTGCCTGAAAACACCATGATGCCGGCTGCCACCACCAGTAAAGGGTAAAGTGACGGCGTAAGCCTGATGCGGTTGGCCATTTCCACCACGATGAAGCCACCGGCCACGCCCATGGCACCGCCAATACCGAACTGTTTCACCAGCATTATCAGTGCCGCCATCCAGCCTTCGGAGGCACCACCGGCTTCGATCATGGTAACCAGCATCAGGGTAAGGAAAATCGCCATCGGGTCGTTGCTGCCCGATTCTATTTCCAGGGTAGCGCTGACCCGTTCATTCAGGTGAAGGCCACGCCCCTGCAGCAGTGAGAAAACGGCTGCCGCGTCTGTGGAGGAGATGATGGCACCAATCAATAGTGCGGTGAGCCAGTGCAGATCAAACACCCACCAGGCGACCAGTCCTGCACCGCCAGCGGTCAGGAACACGCCCAGGCTGGCGAGCATCAGGGCCGGGCGCAGCCCGACGCGGAAGGTCTCGGCCCGGGTACGCATGCCGCCATCAAGCAGAATCACGCCAAGGGCGAGGTTGGCTATCAGGAACGCCAGTTCGAAGTCTTCAAACAGCAGGCCGCCCGGGCCGTCCTCCCCCATCATCATGCCGACCACGAGAAAAATCAGCAGCACCGGCATGCCCAGTCTGCTGGACAGCGGGCTGAGCATGATACTGATAACCAGCATCAGTGCGCCGATCAGGGTGAGAATCGGATCCATTCATGCTCCGGTTCAGGAATAGACTTTGATAATAACAGCCTGAGAGCCGTGTCAGTGCAGTTTCAGGCGCGGATGCATGGCTCGGGTAATCCGGTCCATCAGCCAGATAATGCTGGTACGCAGGAAACCGTGCAATGCCAGCTGGTGCATTCGGTACAGGGAAAGATAGAACAGTCTCGCCACCTTGCCTTCGATATACATGTTGCGACCGGAAAGGTTGCCCATCAGGTTACCGACGGTGGTGTAGCGGCTGAAGTTGATCAGCGAGCCATGGTCATTGTAGACGAAAGGCACGGCCTTCTCGCCCTGCAGGCGGTTGCGCAGGGTTTTGAACAACACAGCGGCCTGCTGGTGAGCTGCCTGTGCGCGCGGCGGTACCGGGCGATCTGAATCCGGCTGGGGACATTCCGCACAGTCACCGAAAGCAAAAATATCCGCATCGGTGGTGGATTCGAGGGTTTGTCTGACCTTTAGCTGATTGCTGCGATTGGTTTCAAGCCCCTCCAGCTCGGCCAGGAACGCCGGGGCCTTGATGCCTGCCGCCCATATGGTCATCTCGGAGGGCAGCTCCGTACCGTCCTTCATCACCAGGGTGCCATCGCGGACCTCGCTGACTGGCTGGCCAGTCATCACCCTGACGTTCTGGTGTTCCAGTTCACGGGTTGCCGCAGCTGAAAGCCGGGCCGGTAGCGCTGGCAGAATTCGCTCTGCTGCCTCAATAACCGTGATTGAGATATCCTCCGGCCGCAGGTGGTTCATGCCGTAAACCGGCAATTCCCGGGAAGCCAGGCGCAGCTCGGCAGCCAGCTCCACACCGGTAGCGCCGGCACCGATGATAGCGATGGGCAACTCATGGCCATTGCCGGAGTGGGCCTCATGATTCTTGCGCAAAAAGGCGTTGAGCATCAGGTTGTGAAAGCGTCTTGCCTGGTTCAGGCTGTCCAGAAACAGGCAATTATCCTGGGCTCCGGGCGTTCCGAAATCGTTGGCGGTACTTCCGACAGCGATCACCAGGGTGTCGTAGTCAATATGGCGCTCCGGAACTACTTCCTTTCCTTCGTTGTCGTGAAAGGGCGCAATCACCACTTCCTTTGACTGGCGATCAAGCCCGCTCATCCGGCCCAACTGGAACTCGTAGTGATGCTTACGGGCATGGGCCCGATAGTTGATTTCATTGGCGTTGGCATCCAGGGAGCCGGAAGCCACCTCATGAAGTAACGGCTTCCAGACATGGGTCAGGCCGGCATCCACCAGGGTAATACGGGCTTTGCGTTTTTTTCCCAGTTTGTTGCCAAGGCGGGTGACCAGCTCAAGACCACCGGCGCCGCCGCCAACGACAACGATGTGATGCAGGTTTTCCATAACAGGCAGTTCCTGAAAGGCGGTCGGCTTCAGTGGCGGACCCGATACTGATCCAGAATGCTCGCCATGTCTTCGGCGAGGTCGGTAACCTGTTCCGGCTCGATGTCTCTTTGTGCGAACGACCGCAGGCCGATAAGCTGGGCCTGAAGCAACCTTGCCAGTCGTGCACAATCAGTGCCGGCAACCAGTTCGCCCCGCGTTTTTGCCTGCTCCAGGAGCTCCCTGAGGGACTGTTCTATCGCGTGCAGGATTGTATTGGCCTGATCCGCCACCACCGTATTGGTATAGCTTGCTTCCAGCAGTGTTTTCACGATCATGCAGGCTCGCGACGGGGTCTCCGTGCCCGGCCTGGACTGGCGGGCGGTGCGGCGAAGATACTCCTGCAGTCCGTCCAGTATTGACTCATAGCCGGCAAGATGCTCCCGAAGTTCAGCTCCACCCCTTTCTGCGTAGGCGGCGAGGGCCTCCCTGAACAGGCCGTCTTTGCTGCCGAAGGTGGCGTAGATGCTTCCCGGGCGCATATCCAGCGCCAGCTCTATCTGCTTCATGGAGGCACCTGCGTAGCCCTTTTCCCAAAACAGGTTCATCGCTTTTTCAAGGGCGATCTGTCGATCATAGCGAGCGTTTCTGGCCATTGATAGCTACCCACTCCCGGTGGTTGAAATATTCCCGATTATAACTTGAATGGACACTCAAAAACAGGTACCGTTGGGCTGTAATTGAGCATTCACTCAAAAAAGCATTTCTAAAAGGAGAACGCTATGTCAGATTTCCCGCTTCACAATGTGGAATCCGCACCGGAAAAATCCAGGCCGCTTCTGGAAAAGTCCCAGAAGGGATTTGGCATGATTCCGGGCCTGCACGCTGTTATGGCGGAAGCGCCGGGCGTTCTTGAAGCCTATCAGACTCTCCACCAGCTTGTGCTCGACAGCAGTTTCGACAACGACGAGAAAACGGTGGTCTGGCAGACCATCAACGTCGAAAATGCCTGTCACTACTGTGTGCCCGCGCACACCGGTATCGCCAAGATGATGGAAGTATCAGACGACATCATTAACGCCTTGCGGGATGAAACACCGCTGCCCGGCGACAAGCTGGAAACATTGCGAACCTTCACGCTCGCGGTAATGAAGAAGAAGGGCAACGTCAGCAAGGAAGACCTTGATGCCTTCTACGAAGCCGGCTACAAGCACCGGCAGGTTCTTGAAGTCATCCTGGTACTGTCCCAGAAAACCATGAGCAACTACATCAACCATATCGCGGAAACGCCGGTTGATGAGCCATTCAGGAAGTTCGAATGGAAAAAGAACAAGTAACGGGACTGTATTGCCCCGGCGCCACGGTTGCGGCTCAGCCCACATCCGTGGCCAGGATATTGGCCTGCCGCTGACGTTTCTTCTGTAACACCTTATCCACGCACTGCTCTTCATCTTTCAGAATCACCACACACTCAAGACACTGAATACACTCGTTGTAGTCAATGCGCCCGTCCTTGTGGATGGCGTTGATGCCACAACTGTTCCTGCAGTGCTGGCAAGGTTTTCCGCAAAGCTCCACCCGGTCCAGCCAGCTGAACAGACGCAACTTGCCCAGAACCGCCAGTCCAGCCCCCAGCGGGCACAGGTAGCGGCAGTAGAACTTGTGAATGAACATACCGATTACCAGCAGGCCAACGGCATAGACCACGAAGGGCCAGGAACGCACGAAGAAAAGTGTGATGCTGGTTTTGAACGGCTCCACCTCCACCAGCTTTTCCGCCAGCTCCAGTGAGTAGAAGGCCGTGCCCACCAGCACCAGTAGAATGGGATACTTCAGCAGAATCAGCCGGCGATGCCACTTCTCCGGTACTTTGACCTGCCGGAATTTCAGCTTTTCTCCCAGCCAGGCAGCCATTTCCTGCAGCGCACCAAAGGGGCACAGCCAGCCGCAGAACAAACCCCTGCCCCATATGAACAGAGTGATGAAGGTATAGGTCCACAGAATGAACAGTACCGGGTCCATCAGGAATACGTTCAGGGAGAAACCATCCCAGATCGATAGCAACAGCGTATAGATATTCACCACTGAAAGCTGACCCTGGGCATAAAAGCCGATAAAGAACAGGGTGAAAAACAGGAAGCCCCAACGGAAACGGTGCACCAGTTTGGGGTGCCGGCTCAGGGTGCGCTGGCGGGCAAAAAAGACCGTCAGAACAGTCAGGCTGATGACCAGTATGGAAATCGTCAGCCAGCGTTCTTTCCAGAGCCCCACCCACACCGGTTGGCGAGTGTCTTCCTGGCGCGGGGCAACCTCCACGGTTTCAAAAAGCTCTTCGGAAAAGACCACTGGAATATCAAGTGTGGTGCTGTCAGAAACCAGATGGTTTTTGCGCAGTGTCACGCTCATTTTCAGCGTGGCCTCCGCGCCCGGGTTGAACCCGGCATTGCCACCAACCCGGAACAGGGTTGACCGCTCCATGTCCGGCATACTGTCGCTGCGGAGGCGGAGATTCTCGTTGAACACATTGATATCCCGAATCTCGACCGCCAGATTGTTCTGTTGCAGGCCGAGCCGGTCTGGAGAGCTGCCGGGCGTGAAATCCTCGGACAGGTGAGGATAAAGTCCCCGGGACATGACCGCCATTATCTGGGCATCCGCGCCGATACGTTCTTTGAGCTGCGAAAAGCCTTCATCTCCCAGCAGGTTACGGCCGACCATGGGGGCGTTGATGTAACCGAAGAAGAGTTCCGTGAACGGCTCGTCAGGCTCCGGCTGCGGCATTTCAGGATAGTCGGAAAGGCGGAATCCGGTTTTTTGCTCGAAATCCCCGGGGCTGAGACGAAAATGGCCGATGTACCCGCGGTCAATCAGCTCCGACCAGGAAAGTGGTTCGTAAAAATCCGGTTTCGCCCGGGTGGGTGCCTCCTGGGAAAATCCCTCCAGTTTTTCCCGCGCCACTTTCAGGGCCGATGACAGAATCGTGTCGTTGATGATGAGTACCGAAACCGTGGCTTTGCTCACACCATCAAACTGAACCACATTGTTGTCCGAATCCTTGCCGGAACGGTTACCGGACGTGCTGACGATGATCTGTTCTGTCAGCGAACGGTCCTCATACTGGCTGATGAACTCTGCCAGGGGTTCTTCCCCCAGCCCATGGAGGAACACGGGTTCATGATGGTTGAGGATGCGAACACCGGTAAAGCGTCCGCGTGTATCCAGGCCAATCAGCATACTGATGGGCTTGCCGGCAAATCCCTGGAGCCGGCTCAGATCGATGGACTCGTAGGCGTAACCCAGCAGTTCCTGAAGCTGATACACCGGATAGACCGGGTAATCCGGCAACTTGTCGCGGATTTCCGTGGCCTTGGGGAACAGTTCCTGGATCATCGCGCGCTTTTCCTCGTCCAGCGCACCGTGGGCCGCCGGAAAAAAGCAGACAATGACCAACAGCAGCAACAGCCGCCCGGGCATGGCATCTCTCCAGAGTCTTCTTGTTGTTGGTTCTGCCAATGCTAGAGGTTTATCCGTGCCGCACAATGCTACCTGCGGGCCGGGGGCGTGCTACTTTGTGAGGAGAGATGAAAGCGGATATCGATGCCAGTGGATGCTCAGGTAAGGCGTATCACCCGTGCCATCAGCCGGCGCCAGTCGATCGGCAGATTCTTTTCCAGCGCCACCAGTGCCGGGTCTCTGGCATGCAGTGCCTCAAAGGGGCCCTTGCTGGCAAAAATCACCGTGTTGTCGGTTTTGCTCTTGAACAGCAGCAGTGCCGCAAACTCTCCCCGTAGCTGGCGGAAGAACGGCCCGTCGAGATCGGGCGGGCGGTGATAGTTGATGGAAAGCCAGCCGCTGTCGCTGAGTGCCCGGCTGCATTGTCTGATAAACTCCCGCTGGGCCTGGGCCGGGCTCATGCGGTCGGAGCTGTACATGTCGGCCAGAATCAGGTCGGTGCCGCTGTCCGGCGCTTTGCTCAGGGCATCCCGGGCATCCCCGATAGTGACGGTGAAATTGGCCGGATGCGGCAGGCTGAAGTATTCACGGGCCACTTGCAGCACGCTGGAGCGAAGCTCTACGGCATGAACCTGGCAGTCAGGCAGCAGATGCAGCAGCGCACCGGCCATTACCCCGCCACCGAGCCCCAGAACGGTTACGTGTGAAGGCCGTGAAAAGGCAACCGGTAACAGCATGGCACGGCTGTATTCATGGACGGGAAGATAAGGCCTGCGGCGGTCAATCTTGCTCTGTTCAAACACCGAATCAAAGGTCATTACCCGATGTTTGCGATAGTCGATTACCAGAATGCCACCGAGTGTGTCCCTGGTGTAATGGATAATCTCGCCCTTCACGGTGGCTTTCCTCGTCTGGTCACTGCGCCGCTATTCTGGGCATTTACCCGCCGGTTCTCAAGCGCGATGCAATTACCGGAGTTACCCCTGCAATGATTATCGATGCCTTCAATGCCCTTGCCTGCCCGATGGACGGGCAGGCTCTGGCCGATTCCGGAAGCTGCTGGCAATGCCCCGCCGGCCACAGCTTCGACATGGCCCGCCAGGGTTATCTGCACCTGCTGCCGGTGCAGAAAAAACGTTCTCTGGACCCCGGCGACAGCAGGGAAATGGTCGCCGCCCGCCGGCGTTTCCTGAATGCCGGTTACTACCGGCCGGTTGCGGAGGCGGTAAATGCTGCTGCGCTGCCGTGTACAACCGGAAAAGCCGCTCCACTGGCCTGCCTGGATGCGGGCTGCGGCGAAGGATATTACCTCAGGGAACTGGCACAGGGAAACACGGACATTCGTCTTTCGCTGGTGGGGCTGGACATCTCCAAATGGGCGGCTCTGGCAGCTGCAAAACAGGACAAACGCCCGCGCTGGGTGGTTGGCAGCAACGCCAATATCCCGGTATTAGCGGGCACCCTGGACCGGGTACTCTGTCTGTTTGGATTTCCGGTCTATGCCGAATTTGCCCGGGTATTGAAATCCGGTGGAATCCTGATCCGGGCAGACGCCGGCCCCAATCACCTGCGGGAACTGCGGGAGATTATCTACCCGGCATTGAAGCCCGAAAAACCGCCAGCGTCAGGAGCTCCGGACGGTTTCTCCATAGTCGGTACGGAGACTGTCTGCTACCAATTGACCCTGGAAACCCCTGAGGTAATCGCTGACCTGCTGGCGATGACGCCGCACCTGTATCGGGCTTCCCCAGAAGGAAGGGAAAGGGCGTCGCAGTTGCATAAGTTAACCGTAACGGTGGAGGTCAACCTGATGCGCCTACAACGACTGGCGCGATGACGGCCTGGCAGTTACGGTGTTGATCGGCGCCATGAACCAGCGGGTGAATTCTGTGCTGGTGAATGGCCTGGCAATCAGATAACCCTGGATTTCGTCGCACCCCAGGGAGTGCAGTACCTGTTTTGCTTCCTCGGTCTCCACGCCCTCCGCAACGACGCTGTAGCCAAGCTCATGGGCCATGGCGATCATGGCGCTGACCAGGGTCTGGCTGCGCTGATGCTGGTTGAGGCCAGTGATGAACGAACGGTCAATCTTCACAACATGGGCCGGGATCGTCTGCAGGTAGGCAAGGCTGCTGTAGCCGGTTCCGAAATCATCTATCGCAATTTTCACCCCCCGCGCCATGAGCTCCTCAAGCTGTCGCCTTGCTGCCTGACCGTTACTGATGAGACCGCTCTCGGTCAACTCCAGTTCCACGGCCCGCAGTGGAAGCCCCTCGCTGCCCAGGTATCCCAGCAAGCGCTCCGTGAAGTCTCCTTCTTCCAGATTGGCGGCGGCTATATTGAGCGACACTCGCAATTGCAGCCCCTGGTGGTACCAGGCCGCAGCCTGCCGAATGGCATTGCGCATGACCCAATCGGTCAGGTCACGGGCCATGGTGGTGTTTTCCACCAGCGGAATGAATTCTGCCGGCGACACGTTGCCCACTGTCGGATGCTGCCACCGGATCAGTGCTTCGGCACTGACGCAGCGGCCGGAGGTCATGTCTACCCGTGGTTGGTATGCCAGGTGCAACTGGTCCTCGGATTGTAGTGCCTCCTGAAAATCCGAAATCAGACTGAATCTGCGTTGATACCGATTGTCGGAGCTTCTGGAATAGAAGCCGGCGCCTGTTTCATTGTCCCGGGCGTCACGGCAGGCAGTGTGAGCGAGTCGCAACACGGCGTCTGGCTGGGTACGGCCAAGCTGGACCGGTGCCACGCCAACTACTGGCCGTAACATGAAGGGCGCACTTCCGTTAACAGTGACCTCAAGCAGGGACTTTCGCAGGTTCACGGCGCGCACCAGTATGTCAGCCCTGTCACCGGTTTCGAGATGCGCAAACTGGCAAGGTCCGACGTGATAAATTTTCGCCTGTTCTCCCAGCGCTTTGCGGATCCGGCGGGCTGCGGTCTGTGACAGTGCATCCAGGTAAGCGGGGCCCATTACCCGTTGGAGTGCATTAATCTGTTCAAGGTCGACCAGTTCGGTGCCAAGGACATAGCGCTGACTATCAGGGAGGTCCCGTGCCAGGTCATTCAGATCTTCAACAAAGCTCAGATAATTGGGCAGTCCGGTTGACGGCTCGACGCGCCCAACCGCGTGTTGGAGATCGACCTGTGCCATCACCATGGCAGCCAGATCCTTCAGAATACCCCTTTCCTGATCAGTGACCTGGCGAGGCTCGGTGCCAAGAACGCACATGGCGCCAAGAGTATGGCCATCATGGGTGACCAGCGGTGCACCGGCATAGAAGCGGATACCCGACTCAGCCAGATGGCTATCATGGTAGTGCGATGCAAGCAGGTCGTTTATCACCAGAACGGAACTGTTATCCGCCACATCTCCACAGCAGGCCTTGAACCGGGGGATTTCCCGGTGATCTACGCCAACTCTGGACTTGAACCACTGGCGATCCCGGTCGGTCAGAGATACCGCAGCAATGGGCAGGTCGAACAGCAGGCTTGCCAATCGGGTAATTCGATCAAAGCTCTCGCTGGGGGGAGTGTCCAGCAGATTCAGCTGTCTCAGTACCGAGAGACGAGCTTCTTCACTATTACTCATATATCTTTACACGACAGTACAGCTGGCGGAGTGCCTGCTGAATTGCGCAAATAATGAAGGAAAGCCGCGAAAGGTATAATTGAATATTTCCGGGTCTATAATAGAAAATAATTATTAAACCGGCAGCCAGTTAACACTATCCGGGACGCCCGGCACTGGCGCCATATTCCAGTAGCAGATTCACGATCTCCTTGTGGCCTCGGGAGTCCGCGCACATCAGCGGCGTTTGCAGCTGACTATTGCGCAGGTCGGGGTTTGCGCCTTTTTCCAGCAGCATGCGGGCAGTGTCGGGGTGGCCGTGGCTGCAGGCCAGCATCAGCAGGCTGTCACCGGTGTTGGTGCGGATGTCCACGGGTACGCCAGCATCGAGCATAATGTTAAGAGGGCCAGTGCCGCCGTTTCGGGCCAGCTCGAAAAGCCCCTCCCCAAAGGCGATGGCATCTTCATCCTGCTGATTTTCGGGGTTGCGGGGTGCGGCTGATTTGTCGTCGTTCATGGGATTCCTCTGGTTTTTCGTGAAGCGGAGCAAACGGTATCATGCCTGTAACCGTGTACGAATCCGGACTGGGCCGAGCATGGTTCTGGACAGACCCACGATACCACTGTTACAAACATGGTATCAGGCGAGGCAAATCACCAAAGATACAGGAGACAGGACTGTGAAAATCAAGGTTCAAGGTATTGAAGAAGGGAAGCCGGTGCCGGAGAAGTTTGCATTCGGCGTCTACAGTGAGCAGGACCACATGAGTTTCGGTCCCAATCGCAACCCGGAAGTGATCTGGGAGGACGCCCCCGAGGGCACCAGGAGCTTTGTGGTAATGATGTTTGATCCTGACGTGCCCAGCGTTGCGGATGACGCCAATCAGGAAGGCAAGACGGTGTCGAAGGATATTCCGCGGGTGGATTTCTTCCACTGGCTGCTGGTGGATATTCCGGCTTCCGTTTCACGTATTCCCGAAGGCGAGGACAGCGACGGCGTGATTCCAAAGGGCAAGGAACCCGGCCCTGGCCCAATAGGACGTCGCGGTGTCAACAATTTCACCCAGTTCCTGGCCGACAATCCGGACATGGCCGGCACCTACAGTGGTTACGACGGCCCCTGCCCACCTTGGAACGATGAGATCATTCATCATTACCACTTCGAAGTGCATGCACTGGATGTGGAAAGCCTGGGCCTGGAAGGCGAGTTTGACGGTGCCGTCGTGCGTGAGGCCATGGCGGGCCATGTACTGGCCAGTGCGCGAGTAACCGGTACCTATACCCTGAATCCCGACTTGCGTTGATGCTGGAAACCCAATGAGGGTGCCCTCCAGCTGGCCATTCAGGCTGGGCATTTCAGCGGCTGTTGTTTTGCTGATGCTGGTTCTGTGGCTGGTGCTGAGGCAGATGGGAATGCCTGCAAGCCTGTCGCCGGATGCCCTCTCGGCCTGGCTGAACGGCCAGGGTGTCTGGGGGCCGGTGTTTCTGTTTCTGATGATGGTGCTGGCAGTGGTGGTGGGGCCGATACCAACCCTGCCGGTCAGCGCTGCCGCTGGCCTTGCCTTTGGCGTGTTCACCGGCACCTTGCTGGCCGCGGCTGGCGCATTGACCGGTGCCATGATCGCATTTTCTGTCGCCCGTATACTGGGCCGGGAAGCTCTCAGGGAAAGGCTGTCGGCTAATCCGGTCTTTGCTTCCGACGGTTCCCAGCGTCTTTTGTTCTGGATGGTTTTCCTGACCCGCCTGATTCCATTGTTTTCTTTCGCGCTGATCAGCTACGCCGCCGGGGTGACGGCTATCCATGGTTGGCGGTTTGCTGTGGCTTCGCTGTTGGGGATGCTTCCCATGACCTTTGTGTTCGCCGGCCTTGGCACGACGTTTGAGCTGAACCCGGTTGTAACGGTGATGGCTGCCGTCGTCATTCTGTTCGTGATGACGATGCTGCCCTGGTATCTCAGCCGCAGGCCGGGCTCCAGGCTGGCACGCTGGTTGCGCCTGGACCTGAAACGCTGGAGGAATCCGTAAAGGTGGGTGGATCCCTCCATGGCGGATCATTCCGCAGAGACTTTGGCAACCGCAACCTCCTCTACAGTTTTGTCCGGGTAGCTGCGTGCCTCATTTACCCGGTCAGCCTGGCCATTCATGGCCAGTGCGGCAGTGGCTGAGAACGAAAGTGCGATAGCGCCGAGAATCAGTGTCAGTTTTTTTCATGATTTGTTACCTCGTTTTCTATGGGGAGATGCGGCGCTTTCCAGTGACCGGTCAGGCCGCGCTTACGGGATATAGACAACCGACAAGCCCTTTTCGTTACATGTTGTCAATGAGCCGGGGGAAACCCGGGCCGGGGTTGCCGGCAACGGGCTCACCCTGTCCATCGGTGGCGCACCCTGAAGCATTACCTTTGCGTTCAACTCAGGCCAGGGTAACGTGGAGACAGCGTTGAGCCAACGCGATGAAACGGCCTGTGCGCCCTGCGGGGCGCCGTGTCCGTCAACACGGGAATGACCAGTTTCTGATACTGACAAACGAGCCGGTGCAGCCGGCAGGAGAGACAGCAGATGAACAAGGTATGCGTAGTGATGGGTGTGGGTCCGGGCAATGGCGAGGCCTATGTGCGGCGTTTCAGCGACGAAGGCTTTCAGGTGGCGATGCTGGCCCGCAGCGAAGACTATCTGAAGCAGCTGGAGCAATCGGTCACCGGTGCCCATGCTTTTACCTGTGACATGATGGAACCGGAGCAGATCACCGCGGTGCTGGCCGCCATCGAGAGCGAGCTCGGACCGGTTTCGGTGATGATGTATAACGCCGGTGGCGGTGTGTTCAAGAACGTGGAAGAGGCCAGCCTGGAAGAGTTCGAAGCCAACTGGCGTCTCAATGTTCGAGGTCTTGTGGCGGCCACCAAGGCTGTATTACCGCAGCTGCGTCAGCATGATACCGCCAGTATTATAATTACCAGTGCGTCGGCGGCGACCCGGGGCCGTGCCAACACCGCGCCCTTTGCCTCTGCCAAGGCGGCCCAGCGTAGCCTGGCCCAGTCACTGGCTCGCCAACTGGGACCGGAGAAGATCCATGTGGCGAATGTCGTGATTGATGGCGTGGTCGACCTGCCCCGGACTCGCGAGTGGCTGGCGGACAAGCCGGATGACTTTTTTGTGCAACCGGCGGCGGTGGCAGATGCGGTCTGGAATCTGAGCCAGCAGGACCCGTCTGCCTGGACCTTCGAGCTGGATATCCGCCCGTTCGGGGAAAACTGGTAAAAGGCAATTCTTACTGCACCGGACAGCCTTTTGGTTCGTTCTCCTGCTCCGTGGGTGCCCAAGTACCATTTACCAGTGACTCAATATCTGCAAACAGAGTATCGGCGTCCGTCACACGTGCCAACCAGCTCAGAGGGATGCCGCGCTCACCGCCGACGCCATGGAGCGCGGCCATGGCAGGACCGATAATCCAGGCGCGTCCACAGGAATCGCCCCCGCACTGGATATTGGCCCGGACAGCGTCGGTATAGCTGTCGGCGTGGCTGAGGATATGAAAGATCACCGGCATGGCCTCATGCAGATAGCAGGTGCGGCCAAAGGTGTCGCCGGCGCCTGCAGCATCCAGAAGGGAGCCGGACCGGGCTTTGTTGAGGTTTTCCGGGTCCGGAGCTTCCGGGGTAGCAGCATCCAGTGCTGCTGATAAGGGTTCACCCCTGAACAGCTGGTCCAGAAGTCGCGCTGCGCACCTCGCCCAGGCTACGGCTTCGTCATTATGATTGGTGACCCGGACAGCGGTTTCGGTGACTTCCATCAGTTTGTCGCTGCCACAATAGCAGGCCACCAGTGGCGGCAATTTGGAAACTGCCGGCAGTTGCATGTCATCGGCGCCACTTTCCGGCAGCAGTTGCCGGTCTATGGTTTCAGCAAGATAAACCCCTGCTTCCTGAACCTCCGTTTCAGGGTAGGTAGCGTTGATGGCCCGACGAACCGGTGCTGCCAGTTGCTCGCCACTCAGGCGCCGGGTGTAGGGCAAAACCTTCTGCACCAGTATCCGTTTCTGTTTTTCCGTCAGTTCGGTAGTGGTGGTCGATTGCGCGTGTTCAATGGCTTTCTGTTCGATGGTGTTCAGGTTGTCCAGAGTCACCCGGGTAGGGTTGTCGATATAACCACGCCAGTGGCCACCGGGCCCGAAGAACGCCCGAAAGCGCCGCTGGTAATCGCGGATGTCCAGTTTGCCCTCACTGGCCAGAAGACTGTCGGTCAGTACCCCCGTGGCGGCGCCGTAGTGGCTGATATCTCCGGACTGTTTGCCGCCGTGGGCAAAGTAACCGACTCCGCCTTTGAAATAGTCGGACTTCGGTGGCAGGAATTCCGGCGACTGCCCGCCCACCTCATGGATACGCTGGCTGTCGTAAAGCCAGTGCAAGCCCAGGCTGGCCGCATCCGCAACCCAGCCACCGGCGAGGGCGGCGATTATTACAGGCTTTCTGTTATTGGACACGTTGCTGGTCATTGGAAAACCTCTTTGGTCATGGTCAGTATTCGGAATCGGCAAAGCGTATGCCTAACGCCAACTGTACCCAGTTGCCTGACGCCAGTCACCGGCCCAGTCATCCGGGGCGCAGTCCGTATGTAACAGACACCCGCTTTCAATATGTGGATAAAGCTGAGCATAGTTCATAATGCTGCCCTGATTGACCCGACGGTTGATATCCGCGGCGTCCAGTTCCCCGAGCCGGTCCTTGCCCAGGATACTGAGCAGTTCCGCCAGGGTTTCCATGGAGGAATGGTGGTAGTTGGCAACCCGCATGCCCTTGTCAGTGACGTCGAGCTGTTTATAACGGGCGGGGTTCTGGGTAGTGATGCCGGTGGGGCATTTATCGGTATTGCAGCTGCGGGACTGGATGCAGCCCAGTGCCAGCATCATGCCGCGGGCTGAATTCACGGTGTCGGCCCCCAGCACCATCATCCGCAGCATGTGAAACGCAGAGAAGGCCTTGCCGGAAGCAATAATTCTGATCCTGTCGCGAACACCGATACCCCGCAGGGCATTGTGCACAAAATTCAGGCCGTCCCGCAGTGGCATGCCCACCGAGTTGGTCAGTTCCACCGGTGCCGCTCCGGTACCCCCTTCACCGCCGTCCACAGTAATGAAATCCGGCAGCAGGCCGGTTTCCAGCATCGCCTTGCAGATTCCGAGGAACTCGCGCCGGTTACCGGGGCAGAATTTGAATCCCACCGGCTTGCCACCGGACAGCTTGCGAAGCCGGGCTACGAAATGCAGCAATTCCAAGGGGTTGGTGAAGGCAGAGTGCACGGGCGGTGACAACACATCCTCCCCCAGGGGCACCATGCGGATACGGGCAATTTCTTCGGTAACCTTGGCAGCCGGCAACACTCCCCCATGTCCGGGCTTGGCACCCTGGGACAGTTTGACCTCGATCATCCTGACCACGTCGCGACCTGCCTGCTCCGAGAACAGCTGCGGATCGAAGACACCCTCTGGTGTGCGGCATCCAAAATAACCGGTCCCGATTTGCCAGATCAGGTCACCCCCGTATTCAAGATGCCAATCGCTGATTCCACCCTCGCCGGTGTTATGGGCAAAATTCCCAAGTTTCGCGCCACGGTTCAGTGCCATTACGGCATTGCGGCTCAGGGCGCCATAACTCATGGCAGAGATATTCAACGGCGAGGCTTCATAGGGCCTGGTACATTCCGGCCCGCCAAAAGTAACCCGCAGATCAACTGGAAGGCATTCCTTGGGTGCCAGCGAGTGGTTTACCCATTCGTAGCCGTCGCGGTAAACATCGAAGATGGTGCCGAAGGCGCGGGTGTCGTTGTCTTTTTTGGCGCGTTGATAGATCAGGCTGCGGAATTCGCGGTTGACCGGAGCGCCATCCAGATCGGATTCCACAAAGTACTGTTGCAGCTCCCGCCGAACCGACTCAAACAGGTAACGGAAATGGCCAACAACCGGATAGATCTTGAGCAGTGTGTGTTTTTTCTGGAAGAGGTCACGAATACCCAGTGCAATGAACGGGCCGATGACCAGCCAGGCCCAGTTAACGCCCGGCCAGACGATACCGGCGATAATCAACAAGGCGCTCAGCGCCAGACTCGAGATTATGAAAGCTTGACGGAAGACCATTTGGGGAATCCTGTTTCCAGCGCTGATGGTTGATTATTTGTCTGGATTAAGGGACACGCTTGCGGCCTGCCTGTTACAGGCTTCAGGAGATGGCAGATGCGTGGGGTAAATTTCTTTGTAACGAAGCAGGTGCGTGAGAGTCTATAGTGGTGGGAGTTCAGACAACGGGTTTAACAGAGAGTTACCATGACAAGATCCAAAGTAGAGTTTGTAAACGCACAGGGGCACAGCCTTGCCGGCTTGCTGGAACTGCCGGGCCAGGGCAAGCCTCGCGCCATGGCGCTGTTCGCCCATTGCTTCACCTGCGGGAAAGATATTGCTGCAGCCTCCAGGATCGGACGTGCACTGGCAAAGCATGGCATCGGCGTGCTGCGTTTTGACTTTACCGGGCTGGGTAGCAGTGATGGCGACTTCGGCAATACCAGTTTCTCTTCCAACATCGAAGACCTGCTGTCGGCCGGCGAATTTCTCGAGGAACATTATCAGGCACCCCGTATCGTCATTGGCCATAGCCTTGGCGGAGCTGCTGTGCTGGCGGCGGCCCAGCGCATGGCGTCCGTAGAAGCGGTTGCCACCATCGGGGCGCCGTCTACCGCCGATCACGTACAGCATCTGTTCGACGGCAAGGCCAACGAGATTCGTGAGCTCGGTGAAGCCGAGGTGACCCTGGCCGGGCGTAAATTCAATGTAAAGTCGCAGATGCTGGATGACCTGGTGCAATGGAATACACCGGACCACATCGGCAACCTGCGCAAGGCGTTGATCATATTTCACTCGCCGGTTGACCAGGTCGTGGACATCAGCGAAGCCGCCGCCATCTATCAGGCCGCGAAGCATCCCAAGAGCTTTATTTCCCTGGACAATGCCGACCACCTGCTCTCGAGGGCGGCGGATGCGGAATACGTGGCAGATATGCTGGTGGCCTGGTCCAGCCGGTATCTATAGGGCTATGTAGGCTAGCGCACCGACCTGGTAGCGCCTCGCAGTCTAGTGTCGGGGTTTCTTCCCTCATATTCCCCCACGGAGAAAACCTGATGTCAGACTCCAACAAGACCATTAACCCTGCCACCGAAGAAGCTCTTGAAACCTATCCCCTGATGTCCCGGCAAGAGGCCGAGGGTATTATCGAGCAGACCCACGATGCGTTTCTGAGCTGGCGCAAAACGACATTCAGCGAACGTGCCGGGATTTTGCGCAAGACCGCCGCGCTGATCCGGGAACGCCAGGACGACTACGCCGCACTGATGACCCGGGAAATGGGCAAGACCCTGACCGAAGGCAAGCAGGAGTGCGAGCTGTGTGCGGCTGTGTGTGAGTACAGTGCCGAGCACGGCCCCAAAGAGCTGGCGGATGAAACCCGGGAGCTCCCGGGTGGCCAAGCCCTGGTGTCCTATCAGCCTCAGGGCGTGATCTACGGCATACAGCCGTGGAACTTTCCGCTTTACCAGGTCATCCGTTACAGCGCCGCCAACCTGATGGCGGGCAACACGGTGCTGTTGAAGCACGCTGCCAATGTCTGGGGTATGGCGCTGGAAGTTGAAAAGCTTTACCGGGATGCCGGGTTGCCGGAAAACGCCTTCCGCACCCTGCTGATTGGCCACGATGTGTCGGATGCAGTCATCGAGCACAAACTGGTGCGGGGTGTCACGCTCACCGGTAGTCCCAACGCGGGACGCGCGGTGGCCCAGCGTGCGGGTAAAGTGCTGAAGAAGACCGTACTTGAGCTGGGCAGCAACGATGCCTATCTGGTGCTGGCGGACGCTGACGTGCAGAAGGCGGCCGAAGCCTGTGTCCTGGGCCGTACCAATAATGCCGGCCAGACCTGCGTGGCCGCGAAGCGTTTTATCGTTGTTGACTCGGTCTACGACGAGTTTCGGGATGCTTTCCTGGCCGGGATGAAAAAACTCGCCGTCGGTGACCCCACCCGCAGTGACACCCAGATGGGCCCCATGGCGCGTTCGGATCTGCGAGATGGCCTTCATGAACAGGTTCGGAAATCGTTTGATGCAGGTGTCACTTGTACTCTGGGGGGTGAAATCCCCGAAGGCAAAGGCTACTTCTATCCGGCAACCGTGCTGGAAAATGTTGCGCCAGGGCAGCCGGCCTATGACGACGAGTTATTTGGCCCGGTGGCCGCGCTGATCCGGGTAAAAGACGACGCCGAGGCGATGCGGGTTGCCAACGACTCCATCTACGGTCTGGGCGGCGGCATCTTCTCTGCCAATGAAGACGAAGCCCTGCGCCTGGCCCGCGACGAATTCGACACCGGCATGATCAATATCAATGGCTACAACCTGGCCCTGCCCAATCTGCCCTTTGGTGGTGTCAAGCAGAGTGGCTATGGCCGTGAACACGGCGGTTTTGGCATGCGCGAGTTTGTGAATGTGAAGGCGGTTATGGTGGCCCAGTCCTGATTCAGACTTCAGCGGCCTCGGTTAACGCGAGGTCCGCGATGATCTGGTGCTTAATGCTGGTTCAGAAAATCCTGGATCAGGGCGCTGATCTGATCGGGTTTTTCTTCCAGCAGAAAGTGGCCGACATCGTCAATTACGGTAAGTTTGGCGTTGGGTATCGCCTGTTCCAGGCGAGGGCCATACTCTGGTTTCTGGAAGGGGTCCTTCTCCCCCCAGACAATCAGGGTGAAATGCGGTAACTGTGAAAGCTCGTCGGATATAGCGAGAGTGTATTCGCTGTTCAGGCGCCGCAGATTTCGGAAAAAGGCCCGCTTTCCTTTTTCGGTGGACCAGGGTTTCGTGTAGAGGTCAACGACCGATTCGGTCATGACCTGCGTATCGACAACGCCCTTTGGCAGAAAGCCACGAATCATCTCGACGAAATCATCGAGTGCCATGTCGTCTTCAGCTCCGGGTTTCTGCAAGGGCTCGAATTCCGGAATGGGCCAGGAGTCGAAGCAGATGCTGTCAATCAGCACCAATCGGTCGACGCGCTCGGGTCTTTCGACCGCCATGAGTTGTGCCACGCCGCCACCAATGTCATGGGCAATCACATGAGCCCGCCGGATACCCAGTGAATCGAGGAGCCCGAACAGGATGCGTCGCTGGGCGTTGATTGAAACATCGGCGTTTGCGGGCATCCCCGACTGGCCATAGTTGAGAAGGTCCGGCGCAATAACGCGAAACTGTTTTGACAGCACCGGAATGACTTCGCGCCACATAAGGCCATTGCTCGGGATACCATGGATCAGCAGCAGGGGTACGCCCTTGCCTTCATCGATGTAGGCGATTTGATGGCCATCGACCTGGGTGAATTGTTGGGTGGATGTCGAGTTGACCTGATTACTGTCCATAAACTGATCTCCAGGTGAATGTGTCGTTCTGTTCAATCCAGCGAATTGACAGCTTCCCGGGTGGTCAGGGCCTCGCTGGCGATAAATTTAAAGTTGACCAGGGCGGCCTGATAGCCATCACCAAGCTCCGGATCGATGGCGGCTGCGGTGGCATCCGTGACCACGAACACCTCGAAGCCCTGTTCCACCAGGTCACGCAGGTGCGATTCGACGCACAGGTTCGCCGACATTCCGGCCAGGATGACCTTGCTGATTCCGTGCTTGCGAAGATTGAGTGCCAGGTCGTTGTTCTGGGGGCCGTAGACCTTGTGCGGGCTAACCACGATGGTGTTGTCGTCGTTCAGCAATGGCTTGAGCCGCTCCAGCCAGTCAGCGCCGGAGCCTTCAAATCCGGTCAGATCCAGCGGTCCACGGCGGGTGAACATGCCGATTTCATGCATTTTGGTCTCGAGCGTGCCGCCGAACTGCCACTCCTTGTCAGCGGGGTAATAGTAATGCGGCGACACAAACGTCCGGTAGCCGCCATTGCGGGCGGCGGTCAACAAGGCTTCCAGGTTGGCGATGGTGTTGTTCTCGCGAACGCTGTCGCTGACCAGACCCCAGGCGGCACCGTTTTCGCTGAGGAAATCATTCTGGGGGTCAGTCACAACCAGCGCGGTGGTTTTGTTGTCGATGTTCATACCGGGATCCTCGGAATTGGCCAAATTTATTCAGAACACACTTCAAAGGCCAGTTTTAGGAATGACGGTAGCGGTGTCGGTGCGTTGTCGCACTTAGCGGAGGACAGCGGCAACTCCAAAGCGGCGTAAGCGTTCGCTATCGAACAGACAGATCCCGCCAGATAATTCAGCTTCACATTCAAATTCACGAACATAGAGCAAACGAAACTCGCTAGCTCGCCCATTTCATTCAACCTGAAGGATTCCTCTATGAGCATGACCATTCTTGTCGCCGGCGCGACCGGCGGAACCGGCCAGCATCTGGTCCAGTACCTGATCGACCAGGGCCATAAGCCGACCGCGCTGGTTCGCGAAAGCTCTGACACCAACGCATTACCCAAGGGCCTCGACCTGCGGCATGGTGATCTGGCCGATCTGCAGGCTGGCGTTTGCGACGGCATGGACGCTGTAATCTTTGCGGCAGGCTCGGGTGGATCCACGGGCCCCGAAATGACCCGCAAAGTGGATCGGGAAGGCGCCAAACGCCTGATCGATCTGGCCCGTGAATCCGGCGTGAAACGTTTCGTGATGCTCAGCTCGATCGGCGCAGACCAAGCCAACCCCACGGGCGACATAGCCCCTTACCTGAATGCCAAACATGAAGCGGACGAACACCTGAAGGGCTCTGGAATGACCTACTCAATCCTGCGACCGGTGGCACTGACCAACGACGGGCGCTGCAGGAACGTGATCCTGGGCGCGAAGGTCGACAAATCTGCAAAGGCCTCCCGTGCGGACGTGGCCTATGTGCTGGCCGAGGCCGCCACGACAGGCCGTTACGACGGTATGGCGCAGGATATGCGGTCCGCCTGACTCATTCATATTCAAAGGAGAAGAACCCATGTCAGAAATCAATGGCAAGGTCGTCATCGTCACCGGCGCCAGCAGTGGTCTCGGTAAAGCCATCGCCCACCGCCTGGCCAAGGGTGGCGCAAAACTGGTGCTGCCCACCATGCGCGAACAGCATGGCGGCCAAATAATCAATCTCTCCTCCGTCGCCGGGCATAAAGTATTTCCCGCGTCGGCTGTCTACTCTGCAACCAAGTATGCGGTGAAGGCGCTTTCAGAAGGGCTTCGTCAGGAAGGCGACGGGGAAATCCATTCCACCAATATCTCGCCGGGGGCTGTGGCGACCGAGCTGACCAGGCAGGCTCAACGCGAATGCCCGGGTCCGTTGCGGTTGCAGCAATGTCAGAGGCGGCATGCAGTGCGTCACGAACAATGTGTCGCCTGGCCCTGAGGGGCATGTCCGGTTGATCTGGCGCTGGCTGGCGGGTGGTGACCGGTTCGAAAGCCATGGCGTTCTCCGCCAGCCACTCAGGGGTTGCTGTGAAATCCGTGCGTCCAGGGCGTCGCCCTGAACCAGCCGAGCCAGAATGCAGCTGTAGCCAACGCCCGGGCTTCATCACATGGCTGCCGTCTTCCGGCTCTTCACTTGTTTTTCAGATATTTAATCAGTGCCAGAATCGCAAGCACCAGAAGGGCGATAAGAAGAAGCCAGACAACTATCGTAAATATCCCCATGACTCCCGTACCGGGCATCATAAAGCCATCCATCATGCCGCCTCCCATACGCCCGGGACCGTCGGCAAGAGCTAAGAGGGGCAGGAAAAGCCCTGTCATCAAAATACACAGCTTCTCAAAAACTTTCATTTCAGTTTCTCCATATGTTTGGTGCCTCAATGCCATAAAAGGCGTTGCGGATGAGTCTGTAACACCTGTTCGCCTCTTGCAATAAATACAAAAAATCCGCGATTAGATCCGCAATCTATGCTGCATCGAGACGGTTTTATCCAGGATTTTGGAGGAATGTTCAGGGAAAAGTCCAGTGGGGCTGGCGGGCATCATCGCCCATGAAATCTGTGGCGCCGCGTGAGTCTTACCGGTAACCGGGTCGAGAAATGGCAACCTCTGAGCTAGGCTGACTGGAGCGGTAGGACAAAGAAATCCCATTTATTTGCAAGATCAAGGAGATTCTTCATGGGCAAAACCTATCAATCAATCGTGGTCAATACGCCGGCTGAGGCGGTCTGGGAAAAGCTTCGCGACTTTCATGACCTGAGCTGGGCGCCGGATGTGATAACCAATGTTGATGTTGTCGGGGACAAGGCAGGCGATCAGCCAGGCGCCAGGCGGGTGCTGAACGGGGCATTTCACGAGACCCTGCATGCTCTCGACGACGACAACCGGGAGCTCACCTACAGCATTGACGAGGGCCCTTCTCCGGTCTCTTCCGGCGAAGTCAGCAGTTACGAGGGGCATGTCCGGGTTCGTCCGGTAACCGAAGGCGATGGCGGCACCTTTGTGGAGTGGTACTCACAATGGAAAGGTAATGACGAGTCTGCCGCTGAATTCTGTCACGGCATTTACGCCGGACTGCTGGAGCAGCTCAAGAAAACCCTGGAGCACTAAACGTTCAGCCTGGCTTTTTCGTGAGCAGGCCGGAAAGGCTGGATCAGCATCCGGTCCAGGCGCAGATCCTGCACCGTGCGAAAGTCCTCAATTCCGATGGTCATGCCCAGATGGCCCTTTTCCGGCTGAGCGCGGTAGGTGCCGAACAGCCGATCCCACCAGGGCAGGTTGAAGCCGAAGTTGCTGTCGGTCTCCCGCACGATGACGGAGTGGTGGACCCGATGCATGTCGGGTGTCACCACAAACAGCCGCAAATATCTGTCAAACCAGAGCGGAAGGCGTGCGTTGCCATGGTTGAACATGGAAGTGGCATTCAGCAATACCTCAAAAATCACCACGGCCAGCGCCGGGGCACCCAGTGCCAGAACTACGGCCAGTTTGATGGCCATGGACAGAATAATCTCTATGGGATGGAAGCGCAGGCCGGTGGTCACGTCAAACTCCAGATCCGCGTGGTGCATCCGGTGCAGGCGCCAGAGCCAGGGCACGGCATGGAACAGCCGGTGCTGGAAGTAGATGGCGGCATCCAGCAGCAGAACCGATACAATGACCGTAAGCCAGCCTGGCAGCGACACCAGATTCAGCAAGCCCCAACCGTTTTCCGATGCCATAAAGGCTGTACCAACCGCCGCCACCGGAAATACCAGGCGTACCGCCAGGGTGTCCACAACAACGATAAGCAGATTGTTGGGCCAGCGGGTCAGTCGACCGATCTGCTGGGGCCTGCGCGCCGCAAACACTTCCCATACAGCCATCACGGCCAGCACTGAAAGAAAAAAACTGACCCGAATGAGGGGTTCGTGTTCAAGCAGTGTGTCGGTCACAACAGCGTCTCAGGTTAATGGATGGGCAGCCCAGCTGCTTTCCATTCTGGAAAGCCTTCGTCGAAACGACGCACCTGATAGCCCAGTTTCCTCAGGCGCTGAACCGCCTCGTGGGAAAGCACGCAATAGGGGCCGCGGCAGTAGGCAATAATTTCCCGGTCCCTGGGCAACTCGTCCAGCATGGACTCAAGCTGCCCCAGCGGAATATTGATCGCCGTGGGCAGGTGTCCTGCCTCAAACTCCTCTTCCGGGCGCACATCAAGTAATGCCACGTCACCACTATTCAGGCCCGAAAGCAGTTCATCCCGGGAGATGGCTTCCAGGGCTCCATCCGGGTTGGCATCGGGAAACATCCGGCTGACCAGGCGTTCCATTTCCGCAAGATTGGTTTCAGCCACCTCTCGCATCAGCCCCATGAGCGTCACAATCCGCTGGTCAGTGAGCCGGTAAAGCATCTGCTTGCCGCAGCGGGTGGCTGTAACCAGCCCGGCTCTGCGCAGATGTTGCAGATGCGCCGAGGCATTTCCGACTGTCAGGTCCGCTGTGCTGGCGAGGGTTTCCACGGAAGCCTCACCCTGGGCAATACGCTCCAGCAGCATGAGGCGGTGGCCACTTCCCAGAGCCTTGCCAACCTGGGCCAGGGTATCGAACAGATCCTGTCGGGATGTCATTGCTGTTTTGAGCTCCATCAAATTCTCGGAATTGTTACTTGACAGGTGATGACGTTATTTTATTCTAATGATAATTAGAATGTTGGCAAGAGGGAAAAGCCATGAATACGCTGATTATCATCAACGATCCTCCCTACGGTACCGAACGGCTCTATAACGGATTGCGACTGGCTCACGCCCTGCTGAAAAAGGAGTGTGATGTGACGGTGTTCCTGATGGGCGACGCAGTTACCGGGGCCAAGGCCGGGCAGAAAACCCCGGACGGTTTCTATAACGCGGAACGGATGATCAAACGCGTTGCTATCAAGGGCGCTGTGCTGATGTGCGGAACCTGTATGGATGCCCGCGGAATTACTGAAGAAGAAATGGTTGAAGGCGCCGACCGCAGCACCATGGACGCTCTGGCGGAGGCGACGCTGAGCGCCGACAGGGTGCTGGTGTTCTGAACAGGGGTTTCTCGCCGGTCAGATTGATGTATGTCACCCATAACGTCCGCTTATGGGTGCAGACTACGGGGATATTCGCCTCTCAGGAAAGGAGATCCTTCAATGGCCCGTCCAGATATCCCCGCAACAGCATCCTCAAAACTGCAAGTCCATATCGACGCTCTGCAGGCGCAGGAGGTCGAAGTCACCCCCGACGCTTCCTCCCGGCACCTGCACAACGGTCTCGATACGCCGCTGCCACCGGCGGACCTGCACGGTGCCTATGTCAATAATCGCCCGCTGCCCACCGAAGGTATCACAAACCGGCGCACCTGGATTGTGGGTAGTGGTATCGCCGGCCTGTCCGCCGCTTTCTTTCTGATCCGCGACGGTCATATGCCGGCTGGCAATATAACCTTCCTGGAAGAGCAGGACATTGAGGGCGGTTCCCTTGATGGCGCCGGTAACGCCGAGGACGGTTACATCGTGCGCGGTGGCCGGGAAATGGAAATGACCTACCAGAATTTCTGGGATGTTTTCTCGGAAATACCAGCTCTGGAATTGCCGGAACCTTTTACCGTGCTGGATGAATACCGCATCGTAAATGATGCTGACAAGAACTGGTCAAAGGCACGGTTGCTGGAGAAGCAGGGCCAGATCCGGGACTTTTCGACCATGGAGCTGAGCAAACGGCAGCAGCTGGAAGTGGTCAGGCTTCTGCTTGCGCGCAAGGAGGACCTGGATGACATCACCGTTGAGGAATGGTTCAGTGAAGGGTTTCTGAACAGCAACTTCTACACCTTCTGGCGGACGATGTTTGCCTTCCAGAACTGGCATTCCGTGCTTGAAATGAAACTCTACATGCACCGTTTCCTGCACCTGATGGACGGGCTCAACGACATGACCTCGCTCGTCTTTCCGAAATACAATCAATACGATGCTTTCGTGCGCCCACTGATGAACTGGCTGAAAAACCAGGGTGTTAACATCCAGTACGACACGATTGTCGAAAACCTGGAGATGGAAACCTCTGGTGACACCCGAACGGTCACGGCTATCCAGTGCCATGGCAGCGAAGGAGACAAGACCTTTAACGTCGGCGAGCGTGACCTGGTGTTCATTACCACCGGCTCGATGACCGAAGACACTGCCTACGGCGATGACGACACGGCGCCGCAACTGAAAGAAAGCAGCGAGGCGGGCGCGGGTTCAGGCTGGCAGTTGTGGAAAAACCTGGCGCAGCAATCGGACGTGTTTGGCCGGCCGGAGAAGTTTTGCGGCAACATACCGGGTTCAACCTGGGAGTCCGTCACCCTGACCTGCAGGCCCTCCCCCTTGATGGACAAGCTCCGGGAGCTGTCGGTCAACGACCCCTGGTCCGGTTTCACGGCAACAGGGGGCATCATCACCTTTACCGATTCTGCCTGGCTGATGAGCTTCACCTGCAACCGTCAGCCACACTTCCCGGATCAGCCTGATGACGTGATTGTGCTGTGGACCTATGCCCTGTTGATGGAAAGGCCCGGCGATTACGTCAAAAAGCCGATGCCGGAATGTACCGGCAAGGAGGTGCTGGCCGAGATGTGCTATCACCTGGGCCTGGTTGATCAGCTCGACGAGGTGATGGCCGCCACTAAAACCCGGATTGCGCTGATGCCCTACATCACCGCCCAGTTCATGCCGCGCGCCAAAGGTGACCGGCCATGGGTCGTGCCGCAAGGCTGCAGCAACCTGGCCTGCATGGGCCAGTTTGTGGAGACCCACAACGATGTGGTGTTCACCCTGGAAAGCTCGGTGCGCACAGCCCGGGTTGGCGTCTACAGCCTGCTGGGTATCAATAAACAGGTGCCGGACATCTATCCGGGCCAGTACGATATCCGCCGGCTGCTGCGGGCGACCCGTACCCTGAACAACGATGAGGCGTTTCTGGGCGAAGGCTTCCTGCGTAGGATTCTCGGCGGCACCTATTTCGAACATATCCTGCCGCTGGGCCCGGATGAGAAGGCCGAGGAGCTGAGCCGGCCGGGATTGTTCGAGCAGCAGGTCCAGGCTGTTCGGGGCCTTGTCGAAGACAATCACACACTGGAAGAAGCCAGGGACTGGGTTCAGGGTGTATTGAGCAAGTTGCGAGGGCGCCGCTGACGCCAGTCGTCTGAAACCGCCAGCCAGGCCCCTGAGCTGGCGGATTCATTACCTCACCAGAATGACTCCATTGTAGCTACCCCTCCAGATCTCGCACCTGCAACAACGCCGGGTTACGTGTGTCTTGTCCATAAGTCGCAGTAAATCATCTGAATTCTGTAACACCCGCTGATGTGATGTGTCCATGCGGGTGTGCAACAGAGAATAAAGACAGGTTCAGGGCGCAAGGGAGAACAGTTCGACATGACTCGACACTACTGGATGGGCGGCAACCGCACCTACGAGCAGGACCGCTTTTTTGAAGCATCACTTGATCAGGACCGCTGGCAGAAAGGCGACAGCCCGGACGACTGGAACGCCTGCTGGTATACGGGCATGCCCGACCCGGAGTTTTTCAGGCACGTCGGCCCCGGGCGCAAGATCAACCATATCCCGGGCAACAATGCCCTGACCGTCAAAAGCCGGCTTTACCAGAGCCTTCTGACGCTTCGCGACCGGGTGAGCCTCCAGGATACCGGACAGAACGGTCAGGTTGATCGTCTGCAGTTTTTCCCGCGAGTCTATTCCATGCCCGGGGATTACCATGCCTTCCAGCAGGAAGCACTGGATGAGCCTTCCAAACGCTGGATCCTGAAACCCAAGAACGCGGCACGTGGCAAGGGCATTCAACTGGTTAAGGACCCGGCTAATGTGCCCATGGATTCGTCGTGGATGGTGCAGGAGTACATAGAGAACCCCCATACCATGCACGGGCGCAAGTATGTGTTGCGGTTGTATGTTGCGGTCACATCGGTTGCACCTTTGCGGGTGTATCTCTACCGCCAGGGCTTTGCCAAGCTGGCATCGGCGCCTTATGACGAGGAAAACGCAGACAATCCCTATAGTTACCTCACCAATCCCGATGTTAACGCGCTGAATCTTGACGCCGATGTACCCGTGGAGTTTGTCGATCTGGATCGTTACCGTGCCTGGTTGAGGGAGCAGGGGCACGATGATGATGCCCTGTTTGCCAGGGTTGAGGATATGGTGGCCCTGACCTGCCTGTCGGCTGTCGAATCCATGCGCGAACGCTCAAGGGTGGTGGGAGCCGACACCCGTGGCTGTTATGAATTGCTCGGGATCGACTGCCTGGTCGACAACAGGCTGAAACCCTGGGTACTGGAATGCAATCTCAGCCCTTCCCTGGAGGTCTGTGCCGGGCCTGAAAGCGGTGGTGATATTGAAGAGAGCGTCAAGGGTTCGCTGGTGGCGGACCTGGTAAGCCTGGTGGGACTGAATGGCAAGCCCGAAGCCGTTTCCGGCGCGTCTGCGGAGCAACAGTTGATCCTGGAAACAGAGAGCGAGCAGTCCCGGGCGGGCAATTTCAAGCGTCTGTTGCCGTCGGAAAACCCCGCGGCCTATCTGCCCTTTTATACGCTGCCACGGCTGGAGGACTGGGTCGTGGCGAAAGCCCTTTCCGGCAACGGCTTACCACAGCCAACCCTGCAAAGGCGCTGCGCCGAGGATATGATCAGTGAGGATCGGGTGTATGTCTACGATACCCGGCTGGGGCATCTCAGTGTGCTGAACGAAACGGCGTCGCTGATCTGGCTTATGGCCACCGATGGTATTGCGCCTGACGACATTGCCGATGCCCTGACCCAGTCAGCCCGGCAGAACGCTTCAGCAGAGCCCGATGCCTGGGCCATTCGGCGGGACGTCTGGAATTCTCTGGCGGACTGGGTCAACAATGGTTTTCTGGTTCAGGCGAACGCGGGTGGCGCACCCGCCACTGACCTTTCCCCTGCAGCGAATATCCCCCTGCCGCAGGTGTCCGAGCCCTATTCGTGTGTTCTTGAATGTGGCGGATTCCATGTGGAACTTTTCACCGACAGCCCGGCGGTAGTGAGCCGGATCGGCTCGTTACTTTTCCCGCTTGAATCGAAAAGCCGGCCCGGTTCCCGTTCAAGGCTCGAGGTTGTGCGTGATACCCCGGGATACACACTGATCCTTGATGGCAAGGTTGTGCAATCGCGGCTCGCCCTTTCCCGGGTGGCGCCGGCGGTCATGGTCTGCCTGACCGGACACGCGGCAGACGAGGGCGACATCATCATTGACGCGGGCGTTGTTACCCGGCCGGACGATCCGGCAAGTGCAGTGCTGGTTGCCAACAGTGACCCCGAGCTCGGTGATGCGCCAGCGTTGGCGCTGGCCAGCCATATCAGTGCGAGATTTGGCCGTGCCCTGAGGATTTCCGCGAAGCCGGATGCGGCACTGTTTGCGCTTGGCCTGCCGGCACAGGTGCCTCCGGCCAGGGCTGATGATCCTGTGATCTCGGGTCATTTTTCCGTGCATTCACCGAAGGATGGTCATGAAGTTGCGCTGCAACCGGCGTCGCTGGGGATGGCTGGCAAGGGATACCAGGTTACGACGGTTCTGATACCCGCCCGGTCACCGTCGCAGTACGGAAGCGGTCTGCAGTCCGTGTCAGTGAACGAAACCTTGCGTTATCTCATCCCCGGTTGCTGTGGCCCTGACGGGCAACCTTTGGATGCGGCGGGGTTCTCGCGCTTTGCAGAATGGCTCGAGACAGCAGACCGATATCTGGTGGACGCAGATAACCTCGATGGCATTGCGGCAGAGCTATCAGATGCGGATCGGCCAGAGATAGATCAAGCATTCGGGCAGTAGCCTGAAGATCCGGGCACACATATGCCCGGTGTTAACCAGAGAAACGGATAGGAGAGGAAATATCATGTCCAGAGATATTCAGAAAAGACAGTTGTTGCGAAAGCTTGCCAGGGGTATCACCTACACCGGGCCGATGCTGGCTGTTGTGGTTGGCGCTTCGGCCTTGGGTACGGCTACCGCTGCAGAAGTGAATGCCCAGAGTGAGTACATGATGCTTGCAGCGGGTGAAGCGGAAGCAGAAGGCGAGGCCAAAGGTGAAGCTGAAGGTAAAGCCGAGGGTGAAGGAGAAGGAGAACGAGAAAGCGAAGGCGAAGGTGAAGGAGAAAGCGAAGCCGAAGGTGAAGGAGAGGGTGAAGGTGAAGCCGAGGGCTGAGCCGGAATCTGCGGCACCTGAAAAGGCAGTGGCCCGGCCAGGGGGAATCGGATTTATCGATAACCCTGGCGCCGGGGCCAGTCTGCGGCTCCTTTGCTGCTTTCAGTGAATGAATCAACCCAGACGATACGGGTGAAAAAAATGCCAAATTCAAGTTCCGGGTCTGTTAGTTGTGAAGAACTTGTTGCCGAAAATGCCCACGCCATCAACCAGCTTGCAGAGCTGCTTGTTGAGTTGCCTGGAAAGCTTTATCGGCAAACGTTCGGGGCGAAAAAACAGCACGTAATCGGTAAACATGTGCGCCATATCATTGACCACTACATGGCTCTTCTGAAAGCCGTTAACGGACGATCCGCCGGGCCACTCGATTACGAGAAAAGGGAGCGTGAGGAAAGGCTGGAGCTGGATAATTACGCCGCCTGCAACAGGCTTCTTGCCATCATCAACTTGCTGGGTCGTTTCGCTGATGTGCCGCAGAATGCGCCACTGGAGATGGAACATCTCAGTGATAATCAGCGTCGCACTGTCGCCACCAGTATTGACCGGGAACTGGTGTTCCTGGCCAGTCACACCATTCACCACATGGCCATTATCGCGATGCTGGCGGAACAGGGCGGGGTCGAAATCCGTGACGGATTCGGAGTTCATCCTTCAACCCTGCGCCATCAAAAGCAGCTCAAAGCGCAGATGGCAAAGATCGCATGAACACCGGGTTCATGCCAAAAAAAATCCAATAATCAATGATGATCGGAGAGTGATCAAATGAATACTGACAGTCATCGTAAAGAACTCCTGCGTAAGCTTTCCCGAAATCTCATGGTGTCGGTACCCGTGATGACGGTAGTGGCAATGGCAGGTGTATCGGCAGTATCCGAACATGGCCTGGGACTGATCCCTTCAGCCGAAGCAGCCCAGGGTGAAGCCGAGGGCGAAGCGAAAGGAGAAGGAGAAGGCGAGGCCGAGGGAGAAGGCGAAGGCGCTTCCGAAGCCATGAAAGAGGCGGTTCGGCGCCCTGAAGGGTATGAGCCCTATGACGGCGATGCCGAATCCCTGGCCAGGAAAGGGGAAGCTCTGTTCAATGACACATCCCTTTCCTCCAATGGCTTATCCTGTGCGACCTGCCATACCAACGGCGCCGGTTACGCTGATACCTTCTCCAACGAGTACCCGCATTTCGTCGCCATGGGCAAAAGCGATTTCGGGATGGACAAGGTCCATCTGGATGAGATGGTCCAGATCTGCATGGCTGCTCCCATGGCAGCAGAGCCGCTGGACTGGGATTCCGAGGAGCTGGCTGCTCTGACCGAGTACATGCGCATCGAGCAGGAGAAATTCCGGAAGCGTTGAGGGAACCAGTTCATTGCCATGATGAATGTGCAGATTGAATAGGATGTCGTAGGTCGACTGGAGGAAAACTGATGAAGATGCAAGTCCGGACGTTTATGGTGTTAGGTATGTTGCTTCTGGTGGCCGCTCGCCGGGGCCTGACCCAGGAGAAAAACGGGTTTGATCTGAGTAATGCGCTGATACCGGTGGATGAGATTCTCAGTGGCGGGACACTAGGCGCTGAATTCAAGTCGGGAGAGGGTAATCAGTCAGAGTTGCCGTTTCCCGAGTTTCGCGCATTCAGCGACTCGGTGACACGTTCGTCGATCCGGCGAACAAACTCTTCGTCCACCTGCTGGCTGGAATGGGCGTTTATCAGGTCCACGCTGGCGCGGAGGTTGCCAATAAAAGTCCGGCAGTGCCCGCACATCATCAGGTGCATCTTCACAGACACCCTATCCATGGGGCCCAGCTCGCCATCAATGTAATCGCTGGCGATACGGGCCAGATCCCGGCACATTAACATTCACCTGTCTCCTGAAACGTCTCGACCATCAGAAAGATTTTTTGCCGTCCCCTATGAAGGAGCACCCGCAGGTTAGAGGCACTGACATCCAGAATGTTACACACATCTTCGGATTTGTGCTGGTGTGCCTCATAAAGCATCAGCGCGGATCGTTGCGTTTCCGGCAATGCGGCCAGATGTTGGTCAAGGCAGTCGCTGAGGGCGTCGTTTTCCATCAGTGCCTGGGCGGACTCGTTGATTTTCAGGCTTGGAGGGGTGGCCCAGCGGCCATTGGGCGCAAAGCGATCGGCAAGTTCCGGATCCAGCGTCTCGGAAAAATCTGCGCTGACTTCCCGCTTTGCTTTGCGGAGGTGATTCTTGGCCCGGTTGGCCACAATACGGTGAAGCCACGTTTTCAGGCCGGACCGGCCCTCGAATTTCTGTATGGCATCAATCACCGTCACCCAGCAGTCCTGGACGGTTTCTTCCGCTGCCGAGTGGTCCAGGTAGAAGCGGGCAACTGCCAGCATGCCCGGTGTGTATAAACGAACAGCTTTGCGAAAGGCAGACTGATTGCCGGATTTCAGGCCTTGGATGAGGATATCCTCGTCAGACTGATGTGTCGCGGTGTCCATTCCGTATACCCCCGGATCTCTGCGTTAGTGCGCTGTTATAAAGATGTTATTGGTCTTCGAGAACTGACTGGAGCATGGTATGTCCATGGTGGTGGCTCTAAGTTCCTGTGTTGATGAGTAAACGCTCAAAAAAAAGTTTAGACTGAAGCCGCTGTAACATCCAGCGCAGCTCCGTGTCTTTCAGGGCAACCCGTTTTCATTCTTGACCAATGGATTTAGTTATGAACTCCAAAAAGCTCATTCTGCTGCTGATTATCGGTGCCGTGGTTGCGCTGTTTATCGGTTTCGGCGGTCCTGAGATACTGACCCTGGAAAACCTGCAGAAGCACCAGTCGTCGATTGAACAATGGATCAGTCAGAATCTGTTGGTGGCTGTGCTCGGCTTTGCCGCCATTTATGTGGTTGTCACTGCATTGTCGCTTCCCGGCGCAACCATCATGACGCTGGCTGGCGGTGCCTTTCTGGGCAACATTTATGGTTTGCTTGCTGTCTCTGTCGCTTCAACCATTGGTGCCTCGCTCGCCTTTCTGGTGGCAAGATTCCTGATGCGCGACACGCTGCGCAAGCGCTACGCGGCTACCGTCGCAAAAATGGACCGGGGCATCAGAAAAGACGGAGCGTTCTATCTGGCAACCCTGCGACTGGTGCCGGTGTTCCCCTTCTTCCTGATCAACCTGGCCATGGGCCTGACCGGCATGAAGTTGAGGACTTATGCGCTGGTGAGCTGGGTGGCGATGTTGCCGGGAACCTTTGTTTATGTGAACGCGGGGACCCAGCTTTCCCAGATTGAGTCCACTGGTGACATCCTTTCCGCCGACCTGCTGCTGTCGTTCGCACTGCTGGGTCTGTTCCCGCTGATTGCCAAGTTCATTGTCGGCTTTATTCGCAAGCGCCGGGTGTATGCCGGTTGGCAGAAGCCGGAGTCGTTTGATTACAATCTGCTGGTGATTGGCGGGGGCTCCGCCGGCCTTGTATCGGCCTACATTGCAGCCGCCGTCAAGGCCAGGGTGGCGCTGATCGAGAAAGACAGGATGGGCGGTGATTGCCTGAATACCGGTTGCGTGCCTTCAAAAGCACTGATTCGCAGCGCCAGGGCCGCGGACACCATGCGCCATGCCAACCGCTATGGCCTGGAGTCTGTGCCGGTGAAAGGCTCGTTCAAAAACATCATGGACCGCGTCAAGGACGTGATTGCCAAGGTGGAGCCCCACGACTCGCCGGAGCGTTATCGCAAGCTGGGTGTGGACTGCATCTCCGGTAACGCCAGCTTCGTATCACCCTGGGAGCTGGAAGTTGTTCATAATGATGGCCGCACCGAACGTCTGACTGCCCGCAGCATTGTGGTTGCCACTGGCGGCAAACCGGCAGTCCCCCCCATTCCGGGACTGGCGCAAATGGAGCCTTTGACTTCCGACAATCTCTGGTCGCTGGACACCCGGCCGGAGCGGTTGCTGGTGCTGGGCGGTGGGCCCATCGGCTCCGAGCTTGCCCAGGCCTTTGCACGACTTGGCAGTAAGGTGACCCAGGTGGAGATGGGTGACCGCCTGCTGGCGAAGGAGGACAGTGATGTCGCTGACGTGGTCATGAAGCAGTTTGAGCGGGATGGTATCGACCTCAGGCTGAACCATGCTGCCAAAGAGTTTGCTGTCGAGGACGGCGAGAAAGTGGCGTACTGTGATCACAACGGTGAACGTGTCAGGATCCCGTTTGATCAGGTTCTGGTGGCCGTGGGCCGTACCGCCAACACCAGGGGCCTGGGGCTGGAAAAGATCGGTGTCGAGCCCCTGTCCAACGGTACTGTGCCGGTGGAGGAAGACATGAGCATGCGCTTCCCCAACGTATTCGCCTGCGGCGATGTTGCCGGCCCCTATCAGTTTACCCATGCCGCCGCCCATCAGGCGTGGTACGCGGCTGTAAATGGTCTGTTCG
Organism: Marinobacter orientalis; assembly: GCF_004792665.1. GTDB lineage: Bacteria > Pseudomonadota > Gammaproteobacteria > Pseudomonadales > Oleiphilaceae > Marinobacter > Marinobacter orientalis. The sequence continues at coordinate 1,279,629 of NZ_SRZX01000001.1, forward strand.
GGCAGTTCAAACGCTTCCGGGTGGATTACCGGGTGATGCCCTGGGTGACCTTCACCTCGCCGGAAGTGGCCCGCGTGGGTCTCAGTGAAGCAGAAGCGAAGGAGAAGGGCATCGCCTACGAGCTAACCCGTTACGGCCTCGATGATCTGGACCGCGCCATTGCCGAGAGCGAGGATTACGGTTTCATCAAGATTCTCACCCCGCCGGGCAAGGACAAGATACTGGGTGCCGTGGTGGTGGGTATGCATGGGGGCGAAATCCTCGCGGAATTCACCCTGGCCATGAAGCATGGCCTGGGCCTCAGCAAGATTCTGGGTACGATCCATCCCTACCCGACCTGGAATGAATCGGCCAAGTATGCTGCCGGCGAATGGAAGCGTGAACACGCGCCACAGGGCATCCTCAACCTGCTTGAGAAGCTTCATGGCTGGCGCCGTGGCAGAAAGCCCCGGGACAAGGCCGTAAAAGAAGTGACAACGTAAAACAAAGAAATGGCACCGGTAACGTAACGCCGGTGCCATTGGTTTGTCCGTACAGACAGATTCACCGTAAACACGGAGCAGCTATGCCCCTGACAGAAACCGCCGAAAGACGTATTCCCGCCGTGGAAGTGCTGGAACCCAGGGCCCGAGACAGCTGGACCCACACCCGCAACGGCGACCCGCGCGGCTACATTGACTCGGATAGGCTCAAGGAACTGTGGATTCATACCGGCACCGCCTGCAACCTGGCCTGCCCATTCTGCCTTGAAGGCTCACATCCCGGCGACGGCCGTATTCCTGGCATGAAGCTGAGTGACGTGAAACCGTTTATCCACGAAGCCCTGGATATGGGAGTGGAACAGTTCTCCTTCACCGGCGGCGAGCCGTTTGTGATCAGGGATTTTATCAATATCCTGGATTACGCCAGTCACCACCGCCCGTGTTTCGTGCTCACCAACGCCACCGACCCGCTGCTGAAACGCCGCCACCAGGTATTGCCGCTGCTGGGCAATCCCTATCCGATCCATTTCCGCGTCAGCCTGGATTTCCCGGATCGCGCCCGCCACGACGTCGACCGCGGCGAAGGCAGCTTCGACAAGGCGCTTGAGGGTATTCGCTGGCTGGTGCATCAGGGCTTCAAGGTGTCCATTGCCCGCCAGACCGACCCGGACGAAATCCCTGCCAATGTGGAATCGGCTTTTCGCGGTATCTTCCGCGCATGGGGGATTCCGGAAACCCTGGCTTTCACGGCCTTTCCGGACCTGGGTACACCAGGCTCCGAGGACGGTAGCCCGGAGATTACTGAAACCTGCATGGAGAAGTATCCCACCAAAGAGGCCCGTTCCCATTTCATGTGTACCTATACCCGCATGCTGGTGAAGCGGGGCGACCGGGTGCGGGTATATGCCTGCACTCTGGTGGATGACGACCCTGAGTACGATCTTGGGGGGACGCTGGCGGAGAGTATGGATGAGCGCATTATGTTGCGGCATCACCGGTGTTTTTCCTGTTATCGGTTTGGGGCTAGTTGTTCGGCGCCTGGGTGATTTTCTTTTTTTTTAGGATTGCTTGCTTGGAGTTGGCGGCCTGGGGGTGGTGTTTTATTTCCTTGGGAAAAAGAACTCGCTGCGCTCAGACACCTTTTTCCTGGCGGAAATAAAACACCACCCCCAGACCGCGGTAAATACACTGCCATTCGTTTGGTTAAAAGAAAAAGCAGGTTCTGACGGGGTTGCTATGCCTTAGGTGTCGGGGATGGCATGGCGACGTTGATGACAGAGGCAGTGGTGGAGGGGGTTCAAAAAATGTGGAGCGCCAGGGATGGCGCGACCAAGCCCCCCATGGATGGGTTCACGGGCGTTTTTTTGAACCCCCTCCACCACTGACTCAGGCACCCCAGCCCGAAGTAACCGAACCAGCCCCGGACTGCAAACAAAGAACGAGGACAGGACAGATAATGAATTTTACGGAAGCCTCCCTGTTTTGGGGATTTTTGGTGGTTTATGGGGTGGTGATGTATGTGTTGTCGCCCAGGAGCAGGAACGCCAATTCTTTTTACAAGGGAGCGGATGACGAAGGCAATCCGGTGGGGCAGTGGTCGCTGACGGCTAGCATTTTTATCAGCTGGATCTTTGCCAAGTCGGTGACCAATGCTGCCAACCTGGGTGCCGCCTACGGTGTGACCGGGGGGCTTGCCTATGCCAGTTACTGGCTGTCGATTCCGGTGGCCGGATACATTATTTACCTGATTCGTACGCAGACCGGTGCCCGTAGTCTGCAGGAATTCCTGACGTCCCGTTTTGGGCGGCTTGCCAGTCTGGCGTTTGCGGCGGCCATTCTGATCCGGCTGTACAACGAGGTCTGGAGTAATACCGCTGTGGTTGGCGGTTATTTCGGGTTGCCGGGGGAGTGGGAATACTATGGCGCAGCCATGCTGTTTACGGTGTTTACCCTGGCCTACAGCCTCAAGGGCGGTTTGCGGTCTTCGATTTTTACCGATGTGATCCAGACGTTTGTGTTTGTGTTCTTCGTCGGCGCGGTGCTGTTTCTGATCTTACCGGCCAACGATACCAGTGCCCTGCTCAGCAACGGCGAATTCAGGCTCAACGCCGGTGTTGACCTGTTGCTGGTGGCTCTGTTGCAGATGTTCAGCTATCCCTTCCACGACCCTGTGCTCACGGACCGGGGCTTCGTGAACAGGGAGAAGACCATGCTGAAGAGCTTTGTGGTGGCCGGGCTGTTGGGATTTGTGGCGGTGTTTATCTTCAGTCTGGTGGGTGTGCATGCGCGGCTGAACGGTATCGAGGCCATGGGCAATGCGCCCGCAGCGGTAGGGCAGTCTTTGGGTCTGGCGGCGCTGTTCTTTATGAGTGTGGTGATGATGACCTCCGCCGGCTCGACGCTGGATTCCACCTTCAGCTCGCTGGCCAAGTCGCTGGCGGTGGATCTGCCGCGGCTGGCGAAGCGGGCGAAAGAACGGTTGCCCAGTGTGCGTGTGGGGGCGGTGATCATGATTGTCTTCGCATTTCTGGGCAACCTGCCGATGTTTGCAGGCACCGACATCCTCAAGGCCACGACCATCTCCGGCACCATGGTGATGGGGCTGGCGCCGGTGTTCCTGTTCTATGGGTTTACGCGCTGGTCGCCCTGGAGTTTCCACCTGAGTTTCTGGACCGGCCTGGGGTTGGGCTTGTTGCTGGCCACGGGTCTGATCCCATCGAGCTGGGCTATAGGTGACGGAGCCTACGCGATGCTTCTTGGCGTGAATGCCTATGGCTTCCTGATCTGTACCGCCGGGTTCTTCCTGCCCCTGGCGGCTCGCAGGCTGGCCGGGCGCACGCTCGCGACCGGCGAGGCTTGGAAACTGCCATGAACGAAGGTCGAAGCTGCCCTCTGGCCTATCGATACCGGCCCTCCGAGTTGTGCCGGAAACCCCGCCAGGTGTCAGAAGATGTGCTCTACATTATCGGTGGGCTCTACGGGAACCCTTACGCGCTTGATGAAATTGAGCGGATGGCGCTTGCGGAGGAGCGGCAGGGGCGCAGGGTGAGGCTGGTTTTCAATGGGGATTTTAACTGGTTCAATGCCAGCGACAGCCTCTTCCGCGAGATCAACAGCCGCGTGCTGAAGCATATGGTCAGCCTGGGTAATGTGGACTATGAACTGGCCAATCCGAATGATGGCGCGGGTTGCGGCTGTGCCTATCCGGACTTTGTTGATCAGGGCGTGGTGGAGCGCTCCAATACCATCATGGAGCGGCTGCAGCGCGTGGCTGGCAACCATCCGGATATCCAGAAACGGCTCCGCCTTCTGCCCCGCTATCGGTGCCTGTTGTTTGGAGGCCTAAAGGTTTTGGTGGTGCATGGTGATCCTGAGTCCCTCGCCGGATGGGGACTGGCACGTGAATCCTTTGTGGCGGGCAATCAGTTGAAGCTTGCGGAGTGGTTTGTTGAGTCCGGTGCCGATGTGATTGCCTCCACCCATACCTGCCTGCCTGTGCTCTGGTCGGGAACCGTGGAGGGGCGCAGCTGTATTGTGGCGAACAACGGCTCTGCGGGTATGGGTAACCTGGCGCAGGACCCGCGGGGCCTGATTACGCGCATTGGTTTGAGAGGTCCTTTGGCTGAGCCTGTTGCCGGTCTTGATGGGAGAGGATTGAGCGTATCCCTGATGCCCGTAGCCTACGATCTCGATGCCTGGCTGCCCCGATTCGACCAGCTATGGCCTTCCGGCTCGGCAGCAGCAGAATCCTACCGTAAGCGGATAGCAGGTGGAACGTCCCTGACCCCTGGCAGCGTGGATTTTCCTTACACTGTTTAATCCATTTGTCACTGGCCTGCGCCATAATCCGGTCTATTATTAAAGAACGGACGGTGGCTCCTGCGGGCGCACTCCCGTAAGCACGACTTGAAATATATTTTGTGGTCTATATAATTAGACGCTAACTTTTTGGGACAAATCGATCACGCTATGACATCAGAAGGCTCGAATTCCACCGCCATCAACCTCCGCAAACCGGTCAAGGATGATGGCTACAGGCTTCACCAGCTGGTGGCAGAATGCCCGCCGCTGGATACCAACTCGATCTACTGCAACCTCCTGCAGTGCAGCCATTTTGCCGAAACCGGCGTGGCCGCGGAGATAGATGGCGACATGGTCGGCTTTATTTCCGGATATATTCCCCCCAAACAGCCCGAAACCGTCTTTGTCTGGCAAGTGGCCGTTCACGAGAAAGGTCGTGGGCAGGGCCTGGCGAAGCGGATGCTGAAGGCGATTGTGGCCCGGGACGCGTGCAAAGACGTGACCCACATGGAAACCACCATCACCGAGGACAACGCGGCTTCCTGGGCGCTGTTCCGGTCATTTGCCCGTGACATGGGTGCCGAGCTCACATACCACGAGCACTTCGAGAAAGACACCCACTTTGGCGGCAAGCACGACTCCGAATTCCTGCTCCGCATCGGGCCTTTCACAAAGCCGGCGTAACCGCCGCCTTCCCGAACGACCGATACCCTTCTGGACTGGCCGGCAGATTGCTGAGGTGAATCTGTCACAACGGCTTTAACCAACGTGCCACAGCACAACTACCTCGAACCTGACATGCTAAGAGGCAAGACCATGGAACTTTTCAAGTCGACCGAATCCGAAGTACGTGTCTATTCCCGTGCCTTTCCGGTGATTTTCAACCGCGCCAAGAACGCACATCTTTACACCGAAGATGGCAAGGAATACCTGGATTTTCTCGCCGGTGCCGGCTCACTGAACTATGGCCACAACAACGACATTCTCAAGAAAGCACTGCTTGAGTACATTGAAAGCGATGGTGTCAGCCAGGGCCTGGATATGTTCACCACCGCCAAGCATGACTTTATCGAGTCCTACAAGAAGCACATCCTGGATCCCCGTGGCCTGGACTACAAAATGCAGTTCACCGGCCCTACCGGCACCAACTGTGTGGAAGCGGCCCTCAAGCTGGCGCGCAAGGTTAAGGGCCGTAATGGCATCGTTTCCTTCACCAATGGCTTCCACGGTGTGACCATGGGCGCAGTCGCTGCCACCGGCAACAAGCACCACCGTGGTGGCGTTGGTACCCCGCTGGGCAACGTGGACTTCATGTTCTACGACGGCTACCTGGGCGAAAACGTGGATACCCTGGAGATCATGGACAAGGTACTGTCTGACGGTTCTTCCGGCTTCGAGCTGCCGGCTGCGGTGATTGTTGAAGCGGTCCAGGGCGAAGGTGGCCTGAACGCGGCTCGCGCCGAATGGCTTCAGGGCCTTGATAAGCTGTGCAAAAAGCACGACATCCTGCTGATTCTGGATGATATCCAGGCGGGTAACGGTCGCACCGGCGAGTTCTTCAGCTTTGAATTTGCAGGTATCAAGCCGGACATTGTAACCGTTTCCAAGTCACTGAGCGGTTACGGCCTGCCCATGGCGCTGGTGCTGTTCAGGCCGGAGCTCGATATCTGGGGCCCGGGTGAGCACAACGGTACCTTCCGCGGTAACAACATGGCTTTTGTAACGGCCCGCGCAGCCGTCGAGACTTACTGGAAAGACGACGCCTTTGCCAATGAGGTGAAGGCCAAGACCCGGGTGCTCGGTGAAGGTCTGCAGGCCATTTGTGACCGGTACCCGGGCGAGTTTAAAATGAAAGGCCGCGGCCTGATGCGTGGCATTGAAGCTACCCGCGCCGGGCTGACAGACAGGATTACCAGTCGCGCCTTTGAAAAGGGGCTGATTATCGAAACCAGTGGCCCCAACGACGAAGTGATCAAATGCCTGATGCCGCTGACTACCAGCGAGGAGGATCTGCGCAAAGGTGCTAGACTTTTAGCTCAGAGCGTGGAGGAAGTCATGCAGGAAGGAATGAGCAAGGCGTCCTGAGACGCCGGCCATCTCCCCAAATTCATTCTGCAGGATAACGACGGTAACACTATGACTAGCGAACTACATACCGTAGAGAAGATTGGCGGCACCTCAATGAGCAACTATGAGGCTGTACGCGACAACATCGTTCTCGGCGGGCGCGAAAAAGACGACCTCTACCAGCGCATATTCGTGGTCTCCGCCTATGGCGGTGTCACCGATGAACTGCTGGAACACAAGAAAACCGGGGAGCCGGGCGTTTATGCCCTGTTCGCTGATGCGGAATCGGATTGGGCCTGGGGCGACGACCTGACCAAGCTGATCAAGTTCCTGACCGATATCAACGGCGAGCTGTTCGGCGATCCCATGCTCAAGCAGCAGGCCGATCAGTTTATTACCGACCGCATTGAAGGTGTCCGTGGTTGCCTGATCGACCTGCAGCGTCTGTGTTCCTATGGCCAGTTCCAGCTGGAAGAACACTTGCTGACGGTTCGGGAAATGCTGGCCGGAATCGGTGAGGCCCACAGTGCCTTCAATACCGCCCTGAAACTTCAGCAGGAGGGTATCAATGCACGCTTCGTGGACCTGACAGGCTGGCGCGACAATGAACTGCTGCCACTGGACGAGAAACTCAAGCAGGCCTTCGATGCGGTGGACCTGACCCGTGAGCTGCCTGTCGTTACCGGCTATGCCCAGTGCAAGGAAGGCCTGATGCGGACCTTTGACCGGGGTTACAGCGAGATGACCTTCAGCCGGGTGGCGGTCATCACCAACGCCCGCGAGGCCATCATCCACAAGGAATACCATCTCAGCTCTGCCGACCCCAATATTGTGGGCGCGGACAAGGTGGTGCCTCTGGGCCGCACCAACTACGACGTGGCCGACCAGCTGGCGAACCTGGGTATGGAAGCCATCCACCCCCGTGCCGGCAAGGGCCTGCGCCAGAACGAGATTCCGCTGCGGGTCATGAACACCTTCGAACCGGAACACACGGGTACCCTGATCACCGGCGATTACGTCAGTGAGAAGCCTCAGGTAGAGATCATTGCCGGCAACAAGGGTGTGTTTGCCATCGAGGTCTTTGACCAGGACATGCAGGGTGAGCCCGGCTCCGACCGTCGTATCCTCGAGGTACTTGGCCGCTTCAAGGTGCGCTTCGTGTCCAAGGACACCAACGCCAACACCATCACCCACTATGTCGACAGCACCCTCAAGCACGTCAAGCGGGTAGTACGGGCGTTGAAAGACGAATTCCCCAACGCCGAAGTCAACACGCGCAAGGTAGCAATTGTTTCTGCCATCGGCAGTGATATCAAGATACCGGGCATTCTGGCGCGGTCGGTCAAGGCCCTGGCGGATGAGGAGATCAGCGTTCTGGCACTGCACCAGTGTATGCGCCAGGTGGACATCCAGTTTGTGGTGGACGAAGACGCCTACAAAAAGACCGTTGTGGCGCTCCACGCCGTCCTGATCGAGCCCTATAACCACGAGTACGCGATCGTCGCGGCGTAATCCGGGCCGGGTTCGCCCTGTCCGTAATTGCCGCAACTTGCCCTCGTGGCCCCGCCAGCCGGGGATCCATGGCACTGTTCCGCGCGTATCTTCTGGAAATTTACGATCGGAACCTGTGCCATGAATGACCTTCAGAGCCCGGGGCCGTCTCCGACCATAGCCCACTCCGGCGAAACGGAATCCCTGGTAGGGCTGTACTTCAGGGATGCGTCCCGTTATGAACTGCTGACCAACGAAGGTGAGCGCCGTCTGTCCCGCAGATTGTCTTTCTGTTACCGGATCATCTCTGCGGAGCTGGGCTTGCCGGACGACACTTCCCAGACCTTTCGTGAAGTCGTCGGGAGCCTGGGTGATGCCTGTTCATTTTCCACCCGCTGCCGTCGCGCCTACCATCTTGCCACTGACAGCCGTCAGCGGCTGATCCGCAGTAATCTCCGCCTGGCAGTGCATATTGCACGGCGCTATGCCAACCGTGGTATCCCCATGTCGGATGTGATCCAGGATGCCAACGTTGGTCTGATCAAGGCAGTGGAGCGGTTCGATCCCACCAAGGGATTCCGTTTTTCAACCTATGCCTACTGGTGGATCAGCGAAGAGGTGAAACGCTGCATGAAGCGGGGCACCCGTCTGGTGCATACGCCTGAAAACGTGGTGGATGAAATCCGCCTGTTGCAGAAAAAGTCCCTGATACTCCACCAGTCCCTGGGCCGCACGCCATCACAAAGCGAGCTGGCACATGAGATTGAGGTATCGCCTTCGCGCATCGGAGAGCTGCGCGCCCTCGCGAGCATGGAAGTGTCTGTGGATGCGCCGGTGACCACAGAGGGTAGCGTCACCCTCGGTGACAGTTTGAGCGCCAGTGAGCAGTCGGCGCCGGAGCATGAGATGGTCCAACGGGATCGCAAGCGCACCCTCGCAGCCCTGCTGGCCGACCTGAGTTCGCGGGAAAAAGAGGTGTTGTCGAGACGTTTCGGGCTGGGCCTGCCCGAGCCTGAAACCCTGCAGGTGATTTCTGACAATCTCGGCATCAGCCGCGAGCGGGTAAGACAGATCGAGAAAGGCGCTCTGAAGAAGCTGAGAAATCTGGTGGATAGTCCGGGCGACTCTCTCCGGGGCTAGGCCCCGGCATTTCGCTTGCCAGTGACGCGGATGGCGGCAAGTGCCGGCCGTGGGATGTAAGTCTCAGCCGTGAACCATTAAAAACCAGGTTCCGGCTGCAATCTGACATAGCAGAACCACCGCCGTCAGCACCAATCGCAGTTTCAGATACCAGTCCGGCCAGTACACCTTCATCCAGCGCGCATCAACCACGTAGAGCCCCAGGTAGGCGGCAGTGTAGAGCACGATTTGAGCTGCAACGGGCAGCAAAAGCCCGATGCCGGCGGTAATGAAAAAAACCTGGCTGAGGAGCATGGTGACCAGTGGCGAAATCGGGTAGCACCGGTTTTCAAGCTGCATGGCCAGTGGCCAGTAGATACCAGCCATAAACGCCAGGATGCCCGCGCTGTAAAGATAGAAATAACTGATAATGGTCAGGCTCTTGGCCGGCATCATGAACAGGCCGAGTATTGCCGCGAGAAATGGCAGTAGCCCGGCAATGCCAACGACAATCGCCAGTCTGGCGACCGCAATCACGAGTTGCGCCCCTGCACCCGTATTCTCATGGGCCCGATGTCAGCGGGCTCCATACCAATCATTTCATGGTAAGCAGAGGGGTGAACAACATCGGTGGCAACGACATTGAATAATGCCAGGGCATCCTGGATTTCCCAGCTGCTGCGGAATAATTGCGTCCTGCTGTTGGCATCGGACAGCAGAAAATATTCGCCATCGATTACCAGCCTCGCCATGTACTGCTGGCCTTCCAGCGAAATGATTTCCAGCAGGTCGACGGAAAGGTCTGGCGTTTGCCTCAGATCTTGAATAGTTATTCTCACCGTTTCGCTCTCATAGTAGTACCGGGGATGATGTGCTACCCCCGGACTTACGAGCGATGAATGGTTTGGGATCATCCGGCGGCCTGAAACCGGCAGGTCAACAGTGCCTCACGCGTTTCAGGCCAGTTCCCGGCAGACAGCGTGTTGGGGGCATGTGGTCAGGTGGTCATTCACCATTCCCACCGCCTGCATGAACGCATAAACAATGGTGGGACCGACAAAATTGAAACCGCGCTTCTTCAGGGCCCTGGACAGGGACTCCGCTTCCGGGGTGTAGACCGGAACGTCTTCGATGGTCTGCCAATGATTCTGGATCGGCTTACCATCAACGTACGACCACAGGAAGTCACTGAAAGAGTGGCCCTGCGTCTGCAGATCCAGGTATCCCCGCGCGTTACGGATGATGGACTCCACTTTCAGGCGGTTGCGGACAATGCCCCGGTCCTGCAGCAGGGACTCGATCTTTCTGTCGTCGTAACGGGCGATCCGTTCCGGGTCGAAGTGATCGTAGGCTGCCCGGTAGTTTTGCTGCTTTTTCAGAATGGTAAGCCAGCTCAGTCCCGCCTGCTGGCCGTCGAGGCACAGTTTTTCGAACAGCGCCAGGTCATCATATTCGGGGCGGCCCCAGACCTCATCGTGGTAGGCAACATAGAGAGGGTCGTTGCCACACCACGGGCACCGTTGCTGATCATCCATGGTTGCTCCTGTTTGTAGGGTGCGGTATCAGGGCTGCAGCCGGTCGATGGTCCAGCCGCTGTCCTGTTTCACGTACTCGAACCGGTCGTGAAGCCGGCTTGGCCGGCCCTGCCAGAACTCGACCCGTTCCGGTACTACCCGATAACCGCCCCAGAAATCCGGCAGTGGAATCTCGCCCTCACTGAAACGGCGCTTCATTTCGGCAACTTTCTGTTCAAGCAGCCCCCGGGAGGTAATGGCCCGGCTTTGTTCCGATACCCAGGCGCCGATCTGGCTGCCCCGCGGGCGAGATGCGAAGTAACGCAGTGACTCGGATTTGCTGACCTTCTCCACCCTGCCCTGTATTCGCACCTGGCGGTTAAGGGCTATCCAGGGAAACAGCAAAGCCGCTTTCGGATTCTCAGTCAGTTCCCGGGCCTTACGACTGCCATAATTGGTGTAGAAAACAAAACCGGACTCATCAAAATATTTCAGCAGTACCGTCCGTATGTCCGGCATGCCGCTATCGCCTGTAGTGGCCAGTGACATGGCATTGGGCTCGAGAATGCCAGCTTCGCGGGCATCCCCGAACCAGCTCTGGAACTGTTTGACCGGGTTGTCATCGAGAGCGTCACGATCAAGGCCCTGGCTCTCGAATTCGCGCCGCATATCGCTAATGTCCATCAGGATTACCTGTGTCGTGAGTTCGTCGTTCAATACGTTGATAACAGAATATCGGGTTCATTGCGCCTTGTCAGTCCGCAGGCGTTTTCCGGCTGACAAAACCGGCACTTACGGACTATCCTTATAAAACAGGAAAGGGGCAGCGCTGTGCCCGTCGCTGACAGTGGACAAGGAGAAAACGGTGGTTGCAAACCGCACACGACGATTGTCGGCAAGAAATATTTCCATTGCTGTACTGGTTCTGGTCGTGATTTACGCCCTTGTCGGGTTTCTGGCGCTGCCCTGGTGGCTGGAACGGGAGCTGCCAGAACGGCTGCAGCGGCACTTGGGCTGGCAGGCGGAGATCGGAGACGTCGGTGTGAATCCGTTCGTCATGAGCGTTGAAGTGCTTGGCCTGGATGCCGAAGACAGCGATGGAGAGCCGGTTCTCGCCTTTGACCGCCTTTTCGCCAATCTCGGGGTGTGGCGACTGGTTACCGGTACGGTAGCGTTACAGAACATTGAACTGGAAGAACCCTATATCCGTCTGGACCTGCTGGATGACTACAGCGTCAATGTTGCCCGGGACTGGCTGGCGAACAATCCACCGGCAGAGGAAACCGCCAGTGATGAGACCACATCCGACGAGCCGGCCCGTCTGCAGTTTGACCGGGTCCGTGTGGCCGGGGGTGAGCTGTTATTCCGGGACTTCAGCCAGGAAAGCCCGGAGGAATTCCGGGTGGCTCCGCTGGACCTGGCACTCAATGACCTGGCTACCTGGCCGCGGGAAGACACCGATAGCAATTACTACCTGCTGGCAGTGGTTGGCACCCAGACCATCGAATGGGAAGGCGACCTCAGTATTGCCCCGCTGTATTCCAGGGGGTTTATCAAGCTCGGAGGAGTGACTCATGCCACGCTCCAGCATTTTCTCAAACCGTACCTCCCGTACCGGCTCCATGACGGCAGGGTAACCCTGAGCTCCGACTATGAGCTGCAATCCGCAGAAGAATTCCTGCTGACCACTGCCAACGGGCAGCTGAACATCGAAAATCTTGGTCTTGGCCTGGCGAATAGTGACGACTTGCTGCTCGAGACGGACAGCATCCGTGTCGGCGAAATCAGTTTCGGGCTCAACAGCCGCGAGGCGTCTAGCGGAACCGTCACCATTGATGGCATGAACCTGTCGCTGCATCGCGACCCGGAGGGGTTGGTCAACCTGCTCAAGCCGTTTCAGGGTAATACTGACGATGAGCAGACAGACGGTTCTGCTGGCAGCAATATGCCATTCCGCTGGACCGTGGCAGGCCTGGAGGTCGATAACAGTTCAGTGAGCTGGCGGGATGAGCAACCCCAAACCGAGGCCAAGCTGTCGTTAACGGACCTGAATATTCGCGTTGACGAGCTTTCCCACCAGCTGGAAGACCCGGTCAATTACAAGGCTGACGCCACACTGGGTGGTGGCGGCCACCTGATGTTCAACGGCCAGACAACACCAATGCCTTTCACGCTGGAGGCGGGAATAACCGGCTCCGATATTGTCCTGGCCCAGTTTGAAGCCTATTTCAACGAAGCGGCAAACCTGAACGTCAGGGATGGCCGTCTGAATGTGGATGGTAACCTGGATCTGGACCAGCAGCAGGATCCCCTCACCGGAACCTTCAGTGGCACCGGTGAAGTTGCGTCGCTTGATCTTCGGCTCGGCGACACTGAGGAGCGACTGATTGGCTGGCAGACTCTGCGCCTGCAACCAGTGGAATACAATGTCGCCCCGGCGCGCCTGGAAATCGGCACCGTTACCCTGGCGGGGCCAACCGTTAACGTGGTTCGGGAAGGGGATGGTGGCTACAACCTGCAGCGTATTGTGCGGTCGACATCGACGGAAGGCTCCGCCGGGGATTCATCAGCGGATGACAGTGAGCCGGAGTTTATTTTCCGTATCGGGCAGGTGATGCTGGAAGAGGGTGCTATTTCCTATACCGACCGCACCCTCGACCCGACCTTTACCACCCGTTTTGATCGGCTGCGGGGTTCAGTAACCGGGCTAAGCAATGTTGCCCCGCAACAGGGCAAGGTGTCTGTCCAGGGCCGTGCTGGAGACGTTGCCAGCATGACGCTTGACGGCTCTCTGGCGGCTCTGGGAACAGACGATACCAGTGAGCTCAGGCTGAGCATGGAGAATCTCTCCCTGCCCATGTTGTCGCCCTACTTTGGCCGCTACCTGGGTTATGGTGTTGACAGCGGTAAACTGAATCTTGATCTGGATTACAAATTTTCCGGTAGCACCATTGATGCCGGTAACACGGTTGTTCTGGACCGTCTCGAGCTCGGGCAACCGGTGCCCAGTGACCAGGCGGTCAGCGCTCCGGTCAAGCTCGGTCTGGCGCTGCTGAGAGACAGTGACGGGGTTATCGACATTAATATTCCCGTCAGTGGTGATCTGGAGAGCCCGGACTTCAGTGTGGGCCAGGTCGTCATGAATGCGTTCGTCAACCTTGTAGCCAAGGCAGCTACATCGCCGTTCAGTATGCTGGGCTCGATCGTGGATATGGCTGGCCTGTCGGGAGAGGATCTGGGCAGGATCAGCTTTGAACCCGGACAGGTTGAGCTGGCCGAGGGCGAGAATGCCAAGCTGGAGGCGTTAGGGGCAGCGCTCAATGACCGCCCCTCCCTGGTGTTGAACATTCGTGGTGCAGTTGCACCGCAGGCCGATGCCCGCGGACTGAGACGGCAGCGGCTGTTCGATCAGGCGGGTATCGCGGAAACTGCCCCGCCAGCCAAGCGTATCGCCAGGCTTGAGCAGGCTTACAGCAACTCGGATAACCTCGCCTCGCTGGACGCTTTCCGGGAGAATGTTGCCGGCGAGGATGGTGAGCTCAGTCAGGCGCAATGGGAGCAGGCGCTGGTGGACAGGCTGATTACGGACATCGATCTGCCACCGCAAGCCCTTGATAATCTGGCCTCGGCACGGGGGGGCTGGTTACGCCGGCAAATGCTGGAAAACCATGACGTGCCGGAAAGCCAGGTCTTCCTGCTTGACCCCGTACGTGACGCAAGTGCCAAGGAGGACGGAAAGGTTACCATCGACTTTGAACTGGATGCCCGCTGAGCTTCCGGAGTTCACCGCCCGCTTTCCTCAGCGATAACAATTGAACGTACGTTCACATCAACATCGCTGTTTCATTCTCAGAAGAGATTAATGATAAACTCATGCAAAACCGGAAATACTTGTGAGCCGCCCTCTCAGCCATTTTTTTGCCTACGTATCCCGGCTCCGGTGGATCAAGCGCTGGGGGTTGATGCGTAATGCCATCGAAGAAAACGTCGCTACCCATTCCTGGGAGGTGGCAACGCTGGCACACGCCCTGGCTATTATTCGCAATCGGCACTTTGGCGGGCAGGTGAATGTTGACCGCATTGCAGCGGCAGCGCTCTATCACGACGCTACCGAGGTGATAACCGGTGATATGCCGACACCGGTCAAATATCATTCCAAAGTCATGCGGGAAGCTTTCGGCGATATAGAGCACAAGGCCGAGGCGGAGTTGCTGGCTTTGCTGCCCGACGATCTGCGTGATGAATTTGCGCCCTACATCCGCGAGTGCGCTTGGGCACCGGAAGAAAAGGAACTGATCAAGGCAGCGGACCGCCTGTCAGCACTGTTGAAATGCCAGGCGGAAATGCAGGCGGGTAACAAGGAGTTCGAGTCAGCGGCGGGCCACATCCTCAAAAAGCTGGAGCAGGATGCCCTGCCGGAGGTGATGTACTTCCTGGAAGTATTCGCGCCGGGTTACCAGCGGCCGCTCGACAACCTTCTGGGATAAGGCTGGCGACGGCCACCACGGGCCAGTGTACTGTCAGCTATTGCCGGCAGAGGCCACCATACCGCCGCGCAGGCCATCCTGCTTCCCGCTCTGGCGCACTATATCCTCGGGACTGCCGGCCAGTTCCCGGAACATACCCATGGAGCCCAGCAGGGCGGAGGACTCGTAAGGCACGAAGACCCGCTCACCATCCTTCGCCATGTTGGGCAACACCTTGATATAGCTCTGGCCGAGCAGGTAACCGATAACCGTCTGCTTGTTGTCCTCGGTATCGCCGATGGCGCTCAGCACCAGGCGGATCGATTCCTGTTCACCCTGGGCGCGCAGGATTGCCGATTCCTTGTCACCCTCGGCATTGAGAATCGCCGATTCACGCTGGCCCTGGGCCATGGCGATGGCGGCTGATTTCTCACCTTCCGCCTCGGTCACTGTGGCGCGGCGTTTACGTTCCGCCGCCATCTGCAGGCGCATGGCCTCTTCCACTTCTTCCGGCATGCTGATGTCCTGAACTTCGACACGGGTCAGTTTCACCCCCCATTTGGAGGCCGCTTCTTCCATCTCCGCCTGGATCGCGTTATTGACCTCGCTGCGGGATTCAAACAGCTTGTCCAGCTCCATCTTGCCCACCACCGAACGCAGGGTGGTCTTGGCAAGTACTTCCACCGCCTGGCTCATATTGGCCACTTCATACACGGCACGGCGCGGGTCGATGATCTGGTAGTACAGTGCGCCATTGATGTTGACGGTGACGTTATCAGTGGTCACCACCGGCTGGCCGGGAAAGTCCATCACCGTTTCGCGACGGTCGATGCGGGTTTCGAAGCTGCTGCTGGGGTGGTATTCGTCACCCATGCGGACATAACGGGTCATGATGATGGCGCGGGGACGCTCGATAAACGGGATGATGATGTTCACACCGCTTTCCAGGACCCGGTTGAACGAACCCAGCCGCTCGATAACCATCACCTCGGACTGGCGCACGATAACCAGGCCCTTGGCGATGATGAAAATACCGATAATCACGAGAATAAGGCTGATAACCAGCCCCGGGGAAATAACCGATTCCATGTCTACTGTTCCTTGTTACTGATTGTGTGAACAACGGCGGTGGTGCCGTCAAAACGTTCGAAGATGACCGTTGTGCCTTCCGGCAGTTCGGTCATGCCGGTATCGCTGGTACGCAGGCGGTAGAAATCGCCATTGACCTTGATGCCGCTGGCGTTGTCGAAATCCCGTTTCAGCGTCCGGTACCGGTTGCCCTGCTCGACGCCTGTGCCGGTTGTTCCGTAGGCGACGCCTGTGGGGGAAAATCGTGGCTTGATCCAGCGCACGGCGACCGGCACCAGAATACCTGAAAACGCGCCCATCCCTACCAGCTGCCATTCAAAGGGTACGCCCAGGAAGCTCAGCACTGCTGTCAGCGCAGCCGCCATGCCCAGAGCCAGCAGCACCAACACGCCGGACGTTACCTCGGCAAGACTCAGCGCCAGTGCGAGAATCAGCCAGAAATGCGTGAGACTCCATTCCATACAAGAGAACATCCGTTAGTGGCAGAGAAATGATGAGAGCAACGGATTGTACCCTGTTAGAGTTAGCAACACATCGCATAACAGAAGGTCATCAACGATGAAGGATCTGAACAACAGGGTAGCCGTGGTCACCGGAGCGGGTTCCGGTATTGGCCGGGCACTGGCAGTCGCTCTGGCGGCAAAGGGGTGTCGTCTGGCGCTGTCGGACATTAATGACGGAGGCCTTGCTGAAACTGCGGCGCAATGCAGCGTCACCGAGGTCAGAACCTATCATCTGGACGTCTCGGACCGGGATGCCATCTATGCCCATGCGGACAAGGTTGTGGGTGATTTCGGGCAGGTCAGTCTGGTGGTCAATAATGCCGGCGTCGCCCTGTCGTCCAGTGTCCGCGAAATGACCGACGAAGATTTCCGGTGGATCATGGACATCGACTTCTGGGGAGTGGTCCACGGCACCCGCGCGTTCCTGCCGCACCTGATTGCCTCCGGAGCCGGCCATGTGGTCAACGTTTCCAGTGTGTTCGGATTGATTGGCGTACCCAAACAAAGTGCCTACAACGCCGCGAAGTTCGCGGTTCGGGGCTTTACCGAGTCCCTGCGCCAGGAAATGAAACTGGAAAAGCAGCCGGTAGCCGTGAGTTGTGTGCATCCCGGGGGTATCCGCACCAACATCGCCAATTCGGCCCGTATGGGCAAATCCGAAAATGCCGATGCCCAGCGCAAGGGCTTCGACAAGATCGCCATGACCACACCGGA
Organism: Marinobacter orientalis; assembly: GCF_004792665.1. GTDB lineage: Bacteria > Pseudomonadota > Gammaproteobacteria > Pseudomonadales > Oleiphilaceae > Marinobacter > Marinobacter orientalis. The sequence goes on from NZ_SRZX01000001.1 coordinate 1,296,875, forward strand.
AAAAGCAGCCGACACCATTGTGAAGGGTATCCTCAAGGATGAGTCCCGCATTCTGGTGGGACCGGATGCCTGGGGCATTGACGTCCTGAACCGGGTTCTGGGGTCTGCCTATCAACCTCTGGTTGAGCGGTTTTCCCGCAAGAACCTGTACCTCTGATTCGCAGCCCGGTCGCTGGAGTGATTGAAGCCCGATAACGGGCGCTGTATATTTTGCGTTCAGGGCTGGTGTGCCGGGCAGGCGGGACGCCAGCACCATGTTCGCTGTATTTCAGGGAAAGAGGCAGCATGAAAGCACCACAGCACCCGGACCTTGGTGCGTCGCTTGAACAGAGCCGCTCAGGTCTCCGGGATACCCATCGCCGCTCACTGACGCGGATGCTGTTTCTGGTTACCGGTTCCGCGCTGGTGGTTTTTGCCTGCCTGCAGGTTCTTAATGGTTATCTCTGGCTGGCTGCCGGGGAGTTTGTTGCCGGCGCAATGCTGTTTCTTGGTGTCACCAGAATCAACCGCACGCCTCACCTGCAGGGCTGGATATACAGTTACCTGATCAGCGGATTTTCCTTTTTTCTGCTCATAATGCTGGTGCCCGAGGCTTCCGTTACCGCGTTCGTGTGGGTGCTGATGATGCCGGTGCTGGCCTATCTGCTGCTGGGCAAGAAGGAAGGCTTTCTTCTCAGTGCGCCGTTCATGCTGGCCGGCTGTGTGGCCTATTACTTCCATCTGGAATTCATTGTCGAAGCGGGGAGCATGATCGATCTGCTGAACATGGTGCTTTGCGCCGTGCTGATGCTGGTCTTTATCCACCTCTATGAAACCCGGCGCGAAGAAGCCGAGCAGAAGCTGTTCACCCTGGCGCAGACTGACGCACTTACCGGTCTGTCCAACCGCGCCAGCTTCCAGAGCGCCCTGAGCCGCACTCTCGCGGAGTGCGATCGCAGTGGCTCGGGTTTTGCCCTGGTGATCATGGATATCGACCACTTCAAGGTGGTGAACGACACCATGGGTCACGATGCCGGAGACCACGTGCTGCAGAGTATCGGCCACCGGTTGACTGAGCGCTTGCGCACCACCGATTCTGTTGGCAGGCTTGGAGGAGAGGAATTCGGGCTGATTCTGCGGGACGTGAAACCCGAGGACTCTTTTGAACTGATGGATGAACTGCGCCAGCGTATTGCAGACAGCGAACTGCGGTACGGCGAAGCCGTTATCCACGTGACTGCGTCGTTTGGCATTGCCCACTATCCCGACCATGGCAGGGAAGTGGAAACACTTTTCCGGACCGCTGACCGCTGCCTGTTCAACGGCAAACGCGCCGGCCGCAACACCGTCGCCAGGGCGGGGGTATCACCGGTCAGGGGTCAGCGCCTTGCCGGCAGACCTGGTTAGCTTGCCCCCGCATTACCGGCCCACATGGCTGGTGCATGTCTTCGGGTTGGGAGCATGCTTATCCTTCGGGCCTCAGGATTGAGAGCGTGGTTGCGGGGTGGGGGTATTTATTTTTTTCGAAAAATGAACTCGCTTCGCTCAGACACCATTTTTTGCGAAAAAAATAAATACCCCCACCCCACACCCAGTGACCATGGGGTAGGCCGTCTGTCGTTTTATTCACTTTTTTCAGTTTATATTTTACAACTATGCCCTAATAGTCTGACGGACGGGGGGAGGGATTCTTTTTCCCAAGGAAAAAGAATCCCTCCCCCCGGCCAGGCACCACAACTAACAGGCCGGCGCCAAAGAATCAGGCAACCACCAAAGTCAGAAGGAAACCCAACTGAATGCCAATCAACCAGGATACACACAGCAAACTCATCGGATACCTGCTCTGGATCTTCGGATTCCTCGGGGCACACCGGTTCTATTACGGCAAGCCGATTACCGGCACCATCTGGTTCTTTACGCTGGGGCTGCTGTTTATTGGCTGGTTTATTGACCTGTTCCTGATTCCCGCCATGGACCGGGAAGCCGACATTCGGTACGAGGCCGGTGAAGTGAGTTACAACATCAGCTGGATTCTGCTGACGTTCCTCGGGGTATTTGGTCTTCACCGGATGTATATGGGCAAGTGGGTCACCGGGATCATTTACCTGCTGACCGGTGGTCTGTTCCTGATAGGTGTGCTCTATGACTTCTGGACGCTGAATGATCAGATTTCGCAGCGCAATCGTGAAGCCAGGTTCGGTTAAACCTCAAATCCCGGCCGCGTTTTCCAGCTCTGCCAGGCCGTCCTCCAGGTAATCCAGCATCCGCTGCAGGCTGGGCAGGGTGCGGCGGCAGCCGATCAGCCCGAATTCTATCTGATCGCAGTAGCTGGTCAGGGTCATGTTCAGGGCAATCCGGTCCATGGCGATGGACACCGGGTACATCCCTTCAAGCCTGGCGCCATTCCAGTAACTGGGTTCTTTCGGTCCGGGCACGTTGGAAATCACCACATTGAAGGTCTGCCACTTCGGAGCCAGGCCCGTGAGCAGGTTGAAGCCTGCCGGCGCCAGCAGCAGGGCAGTGTAATTCAGGATTCCCTCCGGTGACATGTTGGCATAGCGCTCCTTGGAGGCTTTCACGTCCTCATGGATATAGCGCAGCCGTTCGGCAGCGTCATTCAGGTGGGTGCCCAGCGAGGCCAGGATGATACCCACCTGGTTGCCGCCAGAGCTGTCGTCCTTGCGCAGGGAAACGGGCACCATCGCCACCAGGGGCTTCTCTGGCAGTGCGTCCCGGTTCATCAGGTAGGTTCGGAGTGCCGTGGCGCACATGGCCATAACCACGTCGTTAACCGTTGTATCGTAAGCCCTGCACACGGCCTTGATGCGCTTCAGGCAATAGGACTGGGCCGCGAAGCGGCGGGAGCCTGTGATCTTGCCGTTGAGGACGCATTGGGGGGCGTGGAAGATGGAGTCGTAGGCCGGGTCTTTTCGCGCCCGGTTGACGGTGCCCAGCAATGCCCTGGTTACTGCTGGCACCGTGCCCAGCTGTTTTCCGGATTCCCCCAGCAGATGGGCGATGTTACGCCACATGGAGGGGCCGTTGTCATCGGTGTTATTGCGACTGCGCAGTGGCAGGGACCAGATCGGGGGCATGTTTCGTTCGTCCGGGTCCGCGGACAGCATACGCTGGAACAACCGCATCGCTGACACGCCATCCACCAGGGAGTGGTGTATCTTGATGTAGACGGCGAACTGCCGGTCTTTCAGGCCCTCGATCAGGTGAAACTCCCACATGGGGCGTTCCCGGTCCATCAGGTGGCTGTGTTCCGCAGAAACGAACGCCAGCAATTCACGAATCCGGCCCGGCGTTGGCAGGGCCTCGAAGCGGAAATGATGCTCCAGATCCAGGTGCTCGTCATTCACCCAGAACGGCTGACCGAACCGGTTGGTCAGGCGCTGGTCGAACGGCGCTGTGACAATGCCCTGCTTTCGTAACTGGTCCGCCAGCTGTGCCACATAGTCATCCGCTGCGTCCTCGGGGAAGGAAAACAGTTGCAGGCCGCCAACGTGCATGGGTTGCTGGCGCTTTTCCAGCCACAGAAATACCTGATCTAACGGGCTCAGTGGTTTCACTGTACAAATCTCGCATTGTTTCTGGTTGTTGTCTGATTACCAGTGTTGCAGCATTTCAGGTTCGGTGGAAGTGTCGCCTGCTGGCCTGACGGGTCCGAAACACCGGTTTCGACAGGTCTGTCCGGGGATTCCGGGCGTAGGTTAAAGTTGACTTCAGGAGACAGAATTCAACGCGATAGCCGCACAGGAATAAAGGGGTAACGCAGTGAAACCAATCGTCCGGCAACTGGTCGCCCTGGCTGGTTTGTGGTGTTTTGCGCTTCCACAGGTCCAGGCGCAGGACCGACCGGGGGTTGAACTGGCACCGGTTGAAACATCCGATATCATCAGTGAAGTCAGTCTCAATGGCACCGTCAATGCGCTGCGTACCTCCGAGCTGTCTACCGCAGTGGCCGGGCTTGTGGAGGATGTGCGGGTCGAAACCGGTGACAGGGTTGCCCGCGGCGATCTGCTGGTCGGACTTGATGACGAACAGGCGGAATTTGAGCTGGCAAGCGCCCGCGCCGAAGCCTCCGAAGCCCTGGCCCGGCTTGAAGAGGCGCAGCGGAGGCTGGCGGAAGCCCGCTCGGTGGGTGCGGGGCGCAATATTGCCGCCACTGAAGTCAGCGCCCGCGAGAGCGAAGTCGCTGCCACGGAAGCCGCACTCGCCCGCCTGCGTGCCGAGGAGAAACGCAGACAGGTTGTACTTGACCGGCATCGCATCGAAGCGCCATTCGACGGCGTCGTCAGTGACCGGATCAGTGACCTGGGAGAATGGGTCACCCCCGGCGACCAACTGCTGACCCTGGTAGACACCACCAACCTGCGCCTGGACTTCCGGGTACCCCAGGATTATTACCAGCGCATAACCGACGACTCCAGGCTGTTGGTGCAGGCCAGGGGCGCTGACCAGAAACCGGTGCCGGTCACCATTGAGTCCCTGGTGCCGGTCAGTGATCCCCAGGCCAGAACCTTCCTGATTCGGGCTACAGCGCCCGAAGATCTGAATGTGCTGCCCGGTATGGCGGTGCAGGCCACGCTGAGGGTTTCCACGGGTGAACGGGGGCTGACGGTCTCCCGCGATGCCATCAACCGCTACCCGGACGGCCGCATCACGGTGTGGATTGCCGAGGCGGTGGATGAAGACCTCTATGAAGTCCGGGAAAAGCGGGTGGAGGTAGGCTCCGGCTTTGATAATCGGATGGAAATCCTCAGCGGTCTGGAGGGCGATGAAGAAGTGGTGATCCGTGGCAATGAATCCCTGGAAGAGGGTGCCAGGGTAAGGCTGGCAGAGCGGGGATCGCGCTGATGTTTGCCGGCGTCATTCGCCACGGCACCCTGGTGACCGTGGTTACGCTGATTATCGCTATTATTGGTGCCGCGGCGGCCTTCCGGATCCCAGTGCAGATGATTCCCGACCTGGAAGTCCGCACCATTACCGTGGAAACCCGGTGGCCGGGGGCGACGCCACAGGATATCGAGAAGGAAATCCTGATCGAGCAGGAGCGTTATCTCCGCAATGTGCCCAACCTGAGTGAGATGGCCGCCACCGCCTCCAGCGGTTCTGCTGAAATCGAGCTGGAGTTTCCTTTCGGCGTTGATATCACCGAAACCCTGATTCAGGTAAACAACGCACTGAGCCAGGTTTCCGACTATCCCACCAACGTGGACGAGCCGCGTATTGTCGCGGCCTCTTTCTCCTCCAATGCATTCATGTATTTCCGGGTTTCCACGCTGCCCGACAATCCTCGGGAGCTGGATATCGATCTGATGCGGGATTTCGTGGAAGACCGGGTTCGCCCCCGCATGGAAAGCGTGGCCGGGGTTTCGGAAGTGACAGTCGGCGGCGGTGCCGATCGCCAGATGCAGATCACTGTGGATGAGGCAAAACTGGCGCAGCGCGGCCTTAGCCTGCTGGACCTACGGGATGCCATCACCAGCCGCAACCAGGATGTTTCCGGCGGCGAAGTGGACGCAGGCAAGCGCCGTTACCTGCTGCGCACCGTGGGGCGATTCCGTGACCTTGACGAACTGCGCAACCTGGTTGTCTCCCGCACCGGCGACAGTGTGGTCCGGCTCTATGATGTGGCCACTGTGCGCCAGGACCATTCCCGTATCCGCCAACTGTCCTTTATCAATGGCCAGCGGGTTCTGGGCCTGCAGGTGCGCCGGGAAAGCGGCTCCAACGTCATCGATATCAAACAGGCGATGCTGGAGGAAGTTGATGCCATCAACCGCGAGGTGCTGGAGCCGGAGGGCATGGAGCTGGCCCTGACCGCAGACGACGCCCGCTATGTGGAGGCTTCGGTTGCCAATGTCTGGACCAATCTGGGTATCGGCGCCGTGTTTGCCACTCTGGTGATGTTCCTGTTCCTGCGGTCGTCCCGGGCCACCTTCGTGGGCGTAGTGGGTATTCCCCTGTGCGCTATCGCCGCCTTCCTGGGACTGATGATCACCGGCCGCACCATCAACGTGATCTCCCTGGCCGGCGTCGCCTTTGCCATCGGCATGACGGTGGACAACAGCATCGTGGTGCTGGAGAACATTGAACGCCACCGCCGCCTGGGCCTGGACCGCTTCGAGTCGGCGCTCAAAGGTGTGCAGGAAGTCTGGCCCGCGGTACTGGCCTCCACGATGACCACCATCCTCGTGTTTTTGCCGATCCTGTTTATCGAGGAAGAAGCCGGGCAGTTGTATTCCGATGTGGCCATTGCCATTTCGGCGGCCATTTTTGCATCAATGCTGGTGGCGGTCACGGTGATTCCCACCCTCAGTGCGCGGCTGGATTTCGGCAAGCGCAAAGGCGACATAGACCAGTATGGCAACACCGTGACACCGGGCTGGGGCACCAGAGTGGTTGCCGCCGTACGCTGGATGGTCAGTGGCACGGTCAGGCGGCTTGTGGTGATTATCGGAACAATTATGCTGAGTTTCTGGATCATTATTTTCCTGACGCCGCCGGCGGAATACCTGCCCGAGGGTGAGGAGCCCAAGACCTTCGCCTCCATGAGCGCCCCGCCAGGGTACAACCTGACCGAGATGGAAAGTATCGCCAAACAGGTGGAAGATCGCTTCCTGCCCCACGTCCGGGCGAACCGGGAAGCCTATGAGAGCGGCGAAACTCCGATTCCGCCGCTGGCCTACCTGAACATGCAGGTAAGCCCCACCAATGTGCGTATCATCGCAGAGACAATCAACGCCCGTGATATTGAAGTGTTGATGGACCAAATCACCGGTTTCTATGAGCAGTTCCCGGGCATGCGGGCGTTTGCTGCCAAGGGCTCCATCATCTCCAGCAACGACGGTGGTACCCGCAGTATCAGCCTGGATATCTCCGGGCCGGACCTGGCCTCTATCTATGAAGTCGCCAACACAGCCTATGGCCGCGCCCAGACGATTTTCGACAACCCCCGCATCCAGACCCGGCCCGCCACACTCTCCCTGGCCCAGCCACTGATCCAGGTGCGGCCGGACTGGGACCGGGCCGCGGAACTGGGCCTTGATACCGAGGCAATCGGTTTCACCGTGGCCTCGCTGACCGAAGGCTCCTATGTGGACGACTTCTTTCTGGACGACGACAAGATCGACATTTATATCTACGGCAGCGCAGGACGGAATCCGGGCCTGGACGAGTTGCCCGATGTGATGATTTACACCCCCCAGGGCGCGACGCTACCGCTGTCTAGCCTGGCCTCCATCGAGGAAACCGTGGATACCAGTACCGTACGACGGCTGGACGGTCGACGCACCGTAACCCTCAACGTAATCCCGCCAGACGATGTGCCGCTGGAGGCCGGTGTTGAACGGGTGCGCACAGAACTGCTGGGCGCCATGCGCGACAGCGGCGAATTACCCACGGGGGTATCCATCAACATCTCCGGCGCCAGCGACCAGCTCAATGCCACCCGCGATGCCCTGAGTGGTAATTTCATCATTGCGGTGGTGATCGTGTACCTGTTGCTGGTGGCGATCTTCGCCCACTGGGGCTTCCCGCTGCTGATTCTGACAGCGATTCCCCTGGGCATCGCCGGCGGCATCGTCGGTCTGGCACTGATGAATCTGGTAGGCGGCCTGCTGCCAAAAATTGGCCTGCTGCCCCTGAACCAGCCCTTCGACATGATCACCATGCTGGGCTTCCTGATTCTGATGGGTACGGTGGTCAACAACCCGATCCTGGTGGTGGAGCAGGCAAGGCAGAATCTGCGGCACCGGGACGTGTCGGTGGTGGATGCGGTCATCGGCGCCGTGGAAACCCGCCTGCGGCCCATTGCCATGACCACCCTGACCACCATCTGTGGCCTGTCACCACTGGTCTTCCTGCCGGGCGAAGGCACCGAGCTCTACCGCGGTGTTGGCGCCATCGTTCTCTTCGGCCTGGCCGGAGCGGCGACGGTGACCGTTACCTTCTTGCCGGCGCTTACGGTGTTTGTGCTTGGGTGGCGTCGTCGGCGGACTTCGGAGGTTTAGTCTTGGTCGTCTGAGGCTTGGGGGGAGTCGCCGCTTCGGGGGTAGGTTATTTTTCTTTGGGAAAAGAACTCGCTGCGCTCAGACACCTTTTCCTGGCAGAAAAATAACCCTACCCCCACGCTCCACCCGCCAGCAAGCAGTCTACAGTTTAAAGAGGACCCTTCAACAACGACCATAAAACATCACCACCCGGTCACAGGCCATCAGCTTCCGCCTCCATAACAAAAAAAGCCGGAGCATCTATTCCCGGGGGAGGGAGTTCGATGATCCGGCGTCAATGCCAACAACAATGATCTGATGGTCCGGCCGGTCCCTGGCCGGGAGGTTCTTCCCTGCCAAATACCAAGCGAACACTGTGCCAGAATTGGCGGTCTTTTATTTACAAAGAGTTATCGTTGTTCTGGTGGGAAAGATCAGCCGTGGGATGCGCCCGCACAGTGCGATGCGCACCGGACCGGTGCTTACCGGTCAATTCGGCCGCCTGACAGAGGGTCGCGTGGCTGGATCTGGATTCAGACCTCAGTCAGTGAGCACGCGTAACAGGACCACTGGCACCCGATATCTCAAGCCACTGCATGGCCCCGTGCCCTCTACGGTGCAGGTTTTCCGGTTTGTCCGGATAATCCTGCCTTGCAGTTGTCGTTTGCCGGCACCAAATGCAACAGCGTCCCCCACTGACCATTTCGCCATCAGCTGGCGTGTATCCGGTGGCTGGATAGGCTCATCGGGCACGGGCATATCGGCACTTTCTGCCTGCTCCGCCAGATGGCGCCTGGCGGCATCGGCACCACCGCTGCCGTGAAGTTCATCCAGTATCCGGTAGAAATACCTGTTATGTACCGATCCGCGATAACGCTGGCCGGAGACATGCTGGAGCAGGTGGGCAAATTCGTGGCAGCAGGTGTGGGCCAGAAGATTCAGTGTGGTGACCTCGCCGTCGAAGTACCCGCGCTGGCGTATCTCCCGCCCGGAAAGCCAGCCAGCGACCGCATCAGGCTGGTGCTTGGCCATGATCATGCGTCTGCCGTAGGTAATCTGGTGCTGTTTCAGACGCGGGTCGAAACGATGGTAGGTCGCCTGACCAGAACCGACCCGGCACAGCAGGGTTGTGGCTGGTATCTGTTTGCGGACCCACTGTTGTGCAGGCGACCAGAGAATTGCGTTGGTGGTGTCGCACATGATCTGGCCCAAACGGTGGGCAATCGGTAATTCAATAGTCATGGGTCAGACGCACGCATAAGGAAGGGGATCAGGTGGGTATTGATAATACCGCGTGCAGGCCGTTCCGTAAAAGTCACAACGGGCCAGGTTATATTTGGCTCAGCGCAGGCGGAATCTCACCGGGAGGGCGTAAGTAAAGGTTCTGCCTTTCATGGCGTCCGGCACTTGCGGCAATGGCTCGGCATCCTTGAGCATGTTGAGGGCGGCATCATCCAGCAGTGAATGATCCGAGGAGTCACGCAGGGACTGTCGCACCAGGGTGCCGTCACGGCTGAACTCGAATACCACCACCGGTGCTCCCTCCTGCCCGAGGCGGCGGGCACGGCGCGGATATTCGTAGAACCGGCTCAGGTGCCGGCTGAGTTCCGTGAGGTAGCGGTCCACATCGGAGGAGTCGCCGGCGGTGAGTTCCACCTGTTGATTGGGGTTCTCTTCTTCGGTGATGTTCTCCGTGGTCTCTTCTGAACCGGTCTCGCTTTCGGTTGCCGTGGCCTCGGTAACCTGCTCGACTACTTCAGGCTCAGGCTCAGGCTCAGGCTCAGGCTCAGGCTCAGGCTCAGGCTCAGGCTCAGGCTTTGGTTCTGGTTCTGGTTCCGGCTCTGGTTCCGGCTCTGGCTCCGCTGGTTGCTGCTGAACCTCGGGTTCGGGAGTGTCGGGCTCCTTCGGCTTGCGGGTGCCGGCCAGGGATATCCGGACTGCCGGGGCGGAATTGACGGCCGAGTCCCCCAGTGGTTTCAGTTCGGGCACGCGTTCAGGCGCAGCGATCACCAGGGTTACGGCGGTAATGGCCATGGCAGCGATCAGCAGCAGGCCGCGTACGGTTTTACTGACACCCATCAGCTGGCTGGCTCCGTCAGCAGGATGATCTCCTCGTAGCCACTGTCCTCAAGTACCCGCAGAAGTGCTTCCAGGTTAGCCATGGCAATGTCCTGTTCGGCCGCTATTTTCAGGGGGGATTCCTTAGCGGGAGCCGGTAGCACATTGGCAAGGCCTCCAGAGCCTACGGTCTGTCCGCCCACCTGCCAGTCGCCGGCTGCAGTAACCACCAGGTCTGCATGGGGCTGCTCATTGCCCGCCCCGCTTCCGGTACCAGGCAGGTCCGGCAGCGGCGTATCTGACAACTGGCCTGCCACAATAAAAAACATCAGTAACAGGAACACCAGGTTGATGAGCGGCAGCAGCGCATCTTCCAGGCGCTCCATGAGGCGCTTTCCGGATCTGGCCGGAGGTGGTACCAGATCACTCATGGTTGCTCCGCGGGCTGCCGTGAGCGTTTCCAGTGGGTGGTGATGCCGCTGTCCGAAAAACGGCCGTAGGCTGTGGTGAAATCCGTCAGGCGCGTGGCGGAGGTGGTTGCCAGGTTGATTTCGTCGATGCCAGTGGCCTTCAGTTCGTTCACAAGGACCTCAATATCGTAGATTTCACCTTTCCAGTTGGCCGCACCATCCCGTTGTACTGTTACCTCCGGCACGGGTTCCCCGGTGACCGGGCTGGTATCACCGGTGCTGTTGCTCAACTCCATGAAACTCACTGGCAGCAAGCGGCTGGTGAGCATGAAGAACACCAGCAGGATAAAAACCACATCGATCAGAGGCGTGATGCGGATGGGGATCGGCCGCGCCGGCCTTGGCTCAACCAGTTGCATTGGCCAGGCGGCCCTGCTGTCCGGCTGCGGAATAGTCTGAAAAGCGATGGTGTGCAGCGGCAGTATCCGCTGCCGTCCCCGGACTTTCCGGGGCTGCGTGGCTTTCAGATGTTGTCAGTGGCACCGACATCACACTCACCAGGGCGCTGTTAATGGTTTTCTGGATCCGGCGAAGGCGGAATTCGATCCAGGCGGCCAGAGCGGCAAACGGAATGGCAATCACCAGACCTGCGGCGGTGGTGGTGAGGGCTTCGTATATGCCCCCGCTCAACTGGGAAGCGTTAGCCCGGCCCTCGGTTGCAGCCATGGCACTGAAGGCTTCCATCATGCCCATAACCGTGCCCAGAAGGCCCAGCAGTGGCGCCAGCGCAGCAATAACTTCAATAATTTTCAGCGGCGCCTCGAAAGGTTCCAGGGCGTCATGGGCATCGCTGGCAACGGATTCCCGTATCTGTTGAGGGTCCGCAGCCTTCAGGCGGGCGTTCATGGTGTTGACCACCAGGTGATGCAGGGGATTCAGTCGGCTGTAACGACCGGCATTTTGCTCCAGCCGGCCAGGCACCTCGCTGCAGGGCTTCTGTTGCCAAAGATTAATGGCATTTTTAAGTCTGGCAGTGAATCTGGGGGCAAAAAAAGCCCCGAACAGCATGAGGTAAACGAAGGTGACGATGCCCGCCACCGCAATTGCCAGCAGCACCATCATGACAGGGCCACCCATTTCCAGCAGCTGGCTGAGCGGGCCGGTGCTCATTCCGGTGGCGTCAGTGAGCAGTGAATCTGACATATGGGGCCTCAATCGGTAAAATAGATCTAAATAGTAACGATTATCATTGAATTTGCAAGCCCCGTAACGTCACAAGCAGGTGCTGTCTGTTAGACTGCAATTGTCGGTCAATTACAACATCGGTGTTTTACCCTGTGAGTCAGGCCCCCAGCAGTTCCTGTGAAAAACCAATATGCCTGACCAATCGTTTCTCATTGTCCGGGGCTTCGTTCCTGTGTTGATGAAGCGTTGGTTTGCCAGTCTTGTCAATCGGGCCGTCGCCTTCGTTATTCTGGTTATTGTGCTCTCCGCGTTGGCAGTGGCACTGATCAGTTCCGTGGTCAGCCGCTCCGAGCTTGAGGCCCAGGCCAGGGTGCAGGTGGCAACCATTGCCGACCTGGTTGCCAGTGATCTGGACACTCGCCTTGCACAACGCAGAGATACACTCTCCCATGTGGCCGAAGGACTTGCGATGGAGGAGCGTGTGCTGACCTCCCGCGCCCGCTTGCTTATCAGGCGCGAGATAGCGCTTCAGCATCTGTTTGATGCAATCTACCTTTTCGACGCCGATGGCAATGTCATTGCCGAACATCCGGAGCGATACCAGCAGGCCGGGCTGAACATCAGTGAGCGCGAGTACTTCCGGCAAACCTCCAGCCAGCTGGCCCCGGTGATCAGTGCCCCCTACGTCTCCAATTATCAGGACCGGCCGGCCATCATGGTGACCGCGCCCATTTTCGACCATCGTCAGCGGTTTATCGGGGTTATCGGCGGCGCATTAATGCTGGCCGGGGACAATTTCATGGAAGAAGTAAGCACGGTGCGCATCGGCAAGACGGGCTATATCGGTATCGCCACACGCAGTGGTGTCACCCTTGCCCACGGCCGCACCGGTGAAACCATGACGCCCCTGAGGCTGGAAAATCCGGTATTGCGTGACGCCATGGGCGGCTTTGAAGGCACCCTGAGAACCAGCAATCAGGAAGGTACCGAGACCATCATGTCGGTACGGCAGATGTCCCAGGTGCCCTGGTTCGTGGCGGCGGTATGGCCAGCGCAGGAGGCTTATGCTCCGGTCAGCCGGCTGACAGACAGTTTTGTACAGGTGTTACTGATTGTCATTCTGGTGGTGGCGCCACTGGCGCTGATCGTGTTCCGGCGTCTGATGGCCCCGTTGCGCAATCTCGGTTTCCAGATCAGTGAGCGTCATCTGGCTATCCGCACCGAGCCGGTGGAAGTGGCTGGTGGTTCGGAAATCCGTCAGGTGGCAGAAACCTTCAATACCGTAATGGAAGAACGGGATGAGGTGCTGGCGTCACTGGCCGAGCGCGAGGCATTCTTCCGTTCTCTCACTCAAAGCGCCCCGATTGGCATCATCCAGACCGATGTGCTGGGCCGGATTGAATTTGTTAACCCGGCTTTCGAGCAGATTGTGGGCATTGACTCCAACGATCTTCTGCACAGCCGGCTGATTGACGGGGTCTATGAAGACGATCTTCCCGGTGCCGTAGACAAGTGGCGGGCAGCGCTGAGAAACAATGCCGTTTTCCGCGGCCGTTTCCGCCTGAAAACCCCTGAGGACCGGCCCCTGGTGTGGGCAGATGTAATGACGGCTGTCATCGGTACCGAAGAGCGAACGCTGGGGACGATTACAGTAATCCGGGATATAACCCACGAACTGGAAATCGAAGCGGAACTGGCTGAAGAGCAGGAGCGGGCCGACAGCATACTTGGCGTTCTTCAGGAAGGCGTGCTGATGCTGGATGTCGACGGGTTTATCCGCTATGCCAATGACGCCGCCTGTGGCTTTCTGGGGCTGCCGGAAGGTTGTGAACAGGCCAATTTCTTTGAGCGCGCCGCGATAGAGAGCGATAACCAGCGTTGGCAGCCGGATGATTTTCTCCGCAGCGCGGATGTGGACAGCCTTTATGCGACGATGAGAGACAATCAAGGGCGGGTCTTTGATGTGGACCTGGCCATGCTGCACCTGCACAGGGGCAGTGACCATCATCAGCTGATACTGGTGATCCGGGATGATAGCGAGCGCCGTCGTGAGGAAGAACGGCTGTCCTGGGAGGCAACCCATGACAGTCTCACCGGGCTACTCAATCGACGTGCATTCAACTCGTCCCTGGTGAAATGCCTGGGCGACGCCAGTACAAAGGCTGTTGCCAGTGTGTTGATGCTGATTGACCTGGATTATTTCAAACCGGTCAATGACGAAGGTGGGCACCTGATGGGGGACGATCTGCTCAGGCGTCTTTCCGATCTGCTGCGGATATCGGTGCGGCAATCCGATACGGTAGCACGCCTTGGTGGCGACGAATTCGGCATCATTCTGCCTGCCTGTGGTCTGGAGCGTGCCGCAGAACTGGCGGAAACCATTCGTCGGGGGGTTGAGTCCATTCGTATCGAGCAGGACGGTAAATCTTTCGGTGTCACCGCCAGTATCGGTCTGACGGAGATGTCCGAAGCCGATTCCGGTCCACGTGAGGTCATGGCCAGGGCAGATGAAGGCAGCTATGCCGCCAAGGCCCGTGGTCGCAACCGGGTGGTCACCGTTTCTCCGCCGCCCCGGCATTGGCCTGACTGACCAGGCGTCCCGGGAAGACATTACCACCAGCCCGCAGAGCCTCCTGCCTGCCATAGCAATCGCAGCGCCAGCAGTGTCAGCAGGACATTGAACACGCGGCTGAAGTGCCGGTTACTCATTGACCTGAGCACATGCAGCCCCAGCCAGGTGCCTGCGAAACCGAAAGCGATCATTGCCAGGATAAACAGGATCCAGTCCCGGAACATAAAACCCGCAAGCCCGAAAACCAGGGCTTTCGGGGCGTGCTGAAGTGTCATGGCGGTGGCAAACGTGGCCACGGTGGTGAAACGGTCGACATGCATCTGTTTGATGAAGGATGCCACCAGCGGGCCGGTCGCTCCTACAAACAGGGTAATGAAACTGGTAAGGCAGGAGGCCAGAAATATCCCGGGAGTGCCAAAGACGCCGCGGGGCAATGCCGGCCCCCAGCACAGATAGAGTACAAACAGGCCAATGGTGACTTGCCACAGGTGAGTTGGCAGATCCACCAGTATCCATGCCCCCAGAGCTGCGCCCACCAGCACCCCCGGTGCGAAGGCAGCAATGGCCTTCCAGTCGGTATGGCGCCATGTCAGCGTCGCCCGCCCCGCGTTTGAGCCCAGCTGGATCATGCCATGCACCGGGATGATCGCCGCCGGCGGAATCCAGAATGCCATCAATACCAGTAACAGGAGGCCACCACCAGCGCCGAGACTCGCGGTAATCATCGAGGTCATGACCGAGCACAGCAACAGGAAGCCCGCAGTTGTTGCACTCAGGCCTTGCGGAATCAGTGTCAGTTCCAATGCAGCCCCCCCGGGCTATTCACAGAAAGGCGTAGCGCCCAGGCGCGCCGTTTCGCACAGTGCCTCGGTTGCAAGTTGCACGTCCGCCACATAGTACAGCGATGCCAGGCCGAAACGGTCCCGACCCAGATTATGAAACACCATGCCAAAAGCAATATCACCGGCGCTGAAGTTCTCGTGTTCGCTGGCAAAGTAGGCGGCCGGTTTCGACAGGGTTTCATCCTCCAGCAGCGCGCTTACCCGGCCCGCACCGCCGTGGTAGGCCTGGACCAGCAGCAGGGTAAACAGCTGATCGCGTTTGTCTTCGGGCAGATCGCCAAAACGCTGGTTGAACGGCTCCCGCAGATTGCGGGCATTCTGGTTTGTTAACCTGAGGGCACAATCGATCTGTGCCAGCCGGTGCCAGTGGTTAGCCGGCTTGATCCGGCAGTCGCTGAGCGCCGAGGGAGACAGCTGCAGTATGCCTTTGGCATTTGCGGCGGAATGGGCCCTTTGCTGGCCGCTGCTTTCGATCAGTATCTGGCCCGCAAGGTATTTTGGCAGGGTTGCGGGCAAGTTGTTTCGCTGCTGTTGTTGGCGGGTTCCATAGACATACATCAGGGCATCATGGAGAGGTCCGGGTTTCTCCTGTGCAGCAAATGAAAGATCGTCCCAGGCGCCCCAGATCAGCTCGGTGGGCAGTGTACCGAGATAACGGGCAACGGCTTCATCGAGGTTGACATGGGGCTGGTCACAGGCGAGTGCGAAAGGGTAACCGGTCTCGCCCGGCCCACCGGCTGCCCAGCTATCCGCCCGGCCGCTGGCAGCGAGTGCAAGACGGGTATCGTTCAGGTGCTGCTGGGTCGCCTCGCGACTGCTTTCATCGTCAATATAGCCAAGGAACCGGCCGCGCATATCGAACAGAATATGCCGGTCCGTGTCAGAGCAGTACCCTGACTCTTTCAGAACCCAGCGCCGGATGGTGGTGATGTTGTGGTAAACCCCCTGGCTCACCCAGTAGGGCGAGCTGCGGATGATATCGGTCCAGCTGTCCACCGGCTCTGGCGGCTGTTCGCTGGCGCCCGCAGTTGGTGTGATAATGGACGCGGCCATAAAAGCAGCAGCGAGTAAGCGACGTCCGGGACTCTTGTTCATAGACGATGGTTCCCTCAATCTTCAGGGTTCAGAATAACAAACGGAATCGATCATGAAGCAATCCGAATACCTCAGCTATGACGCAGTAGCGCTTGCAGACCTGGTTCGCCGCAAAGAAGTGTCAGCCCGTGAAGTCTGTGAGGCTGCCATTGAGCGGGCAGAGGCGGTGAATGGCAAGCTGAACGCGATCTGCTATCCCCAGTTCTCTGAAGCGCTGGACCAGGCCTGTCAGCCCGATGGTACCTTTTCCGGCGTTCCCATGCTGCTTAAAGATCTGGCCCAGGAGCAACAGGGGCATCCCTGTACGTTTGGCAGCCATGGCCTGAAAAATAACATCGCGCCACAGGATTCGGAGTATGTCCGGCGGGCCCGTGCCGGTGGACTGGTGTTTCTTGGCCGCACTGCGACCCCCGAGTTTGGCCTCAAGGCGGTGACAGAATCAAAGCTTTGGGGCGCGTCCCGCAATCCCTGGAATACCGACCTTACTCCCGGTGGTTCCAGCGGTGGCTCCGCTGCTGCTGTGGCCGCGGGTATCGTACCCGTGGCGGGTGCCAATGATGGTGGCGGATCGATACGTATTCCGGCGGCCTATAACGGATTATTCGGGCTCAAGCCATCGCGCGGCCGGATTTCATCCGGCCCCTACGCCGGAGAGGCCTGGACCGGTGCGTCAATCGACCATGTGGTAACCCGCACCGTCCGTGACAGCGCGGCCATGCTCGACGTTCTGTCCGGCCCGGCGGTGGGGGATCCGTTCATCATCGCTCCGCCGTCAGCCCCCTATGCACAACTGATGCAGCAGGCACCGCGCCGGCTCAGAATCGGTGTCTTCACATCCTCTCCCTATGACACCGACGTGGCGAGGGAATATGTGGAGGCCGTGGAAGACACCGCGCGGCTGCTGGAGACGCTTGGACACCAGGTGGAATATGCCCGCCCGGAGTTCGACGGCATGGCGCTGGCGCGCTGTTATCTGGGCCTTTATTTTGGCGAGGTATCAACCCTGATGGACAGGGCAAAAACCGGATTCGGCGCCAGGGATGAAGATTTTGAGCTGGATACCCGGCTGCTTGCCATGCTGGGCCGGTCAATGCCGTTGCCGGATTATGTAAAGCGGCGCCAGCAGTGGAATGACTTCGCGCGGGCGCTGGGGGCCTTTTTCCAGGGATATGACCTGTATCTGTGTCCCACGGCGGGGCAACTGCCTGCAAAGATCGGTGAGCTGGATACGCCTGGCCACCTGCAGGTGGCCGCCCGCCTGATGCTGAAGCTCAGGGCGGGTAAACTGTTGCATCGCAGTGGCCAGGTGGATCAGATGGCGCTGGAAAACCTGGCCCGTACCCCGTTTACCCAGTTGGCGAACCTGACCGGCACACCGGCCATGTCGGTGCCCACGGTGTGGACAGCTTCCGGGCTGCCCGTCGGGGTCCAGTTCGGAGCGCCCCACGGCGACGAAGCGACTCTGTTGCAACTGGCGGCACAACTGGAAGAGGCCAGTCCGTGGTTTGGTCGCTACGAGCAGTTGGAGACGATGGCGTGATGCTACGTACTGAAACAATAAATGACGTATTGTGATCCGTGATCACCGCATCCACGTTTATCTTTATGGCCGGAACAGGCTATGCTGTGAAGCAGGGGGAACCCTTTCCCCCTGGAATATCCTGATGGCATCGAGGAGGCGAGCGTATTATGAACCAACCGATGGCAATCGACGAACTGGTGTCTGTAGCACAGGCCGAAGCCATGGGGGAGCTTGATGCCCCGATGATGGCTATCGTTCTGTCCAGTGAACAAAGCTACGACTTGCCCATTAACTCTCTTGAAACCGATGCCGACAAGGCCCGCTGGGGACTGATCCTCCGCGCCGCCCGCGAGCATGTAGAGGCTGATGCGGTGGCCGTGCTGTATCCGGCGTGGACCACCATTCGCAATAAAAAGCCGGCAAAAGCCGACGCAATGTCCGAAGAAACCCCCGCCGCGGAAGACCGCAGCGACGACCTGTTGCGGGGTGAAGATCCCGCCGAACCCATCGACACACTGTTTGTCCAGTTGCATACCCGCGACCGGATCTATTGGCGCGGCTTTGAGCAAATCCGTGATCCGAAGCACCAGCGGATCATCGGTTTCAAGCGTATCAAGGCCCTGTCTACGGAATATGGCCGCGATGAAGCGCCCTCCGTTACCTCCTGGCTCAACACCCTGTTTGAGCCCCTGCCGGACGAAGGCCAGGAAACTGATGTGGATATGGAGCTGGCGGATCTGCTGGAGGAACCGGAAGTCAGCGCGGCCCTGTATCCGCGCCAACTCCGCGCCCTGCATTGACACCAGGCCAGGGTTCGGATCGCTCAGTTCTTCGTCGCCAGCAAGGTGATGCAGAGCTGGGCGTTCTGGACCAGATGATTGAACGAGATCAGCTGTTCTTCGGAAGGCTGGTAATCATTGGCTGCGTTGTCCGCATAGAACAGCCCCACCAGGCGACCGTTGGCTTTCAGGGTGCCGACCAGTGCCGGCACCCGCGTCAGCCAGCGATCATAAGGGACGCCTTCCGGTCGTTTGTCCGGGAGGTAAATCGCGCTGGCAGAATGTGGCAGGAGCCGGCCTAATGGTCCGGTGCCGTCCCGGTTGATGGCCAACTGCTCGCGCCAGCCGTCGGTGCCCTTGCCACCGAGTTTGCGGGGCACCAGACGGGTTCCGGAGCGGTCCCCCATCAACAGTACGACACGCTGCATTCCGACAGCCCTGTGAATACCTTCTATCACCAGTTGGCAGACTTCGTTAATGTCAGGTTTTTCGGTCAGGCTGCGGGTCAGATCCTGAAGAATGGCCAGTTGTAGCCGGGAGTCCACCGGCGGAGCTTCGACCTTCGCTGTTTTGCCCTCGCTCTGGTTACCGGGCATCAACTCCGTGACCTGGGGAATGCCCAGCGATACAGCCACCTTGGCGGCTTCGCCCGCGTTAACTTTGAGCTGGTCCCGGACTGTGGCCGGATTCTCGCCGATGTCCCTGCCAATCTTCTCCAGAACCTCGTCCATTTCCCGGCCGCTCCATCCGTTTTCGGACAGGCGCGCCATCTCTACCGAGTGGCGCACCAGACTGGACGCTACCGAATTGGCTTTGCCGGGTGATACCACTTCCTTGATGAACGGTCCCAGAGACCAGGCCTCTACCAGCCCCCGGGTGATTTCGGTGAAGGTGGCGTGAAGCACCTTCTTCTGGGCTTCTACCGGTGGTTCACCCTGCTCCAGTAGTGTCTCGAGTTCGGTGGCCTGTTCGGTTTCGCAGGACCAGAACGCCAGCTCTCCGATATTCATCAGCAGTGCACCAATGAAAACCTCCTCCAGAGCCTGCTCATTCCGTTTCGGCAGCAGGCAGCGAGCCTGTACTGCAGCATGAATGGCCCGTGCCAGGCAGCGTAGCAAATGCGGCCGGTCATTCTTTTCCAGCAGGGTATCCACCAGCAGGGAAGAGATGGCCATGGATTTGACTGAATCAAAACCGATCAGTGTGATGGCGCGGCTCACCGTGCTCACCTGTGTGCGTGTCTGGTTGTAGAACACCGTATTGGAAAGCCTCAGAACCTGGGAGGTGAGCTGGGCGTCATTGAGAATGACGTTGGCCAGCTCGTTGACGGTGCTGTTGCTGCTGTCTGTGAGCTCGTCGATTCTGCGCAGCGTATTCGCCAGCACCGGCAGCTCAACTTTGCTGAGATAGGTTACCCATGCCTGGGTGGAGTTCATCCTTGCGGGCGGAGTTTCTGTTGTAGTGCTCAAAATGGCGCGAGCCTCGGAATTGTTTTGATTACGTGCTTTTAATCTGCCAGTTTAGTCCAGTAGCCATGGCTGTGTCAGGTGGTCTGATGGTGTAAGGGGATATACCAAGACCGCGGATTCGGGTTTGACGCCGGTTTGGTTTATAATCGCCCGCTTTATTGCTGCACCCACAAGGCGCGGACAAGGCGCTCACAAGGCATAGCTGTGATTGTATTTGACCAGGTAAAGAAGTCATATCAGGTAGGTGGGCGGGCGATCCCCGCGTTGCACTCCACCAGTATGACCATCGAAACCGGCGAAGTGTTTGGTATCGTCGGGCATTCCGGCGCGGGAAAATCGACCCTCGTGCGCCTGATCAACCTGCTGGAACCGCCCACCGGCGGCCGCATCCTGATCGATGATGAAAACATCACCGGTTACAACGCCAGTGAACTGCGGGCCTTCCGCCGCAAGGTTGGCATGATTTTCCAGCATTTCAATCTGCTGTCCTCGAAAACCGTGGCCGACAACATCGCCTTTCCCATGAAACTGGCGGGTATCTATTCCCGCGCCGAGATCCGTGAGCGGGTGGATGAGCTGCTCAAGCGGGTCAGCCTGGCAGACCAGGCAAACAAATACCCCTCGCAGCTTTCCGGCGGACAGAAACAGCGCGTGGGGATTGCCCGGGCGCTGGCCTGCCGCCCGACGATTCTGCTGTGTGACGAAGCCACCAGCGCCCTGGACCCGCAAACCACCCAGTCGGTGCTGAAACTGCTGGCAGACATCAACCGCGAGTTGGGACTGACCATTGTACTGATCACCCACGAAATGGACGTGGTGCGCCGGGTCTGCGACCGTGTGGCAGTGATGGATGCCGGCGAAGTGGTTGAAATGGGCGCGGTCAGCGACGTGTTCCTGCACCCGAAGCATCCGACAACACGGGATTTTGTCTTCGAGAGCGAGAGCATCGACCGGGAAGAGATGCAACGGGACCTGGCACAGGCACCGGGACGCATCCTGCGCCTGACTTTCCGTGGCCAGTCCACCTACACGCCACTGCTGGGCAGTGTCGCACGGGAATCCGGCGTGGATTTCAGTATCCTCTCCGGCCGCATTGACCATATCAAGGACACCCCTTACGGCCAGCTTACCCTGTCGCTGGTGGGCGGCGATCTCGACATTGCCATGAACGCATTCGAAGCCGCAGATGTTCACGTGGAGGTACTGCGCTGATGGAAGCCTTGATGGAAAACCTGCTGACCAACGTAGACTGGACCGAAATCGGCTGGGCCAGCTGGGATACCCTGGTGATGGTGGGCATGTCACTGCTGTTCAGCGTACTGATCGGTTTGCCGCTGGGCGTAATGCTGTTCCTGTTCGGCAAACGGCAGCTGCTTGAGCAGCCGGTAGCCTACGCGGTGCTGTCATTCGTGGTAAACATACTGCGGTCCGTGCCTTTTATCATCCTGCTGATTGTAATGATCCCGTTTACCGTAATGCTGATCGGCACATCGCTGGGTGTGGCTGGTGCAATTCCACCATTAGTAGCCGGCGGGGCACCGTTCTTCGCACGGTTGGTGGAAACGTCGCTGAGAGAGGTAGACCGGGGAATCATTGAGGCCACACAGGCGATGGGCGCGACTGTAAAGCAGGTCGTGTTCGGTGCCTTGCTGCCCGAGGCTTTACCGGGCATCATCGCCGGTATCACAGTGACTGCCATCACACTGGTTTCCTACGCGGCCATGTCCGGTGTCGTGGGTGGCGGCGGTCTCGGTGATCTCGCCATTCGCTTCGGCTATCAACGATTCCAGACCGATGTCATGGTGATTACCGTTGCTCTACTGGTCATTTTCGTTCAGCTGCTGCAAATGGCCGGCGATCGTCTCGTGCTGTATTTCAGCCGAAAATAGAAACAGTTCGACATAGGTATTCGGTTGGAATCCCCTTCCGAAAACGTGGAGCGCCAGGGATGGCGCGACCGAGCCCTACATGGATGTATTCACGGGCGTTTTTCGGAAGGGGATTGCAATCGAATGCCGTACTCCCAGACTGAATACATTGTTTGCAGTATCCAACAGGAGAACAATCTATGAATTTCAAGAAAACGCTAGTAGGACTGGCCGCCGCAGCCACCTTCACCGGCGCCGTGTCCGCTGAAGAACTGTCGGTAGCAGCTACCCCGGTACCCCACGCTGAAATCCTGGAATTCGTGAAGCCGAAGCTGGCGGAACAGGGTGTGGAGCTGGATGTGAAGGTGTTCACCGATTACGTCCAGCCCAACGTGCAGGTAGACCAGAAACGGATGGACGCCAACTTCTTCCAGCATCAACCGTACCTGGACGAATTCAACGATGGCCGTGGTACCAACCTGGTCAGTGTTGTTGGCGTTCACGTTGAACCGTTCGGCGCCTATTCCAGCAAGATTGACTCACTGGATGAACTCGAAGATGGCGCAACCGTTGCCATTCCCAACGACCCCACCAATGGCGGTCGCGCACTGTTGCTGCTGCAGAAAGCCGGCCTGATTACGCTGGAAGATGACAGCAAGATCACCGCCACGCCCCGTGATATTGCCGAGAACCCCAGGAACCTGGAGTTCAAGGAACTGGAAGCCGCAACCCTGCCGCGGATCCTCAACCAGGTAGACCTGGCACTGATCAACACCAATTACGCGCTGGAAGCGGGACTCAAGCCGACTGACGATGCCCTGATCATTGAAGGCGCAGAATCACCTTACGTGAACATCCTCGTGGCCCATGAAGACCGTGCGGATGAAGAGGCGATCCAAAAGCTCGCCGAGGCACTGACGTCGGAGGACGTAAAGCGCTTTATCGAAGAGAATTACGAAGGAGCCGTGGTTCCGGCATTCTGAATTGAGGTGGTAAAACAGAAAAGCCGGGCGCGTGCCCGGCTTTTCTGTTTAAGCAGATCGGTTTTCCGTGTCCGTGATCACTCACCGCTCCAGTTCGAGCGTGGGTCCGGCGTCATCCTCAGGTAGGATTTTACCGCCTTGTATCCCTGCGGGAAACGCTGCTTGATTTCATCCTCATCCTGTAGCGACGGCACGATGACGACATCGCCGCCAACCTCCCAGTTGCCCGGCGTAGCAACCTTGTGTTCGTCGGTCATCTGCAACGAGTCGATCACCCGCAGTACTTCGTTGAAGTTGCGACCGGTGCTTGCCGGGTAGGTGATGGTCAGGCGAATTTTCTTGTTCGGGTCGATCACGAACAGCGAGCGCACCGTGAGGCTGCTGTCAGCCTCGGGGTGGATCATGTCGTACAGCGCCGACACCTTGCGGTCCTGATCGGCAATGATCGGGAAGTTGACAGAGCAACCCTGGGTTTCGTTGATGTCCTTTATCCACTCCTTGTGAGAGTCCACCGGGTCAACACTCAGTGCGACAGCCTTGACGTTTCGCTTGGCGAACTCGTCCTTGAGTTTGGCAGTCAGCCCCAGTTCAGTGGTACAGACAGGGGTAAAGTCTGCCGGGTGGGAAAACAGTACGCCCCAGCTATCCCCAAGCCACTCGTGGAAGCGGATCGGACCTTCACTGGAGTCCTGCTCAAAATCAGGTGCGGTATCTCCCAGACGTAAACTCATGGTATTTCCTCCATTGGTGTTACCAGATCCCGGCTCGGGAAAACGCCGGAAAAGACAATAAGTACCTGCCACATACTATGGTGACGGATGGAGGAAAAACCAAGGGTGGTTGATCCAGGCCATCCGTCAACAGGCTGGCATCAGCGTGCGCCAACGGAGCGTTCTTTCTCGAAATGCTCCCGTGTCAGTCTGAACACAACGGGGCTGAGTAACAGCAGGGCCACCAGATTCGGCAGTGCCATCATGGCGTTGAGCGTGTCGGCGATCAGCCAGATCAGGCCGAGATTGATCGTGGCCCCCACCGGAATAGCAAGAATCCAGATAACGCGGTAAGGCACAATGGCTCTCACACCGAACAGGAACTCGATACACCGCTCGCCATAGAATGACCAGCCAATAATCGTCGTAAAGGCAAAAATTGCCAGGGAAATGGCGACAACGTAATTACCGAAACCTGGCAGGCCGCTTTCAAAAGCCAGTGAAGTCAGCGAAGCACCGGTTTCACCGGAGGTCCAGGCTCCGGAACTGATGATTACCAGTCCGGTGATGGTGCACACGATAATGGTATCGATGAAGGTGCCCAGCATGGCGACCATGCCCTGATTGATCGGACTTCTGGTTTGCGCCGCAGCGTGGGCAATGGGAGCAGAGCCCAGGCCCGCCTCGTTGGAGAAAATACCCCGGGCCACACCGAAGCGAATGGCAGCCCATACCGCCGCGCCTGCAAAGCCACCCTCGGCAGCTACCGGGCTGAAGGCGTGGGTGAACACCATGGCGATGGCGCCCGGGAGCTGGTTGGCGTTTACCGCCAGTACCACCAGGCCTACCAGAACATAGGCGATGGCCATAAAGGGCACCAGTGCACTTGCAACGTGTCCGATGCGCTTGATACCGCCAATGAGCACCAGGCCTACCAGGACCATCAGGATAAGGCCCGTTATCCAGTGCGGCAGGTTGAAGCTGCTCTGCAGTACATCCGCCACCGAGTTGGCCTGTACGGTGTTGCCGATACCGAAGGCAGCGATCGCAGCGAATACGGCAAACAGGACCCCCAGCCAGGCCCACTTTTTTCCCAGCCCGTTGCGGATGTAATACATCGGGCCACCTACATGAGCGCCGCGCTCATCGACTTCCCGGTACCGGACTGCAAGTACCGCCTCGGAGTATTTTGTGGCCATGCCTACCAGGGCGGTCAGCCACATCCAGAACAGGGCGCCCGGGCCACCGAGGAACACGGCCGTCGCCACACCGGCAATGTTACCGGTGCCCACCGTGGCCGAAAGCGCTGTCATCAGTGCCTGGAACGGCGGTATCTCACCGTCGGATTCAGCACCGGTGCGGCCCTTCCACATCAGCCGGAAACCGGCACCGAGTTTCAACACCGGCATCAGTTTCAGGCCCAGGCTCAGGAACAGCCCGACACCGAGAATCATTACCAGCATGGGCGGGCCCCATACCAGTCCGTTGATGCTGCTTACAAAAGATTCAAAGGCTTCCATGGGGATCTCCCTGTGTGTCTGCCATGGTTTGAAGGCGCCCGCTGCGAAAACCGGGGCCGGATTTTCGCTTTGCGTAAGCGTATAACCCGTTGAGTTTAGACACTTATCGCCACCTGTAAATATCAGTGGTCAAGAATTCTTTCTTCCGGCGCCCGGTCGGTCTGCAAAGTTATTGGATCCGGGGGTTATCGGGTTAAGCTGTAGCCCGGTTTATCAGGAGTTTCATTCATGCCCGAAAGCTTTCATGTTCCGGCCGGTAACCTGTCTTTCTGTGTGGAAACCCGCGGCAATCCTGCCGGTGAGCCGGTGATATTCGTCATGGGATTGGGGGCACAGATGACGCTCTGGCCGGAGGCCTTACTGGATCATTACGCCGATGAAGGTTTCCGGGTGATCCGGTTCGATAACCGGGACATCGGCCTGTCTTCCCATTTGAAAGATCGCCTCGAAGGACATCCCGTTGCGGTAATGGCCAGGCACCGGATGGGGCTGCCGATCCCGGCCCCCTATACCCTTCATGACATGGCCAGTGATGTGTGTCAGGTGATGGATGCTCTGGGCCTGGCAAGTGCCCATCTGGTGGGCGTTTCCATGGGTGGCATGATCAGCCAGCTGGTAGCAGCGAATCACCCGGAGCGGGTACGCTCCGCCACCCTGATAATGACATCCACCAACAGCCCGCGTTTGCCGATGCCAAAATCACAGCTGATCTGGCGCCTGGCGGGCATTGGCTCCAAAGGACACGATGAGGCAACGGTGGTGGCACGCTCCCTGGACTTCTGGAAGGCCATCCAGAGCCCCGGTTTTCCGCCGCGGGAACAGGAGGTGAGGGAGCGGATCGTACGGGATTACCGCCGCAGCTATCACCCTGCGGGCATCCTCAGGCAGACTCGTGCCATTCTTGCTACAGGCAGCCTGTCATCGGCGACACGCCGTATCCGGGTGCCGGTATCGGTAATTCATGGCAAAGATGATCCGCTGGTCCGGCCGGTGGCAGCGGAGCAGTTGGGTTACCTGATGCCCCACGCCCGCATTGAAATGATCAAGGGTATGGGCCATGACCTTCCGCAACCATTACTGGTGCAGTTTGCGGCCATTGGCTTCGAGACTATGGCTCAGTCGTCTGCTAACGGCAGCTGATCCCTGGCCCGAAAGCGAAACAGAACACGGTTGTGGGGTTTATACTTCCAGTTTCCGCCCCCATTGCCTATGTTTATAGAGGGACGAATCGGGAATATTAATGCTCAGGGAGCCTGCCGATGCAATCGTTGAAAGTATCCGATGTCATGTGGAACCACATCGAGCCCATTCGTTGTGGTACGCCCTTGACCAAAGTGGTTAAAACGCTGCTCCACAATCACGTCACCGGATTGCCGGTGGTGGATGATCACCGCAGAGTTATAGGTTTTATCTCGGAGCAGGACTGCATCCATGCCCTGCTGGTGAGTAGCTATCATCGCGAAGGCGATCCGACAGTCGATGATGTCATGTTCCGCAACCCGGTGACCATATCACCGGAAATGTCCGTGGTGGACCTGGCCCAGAACCTGGGAGCCGGAAAACCCAAGGTGTATCCGGTGGTTGACCACAACCGGTTGATTGGAATTGTAACCAGAACGGCTATCCTGTCGGAGCTGGCAAAAGCCAGTTTTGGCATAGACGTTCCGAAATACGCATTGTGAAATACCCAAGACCCAGAGGTGACCATGGAACTGCTCTCCACCAACGTCTGTTTTGACGGTGAACACCGTCGCTACCGGCACCATTCGGCGGCACTGGACTGTGACATGGAGTTCGCGGTTTATCTGCCTCCTGCTGCGCTGGGCACCAACGCCCACCCGGTACCCGCGCTCTACTGGCTGTCGGGGCTGACCTGCACCGATCAGAATTTCATGCAGAAGGCTGGCGCCCAGAAGAAGGCGGCGCGGCTTGGGATGGCGCTGGTGTGCCCGGATACCAGCCCCAGGGGGCTGAACCTGCCCGGCGAGCATGACAGTTATGATTTCGGCAGTGGTGCCGGGTTTTACGTGAACGCCACCCGCCAGCCCTGGGCGCCCCACTACCGCATGTACGATTATGTGGTGAAAGAGCTGCCGCAGCTTGTGGAGGGTCATCTGCCGGTGACGGAGGACCGGAGCATCAGTGGCCACTCCATGGGCGGCCACGGTGCGCTGATTGCAGCGCTGAAGAATCCGGGGCGGTACAAGTCGGTGTCTGCGTTTGCTCCCGTTGCCAACCCCAGCGAATGCCCCTGGGGGCAGAAAGCGTTCAGCGGATATCTCGGTGACGACAGGAGGGCATGGGAAGAGTGGGATGCCACGCTGCTGATCCCCACCGCCAGGGAACGTTTACCGCTGCTGGTGGATCAGGGCACCGCAGACGAGTTTCTTGATACCCAGCTCAATCCGGATGCCCTGGCGGACGCCTGCGAAAAAGCGCATCACCACATCAACTTGCGGATGCACCGTGGCTATGACCATAGCTACTTTTTCATCGCTTCGTTTATTGACGAACACCTGGAGCATCACGCCGATGCTCTCGGGCTGAAATGAAATAGCCGCTCGCTACTGGCGAAATCCCCAAAGCAGTCCGAAGTCCATTGAGGGCATCACTTCGGGCTGCTCCACAGACCTGACGTTGAATTCCAGCAGGCTGCAATCCCGCTCGACCGGCGCTCTGTAACGTTTGCCTCGTGTATCGATGATCGCTCTGGCGAACGGCCCCCGGTGCCGGTGGGGCCGTCTCACAATCACCGCGACCTCGTTGTTGGCGAGCTTTACCAGTGTACCCGGCGGGTATTCTGTAAGGACTGTCAGCAGAGCCCGGGGAATCGCCGGGCGGAATTTGCCATCGGCCAGAGAAGTGATCAGCTTGCGGGCCTCGACAACGTTCATCCGCTCACGGTAGGCACGGCGCGTAATCATCGCGACATAGCGCTCTGCCAGTGCCAGGATTTCCGCTTCACCGCGGATATCAGTTCCACTGAGCCCGTGAGGATAACCCGAGCCGTCTGCCTGTTCGTGATGCTGGGCGATGATCTTCAGCAACAGCGGGCTGGTGATGTCGGCCTCTTTCAATGCCTGAATACTCCGCTGCGGGTGTCTGCGGATGACCGCGCGCTGGTCGTCAGTCAAAACCCGGTTCGAGGCATTCAGCTTGTCGGCTACCGGCACCAGCGCCAGGTTTGCTGTCAGCGCTGCGCTGACCAGTACGGCGGTGCGCTTGTCATCAAGCCCGAACTGGCGCGCGGTAAGCTGGCAGAGAATACCGTAGAACAGGATCTGTTCGTGGATGGTGGGCTCGATGGAGTAGAGGTGTACCAGCGCCAGGCTGGCCTCCGCTGACTGCTGACACATCTGGTCGATGATCCGGGACAGGCCCAGCACCCGCTTCAGCGCGCTCTCATCCCGTTCGGTAATGGCATTGATGGTCGACTCCAGTGTCTGCAACAACGCCGGGTATTCTGCAAACGGATTGCGTAAGCCGGTATCGTCGAGTACTTCATCCTGTGGGCGCTCAATCTTGCGGGGCTGGAACCGGCCGCGCTCGAATAACTGTTCCAGTTGGGTATCGTTGTGTATGACGTACCCCTGACGCAACAGCACATTGCCGTCGGCATCGTAGACCGTCCAGGGCAGGGGTTTGCCAATGGTCAATGCGCCGGGTGCGATACGGACAAGATTCGGCACTCTGTCGCTTCCTAACTTATAGTATGATGGTTAAGTCTAACCTCGAATCCTTGCTCAACTCCAGAGAGGGCTGGCCATTCCTTGCCGGGGGGCAGATCAGCTGACGGTGGCCCGATAATAGAGAAACGCCTGCTGGATGTGTTCCCGGATCTGCTGGTCGTCCCAGGGTTTGGTCAGGAACCTGTAGATGGCGCCCTCGTTGATGGCGTCAGTAACTGACTTCAGGTCGGTATAGCCGGACAGTACAATGCGGACGGTCTCCGGATGAATGGCTTTGACCTCACTCAGAAAGTCGGTACCGGACATCTCCGGCATGCGCTGGTCGGAGACAATCACCTGCACCTGATGTGCTGCCAGAAGGCTGAACGCCTCTTTTACGCTGGTAGTAGTCAGTATGCGATAACCGTCGCGGCGCAGTACCCGGGTCAGCGCCCGCAGTATGTTTTCCTCGTCATCCAGCAATAGCAGCGTGCGATCCTGATCACTGTTGGCATCGGTACGGGGTGCCAACCGGTTTCCCGACACCTGGTTATTGAGAAACATCAGCAGATCATCAAACGGCATGGGCCTGGCAAAAGCGAAACCCTGAAGAAGGTCACAATGGTTTTTGCGCAGGTAGGCTGCATGTGCCTCGGTTTCGACGCCCTCGGCCACCACTTCCAGGCCCAGGTGATGAGCCATGGAGATGACACCCTGGGTGATGGCGGCATCGCTGCGGTTTTCGATGACATCCCTGATGAATGACCGGTCAATCTTGATCTTGTTGGCGGGCAGCAGCTTGATGTAACTGAGGCTGGAAAAGCCGGTTCCGAAATCATCGATGGCAATGTGTACCCCGAGTTCGCGAATGGTATGGAGGGTATTGATGACAAGGTCTGTATCCAGAAGGATGGCAGATTCCACCACCTCGAGCTCGAGACTTTCCGGAGGAAGGCCGGAGGCCCTCAGGGCGTTGGTGACCGTTTGGATAAAACCTTCCTTGCGGAGCTGGATCGGTGAGACGTTGACTGAGATCGAGCAATGCCGGAAGCCGCGGGAATGGAGGTGCACCATATCGCGGCAGGCTTTTCTCAGGACCCACTCGCCCAGCGCGATAATCTGCCCGGTTTCCTCCGCCAGCGGCACAAAGTCGCCCGGGGAAATCAGCCCCCGGACGGGATGCTGCCAGCGGACAAGAGCCTCGACGTTGCGGGTCTGTCCGCTGCGGGCATCCACCAGCGGCTGGTAATAGACCGAAAGCTGCTCCTGGTCGATGGCATCCTGCAGTTCGTTACGCAGGGCAACGCGGAAGCTGGCCTCCTCGTTGAACTCCTGGGAGAACCATTGATAGGTATTACGGCCCTGCTGCTTGGCGCGGTACATGGCCAGGTCTGCCTGTTGCAGCAACGCCATGGGTTTTTCAATGCTGCCGTCGGTGGTTGAGATACCGGCACTGGCGGTAAGATGAACGGTTTCGCCATCCAGATGGTAGGGGCTGGCAATTTCGTGAATAGCACTCTCCACCACAATCACCGCGTCCTCTGCCTGGGCCAGATCAGGCAGTAATATGATGAACTCGTCACCGCTGATCCGGGCAACGGTGTCACCAGAACGCACCAGCGCGTTCAGGCGCCTGCCCACTTCGATCAGCAACTGGTCCCCCAGGCGATGGCCGAGGGAGTCATTGATAAGTTTGAAACCGTCCAGGTCAACAAATAACAGCGCGATAGTCCGACCGTAGCGCCGGGATAACTGGCAGGCCTGGCTCAGGCGGTCTTCCAGCAGGGACCGGTTTGGCAGCCCGGTAAGCACATCATGGCTGATATTGAATGCCAGCTCGTGCTCCGCGGATTTGCGTTCCGAGATGTCGTTCTGAACGCCAATGAAATGGGTGATCTCGCCATCGTCATCGAACATCGGGGAGATGTACAGGTCGTTCCAGAAAGGCGCGCCATCCTTGCGGTAGTTTCTCAGAACTGCAGAGACGTCAGCGCCCTTTTTCAGTCCGCGTCTTATTTCTCCGAGTCCCTGCTCGTTGCTCAGGTCAAAATCGCTACCCTGCAGGAAACGGCAGTTCTTGCCGAAAGCCTCATCAGCACTGTAGCCGGTGATTTTTTCGAATGCCCTGTTGACGTAGATAATGGGCAAATCATCCTGCCGGGCATCGGTGATGATGATGCCGTTGGAGCTCGATTCGATACTGCGCTTGAAAAGCCGCAGCTGCCGGCTGTTATCCAGCTGGGAGGTCACATCGGTAATCATCAAAACCTTCAGCGGGCGATGGTTGATGGTCATGCTGGTGCTGACCACTTCCACAACCATTTCCCGACCGTCACGGCGCTGGTGTCTTTTGAGTATCCCTCCTTCCCTCAGCAGAATGCCCTCGGATGAAAGCCTGGGCAGTGTGTGATCAGCGGCTCGAAGCCTGTTCAGGGTCAGACCGGTGATCTCCTCATTGCTGTATCCATAGAGAACCCGGGCAGCTTCATTCATGGAAACCAGCGCCTGGGAATCCGGTTCCATCAGGCACATCGGCGCGGGGTTGTTCTCGAACAGCAGCCGGTAGTGGCTCTCACTGGTCGCCAGGCTTTCTGTGGCCATCGCCCTGTCGATGGCGTAGCGGATGCTGCGGATCAGCGTGTGCCCGTCAACGGTCCCCTTGACCAGATAATCCGCCGCCCCCAGTTCTACAGCGCGGACATCCAGCTCATCATCACCCTGTCCGGTCAGCAGAATGAAAGGGGTAGTGATGTTGCGCTCCCGGGCCTGCTGAATCAACTCGATCCCGGAATCGGGGCCCAGGCGAAGATCCACCAGTGCCACCGCGTAATCCCCTGTCTCCAGAGCGGCGATGCCTTCACGGTATGAGTCTACCCAATCCAGCCGGGTGCTGACCGGGCTGCTGTCCTGGAGCAGGTCGAGGGTGATCAGGTAATCGTCTTCGTCGTCTTCAATCAGCAGGATGCGCAGCAAGGGATCATTCTCGGTCATGGTGTTCCGGTCTTGTTGGCAGGGTCACTGTGCATTTCCAGTAGTTCGTCAGCGACGAGACTACATCCAGCAATCCTGAATAGCTTGATGGCTTGACAATGTAGGAATTAGCCCCGGCGGCATAACAGTGACGAATGTCATCCTCATTGCCCGAGGTCGTCATGACAACTGTCGGGATTGTTTGCAATCCGGGGTCGGACTTGATCTCCCGCAGCGCCTCCCGGCCGTCTTTCAGTGGCATATTGAGGTCCAGCAGTATCAGGTCCGGGCATCCGGAGGGTGCGTCAAGCTCGTCCGGAAGTGCCTCCTCTCCGTTGAGGATGCGCATCAGCTGTACGCCATCGTGAGCGAAGCAGATCCGGCAGTCATGACAGCGCTCCGCGAAAGCCTCCTTCATCATCAGTCGGTCGTCGGGGTCATCCTCGGCAATCAGGATGATCGGTGATAGTTTCGAATCAGTCATTGGCGCTTCCTTTCATCCGTTTACTGATTGGAAAGTGAATACGGAAAGTCGTTCCGTGATCGACTTCGCTCTCGACAGAGACCTTGGCGTTGTGGCGGTCCAGTATCTTTTTCACGATAGCGAGACCGATGCCGGAGCCGGGGAAGGCCTGTTTGTGCAGCTGCTGAAAAGGTTGGAAAAGCTTTTCAGTGTAGCGCTCGTCAAACCCCACACCATTGTCACTGACAACCAGGGTCCAATGGTCTGCCGTGCCGTAATCAGGGTAAATCGACACACCGGGGTTTTGGCCCGGCTTGTGAAATTTTATGGCGTTGCTCAGCAGGTTCTGGAACACCTGGCGAAGCTGGGTGGCGTCACCGGTGATGGAGGGCAGAGAGCTGGCATCGATTACCGCGTTTTCCCGGGAGATAACCGTCTCCATGTCCTGCAGTACCTCAGACAGAATGCGGTCAGTGTCGCAAAGGGTCAATGGTTGTGCCCGGGTAGTCACTCTTGAGTAGGTGAGCAGATCCTGGATCAGGGACTGCATGCGCCTGGCAGCTGATTGCATCCGTTGCAGATAGTCCTGTTCCCGGTCATCAAATCGGTCTGGCCGGGTTAGCAGGCGGTCTGAAAATGCCTGGATCTTGCGCAGGGGTTCCTGGAGGTCATGGGAGGCGACAAAGGCGAAATCCTGTAGCTCCCGGTTGCTGCGTTCCAGCTCGGCCATCGTCTGTTCCAGTTTCAGTTGCGCCTGTTTTCGCTCGTTTATACTGCGATAGTAGACGGCCAGGCCTTCATCCGAGGGGTAGGCACTGACCTCCAGCCAGGTATCCAGGGGCGCGTAACAGGCTTCAAAGGAAACAGACTCACCGGTCTCCATGGCGTGCCGGTATTGGCGCTCAAATTCACTATCCTGTGCTGCCGGGAACATTTCCCAGAGGGTCCTGCCTAAAAGCGCATCACGGCTTTCATTGAGCAATTCCTCCGAACGCTGGTTGACGTAGGTGAAACACCATTCACGATCGAGGGTAAAAAAGGCATCGGTGATGCTCTCGAAGATGATGGACTGCCGCTCGGCAAATCGCCGGATCTGGTCCATGGCCTGATGTGAGGCCGTGATGTCCTGCAGGCCGCCCTGGATCTGGATGATCCCGCCATCCTCGTCCCTGACGGCCTGACCGATCACCCGGACCCACCGTAAACGGCCGAGCCAGGTACGAATCTGCACTTCCTCATCGAAGGAAATGCCGCTCTGTATACACAATTTAACGGCATCAGTTATGGCTTTGCGGCTATCCGGTGTGTAGAGCGTGAGTGCCTCATCAAGGGCTGGCACCTCACCAACCGGCATCTCGAAAATATCGAACATGGCATGGGACCAGCGGGTTTGCCCGCTAGCCACATCCAGCACCCAGCCACCGATGCGGGCGGCCTTTTCGGCAATTTTCAGCAGGGTTTCACTTTCACGAAGCTTTTCCTGGGTGTGCCGCATTTCCGTGGTGTCACGGCCTACCACATA
Source organism: Marinobacter orientalis (assembly GCF_004792665.1). Classification (GTDB taxonomy): domain Bacteria; phylum Pseudomonadota; class Gammaproteobacteria; order Pseudomonadales; family Oleiphilaceae; genus Marinobacter; species Marinobacter orientalis. The sequence goes on from NZ_SRZX01000001.1 coordinate 1,330,490, forward strand.
AATGAGATCGTCCGAGCTGAGGATGGCGCTGAACTCAAGCCAGTGCTGAGTGGTGTTCTTGTTGATTAACCGGACCAGAAGGCCTCTGACAGTCTGTCCGGTTATCACTGCAGCCACCGCCTCCTCGACTTTGGGCTGATCATCCTCATGGATCAGTTGCATGTAGGAAGTGCCCAATAATTCCTCGCGTTCATAGCCGAGTACATCTACAAAGGCGTTGTTGAGTTCAAAAAAGTAGCTGTTCAGATCGACAATGCAGAACATGTCCGGTGATAACGAGAAAAACTGTTCCCGCTCCCGCATCAGTGTTTCCGCCATCAGCTGGTCGGTCATATCCCGGCCTACACAGAACAGAGCCTGGTCTTCATTGGACCATTCAGCCGTCCAGGACAGAGTTACGATATGGCCGTCCCGGTGAAGCATGTGGTTGCGAAAGCCATCACTGACCCGGCGTTCGCCGGCCATGAGTTTTCGCATCTCTTCTGCCGTGGCTTCGCGGTCTATATCCGGGATCAGAACGTCATAGGCTCCGCCAATAAGTTCCTCCGGCCGATAACCCAGAATATCCTCCGCAGCGGGATTGATGGACGTGAACCGGCCTTTTGCATCGATTGAACACAGGATGTCCCGGGAAAACTCCATGATGCGTTCGTTGGCCTGCCTGAATGACATCTCGCGGGACAGGTGGGCATTCACGGTTTGGTTGAGCTTGCGCAGGCTGCGGAAGCGGCGCTCGGATTCGCGCCAGAAAAGCTGGCTGAGCATCATCAGAAAACTGAGTATCAGGCCGGTAAACAGGACCATTGGCGGGAGATAGAGAACGGTCGCGGGAAGCACGCCTTCCCGTGCGTAAACGTCAATTCGCCACTGGCTGTCGTGGTCAGAATGTGTATGGCGGGTTGCCAGTGGAATTGCCGGGCCTCCGGATGTATCCGGGGAAAGGTGGAAAACCGGAATGTTCCGGTAATAGACCCTCACGCTCAGGTCACCATCGTAGTGCTGAAGCAGGCTGCTATAGGCATCTTCCAGATCAATAACGGCGAAGATGACCCAGGGCTTTCCGGTCACGGCCCTGGCTGGAGCGGCGATCATGGCATACATGCGGCCGCTCTCATCCGGTTGGGGCGGACTGAGATGCGTACCACTGGAGCTGATCACTTGATCCAGCCATTTCTGGTTGTCCGGTATCTGCAGAAAACTGTCGAGCCAGCGCCGGTATTGCTCTCCCCGGGAATCGGCCCTCAGAAGTTGTTGGCCCGGATCCAGGATGCCAATAAGCCGGATTTCACGGAAGTCGTTCAGGTAACCCTGTACGTCCTGTTCCCAGTCTCCCTGTGCCGGCATACCTGTCAGCAATTGCTGGCGTTCGGCCAGCCGTCGGATCAGCGCCAGATCGTCATTGAAGGTCGCTGTACTGGAAGCCCTCAACTGCTCAGCCAGAACCTCCGCCCGGTCTTGCAGGCTATCGCTGTTCTGGACACGCATGGCGTGCCAGGTGACTGTTGTCAGTGCTATGCCAAAGGCACCGACCAGTACCAGCCTCGCCGAAAAATTCGGTAGATCGCGGCGGTGAATGGTGTGGAGGAATGGCAAAACCATGCCCGCCAGGATAGCCAGTGGGCTGACAATAATGGTTGATTGCGGAATGGTGCCAAGGCTGAAGGCCTGGAGTGGCGGATACCAGTAGGAAAACAATGAAAGCAGGCCCAGTGCCATGACAAGCAGGCCGCATGCCAGCCCCACATGCCTCCCCCTGGGAAGGTAGATTACCGCCAGCAGGGCGAGTTCCGTCAGCAGAACCACCAGCAGCAGAGGCGTGCTGATGGCGAGGATTTCCAGCGATTCTGTAGCCGGGATGCGAGGCAAGACAGCCTGGCAAAGGGCGATGATACTGGTCAGGCAGGCCAGTGCCACGGCCGTCGTTGTTCTGCGAAACACCAGCGCCAGGAGAGAGGTACCGAGCAACACGGAGACCAGCCCGCCGCCTGGCGATAGCGAAACCCGCCCATTGGCACTGTCGTTCAGGGAGAAATGATCGAACAGGATCACCAGCCCGATGGCCATGAGAGCAATGGCCAGGGACAGCACAAGGCAGAACCGTCCGATGACCGGGTTGCGCATCTCGCTCATTCGTTAAGCACCTGGGGCCCCAGCAATCTCAGAATTTCCTCAGGGGTAGTCAGTCCATCCCGGAGTTTCTCCAGCGCATCGTCCAGCAGTACCCGCATACCCTGTTCCCGGGCAATGGACTCGATCTGCATGGCGCTGGCGCCTTCGGTGATGGCAATTCGTAATTGCTGGTTCATGGTGAGCACTTCATGGATCGCTACCCGGCCCTTGTAGCCCTTATGGCACTTGTCGCAGCCCTTGCCGCGGTAAAAGACAAGTTCCGGCGCCATGAATTCAGGCCCCAGCTGTTCCAGAGTTTCCGTAGGGGCGTCCGTCTGCTCGCAGCAATGGGGGCAGATTCGCCGCACCAGGCGCTGGGCAATGATGGCCTCCAGGGTCGAAGCCAGCACGAACGGCTTCAGGTCAAGATCCAGCAGGCGTGCCACAGTGGCGGAGGCGGAACTGGTGTGCAGGGTGGAGTACACCAGATGGCCGGTCATGGCGGCATGGAAGGCCACATCGGCGGTTTCCTCGTCGCGGATTTCTCCCAGCAGGATCACGTCCGGGTCCTGTCGCAGAATCGCGCGCAGTACACTGGCAAAGCTCAGACCGATCCGGTCCTTTACCGGTACCTGGCCGGCCATGTCGACGTGAAATTCCACCGGATCTTCAATGGTGACGTAATTACGCTCCGGCGAGGCATTGTGTTGCAGCAGGGCGTAGAGCGTCGTGGTCTTGCCGCTGCCGGTGGGGCCGGTGGCCAGAATAATGCCCTGGGGCTTGGCGACCACGTGCATCAGGCGCTTGAGATTGTGTTCTGACAGGCCCATGTCTTCCAGGGACTGTGCCGAGGACTGGCGCTCCAGTACCCGCATGACCACCTTCTCGCCGTTGATGGTGGGCAGGGTGGAAATCCGCAGGTCGACGATCTTCATCGGCGTCTTGACGGTAATGCGCCCGTCCTGGGGTTTGCGGCGTTCGGTAATGTCCAGCTCCGCCATCACCTTGATGCGGGATACCACAGACATCAACAGGTTGGTGGGGATGTGGATCTTGTCCTGCAGCACCCCGTCAATCCGGTAACGTACCACCAGCGATTTGGTGCGGGGATGGACGTGAATGTCGCTGGCCCCGAGGCGCAGGGCTTCAAGGATGATGGCATTGACCAGGCGAATCGCCGGTGGCTCCTCGGAGCTTCCCAGCAGCTGCTCCAGGGACTCCTTGTCACTGTCTTCATCCAGAACGATTTCGATGCCCTCATAGGGGTCATCAGTGCCGACCTTGGTGGCAATATCGTCCAGCTCGCTGGTTTCGCCGAAAACTTCCGTCAGCTTGGCCTGCATCCGGGTGGTTTCGCACAGTAACGGATGGATGGTGTACCCGGTCATGAACCCCAGTTCGTCGATCAGATTCACATCCATCGGGTCTACCATCGCCAGCCGCAGTCGCTGGCCCTGTACCCGCAGCGGCAATACCAGCTGACGGGTGCAGATTTTCTTGGGAACCAGCGACATCAGTGCCGGGTCCGGCTGGAATTCACGCAGATCAATTTCCTCGAACAGCATGTCATCCCGCAACATTTCAAAGACCTTGCGGAAATCGACCCACTCATGCTTGAGTAACTGACGAATCACCGGGGTTTTCTCGCTCTGCATCTCCCGGTGCAGCTGCTGGATCTGCTGCGGATTCAGCCAGCCCTTCTTGTGCAGCAGTATGGCAAGCTGGCTGCGGTTGGTGGCTGTCAGCTTGCTGATGGTCTCCAGGTCTTTGTGCTGTTTTTTGGTCTGTTGTTCCAGTGCCCGGGTACGCTGGATGAGCTCGTACTGCTCCAGGGCCAGGGCGATGGTCAGGCGGATGTCGTCATCGTTCCAGGGCTTGAGAATGAATCGGTAAACCGCCCCCTCTTTGATGGAGCCCATGACAGCGTCGGTATTGGCATGGCCGGTGAGCATGATGCGGATGGTGTTTGGCCAACGCTCACGTACTTCCCGCAGTAGTTCGCTGCCGTTCATGTGGGGCATCATGAAGTCGGTCATGATCAGCTCCACCGGCTGCTTCTCCATGATACGCAGGGCTTCATTGCCGTTGCTGGCAAACAGCAGCTCGTAATTCTCGCGCTGGAAAACCCGGCGCAGGGAAGCCAGGATGTTGGGCTCGTCATCGACCAGCAGCAGACGGTAGGGTGCTTTCTTTTGTTCAGCCACCGGCGGGGATTTATCGTCCGGGTCCTGGTTGAAAAACAATGACGCGTAGCGTTTGGCCATGATCAATCCTTAGCGGACTGGCAGGGAAAGGGTAACACGGGTGCCCTTGCCTTCCCTGCTGTCGATCTGAATGGTGCCCCGGTGAGCGCGCACAGTATCCCGGGCGACGGTCAGGCCCAGGCCGGTGCCGGCTCCCACTGGCCGGCTGGTGAAAAAAGCGTCAAAGACCTGTTCGCGAATGTCTTCGGCAATACCGCAGCCGTTGTCCTGAATTACCACCCGGACACCGTCACTGTCGACACTGGTTTTTGCGAGGATTCGCCCGCCCTGAGTCCCCTGTTCCCCGGCCCTGAGTGCCTGTGCAGCATTGTCGAGCAGGTTGTAAAAGGTTTGTGATAGCCGTGACGGATGGCCGGAAATCTTCGGCAGCTCGCCTGGCTTTTCCAGGATGTCCAGATCCTGGCCATATTCGGTCTGGAGCAGATGCACGGCACTGGACAGCAACTCGTTGACGTCACACAGGGTATAGTCAGCCTGATCAATGCTGGAGAAGGTTTTCAGGTCCGACACGATGCTGGCGATGCGGCTGGCACCGTCGGACGATTCTCCGATCAGGTCGGCGAAGTCGTCCAGCAGTTCCCGGTTCTGATCTGTGTCCGGTACCATCTGCCGCAGATCGCTGACATATTCACCGGCTACCTTGAGGTTGCTGGACATGAAACCGATCGGGTTGTTGATCTCATGGGCCACGCCGGCCGCCAGCTGCCCGACGGAGCGCAGTCGGGCACTTTCATAAAGGTCCATCTGCGCCTGTTTGATCACTGCGACCTGTTCGTCCACCTTGTCCTGCAGCTGGCTGGAGAGTGCACGGTAACGGGCTTCCGAGGCCTTCAGCGCCTCGTTCTGTTTCTGAAGCTCGGCGTAGCTGGCCTCGGTGGTGTCGTGGTGCAGGTTCGCGGCCAGCCGGTACTTGGCAATAAACATCATCAGAAAGGACACCAGATCGGCGGCAGCGAGACGTTCCTGCCCGGAACTGCCACCAGACAGCCAACCCACTGTTTCCAGGTTGAATTCCAGCGCCACCGCGCCGCTATCCCGGTTTCCGCTGATCTCGACCGGTTCGCGGCACAGCGCGCTGAGCATGCGGTTCAGGCGCTTCAGCTGATCACTGGTGAGCAGATCTTCGAGAGTGGGATCATCTTCAAAGTTACGCACGGTTTTCCTCACTGGCGGCGCTCAGTTGCCGGATAAAGGTGTCGCGATCAATACCGTGATCCGTGTGCAGCGCAAATTCCCTGTCTACCTCGGTATAAAGCCGGTCGAGAAGCACCCGGAAGGTGTCGATAACGCCCTTGCCATGGAGGGCGGATGCCATTTGCAGCGGTGCCCAGGGGGTCCCGGCCCATCGCTGCTGGAGTTCAGCGTCGCCGACCACTCCGGGAAGATCGCGTTTGTTGAACTGGACCGCCATCGGCAGGCTGTCGATATCCAGCCCGACCTTGTCCAGGTTTTCTTCCAGGTTTCCGAACGCCGTGGCGTTGTTGTCCTGCTGGCCGGCCTGGGAGTCTGCTACAAAAACCACGGCATCCGCCCGGGACAGAACCGCCTTGCGTGTACTGTCGTGCTGGACCTGGCCTGGTACGGTGTACAGCTTCAAGCGTAGATCCAGCCCGGAGTCGCCTTTCAGTCCGATCGGCAACATGTCGAAGAACAGGGTGCGGTCGTCGCGGGTTTCCAGCACCATCAGCTCGCCCTTGCGCTGGGGGTTCAGCAGGGAATGCAGTTGCATCAGGTTGGTGGTTTTACCGCTCAGTGCGGGGCCGTAAAAAACCACCTTGAGAGCCAGCCTGTTTTCTTCAGGGCTATGATCCGCCATCAGAGCCTCTTCACTGTTGGCCGATCAGCACGGAGCCGTCAGCATCGCGCTGGACACGGGTAATGCCCGGGTTGTCCTTCTCCAGGCGCAGCAGTTCCTGCTCCCGGGCCCTGATCATCCGGCGCTGGGCATCCACTTCGTCCAGCAGTCGCCGGTTTTCGGACTTCAGCTCATAGATATCGATGGCGGATTTGATGGCAGCGACAACTTCATAGTCGTCCCAGGGCTTGGACAGGTAGCGATAGACTTCCGCCTGGTTAATGGCCTTGATCATGGAGTTGCGGTCGCCGTAGGCACTGAGCACCAGGCGCATGGCATCCGGTTGGCGCTGCTTGGCAAACTGCAGATAGGTCACGCCATCGGCCGTGGGCATCTGATAGTCAGAAATGATGGCAGCGTAGTTGTGCTCCAGTAGCCCTCCCAGCGCCGCCTCAACGTTGTCGTAGGCGTGGATTTCCCAGCCGTGTGGGCGCAGCAGGCGCTTGAGGGCATTGAGGATGTTCGGTTCGTCATCCACCAGCTGAATCTTGATCATGAAACTTTCTCCGTTTCTTCCTCGTCCGGGCGGTGCACATATACTGTGTAGCGGGTGCCGTCCGGTTCGCCTTTCTCGAACGCCACCAGTTTGTCAATGAGTATGGATGTCAGTTCCTTGCCTTCGTTCAGCAACAGCATGCCGGAGGCGGCATAAAGGTTGCGGGCCAGTACCATGCCGGCCTCCAGCCGCAGGGTGTCGAGGGCCACGATATCCGGATCTTCATGTTCCACGTCCGGAGCCACCTCAATGCATACTTCCAGGAAACGATCTGCAATCTCGGGATCGTAAAGCCGGTCCCGATATCGCTTGATCAGCTTCAGGGCGTTGTCCCTGGGAACCCTGCGCTCCAGAATCAGACCGTATTGCAACTCGATGAAATCCACCGCCAGCCTCAGGATTCTGGACCCCAGCGGAATCCCGGTGCCTTCCAGTCTTTCGGGCACCCCGTAGCCATTCCATTTTTCCTGATGATGCCGGATGATCCGGGCGGTTTCTTTCAGGGGCTCCAGTGCCATTAACAGCTGTTCACTGTTGACCGGATATTTCAGGTACTCCAGGCGCTGCTCTTTGGTCAGCAGGTCAGACGGAGCCCTGAACAGCTCGTCGGGCCAGCCCAGCTTGCCGAGATTGTAGAGAGCGGCAGCCATGTAGAGGTCCCGGGAGAGGTCTTCGTCAAGCTGGTGGTATTCAGCGTAGGCCTTCACCAGCGCGATCACCCTGGTATTGGGCTGGCGGTTGGCCGGCAGGCGTTTGTTGATCAGCGTGGAGAAGACCTCGGTGGCGGTGACATAGCTGTGTTTCAGCTCTTTGTAAGCCACATCGAGCATGTCAGCGGTTTCCTTCAGCTCCTCGGTGCGGGCCTGTACCTTGTCTTCCAGGCTGGCATTGAGTGCCTGCAATTCCCTGTTCTGCTTGCGGGTCAGTTTTTCCAGGGCCAGCCGGCGACGTTCCGAATACTGGAACGCAAGGGCCTGGCGGATCACCAGTTTCAGCTCCTCGTCGTCCCAGGGCTTGCTGATGTAACGGTAAATCTGGCCGTCATTGATGGCCTTGATGGTGGAATTGATGTCGGTGTAGCCGGTGAGCAGTATGCGAATACACCACGGCCACTTTTTCTTGATCCCGGACAGCAGGGTAGGGCCATCCATGCCCGGCATGCGGGCATCCGAAATCACCAGGTCGAATTTCTGCTCATTGAGCAGTGCCAGCGCGTCCTCGCCGGATGTGGCCGTGACGATGTCGTAAGGCTCCCTGCGCAGTGTCCGTTGCAGACTGCGGAGGATGTTTTCCTCGTCATCCACCAGCAGCAGGTTGGCCCGGGAGGGAAAAGAATCTGACATGGTCAGCTCCCTGCTTTGTCCGCTGCGGCCTCGGGCTGCTTCAGTGGCAGTGAGATGCGAAAGCAGGTGCCCTTTCCGGTAGAGGCATGTTCGGCAGTGATACTGCCGCTGTGTTTCTGGACGATGTTAAACGACAGGGACAGGCCCAGCCCGGTACCCTTGCCCACGGGTTTTGTGGTGAAAAAGGGCTCGAAAATCCGGTGCAGGTTCTCCCGGGCTATCCCCTTGCCGTTATCCTCGACTTCAACGACGGCCCAATCACCGTCGCAGCGGGTACGAACGATGATTTCACCAAAATCCTCAATGGCGTGAGCAGCGTTTACCAGCAGATTCATGACCACCTGGTTGATCTGGGAACTGATGCATTCCACTTCCGGCAGGTCGCCAAACTCCCTGGTCACGGTGGCTTTGTATTTCAGCTCGTTGTTGACCACGTTCAGGGTGGTTTCAATCCCGCGGTGCAGATCCGCCGGTTTGAATTCCTCGTCCTCGATATGGGAGAAATCCTTCATTGCTGAAATGATGGTTTTGACGCGCTCGATACCCTCCCGGGATTCCGCCAGCAGATCCTTAAGGTCACCCTTCAAAAAGCTGTAATCTATATTCTTTTTAATCGCGCTCAGGTCATCCAGCGATGCCCCGGCATCCACCGCATCGGTGAGCCTGAACAGATCTTCCAGATAGGTGCCCAGGCTTTGCAGGTTGGAATAGACATAGCCCACCGGGTTATTGATTTCATGGGCAACGCCCGCCGCCAGTTGCCCGATAGCCGCGAGCTTCTCGGACTGAAGCAACTGCCGGTTTGCCTGCTCCAGCCTGGCGTTCAGCTGATCCTGCTGTGATGATCCGGGATTGATGTCTGACATAATGATAGCCCGTTCGGCGGATTGCTCCGGGATTCCGGAAAAGCCAGCTTGCAGTGACACGCAATACGTTTAATCGAAATGTGAGTTTATTGTTGTCCATGTGGGGGGCAGTATAGGGGTTTTGAGCAGTCATCAACGTAACATTTGGTATCCGGATTATTGGTTTATTTATCCGGTTATGCTGATCAGAAGATCGCTGAACATTGAAGTTTTGTTAAATGTGGCTGGTCAGATCTCGGACAGCCGGATATTGGGCTATGATAGTTTGCTAATGAGGCTTCAGCCGGAACAGGCCCGGGGAACACTGAGGTCGGAAAGTGTAGTCGGGGCGGCCCGTATTCCGGTGAGCATTATGTTCTATCGTCTGAAAACTGATTTCCGGCTGTCGATTATTACCCTGTTGGCAACCAGCGGGCTTCTCGGTATCACGCCGTTTGCGGTGATGCGTTTTTTGCAGGGCAATATACTGGCCGGCGTGGTTGATCTGATCATCATGCTCTTCATCACCGCATGCATGGTGTACGCCTGGGCGAGCGGAGATACCGCCCGCAGCGGTTTTTTCATGGCAGTGGTAGCTTGCGCCGGTGCAGTGACCGCGGGCGCTGTCGTGGGGGAGGCGGGCCTGTTCTGGCTCTATCCCTGCCTGGTAACCAGTTTTTTTCTTACTGAGCCGCGCTATGCGATATTCATCAATATGGCTGCCGTCGTTGCACTGATGGTGCATGGCGTTGCCTTCAGTTCAACAGTCCAGATGTGGTCTTTTGCAGCCACCGCGGTTGTCGTGAGTTGTTGTGCCCTCGCTTTTGCCCATCGTAATGAGGACCAGCGGGAGCGTCTGGCGCACCTGGCGACCATTGACCCACTGACCGGAGTCAAGAACCGCCGCTCCATGGATGAAGAGTTGTCAGTAGCGACTGCCAGTGCGGCCAGGACAGGCATCTCCTATGGCCTGGTGCTGCTGGATATTGATCATTTCAAAAAGGTTAACGATGCTCACGGCCACAGTGTCGGGGACGAAGTGCTGAAGGATCTGGTGGCACTGATTGGGCAGAATATCCGCAAATCCGATCAGCTGTTCCGGTTCGGCGGTGAGGAATTCGTACTGTTGATGAGCGGCGTGGATCAGGCCGGGCTAAGGGCAGTGATGCATAACCTGCAGCAGATCATGCATAAGTTCCTGAAGCACCCGGGCGGCAAGGTGACGGCCTCGTTTGGTGTCGCCCTGTTAAAAAATGGAGAGGCGCCTGAAGACTGGCTGGTAAGGGCCGATGAGGCGCTTTATAAAGCCAAGTCCAGCGGCCGCGACCAGATTGTTTACGCAGAGGAGGTGGATTCCGGGGAAACAGCGGCAGAACCGGCCTGAGCGCCTCAGCTTTCCGGTTCCGGGGCAAACAGGAACAGCCGCAATCCCAGCAGGATGCTGGCGGAAGCAAGCCCGCCTGTCAGCCCCACCCAGAAGCCGGCGGCGCCCATCGCCGGCAGCAGCCAGTCAGTAAAGGTCAGCACCCATCCCAGTGGCAAACCCACGCCCCAGAACGAAAACAGCATGATGAACATGGGGATGCCGGTGTCCTTGTAACCCCGCAGGGCGCTGATGCAGGTTACCTGGATAACATCGGCGATCTGGAAAAAGGCGGCATACACCAGCAACGTCACCGTCACGGCCCGCACATCGCCATCACCGGTATATAACGCTGCAATTCCGTCAGCAAAGACAAACAGCAGAATGGCAAAGACCAGTGCCACAGACGCAGCCAGAATCAGCGAGCTGCGGGCGATGAGCCTGGCGGTGTCCGGCGCTCTGGCCCCGACCAGGAAGCTCACCCGAAGGGTCAGTGCCATACCGATGCTCAGCGGCAGCATGAACAGCAGCGACACCACGTTCAGGGCAATCTGGTGTCCGGCAACGATTACCGGGCCCAGGGGGGCGAGAAACAGCGCGATCACCGAGAACATGCTGGCTTCCACGAAGATGGTAAAACCAATGGGAACGCCCAGGCGCAGAATATAGCGAATGCCCTCGGCGTTCGGCTTTGCCCAGTCAGCAAGCAGGTGAAATCGTCGGTAGACAGCACTGCGGTTGAGGTAGGTCAGCAGCGCAATGGCGGCTACGCCGTTGGAGATTGAAGTAGCCCACCCACAGCCGATGCCGCCCATGGCCGGAAGCCCGAGCTTGCCATAGATGAAAATGTAGTTGAGAGGCAGATTGATGAGGGTGCCCAGCACCGAAAACGCCATGATCACCCGTGTATGCCCCAGCCCGTCCGTCAGCCCCCGCAATGCCATCATCAGCAGCATGGCGGGTATGCCCCAGGCAAAGGCATCAAGGTAGCCCTGGCTGATACGGGCAGTGTTGGCGTCCAGGTTCAGTGCGTTCAGCACCGGATGTACGTTGGTCAGCAGCAGGATCATAACCGCTGAGCCACCCGCGGCGATATACAGTCCCTGCCAAGTGGCCGGCATGATTTTTTCGGTGGTGCGGGCGCCGTTGTAGCCGGAAATGATCGGCTGCAGTGCGCCCAATAGCCCCATGAAAAACAGGAAAACCGGCATCCACAGGCTGCTGCCGATGCCCACTGCGGCCAGGTCCTCGGCGCTGGCGTGGCCGGCCATCACGGTATCGATCACGCCATTGGCCATCTGCGCCACCTGGGCGATCAGAATGGGGCCGCCGAGAATCGCCAGGGTGCGCCATTCGGTCAGCGTGCGCCGGATCAGCGGCTGGCGGACTTCGGGTAATGGCTGATGGACTTCATCCATGGAATTGGTTGTCCGGCTGCAGATTGAAACGGAATGAATCAGAAAAGCGGGATGGTACCTTATTACCGGCCACAGGTGGCACAGGGTGTTGGCACGGACGGTGTACACGGCCGCAAGGTACGGGGTAAAGTGCCGCTCCTATCAAACGCGTTATCAATCCCGGTATCAATTTCAGGTGCAGTGGACATGGGTCTTCTGGTTTTTGTAACTGTTCTGTGGGCATTTTCGTTCAGTCTGATCGGGGAATTTCTGGCCGGTCAGGTGGACAGCGACTTCGCCGTGTTGACCCGCGTAGTGCTTGCCGCCCTGGTGTTTCTGCCGCTGACCCGCTGGCGGGGGGTACCGGGCGGTTTGAAGCTGGGCGTTCTGGTGACCGGCATGCTGCAGTTTGGCATCACCTATCTGTGCCTCTATCGTTCGTTCAGTTATCTGACTGTGCCGGAGGTCCTGCTGTTCACTATCTTCACGCCCCTGTATGTCACCCTGATTGACGATGCGCTCTACCGGCGTTTTTCTCCGGTAGCCCTGATTGCTGCCGCTGTAGCCACGCTGGGGGCGGGCATTATCCGTTACGATGGTCTCAGCCAGGGCTTTATCACCGGCTTCCTGTTGCTGCAGGTGGCCAACTTCACCTTCGCAGCGGGCCAGGTGGGGTACAAGCACACCATGATGCGGTTCCTGACCAATGTGCCGGCTTATCGTACCTTCGGCTACTTCTTCTTCGGCGCACTGATCATCGCGCTGCCATCGTTCCTGATATTCGGGGATGCCAGCCGCCTGCCAACCACCTCCCTGCAGTGGGGCATTCTCGCCTGGCTGGGACTGGCGGCCTCAGGTCTGGGCCTGTTCCTGTGGAACCGCGGCGCGTGCGCTGTGGATGCCGGCACACTGGCCATTATGAACAACGCCCTCGTGCCTGCGGGTCTCATTGTCAACCTGTTGATCTGGAACCGCGATGCCGATCTGTTGCGGCTGGCACTGGGCGGTGGTGTGATTGCCCTGTCCCTGTGGCTGAACGCCCGCTTCCACCCGCGGGCCCGATTGGCGTCCTCGAGATAAGTATCTGCATTTATTAAGGTTCTTCGAATCTCTGCCGTTACACTCCTTCACGCAGCGTAACCTTTAATAAATATCAATAGTATTTGTTAAAGGTTACCGTCTCGCTCCCCTGTTTTACCCTTATGGTCAGACCTGAGTCAGCAAGGTTCACTTATGCGCAATAATCTCCCGGTAACCCATCGTGAAGTCAGAATGCCCGAGGGTGGCCGACTAATCACCACCACCGATACCAGTGGCGTCATCACCTACTGCAACGACGAGTTTGTGGCTATCAGTGGCTTTGCCAGGGAAGAGCTGGTGGGCCAGCCCCACAACGTGATTCGCCATCCTGATATGCCGCCGGTGGTATTCCGGGGCATGTGGGAATACCTCAAGGCTGGCAAGTCCTGGATGGGTGTGGTGAAGAACCGCACCAAAACCGGGGATTATTACTGGGTCAGCGCCTACGTCACCCCGATCCTCGAGAACGGGAAAATGGTCGGTTACGAATCCGTGCGGGTTGCGCCCACCCGTGAACAGGTGGCCAGGGCCGAAAAACTGTACCTGAAAATTTCCAGGGGAGGCAGCGCGATTGATCCGCGAAGCTGGCTGCTTGCCGTACTGAGGTCAAATTGGCCTTTTGTTCTGTCGCTCATCCTGAGTCTGGGTGCTTTAACCAGCCTGGGTAATACCTGGCCGACGGTGTTGATCATTGTAGTGGGGCATCTGCTGGCGGCCGGGTTGACCGTGAATTCGGTAACCAGCCGGTTACAGGGCATTCTCGACCTGCGCCCTGATGCCTTCAGCGATGCCGTTGTGGCCAGGACCTACAGCGACGAAAGCGGTCTGTTTTCGCAACTGGCCATGCTGATCATAAGTGAGAAGGCGCGGATCCGTACCGCCCTGGCCCGAATTGATGACCAGGCGGAGCTGCTCTATGAGCAGACCAGAACCAGCCACGGCTACATCAGCGAGGGCGCCGGGGCCATTGCCAGACAGCGGGCCGAAACCGACCAGACTGCTTCGGCGGTGAACGAGATGACCGCGTCTGTCCAGCAAGTGACAGAAACCGTCAACGCCAACGCCAGGGTGGCGGAAGAGGCCAACCGCATGGCAGCCACCGGCAGTGAGCGCAGTGGCGAGGCTCTGACGGCCATTGAAAAACTGGTCACCCGGGTGAACGGTATTGGGTCGGCGATTGAAAAGCTCGGGGCTTCCACCGAAAGCATCGGTGAGGCGGCGAGCCTGATATCAGACATTGCAGAACAGACCAACCTGCTGGCACTGAACGCTGCTATTGAGGCGGCTCGTGCCGGTGAGCAGGGGCGTGGCTTTGCCGTGGTAGCGGATGAAGTAAGATCGCTCGCCCGTCGCACGCGGGATTCCACAGTGCGTATTCAGCATGTGATTGATGACTTCCGCAACCAGGTACAAGAGGCTGTTCAGGCTACCCGTGAAGGCGAGCAGGATGCCGGCAAGGGCCTGGATAAAGTCCGGGGAGCGGAGGCATCGCTGCAGGAAATCGTGTCGTCGATTCAGAATATTTCCGACAGCTTTATCAGTATGTCAGCGACCTTCGAGGAACAGAGCCAGGTGTCCGAGGAGATCAATCACCAGATTGTCAATATTGCCGACCTGGCTGACCACAGTAACCAGAAAGCGGAATCGGCCAAGCAAAGCAGCGACCACCTGAGTGGCATGTCCAGAGGCCTGAAGGATCTGGTGTCCCGCTTCGTCAGCAAAAATGGTTAGTTATTGGTCAGGTGCCGGCGATTCCCTGATGCCGGCGCCGCGACTGGCTGGCATCCTGTGCCCACTGCTGGCAAAATCCCGCCCAATAGCTGAAGCACGTCTTCGGCATACTTTTTAAAATCGATTCATCAGCGAAAAGCACAGGATGAAACAATGACTACGTCAAAATCGAACCCGATCCATCGTGGCCTGTGGTCCTCCCGGATGGCCTTTATCCTGGCTGCGACCGGTTCGGCCGTCGGCCTGGGCAATATCTGGAAATTCCCCTATGTAACTGGCGAGAATGGCGGTGGCGCCTTCGTGCTGGTTTACCTGTTGTGTATCGCCATTGTTGGTATTCCCATCATGATGGCGGAAGTGTTCATCGGCCGGAATGGCCGGCATAACCCCATTACCAGTTTCCGCCTGGTGGCCGAGCGCAACCTGGCATCACCGGCATGGCGGATTTCCGCCATTGTAGGGGTGCTGGCCGCGTTTATTATCCTGTCGTTCTACTCGGTGATCGGGGGCTGGGCCGCTTCCTATGTCGGTCATGCGGCCATGGGCGATTTTACCGGCCAGAGCGCTGATGCCATTGGCGAGCTGTTTGGCGGCCTGTTGGCCAGTCCGGTCACGCTCCTGATATGGCACAGCATCTTCATGGCGCTGGTCATTTTCGTTGTCGCCCGTGGTCTCAAGTCGGGCCTGGAACGGGCAGTGACCATTCTGATGCCGGCGCTGTTTGTGCTGCTGCTGGTTGCGGTTGGCTACGCCACCACTACTGGCCATTTCGGCGAGGCTGTCGCCTTCCTCTTTACGCCGGACTTCAGCGCCCTGACAATTCAGGGGGTGCTGGTTGCCCTTGGCCACGCATTTTTCACATTGAGCCTGGGCATGGCAATCATGATGGCGTATGGCTCCTATCTTGCTGACGACATATCCATCGGCCGCACCGCGGTCACCGTTTCCATTATGGATACCGTGGTTGCACTGATGGCCGGTCTGGCGATCTTTCCTGTGGTATTTGCCAATGGCCTTGAAGCCGGCGCCGGCCCTGGCCTGATCTTCCAGACCCTGCCGCTGGCCTTTGGCCAGATGCCCATGGGTAGCGTGTTTGGCGCCCTGTTCTTTGTGCTGCTGCTGTTCGCGGCCTGGACGTCGGCTATTTCCCTGCTGGAACCGGTGGTGGAATGGCTGGAAGACAAGCTGATCCTTGGCCGCGTGGGTAGCACAGTTGTGGTGGGACTTGCCTGCTGGTTGCTGGGAATTGCTTCGATCCTCTCCCTGAACGAGTGGTCCGGCTTTGCGCCGCTGGGCATGTTCGAGCGCTTCGAAGGCAATACCATTTTCGATCTGCTCGACTTCTTCACCGCGAACGTGATGCTGCCGCTGTCCGGCCTGCTGACCGCCCTGTTCGTGGGCTGGTTTGTGGCGAAAGAGTCGCTGCAGAGCAACCTGGCCCTGGAAGGAGCAAGCTTTACCCTCTGGTATAACCTGGTTCGCTACGTGACTCCGGTTGCGGTGGCCATTGTGTTTATCTATAACCTGATGGCGTGATGGTCATTTAATAAGGCCCATCACCCGTAAAATCGAAAAGGCCCGGCATAATTAATGCCGGGCCTTTTTTGTTCTGTGTCACCCTGGGCTTTATACTGCATCTGATAAACATTTTTTGTGTTGGCAAGGAATGACTGATACCTACCTCCAGATCACCCAAACTTACAGTGGAATCACTGTCCATGTGGTGGATGATGATCTCGGGATTCGCCACTCCTTACGCCGCCTGCTAAGGCGCGCCGGCTATACCGTGCAGATTCACTCGGACCCGCTGGTTTTTCTCGAGGCTTATGATGGTAGCCCTGGTTGTCTGATTCTCGATCTTGCAATGCCGAAAATGCGCGGTGAGGCGCTTCTGGAGCTGATCAGAAAGCGTAACCTGAACCTTGTTGTACTGGTGTTGACCGGGCACGCGACTATAAAGACCGCGGTCCGGGTGACACAGTCTGGTGCCATGGATGTCCTGGAGAAGCCCATTGATAACGACCAGCTGTTGCTGAAGGTAAAAGAGGTGCTGGGCAAGGGGCAGAAATTTTTCGCACAGTATGCGCTAGCGCAGGACTTTCGCCAGCGGTGTGAAGCTTTGACTGCCCGTGAGAGTGAGGTAATGGATCTCATGTTGGCGGGCCTGACCAGCCAACAGATCGGTGAGCGTCTGGGGAACAGCAAGAAAACGGTGGATATCCATCGCAGTCGCGTCATGCAGAAAATGGGCGTGACAAGTATCACCGAGCTGATCATGGAGTGGACGCTTCTATCCGACAGCCGGCCTGGTAGTTAGGCCCTCCGGTGGTGAAACCCAGTCATTCTGACCTATAGGGATCCGTACCTACGTTTGAGCGTTGTTCGTTGCGTGGCTGGTTAATCCTCATACACTGGAGTCGAGTGGCACTGACTGCAGGCGCCACAATCTGTCTGAGGAAGTTACTATGTGCAAAGTAAACAATAAGTTCAGCCTCTCCCTCCTTCGTGCCGGTGTTGTATTCATGGCGGCCATTCCCGCTGTCAGTTTCGGTGCCGATGCAACGACCCAAAGTTCAGCTACGGTGATTGAGCCAATTGCCATCACCAAAGCGGCAGACCTGGTGTTCGGCGATTTTGCGCCTGGAGCCGGCGGAACCGTTACTGTCTCAACCAGTGGCGCACGCACGGCAGGTGGCACCATTCTGTCTACGGCAGGAAACACGCCGACAGCCGCCAAGTTTGACGTTACTGGTAATGCGGATTCCACATACTCAATCAGTCTGACTGCTCCAGCCTCTCTTTCCGACGGCGCTGCGACACCCAATACCATGGCGCTCGCTGTTTTCAGTGATTTGGATGCTTCAAACACAATTTCGGGACAGGTCAGCTCTGGCACATTAACCGCAGGTGCCCAGTCTGTTTATCTTGGTGGCGAGTTGACAGTTGGAGCTGGTCAGGTGGCCGGCACCTATACGGGCGATATCACCGTAACGGTTGAATATAACTGATCTCCCCATTCAATTCTCACGCCGGATACGGTGGTCGGCTAAGTCCTCTTTAGTAAGGCATCAGTCGAACGAGGAGCAGTTCCATGGCACAGAACCCGGCCATCATTCTGTTTATTCTGCTCCTCTTTTTCAGCTCACATCTGCCTGCACAGGAAGCGCTTGCCATCGGGGCAGTCCGGTCGCTCTCCTTTGGTAGCCTGGTGGCAGGCGGAGGGGGGAGTGTGACGATTTCCCCGGCAGGCCACAGAACGGCTGGCGGCTCCGTCATACTGATACCCTCCGTGCCGGGGCATGCTGCGGATTTCTCCCTCCAGGGGGATCCGGATGCGACCTTTTACGTCGATCTTCCCTCCGACGGTTCCGTGAAACTCGTTGGTCCCGGCGCAGATCTGTCGTTGACAGGCTTCACCAGCGAACCAGCTGGAGCAGGTGGACAGCTCAATAGTGGAGGAACCCTGGATCTCTCTGTCGGGGCCACCCTGGAGGTGGGAAGTGGGCAGTCGCCGGGAGATTACGAAGGTAGTTTCACGGTCATCGTCAACTACAACTGAACGCGGTTACCTGAAATTCGCTGTTGGGGTAATCATGGTATCAAGGGGCTTTTAATGAAGAGATTGTTTCCGTGGCGGGCCTGCCGCTCCAACAACCGCATCGGTGCCGTTGTCGGTTGTGTGGCCCTACTGTTGCCGATGCTGGCATTTGCCGAACTGATGATCTATCCGACGAGGCTGGTTGTTGAAGGAAATCAGCGAGCGACCAAAGTCGAGCTGATCAATAACAGCAATCAGAAGGCGACTTACCGGATCACGTTGGTGAACCGGCGTATGGACGAGTTCGGCGCGTTTTCGGAAGTTGACGTTGCGCGCCCTGACGAGCAGTTCGCGATTGATATGCTGAGGTATTCTCCCCGCCAGGTAACCCTGCCGCCTGGGGCTGGTCAGACCGTCCGGATCATGGTCCGCAAGCCTGCCGGCCTTGCTGTAGGAGAATACCGGTCTCACCTGATGTTCAGTCGCCAACCCGATGTGGATGGCATGCAACATAGCAACACCGGAAGTGACACAGACGGTGTGGGTGTAAAAGTCCGGACTCTTGTGGGTGCCACCATCCCGGTTATTGTCCGCCATGGAGCTACCGAGGCAAAGGTTCAGCTGGAAGACCTTGAGCTCGGGATTCAGGGCGACAGGGCGATTCTTGGGTTTACCATCGAGCGTGATGGTAGCCGCTCAGTCTATGGGGACATCCTGGCAACCTTCATCCCCGAGCAGGGCCCTCCTGTTGTGGCAGGCAGAGCCAATGGGGTGGCTGTCTATACTCCCAATGCCAAGCGAGCGGCATCGATATTGCTGGACCAGTTGGACGTCAACGAGATCAGGCATGGGACTCTCCGGCTGGTCTATAAGGAGCAAGCAGAAGATGGCGCACGGGTATTGGCAGAGCGCTTGCTGAAGGTGCCTTAAAGTTCGTGAATACGTGGACTTCCATGTTTCCCGGAAAGGGGCTGATATGTGCCACCAGTCGTTGCCTATCGCTATTGGCTCTTATGTCTGTTGTCCCTCCCCTGTGGGCCGCTCAGCCGCAATCGCTCTTCAGCCTGATGTTGCTGGAGGTCCGGTTGGGGACCGAGGTGCTGGCGGAAGCCATACCCGCGTATGATACCGGGGACCATGTTCTTGTTCCTTTAGGCGAACTGTCGCGAATACTGACCCTGGCGGTACAGGCTCGCCCTGCTGAGGGGGTTGCCAGCGGCTACATCATCGACAGGGACCGCACGTTCAGCCTGAGCATAGGCGATGCCCGGGTAACCCTGTCCGGGAAAACCCTGGCCCTCGATTCCAGCCTTGTGGTCGCAGAGCCGGACGATATCTACGTTGCGGAAACATTAATCGAGCAGTGGTTTCCCGTAGAACTGGATATCCGGCGATTCAGTCAGGTACTCAGTGTCACTGCTCTTGAGGAGCTGCCGCTGCAGGCTCGGGCCCGAAGACAGAGTGGAGCCGCTGTTGCCGGCCACACCGGTCGGTATGAGGCCCCGATGTACAACCTGCATGCCTCTCCCTATGGCGTGGTGGATGCCCCCTTCATAGACCAGACCCTGGCCACGGGGATAAGAAGCAGTGACGGTAACCGGGTTGCAGACACCCGCTACACGGCCTTTGTTACCGGTGACCTGCTGGGTCTTGAGTCTTCCTTCTACATTGCGGAAGGCACCCGGGATTCGGAGTTTCGAGGCACCATGGGCAGGACGCATCCCGGGGGAGAGCTGCTGGGGCCGCTCAAGGCACGGTCATACAGGTTCGGTAGCCTGGTATCGCCAAACGTTGAGAACCTCACCAGCGGGCGCAGTGGCGAAGGTGTTCTGATCAGTAACCGGGCCCCTGACTCAACCTGTCAGTTTCGACAGCCAGACGTTTGATGGTGACCTGGCTCCGGGCTGGGATGTGGAGCTTTACTACAACGGAACGCTTATCGATTTCCGGGTGCCGGATGAAGATGGGCGGTACCGCTTTGAAGACCTGCCACTGAGTTACGGGCGTAATGATTTCCGGCTTGTTTTTAATGGCCCGCTGGGCCAGACCCGAACGGAAGAGTACCGCTATAACCTGGACAGTTCTCTGGTTCGTCCTGGTGAGGTGAACTACAACTTCGTGGCTCATAATGACGAATTCGGGCAGCCAGGCTCCATTGCCCAACTCGAATTCGGCCTCACCGGAAAAACCACCGTCAGCACAAGCTATGTCAGCGCCTTCACGGGCGGTACCGAGCGTCATTACGGTACCCTGGGTGTGCGCACGTTCCTGGGCTCCTATGCGCTGGATACAAGCTACATCCAGGCAAACGACGGGGGGCGACTCTGGGGGGTTGGAGTCCAGACCAGTGTCTTCGGAGTTGCACTCGATGCAGACCGGTTCATCCTTCAGGACTTTGTCAGTGATGAATTCCTGCCGGTCCCGGATCCGGTAAGCATTCGTGACGAAGTCAGGCTCTCGGGAAGACTGCCCCTGGGTGCACAGACTCAACTCCCGGTCGTGTTGTCGGTACGTCGTGACCAACTCGAATCGGGGGAGGTGGAAACCGAGCTGAACTTCAGGACTTCAGCCTACGTGCGTCGGACGGCGCTTACCAACACCCTCAGCTGGCAGGACCGGCCATCCTATGATCGCCTGCAGGGAAGTCTGCTGGTGAGTCGCCGGTTCCTCGGTCTGGGGTTCCGGAGTGTCGTTAACTACGATGTTATCCCTGGCAGCGATGTCACCTCCGTATCGCTGACCGGAGATTATGACCTTGCCCGAGGGTACCGCATTACAGGCGGAGGTACACACCACCTCAACAACTCCGTCACCCTGTGGAACGCCGGGTTTTCCAAAAGCCTTGGTCGTTATGGGCTTGGTGTAACCGGGCAATATGCAACAGACGGAGATTATGGTGTCGGGCTGCGCTTTTTTCTGGGACTGGGCCGCGACGGCAGGCACACCAACTGGAATCTCGCCGCCCAGCCAATGGCTGGATACGGTGTCGCCTCTGTCCAGGTGTTCGTTGACGAGAACGGTAATAATGTCATGGACGCGGGCGAAGTGCCGGTTGCCGGGGTTGGCTTTCTGGTCAATGGCGCATACCGGGAAGCGACTACGAACGAAGCCGGGATAGCCCGAATCGAACGCCTGTCTGTCAATCGCTACGTCGATATCGCTATCAATCAGTCGAGTCTTATCGACCCCCAGTGGCAGCCGGCCATACCCGGCGTAAGCCTGATGCCTCGGCCTGGCCACGTCATCAAACTGGATTTGCCGATTCGGCTGACGAGCGAGATCGACGGCACGGTTTTCCTGTTGAACGAGGAGGCTGAAGAAGCGGACCGGGGCGTGGGTGGAATTCAGCTTCAGTTACTTGATGAGTCCATGGAAGTTGTTGCCACGACCGCGACAGCGTGGGACGGGTTCTATATATTCTCGGCAATTGCGCCAGGGCAGTACTGGATGCAGGTTAACCCGGAGCAAATACGGAAAGAAGGCTGGGAAACTCCCGGATTTCGCGTGGTGGATGTGCCGACCAGTGGAGATTTTGTCAGTGGCGTGGACTTTTGGCTCGCTAAAGATTTGCCCGCCAGCAATAAAGAAGCAATGAAGAGCAGGAACGTAAAGGCCGCTGGGCAGACGAGGGCCGCCGATAAACCGTCAGCGATCGATCACTCATGGGTCTCACGACAACCGGAGGACAACTTCACGATACAGCTATCAACGGTTGGCTCGAGGTCGAGTCTGGCCCACTTCCTAACAGAACACGGGATTGCCAGACAGGCCGCTGTCGTAGAATCCAGCCATAACGGTAAAGTCCGGTATTTGGTGGTTTACGGAAGTTACGCCAATTACGGCGCGGCTCGCGGCGCCTTTCTGAATCTTCCGGATTCTTTGCGCAAGGCAGAGCCCTGGATTCGTCGGTTTGCGGAAATCCAGGGCATGAAGGGCTGAGGTAATGACGTCTGGAATGCTTACAGACTGGCGGTTTGGTAGCTGGCCTGCAGTGAAATGGCACGACCTTCCGGGTCAGTAGTCGCCATCCTCACTTGTTACCGAGCGAAGCGCGTCCATGTGCGGCCGAACAGCACGCTTGCCCTCTTCCGGCGCATTGGCCGCCTGCTCGTAGGCGGACATGGCACCGCCCATCATCTCCCGCATCTGCTGTTTCTGGGCTTCACTCATGTTGGGGTTGTTGTTGATTTCCTCCATGGCCCTGGCCATTTCGCGGTTTGCCTCCCCGGACTGTTCGCCCATTTCCAGTGCGCTCCATGCGCGGAAAATCCGGTCACCGGTTCGTCCCCAGTCTTCGGCGCTGGAGAAGCCGTGTTGCTGCACTACATCCTCCATCCTGTTGTAGGCATCATGGCCTTTCCTCTTTTCAACCGAGGAAGAAAACAGGCGTGACATATCGGGCATTTCTGCGGCTTCTTCTTCGGCGGACAGGTCATCGGTCAGTTCATCAAATTCTTCTTCCATGTCCTGAAGGGCTTCCAGGCTGCTGATGAACGAACGGATGGTCTGGTCTGTCAGTGTTTCGGCATTAGCCGCCAGAGGAGTGAGCAAAAGCAGGCAGACAAGGGCCAGCAGGAAGGGGTGTAACGGTTTCATGAGAACATCTCCTTGTGGTGGGAACTCCCGCTTCCATCAGGAGGGAGTTCCCTTAAGGTAGTTCTCTGTTAACCGGGCCGCAATACCTTTGCGCAATGCATCGGTCAAAGTCAGACCGGATCGGCTCAGAAGAGCAGATCCGGCAGGTAGGTAGCGATTTCCGGAAACACCATAAGACAGCCAATACCCACGATCTGGATGAGCACGAAGGGTATAACCGATCGGTAAATGTCGCCCATGGTTATCCCGGGCGGCACCACTCCTTTCAGGTAGAAGAGGTTGAACCCGAACGGCGGCGTCATATAGCCGATTTCCATGTTGATCACGAACAGTATGCCGAACCAGATCGGATCAAAGCCCATGGACGCAACGATAGGCGTGAACACTGGCAGGGTGATCAGCATGATGCCAACCGGGTCCAGCACCATGCCCAACAGGAAGACAATCAGCATCATGAAGATGATGACCGCCCAGGGGCCGCCGGGAATGGACTGGATCATGCCTTCGATCATCGGTTGCGCGCCCATGCTCTGGTAGGCGGCACTGAACGCGTGTGCCGCAAACAGGATCCACATGATCATGCCCGTTAGCTTGAACGTCCGCACTGACGCATCTTTGATCAGCTCGATGTTCAGGGCGCGGTAGACCGCGGCCGAGATCAGAGCCCCCAATACACCCATAGCAGCCGCCTCGGTGGGCGTGGTGATGCCTCCGATGATCGAGCCGAGTACCATGAACACCACCATGATCGGTAGCACCACGGAGCGCAGGGCCGCGAACTTTTCAGACCAGGTGCCCCGCTCTTCCTTGGGCAGGTCCGGAGCCAGATGCGGCTGCAGGTAGCAGCGGATCAGCACGTACGCCGAGGTAAGAACCATCAGCATGATCCCCGGCAATATGCCGGCTGCGAACATCTTGCCCACCGACACACCGGTGATGAGGGCATAAAGAATCATCAGGATGGACGGCGGGATGAGTACGCCCCAGCCACCGCCGGTGTTGATGACCCCAAGCACCATCTTCTTGTCGTAGCCACGCTCCAGCATGGCCGGCAGGGCGATGGTACCCATGGCGACAACGGCGGCACCACTGATACCGACCATTGCTGCAAATATCGCACAGATAACCAGGGTGCCAATGGCCAGTCCGCCGCGGACGCCCCCGAACCACAGGTGCATCATCCGGTAGAGGTCCCGGGCGACCCCGGTTCGCTCCAGAATCATGGCCATGAACACAAACAGAGGAATGGCGACCAGGGTAAAGCTTCCCATGGTGCTCCAGATCTGTGACGCCACCAGGTAGAAGGAGTCGAAGCCCCAGGTGAAGTAGAGAAACACCACGGAAACGCCGCCAAGGACGAACGCCAGTGGTAGGCCCAGTACCAGGAAAAACAGCAACGAGCCGAAGAAAAGCAGAGTCATCACTTCAATGCTCATGTGTGGTCCTCCGGCAGTTCTTCCGGTTCAGGTTCGGGCTGGTAGTAACTGAGGTTGAAAGCAATGGCAATGTCCTGCAGCAGTTTCACAATACCCTGCAGGATCAGTAACAGGGTGGCGGCCGGGATAAAGGCTTTGACCGGCCAGATAGGGGGGTTCCAGGCCGAGTTCGATGTTTCCCGGCCACTGAAGGATTCCCAGGCCATGTCGACGCCAAAGTAAAACAGTGCCAGCGTGAAGATGAAAAACAGGATTGAGGTAAACAGGTCAAGAAAGGCACGAGTACGGCGGCTGAACTTCGAGTAGACCAGATCAACGTTGACGTGGCCGTTATGAGACAGCAAATAGCCTCCGGCCATGAGGCCGTAAATCCCGAAAAGCAACTGGGTCAACTCGCCCGTCCAGGACAGTGGTGACTCGAGCAAATATCGAAAAGCCACCCCTGTGATCAATAACAGGAACATGACCATGACCAGATAGGAGAACCACCGGCCGAGCAGGTTATTGAGCCGGGTCACTCCAGTCATGAATGCGGTTAGAGCGCGCATTTTGTCCCTCCGCCTTTAAAAGCTTGGTTGATAAGAGTATGAGTGCAAATAAAAACCGGGCGTAGCGCCCGGTCTTGTTCTTGCCCGCTTACAGTCGGCCGAGTTGCTTCAGGTATTCCTTGACCATCTCAACAGCCTTCGCTGCGTTATCGCTGGTCTTGGCTTCCTCGTCCCAGAACTTCTGGGCCACTTCAAGCATGTGATCCTGAACATCTTGCGGAAGTGTGTTGATCTCAACACCTTCCTCGGCTATGGCCTTCTGAAGCGTTACCTTTTCCTTGTGCTCATACTCGTTGGTGCGCACCCAGAACTGCTCTTTCAGGGCGTCCTTGACGGTGGCCTGCATATTTTCAGGCAGTGCGTCGAGTGCTTTCTGGCTGACGATGATGACGTCGGTACCCGCAACGTTCAGGGCGGGCTTGACGTGATACTTCGCTACTTCGTACAGAGACATGCTGTAAGCGCCCTGGGCAGCACCCCAGTGGGCGCCGTCAACGATGCCCGAATCCAGGGCTGAGTAGAGCTCGGCACCGGTAATGTAGGTTGTGGCTGCACCGGCTTCATCCAGGAATTTCTCCAATGCACCGGAGGAGCGGATCTTGAGTTTCTTCAGATCCTCAACGCTTTTGATTGGTTCCTTGACCACCATCTCGGTCTGGTAGACCTTGTCGGTGGCCCAGTAGACGTTATGTTCAGCGGCTTCTTCCCGCAGCATCTCCTCAAAACCCATATTCATATGGAAGTAGGCGGCTTCGGCAGGGGTCTGGAACGCCAGCGGCAAACCGGAGGCAACGCCGGCCAGGCTGATCTTGTTCTGAGCGTAAGCCGGGGAGATGGTGCCCATCTCCAGAATGCCACGGCTCACGGCGTTAAAGGTTTCCGTGGGCTTGAACAGGGCGCCGGATTCGTACAGCTCGAGTTTCAGGCGGCCGTCGGTGCGTTCCTCCAGCACATCTTTCAGTCGGCCCAGGCTGTCCTTGTAGGAAGAGCTGGCGCCCGGCCAGTGGGACTGAACTTTCCAGGTAAAGGTTTCCTCGGCGGCAACCGGCGCGCTGGCCAGGGCAGCAGTCAGGCCCAGGGTCATGGCCGAGGCATAAACCGTAAGGGATTTTCTGGCGGTGATTAGCATCTTCATTGTTGGACCTCGATCGTTATTGTGGTAGTTGTCTGTCTTGGCTTTGTTTCGCTCTGCAGAACTAGTGATTGCAGAATGAATCCGTGTATCTGAATCTATCACACACTTTGCTTTTTGCAATAGGGTGCAAGCGGATATTCTGTTACAGACTTCCAGGACTCACGGGAAGTATAGTGACTATTGCGCGCTGTAAGGCTGGACATGTCCATCTCGTCATCTCTTGCGCCAGTCTGCCCGAAGCTCCCGTTTCAGAACCTTGCCGATGGAAGACCGGGGAAGTTCCGCGCGAAACTCAATGGCCGCCATGCGCTGGGCCTTGCCCAGCTGTGCGTTCGCCCAGTCCAGCAGTTCAGCCTCGCTGATGTCGCCACCTTCGCTGCGGGGCTTCAGCACTACCAGTCCCAGGGGTGTTTCACCCCACTGCTCACTGGGAGTGCCGATGACGGCGGCATCGGCCACCGCCGGGTGTGCCAGCAGCACATTCTCCAGATCCACCGCATAGATATTGAAGCCGCCCGAGATGATCATGTCCTTGCGGCGGTCCAGGATGTAGACAAAACCATCCTCATCCACACGGCCCATATCCCCGCTGCGATAGAACACCAGCCCGTCCGGGCTGGTCCAGAGCATGCTCCGGGTCTGGTCGTCCCGGTTAACGTAGCCTCGCATCATGGAGATCGCACGGCCCACAATTTCGCCGGTTTCTCCTCTTGGCAGTTCGTTGCCCTGATCGTCGATCACCCGCACCTCGGCGCCCTCGGTCGGCACTCCGACGGAATCCCATTTATCGGGGTGGGCGGCACAGTCGAGGCAGGTGGAGATGCCGCCTTCGGTGAGGCCGTATACCTCGCGGATGTTGCCCGGCCAGCGGGCCAAGGCGTCGCGGATGACTTCGGCACGCAGTGGGGCGCTGGTGCACAGCTTGAGCTGGAACGCGGAGAGGTCGAAACGGTCGAATTCCGGGTCCGCCAGAATGCGCTGGTACTGCACCGGTACCAGCATGGCGTGGGTAACACGGTGGTGCTCGGCCAGTTCCAGGAACCGCCGGGCATCGAAGCGGGCCATCAGGATCAGCGTACCGCCATTGAACAGAGTGGGCAGTACTGACACCAGCGTGGTGTTGGAGTACAGCGGTGTCGACACCAGGTTCACCGCGTTACCGTCCAGTCCGAAGCGGCTCATGCGCACCATCTGGCGTTGGCGGAACCGGTAATCATGGAGAATGCCCTTGGGTGTGCCGGTGGTGCCGGAGCTGTAAATGATGTTGAAGGGGTGGTCGAGGGTCACTTGTGCCGGCCTCGCCTCGGAACCGGTTTGGCCAAGCCACTGGTTCAGGCCGTTCAGCCCCTCGTCATCTGTGTCCAGGCTGATGCATCCCGCTGCTGTGAGCTGGTCCAGCTTGCCTGCCATCGCGTCCAGCAGCGGCAGATTTTTTTCCGAAACAAACAGAAAGCGGGCAGCGCAATCGTTGACCATCAGCGCGAGGCTGCCACCACTGGCCATGCCTGATAACGGCACCACGCAGCCGCCGGCCACCAGCGTGGCCAGATACACAGCCACTGCCTCAAACCGGTTCTCTGACAGCAATGCGACGGTGTCGCCTTCCTTCAACCCTTCGACCCGCAAGCGATTGGCAATGCGGTTGGTCAGGCACACCAGTTCGCGCCAGCTGACGCTGCTTCGGTCGTCGATCAGGGCGGTCTGGTGGGGGCGTACCGCAGCCAGCTCCTGGATGCGCTCGCCGATGGGCTCCATGGTTTCTTCGGGGTCCACCGGTGCATGCACGGACATTTGCATCAAGCTTTCCATTTTTCGACCTTTTGGTGTTATCGTGTTTTATCTAGTGAAATCATCTTTCGTTAATATTGACTCAAAACCGCAAGGCGTGACAAATTACCTCGACGTGAATTTTGTGATGGCGCGAATAAACCACAAAACACGGTCTCTCTTAACCTGCCGGGAATGGAACTGTAATGAGTGAACAAGAACCTCTGTTTGCCGATGGAACAGACCTGCCGGGCTTCCACAGCCTGCTGGGTTATCGTCAGGTGTCCTGGGAAGAGAACGAAGCGGTGCTGGAACTGACACTGGAGCCACGGCACCTGAACCTGGGCGGAGTGATCCACGGAGGTGTGCTTACCTCTCTGCTGGACATTGTGCTGGCCCAGGCCGGCACCCATTGCCCTTACCCCGGGCGGATGCGCAAGGCCATCACCCTGACCCTGACCACCACCTTCACGGGCCAGTGTTCCGGCGGAACCATAACCGTCACCGGTCGCAAGCGCGCCGGCGGCACCCGCATATTCAACAGCACCGGCGAGGTTCATGACGACAAGGGCAATCTGTTGGCCATCGCCGAGGGTACGTTCCGGATTCGGTCCGGCAGCGACAAACCGGAGGGCGTTCCGATCTGACGGAACGGTTACCGAATCAACGCCAATACCAAGAGGAAGCGGACATGTTTGAACTGTCTGACAAAGCGAAACAACTGCAGGCGCAGCTGAACGAGTTCATGGATGCTTACATCTATCCGAACGAGCACAAGCACCATGAGCAGGTCGAGCAGGCAGAGAATCGCTGGGCGCCGGTGCCGATCATCGAGGAATTGAAGTCGAAGGCGAAAGCGGCGGGTCTGTGGAACCTGTTCCTGCCGGAAAGTGAGTTTGGTGCCGGGCTGACCAACTACGAATACGCGCACCTGTGTGAGGTGATGGGCCGTTCTGCCATGGCGCCGGAAGTGTTCAACTGCTCCGCGCCGGACACCGGCAACATGGAAACCATCGCCCGTTACGGTAACAAGGAACAGCAGGAGCAATGGCTGAAGCCCCTGCTCAATGGCGAAATCCGCTCCTGTTTCTCCATGACCGAGCCCGACGTGGCCTCTTCGGATGCCACCAACATCGCCTGTGAAATCCGCCGCGAGGGCGATGAGTATGTGATCAATGGTCGCAAGTGGTGGTCGTCTGGCGCCATGACGACCACCTCGAAAATTGCCATTGTCATGGGCAAGACCAATCCGGACGCTGAGAAGCATCAGCAGCAGTCGATGATCCTGGTGCCGCTGGATACCCCGGGTGTGAAGATGATTCGTTCGCTGACGGTATTCGGCTACGACCATGCGCCCCATGGCCATGCGGAGATTCACTACGAGAACGTGCGGGTGCCGGTGGAGAATATTCTGCTGGGTGAGGGCCGTGGTTTCGAAATCGCCCAGGGCCGCCTCGGGCCGGGCCGTATCCACCATTGCATGCGCACCATTGGTGTCGCCGAGCGCGCACTGGAGCTGATGTGCAAGCGTGCCAATGCCCGCGAAGCCTTTGGCAGGCCGCTGTCCGGTTTCGATTCCATCCGCAAGGACATCGCCCGCAGCCGTATCGAGATTGAGCAGGCGCGGCTGATGACGCTGAAAGCGGCGCACATGATGGATACTGTCGGTAACAAGGTTGCCCGTCAGGAGATCGCGATGATCAAGGTGATTGCGCCGAATATGGCGCTGAACGTTCTGGATCGTGCCATTCAGGTTCACGGTGGTGCCGGTGTGTCCCAGGACACCTTCCTGGCGGAAGCCTGGGCCAAGGTGCGGACCCTGCGGTTGGCGGACGGGCCCGATGAGGTGCACCTGGACTCTGTGGCCAAGATTGAGCTTCGTCAGTATCGCTAAAGATTTTCGGCCCGATTCGTCGGGTGCATGAACGACCGGGGAGGCACCTGCCGGGACACGCCGTGAATACGTCCGTGTAGGCTTGAGCAAAACATCCATGTTTTGCACAGTCCCGGCAGGTGCCTCCCCGGTCGTTCCCCAAGCATTGAGCATGAGGATCGAACTATGACTAATCCGCTTTTTGACATGACCGGAAAAGTCGCACTGATCACCGGTTCCACCAAAGGCATCGGCCGTTCTATCGCCGAGGAAATGGCCCGTCTGGGCGCCAAAGTGGTGATTTCCAGTCGCAAGGCCGATGCCTGTGAACAGGTCGCCAATGAGCTGAAGGCGCAAGGCTACGAAGCCATCGCCATTCCCTGCCATGTGGGCAGGAAAGAGGACCTGCAGAACCTGGTGGACAAGACCAACGAAGCCTGGGGTGCCATCGACGTGCTGGTGTGCAACGCCGCCACTAACCCGGTGTACGGCACCACCGCCGAAATGACCGACGACGCCTGGGACAAGATCATGGACACCAACGTCAAAGGCACTTTCTGGCTGACCAACATGGTGCTGCCGCAGATGGCAGAGAAAGGCGAAGGCGCGGTTGTTCTCCTGTCCAGCATCGCCGGCATCCGTGGTAATACCACCATCGGTACCTACGGCGTATCCAAAGCCGCCGAAGCGGCGCTGGCCCGTAATCTGGCAGTGGAGTGGGGACCGAAAGGCATCCGCGTGAACAGCATCGCCCCCGGCCTGATCAAAACCGACTTTGCCAAGGCTCTTTGGGAAGATCCGGTTCGCGTCAAACGCGCCGAAGACAAGACCCCACTCAGGCGAATCGGCGAGCCGGTGGACATCGCTGGCCTGGCGGTCTTTCTTGCAACAAAGGCCAGTGCCTACATCACCGGCCAGGTCATTGTAGCCGACGGTGGTGAGACCATTTGCTGAGGATTGCCTTCAAGAGTGGGGAGGCCGGCGGGCGAGGTGCCTTTCTTCCGGGAAAAAGAACTCGCTGCGCTCAGACACCTTTTTCCCTGCACAAAGGCACCCCACCCACCGTCCGCAGAACTGTTTGCAGGCTGTGACGCATAAAGATAAAGAAGGTTGAATCGCATCATGAGTATGACTCCGGAATTGGTAGAGGTTTTGCCAGCACACAAGTTTGACGAGTCCCGACTCCTGGAATGGCTTCAGAAATCGCTGCCGGATTTTGGTAGCCGCATGGACGTCAAACAATTTCAGGGCGGGCAGTCCAATCCGACCTTTTTGCTGGACACCGACAGCGGGCTATACGTGCTGCGTAAAAAGCCATCTGGGAAAACACTGCCCTCTGCTCATATGGTCGAGCGGGAATACAAAGTCATGCGCGCGCTGTCCGAACACACCAGCGTGCCGGTGCCGAAGACCAGGGCCCTGTGTGAAGACAGTACCATCATCGGCACACCGTTCTATGTCATGGACTATCTGGAAGGCCGCATCGTCAGCCATCCGGCTCTCAGGGCGCTGGATCGTCAAGAGAGGATGCCCGCGCATTACTCCGCCATTGATACCCTGGCGGCGCTGCACGCAGTAGACGTTCATCAGGTGGGCCTTGGGGACTATGGCCGTCCGGAAGGCTATGTGGCACGTCAGGTCGCTCGCTGGAGCAAGCAGTACCTGGCGGCCAAGACCGATGACATGCCGGCGATGGATAAGCTCATGGAATGGCTGCCGCAGAATCTGCCGTCCACCGACGAGTGTGCCATCGCCCATGGCGACTACCGTTTTGGCAATCTGATGCTGGCTCCGGACAAACCCGAGGTCATCGCCATTCTGGACTGGGAACTGTCCACACTTGGGCACCCGCTGGCGGATCTGGCCTATTACTGCCTGCCTTACCACCTGCCTTCGGACATGGAAGGGATGCGCGGCTTGCAGGGCGAAGACCTGGAAGCATTGGGTATTCCCGACGAGCAGGAAACCATCGCCCGCTACTGTCAGCAGAGTGGCCGTGACGGCATTGCCGACTGGCATGTCTTCCTGTCGTTTTCGCTGTTCCGCCTGGCGGCCATTCTGCAGGGCGTTTATGCCCGTGCGTTGCAGGGCAATGCTGCCAACGCCGATGCATTGCAGGTTGGCAGGAGGGCGAGCCTGCTGGCGGAGGCCGGCTGGCGGATTGCCAGTGAGGGTGAACGGTCATGAATGAGCCCATGGTCAAATGCATCCTGATCACCAACGACGACGGTATCAACGCCCCCGGCCTGAAGGTACTGGAGCAGATCGCCCGCAACCTCGCCGAGGAAGTCTGGGTGGTGGCGCCGGAGCATGACCGCAGTGGCGCCGGCCAGAGTATCTCCATCCATGATCCGTTGCGGGTGTATGAGCAGGGTGACAGGCGTTATGCGGTTTCCGGTACACCGGCGGACTGTGTGTTGTATTCGCTGGCCCAGTGGTTCGGGGAAACTCCGCCCGATCTGGTGCTGTCGGGGGTGAACTGCGGCGCCAATATCAGCGATTCGGTGCAGTATTCCGGCACTGTGGGCGCGGTGCTCAGCGCCGAGCACATGGGCATACCGGCGATTGCCTTGAGCCAGGCTTTTTTGAGCCGCGAAGGTGTGGACTGGTCGCCGGTATCTGCCTTTGGGGAATCCGTGGTGCGTCAGTTGTGGCAGCCGGGACAGAGCTGGGCGTGGAACGTGAATTTCCCGGCCTGCGAGGTAGCGGGCATCACCCAGGCGCGCTGGTGCCGGCAGTCCACCGGCTCAATCCAGCGTGCGCGTCTGCTGGCGGGCCAGGATGCCCGAAGCCTGCCGTACTGGTGGCTGGGGTTTGATCGCAGCTCCCGCCACATTGTGGCGCCGGATGAAGACGTCAGCGTGTTGCGGGGGAAAGCCATCGCCATCACGCCATTGCGCCACGGGGAGCCCCTGCCCGGCGGCACTGAAGCTTTCGATCTGGCCGCAACAGCGGCTCACTGAACCGGATAAAGGAATCACAACAATGACATTTACACGCCATTACGCCGTTTGGCCGAGAGAGCTGCCCAAGAGCATGGCGCTGCCCCGGACCAGCGTGTTTACCAATCTGGAAATTTCTGCGTGGCGTTATCCGGATCGCACCGCGATTATTTTTTACGATGCGTCGATGACCTACAGCCGCCTGTTCCGGGAGGTGGAGGCGATGGCCGGTTACCTGCGGGCTCAGGGTGTGGTAAAAGGCGACCGGGTGTTGCTGTACATGCAGAACTCTCCCCAGTACGTGGTTGCCTATTACGCCATTCTGCGTGCGGATGCCATAGTGATTCCGGTTAACCCGATGAACCGGACGGCGGAACTGGAGCACTACGCTGCTGATACCGGTGCCAATGTCTGCCTGGCGGGCCAGGAACTGACCGGCTTTATCGTTCCTTTGCTGGAAACCACCGATCTCAACCACATAGTGGTAGCTTCCTACAGTACGTATATCAGCACGGATACCGATCTGGATCTGCCGGCGGAAGTTGCAGCGCTGCCCTGGTCGCAACAGGTGGACGGCGTGGTTAGCTGGGAGCAGGCGCTGGCGGCGGATAACATCCCGTCAGCCCACACCGCCGGCCCGGATGATCTCGCCGTTATTCCCTACAGTTCCGGCACTACTGGTGCGCCCAAGGGCTGCATGCACACCCACCGCAGCGTGATGGCCACTGCCGTGCACCGGGCGTTCTGGAACCTCAGCACCGCCAACACGGTGCAACTGGCCACCCTGCCGTTCTTCCACGTCACCGGCATGACCGGTTCCATGAACAGTCCCATCTACAGCGGTTCCACCACGGTTATCATGACCCGCTGGGATCGCACCACTGCGGCCCGATTGATCGAGCGTTACCGGGTCACCGGCTGGACCAACATTGTCACCATGGCGGTGGATTTCCTGTCCAACCCGGACATCGGCCAGTACGACCTGAGCAGTCTGAACACCATCGGCGGTGGTGGGGCAGCCATGCCGGAATCGGTCGCTGCCAAGCTCAAGACCATGACCGGCCTGGACTACATCGAGGGTTACGGGCTGTCGGAAACCATGGCGGCCACTCACATCAATCCGCCGAATCGTCCCAGGCCCCAGTGCCTCGGCATTCCGGTGTTTGATGTCGACAGCCGCATCATCGATCTGGAAACCCTGGAAGAGAAAGGCCCGGGTGAGGTGGGTGAAATTGTCTCGAACGGTCCGCAGGTGACCCAGGGTTACTGGAAGCGCCCGGCCGAAACCGAAGCTGCCTTTGTGGAAATCGACGGCAAACGCTTCTTCCGTACCGGGGATCTCGCCTATTACGACGAAGAGGGTTATTTCTTCATGGTGGATCGGGTCAA
This sequence comes from Marinobacter orientalis, assembly GCF_004792665.1. Lineage (GTDB taxonomy): Bacteria > Pseudomonadota > Gammaproteobacteria > Pseudomonadales > Oleiphilaceae > Marinobacter > Marinobacter orientalis. The sequence goes on from NZ_SRZX01000001.1 coordinate 1,364,197, forward strand.
GCGGATGATCAACGCCTCGGGTTACAAGGTCTGGCCATCGGAAGTGGAAGGGCTGATGTACCGGCACCCGGGTATTCACGAAGTGTGCATCATTTCCTCGCCGCACCCCAGGCGGGGGGAGACCGTGAAGGCGTGCATCGTACTTACGCCTGAGGCGGAAGGCAGCACCACGGAAGCGGATATCGTCAGCTGGTGCAAAGAGCAGATGGCAGTCTACAAAGTGCCTGAAATCGTCCAGTTTGTGGATAAGCTGCCGAAGTCCCCTACGGGCAAGCTGATGTGGCGGTCACTGCAGGAAGAGGAGTGGGAGGCCAAAGGCTGACTCGCCGTTCCACTGATCACGCAGTCCGTACCCCCATAAATAAGGGACCGCCTGGCGGCCCCTCGATCTAAGCCACGTACATCACCAGATTTTCCGCCACACAGGCAGGCTTGTCCTCACCCTGAATCTCCACCGTGGTCCTGTAGGTGGCCAGGGTGCGCCGGTCGTCCACTCTGGTCACATCCATCAGTTCCATTTTACTGCGGATAGCCGACCCGGACTTCACTGCGGCGGGGAAGCGTAGCTTGTCTATCCCGTAGTTGATGCTGGCGCTTTTGCCCTGCACGTTGATCACCTGCTGATTCAACAGAGGAATCAGGGAGGCGGTGAGAAAACCGTGGGCCACAGTACTCTTCCAGGGTGATTCACGCCTTGCCCGTTCGACATCCAGATGAATCCACTGGTGGTCGCCCGTGGCATCGGCAAAAGCCTGAATCATCTCCTGGGTGACGGTTTTCCATGGACTGTGGCCAATCAAAGAACCCTTATGCTTTTCCAGATCGTTCAGCTCAACCGAAAGCATGCCTGCATCCTTAAATCGAGAGTTGGCAAAGACTTGATGCAGAAGCCATGGAAGGACGACACCTTTCCGGGACCGTCAAAAACATGGATGTTTTTGTCGAGCGTACAGGGACGTATTCACAGCGTGTCCCGGAAAGGTGTCGTCCTTCCATGGCGCACCAGGCACCAGCTTGCGAGAAAGTCAGACCGCGTACCCGGGATTCTTGCTATCCAGAAGCCGCACCAGAGCCGGCCAGGTCAAAGCCGCCGCACTACCCAGCGCCTGAGATTGATCCGCCGTGGTCTGAATGGCCTGCTCCGAGGGCATACAGGTGGGCCCGCAACTCTGGGCCTTGACCTGGATCTCACAAGCCTTCATCAGGAAATACAGATAGGTGAAGGTCTCCGGAACATCTTTCCCTGCCGTCAGCACACCATGGTTGCGCAACATCATCATCGACTTGTCGCCGAGATCGTTGATCAGCCGCTCCCGCTCATCCAGATTCAGGGCCACGCCTTCATAGTCGTGATAGCTCAAATGGTTCAGACACAGCATCGCCGTCTGGCTCAGGGGCAGCAGGCCATCCCGGTGGGCCGATACCGCCACACCATCGGGTGCGTGCAGGTGCATCACCGCGCCCGCGTCTTCCCGGCCCATGTGCACGGCACTGTGAATGGTAAAGCCGGCCGGGTTCACACGGCTCAGGCCACCGGATTGCACCACCTCGCCGTCCCGGTCGACCTTCACCAGTGACGACGCGGTGATTTCATGGAACAGCAGGCCGTAAGGATTGATCAGGAAATGGTGCTCCGGCCCCGGTACCCGCGCGGACAGGTGGGTGAACACCAGGTCGTCCCAGCCGAACAGGGCCACCAGACGATAGGCCGCAGCCAGCTCGGTACGCACCTTCCATTCGGCTTTCTTCAGGTCCTGCTGTGCTGACTGGTTGCTGGTCTTTGTCATGGTCATTTGCACCGCCCTTCAGCTGGCTTGCAGCAGAGAGGCGTAACGTTCCAGGTGGAAGTCGTCATCGCCCAGTTGATGATTGATGGCAATCAGGCGCTTGGCGTAATGGGCAAAGTTATACTCCCAGGTCATACCGATGCCGCCATGCATCTGGATACCGCTTTCGGAAATGAACTGTCCCGCGCGCCCGATCACGTTCTTGGCTCCGGCCAGAACACGGCTGCGCTCATCACCCTGTTCACTGTCAGCGACGCTGGCGGCCAGAATCGCCATGGACCGGGCCTGTTCCAGTTCCGACATCATGTCCACCATGCGATGCTGCAGTACCTGGAACTTGCCGATGGGCACGCCAAACTGCTTGCGCTGTTTGAGGTACTCCAGGGTCAGCTCATTGGCCATCTCCATGACCCCCACGGCTTCCGCACACAGGGCGGCAATGGCGCGGCCGGCCTGGTATTCGATGACGTCCGCGGCTTCGCCTTCGGCCCCCAGCAGCGCGTCCGCATCAACCTGGACGTCGTTCAGGGTGATGTCACAGCCTTTGGCACCGTCAATGGTGGGGTAAGTGCGGCGCTCAATACCGGCGGTATCCGGGCTCAGGGCAAACAGACTGATGCCATCGGCATCGCGGGTGTCGCCCGAGGTGCGGGCAGATACCACAATCACGTCGGCACAATGACCACCAATCACCACCGCTTTGCGGCCATTCAGTACATAGCCCTCACCGTTTTTCTCGGCACGGGTTTCCACGTTGTTCAGGTCGTAGAAGCTCTGAGGCTCCTGCAGGCCCACAGCAGCTTTCAGTTCGCCGCTGGCGATGCCAGCCAGCCAGTTTTGTTGCTGGCTGTCGTTGCCGGCCTGGCGGATCAGGCCGCCGCCGAAAACGATGGACTGAAGATACGGCTCAAGGCACAGGCCCCGGCCCAGCTCCGCCATCAGCGACTGCACTTCCACCCCTCCGCCACCGAAGCCGCCAAGCTCTTCGGAAAACGGTACGGCAGTCAGGCCCAGTTCGCTGAGCTGCTTCCAGAAATCGGCGCTGAAGCCCAGGTCCGTTTCGCTGAACGCCAGACGTTTTTCAAAGCTGTACTCACCGCGCACCAGGCGGGCCACGGTGTCCTGCAGCATCTGCTGCTCTTCGTTGAGTCGGAAATCCATGGTCGCCTCCTTAAAGCCCGAGAATCGTTTTCGACACGATGTTTTTCTGGATCTCGTTGGATCCGCCGAAAATCGACAGCTTGCGGTTGTTGAAATAGTGAGCGGCCAGTGGCGCAGCGTCCTTGTCGGACAGGAATTCGCCGTCGTAATCCAGTTCCATTTCTTCCTCCAGGAATGGCAGGGCGTAGGGGCCGATAGCGCGGCGGGCGAGATCGTTGATGGACTGACGGATCTCGGTGCCTTTTACCTTGAGCATCGAACTTTCCGCACCCGGCACGCCACCACCTTCAACCGAGGCAATAATACGCAGGTTGCTGATGGCGGCTGCCGTCAGATCAATTTCCACCCTGGCGATACGCTGGCTGAAGGACGGATCCTCGATCAACGGTTTACCATTCTTCATCCGGCGGCTGGCCAGCTGCTTGAGGTGCGAGAGTGCCGCCTTGGACATACCAATACCTGCCAGGCCGGTGCGCTCGTATGTGAGCAGGAACTTGGCATAGGTCCAGCCCTTGTCTTCCTCGCCGACCAGGTTTTCCACCGGCACCTTCACGTCCTGGAAGAACACTTCGTTGACTTCGTGTTCGCCATCGAGGGTGATGATCGGGCGCACGGTGATGCCCGGTGTGTTCATGTCAATCAGCAGGAACGAGATGCCTTCCTGTTTCTTGACCTCGGTATTGGTGCGCACCAGGCAGAAAATCATGTTGGCGTACTGGCCCAGAGTGGTCCAGGTTTTCTGGCCGTTCACGATGTAATGGTCGCCCTCACGCACGGCACGGGTTTTCAGGGACGCCAGGTCAGAGCCGGCGCCGGGCTCGGAATACCCCTGGCACCACCAGTCCTCGCCGCTGAGAATGCGCGGCAGGTATTTCTGTTTTTGCTCTTCGTTACCGAATCTGATGATCACCGGCGCCACCATGTTTACCCCGAACGGGATGGAGCGGGGAGCGCCGTAACGGCAGGATTCTTCATCCCAGATGTGCTTCTGCACCGGCGTCCACTTCACACCGCCGTACTCTTCCGGCCAGTGCGTCGCGTACCAGCCCTGTTTGCAGAGGATTTTCTGCCAGCGCAGATGGTCTTCTTTGGACAGGCGGCGGAACCCGTTTACCTTGGCGGCGATGTCCGCCGGCAGCTTCTCTTCCAGGAATGCTCTTACCTCGTCACGGAAGGCGAGTTCCCCGGCGGTGTAGTTCATGTTCATCGGATAAACCTCGTTTGCGTTTGTGCAACAATCAGCTGAACGCCTGAATGCCGGTCTGGCCGCGCCCCAGAATCAGCGCGTGAACATCGTGAGTACCTTCGTAGGTGTTCACCGCCTCCAGATTCATTACGTGGCGAATTACATGGTATTCGTCGGAAATGCCGTTACCACCGTGCATGTCACGGGCAACCCGGGCTATGTCCAAAGCCTTGCCGCAGTTGTTGCGCTTGAGCAGGGATACCGCATCCGGTGTCGCCTCGCCGGTGTCCATCATGCGGCCCAGTTGCAGCACGGCCTGCAGGCCCAGGGTGATTTCGGTCTGCATGTCTACCAGCTTCTTCTGGATCAGCTGGTTGGCGGCCAGAGGCTTGCCGAACTGCTTGCGCTCAAGGGTGTAGTTGCGAGCGGCGTGCCAGCAGAACTCGGCAGCACCAAGGGAGCCCCAACTGATGCCGTAGCGGGCCTTGGTGAGGCAGCTGAGCGGACCTTTGAGGCCTTCCACGTCCAGCTTGTTCTCCTCCGGCACAAACACTTCGTCCATAAAGATGGAGCCGGTATCGGAAGCACGCAGTGAGAACTTGCCTTCGATCTTTGGTGTGTCCAGGCCCTTGCCGTCTTCGCGCTCGATCACGAAGCCGGTTACCACACCGTCCAGCTTGCCCCAGACTACGCAGATATCGGCGATCGGGGAGTTGGTGATCCAGGTTTTGGAACCACTCACCAGATAGCCACCGTCGACCTTCCTGGCGCGGGTTTCCATGCCACCCGGATCAGAGCCGTGGTTGGGTTCGGTCAGACCAAAGCAGCCTACGTACTCGCCGGATGCCAGCTTGGGCAGGATGCGTTTCTTCAGCGCTTCCTGACCATAGGTAAAGATGGGATACATCACCAGTGACGACTGCACGCTCAGGGCCGAGCGATAGGCAGAATCCACACGCTCGACTTCACGGGCAATCAGGCCATAGCACACATGGTTAAGGCCAGGGCCGCCGTACTCTTCCGGCAGGGTAGCGCCGAGCATGCCCAGGTCGCCCATGTCGGTAAAGATGGAGCGGTCGAACTTCTCGTGACGGTTCGCTTCGATAATACCGGGCATCAGGCGCTGGTCGCAGAAAGAACGGATACTGTCCCGTACCTGACGCTCGGTTTCATCCAGTTGCTTGTCAAATTGCAGCAGGTCATCCCAGGGTGCGAAAGCCATGGTGTCTCTCCTCAGAAAATTGGTCAGTCATTCGTTCAGTCACAGCGGCCATGCCCCTGTTGTCGTCCTTCCTCTGCAGCGCAGAAAGCTTTCGGACTTATTTTGCCATTAATGCTACTATAGTTTCGTATAGCGGAATTAAGTTTTGTAGATTGATGCATAAAGACTAATCCGGGTTTGTGTGAAATGCAACCGATACCACCCTCGAGGATCGCGAATTTTCTATGAGTCGTTTTCTGGTTCCCGTTGCTGTATTGCTGGAGCTTGTGGCGCTGTATCTGGACAGTTCCTGGCTCAGCACATTGTCCGGTGTGCTGTTTGTGCTGTACTTCCTGACCATGCTCGGCCGGCTGCAGGCCTATTCCCGATACCTTTTTCTGATCTCGGTGCTGTTGGTGGGCGCTCTTGCGCTGGCGGGTGAGCTGGGGCCCGGTGAGCTGATATATGCGGCCTCCAACGTCGCTTTCTACGCCGCTTTCCTGGGTAGCCTTGGCATGATGCAGTGCCTGGTGCGCCGGCTGGAAGTGCTTCAGCGCATTCACGATGTGCTGTTGGGCGGCCGCCCGGCGTTGCTGTATCCAAAATACGCACTGGTCAGCTGCGGTATTGCGTCGGTACTGAGTTTCGGGGTCATGAACCTGCTCTGCGGTACCCTCGCGGATACCCTGCGGCAGCGGGGTATTACCGGGGCCTCACGCCTGCGTTGGCTGCGCAGTGTATTGATCAGTACCCTGCGGGGCTTTGCACTGGTGCCGCTGGTCGCGCCGACCAGTGTGGCGGTGGCTATTATCACCCGTGAGGTACCAACTCTGAGCTGGTCGGGGCTGCTGCCTTACGGTATGGGTAGCGCAGTGCTGCTCATACTTGTTGGCTGGTTTCTTGAGTACAAACGCTTTCGCATGGTCAGCAGCGAGCGCAAGGCGCTGGAACACTGGCCTGCCGGCAGTGGCCGGCTGGCCCTTCTGATCACGGTAATCTTCGTTGCCATGGCCGCACTGGTGCAGCTGTCAGGCGTGAAGGTCTCGGTGGCGGCGATGCTCACCGTGCCGGTAGTGACCTTCCTTTATATGTTGTGGCATGACCGCTCGCTGCCGGGCGTGGCCCGGGAGTCGGTGGACAACATGCTGGGCATGAGCAATGAGATGTCCATTTTCGCCGGGTCCGCCGGGCTCGGTGTGGCGCTGGTGGCGGTGATTCCGGCGGACGCGCTGGCGGGGCTGGCTTCGGGAGAGCAGGGGGTGTTCCTGCTGGCGGCCTGTGGATTGCTGATGATGCCCATGCTGTCGGCCATCGGCATTATCCCCATTACCGTGCTGAGCGTGCAGGCGGGACTGATGCCGCAACTGGTGGCGGAAGGGGTGAATCCGTTGCCCATTGCCGTGGCCCTGGTAATCGGGTTTTCTCTGGCGATGATGCTGTCGCCGTTCGGTCCGGCGGTGATGTTGCTGTCGCGGTTCGGCCAGGTGTCGCGCTGGGTGGTGGCGTTTGGCTGGAACGGGCTGTTCGTGCTGCTGTCCATCCCGTTGTTGCTGATCATGCTATGGGCAGTGTTCGTATTGGCACCGGCCACGGGTTAATCAGAGGCTGATAACAGTGACCGGCGTAATGCCAGGATGGTCAGTAACCGCGGCCGGTGTCAACGATACCGGTAATGGGCTGGCCGTTGTAATGGGCGCGGATCTTCCTGGTGATCTGCTCCAGGGTGGCATCGCGCAAGGTGCGGGCGGAAATGTGCGGCGTGATGGTGATCTCCGGTCGCTGCCAGAACGGGTGATCCGCGGGTAACGGTTCCTGACGGAAAACATCCAGCGAGGCCCGCGCTACCTGGCCGCTGTCTATTGCTTCGAGCAGATCATCTTCCACCAGATGTTCGCCGCGGCCGACGTTGATCACCACGGCACCGGGCATCAGCTGGCTGAAGAGCTGGCGGTTCAGGATATCGCGGGTTTCCTCGGTCAGCGGCAGGGTGTTTACCAGCACGCGCGTTGAGCCCAGGAAGTCGGTCAGCCTGTTCGCGCCGGCATAGGTCGTTACCCTGTCGAGGGTATGGTCGCTGCGCGCCCAGCCATTGACCCGGTAATCGAGGTCGGCGAGCGTGCGCGCCACACGCTTGCCAATATGGCCCAGTCCCATGATCCCTACTGGCCATTCACTGCGTTTGATCGGCCGGTGAATTTTCCATATGTTTTCCCGTTGTTGCTCGCGGTAGGTTTCCATGCCACGGCTGGCTTCCACTAACTGGTGAAGCATGTATTCCGCCATTTGTACCGACATACCGGCGTCTTCCAGGCGCACCATCGGCAGGTGAGGTGGCAGATTGGGTACCGCCAGCAGACCATCGATGCCGGCGCCGAGGTTGAACACCGCCTTCAGTCTGGTCTCCCGCTCGAACAGCTCCGCCGGCGGCTGCCAGACAATGGCGTAATCGGCGTCCACAGCCGGACCGTTGGCGTCCCATACGTAAACCTCGGCTTCCGGAAGCAGTTCCTTGATGGGTACCGTCCAGCGCTCTGGTTTGGGGTCTCCGGCTACAAACAGAACTTTCATGATGCTCTCCCGGGATCGTCAAATGGATGAAATTTCTTTATAATGTTTCGCTTTGCAGAATATTATACCGAAATGGTTTCGTGAGCCCGGATTGGAGTGTCGCAAAAACGGGTCAATAGTGAAACATAAAGGAAGATTGTTTCATGTTTGGCACGACTCTTGATCCTTTTCAATACACTCTGTGGTACTTGATACTTACAGCCATTAAAATAGTTCAAATTTTCGCTTTCTGACCAAGTTCCCGGCACTGTTCCAGCACTGCGGGCTTGCCGGATCAGGCCATGCTGTTGGAGGACGCCCGATTATGAACAAAGCACAGATCACCCCACCGGAACTGTTGGCGGCTTCCGGTGACGGTGAGCCGGTAAAGCCGGAAAAAGACCGCAAGTTCGTAGAGGCGCTGTCCCGTGGTCTCGACGTGCTTCGTGCCTTCAGCCAAGGCTCGGTCATTCTGGGCAACCAGGACATTTCACGCCTGACCGGTCTGCCCAAACCGACGGTTTCGCGCATGACCTATACCCTGACCAAGCTTGGTTATCTCAGCTACAACTCGCAGCTGGAGAAGTACCAGCTCAGTTCCGGAGTGCTGGCCCTGGGTTACGCCTACGTGTCCAACCTCAAGGTGCGCCAGCTGGCCAGGCCGTACATGGATGAGTTTGCCCGCCAGACCAACATGTCCGTCGGCCTGACCTGCCGTGACCGCCTGCACATGATCTATGTCGAGAACCGGCTGCCGCCGGAAGCGTCCCTGCTGCGCATGGACATCGGCCTGAAACTTCCCATGGCAACCACGTCCTCCGGGCGCGCCTACTACTGTGCCATCTCCGAAAAAGGCCGCAAGGTGATTGATGACGCCATGGCAGCCAAGTATGGCGATGCCTGGCCGGAGAAGCAGCAGGGTCTGGAGCGCTCGATGGAAGACTACAAGAAGTACGGCTTCTGTCTTTCCCTCGGCGAGTGGGACCGCAACATCAACTCCGCCGGAGTGCCCATTCATCTGCAGGACGGCACTATCATGGCGCTGACCTGCGCGGCGCCTTCGTATCTGGTGCCCGCTGAAAAGCTGCGGGAATCCATTGCCCACCAGCTTGCAATGCTGGCCAGTGATATAGAGTCGCTCGGCGTTTGATCCGACACGGGAGCAAGGAGCCGGCAGACAGGGCCCCTCCAACTTCTCTCAAAAAACCCGGGATTCATCCCGGGTTTTTTGTGCCTGCATTTTAATTCAAGGTTGAAACCTGTCGGCAACTTGTATTAAATCGTTTCTATGTTTCGCTAGTTAAAACCATATTCCATACAAGGCGAGGAGAAATTATGTCTGAGGTCGTAACTTATAACCGGGAAGGCTCCATTGGCGTGATCACGGTGAACTACCCGCCGGTAAACGCCCTCGGCCATGCGGTTCGTTCCGGCCTGGTGGCTGCGCTTGAGCAGGGCCAGAAAGACGCCGACGCCAAAGTACTGTTGCTGGTGTGCGAAGGCCGCACCTTTATTGCCGGCGCCGACATCCGCGAATTCGGCAAGCCGATGCAGGAGCCGGGGCTGGCCGCTGTTGTAAATCAGTATGAAAACAGTGACAAACCGATAGTCGCTGCCATTCATGGCACAGCCCTGGGCGGTGGTCTGGAAATCGCTCTCGGCTGCCATTACCGGGTGGCCCTGAGCAGTGCCAGGGTTGGCCTGCCGGAAGTGAAGCTTGGGCTGCTACCCGGTGCCGGTGGCACCCAGCGCCTGCCGCGGCTGACCGGTGCGCAGAAAGCCCTTGAAATGATCACTACCGGCGACTTCGTAGCGGCTGAAGACGCGCTCGCGCTGGGCATTCTGGATGCGGTTGAAGACGACAACGATATCAGGGCGGTTGGTCTGGCTTTCGCGCAGAGCATCGCCGATGAAGGCAAGCCGGCCCGCCGGGTTCGTGACCTGACCGACAAGATCGAAGCCGACAAGGGCAGCGAGGTTTTCGAGCAGTTCCGTGCGCAACTGCAGAAGAAAGCCCGTGGCCTGTTCTCGCCGTTCAAATGCGTGGATGCGGTAGAAGCGGCCGTCAATCTGCCGTTCGATGAAGGTCTGAAGCGTGAGCGTGAACTGTTTATGGAATGCATGGAATCCCCGCAGCGCGCCGGGCTGGTTCACGCTTTCTTTGCCGAACGTGAGGTCTCCAAAGTAAAGGGTCTGCCCAAGGACACTCCGGTGCGTGACATCCGCAAAGTGGGAGTGATCGGTGCCGGCACCATGGGTGGTGGTATTGCCATGAATTTCGCCAACGCCGGCATCCCGGTGACCATCGCCGAAGTGAAACAGGAAGCGCTGGACAAAGGCCTGGCGGTGATTCGCAAAAACTACGAGAACAGCGCAAAGAAAGGCCGGATCACCGGGGCCCAGGTCGAGGAGTGCATGAGCCTGATCAGCGGCACTCTGACCTATGATGATTTCAGCGATGCCGACCTGGTGATCGAAGCGGTTTTTGAAAGCATGGATTTGAAGAAGAAAATCTTCGGTCAGCTGGACGAGGCCTGCAAACCGGGTGCAATTCTGGCGTCCAACACCTCCACCCTGAGCATTGATGACATTGCCGCTGCGACCAGGCGCCCGCAGGACGTCATCGGGCTGCACTTCTTCAGCCCGGCCAACGTGATGAAGCTGCTGGAAATTGTGCGTGGTGAAAAGACTTCCGACGAGGTCAAGGCCACTGCCATGGCGCTGGCGAAGCAGATCCGCAAAGTGGGTGTCATGGTGGGTAATTGCTATGGCTTTGTTGGTAACCGCATGTTGCACAAGCGTGGTGCCGAGGCCATGGCGCTGGTCAATGAAGGTGCAAGCCCGCAGCAGGTGGACAGGGTGCTGACTGATCTGGGCTTCCCCATGGGACAGTTTGCCATGTCGGATCTGGCGGGTATTGATATCGGCTACAGTATCCGTCAGGAGCGCCGCAAGGCCGGTGAAGATGTGCCGGCAAGCTGGATGGACAGGCTGGCGGAGCAGGGTCGCCTGGGTCAGAAGACCCAGGCGGGTGTGTACAGGTATGAGGAAGGTAGCCGCAAGCCGATTCCCGATCCGAAGGTAGACCAGATCATTGCCGGTTTCCGTCAGGAGCAGGGCATTACGCCCCGCGACATCACCGACCAGGAGATTCTGGAGCGGTGCATGTATGTGATGGTCAATGAGGGCGCGAAGATTCTGGAAGAAGGCATCGCCGATCGTTCGCTGGATATCGATGTGGTTTGGATTTTCGGCTATGGTTTCCCGGCCTATCGGGGAGGCCCGATGTTCTGGGCCGATCAGATTGGCCTGGGCACCATTCTGGCGACCGTGAAGCACTTCCATGACACCCTGGGTGGTGAACAGTGGAAGCCGGCTGGTCTGTTAGAGAAGCTGGTCGCTGAAGGTCGGAAGTTCGGGGATCTTTGATCTGAAGACTGGTCCTGTAGGTCGGATCAGGCGAAGCCGTAATCCGACCTACCCGTACACCAATTGTGAAGGACACTGTTATGTCTGATGCCGTTATTGTTTCAACCGCACGTACCGGCCTCGGTAAATCCTACCGTGGCGCTCTGAACAACACCCACTCTGTGGATCTGGCCGGTCATGTGATCCGGCATGCCGTTGAGCGTGCGGGCATCGACCCGGCCATTGTGGAAGATGTGATCCTTGGCGCGAGCTTCCATGAAGGCGCCCAGGGCAAGAACATTGGCCGTCTGGCGGCGATTCGGGCCGGCCTGCCGGTAACGACTGCAGGTATGTCCATCAACCGGTTCTGCAGCTCTGGCCTGCAATCCATCGCCATCGCCTCCCAGCGGGTGGTGTCGGAAAACGTGCCAGCCATGGTGGCGGGTGGTGTCGAGTCCATTTCCCTGGTGCAGAACGACAAGGCCAACAGCTTTCATGCCACCAATGAATGGCTGATGAAGAACAAACCCGAGTTATATCTCGCGATGATCGCAACCGCCGATATTGTCGCTCAACGCTATGGCATCAGCCGTGAATCCCAGGATGAATACGCGCTGATTTCCCAGCAGCGTACGGCGGCGGCCCAGAAGGCCGGCAAGTTTGACGATGAGATTGTGCCTTTCGACGCCACCATGATGGTGAAAGACAAGGAAACCGGTGACATCAGCTATAAAGACGTCACCCTGACCCGTGACGAGTGCAACCGGCCCAATACCACACTTGAGGGCCTGCAGGGCCTGAATCCGGTGCGTGGGGATGATCAGTTTGTCACTGCCGGTAATGCGTCCCAGCTTTCGGACGGTGCCTCTGTGTGCACAGTAATGAACAGCACCTACGCGGAGAAGCACAACATTGAGCCCATGGGCATCTTCCGGGGCTTTGCCGTAGCCGGTTGCGAGCCGGACGAAATGGGTATCGGCCCGGTCTTCGCCATTCCGCGACTGCTGGAGCGCAGCGGTCTGAAGATGGACGACATCGACCTGTGGGAACTGAACGAAGCCTTCGCCTCGCAGGTGATTTATTGCCGTGACCGTCTGGGCATTCCCATGGAAAAGCTGAACGTGAATGGCGGCTCTATTTCCGTGGGCCACCCGTATGGCGTTACCGGCTCACGTCTGACTGGCCACGCCCTGATTGAAGGCAAGCGCCGCGGTGCCAGGTACGTCGTAGTGACCATGTGCATCGGCGGTGGCCAGGGTGCTGCCGGCCTGTTCGAGGTGGTTTGAATATTTCTGCCAGGCCCGATATGACAACTTTGGCTTTGTCGGATTACGCTTCGCTAATCCGACCTACGTGGTTAATCCCGCCGTCGTAGATCGTAAATCGTAGGTCGGATTAGCGAAGCGTAATCCGACAAAATCGCCGACAGTTACCAAGAGTGCGAGGCCATGCAACAAAAAATCATCAACACCCAGGACCTTGCTTTCCAATTGTTCGAACTCCATGAAGTCGAACAGATTCTGGGCTATGAACGTTACGCCGACCACAACCGTGAAACCCTTCAGGCCGCACTGGATCTTGCACTGAAAGTAGCGGCCGAAGAATTTGCCCCCCACGCCCGCCTGGTCGACGAAGAGGAACCCAGATTCGAGAATGGCCGAGTGGTTATGCGCCTGGAGGTCAAAAAGGCCCTGGATGTCCTGCGGGATACTGGCCTGATGGCCGCCGGCCAGGACTACGAACGCGGTGGCATGCAGCTGCCTGCCGCCGTAGCCCAGATGTGCGTTGGGATGCTCAAGGGAGCAAACGTGGGCACTCAGGGCTATGCGGGGCTGACGATTGCGGCGGCAAACCTGGTCATGGCCCAGGGCGATGAGCATCAGCAGAAGAAATACGCCGAGCCGATGATGGCCGGCCGCTTCTTTGGCACCATGTGCCTGACAGAACCCCAGGCGGGTTCATCCCTGGGTGATTTGCGAACCCGCGCGGAGCCGCAGGCCGACGGCAGCTATCGCCTGTTCGGCAACAAGATCTATATATCCGCGGGCGATCATGAGCTGAGCGACAACATCATCCACATGGTGCTTGCCCGTTTACCGGATGCCCCTTCCGGAGTGAAAGGCATTTCGCTGTTTATCGTGCCCAGGATACTGGTCAATGAAGACGGCAGCCTCGGCGAACGTAATGATGTGGTGCTGGCGGGCCTGATTCACAAAATGGGGTATCGCGGCACTACCTCCACGATGCTCAACTTCGGTGAAAAAGAGGGGGCCGTGGGTTACCTGGTCGGCGAGCCCAACAACGGCCTGGCGGCGATGTTCCATATGATGAACGAAGCCCGCATCGGCGTCGGTCTGGGATCGGTCATGCTGGGTTACACTGGCTACCTCCACGCCCTGGACTACGCCCGCGATCGCAAACAGGGCCGTCCCGTGGGCGAGAAAGATCCCGGCTCGCCACAAGTGCCGCTGATCCGCCATGCCGACATCCGCCGCATGCTGCTGACCCAGAAAGCCTACGTCGAAGGTGGCCTGGCACTCTGCCTGCAAGGGGCCATGCTGGTTGACGAGAAAAAACACGGCGCCACGGAAGACCAACGCAGAGTCGCCGCCGGCCTGCTGGATCTGCTGACGCCGATCATCAAATCCTGGCCATCCCAGTTCTGCCTGGAGGCCAACAGCCTGGCAATCCAGGTTTACGGAGGATACGGCTATACCCGCGAGTATCCCGTCGAGCAGTTTTACCGCGATAATCGCCTCAACCCCATCCACGAGGGCACCCACGGCATTCAGGGTATCGACCTGTTAGGGCGCAAAGTCTCCATGGCCGGCGGTGAGTTTTACCAGGAACTGATGGACCGGATTGAAGCCACTATCGATGAAGCTCATGGCATTGAGCGGTTGGCACCCTGTGCCGACAACCTGGGTCGAGCACTGAAAGCCATGGCTGTGGCGACAGAGGCCATTAACACCGAGAAAGCCAGGGGTAGTGTGGAGAAAGCCCTGGCCAACGCCTCGCTTTATCTGGAAGCCTTCGGCCATCTGGTGGTTGGCTGGCTCTGGTTGCGACAGGCTGGCAAGGCCATGACCGGACTGGATGGAAGAGGTGAGCAGACAGCGCAATTTTACGAGGGTAAAGTGAAAGCCTGTGAGTATTTTGCCAGCTACGAGTTACCGAAGGTGGACAGTCTGGCCAGATTGCTGAGTGGATTGGATACCACGCCGCTGAGCATGCAGGATTCTGAGTTTTAGCGGTGACCCGGTTTGTCTGCAACTACAGGTTTCTGCCCCTTCCCGACAGAAGACGCCACCAGCGCATTTGATGATATGGTAGCGGGCAGGAACGCCCGTGGCGTGATCGTGTTCGACTGATTCAGGAGCAGAACCATGAACAACCTCAGCAGTAACTACATCAACGGCCAGTGGCAGGACTGGAGTGGCGATACCATCGATGTCCATGAGGCTGCTACCGGCGACGTCATTGCCAGGGTCCCGGCCTCCGGCCGTGAGCAGATGGAACAGGCCATAGCCGCCGCTAACGCCGCCTTCGAAAGCTGGTCTGAAAGCACGCTGGAAAAACGTATCCACGTGCTGGAACAGCTTCACGCCGGCCTCAAGGAACGGGCTGGCGAAATCGCGGAAACCATATGCAGGGAAGTGGGCATGCCCATCAAGCTGGCCACCGGCATCCAGGCCGGTCTGCCGGCCACCATCACCAAAAGCTACCTGAAACTGCTGCCGGACTTCCCGTTCAGCGAGCAGGTTGGCAATTCCGAAGTCCAGTACACACCGGTGGGCGTGGTGGGTTGTATCACCCCCTGGAATTACCCCCTGCATCAGGTGATTCTCAAGGTGGTTCCGGCCCTGGCCGCTGGCTGTACCATCGTTCTCAAGCCCTCGGAAATCGCACCCCAGAGCGCCTATATTCTGGCGGACATCCTGGATAAGACGGACCTGCCCGAAGGCGTCTTTAATCTGGTGTGCGGCGAAGGCAGTACCGTGGGCGATACCCTGATCAAACATCCGGACGTCAACATGGTGTCCTTCACCGGCTCCACCCGCACCGGCAGCCTGATCGCCCACGCCGCGGCCGATGACTTCAAACGCTTTGCCCTGGAGATGGGCGGCAAGTCGGCATCGGTCATCCTGTCGGACGCCGATCTGGCCAAAGCGGTGAAGGGAACCGTCAACAACTGTCTGCTGAACTCGGGCCAGACCTGTACCGCGCTGACCCGCATGCTGGTGCCTGCCGACAAACACGACGAAGCCTGTGAACTTGCCGCCGCTGCGATGGCGAAAATGACGCCGGGCAATCCCCTGGAAGAAACCACACGCCTGGGCCCGCTGGCCTCGGCGCAGCAGCGGGACAAGGTCATTGATTACATCAAACTCGGTATCAAGGAAGGCGCGACCCTGATTGCCGGTGGCCCGGAAGCACCGGAAAGCTGCGCCCACGGCTACTTCGTCAAAGCCACCCTGTTCGGCAACGTCAAACCGGACAGCCGCATTGCCCAGGAGGAAATTTTCGGCCCGGTGTTGTGCGTAATCCCTTACCAGGATGAGGCCGAGGCTATCGAAATTGCTAACGGCACTGCGTATGGCCTGTCAGGCGCGGTCTGGTCCGGTGATGATGCCCACGCCAGGAAAGTGGCCGGAAAGCTACGCACCGGCCAGGTGTTTGTTAACGGCGGGGACTTCAATCCGATGGCCCCGTTTGGCGGGTTCGGCCATTCCGGCATCGGGCGGGAGTTTGGCAAGTGGGGATTGGAGGAGTTTCTGGAGGTGCGGTCGTTGCAGTTGTAATTGCCGGCAGCCGGGTGTCGGATTACGCTTCGCTAATCCGACCTACGGGGCGAGGTTCCACCATGCAGGCCGGATCCGTCTCGTAGGTCGGATTAGGCGCAGCCGTAATCCGACAATATACCCTCCACACACAGCCAGCCCCAAAACCTCAGGCCTTACCACCGAGCAGAATCCGCACCGCCGTACAGGCATCCTCCAGCTCCTCATCCCGCGGTTCGCGGCCGCCAATAATATCAGCATAAAGGCAGGATTCCGCCAGCCGCACCATGAAGTAGGACAGGCTTTCCAGGTTCATCGGCGGCTGAATATAACCGGCGGCGACCTGCTCTTTCAGCATCCGCGTATTGGCCTCAACGGTGCGGCTGTGCAGTGTGGAACGAGAGGATGTCAGCATCTTCAGGGCATACTCCGGATCATCGTGGATGAAACGCCGCAAGGGTTGCGAATGGAGCAGTATCGAATTTATGTAGCGGAACACTCCCACCACATAGTCCACGCCATGGCCGGAGGTATGCCTGATGGCGTCCTGACGCACGGAATCGTATAACGACCACAAGACCTCGCCCATGAGAAGGTCTTTGTTACCAATCCAGCGGAACAGGGTGGCACGGCCGATGTTGAGTTCTTCCGACAGTGAAGCAAGATGAATGCGCTCACCCTTCAGCCAGAGCCGGCGGGCGTGGCGGACAACGTCCTCGGGTGTTGCTCTGGTTGAACTCAGGTCTGCTGCCACTGGAACCTCATAAGCCGGACTCTTGTATTCTATCGTCAAAGCACAAGGCCTGCCATTTCCGAACAAATCGCTCCCTGCGCAGGCTCTGGTGATCCCAACCATACACGGTATTCGTAAATGAAGGGGAACTCCCCCGGTTTAAGCCGTCAAACAGACGACTGGACTGTTAATTGCCCGAGGCAAATGTATGAAACACTATCTTTTACTGATGTCCATGGCCGCCGCCATAACATTGACCGCTTTACAGGTTGGTGCTGCCAGTGGACAGGATTCGAAATATGCCCCGGACGACCCTGAACTGGCGGTTGCGACCTTCGCTGGTGGGTGTTTCTGGTGCGTTGAAGCCGCCTATGAGGAAAAAGTACCCGGCGTCGTTGAGGCGGTGTCCGGTTACAGTGGTGGTGACGAGAAAAATCCCACCTATCAGCAGGTTTCGAGTGGGCGCACTGGCCACACCGAGGCGGTGCAGGTCTACTACGACCCTGATGAGATTACCTATGAAGGTCTGCTTCAGGCCCTGTGGCGCACCGCCAATCCGACCGATGTAAAAGGCCAGTATGTGGATCGGGGCAGGCAGTACCGGCCGGCCATTTTCTATCACAATGACGAGCAGAAGCGGGCTGCCGAAGCCTCTGTGAAAGCGCTGGAAGAATCCGGCCGCTATGACAACCCGGTGAAGATTGAAATTGTTCCCTTCGAGGCCTTTTACGACGCCGAGGAATACCATCAGGATTACTACAAGAAGAATCCGGTGCGCTACAAGCTCTACACGTTCAACTCCGGTCGCTACCAGTTCATTGAAAAGGTCTGGGGCGACGATGAAGAGGTAGATTATGCCCAATATCGGCCGGAACAGAAGGGCTCCGGGAACAGCGGCAATTCCGGGCAATCCGGAGGCGATGAGTCTGCTATCGACCTCAGCGAGGTTGAAGCATTCAATCCGGAGACCTTTGACAAACCGGATGAGCAAGCATTGAAGGAGCAGCTGACCAAAGAGCAGTATTATGTGACCCAGGAAGATGGCACCGAACCGGCTTTCAAGAACGAATACTTTGATGAAAAACGGCCGGGGCTTTATGTGGATGTCGTCTCTGGCGAGCCACTGTTCTCTTCCCGCGACAAGTACAAATCCGGCACCGGCTGGCCCAGCTTCACCAGGCCGATCAGTCCGGACATGGTGGTGGAAAAAGAGGACCGCTCCTTTTTCATGACACGCACTGAAATCCGTAGCCGATACGCCGACTCGCACCTGGGCCACGTGTTCAATGACGGACCTGACCCCACAGGCCTGCGTTACTGCATGAATTCCGCGGCACTGAAGTTTATTCCGCTGGAGGATATGGAGGCTCGGGGTTACGGGGCGTTGATCAGCGAAGTGGAAGAGAACAGTCGCACCGCTTCTAAATAGGCCGTCTGCTCGTCACAGCCAGAGATCCCCGATGCGGGTTTCCGGCGAAAAGTGATGCTGTATCTGCGCCATCAGTAATTCTGCGCTGGCCAGTGCGTCCACCAGAGCATTATGGGGTGGGTAATGGGGCAGGCCATATCTCAGCCGGCTGTCTGTCAGACGGATGGAGACGGGTTGCTGGCCCCTTAACTTCTGCCACCAGTTGGGCTGCCGGTCGGGGTGCAGATGGGCTTCGATGGCCATGGTGTCGATCACCGGAAATTCTATCTCCTGCCCGATCCGCCACTTCAGTGCGACGTTCAGGAACGGCCGTTCGATACTGCGATAGTGAACCACCGGAATGCGACCGGCCAGGCTTCCGAGAACCTCACCAAGTACATCGTCCAGATCCGGTGCCTTGTCGATATCGGTGTGGGTGATGCCGTGTATCGTGATGGACGTCTGATGCAGCGGAAGCTGTGGTTTGACCAGCCAGTGCCGGGCACCTCCCAGTTGCACCCGGTCGAGGGTAAACGGCACCACGCCGATACTGACAATGGAGTGCTTGTTGGGGTCCAGGCCGGTGGTTTCGAAATCCAGGCCCACGAACGCAACGTCTTTCATGGGGGTTTCAGGCCCGACGCAACCCGCTTCGTAGAATGACTTTAGCCGTTCATCCCTGGCCTGCGTTGCAAGTTCCCGGAAGCGTTCGGGCCACGACAGGGCCTGGGGCATCTCCCCGGTCGTCGTAGATTCGCGGTTATCAGACATTCCGCCCCACCTGTGCGTTATAACGGAACTTGAGGAACTTCTGGGCCTGGCTGACCACCTGGAAAGCATCTTTCAGGTGGCTGCGTTCGAAGGGCGAGAGGTCTTCCGGGCGCACGTTGTTGTCGGGTTGGCGGCCGGCTTCGATGGCAAGGGCCTGATGGCGGATCCGCACAATGGCGATGAATTCGAAGGCATCCCGCAGGTTGTCCACGCCGTCTTCCGGAATCAGCCTGGTTTTGCCGATGGCCTTGAGGCGGTTGAAAGTATTCTGGGCCTTCGAGCCGCAGGCCAGGGAATGCACCCGGATCAGGTCGGAGACCGGCGCCGTTCCGCGACGCTTCAGGTTGATGGTCTTGGCCTGCTTGCCGCTTTCCTCCATTACGAAGGTGCGGAAAAAGCCCAGTGGCGGCGTACGGTTTAGGGCGTTGCGCGCCAGCATGGCCAGGAACCGCTGGCTGTTGCTGGCCTTCTCGGCGATGAACGCTTTGAGCTCCTCGGTGTACTCGGTGCGGCCATGGATGCCGTCGAGGTCGAAGAAGATATTGCTGTTCAGCAGCGCTTCGGCCTTGGGGTTTTCGGTCCAGTCGGCGAAGTACTCCTTCCACACCCGCAAGGGTTGGCGCCACTTCTGATTGGTCGCCATGATATCGCCGGTGCAGTACGCGTAACCGCATTCCGCCAGGCCGTCGCTGACGAATTTCGCCAGTGCCAGGAAGTACTCGTCATGTTGCGCCGGATCGAAACTGTCGTCCAGCACCATGGCGTTATCCTGGTCGGTTACCACCAGTTGCTCGTCCCGGGCCATGGAACCGAGTGCCATGAAACAGTAGGGTATGGGTGGTGGCCCCAGCTTTTCCTCCCCCAGTTCCAGCAGTCGCTGGCTGAAACTGCGGCCGATACCGGCCATGGCGCTGCCGATCATATGGGAATTGGCGTCTTCCCGGACCATACGTACAAAGGTGTTGGGCACTTCCTTGCTCAGACGCTTGAGGCCTTTTATATCCTGTTGCTGGTAGATATTGCTGACCAGGTAGAGGCTGCTCTGGGACTCGTGCTTGACGATATCGGACAGCGCAATTACCCCGCGGATTCTGTCGCCCTCCATCACCGGCAAGTGGTGCACGTTGTTGTGCAGCATGGTCAGCATGGCTTCAAAAATGAACGAATTGGAGCTCGTGGTGATCAGCTGATCGGTCATGATCTCACTGATCGGTGTTTCCGACGGCAGGGCTTCACTGAGTGCGCGTGTGCGCAGGTCACGGTCGGTAATGATGCCGGAGAGCCTGGCGTTGTCACCGCTCTCGTCCATGAGGAGCAGCGCTGAAACACCCTTTTCCGTCATGATGCGGGCAGCCTCCTGCAGGCGAACGGTGTTGGGCGCAGTGACCGGCTCACGGGAAATCAGCCGGGTTACCCGGGCGGTCATGGGCTGGTTGGACTTTTCCCGCCGGGACAGCGCTGAACGCAGGCGCGAACGGTCTTCGACTTCCACGAAATCGGTAAAATTCTCGTCGGTTTGCCACAGATACTGGAAAATCTCGTCGGGAATCAGGTAGATCAGGGAGTCTTCAATGGCCGTGACAGGAAAACGCACGGTTTTGCTCATCAACAGGCCATACTGGCCAAAAATCTCGCCTTCACCGAGACGGTTGTAGAGTTCGCCCGAACGGCGATACATCTCGACGGCGCCACTGCGAATGTAGTGCAGATAGGCGTTGCTTTCTCCGAATTTGAGGACCTCGGTGCCTGCACGGAAATAGGCAACTTCAATGCTCGATACGATTTTGTCGAGGGTCTCCTCAGGCATCTCGTCGAATGGAGAGTGCTGGGCCAGGTGGTTGCGTATTTCGATCAGCTCTGCCTGCATGAAGTCTCCCTGATTTCCGGCGGGTGGATCAGTCTAAGGTAGCAATATAGCAGTGGCAGCAAGGGACGGCTACGAAACGAAGGTGGCAAGCTGCCATGAGCGGCGTTGCCGTGGCCGCCGCTTCACTGGTTACCCTGCCGGGCCGGGCTTGGATCAGGATGTCACTTCAGCCAGGGCTGGATTTACCTTTGAACGCATGGAAGTAAAGTAATGGAATCAGCAATAGGGTCAGGAAGGTGGACACAAGAACACCACTGGCCAGGGTAAGGCCGAGCGGCTCGAGTGATGGTTCGAAGATCAGAACCCCGCTGCCAAACATTACAGTAGCGGCGGTGAGGATGATGGGGCGGGTCCGCTGCGCTCCGGCCTGGATGACCGCTTCTTTGATGTCCATGCCTTCATCCAGCCTTTTCTCGATGAAGTCCACCAGCAGGATGGCATTACGGGTGACGATACCGCCCAGTGCGATCACGCCCAATACACCCGTGCCGGCAATATTGATGCCCCAGGCCCAGTGGGCCGGAATCACGCCGATGAAGATCAGGGGGATGGGCAGCATTATCAACAGGGGCAGCCGGTAGGAGCTGAACCAGCCGGCCAGCAACACGTAAATCAGGATCATGACAACAAGCCCTGCCACGCCCAGGTCCCGGTACACGTCCCGGGTCATTTCCCACTCTCCTGACCAGTAGATGACCGGCTCGGACGCGTTATCGGGCGGGGCCAGCCAGCTTACTCCGGTTTCCGCGATGCTGGCCGGAGATTCAAGTTGCACGGTCAGTGGCTGGGCGCGGGAACGGTCCAGATCCGCGAACACGGTCGTTACCGGCATCAGTCCGCGGCGGAAGAGCGCGCGCTCCCCGTCCGTGTAATCGAACTCCAGAACGGATTCCAGCGACACCGGCTCGCCGTCCACGTTGATGACGTACAGGCTCCTTATGGCCTGTTCGGTTTCCCGATCCGGTCTGGCCAGCCTGAGTATGATGGGAATTGGCTCCCGCGAGTGCCGGTCGCCGGACCAGTTGGCAAGGGTCTCTCCCTCCAGGGCAAGGTAGAGGTTGCGAGTGACTTCTGCCGGAATGACGCCGAAGGTGGCGGCCCGCTCCGGATCCACTTCCAGATTGAGGCGAGGGAGAGGTCGCGACGGGCTCTGATCCGTCGAGATCACCCCTTTCTGGTCGCCCAGCCATTGCTCCACCTGATGGGCGACGGATCGGCGGGTCTCCGGATCGCGCCCATAGATTTCAGCTGTAATCGCCCGGTCGCTGCTGGGGCCGGACGGAATACGGCTGATATGCCCTTTTGCGTCATAGGGTTCCAGCCAGCCGCTGAGGTTGTGAGCCACTTCCCGGCTGACTTCATAACTCTGGCGGTTCCGCTGCTCTTCGGGAACCAGGACCACGTGCAGTGTCAGGTCCCGTGGCGCCTTTGGCCCGGGCGGCGACAGCGTCTCGGGCGGATAGATCAGCGGTGCCGAAAGGCCCGAATAAATAGTGACACCGCTCACCTCCGGAACAGCCCGCAGGTGTCGGTTGATCTCCGAGGCTGCTGTGAGGGACTCGGTCAGGGTTGAGGCAGGTGGCAGCTCAACATTGACGGCAAACACATTACGGTCCAGCAGAGGCGTCAGGCCGATCTGGACCATCCTGAAAGCAACCAGTGAAAAACTGGCGATAAGCAGAACAATAAGGCCCAGATAAAACAGCCAGCGCAGCCAGGTGGCAGCAAGAAAAGGGGCGAGGAGGCGGCGATAGTAGCCAACCAGAGGCGTGTCACCGGATTCCCGGTCCCGGGAAGCCTCTTTTGTTCCGTTATCCGTCTCTGCGCTGGCGTCGGTATCGACTTTCAGCAATCGATAACCGAAATAGGGGGTGATGGTGAGGGCTATCAGCAGGGAAAACAGTACAGCCGCTGACGCGCCAACAGGAAGGGCGCGAACATATTGCCCCATTTCTCCGGTGATATAAGCAGTAGGAAGCAGCGTGGCCACCACCAGCAGATCTGCCAGTATCGTCGGATTGCCCACTTCGTTTACGGCCCTGACTGTCAGCTCCCGGGTTTTTTCTCCGGCACGCTGAAAATGGCGGGACACATTTTCCAGCATGACCACGGCATCGTCCGAGAGGATGCCAATAGCCAGGATCATCGCGGCTATGGATACCGGATTGAGGGTAAAATCGAGATGGTGGTAAAGGTAGGGAACAATCGACAGCGATGCCGGCATCATGATTGCGATGATCACGGCAGCGGGCCAGCCAAGCCCAAGCCAGATGATACCGACGACGATCAGGGTGCCGGACAACAGCTGGAACAACACATTGTAAACCCGTGCTGTGGCATCTTTACCCGCATCGTGGGTAACGTTCAGCTGTACGTCGTCGGGCAAAGAGCTGGCGGCGAATTCCGTCAGCCGTTGTTGCACCTTCCGGGTAATATCACTGACATTCATGCCCTCGAGCGTGGTTATCGCCAGAGTGACGGCAGGAAAGGGAGCTGACTGGCCTTTTTGCCAGTGCAGAACGGCATGATTCTGCTCAATACTGCCAAGTCTGACGTCCGCCACCTCATCCAGGTACACGGGTCCACCGCCGTCGCTGCCAACCGGTATACGGCCCAGCTGTGCTGCGCTGGTGAAATCCGGGCCGGCCTGAAGATCCGTTACCGGGATGCCTTCCAGCCGGCCCACCGGCACCCGCCGGTTCGCCCCGGCAACGGCCTCGGCCAGCTGGCTCAGAGGGATTTTCCGGGCCGCCAGATCCGTTGGTCTCGGCATGATCTTGATGGCGTTCCGGTCTCCGCCAAAGCGCCCGATATCTCTCACGCCGGGGAGGGTGAGAAGGTCTGCGGAGAGTTCTCCGGCTATATCTTCAAGGCCGTCAGGGCCAACGGTTTTGCTGGTGATGGTGGCCATCAGGACCACCAGCCTTGCTTCGCCGTAGGTTTCGATACGGGGAGGCCCGGCCATTTCGGGTAACTCGCCGGCACGGGCCCCGAACAGTTCGTCAAGTCTGGAAAATGCTGTTGCCTCCTCTGTGCCGGCTTCAAACTCAACGGATAGCAGTGCCGCATGGTTGGAGCTGCTGCTTCGCACCTCGCTGACCGAGGCAATTTCACGGACCCAGCTGGCGGCACGGCGGGCAAGCTGCTCATCGACCTGCTCTACGCCTGCTCCGGGCCAGGGCAGGAGCACCAGGGCTGTGGGTACGTCGATGTCCGGCCGGTCTTCCCGGGGAGTAACCAGAAGTGCATAACCGCCAAGCAACAAGCAGGCGACAACAAACAGCGGCACCACCGGTGAGTCCAGTAACCGGTTGGCAATGTGCCCCGCCAGTCCCAGACGCATGCTATTTTTTGCCATCGACTGTACCGGCATTCTCAATAATCACCGGCTGGCCATCCTGAAGATCGGCGGATGGGTCCAGTACCACCCGGTCGCCCACCTCAAGCCCCTGGGTAACGGGAATCAGGTCGGAAGCAATCGCCGGCATGGTCGCCGTTTTGATCCATCGTAAATTGACGACTGCCGGTTCTGCGGACACCTGTTCACCCGGGCTTCGCACGACAAGCACGCCGGTCAGCTGTCCTCGCCTGATGAGTGCGTCCTGCGGCAGGGCCACCCAGGTCGTGTCCCGGTTCCGACGTTTTGCGTCCGCCACCGGCACCACAACTGAAACGACCTGGCCGGGTGCGAGAGCGGCCGTTTCCGTGTCGATGGCAAGCCGTAAACGCTGGCCGGTACCTTTGTCATCAAGTGCAGGTATTATGCTGACCAACCGGGCTTCGTAGGTGCCGTTTCCTGGTCCTGCAACCACCGAAAGTGTCTGTCCCTGCACCAGAGAGTCTGCCTGGTTGCTGGAAACCGGCACATCAATTCTCAGCTGTTGGCGATCCTCCAGGACAATCAGTGGCTGGCCGGGGCCGACGAAGCTGCCGCTGTCCACCAGGGTTTCGGCAACTACGCCATCAAACGGAGAGGTCAGGCGTGTATAGCTGAGGTTGGTCTGCTGCGCTTCGAGTTCTGATTTCGCAGCCTGCCGCTGTGCTTCCAGTTCCTCGAGTCTGACCCTTGCACGCTCGGTGCGTACCCGTGCAATCAGGTCTTCCTGATAAAGTCTCTCGAGTCGGTCGCTGTCCAGTCTGGCTTGCCGGACCGCTGCCTCGGCCGCGATGATTTTTTCCTCGGCAGCGGCGATGGCTGCCTCTATGTCTCTGGCGTCGATGGTGGCAAGCAACTCGCCGGTGGTTACTTCATCGCCGGGCTCCCTGGTAACGGATGTCAGGGTGCCGGCAATCCGGGTGCTCAGAATGGCACGCTTTCCGGGCCTTACAACGCCTGGCAGCTGACGGGTTAACGGATATTTCCATTCACTGATTTCAGCGACGGTGACGGGGACTTTTCCAACCGCTTCGGTCGTGTTTGAGGGGGGCGGGTCAGAACACCCGGTCACTGCCAGAAAGAAGGCTGAAAACAGCAGCTGACATCGGATGTTAGCGGTCATGGGAGTTGCTCCCTGACAGCCAGAATCGGATCATAACCGTTCTGAAGGTGATAGTTCATAGCGGCAAGAACAGCCTGGTACCGTGCATCAACAAGGTTCGTGCGCTGGCGGTCAAGCCGCGCCTGCGCCGCAAGCAGGTCAGTCATTGAGCCGATTCCTTCTTCATAACGCCTCAGTGCCAGCTGCTCTGCACGCGTTGCAGCCTCGGTTGCCTTTTGCGCCGCATGCCATCCGGCATAGCCTGCTTGCCAGAGAGTCATCGCCATGGTCTGCTCCCTCTGGATGCGGCGCTTTACACCCTCCAGTTCAATTCGGGCTTTTTCTTCCTCGGCTCTGGACTCGGCAATTCTGCCCTGACGACCCAGGCCATCAAAAATGGTCCACTGAATGTTGACGGCGACCAGCCATCCATCGGAGCTTTCATTGAGAGGCTCGTTGCCTTCAACCCACTGCTGTCTTGCCAGAAGGTTTACCCTGGGCATCCATTCAGCCCTGGAGGCACTGGTGCCGGCGCTGGCTGCTTCAGCTGCTAGCTGCCGTGCCTGCAGGTCTTTGCGTGCGCGGGGATCGCCGATGCGGACAGGAGGCGAAGGTCGGGGCAGGGGTGTGGAAAGGACAATCTCCTGTTCCGGAGTCATGCCCAGCAGGGTTTCCAGCTCAACCTGTGCCTGCACTCTTTGAGCATTTACATGTTCGATACGGGCTTCAATCGCAGCCAGTTCGGCATCCGCCTGTTCAGTGTCCAGACGTGACGCCAGTCCCTCCCGGTAACTGGCGTGTGCCAGCGTTGCCGCTTTTCGGGCTGCCTGATAGGACATCTGGACGGCTTCCACCCGTTCCCGTTGTCGCAGGACATTGAAGTAAAGACGGGATATTTCCAGACGGATGGCCTGGTTTCCCCATTGTTGAGCATGGCGGCGGGCATCGAGCTTCAGGGCCGCGGCCTGGCGTAGTTTGATCGCATCGGCGTTAATCAGCGGTTGTATTACCTGCACGCCAGTCAGAGTGCCTTCCACCGGGCCTAAATCTGCGCGCTGGATGGTCGGGGGGATGCCAAGAGAGGGGACCGGCACACCGGTAATCAGGGAGGAATCTGCCCGCAGCCAGGAAGCGTCTGCGCTGACGGAAGGCAGATAGGCCTGTGAGGACTGTTGATGGACAGCTTCCGCCTGCCTGGTTTCGGCCGCAAGTGTCTGCAGAGTGACAGCCTCCTGACGGGCGGCTTCCAGTGCCTCAGTCAGCGACAGGGCATGGATCGTGGCCGGAGCCAGAAAAATAGCGAGAATTACAGCCCACCTGTAGTGCAACGGAGCTCCCTGTTCGTCGTTTCCCTTGGGTTGAGGCTTGTTCCTGCGTGATCACTGTTGGTGCAATATCGAAACTGAAATGAAGTATACCAATTTTAAACGGACTTGGCTTTTGGCTTCACGCCCCCTCCGGATAGCGCTGCTGTTTTCTTTGCTCGCCACGGCGCTCCGTTGCATGTTGCGTAATTGCTGCAAGTGGGCAGACAGCCGCGACAGGGCAGCCTCGTAGGCGTGGCTGGTGCGGTAGAAGAAGCTTGCGTTGACATAGGATTCCTGTTGTATCAAGTGTCAGAGTCGGATTTTACGGCGGCGGAAGACCTTCGGATGTACAAATAACCGGGACACCCGCAATTAACGGTCTTTCCTCACTTCAGTCGCGGGCACCTTGAGCATCAGCACAAAACCGATCAGCAGGAATGCCAGTATGGTGCTCATGCCCCAGCGCTGACTGCCGGTCACCGAGGTAACCCAGCCCACCAGCAGGGGGCCGGCGAACGCCGTGGCTTTTCCCGAAAACGCAAACAGGCCGAACATCTGTGTTTGCAGGTGGGGTGGCGCCACCCGAGCCAGATGGGAACGGCTTGCAGATTGTAGCGGCCCCACAAAGATCCCCAATGTCATGCCCCATATCCAGAACGCAGTGGTCCCGTCCACCAGCAGGATGCCCAGTGCACTGCTGCCAAGCCCCATCAGTGACAGCAGTATGGTGTTGCGCCCGCCCAGGGCGTCGTCAATCCAGGAAAAAGCCAGCGCGCCCAGCCCGGCTGTTACGTTCAGGGCAATGGCAAACTGCAGTACTTCGGTGGGGCTCATGTTGAAAGTGCCGGCGGCGTACACGCCCCCGAAGGTAAAGATTGTCGCCAGGCCGTCGGTATACAGCATGCGGGCAATCAGGAAACGCACGATGTCCTTGTACTGACGGACATCAACGATGGACTGTTTGATTTGCAAAAACCCGGCGCGGGTGGCGGCTGCCAGCTTCAGGCCGGTGGGAGGACGGTCCGGGATGAAGATGAAGGCTGGCAACGCAAACACCAGGTACCATACCGCAACCAGGACGAAAGTGGCACGCACGTGCTCGGCTTCGTCCCGGTTCAGGTTGAACAGGCTGGCATCAATTTCGATAAAGCCGTACAGAGCCACCACTAGGCTCAGCACCCCCCCTACATAACCCAGTCCCCAGGCCCAGCCGGACCAGCGGCCGGTGCGCTCCGGGCTTGCCAGGTCTGGCAGCATGGAGTTGTAGAATATGAACGCAAATTCGGCGCCCAGCGTGCCCAGGCCTACCCATAACGCGGCATTCCAGAACTGATCCCGGTCTGGCGTGACCGTCCACAGCATGGCGCAGGACACCACGCAAAGCAGAGTAAAGCCGATAAACCAGGGTTTGCGCCGGCCTGACTGGTCGGCAATGGCCCCCAGTATGGGTGCCAGGACGGCGATAAGCACACCGGAAATGCCGACGATGTAGCCCCAGGCCTCGGTGCCTTTCACCTCGTTCTGCATTACCGAAACGCTGAAATACTGGGCGAAGACAAACGTGAGGATGATGGTAAAAAAGGCACTGTTGGCCCAGTCGTAAAAGGCCCAGGACCAGAGCGCGCGCTTGTTTTCCTGCGTGCGCTGTGGTTCGGCGGGGGGCGCTTGCGATGACATGGTCGGCAGAGCTCCTGTTCCTTGCAAGGGTCATCCTTGCGCTGATTGTCGCCCTTATCAGGGCCAATGCCCAGCCCTGCCGCAAAGTTGGCTTGCCGTGCCCGAGAGCCAGGGGCCATCGCGGCAATTACAAAAGCTCATTTCCCTTAATATTTCATTTTAGTATATGCTTAGAACGAAATACCAATCGCGGGGAGATGAGTACTATGGCCGATCCACTCGTCCAGCACTTTTTCGACCAACCTACCAATACCTTCAGCTATGTGGTCAGCGACCCTGACAGCAACGCCTGCGCAATCATCGATTCCGTTCTCGATTTCGACTATGCAGCAGGTAAAACCGACGTGCGCTCCGCCAACGAGATCATTGACTACATCCGCACAAAGAACCTTCGGGTGGAGTGGATCATCGAAACCCATGTTCACGCGGATCACCTGTCCGCAGCGCCCTGTCTGCATGCTGAGCTTGGTGGTAAAACCGGTATTGGTGCTCACATCACCGAGGTGCAGGAGATTTTTGGCAAGGCATTCAATGCCGGTACCGAATTTGCCCGGGATGGCAGCCAGTTTGATGTCCTGTTCCAGGAAGGGGACCGCTTCCGGATCGGCAATCTGGAAGGGCTGGTGCTGCATACACCTGGCCACACTCCGGCCTGCCTGACCTACGTGATCGGAGATGCCGCTTTTGTGGGGGATACGCTGTTCATGCCGGATTACGGCACCGCCCGCTGTGATTTCCCGGGCGGCGATGCACGAATGCTGTACCGGTCGATCCGGAAGGTCCTGGCGTTACCGCCACAAACCCGTATTTTTCTGTGCCATGATTATCAGGCGCCGGGGCGTGAGGAATACCGGCATATGACTACTGTGGCCGAACAGCGTGAGGCCAATATTCATGTCCGCGAAGGTGTTTCCGAGGAAGAGTTTGTGAAGATGCGCACCGAAAGGGATGCAACACTGGACATGCCCAGGCTGATTCTGCCTTCGGTGCAGGTCAATATGCGGGCCGGGCATATGCCCCCCGCGGAAGACAACGGCCGGGTCTACCTGAAAGTACCGGTTAACCTGTTCTGAGATTCCCGATGAATCTTAAACGCTATCTGCCCATTCTGCAGTGGGCGCCGCAATACGGGCGCGGTCAGGCTACCAGTGATCTGGTGGCGGCGGTCATCGTGACCGTCATGCTCATCCCCCAGTCACTGGCCTATGCCCTGCTGGCAGGGCTGCCGGCCCACGTGGGGTTATACGCCAGTATCCTGCCGCTGGTGATCTATGCCGTGTTTGGCACCAGCCGGACCCTGTCTGTCGGGCCGGTGGCAGTGGCTTCGCTGATGACAGCGGCCGCGCTGGCGCCATTGGCAGAAGCAGGCACCCCGGAATACATTGCCGGTGCGGTTCTGCTGGCGGTGATGTCAGGCCTGATGCTGACGATAATGGGTGTTCTCCGCCTTGGCTTCCTTGCCAATTTTCTCAGTCACCCGGTGATTTCGGGTTTTATCACCGCCTCCGGCATTGTTATTGCCGCCAGCCAGCTCAAGCATATTTTCGGCATTCAGGCCTCCGGGCATAACCTGCTGACAATTGGCCAGTCGCTGATCCTGTCGATAGGAAACACCAATCTGGCGACGCTGGCCGTGGGCACCGGAACTCTGCTGTTCCTGGTGTTCGCCCGCAAGCGTCTGAAGCCTCTGCTAACGGCTATGGGGCAGGCACCGGCATTGGCCGATATCCTGACCAGAACGGCCCCCATTCTGGCAGTACTGGTTACCACCCTGGTGGCCTGGCAATTCCAGCTTGACTCACAGGGTGTTCGCCTGGTGGGTGATGTGCCACGTGGATTGCCCGATTTCACCATGCCCAGCCTGGATACGGAATTGTGGCAGCAGCTGGCGGTCAGCGCCCTGCTGATCAGCGTGATCGGCTTTGTGGAGTCAGTGTCCGTGGGGCAGACCCTGGCCGCCAAGCGGCGCCAGCGGATTGATCCGGACCAGGAGCT
The DNA here is from genome assembly GCF_004792665.1 of Marinobacter orientalis. Classification (GTDB taxonomy): domain Bacteria; phylum Pseudomonadota; class Gammaproteobacteria; order Pseudomonadales; family Oleiphilaceae; genus Marinobacter; species Marinobacter orientalis. Next base: position 1,394,504 of record NZ_SRZX01000001.1, read on the forward strand.
GATTGGCCTTGGCGCCGCCAACCTGGGCGCCGGGTTTTCCGGCGGGATGCCGGTCACGGGCGGTTTCTCCCGTTCTGTGGTCAACTTTGATGCCGGTGCCGAAACTCCCGCAGCGGGCGCCTATGCGGCTGTAGGTATTGCCCTGGCAACCCTGTTCCTGACGCCGGCCATTGCCTATCTGCCCCAGGCGACCCTGGCGGCAACCATCATTGTGGCGGTTTCCACCCTGATCGACCTTCCCGCCCTTGGCCGGACATGGCGGTATTCGCGGCCGGATTTCGGCGCCATGCTCGCTACCATCGTGCTGACCCTGGTATACAGTGTTGAGGCCGGCATCGTCGCAGGTGTGGCCTTGTCCATCGGTCTGTTCCTGTACCGGACAAGCCGCCCCCACTGTGCGGTGATTGGCCCGGTACCGGGTACTGAGCATTTCCGCAATGTACTGCGGCACCGGGTGGAGCTGTGCCCCAGGGTGACCTTCCTGCGGGTGGACGAAAGCCTGTATTTTGCCAATGCCCGTTTCCTGGAAGAAACCGTGATGGACCTGGTAACCGGGCAGCCGGAGCTGCAGGACCTGGTGCTGGTGTGCCCGGCAGTCAATCTGGTGGATGCGTCAGCCCTGGAAAGTCTGGAAACCATCAATGAACGGTTGACGGATGCGGGTGTCCGCCTGCATCTTTCGGACGTAAAAGGACCTGTAATGGACCGCCTCGGGGACACCGAGCTGCTGGCGAACCTTGGAGGTCAGGTCTTTCTGAGTGCCTACGAGGCCTGGCAGGCACTGACCAGGCCCGCTGCGGCGGCTCAACGTTCTGAACCGGAGCATCCTTACCATGGGAATGACAGAGAACCTGCTCTCTGCCGGCCAGCTGATCATCACCGGTCTGATATTCCTGGCGATACTGATTAACGCTGTACGCGGCATCAACTGGTCGGAATTTCGCCGCGACCAGGCCCTGCAACATTCCTTTTATGGCGCCGCGGTCGTTCTGGGTTTTGTCTGGCAGCTGCGGGCGGGGATTTCTCCGGGGTTATCCATCCACGTGTTTGGTATCACCCTCATTACCCTGATGATGGGGTGGCGGCTGGCGGTACTGGCCGGGTTACTGGCACTGGCAATTACCGTGATTACCGGGCGTGAACCGCTGATCGCCTTCGCTGCCAATGGCCTGGTCACAGTGATGGTGCCGGCCCTGGTCAGCTACGGCATCATGCTATGGGAGCGGAAACGCGATTTCCGCAATTTTTTTGCTTATATCTTCTTCTGCGGCTTTTTTGGTGCGGGTATCTCTGTTGCAGTGGCGGGCGTGGTGATGTGTCTGATGCTCTGGTCCGCCGGCGTGTATACCTTCGGCGAACTGGTTCACGAATATCTGCGCTATCTGCCGCTGTTCATGGTTCCTGAGGGATTTGTGAATGGCGCCTTCGTCACCGGGTTGATGGTATTCCACCCTGACCGGCTGACAACGCTGGATCAGAGGCGTTACCGCTAGGGTCCCGTCTGTGCTGCCGTGCCCAGCCGAGAACCGCGGTGGCGGGCATCGGGCGGGCGAAGCCGTAGCCCTGTGCGAAGTTACAGCCCATCTGCCGGAGTGCCCGGGCGTGCTCCATGGTTTCCACGCCCTCGGCCAGTACCGGATGAGAAAACCGCTGGGCCAGGAATATCACGCTTTCCACAATGGCGTGGTCACTGGCATCCTCCAGCATGTTCCGCACAAAACTCTGGTCAATCTTGATGATGTCAACGGGCAGCGTGCGAAGGTAAGTGAGCGACGAAAAGCCGGTGCCGAAGTCATCCAGGGCGACCCGAAGGCCCAGAGTCTGGCAGCGGGCCAGTACGTTGCTGGCCTGCTTGGTATCTTCGAGGGCGGTTGATTCCAGCACTTCCAGAGTGATCTGGCCGGGATTGACTTCCGGATGGCTGTAGAGATAGCTCTCCAGGTAGTCAGCAAAACTGTGATCCATCAGATGCGGTGCGCTGATGTTGATGCTGACCGCCATATCCTCGCCCGCTTCCTTCCAGACGTTCATCTGATGAATGGCTTCCTTCAGTACCCACTGGCCCAGTGGGACTTCAAGATGACTGTTCTCGACGATGGGCAGAAATTCCCCCGGTGAGACCAGGCCCTTCTGGGGATGACGCCAGCGGATCAGCGCCTCAAAACCAAGGAGCCGGCCATCGGCGAGCCGGATCTGGGGCTGGAAAAACAGCTCGAATTCCTGGTTTTCCAGTGCCCGGGAAATTTCCATCAGCTGCGCGCGGCGGTTTCGACGATGCTCATCAAGTCCGGGATCGAAAAAGTGATACTGGTTACGGCCTTTCTCTTTGGCCGAATACATGGCCTGGTCGGCATGGCGAATCAGGCCTTCTGCGTCGGCTACGTCTTCGGGATAGCGCGTGATGCCAAGGCTGGCCGTCAGGGTAACACTCTGGTCGCCTACCGGAAGGGGTTCGCCAACAGCGGCCAGAATGCGCTGGTAGACGGTGTCGTGATTGTCATCACCCTGCAAAAGAAGAACAAATTCGTCGCCACCGATCCTGGCTACGGTATCACCGCTACGCAACGCCCCTGTCAGTCGCTCCGACAGCGTGCGCAGCGTCTGGTCGCCGGTGGCATTGCCCAGCCGGTCGTTGATGGACTTGAATCCGTCAAGGTCCAGATAGCAGACCGAGAGACTGCGATGTTGCCGGTCGGCATGAATGCGGGCAGTGCCCAGGCGCTCTTCCAGAAGTTGCCGGTTGGGCAGGCCGGTCAGCTCATCGTAATTGGCAGCGCGGTCCAGTTCCCTGGCGTGATTTTTGAGGGCGGTAATGTCGGAAAATGCAGCAACGTGGTGGTACTGCCCGGGCTCATCCAGATGAACGCGGCTGATCGAGAGTAATTCGACGTATTCCTCACCGCTTTTCCGGCGGTTCCAGATTTCACCCCGCCAGTGATCGGTCTGTTCGATTGACCGCCACATGGACTGGTAATATGCCCCGGAATGGCGACCGGAACTCAGAATGGCCGGGTTGAGCCCCAGAACCTCTTCCCGGCTGTAGCCGGTAATCCGTGAAAACGCCGGATTAACATCGAGGATCCGATTCGACCGATCGGAAATCATGATGGCTTCGTGGCTGCGGTCAAATACGCTGGCAGCAATACGCAGGCCGCGTTCGCTGTTCTTCCGGTCCGAAATATTGTTCTGGATAGCAATGAAGCCGGGCGCGACACCCCTCTCGCCGCCAATCGGGACGCAATAGGTGTGGACCCAGTAGGGTGCCCCGGATCTGGTGTAATGGAGAATGTCCTCTTCGATTACTTCGCCGCAGTGAAGCTTCTGGTTAATGCGTCTTGCGGTTTCGGGATCCGTGTTTGGCCCGTAAAGGACCTCTCTCGGGAAGCGACCGCGTATTTCAGCCAGCGAATACCCGGTATGTTGTTCAAAGCTGGGATTTACCCACTCGATACATCCGGCTTCATCAAGCATGACCAGCAGGTTTGGCGTGGCGGAGGCAATCAGCGCAAGGCGATCCGGATCTATCTCTGAAGGCGGCTGTGTCATTTCGGGGGGGCGGTGCATGCGAGTCAGCCAGGCTTTGTCCGGGTTTGGTAATCGGTTTCGGAGGAGGCGCATGCTACCGGAATGACGCCGGAAAACCATGGGAGAATGGTCAAAGGCGGTTGATAGAGGTCAGTTTTTTGCCAGATTGTTTATGATCGCCACCGGGAATGTTTCTGCAGTTTCCGCTGCAGGGTCCGGCGATGCATGTTCAGGGCCCGGGCAGTGGCTGACACGTTACCGTCATTGTCGTTGAGAATTCGCTGGATGTGTTCCCACTCCATTTCTTCCACCGAGGGTGGCTCATCCCGGAGGTCCGGCGGCGCATCGAGCGGTTCGAAAGCCGCCAGCAGCTGCTTGACGGTCACCGGTTTGCACAGGTAATTCACGGCGCCCCGGCGCATGGCCTCGACGGAGGTAGCGATGCTGCCAAAACCCGTCAATACCAGAATTTCCAGCTCGGGGCTTATTTCCAGAAGTTCCGGCAACAGCTGCAGGCCGCTTTCACCCGCGAGGTTGAGATCCAGAACACAACGGTGGACATCGCCAGCGGCCAGCGCCTCCCTGGCCTGCTGATGGCTCCGTGCAAGTCGTGACTCTATACCCTGACGGCTGAGGGAACGTTGAAGAACCTGCAGGAAGGCATCGTCATCATCAACAAGAAGCCAGGCCCGGTTTCTGCTCACGCGCTTCCCCCTCTCCGGTTTTTGTGATCGGTTGCAACGGGCAGGTCAATAATCATGGTCGTGCCCTGGCTGGTAACACTGGCCTTCAGGGTCCCACCGAGCCGCTGGATGGTAGCATTGGACAGAAACAGGCCAACTCCGAGGCCGTTTTCCGAACTCACAACCTGTTCACCGGGCGCGTCCTCCAGGGCAGACTCGAGGCCATCGCCATGGTCCTCAATAATGATCTCCAGCCTGCCGCCGATCCCTTCACGGGCACTGATCGCGACCCACACGGGGCTCGCGGTTATCGCATTGGCAAGCAGATTCAGAACGGCCTGGTCAAGGGTGGCATCCACCGCGACCCGGCAGTCCGGAAAAGGCTGTTGCCATTCAATAGTCGCGCCGGGCCACAGCAGGGTAGCGGACTCCCGCAGCCGCATAATCCAGTCCGGCGCGTCAATGATTTCCAATTGCGCCGCTCTGGCCTGCATGGCTGCGGTGGACAGTTGCTGCAGGTGCCTGCTGCAGAGGCTGAGCTGTTTCTCCATCAGCGACAGGTCTTCAGATAGCGGCTCGCCGGAAGGAGCCGCCGCTTTCATCTCGTCCACCAGCAGCGTCATGGTGTTGAGCGGGGTTCCCAGGCGATGTGCTACGGCTGCAGCAGAGAGCCCCAGTGCGATGATCTGCTCGTCCCGCAGCCGGGTCTCCCGTACCTGTGCCAGCTGCAGCTGTTGCTGGCGTAAACGCCGCGAGAGCGCACCAACAACCAGAAGCAGAATGGCAGCAGAAATGGCAAAGGTCACCCACATGCCGACAAGATGCAGCTGTGCCAGGTTGCCGCTGTGGTGTTCATGAATGACCGGTGTATGCCAGAGCACCAGCGAGGTATAGACCGCGACCCCTGCAACGGTGACCGCGATGCTCTGGCCCGGGGGCAACAGTATGATGGCAACGGCAATGGGCAGCAGCAGCAGAGAAACCAGGGGGTTGGTATAACCGCCGGTGAGATACAGCCAGGCGCCGATCAGCAGCAGATCGGCAGTCAGCACCAGGCTGACCGTTGCCGTGGAGCGGGGCGGACGTCGGGTAAACCAGAGCCATCCCACTGTCGCCACAACCGCATAAACCAGGCACACAATCAAAGCCTCGGCCCGGTGCGCCAGGGTCACCATGGTTTCGGCCACGGCGATCGCGATCAGCTGAAGAGCGACAAGCGTCAGCCGCATTGCCAGTAAATAACGGGCAGCCTGCTGAAAACCGGTCTGTGAGTGGGTAAGCCATTCCATGGACGGGATTCTAGCAGCAGACGCCTGGCATCGGTTGGAAATTGCGTGTGCGATTGCGGCGGATCAATCGGGGAAATAGCAGAGCAGTTGCTGGCGCACGATATCGCCTCGCAACTGAAGCGGCCGGTGACCGAGGTCATGGACCTGCACCGCAGTGCTGGGCGAAGGCGTTTGCGCTGCCGGGGGCGGGGTTTGCTGAAGATGATCCGGATAATACCGGCAGTAGCCGGTTTCAGGGAAAAGAGCGGCGTAGGCGATACCGGTTTCCACCAGATCCTGGAAAAAGTGGGAACCATAGGACAGGTCCGGGACCATAGCACCGGCATTTTCCGACACTTCCACCAGTGCGGCTATGCCGGCAATGTCCGAAAAGCGCACCGGAACGCCCAGTTCCGGGCTGCTGGTACCCCATCGGCCAGGTCCGATCAGCAGGGTCGGTGTGCTGGTGGATCGGACCTGCTCACCGACCAGGCGGGCTACCTCATAGCGCTGATTGGTGCTGAGTTCTGCGTAGACCGGTGCATCCACACGGATCACCCGATGAATTGCCAGGTTGATGTTGCCGCCCATAAAGTGACCTTCGGTGCGGAACAGAATACGTTCCTCCGGTACCTGTTCGGGGATGTTGACCGGACCCGTTTCGCCAACAGTAGCCAGGGGGCGACACTGAACCAGGTTGAACGCCGGATCTCCCTGTTCGTCGAGGTGCAGGGTGAATTCCACATCCACCGGGTGCCGGTAACCGGCCTCGAGGGTCTGTAACAGCCGGGAAAGCCTTGAAATGAAGGCCCCCTGCTGCACCAGTGGCCGGAAAGTCAGGCGCCAGACAGGGCCTTTCATTCCGATCTGTTCCGCGCGAGTGGTTGCTGACCGGTCCACTTCGGCCAGGTGTGTCATGGGCAGATCGGTGGTGTTTGCCAGCAACTGGCTCAGGGGGAGGGTATCCAGAGTGCCGTCCTGGATATCCAGCAGGTCCACCAGATGCTGGGAGTAGCGGTAGGATTCCTCCTGGTTGCGGAAAGGCTGCCGGGTGGGCTGGTCCAGCGCCATGACACAGGCATGGTCACCCTCAATCCGGTCCACCGCACGGGTGCCCAATCCCATGACCATCCGCACCATTCCCGCTTTCGGATCCATGGTGCTGTCCCAGGCGAAGGTGTTACGGGAGACGCCCACACCGGCAGCATCCGGCAGGTAGTAACGGCCACGGAAACGGCCATTGACCCTCTGGATCAGCAGGGCCATGGGCTCTTCCCTCTGGTCCAGCCGCCGTTGTTTGCGGTAGCGCAGCGCATCTTCATTCATGGATGAGGCATACACCTCACGAATGGCATTTTCCAGCGCCGCCAGCCGTTGTTCCGGCGCGCCCTGATTGACCAGGAACACGCTCGCGTATTTTCCGGCAAAAGCGTTGCCGAATCCGTCTTCCTGCAGGCTTGATGAACGCACCAGAATGGGGTACTGGCCGTAATGATCCAGCAGCCGCTCCAGCTCTGTACGGATTTCATCGGGGAAGTGGCCGCAGAGAATATCGTCTCTCAGCGCCGGCGCCTCGCTCAGGTAACCGGTCTCTGACCGCTGGCGCATGATCGCCGGCCACAGCCCGTTGTGGACCAGAAACGCATAGTAGACATCGGTGCCGAGATAGCGGGAGTCGTGTGGCTCCAGGTATTGCTGCCAGAGGCGAGGAGCATCCTTCAGCAGGATGTTTCGTGCAATCAGCATGCCCGTGGCCTTGCCGCCGATGTATCCGCTGCCCACCAGCCGGCCGCGGATGCCCAGCAGGTCTTCAAGTGACAGATAGCGTCGCGCCAGTTCCAGAATCTGTGGGTCCCGGCTGATCAGTACCTGCAACACCTGCTCCTGCAGATCGGCAATGCAGCCTTCATCCTGTTCGGACAGTGCCCGACCGGCTTCCTGGAACAGGCGATCCCAGTAATCCAGTAGTGGCTGGCGTTGCAGGTGTTCCAGCTCCAGGCTGGCTTGCAGGCGGGTCGCATCGCTGCTGTCGGTGATCGGCTGAAACTGGCCGTTGTGTTCCCGGTGGGGCAGGAACATGGTGGGTGACTGGCGGCGCCAGGCCTTGATCGGGTGAATCTGTACCTCGTCGCCGTGTCGATCGACATCGATCATCACCTGGGTCGTCTCGCGGATGCGGTCCAGAGTCATGCGGGAGTGGCGGTCCGGATGCAGGGCAAACCAGGCCACTGTGTCCAGTTCAAACAGGAACGGGCATACCACCCGGAAGAAATTCCCCACCATGGCATCGGTGGCCCAGGCATTGAGCAGTTCACTGAGGCTGTCGCACACGTAAAAGGCGCCACGGCCATGCTGTTCGATCAGATGCCATACCCGGCTGGTAAAACTTTCGAAACCGCCAAGGGCATCGATCTCGATGGTGCGGACCGCCGGATGCCGCTCAATAATGGGTGGGTGTTCGCCGAAGCGAAGATAAATGATCTGGCGGCCGGAATCGGCGGCAGCGTCCAGAAAGGGCAGTACGAACCGGCGATAGTCTTCGAGGTCGGAAACGCGCCAGACCACGTTATCGCCAATGCGAAGGCCGTCCAGAACCTCGTCCAGCCCGGTCAGCCCGGTAGAGATCCGGTCTGCAGGCTGGGGAGGTTCCCTGCTGATCATGGCCGGATCAGATGACGCCCATGGCGTTCATCGCCCTGGCAACCCGGAGGAAGCCACTAACGTTGGCGCCCACCACGTAGTTGCCTTCCAGGCCGAACTCGGCGGCAGTTTCATAACAGTTCTTGTGGATATCGATCATGATTTCCTCAAGCCGCTTCTGGGTGTAGTCAAAGCTCCAGGAATCACGGCTGGCGTTCTGCTGCATTTCCAGTGCGGACGTGGCGACACCGCCGGCGTTAGCGGCCTTGCCCGGGCCGTAGGCCAGCCTGGCATTCTGGAAGATATCGATGCCTTCCGGTGTGGTGGGCATGTTGGCGCCTTCGGCCACCGCGATGCAGCCATTCTCAACCAGAGTCCTGGCATCTTTGCCGTTGAGCTCGTTCTGGGTGGCGCAGGGCAGTGCCACGTCACAGGGCACGGTCCAGATGTTGCCATTTTCCACATATCGCGCATCTTTGTGGAATTCAGTGTAGGCGCTGATACGACGACGCTCCACTTCCTTGATGAGCCTGAGAGTCTGCAGGTCGATTCCTTTCTCGTGCACGATCATGCCGCCGGAATCGGAGCAGGCGATGACCGTGGCGCCGAGTTCGTGGGCCTTTTCGATCGCGTAGATAGCCACGTTACCGGAACCGGAAACCACCACGGTTTTGCCTTCCAGCGAATCGCCCCGGGCTTTGAGCATTTCATGGGTGAAGAATACCGTGCCGTAACCGGTGGCTTCGGTGCGGGCGCAGCTGCCGCCCCACTCCAGCCCCTTGCCGGTGAACACCCCGGACTCGTAACGGTTGGTTATACGCTTGTACTGGCCGAAGAGGTAGCCGATTTCCCGGCCCCCGACGCCGATATCTCCGGCGGGAACATCTGTGTATTGGCCCAGGTGCCGATACAGTTCGGTCATCAGGCTCTGGCAGAAACGCATGATTTCATCGTCCGATCGGCCTTTGGGATCAAAGTCGCTGCCACCCTTGCCGCCGCCAATCGGCAGGCCGGTCAGGGCATTCTTGAAGATCTGCTCGAAACCCAGGAACTTGATAATGCCGAGATAAACCGACGGGTGGAAACGCATGCCGCCTTTATAGGGCCCCAGGGCGCTGTTGAACTCGACGCGGAAGGCGCGGTTGATATGGATCTCGCCGCTGTCGTCCTGCCAGGGCACGCGAAAAATGATCTGGCGCTCGGGCTCGCAGATGCGCTGGATGATTTTTTTGTCAGCAAATTCCGGGTATTTCACCAGAACGGGACCGAGGGTTTCCAGAACCTCATGGACGGCCTGGTGGAATTCGCTTTCACCAGGGTTACGGTGCAGTACGTCCTGGAAGATCGGTTGCAGTTTTTCGTCGAGTCTTGCAGTCATGTGAGTCTGGCCTTCGGAATACGCGTATTGAATACCGCAAAAAAAGCGGCTGCAAAGAAAAAAGGGCACTGATTGCACCACAGAGGTGCGTATTTTGGCAAGTGAGTTCTTCAGGTCGGACCAGTTGCCTATACGGAATACCCCAAAATGGGTGCGGCATTCTGTCTCAAGCCAACATAAGCCCTGCACCATACAATCCTCAGCAATGTTCCTCACTCCAAAACGACTGATGCAGTAACAAGGATCCATCCGCATGATAAAGAAACATCTGGCGCGTTGTGTCAGCCTGGCTCTGGCTGGTTGTGCCGGCACCTCCCTTGTCTATGGTCAGACTGCCGCAGAAGACGATTTGCTGATTCGGGTAACCGAAGGCCGGTCCGTAGAAGCGGCGCGGCTGTCCGAGGCGGCAGTTCAGTCTGAACCGGTTGAGCGTTTGTCTTCCAGCCCTTCGGTGTCGCTGTCTCGTATGGGGGGCCGGGGTCTGGACCCGGTGATCCGTGGCCAGAATGAAGAGCGGGTGGATGTTTTGCTGGATGGTATGCGTGTTGAGGGTGCCTGCCCGAGCCGTATGGATCCTCCGACAAGTCGCCTGAGCACGGCCCTGGCACCTGTGCTCGAAGTACGCACCGATAACCGTACTCTGCGCTGGGGCCCGATCGCTGGCGGCCAGATTGTGGCGACCACTGCGGCGCCTGAATTTGCCTCCGGCAACCTCACCACCGGCCACCTGACTCTGGGCGGCTCCGATAATGGTGACGGCAAACTGGTCAATGGCAGCGCCGCTGCAGGTAACAAAAATACATACATCCGGATGGCCGGGGGCCATGACGAAGCCGATGATTACGAAGACGGCGATGACAGGGAAGTGCGCAGTTCTTACGAGAATACCGAAGGCCGGGTGGATGCAGCCTGGACCGCGGATAACGGCTTTTATACCAGGGGCATGGCCAGCCGTCAGGAAGAACGGGATGTAAAATTCCCGGGTCGGGGAATGGATGCGCCGAAAACCGACACCGATATGTATCGCCTGGAATTCGGTGCGCCGGTTGCCAATGGTGGCTGGAACCTGATGTCCTGGCAGGCGGATGTCGACCATGTGATGGATAACTTCAGCCTGCGTGAGCAGACTGCGCCGATGAAAATGCTGACAGCCTCGGAAACCCGCACTCAGGGAGTGCGGCTGACTCTCGATCAGCGGGCCGGTGATCGCACCGACTGGGCAGTTGGCGTCGATTACGAGACCAATGACTGGGATGCCGCCCTGAACAACGTTGATAAAGGCGTTGTGGCATCCTTTATGTGGCCGGGTGTAGAGCGGGATCGGGTCGGTATGTTCCTCGAACAGTTCACCCGCATTCAGCCTGACCTGCAACTGGGTGCCGGCGTGCGTTACGACCGTGTCGAAATGGAAGCGACCAGGGCTGACGACACCTACATGCTCAGAAGGATGGACGGAACCATGGTGCCAATGAGTGCTGCCAAGGCTTATGAGCAGGTCTACGGTACTACGGATACTGACGCCGCGGATGATAATTTCAGTGGTTTTGTCAGCAGTGAATGGCGCTATGCCCGGAATCGGCGGCTGGATATGGTGGCCAGTCACAGTGTACGTAGCCCCGGGGTAACTGAGCGCTATGTCAACAAGATGCTTGCCTGGGTTGGTAATCCGGGCCTGGACACCGAGAACCATAACAAACTGGAAATCGGCCTGTCCGGTCACCAGGGCAACTGGAACTGGCGCCCGGCTGTCTGGGTGGATCAGGTGGATGACTATGTGCTGCGTTCGCAGGATCGCTATACCAATATCGACGCCCGCCTGCTTGGCGTAGAGGGTGAGCTGGGCTGGACCAATGGCAGCTGGAGCGCCACCAGTAAGCTGGCGTCTGTGCGCGGTGAAAACCGGGATGCAGACAAGCCTCTGCCCCGTATTCCGCCGATTCAGTTTGTCCAGACACTGGCGTGGGCATATCAGGGTCATACGCTGGGTGCCGAGTGGGAACTGGCGCGCCGACAGGATCGTATCGATGAGGAATCGGGCCTCGACCCGGGCACTTCTCCGGGATACGGCGTATTCAATCTTTCCGGAACCCACCCGGTGATGGCGAACCTGAGCTTCACCTGGGCCCTGGATAACGTGTTCGATAAAACCTGGGCGCCGCACGTGAGCAAGTCCGATGCTTTAGGGCAGGAGTTTTTCAAGGTCAACGAGCCTGGCCGTACAGTTCGCGCAGCTCTGACTGCTCGTTGGTAAACCATGATTATGGCGGTTACCCGCTTCCCATAGCCGGCGGGTGACATTGTGCCCCGAATGGAGCCAACTCCGCCATTCGGGGTTTTTTTTGTCCGTACTCAATGTAAGGGCACAGCCTCCCTGTTAAACTTCGATCAGCAACTGGAATATTCTTATAACCTTTTTGTGAGGTCGGCATGCGCCATCCCGGTCACCTTTTCTTCATTCTTGTGTTCATATTGCCCGCACTTGCCTCTGCGCAACCTGCCTTTGAAACCGTCGAGCGGCGCTCATTCCAGCAAACCATTCATCTTGATGGCATCATTGAAGCCGTTCAGCAGAGCACCGTCTCTGCCCAGACCAGCGGCACTGTCCAGAAACTGCCTTACGATGTTGATGACTCGGTTGTCGCCGGTGACCTGATCGTTCAGCTGGAGGACAGTGAGCAACGCTCGCGGCTGCGCCAGGCCCGGGCCGGACTGGAAGAAGCCGAAGCGGCGCTCACGGATGCGCGGCAGCAGTTCAACCGGATCGAGTCGGTCCACGAGCAGGGACTGGTATCTGGCCAGGAGTTTGACCAGGCCCGGAATAACCTGGCCGCTGCCAGAGCCCGGGTAGCGAGTGCCAAAGGTTCGGTCTCCGTAGCCGAGGAACAGTTGTCCTATACCCGGGTGGAAGCGCCCTATGACGGCATTCTCACCGAGCGCCACGTGGAAGTTGGTGAGTCCGTAAGCCCCGGTCAGCCGCTTCTTAGCGGGTTGTCCCTGGAAGAACTGCGGGTAGTGGTTGATCTGCCACAGAAGTACGCGGAGATGGCACGTGCTGAACGCCAGGCCCGGGTCAAGCTTGCCGATGGCCGGGTACTGGAAACCGGCGAGATGACGTTTTACCCCTACGCAAATCCGGCAAGTCACACTTTCCGGCTGAGGATGCGCCTGAATGAACCTAACGGCTCCCTGTTTCCCGGTATGCTGGTGAAGGTCAGCATTCCGGTTGCCAGTCGCGAGAGCCTCTGGGTGCCGGCCAGCAGCCTGATCCATCGCAGTGAACTCAGAGCAGTGTATATCCTGGACAGCAACGACCAGCCTCGCCTTCGCCAGGTAAGCACGGGCATCCGCGATGGCGAGAGCCTGGAAATTCTGGCAGGTGTCAGTGAGGGCGAGCGAGTGGTGACCGATCCTTCGGTTCTGGTGGGGAGTGAGCGCCTGAATCTGCCTGAGGCCGCCGAGCCTGGCGGGGAGGAGGGGCGGTGAGCGAAGAAAAGCAGCGCGTCGGACCTTCCGGCGCCATTGCCCGGGTTTTCCAGGATAGCAAACTGACGCCGTTGCTGGCGGTGCTGGCGGTGGTGCTGGGTATCCTGGTGGTGATCATTACCCCGAAAGAGGAAGAGCCGCAGATTGACGTCACCATGGCCGACATCATGGTGGGCTTCCCCGGTGCCAGTGCCCGGGAAGTGGAGAGCGCCATCGCTATTCCCGCAGAACAGGTGATGAGCGAAATTGACGAGATTGAGCACGTTTACTCGGTATCGCGTCAGGGCCAGGCAATCATTACCGTCCAGTTCGAGGTCGGTGTGCCCAGGCAGGAGGCGCTCGTCCGCCTCTACAACAAGGTCTATTCCAACCAGGACTGGTTGCCTGCCAATCTGGGTGCGACCCAGCCTCTGGTCAAGCCCAAGGGCATTGACGATGTTCCGGTGATGACCCTGACACTTTACGACCCGGTAAACGGTCACACCGGTGAGGAGCTCACCCGCCTGGCCCATATGCTGGAGGTGGCCCTCAAGCGGGTGCCGGGCACCCGGGATATCTACACCGTGGGCGGAATACCTGATCGTGTTGATATTGTCTTCGATCCGGCCCTGCTGGCCGGTTTTCAACTGACGGTCAGCGACATCCAGAAGGCCCTTCGGGCGGCGAACGCCAGTAGCCAGGAAACCCGGGTGACCCGCAACAATCTGTCGATACCGGTGCAGGTGGGCACGTTGCTGGAGACAGTGGAGGACGTACGCAGCCTGGTGGTAGGCATGCACAACGGTGCTGCCGTGCGGCTGGAGGATGTGGCACGGGTCCGTCGGGGTGGCACTGTCGCGGACCAGAGCGTGATGACCGGCTTTGGCCCGGGCGCGCAAGTCGGCTCCTCCAGTGAGCCCGGTCAGGTTTACCCTGCGGTCACGCTGGCCATCGCCAAGAAACCCGGTGAGAACGCCATCGATATCACCACCGCCGTCGAAAACCGCCTGGAACGGCTACGCAACCGGGCTCTGCCGGCGGATGTGGAAGTGCTGGTTACCCGTGATTACGGTGAGACGGCTTCACAGAAGGCCCGCAAGCTGATATCGGACCTGATTTCCGCCACCCTGGCAGTGATGATTCTGGTCCTGGCTGCCATGGGCTGGCGTCAGGCGCTGATTGTCGGGATTGCGGTGATGATCACCCTGTTGCTGACCCTGGTGTTCTCTTGGGCCTGGGGCTTTACGCTCAACCGGGTGTCCCTGTTCGCGCTGATTTTCTCCATCGGTATTCTGGTCGATGACGGTATCGTCATCACCGAAAACATCAACCGTCGGATCCAGAACTCCCGCCGTGCGGTGAAAGAAATCATCCCACTGGCAGTGGACGAAGTGGGCACCCCCACTATCATGGCCAGCCTGACCATCATGGCGGCGCTGATTCCGATGGCCTTTGTCAGTGGGCTGATGGGCCCCTACATGAGCCCGATTCCGATCAATGCTTCCGCAGGTATGGTGATTTCCCAGATCGTCGCCTTTGTGGTGGCACCCTGGTTGGCGTTCCGATTGTTGCGACACAAGAAGGGTCAGGCCGCGGAAGATGCGGAAGAAGCCTCGAATTCCGCCGAGGGGGTCAGTCCCCGCGCTCTGAAGATCTTCCGGGCAGTCCTCTCACCATTTTTGGGTGACCATTCCTGGCGCCGCCGGCTTCTGGCCCTGGGTGTGGTGTTGGTGACGGTTGCGGCGGCTTCGCTGCCGGTGTTCCAGGCCGTGATTTTGAAAATGCTGCCGTTCGACAACAAGTCCGAACTGCAGATCGTGGTGGACATGCCCGAGCGCACGCCCATGGTACAGACCCAACGGGTACTGCTGGAGATGGGTCACTACCTGGAGACCGTAGACGAGGTGGTCAACTGGCAGACCTATGCCGGCACGGCATCCCCCATCAATTTCAACGGCCTGGTGCGGCAGTATTATCTGCGCAGCGGACCTTACCAGGGTGATATCCAGATCAACCTCGTTGGTGACGAGAGCAGGGCACGGCAGTCGCACGCCATCGCCCAGTCCCTGCGCGGACCGCTGACTGAGATTGGTGACCGGTATAATGCCGAGGTGAAGGTGGTCGAAGTACCCCCGGGTCCCCCGGTTCTGTCGCCGGTGGTGGCGGAAATCTACGCCGTGAATAACGAGCGCCGTGCCGAGCTGGCCCTCCAGGTGGCCGAAAAAATGGGCAAAGTGGAAGGTCTGGTAGAGATCGATACCACCCTCGAAGCGCCTACCCGGCAGTGGGAGGTGGTGGTGGACAGGTCCCGGGCAGCCCGCCTCGGGGTTTCCCAGGCGCAGGTGGTGATGGCCCTGCAAACGGCCCTGGGCGGTCGGAGTGTCAGCTTCCTGCATGATGAACATGCCAAGTATCCGGTGCCGATCCGGATCATCCTTGGTGAGGGGGACAAGGCCCAGCCCTCTGCCCTGATGTCTGTCAACGTGCGCAGCCGCAGCGGCCAGATGGTGCCGTTGGCCAGCATCGCCGAGGTTCGGGAAGCGGACTGGATGGGTGCGATCTATCACAAGGATCTGCTGCCGGTGACCTACGTGACTGCGGCCATGGCCGGTGAGATCGATTCACCCCTGTATGGCATGTTCGACACGGTGGAACGGCTGGAGCAGGATCCGGGCGCGCCGGAGCAGTATTTCATCAGTCAGCCGGTGTTACCCGAAAAAGGCACCCTGAAATGGGACGGCGAGTGGCAGATCACCTATGAAACCTTCCGCGATATGGGCGCCGCCTACAGCGTGGGCGTATTCATGATTTTCGTGCTGCTGGTGGCGCAGTTCCGCTCCTACATCCTGCCCCTGGTGATCATGGCGCCCATACCGCTGACGCTGATTGGCATTATGCCCGGCCATGCGTTACTGGGACGGGAGTTCACCGCCACCAGCATGATCGGGATGATTGCCCTGGCGGGGATCATTGTCCGCAATTCCATTCTGCTGGTGGTGTTTATCCGGCAATTGATTGATGAAGGCGTGGAGGTGGGGGAGGCCGTAGTTCTGGCCGGAGCCGTTCGGATCAAACCCATAGCCCTGACGGCGATCTCGGCGATGGTGGGTGCTTACTTCATACTGAATGATCCGATTTTCAACGGCCTGGCGATATCGCTGGTGTTTGGTCTTGCCATGTCCACGGTGTTCACCATAATTGTGGTGCCATTGCTTTACTACACCCTGGCGCGCTGTCGATGGGTGTGATCAGGTTTGGGCTGCCGTGGCTGATGGGGAAAGCGCGGGGATGATCTGGTTGCGGCCGGTATTCTTGGCTGTATAAAGGCGGATATCCGCCTCGCGGACCAGATCCCGCAGGGTATGGCCATCGCTTCCAAGTTCAGCGACGCCGCCGCTGAGTGTCAGGCGAATCACATTGTTGCTGATGGTCAGGGGTGTGGAGGCAACGGCTATGCGGATTTTTTCAGCAACTTCCATGGCCTGCTGGCTGTTGGTGTTGCTGAGCAGAATGCCGAATTCCTCGCCTCCCAGGCGTGCCGGGAGATCGGTGGCACGCAGGCATTCCCTGAAAATACGGGCAACGTGCTGCAGCGCCCGGTCTCCGGATTCGTGGCCGTGGTCGTCATTGACGTTCTTGAAGTGGTCGAGATCCAGAACCAGTATGGATATCGGTAAACTGTACCGCTGTGCCCGATGTTTTTCCCGCTCAAAGATATCGCTGAGCCGGGCACGGTTGGCGAGCCCGGTCAGCGGGTCAGTCTGCGCGGTTTTCATGAGTTTGCGTTCGGACGTTTCACGGGTGACTTCGTAAACATGTGAAAACACCAGAATGCACAGAGAAATCATGGCGATGTTGGTAATTGGCAGGGCCTGCATCATTTCTGGCTGGTCCTGGTGCCTGAACAGGAAGATAACCGCTGCGATTCCCATGTAGATGGCAGAAACGGCCAGTCCCAGTCTTCGCCCCAACAGCAGGTGGGAAACAATGGGTATCAGCAATACCCAGGCATGTACGGCGGAGGTGGAGCGTGGGGTGGCCATTGCAAACATCATGGCGGTGAAGAACGGAATCAGGTAGGCAATAATCCAGCGTTCCAGATGCCGGGTGTGGCGGATTGCCCGGTAAACGACGATGGCATAGATACCCATTGCGATTTCAACAAGGGCGAGCGGGTAACTGCCTTTCAGGAAATTCATCGACGAGAACAGTGTAGCGCCAACGAGAGTCACCAGCAGCAGCGCCTTCAGTACTGCTTTACGGTAAGGTCGCGCCAGTTCTTTCAGGGAGTCTTTATAGCTATCCATGCGCGAGGTCTGGGGATGCCGGCATCGGGCTGACTCTGGCCGTGAAATGTGTAGATAAGATAAGCGTATAACAGAACTGTGAATTAGATCAGATTTTTGATGAAAAGTAGCGTTAATTAAGACCAAAGTCTCATTCTTTCCGGCAATAAGCCAACATGCGCTATATTGAGGCGCCTTAACGGGTCCGGATCCAAAACTGCGTTCCGGCTGTATAGTAAAGAGCCTGTATTTATCCGGGCTTACACACCGCAATTGGTCAGAAAAACCATGTTGAAACGAATTATTCCCCTGCTGATACTTGCCGTCGGTGTTGCCGGTTTCATTCTGCTCAAGGTCACCCGGCCCGAGCCGGACACGGTCAGCGCCAAAGAGCGCAGCTGGCTGATCGAGGTGATGACGGTGAGGCCTGATACCCATACGCCGGTATTGTCCTTGTATGGCGAACTGGTAGCGCCGGAACAGACAACCATCGCTGCGCCGCTGGCAGGGCGGATTGGCAGCCGGCCGGTGCAGGAAGGGCAGCGGGTGAAAGCGGGAGAGCTGCTGGTTGCCCTGGACAGTGCCGACGTGACACCCCTGGTTGACCAGGCAGAGGCAGACGTAAACGATCTCCGGGCCCAGATCGCCTCGGAACAGGTGCGGCATGCGAACGACCGCGAGGCACTTGCAGGCGAGAAGGCCATTCTGGAGAACGCGCGGCGGCAGTTTGAAAGAACCCAATCGCTTGTCGGTCGCAACCTGTCGTCACAGGAAACCCTGGATGCAGCTGCGGACGTCCTGGCTCGCGCCCGCCTGACGGTCACTGCGCGGCAGCGGGCCGTCGATGAACACCCATCCCGCCTGCAAAGCCTGGAGGCCAGGCTGGCCCGGGCCCAGGCGGCACTGACTTCGGCGCGGCGGGATGCCGAGAGAGCGACGGTTGCGGCCCCGTTCGACGGTATTGTGACCGCTATTCAGGTGGCGGAGGGCGACCGCGTATCACAGAATGCCCCGTTGCTTTCCGTCTACCCTGACCAGGGGCTGGAGCTGAGGGCCAGAGTTGCGGATGTTTTCCGGCAGGAATTGCTGGATGCCGTGAACGCTGGTGAGGACCTGCAGGCGGCGACCGGCGATGGTCGGCACCGTTTTACGCTGTCCCGCTTTGCCGGCACCAGTGACCCTGCCGGTACCGAAGCGATTCTGACACTGAACGGCGATACCGGTGGCCTGCGCCCGGGCGGGTTACTCCCGGTTACGCTGGAAAGGCCGCCAAGACAGGATTCCATTGCCATCCCTTACAGTGCTCTCTATGGCAGCGACAGTGTTTATCGGATGACGGATGATTACCGCATGCAGCGTGTCACAGTGAAGCGCCTGGGTGAGGCCAGGGCCTCCAACGGCGAGCGCCAGGTTCTGGTGTCGGCCGAGGGCCTTGACGCCGGCGACACCCTTATTATCACCCACCTTCCCAACGCCATGACCGGCTTGAAGGTGGAGCTGGCGGGCGCTGAGCCGGAGGCGGGCGAATGAGGCGCCGCCGTGGTGTAATCGGTTTCTTTGTACACCACCGGGTCGCCGCCAATCTGGTGATGCTGATGATGCTGCTTGGCGGCACCCTGGCGCTGACCAGGATGAATATCCAGTTCTTTCCCAACTTTGCCCTGGATATTGTCAGCGTACGGGTGGTGTGGAGCGGTGCCTCTGCCGAAGACGTGGAGCAGGGCATCACCAACCCGCTGGAGCAGCGCTTGCGCAGCGTCCAGGGGCTGAAAAAGATGACATCCACCTCCGCCCAGGGGGTGTCGTCCATCACCCTGGAATTCACCGAGAATACCAACCCTATCCAGGCCCTGGATGATGTGCGCCAGCAGGTGGATGAGTTCACCAACCTGCCAGCGGAAGCGGAAGAACCCCAGGTAACCCGGTTTGAGCGATACGAACCCGTCGGCCGGTTGCTGGTTTATGGTGACATGGATCGATCAGAGCTGCGGCAACTGGCTTACCGATACGAGGATGAGCTGCTGTCACGGGGCATCGACCGGGTATCCATTCGCGGCCTGCCGGAGCAGCAGATCAGCATTGATGTGCCGGTGGAACGCCTGGAAGCCCTGGGCCTGTCCCTCGATCGGATTGCTGACCGCGTAGGGGCCATCTCCCGCGACCTGCCTGCCGGCATGATGGGGCAGCAGGACGCCACCCGCGAGCTCCGGTCGGTGGAGCAGCGTCGCAGCCCCCAGGCCTTTGAAACCATACCGGTGCTCAGCGACGAACGCACACAGCTGAACCTTGGCGACATTGCCATTATCCGCCAGGAAGCGCGGGAAAGTCAGGTCAAGCTTACCCGCAATGGTTACCCTGCGGTGGAGCTCCAGCTCCAGCGCGCCGAGGACGGCAACTCCCTGGAAGCCGCCGGGGTGCTTGAGAACTGGCTGGCGGATACCCGGCCGGTGCTGCCTCCTTCCGTTGAACTGGAAGTCTATGACGAAACCTGGCAACTACTGGATGACCGCATTTCACTGCTGATCAAGAACGGTTTGGGCGGCCTGGTTCTGGTCATTATCCTGCTGTACCTGTTTCTTCCGGGCCGGGTAGCCCTCTGGGTTGCCATTGGCATTCCCACCGCCTTTCTGGCGGCGCTGGCAGTGCTCTGGGGTATCGGCGGCTCCATCAACATGATTTCCCTGTTTGCACTGATCATGGCGCTGGGGGTCATTGTTGACGATGCCATTGTGGTGGGGGAGGACGCCGACGCCCATGCCCGCATGGGAGAGGAGTCCATCTATGCCTCGGAGGGGGCTGCGAAGCGCATGGTGTGGCCGGTTCTGGCGTCGTCACTGACCACCGTGGCGGCGTTCATGCCGCTGCTGGTGGTGGGCGGTGTCATTGGCAATATTCTCGGGGATATTCCCCTGGTGATGATCTGCGTACTGATTGCCTCGCTGCTGGAGTGCTTTATCGTGCTGCCGGCTCACCTGCGCCACGCTTTTACCCCCGGCAAGCGCAAACAGTCAGATCCCGGCCCCATAGAACGCGTGCGTAAACGGTTTGAAACAGGCTTTGACCGCTTCCGGGAAGGCCCTTTCCGCAGGGCCTCCCGTTACACCCTCCAGCATCGTGGCATCACTCTGGCCACCGCTCTGGCGGTGGCTTTGTTGACGGTGGGGCTGCTGGCGGGCGGCCGGCTGGGATTCAATTTCTTTCCGACCCCCGAGCCTTCGGTGCTCTATGCCAATGCCAGCTTCGTGGCTGGCACCAACCGGGGAACCGTGGATGATTTTGTCGCTGAAATGCAGCAGACACTGAACGAAACCGAAGCGGCACTGGGCGGTGACCTGATCCTGCATGCCGTTGCCAACCACGGCACGACCCAGGGTGCGGAGGGCACAACGCGAACCGGGGACGAACTGGGCTCCATCCTGGTGGAACTGGTGCCCTCGGATCGGCGCCAGGTACGCAACCCGGAATTCATCACTGCCTGGCGGGATCGCCTGGATCTTCCCGCCGGACTGGATAACCTGACCATCTCTGAGCGCCAGTCCGGCCCGCCGGGTAAGGATGTGAACGTACGGCTGATGGGGGAGCACGCCATTGATCTGAAACAGGCTGCCGAGTCCCTCAACGAATCCCTGCGCTCGTTGCCCGGCGTACTTGATACCGAGGACGATATGCCCTGGGGGCGGGAACAGCTGATTTACCAGGTCAGCGCCCATGGTGAAGCCTTGGGCCTGACCACCGAGAACCTGGGTGGGCAGTTGCGGGCTGCGTTTGACGGCCGCATTGCCCAGATTTACCAGGACGGGCGGGATGAGGTGGAAGTGCGGGTGCAACTGCCCCGTGAGCAGCGTGAAAGCATGGCCACCCTGTCGCAGCTGACAGTGCGGATACCGGACGGGCGTTTTGTGCCGCTGACTCAGGTCATGAACCTGGATCACCGCCAGGGCTTTCAGGCACTGCGGCACGCAGAGGGGGAACTGGCGGTTGAGGTTACAGCCTCTCTCAATACCCGTATCAGCACGGCCGACCAGATCATCGCCAGCCTGGAAGAGGAAGTGCTGCCGTCGCTGGCCAGCCAGTACAACCTGCGCTACAGCTTTGAAGGGCGGGCAGCGGACCAGCGCGAAACCATGGACGACATGAAAACCGGCCTGATCATCGGCCTGGGCCTGATGTACGTGGTGCTGGCCTGGGTGTTCGCTTCCTGGAGCATGCCGGTGATAGTGATGGCCATTATTCCCTTTGCGTTGGTGGGTGGGCTGATCGGCCACTGGTTGATGGGCCTGCAACTCACCATACTCTCGCTGTTCGGGCTGTTTGGTCTGTCCGGCATTGTGGTGAATAACGCGATCATTCTGGTCGCTTTCTACAACCAGCAGCGGAAGAAAGGCCTGGGCATTACCGATGCCCTCAACGAGGCCGCCGTGCAGCGGGTGCGCGCAGTTCTGCTCACCTCCCTGACCACGATTGGCGGCCTGCTGCCGCTGCTGTTTGAAACCTCGCTACAGGCCCAGTTCCTGATTCCCATGGCGACGTCCATCGCCTTTGGTCTCGGGCTGTCGACACTGCTGGTGCTGGCTGTGATTCCGGTGTTGCTGTCCTATCTCGAACAGTTCCGGGAATGGCGTGCCTACCGCCGGGGTGAAGATCCGGAACCAACCATTCAGCGGAGCGTATGATGGCGGATCCTGTTCTGGTCGTTGAACGGTTAAGCAAAAGGTTCAGCAGCGGTGGCCAGCCGGTCACTGTTCTGACAGACCTGTCGTTCAATCTTGCCAAGGGTGAGTCACTGGCTGTTGTCGGCCGCTCGGGTTCTGGCAAGAGTACCCTGCTGAACCTGCTGTGCGGCCTGCAGGTGCCGGATAAGGGAAACATCACGGTGACAGGAGAATCATTCAGCGAATCGGTAAATTCCGACTCCGATGCGCGCTGGACCGAACTGCGACGCCGCTCGATCGGTGTGGTATTCCAGCAGGCAAACCTGATGCCGGCACTGTCCCTGGAGGACAACGTGCGCCTGCGGTCGCATCTCGCCGGGCACGCCGCTGGCCACGAGCGCGGGTGGCTGGAACGGCTGGGAATTGGTGCAGAGGCGGACCGGTACCCGGACCAGGTTTCCGGTGGTCAGGCACAACGGGCCGCACTGGCTATGGTGTTTGCCATGGCGCCGGCGGTAATACTGGCAGACGAGCCCACCGGTAGCCTTGATCGTAACACCGCCGATGAGGTGGCTGACTGCCTGTTCGCCATGCAACGGGATAGCGGATGCGCTTTGGTGCTTGCCACCCATGACCGGGAACTGGCGTCACGCTGTGATCACCTGCTCGACCTTAGCGCCCTCCATCTGGGTGGTACCGACTGAACCATGATGCTGGTCCGCGCTTTCGTCAGCCATTATCGCCGCCATCCGTTCCAGCTGGCGGCGCTGGCGTTGATGATTGTGCTGGCTACCATGCTGTGGACAGGTGTCACCGTGCTGACGGACCAGGCCCGTAACAGCCTGTTCCAGAGTGAAGAAGCTGTGGCCGCCGGTGTCCATGTGGTGCGCACCGATGGTCGGCCTGTCAGGGTGGAAGACTTTGCCGAGCTGCGAATGGCCGGCCTGTGTGTCGCGCCCTGGCTGGAAGTAAGACGCCCGCCTCCCGCGGGGCGGGTTATCGGTATTGATCCCCTGGCGATGGGCTGCTTCGGCAAGGCCGCTCCCGGCGGCAATCGGGGCGAACTCGACGGCGCGCCATTTCTCGATATCAGCGCAGCCGTGAGGCTTGCCCGCGAAGGGTACGACAGCCGGCTGTATCTGCTTGCCAGCACTGAAAACGAGACCCTGCCCCAGGGCTACGCCCTGCGCGAATTTTCGCTGGGCCCGTCCACGGGTGAGCTGGCGGACAGCTTCCTGCTCAATCTGGATGCCCTCAGCCTGCTGGTGCTGCTGATTACCGGCCTGCTGGTGCGC
Organism: Marinobacter orientalis; assembly: GCF_004792665.1. GTDB lineage: Bacteria > Pseudomonadota > Gammaproteobacteria > Pseudomonadales > Oleiphilaceae > Marinobacter > Marinobacter orientalis. The sequence continues at coordinate 1,417,693 of NZ_SRZX01000001.1, forward strand.
AGTGTACATCGTCTGGGCATTGCCCAGCGGCAGGACAGCTTTGACCTGCTGTTCCGGTTCGGGGTGCCGGGCCGGCGAGTACGGCAGCTGCTGGCCCTGGAGCTGGTGGTGCTGACCGGTGTCTGTGTGCTGCCGGGCCTCTGGCTGGGAACGCAACTGGCGGCAATACTGGGTGGCGGTTTCGGGCAGGCCCTGAACAGCCTGTTTGATGTGAATCTCTATGCCGGAGCTGCAGAATCTCTGCCGTGGCAGGCCGCCGCAGTCATGGTCTTGCTGGTGCTGGCGGTTTGCCTGGTGGACTGGCTGGTGCCGCGGCGGTGGCAGCGCGCCGTCAGTTCCGCCCGTGGACGCCTGCTTGCGGTGCTGGTTCTGTTTGCGGGGTTGGCAGGTGTTGCTCTGGCCCCGGACCTGGCCGGGGTTTTTGCAGGCACGGCAGTGGTGTTTGTTGCCGCTGGCTGGCTTACGCCGGGGCTGCTGGCTTTATCGGCGCAAAAGCTGTCCGACGGTACCGATCTGGACGGAAGCGGTCCGCTCACACGCTGGCGGCGCCGGGAACTGGCGGTAATGTTCGGCCATCTGGCGCTACCGGTGGTGGCACTGCAGTTCGCCATGGCAACGGTGTTGGCAGTGCAGGCGCTGGTGACAACTTTTGAAAGTACCTTCGACGACTGGCTCGCCCAACGTCTGGAGGCGGAGTTCTATGTGGAGGTGCCGGCCGGGGCGGATGCCGGTCTGGCGGCGGAACGCTTGCAGAACCTGGAAGGCATTGGGCCCTGGCATCGGGTGACCCGTGGCGAGGCGGTCATCAGTGACGAAGGCGCTGCCGGTGAAGATAAAACTGCTGTCGTTGATCTTTTTGCACTGACACCGGTCAGCGAGCTGGTCGTGGACTGGACCCTGCTGGCAAGCATGGAGCGGCCCTGGCAGCGGCTTGCGCAGGGCGCAGTGATGGTTAATGAGCAGTTGGCCCGACGTCATCAGCTTGAGCTGGGTGATACCCTGGAGTTTCGGGTGGCGGATACCGAGATGGGTGCGAATATAGTGGCGGTCTATGCCGATTACGGCCGCCCCGCGGGAGAAATATTGGTGTCGGGGTCAGCACTGCCGGAGGATTTCAGCGCCCGTTTCGAGAGTTTCTCGGTGAATCCCGGCGAGTGGGCCATGGCAGAGATCAGTGAACAGCTGGCGGACGTCTGGAACGTATCCGACGTCACCGTCAGGGATAATGCCAGCATCCACGCTCTGGCATCGCAGGTGTTCGGCCAGACTTTCCTGCTCACCCGCGCCATCAGCCTGCTGACGCTGGTGCTCGCCGCGGTCGCTTTGCTGATCATGAGCTGGGTGTTTTTCTCTACCCGGGCCTGGTACTTCCGCTTGCTTGGCATCTGGGGGCTGCCGGCCGGAGCCATTCACCACCAGCTCCGGCGCCTGTCGGTCACTCTGACCCTGGCCGTTACCATAACCGCTATACCGCTGGGTATCTGGCTGACCTGGGTGCTGGTCAGCCGAATCAATCCGCTGGCGTTTGGCTGGTCACTGCCGATGGACCTGTATCCCCTGTTCTGGCTGGAATTGGGCCTGATAGCCGTGGTAACAGGCCTGGTGGTTGCCTATCTGATGCGCTGGCAACTGGTTCAGCGGGAAAATGGAAAACAGGTGAAATCATGAGAGTGCTTTCCGGCGTTATTGTAATGCTGTTCGCTGCTGTTGCAGCAGGCTGCTCGGATTCCCCGGGCGATGACGGCTTTGCCGGCCTCGCCAAACAGATGGGAGACTCGGAGGAATCCGGATTTCTGCAACCACGGCCCGGCAATACCCTGACCTTTCCCGAAGACTGGGGGTCTCATCCGCAACACCGTATTGAGTGGTGGTATCTCACTGCCAACCTGGAAACCCCGGAAGGCAAACCCGTTGGCGTGCAATGGACCCAGTTCCGCCAGGCCCTGCAACCCCGAGCGGCCGAAACCGCTCCGCCCGATCCCGGGGCCTGGCCCCTGGAAGCAGCCTGGATGGCCCATGGCGCGGTCTCGTTCGAGGGCGGGCATTGGTTCACGGAGAAACTTGCCAGAGGCGATGTGGGCCATGCGGGCGCCACGGCAGAACCCTTTCAGGTGTGGCTGGATGACTGGCGGCTGGAATCGGTGCCGGGCTCCGCTGATTGGCGCCTGCAGGCGAGTGGCAATGACTGGAGCTACGACCTGCGGCTCAGGAATACCAGCGATGTGGTCATGCACGGCAATGAAGGCTTCAGTGCCAAGTCTGCCAGCGGTGAGGGGACCATGTATTTCAGTGTGGTGGATTTGCAGATTGAGGGCACCGTAACGCTCGCAGATGAAACCCTGGAGGTATCCGGTAAAGGCTGGTTTGACCGTGAGTGGAGCAGCCAGTTTCTGAAGGCGGGACAGCAGGGCTGGGACTGGTTTGCCCTGCACCTGGCCGGTGGCGAAAAGCTGATGGCGTTTCGTCTGTGGGAAAAGGATGACACCTATCTGTCCGGCAGCTGGATAAACGCCAACGGTGACGTGGAGGTGCTGGGTAATGAAGACCTGACACTGGCTGCGATCAACTGGCGCGAAACGCCGCAGGGTCGCATACCCGTGGCCTGGCGACTGAGGGTTCCGGCACAGGAAGTGGACCTGACCATCTCAGCGCCGGCGGGCAACTACTGGAACAGCGGGCTCTATCGGTATTGGGAAAGCCCGGTATCCATTACCGGCTCCCACGACGGCGTGGGTTATATGGAGCTGACCGGCTACAGCGATTGAGGCCTGAGCTGTCCCGACTACCCTTGAGGCGCACAGAAGTTAACGGTTGCTCATCAGGGGGTCAGTCAGTATCCGCAAGCGATTGCGTCTCTGTTTGATGGTCTTTCCACGCGGCGAAGCGCAGAAGGTCGGATTCCACCAGGGCCAGGCATGCCGCCACCACACCAAAGTCATCCAGAAAACCTATCCCGAACAACACGTCCGGAATCAGATCCAGGGGGTTGAGTACATAAATGAGAGCACCGGCAATGGCGGCAATACTCTTCCATGGCACATCGCGGTAGTTGCCCTGCCAATAGTCCCGCAGCATGGTAAACATCAGGCGGATGTCGGTGCTGAAACGGCTCAGTTTGCCACTTTTCCTGACCTTGTCCTCGATAGCTCGCTGACGGTCGAGCAGGTCGGCTACATCGTCCCGCTGGACCTTGCCGGCCTCGGTATTCAACTGTTCGTTTGCCTTGCGATTGCTAAAAGTTGCCATTGGCTGTTACCTGTCGTGAATTACCTTGCCAGATCCATCATCCATCAAGCGCCCGCCAAAACCAAGGGGTTTGCGCGGTGTTTCCTTATCGTGGTTATACTAAGAATATGGCCGATTTCATCAAACACAATCCCACGTCCTTTCCCACTGCCCTTTTCTGCGAGGCAAAGGGTCTTGAAGCACTGTCAGAGGCCCTTGAGGCCGCTGGTGTCAGCGAATTGCGTGTTCCGGAGGTGAAGTCCGTTTCAGAGCGGGAGCTGGTTATCCCAAGGATCAACCCCGGCCCCGCAAGCGATGCTGCCATGACAATGCTGGGCGAGGGGCTGGCCCGGATGCATGGGGTTCGTCAGGCTCACTACGGGTTTGATAGTGACAACATGATCGGATTGTCACCGCAAAAAAATCGCCTGACGGACGATTGGGGCGACTTTTTCCTGAATGACCGGCTGGGTGTGCAGGTTGGAATGATCGGCAACCGGCAGGTACGGAAGCAATTCGAGGGCGTGCTGAAAAACAGCGGTTCAGCGCTCTCGCAATTCCTCAATGAGCACTGCGATCACCCCAGTCTCCTTCACGGTGATCTCTGGTCCGGCAATGTGCTGTTCGACAGCGACGGTCCCTGGCTCATTGACCCTGCGGTCTACTATGGTGACCGGGAAGCAGATATCGCCATGACCGAGCTTTTCGGCGGCTTTTCAACGGCATTTTACGCCGCCTACGATCGGGTTTATCCGAGGACGGCGGTCTATGACACCAAGCGGGCTGTCTATAACCTCTATCACACTCTCAACCACTACAACCTGTTCGGAACCTCTTACCTCGATGCCTGTCGACGCAATCTCAGGGTGATCGAAACGATGTGATGGTGGCGGCTACCACCATGCCTTGCCCCACATTTCCGGGTTGGCCCAGTTGTCGGGGTTGTTCCAGGCGCGTTTGTGGTTGTAGCTGTCGATGTTGTAGGTGTAAAGGATTGACGGGTTGGTTTCGTCCTCCAGCTCCGCCTGACGACGGAAACCCAGCCCGATGAAATCGGTAAATGTCCACTCGGGACTGTTTGCCTCCACCACCACCGCAATCTGGTGGGTGCCGTAGTTGCGGAGCTGGCCCAGCAGGACTTCTCCCTGTTCGTGGCGCAGGTGTTCCAGGGTATCGGTGATCAGCGCCAGGTCCTGGGTCTGAGGGAGGGGGAAAGCATCGTTAGGGGAACCGGAGTCCAGCCTGGTCATGGCAGAATCGCCATGGTGCTGGCACCAGTGATTGCCCACTTCCCCGGCCACCCTGCCGCAGACCACCAGAGTGCCGGGCTGGCAGGTATCAATAATGCGGGCAAGAGCTTGTCGGGTTGTGGGCATGGTCAAGGCTATTCTCCGGGGATTGTATAGCCAGTATCACACTGGCCAGTCGGCGGCATCAACCAGGTGCAGGCCAACCGGCTGGGCTGCGTTACCACGCCAGCGCTTTACGAATTCGCCGTCCGGGTCGAATTGCTGAGACTGCTTTTCCAGGTTGAAATGCCGAGAGCCCCTGGAATTGGCACCGGCACCGGCCAGGTACTGCCAGTTACCATAATTGCTTGCGACATCGTAATCCACCAGTTGCTCTTCGAACCAGGCAGCGCCGTAACGCCAGTCCAGTTCCAGTTCGTTGACCAGGCAGCTGGCGACAATCTGCCGGCTGCGGTTGCTGATGTAGCCGGTTTCCCGCAACTGGTTCATGGCGGCGTTGACCAGCGGGTATTCCGTACTGCCCGCGCACCAGGCCTTGAAGCGGTGAGGGTAGAAGGAAGCAGGGCGCTTTTTCTGCTGCACCCCGTCACGGCGAAACAGGTCAGAACCATGCTTCAGGGTATACCAGTAGAAATACTCCCGCCATAGCAGCTCGAACCACAGCCAGTAGGTGGATTCATTTTTAACGTGGCTCTCTTCGTACTCGGCGATGGTCTCGGCCACTTCGCGGGCAGACAGTGAGCCATTGGCCAGCCACGGGGATAGCCGGGAAGACGCTTCAGGGTCATCCAGGGCGTTGCGGGTTTCCTTGTAGGAATCGATGTGGTGGTTTACGAACAGGTAGTCGTTCAAGCGCTCCAGCCCCGCGGACTCGCCGCCCTGGAACAGGGCAGGGTGCCGCGATTCGGGAATGGCCGGACATTCGCCACGATTGTCTTCCGGGTAGCCGGGTGCCGGCGGAAGTGCCGTGAGCGTGCGAATGCGCAAGCGTCCGGAGTTATAGTCAGCGTCCGTCTCAACCAGTTTACGGAAACCGGAGAAGGTATCCGGCAGGTTCTCCAGCTCCATTGGTAGTGAGCCTTCAGTAAACAGGCTCAGAGTCTCGAATTGCTGGAAAACCGTTTTCGGCAACCTGTCTTTTATGGCGCTCCACTGGTCTGCTTCCCGTGTGCCGGGCTGGCGCGATCGTATGACACGCCCGATTCCGTGGTTATGCACCAGTTCCGGAATGACCGTTTCGGGATGGCCAAAGGCAATATGCAGCCGCTGGCCCAGTGGCCTCAGGCTGCGTTCCAGTGTCATCAGGCTTTGCCAGAGAAAGCGCCAGCGATGATCCCCCATGGTTTTGCACTGGAAGGGGCCTGGCGCAAACCAGCGCGGGTCTACCACATACACACAAAGCAGCATGTCCGACTTTGAAGCGGCCAGCAGGGCTGGATTGTCGTGTAGTCGCACGTCCCTTGTGAACCAGTATAGGGTCGCCAAAATCAGAGAACCTCGTTGAATGACATGGACGGGAACTATACGTTGTGCCGGTGGGGATAGATCGTCTCGGCGCGATTGCAGTGGTTTGCGTCAGGTGCCGCCCATGTAGATCGACATCAAATGATTGTCATCCCTGATATCGTCTTGTGTGCCTGCAAATTTGCGCTTCCCACCCGCAAAGATATAAACACTGTCGGCGACAGGCAAGGCTTCACGAATATTCTGCTCCACCATGATGACGCCGACCCCTCGCTCTTTCAGGCTGACAACTCTTTGCATGGTTTCGTGGACTAGTGCGGGCGAGAGTCCGGCCGACGGTTCGTCCAGCATCACAAACGCAGGATCTGTTACCAGGGCCCGGGCGATGGCCACCATCATCTGTTCGCCCCCCGACAGTGAGCCCGCCGGGGTATTTCTGCGACGCTGCAAATTCGGGTAATCGGCAATCAGAGATTCAATTCGGTCTTCAGTGATATCCCTGTTGTTTAGTGCGTATCCTCCCATTCTGAGGTTTTCCATGACGGTAAATCGCGGGAATACCCCCCCTCCCTGAGGCATCATTACAATGCCTTTGCGCACCATGTTGTGTACCGGTAATCCTGTGAGTTCGGTATCGCCAAGTGTTATCCGTCCGGACCATGCTGGCAGGAGACCGGCAATAGCCTTTATGACAGTGGACTTTCCGCTGCCATTGGGTCCGAAAATACAGGTTATATGCCCTGGAAGTGCAGAGGCGGTTATATCATGCACTATCTCCTGTTTGCCGTAACCGGTGACCAGATTGTCGACTCTCAGTTCGTTGCTCATGTGCGCCCCAGATAGGCTTGTTGGACATTGCTGTCGCTGGCAATGGTTTCAAAGTCGCCTTCCGCCACCACTTTGCCCTGATCCATAACCACAAGCCGGTCGCAGATTTCCTTAACCATTTCCATGTCATGTTCAATGACCAGAAAAGTGATGCCGGTTTTTCGTAATTGCTGTATGGCGTCCAGAATTATCTGGCGAATGTTGGGATGCACGCCCGCAGTGACTTCATCGAGCAGAATTACTTTCGGGTCGCGCACGCAGACTCGCCCGAATTCCACCAGTTTCTGTTGACCGCCGGAAAGCTCAGAGGTCAGGTTGTCGATCACGTGGCTGATCTCCAGCATTTCCAGAGTGCTTTCCATCCTCTCGCGGGCACGTTTCCAGTCTCCTTCGACGGCAGCCGCCAACAGGTTGTCCCTGACAGACATGTTGAGAAACAGGGAAGGAATCTGAAAGGTTCTGCTTATGCCTGTACGGGCGATTTTCCAGGTGGGCCAGCCAGTAACGTCGATTCCCTGCAAACGTATCTTCCCGGCGTCAGGCTTCTGTCCGCCTGCTGCAAGACTGAACAACGTCGACTTACCGCTACCATTGGGGCCAATAACCCCGACTACTTCACTAACATCGGCGGAGAGTGAAACGTCGTCGACCGCGGTAATTCCACCAAAGTGTTTGCTAACCGACTCAATGGCCAGCGGCGGGTACTCCGAGGACTCGGCTTTATGGTACGCAGATGACATCAGAGGCCTTCTCCTAGAGTTTGCCGAGAATTCTGGAAATCAGTTCCTTGCCGCGCTGGCGTCCCATGATAAGACTGATCAACCCGTTGGGAAGGAACAGAACCACCAGCGCGATAATAACGCCGAGGATGGGGAGATATATGACGGTGTCCCCGAACGTCGACCAGATGTAACGATTTGTGATCCAGAGCAAAACCCCGCCCAGGGCCGGGCCCCAAACGGTTCCAAGCCCGCCGAGAAGAACCATGACAACCATCTGGTCGGTAATCTCGGGCCCCATGACGGAGTACGGATCGATATAGGTTGTCCAGTAGGCGTAGATGCTGCCGAAAAGCGCGGTGATGGCTGCTGAGAGCGCAAAAGACTGCACTTTTACCAGGTTTGTCCTGATGCCCAGCGACTCGGCAGCCGGCTCGTCGTCCCGTAGTGCCTTGATTCTGAATCCGAAGCGCGAGCGTTCGATTAACACCCAGACTCCGATGAAGCTGGCCGCTGATGCGATCAGCATGGTGTAGTAGAAGAAAAACTCATTGAGGTAAGCTGGCAGGGAGAGCCCGGATGTGCCACCGGTAAAGTCCAGCACTGTGACCAGCTGTAGCAGCATTTCGGCGAAGGCCCAGGTTGCGATGGCAAAATAGGCGCCCCTGAGCCGCATGGTCGGCCCGCCAATGGCCACGGCGACAGCCATTGACAGAATGATCGCCGGCAGCAGGGTGACGAAGAACGAGGCGCCAACATCGGACTGCATCAGGATTGCCGTGGTGTAGGCACCGATTCCGAAGAATGCCGAGTGCCCGAAGCTGATATACCCAGCGTAACCGCCCACGATGTTCCAGGCACAGGCCAGCCCCGCCCACATCAGTGCGCCGGTGGCAATTCTCAGAGTGTAAGGGTCAATAGCGGCGGGCAATGCCACAAGGGCGATCACCATAGCGCCGATCAGGAGGGACCGGACGATGAGTTTCGGGGTCAGATCAGGTTTAGATGCCACGTCCCAGAACTCCTTTCGGTGCAACCAGAAGAGTAAGATACAGGGTTCCGAAAACAATCAGTAACGAATATCGGGCCCCAATATAGGTGGCGACATAGGCTTCAAGCAGGCCGAGAGCGAGGCCGGCGACCAGAACGCCACCAACCGATCCCAGCCCGGCAAGTACCGCGACAAAGAATGCAAAGAGTGTGTAGCGAATACCGACGCTGGGGTTCACGGAATAGACGGTTGCAATCAATACCCCGGCGGATGCGGTCAAAGCGGTATATATACCGTACACCCATGCTGAAACCCGCTTTACGTCTACCCCCATCAATCCGGCATGGTCATGGTTTTGCGCCAGTGCCCTTACCGCCATACCAAAACGGCTCCGGTAGAGCAGAATAAACAGCCCCAGGCTGAACAGTAGCGCCATGACAAAGGCAGACAATCGCATCAGTGGAATAGTGACCGGACCCAGACTCAGGAACTGACCTGACAACACGGATTCGACGCTGCGGCTGTTGTAGGACCAGAGCCAGAGGGCGCCCCCACGCATAAACAGGAATATGCCGAAAGTAAAGGCCAATGCCATGAGGTCAGGTCGCGCATACCGACTGGTTCTGACATGGTATATCAACGGGCCCAGCCCACGACCGATCAGCAGGAAAAGCGCGAAAACCAGGAAAATACTGATGAAGGGGTCTATGCCGGCCAGGGTTACCAGCCAATAGGCGGTGTAGCCGCCCAGCATGGTCCAGCCTCCGACAGCAAAGTCGATCACATGGAGCACGCCGAACGTGAGCTGGAATCCGATCGTCAGGCAAATCAGGATGCCACCGATCAGGATGCCGTTTACAAGTGTCTGCAGGAAAAGGTCCAAATCGGTACTCCTCGTCCAAGCGTTGTCCACGCGTTGCTACCGTTGCCGACCGCCTTCCCCTCAGGAGAGCTGTCGGCAACGGTAGATTCGGTTTTGTGTCACGAAGTACCGGGGATCGGGTAAACAAGCTCGCCCTTGGATGCGTTTTCCGGAGCCACGGGCACTACATCGCCGTTCTTGATCTGAATGACGACCGGCACCGGCTTGGTATTGTTGTGGAAATGGTTTCCTTCCTTGGCAAATCCCACTGGACCGTAGAACGTTTCAATGTCCGTATCTTCAATGGCTTTGGCGAGTTCCGCACGGGTTCCCTGATCCCAAGGCGGTGCTTTACCGAGCCGGCGCGCGGCGTCCTGTAGTACCAGGCCGCTGGCCGAACAGGCCGCTTCGGTGTAATCCGGCCGTGTTCCCCATCGGGAAAAGGACAGATCTGAATAGTCACTGGCGGTTCCGAACAGTTCGTCCTTGTAAGGTAATCCTTCTGTCCACACGGAGACCCCGAGAATGCCGTTCGAATCGGTTCCGGTTTCCTTGATGAATGCTGCAGACGTTACACCGTAGTGCATGATCATGGCCTTGGGCTTGTAATTCAGCGCCTTCGCCGTACTCACAAAATTGATAAAGATATCTTCATGCCCTCCGATAGCCACGATATCCGGGTTTTCCGATTTCAGCTTGGATACAATGGCCGAGAGATCAGAGCCGGCGGGAAACAGCTCGTAACTCAGGAGATCCAGTCCCGACTCTTCAACACCTTTGCGGAAGCCTTCCGCCGTTTCCTTGGAGAAGGGCTCATCAACGCCGATAACCGAAGCGGTTTTTGCCCGGTCGCCAAGATTTTCCGCCAGCACCATCATGGATTTATCGGTGGTAAGATCCACTGCCGGAATCATCCCGAAATTGAAGGCCGGTTTTGCCAGCCAGACATTCGGAGACTCGGCGGATCCGGAAATCATCGGCACCCGGTATTTCTGACTGATGGGTTGCACTGCGAGGGTGACGCCAGAGGTATAGGGGCCAAACAGGACATCGACCTCGTCCTGGATGATCAGCCGCTCCGCGGCATCCGCACCAGAAGCGGGTCGTGACTGGGCATCACCATAGAACATTTCTACGGGATATCGTTCTCCCTCAATCTCGATGCCTCCGAGCTTGTTGATTTCTTCGGCCCATAGATCGTAACCACGGCGTGTCAGGTTACCACCAAAACGATTCGCGCCTGACAATGAGGTGACGACACCAACACGAATCTTGTGCTCTTTCGCGTTAACGTTCAACGCGGGAAAACCAAGAGTCATTGCGCCAGTGCCGAGTATGGAATTCCTTAGAAACTTCCTGCGGGAAAATTTATGACTCATGAGCCTGCTCCCTCCAATGGGTGCATTCGATGCCTTGTTGTAGATCTGAAAATTCCGTGCCGAAGTCTGAAAACCAGCCGATGCAATTATTCCAGACACATGTTTATGGTTAGTCGATATTACCGGGGTTTTCAAACTGGATTGTGAAATGCACTTAATTGGTATCGGGCTTCGGGGCACAATGATGCGTGGTAAAGGGGAGGAAAAGTCTGGGAATATGGCACTGCTACGCCGCCTCTGGAGGGCGACGTAGCAGTGAATCTGAACTGCCGGCTAGCCCTTATAGCTCCTGAGCAGTGGGCCGCAGGATGATTTCGTTGATATCGACGTCTGCCGGCTGCTCAATAGCATAAACAATGGCCCGGGCCACGGCGTCTGCATCGATTGCCACCTCATAGAGTTCCTCCGCCGACTTCTTGGCGTCGGGATCTGTAATGGTGCTTGTCAGTTCGGTAGCGATGGCACCAGGCGAAATGTTGGTACTGCGGATTTCGTCACCGGCTTCCATGCGCAGGCCTTCCGAGAGTGCTTTCACCGCGTATTTGGTTGCGCAATAAACGGCTGCGCCCGGAAACACTTTGTGGCCAGCGACGGATGACAGATTGATCACATGTCCACTGTGCTGCTCACGCATGGTGGGCAGTACAGCTGCGATCCCGTACATGACGCCTTTGATATTGACGTCCACCATCTGTTCCCACTCATCGACTTTCAGTGCGTGCAGCGGTGCCAGTGGCATAAGACCGGCATTGTTGATCAGCACGTCGATTCTGCCGAAGGTGTCTTTTGCCAGGGCGGCCAATGCTTCCACCTGTTTGCGGTCAGTGACATCGGTGGTCTGCCATATCACTTCGGCTCCCTCGGCTTTCAGATCCTCGGTCAGGGCCTTCAGGCGATCCTCACGGCGGGCCGCAAGTACCAGTCTGGCGCCCCTGCCTGCCAGGCGGCGTGCGGTGGCCTCACCGAGACCACTGCTGGCACCGGTGATGATCACAACCTTCTGGTCAATCGGTTCGTTGGTATTACTCATGGATATACTCCTGGTTGAATTCATTTTTGAATCAGGTGCTGGTTTCGAGCTCTTTCAGCGTCGGATAATCGGTATAGCCGCGCTCATCGCCGCCGTAGAAGGTACTGTCATCCCATTTATTCAGTTCCGCGTTCTGGCGGAAGCGTTCCGGCAGGTCCGGGTTGGCGATAAACGGACGGCCAAAGGTGACCAGGTCGCAACGGCCGCTACTGATGCGCTTGCGGGCCTCTTCAGCGGTGTATGCGCCGTTGCCGATATAGGTACCCTCGAATTCGGCCTGAATGGCATCGATCACTTCTTCCGGGCGGCCGTTGGCGTGATTGCCCTGGAAAGAATCCTCAACCACCTCGATATAGGCAATGCCCAGATCGTTGAGGTGTTTGGCAAATGCGCCGAAGGTTTCCACAGGATCTTCGTCATACATGTCGTTAAAGCTGCCCGTCGGGCTGACACGAACGCCGACTCTGTCCTTGCCCCAGACATCGATCACGGCTTCAATCACCATTAGTGGAAGGCGCATCCGGTTTTCCACGGATCCGCCAAACTCGTCGTTACGCTTGTTGCTGCCGCTCTTCAGGAACTGGTCCAGCAGATAGCCGTTGGCGGCGTGGACTTCAGCGCCGTCAAACCCGGCCTCTTTGGCGTTGAGCGCTCCGCGACGGAACTGCTCAACGATATCCGTCATCTCTTCCGCTTTCAGGGCCCTCGGCTCTGGTACGTCCACCATGCCTGAATCGGCGCTGATGAACGTCTTCGCACCTTCAGGTTTGATGGCGGAGGGCGCTACTGGCTTTTTGCCCTCTGGCTGCAACGCGGTGTGGGAAATGCGGCCCACGTGCCACAACTGGGCATGAATCCGCCCACCGGCCATGTGTACTGCAGCGGTGACTTTGCGCCAGCCTTCGACCTGTTCCGGCGAATGGATGCCGGGTGTGAACGCATAACCCTTGCCCTGGGGCGACACCTGCGTGGCCTCGCTGATGATCAGTCCTGCGCCGGCGCGCTGCTGGTAATACCGTGCGTTCATGTCGTTGGGTATGTCCCCGGGCTGGCTGGCGCGGGCACGGGTCAGCGGTGACATCAGCACGCGGTTGGGCAGTGTCAGTGAGCCGAGATCGTAGGGTTGAAACAGTACATCGTTAACGTTGTTCATTGATTACTCTCCCTGATGGTTAACTGGATTTAATTAGACCAGTCTACTATAAAATGTCGAAAACGGGCCCGGAATTCATTGGATACCAAGGCACTGCTGGAAAAAGACCCGCACAAATCGCTCCATGGGCTCGGTTGACTTCACAACCTTGGCGCGCAGAATGGCACCTTCCCAGCCTGAGAGCAGGAAGCTGGCCACATCGGCAGGGTTGATGGCTTCATCCACATCCCCTGCCTGCCGCGCTTCCTCGATACAGCGTTCGAAACGCTTTTCCCAGCCCTGAAATATCGTGTCCAGGCGCTTGCGGAAGATTTCGTTCTGCCCGGCTAATTCCTGGCCGAGATTGCCGATCAGGCAACCCCGGGTGAATTCGCCGCTGGTCATGGTGTCCAGTCCGTTGCTGAAATAATCGCGAAGGCGATCCACACAGGAGCGGCTGGTGTTGTTGAGGATCTGATCCAGCCTGGTGTCGTATTCCTGTGCGAAGGTGTCGATAACAGCCAGCCCGAAATCGTTCTTGCTGCTAAAGTAATGGTAGAACGATCCCTTGGGTACACCGGCGGTGGTGAGCACGGCGTTGATGCCTGTGGCACCAAAGCCTTTCTGGCCGATCAGGTCGGCACCGGTATGAAGAATATGAGTGCGGGTGTCGTTTGATGTCATGGCTGCTATAATAGACCGGTCGTCTAGAGTACGTCAAACCCGTAAAACCCGAGACGTTTAATTCCGAATTGTGTTCAAGGAGTCTGCCAGTGATTAAATCCCGTGCCGCGGTGGCGTTTGCCCCCAATAAACCGCTGGAAATTGTGGAAGTGGATGTTGCCCCGCCAAAAAAGGGGGAGGTGCTGGTGCGTATTGTTGCCACCGGCGTCTGCCATACCGATGCCTACACCCTTTCCGGTGCCGATTCCGAAGGTAATTTCCCGGCCATTCTGGGCCACGAAGGCGGTGGTATTGTAGAGGCAGTCGGCGAAGGTGTGACGTCCCTGGAGGTGGGTGACCATGTTATTCCCCTCTACACAGCAGAATGCGGCAAGTGCAAGTTCTGTACCTCCGGCAAAACCAATCTGTGTGGTGCGGTGCGTGAAACCCAGGGCAAGGGCGTGATGCCGGATGGTACCTCACGGTTTTCCTACAAGGGTGAACCCATCTACCACTATATGGGCTGTTCCACCTTCTCCGAGTATACCGTGCTGCCGGAAGTCTCCCTGGCGAAGATTCCCAGGGAAGCGCCGCTGGAGAAAGTCTGCCTGCTGGGCTGTGGTGTCACTACCGGTATTGGCGCGGTGCTCAACACCGCGAAAGTGGAAGAGGGTGCAACCGTCGCCATCTTCGGCCTTGGCGGTATCGGCCTGGCAGCCATCATCGGCGCTACCATGGCCAGGGCCAGCCGCATCATCGCTATCGACATCAACCCCGGCAAGTTCGACATCGCCAAACAGCTGGGCGCCACCGACGTGGTCAATCCCAGGGATTACGACAAGCCGATTCAGGAAGTGATCATTGAAATGACCGACGGCGGCGTGGACTATTCCTTTGAGTGTATCGGCAACGTGGACATAATGCGTTCAGCACTGGAGTGCTGTCACAAGGGCTGGGGTGAGTCGATCATTATCGGTGTGGCCGGCGCCGGCGAGGAAATCTGCACACGCCCGTTCCAGCTGGTAACCGGCCGGGTCTGGAAAGGCTCCGCCTTCGGTGGTGTCAAGGGCCGCACCGAACTGCCCGGTTATGTGGAAAAGGCCGAGAAGGGCGATATTCCGCTGGATGTGTTCATTACCCACAACATGCCCCTTGAAGACATCAACGAGGCGTTTGAGTTGATGCATGAGGGTAAGAGTATCCGGTCGGTTATTCACTTCTGATAAGGTCAGACGGTGCCCCTGCAGTTCGGGGGCGCCTGGACTCAGTCACTTCGGTCATTCTTTGCTAAATAGGCAATAACCTTCGCCCAAAAAAAGGGCCCGCCAATGCGGGCCCAAGGGGTAGCACCAGCCTTAGCTGCCGGTTGCGCGGAGATGCTGAACGTTGAACATGCTGGGAGGTGACATTTCAGGATCTACCTGACCCTTGAACTGGCCGGTGGTGCAGTGGCTGGCCTGCACGTCGATCATGCTGAAGCTGTCGTCTATAGACACACCGGTACCTTCATTCTTGGGCAGGTGATGGTCAGGATGTGCCTGGCCAATAGTGAAGGTCTTCCACAGGCTGCCCTTACGGTCGTATGACACGGTGCGGGGAATCGTAAATGTCTGGGTATCCATGAAATGAACCCGCTTTGACAGGGGATGACTCTCATCAACGGGAACAGACTCAACCTCATGGACTTTGCGCAGCTGCCATGTGATGTTCGGGAAGCAGCCACCCTGGCCGCTGAATGACACAACCTGGTAGCCGTCGCTGTCACTGTGGGTTTCGGAATCCAGCGTCAGGTCGTTGTGGTTGTAGAATGGCATCAGCATGTAACGGGTCCCTTTGTAGGTCCAGTCCATGTCGGAGATGCGGCCATTGTAGCCCTCGAAATCCTCAATCATCAGGTCAGATCCGAGGAAAGCATCGGTTACCTGTCCGGTAGCCAGACGGCGAACACGACGCTGGAAGCCCAGATACAGCCAGGAATTGTCCCGCTTGAGATCGTCTGCCGCGCGGTGTATCAACAGCTGGGTGTTGCGAACATCGGCCGGATCCAGCACCTGAACGTAGATGGCGCGGAACAGGTCGGACGGGTTAGGTGTAATTTCCGGTGTCGGCTCCTGGATTACCCGGCCCTTGTAGTTCAGGAAGTGGAAGTTGAACTTGATGGTCCGCTCCACCTTGCCTGAATCCATATCCCGGTATTTCCAGTAAAACGGGTAGATGGCCGCGCTGTCGCCCCAGTTATAGCCGTACTTGTAGTTCCAGGCGAGTTTTTCGCCCGCTCTGGGGTCGTTGGCGTCCGGCTCTTGCGGGAATGGGCGACCGGCCTGCCAGCCATTGATTTCACCCACCTGGTCACCAAGCGCCACGTCGCCAAGTGCGACCCGAGTCGCCTCAACATAGTTGGGGTGAAGGTCGAACGTGGTGGTTTCGCCCACGGTAATGCTGGTCCAGCCCTTCTCGATAAAGCCATAAAATGCCGGGTCAATGATCTCCTTGAACTGTGCCACGTTGTTTTGATTGATCACCATGCCGGGCTCAAGGCCCTTGAAGCCGGGTGTTTCGGTCTTGTAAGGGTAGAACGAATTGGTGATCACCGCTTCGTTTGCCAGCGGCGCTGTAGAGACCAGGCCGGCGATGCAGCCTGCAATCAGGAGGCGTAAAACGGATTTTGTCTTTGTCGTAGTCATTTTGTTTCCTCGTTATCAGAAGCTGTAACGTGCGGTCAGCTGGATTTCGTCTTCTTTCTGGGCCATGCCGATCGGTCCTGACTGGAACCGGCCGAGAGGCTCATAGCCGGAAAGACCGGCAGATTCCCCCGATTGGTGTCCGGCAACGCCCGGCGTTTGTGTGAATGGATGCCAGGGATTGCAGGAGCGGCAGTCATCGAATTCGCGAGCACCATCACCTACCTTGAAATTGGCACCCAGAGTCAGTCTGAAGTTGTTGTTAACCAGCCAGTCTACGGATGGTGCTATGGCGGTGGCCTGGGCGCGGAAGTCGTGGGCAGTGATGATCTGCGGGCTGAGACGGCCATTCATGTAAAAACCCTTGATCAGGAGAGTAGCGGTCCAGTTATGCTCCCAGTCCGGAATACCGGCCTCGCCATAGGTTCTCTGCTCACGCTCGTGGTCAAGAATGTGTTGGCCAAAGAGCTGACCGGAGAAAAGGAAGGACTGAGTTTCATTGAGGAGCGGGATAGATATATTCTTGTCCGCCCCGATGACGTACCGAAGCACGTCAGATTCCGAGTAGAGCCTTTCCCGCAGAGTGTTGGCAAACTCCTCGCCGGAGGTATAAGCCGTTTCGACCCGGAATACGGTATCGATAGGTTGTGAGTAGTAGTCCACAGAGCCGCCCACCAGGTTGACGCGCGGGAAGTGGATATCGAAAGCAATCAGGCCTGGCCATACGTCTGTCTGGCCGGTAAAGGCATTTTCTGCCGGAATACCTCCACGCAATGATGGCAACTGGGAGCGATAGGTCAGGGCGTTCAGGGAGAAGCCCACGTCGCCATAAACCCCTTCCATCTTAAGGCCCAGCTGGGTGTTGGAAAGGCTCCAGTCCGGCATATGAGCCTTGCGGATACCAATCTGGCCGGGTCCGAAATCAGTGGCCAGGCCGCCATCCGGAGTTGCACCGGCGAAATTGGCCACAGTGCCGCCATTTTCCCAGAGGTTATTCATTCCGCGGAAAAAACACCCCGCGTCGAGAATGACGTTTGGCTGACCACACTGACCGATATCGTGGGGCCGGAACTGGTCAAAGTTCCAGACGACCTGAAAGTTCAGGTCATCAAAGATCAGGCCTTCAGAAACCCTGGTCGGGCCCATCCGGTAGTCCGTTTTAAGGATCCACATGGGAATCCGGATATCTTCCAGTTCGTCGTAGATATTGTTCCGGGAAAAATCGACCGGGTTGATAACGTCCAGTACCCGGAACAGGTCGGTCCTGCCCCAGATGACCTGTTGCTTGCCCAGGCGAGTACTGAGAATGTTGCCGCTGTCAAAGTTCAGATCGAAATCGACATAGAGCTCGCGGATGAAATCGGCACGATCATTGAACTCCTGGAACCGGAGTTCATTCATGTCCTTGTCCAGGTAATCATCGATGCAGCCCCGGCTATCGACGTCACATGGCTGAACAGGTACACCGAATGCGACACCATTAGCCTGGTCGTGCAGGCGTTCGCCCAGAACGATCATTCCTTCGTTCGGGTTTTGTGTTGTATCAAATCCGAAGGTATTTCCCGGCGGAAGAGGTATTGCACTGGCCGGGCTGCCGACACCATTGCCATGGGCAACGTAGCCACTGGCAATGTCCTGAAGCAGAATCGGGCCGCCGGCGTCACGGCCGTACTCATCTTCGTTGAGATCGTAAACTCCATCGTAAGTGCCGCGCAGCGTTGCGTTGACGCTTACATTATTGAACATGCCGACATTTCCGGCCTTTTTCTCAAGCTCCATTTGCAGGGTGTTCCGGAACTTGGAAAGCCCTACGCCTTCACGTCCGTAGGTCGCATTCTCGTAGAAGCCGTTTACCCGGGTATCGTCTTGGGCCACGGCAGAGATGGCTGGTAACAGCGTCAGGCTAGCACTACCCGCAAGGGTACAGCACCAGAACCTCAGGCCTCTTATTGTTGTTTGCATGGCAGATCCTCTTACAGGTTTATTGGAGTTGGGTACCGGGTTCAGGCCCGATACGGCTCTCCGGGCACGAACCCATCCTCCTGTTCCCGCGACGGGTCAGATGATGGAGATGGTTCTTGTCTGGGACGATCGGCATAGAGAATGCCGTCTTCGTCGGCGTAGACATCAGTGACAAAACGGGGCTTGAAAGCCAGCACCCACGAAGGGACCAGCAGCATGGCGGCCATGCCGTTAATCACGATCATCACGCACAGCAGCAGGGCTGCATCGGACTGGAAACGAAGATTAGAGAAAATGACCCACATGATGATGCCTGCCATCAACGTCAGTGCCGTGAAGCTGATAGCCATGCCGGTAGTGGAGATTGCCCTACGCACAGCTTCCCGCAGGTTCTGGCATTTCGCCATCTCTTCTCTTATCCGATCCATCATGTAGATGGAGTAATCAATACCCACACCGATCCCGACAGCGATCACGGGCACCGTATTGATATCAATGTTCAATCCTTTCAGCCCCATGTAGGCATAGGTGAGCACTGTGGCAAAAAGCATGGTCAGCAGCATCATCAGGCCGGCATGCCAAGAGGTGTAGAAGAGCATCACGAAGATGAAAATCAGCAGGAATACCAGTGGCAGAACAATCACGTTGGTTTCAAAAGCGGATTCATTCATCGCTGCGGCTACACCGAGGGTGCCTCCGGCCAGATGGATGGTCAGACCGTCAACGCTGTCGCCATTCTCCGCGATCCATTGCTTTGCCATATAAATGGCCCGACGGATAGTTTCGCCCTGACGATCCTTGTAATAGAACACCAGGTTGGCGATGCGATCGTCTGTATCGTTGAACTCGTCGAGGGCTCCCGGAATTGGGCTGGAGGCCATATAGGTAAACATGAGGCCGCCAACGTAACCGGCATCGTGCGGTATCTGATACCAGCGGGGGTCATTGTTATGCATCAGGCGGTTAACCTGTTTGACCAGATCCGGCAAGCCCTTGCTGCCGCCCACTTCCGGGTCCTGGAGCATATGAGATTGCAGATCTGACAGCGCTGCCAGAACTTCGGGCCGTTTCAGACCGCCTTTCTCATCGGTTTCCGCAACAATGTAGAGTTCCTCGGAGCCAGGGAAGCGGTCATTCACTACCCGGGACGAGATGTTATAGTCGTGGTCTGGATATAAGATCGGTGACCCCGGCTCCGAGTCGCCGATCTGCACGTTTGACGACGCCAGTAGACCTGCCATCATCGCCAGAGCTGCCAGGCTCAGGGCAACTTTGGCGGCGCCGGGCCGGGTAACAGTGCGGGAACAGCTGTTGCCAATGTGGCGCAGGAAAGTCTCGCGGATTTCGGGGTTTTTCGGTGTTGGCAGAATGGACAGTAGCAGTGGCACGCCGATCAGCACGGTGAATACCACTGTGATGGCCCAAAGCGAAGCGTAGATGCCCAGATGCGTATTCAGTGGAATGGAGCCGATGGCAATCAGTGACAGGCCAATGGCATCGGAAACCACACCGAGGGAGCCGGGTCGGAAGAGGCTGTCAAACGTAGCCTTGGCCGCTTCCGGCCCACTGCCGCGCTCCACGGTTTCCGCGTAGTAACGCTCAACAAGTTGCACGCCGTGGCTCATCGCCCTGGCCGCAATCAGGAAGGGGATAACCAGCCCCAGCGGGTCCAGGTTGTAACCGAGTAAACTGATGATGCCAAGTCCCCAGATGGTGGAGATAAGCACGCCCCCCAGGGGAATCAGAACACCGTAGGCCTTACGGAAGTGGAAAATCAGCAGGGCCAGCATGGTCACGACGGTGAAAATGAAAATCTGGAGAATCTGTTCCATGTAGGTGTAAGCCCAGCCCACGAGTACCGGCTGGCCAGTGGCATAGATGTTGACGCCGGCCTGCTCTTCTTCGGCACGCAGTTGCTGTAGCTGGGCAAAGGTTTTCTCGTAATCCAGCTGACCTTCAATGAGCTGCGCCTTGACCAGTGCCATTGTCATATCTGGCGACACCAGGGGACCATAAACCCTGGGGTTTGCTGACACATCGGATTTCATGGCCTGCAAGGCTTCGTCGGAGTACTCCCCGGATGTGGAATCGTAAAATGGCTCGGAATTGATGCTGCCGACTTCGGTAAGCCAGATCTTGCGGGAGTTGCGGTGGGTCACGCTGGACACCAGGTTATGGTTGACCCCCGGCAGGTTGTCCACCGCCTGGGTTATCCTGTCGATCTTGGCGAGGTTCTCATTGGTAAAGATGTCTCCTTCCTCGAACTCAACACCCACCACCAGAACATTGGCACCACCGAAGCTGTCCTTGATGCTGTTGTGCAGCTCGATGTAGGGGTGTTGCTGGGGCAGAAGATCGGCGAAATCGGTGTAGATTTTCAGTCCGGGAATACGCAGTGCGAAGGCCAGTGTGAGAATGGCAATAACGCTCAGCACCTTGCGCGGATTGTTGAAAATCCACAGCTCCAGCATATGCAGGAGATGGGTAAATCGATGCAAACCAGGCATGGCGGAGTTCCTCAGTCAGTGCTGGCCGAGCCGGCCACGGGAATTTCAGGATTCAGCAGGAGGCCACGACCACCGGCAGCGAGCAGCTCGTGGTTGGGAAGCAGAAGTCCGGTGCGCAGATACACGGGCTGGTCAGAAGTGGAAATCTTCTGCCAGGAGCCATCCTTGTGTTCCAGTACTGTGGCGTTATCCGCCAGGGCATAGAGCCCGGAAGAACCGGCCACAAACCCGAATATCGGGACCTTGGTTCCGGTAGGGGATTTCTCCCAGCTCTCGCCACCATCGGTGGTGTGATAGATAAATCCGTTAAGACCGCCAACCCAACCCTCATCCTCCGATTGGAAATAGCTGGTGTGGGCATAAAACTCATCCGGGAGATAGCCGGCATAATCCCAGTTTTCGCCACCGTCTTCGGTCCTGAGTACCAGGCCGTACTCACCGGTGATGAAGGCATTGTCGGAATCGATGAATTGCAGATTGTTGAGGATGGCGTCCTCGTTGAGTGAGGTTTCAGTCCAGGTCTCACCCCGGTCGGCACTGCCCTGGATGGTGGTAAAGCTGCCGGCGACCCACCAGCTACCATCGGGGGCGCAGGCGGCAGTCATCATCTGTTCCTGACTGGGCAGCGCATGGGCGGTCCAGTTCTCACCACTGGCATCGCCGTGCCAGAGTTCGTTGTCGAAGGTCAGAGCAATAAAGCTGTTGTCCGGGCAGACGTCCAAGGCAAGAAAGCTCTCGGACGTGGGGGTCTGTCGGAGCCAGGTTTCGCCATTGTCGGAACTCACCAGTACCACGCCGTTGTTGCCGGAAAGGACAATAACCTCATCGTTACGGGCCATCGCCTGGTAAAAGTCTGTTCGCTTGACAGCCTGTTGCGACTGTTCCCGGACAGCCTCCATATCCAGAGGCGCCTCGCAGCCTGTTAGCAGAAGTGCAGACAGTCCCGATAATGATATAGCCGTGCCGGCGGTGCGCCATTTGCGCAGGTGGGCATCTCGCATTTTATGTCACCGTCTTTGTTTTTGTGGATAAAGCGACTGAGGGTGAGATAGCAACGCTTATGCCATGCCCGGAATATTTTTATTAAGATATTGAAAAAAAAGATGAAAAAGGATTTAAAGAAATGTAGGGAGAGGAATTTGAGGGGGATCCGGCCGAATGATTTTTATCAAATGATCAAGTGGGAAAGGGTCTTGCTGATTTCGTGAAGCGGGAGGTGTGGAGGAACAGACATCCTTGTCAGTGCTTGGCTTGTCGGGTGTTAACTTTCCGCCAGAATTCCGGATTTTTTCAATCTGTAGGCGAGTGCGGGGCGGGTAAGTCCCAGTATACGGGCTGCCCCCGAAACATTCTGGTTAGCTTCCGCCATCGCGCGGCGCATCAATGTTTCTTCAACATCGTCCAGCCCGATGCCATTCTCCAGTATCTGGCTGGCCCAGTCGCTTGCAAGGGATTCAAGGCTTTCTGTTACGAGTTGGCCGTGGCTGTCGACAACACCCTGAGGATGGCTCAGTTCTGGCTCGGGTATGCCTGCAAAAAGTGATTCTCGGCTGATCGATTCGTTGTTATCGGTCAGGATCACCCCTCGCTCAATGACATTCTCCAGTTCCCGGATATTACCTGGCCAGTGGTAGTGCAGGCAGAGTTCAAGGGCCTTGTCGGACAGGCCCAGGGTGCGTTTGTTATATTCTGACTGGAATTTTTTCAGGAAGTGTTCGGCCAGCAGAGGCAGGTCTTCCAGCCTTTCCCGCAGCGGTGGGATTTTCACCGGAAACACGTTGAGCCGGTAAAACAGATCGGAACGGAAACGGCCTTCTTCCACTGCCTTTTCCAGGCTTTCGTTGGTGGCAGCAATCACCCTGACATCCACAGAACGAGTGCGGTTGTCGCCAACACGTTCCAGTTCTCCTTCCTGCAGCACGCGGAGTAGCGTGGCCTGGGCCCGCGGTGTCAGCTCAACGACCTCGTCAAGAAAAATGGTTCCGGTGTTTGCTCGTTCGAAGCGACCGGGTCGTGACTGGTTGGCGCCGGTATAGGCTCCCTTCTCGACACCGAACAGCTCGGCTTCGATGAGGTCTGGCGGTATGGCGGCGCAATTGACCGCCACGAAAGGTTGTTCAGCGCGATCGCTGCGGAGATGAACGCTACGCGCAATGACTTCCTTGCCCACACCGGTTTCACCTAGTAAAAGCACCGAGACCTTGCCCATGGCGGCCTTGTCAATCATCTTGCAGACCTTGTTGTAGGACGCGGACTGCCCGATGCCGTAGTACTGGCCCTGCTGTTTCTCGAGGCTGCTGCGCAACGAACTGACCTCGCTTTGAAGGTCATATAACTCCTCGATTATGGTATCGGCCTTGAAGTACTGGGTGAACTCGGCGGCGTCTTCCCATTCCTCGGCCGGTTTGCCCACAATCATGCACGTGTCATCACCGCAGCCGCGGCAACTGACCTCGCGGAAGATGATTTCCCTGCCCATGAACGAAGAGGTATAGGCGCAAGCGTACCCCAACAGGGACCAGCATGCGGGCTCATCCATCTGCCCCAGTTCCGTCTGACAGATATCGACTTCAAAGGAATCGATCCATTCCAGTTCACCATAAAAACCGCCGGTATCCTGGTCAATATCGATCTCGATGGGAACGACTTTGACCATCCCCTTGAGCGAGTGGAGCTGCGGGCCGGCAAGGAAAATGTCCAGTTCACTGCAATGGGGGCGAAGTTTTCGGGCCAGTTCGGCATCTTTCAGGCCAGACTGATAGCCCAGGCGCAAGAAAAAGCCCTTGGCACGCTCAATACCAATGGTGTTCACCATTTCTCGACGAAAAGCCGCCATGGCGCTGACCTGCATCAGCAGCATGCGCTGTTCGCCAAACCAGATTTTTCCTTCCGTGCTCTGAAACCGGATCTGCTCCGTAAGATCCTGAAAATCCACATACTGCAGCTGTGGTTTATAGGTAATAGTCATGCTCAGGAGCCCCGTTTTGTTGTTGTATGGGGTCGCATCCGGGTTGATGTTATCCAGTGCGAAGGCAGCGACTCGCTACGTCTTTATATATAACACCCTATCCCTGCCCAAGATCAATCAAATGATCAATTTGCGGACTAAAGTCCTTGGCAGCCGCTGAGCTGAGCATTTGCTCAGTTCAGGATTTCAGGTTGATCAAATGATAAAAATCACACCCTGACTTATCCCTGCTCCAACCCGGTCTTTTTTGCTCTCAATCCTTAATGAGGCTGTAAAAATCTATTTAAAACAATCATGTGAGCTTTGCTGTGCAAGGTTGTTTTACGGCTTGGCACAGCCGTTGCTCATGCTATGGCAACCGATAACAAACACAACGGTGTCAATCATGACTGACCAAGCGAAAAGCTTCGACGAATTGCCCCGGTACATCCGGGTGCGGAGTGGGCCGGAAGACAGGTTCGTGGAGTTCGACTTTGCCATCGGCCATCCCGAACTGTTTGTCGAGCTCGTGCTTCCCAAAGATGCCTTCGAGATCTTTTGCCGGCACAACAACGTGATCCACATGGACTCAGACATGATCCGTGAAATTGATGCCGACATGATCAAGTGGCGCTTTGGCGAAAAGGGCCGCCGCTAATTTTTATTCAACCGATTCTTCACTCACAACAACAAGACGGTAAGTTGATATGAGCATTGAGATCAAAACCAATTCAGCGGAACCCATCCGCCACACCTTCGGCCATATTGCTCGTCGCTTTGGTGACAAGCCGGCGTCCCGCTACCAGGAGGCCAGCTACGACCTTGAGGCCAAGACCAACTTTCACTACCGGCCGCTATGGGATTCGAAGCACACGCTGAATGACCCGACCCGCACGGCTGTCCAAATGGAAGACTGGTATGCGGTGACTGACCCCCGACAGTTCTATTACGGCGCCTATGTCGGTAACCGCGCCAAGATGCAGGAATCAGCGGACACCAGTTTCAGCTTCTGCGACAAGCGGAACCTGTTGACCCGATTGCCCGAATCCACCCAGAAGCAGTTGCTCAGGCTGCTGGTACCTCTGCGCCACGTAGAGCTCGGCGCCAACATGAACAACAGCAAGATCGCGGGCGATGTTAATGCCACCACAGTCTCGCAGATGCATATCTATCAGGCCATGGATCGCCTGGGCATGGGCCAGTATCTGTCCCGTATTGCCCTCATGCTTGATGGCAGTACCGGCACCGGTCTGGACGAATCCAAAGGTTACTGGATGGATGACGGGCTTTGGCAGCCCATGCGCAAACTGGTGGAAGACACCCTGGTAGTGGACGACTGGTTCGAATTGACGCTGGTTCAGAACATTCTGATCGATGGCCTGATGTACCCGCTGGTTTACGAAAAGATGGACCAATGGCTGGGGGAGAACGGCGCGGAAGATGTTTCCATGCTGACTGAATTCATGCGGGACTGGTACAAGGAATCTCTGCGCTGGACCAACGCCATGATGAAGGCGGTGGTCGGTGAAAGTGAAGCCAATGCGAAACTGATCCAGTCCTGGGTCGATCAGTGGGAGCCACAGGCATACAAGGCGCTCACACCGCTGGCCGAAACCACTGTCGGCACTGAAGCCCTTGATGAAATCCGGGCCCAGCTCACCACACGCCTCAACAAATTCGGACTGCAGCAGAGCCAGGGAGTAGCCGCATGAGTCAGCTCGTATTCATTGCCTTTCAGGACAACGACAACGCCCGTTACCTGGTGGAGGCCATTCAGGAAGACAACCCCAGAGCGGAAGTGCAACACCAGCCGGCGATGATCCGGATCCAGGCGGAAAAGCGTCTGGTGATCAATCGGGAAACGATGGAAGAGAAGCTTGGTCGCGAATGGGATGTTCAGGAAATGCTCGTTGACGTGATCAGTATCGGCGGCAACGTCGATGAAGACGACGACCACTTCATTCTTGAATGGAACTAATTGGGAGAAACACCATGGCTACAAAAAACAAAAAGCTTAATCTGAAAGACAGATACCAGTACCTGACGCGGGATATGGCCTGGGAACCAACCTACCAGGACAAGAAAGATATTTTTCCGGATGAAGACTTTGAAGGTATCAAGATTACTGACTGGTCCCAATGGGAAGACCCCTTCCGTCTCACCATGGATGCGTACTGGAAGTACCAGGCAGAAAAAGAGAAAAAGCTGTACGCCATCTTCGATGCCTTTGCCCAGAACAATGGCCACCAGAACATTTCAGACGCCCGTTATGTGAATGCGCTGAAGCTGTTCCTCAGTGGGGTATCGCCCCTCGAGCATGCGGCCTTCCAGGGTTACGCGAAAGTTGGCCGTCAGTTCAGCGGCGCGGGCGCCAGGGTTGCCTGCCAGATGCAGGCCATTGACGAACTGCGTCATTCCCAGACCCAGCAGCACGCCATGAGCCATTACAACAAGCACTTCAATGGCCTGCATGATGCCGCGCATATGCATGACCGGGTCTGGTTTCTGTCCGTGCCCAAGTCGTTTTTTGATGATGCCCGCTCCGCTGGCCCGTTCGAGTTCCTGACCGCCATCTCGTTCTCCTTCGAGTACGTGCTGACCAATCTGCTGTTTGTGCCCTTCATGTCCGGTGCCGCCTATAACGGCGACATGGCCACCGTCACCTTTGGCTTCTCGGCCCAGTCCGACGAAGCAAGGCATATGACCCTTGGTCTTGAAGTGATCAAGTTCATTCTCGAACAGCACGAAGACAACGTGCCCATTGTCCAGCGCTGGATAGATAAATGGTTCTGGCGCGGTTTCCGCCTGCTGAGCCTGGTGGGAATGATGATGGACTACATGCTGCCGAAAAAGGTGATGTCCTGGTCCGAGGCCTGGGAGATGTACTACGAGCAGAACGGTGGTGCTCTGTTCAAGGACCTTGAGCGCTATGGTATTCGCCCGCCCAAGTACCAGGACGTCGCCAACGATGCCAAGAACCATGTCAGTCACCAGGCCTGGAGCACCTTCTACCAGTACAGTCAGGCCACCAACTTCCACACCTGGATGCCAGAGAAGGAAGAGATGGACTGGTTGTCCCAGAAGTACCCGGACACCTTTGACAAGTACTACCGTCCGCGCTTCGAACACTGGGACAAAGAGCACGCCGAGGGCCGTCGTTTCTACAACAACACGCTCCCGCAATTGTGCCAGGTGTGTCAGATTCCGACCATTTTTACCGAGAAAGACGATCCGACCATGCTCAGCCACCGGCAGATTGTTCATGAGGGAGAACGTTTTCACTTCTGCTCCGACGGCTGCTGCGACATCTTCAAGCACGAGCCGGAGAAGTATGTCCAGGCCTGGTTGCCGGTGCATCAGATCTACCAGGGCAACTGTGAAGGTGAGGATGTGGAGACGGTGGTGTCGAAGTACTACCACATCAACATTGGTGAGGACAACTTCGAGTACATAGGGTCTCCGGATCACAAGCGCTGGCTGGCCATCAAGGGCGAGTCAGGTGGTAACAAGGCAGACAGTACCGACCAGGACGCTGCCTGATCCGGGGAGCGCCCGGCATCGGTCGGTGCCGGGCGCGTGATCCATAAAACAATAAGGTGATCATCATGAGTGTTAATGCCCGTTATGACTACAAGTTTGAATCCAGAGACAGAGTTGAAAACTTCCATGGCATGCAGGTGCTCTATATCTACTGGCCCCACCATTTGATGTTCTGCTCTCCGTTTGCCGTGATGGTGTCACCGGACATGACGTTTGGCGACTTCCTTGAGCAGATTTTAAAACCAGCGGTAGCGAGCCATCCCGACAGTGCCAAAGCGGATTTTATGGATGCCGAATGGAAGCTGAATGACGGTCCATTCACGCCGGATCTGTCCGCCACCATGATAGGTAGCGGGATTGATCATAAGAGCATGCTGACAGTCACCACCCCAGGCCTGGATGGCATCAGCGGTTCCGGATCCTGAGGTAACTATCATGAGCTACACCGTCACCATAGAGCCAATTGGCGAGCAGATAGAAGTGGAGGATGGCCAGACCATTCTTGCGGCGGCCCTTCGTCAGGGCGTCTGGCTTCCCTTTGCTTGCGGCCATGGCACCTGTGCCACCTGCAAAGTTCAGGTTGTTGAGGGCGATGTCGAAATCGGCGATGCCTCACCTTTTGCCCTGATGGATATCGAACGGGACGAAGGCAAGGTGCTGGCCTGCTGCGCCACCGTAGAAAGCGACGTCACCATCGAGGCAGATATTGATGTGGACGAGGACTTTGAGGGTTACCCGGTTGAAGACTATGCAGCGACGGTTACCGATATCGTCGAACTGTCCCCGACCATCAAGGGCGTGCATCTCAAACTAGACCGCCCGATGACCTTCCAGGCCGGCCAGTACATCAATGTCGAGCTGCCGGGCGTTGACGGCCCGAGAGCTTTCTCTCTGGCTAATCCACCCAGCAGGGCTGATGAAGTGGAACTTCATGTGCGGCTGGTCGAAGGCGGGGCCGCGACCAGCTACATCCACCAGGAGCTGAAGGTCGGTGAGAAGCTGCACCTGTCAGGTCCCTATGGCCAGTTTTTCGTGCGTAGCTCGCAGCCTGGCAACCTGATTTTCATCGCCGGTGGCTCGGGGCTATCAAGCCCGCAATCCATGATTCTCGACCTGCTGGAGCAGGGCGACGATCGCCAGATCACGCTCTTCCAGGGCGCCCGCAACCTGGCTGAGCTCTACAACCATGAGCTGTTTGAGGCCCTGGCCCGGGACAATGACAACTTTACCTACGTGCCGGCACTGAGCCAGGCGGAAGAAGACGGAGACTGGGCAGGGTTCCGGGGCTTTGTCCACGACGCGGCAAAGGAACACTTCGGTGGACGTTTTGCTGAGCACAAAGCCTATCTGTGCGGACCGCCACCGATGATCGATGCCGCCATCACGGCACTGATGCAGGGCCGGCTGTTCGAGCGCGACATTTTCATGGAGAAGTTCCTGACAGCTGCCGACGGCGCTGAAGAAACCCAGCGCTCGGCGCTGTTCAAGAAGATCTGACCCGGGGCGGCGCCATGAGTGATGCCTTCGAGATCACCGAACAGTGCAGCGGAAACCGCTTCCACTGTGAGCCGGGCCAGAGTGTTTTAAAGGCCATGGAACAGCAGGGCCTGAAGTGTGTTCCGGTGGGTTGCCGCGGCGGCGGCTGCGGATTCTGCAAGGTCACCGTGCTCAGCGGTGACTACGAGTGCGGAAAGATGAGCAGGGTGCATGTACCCCCGGAATCAAGGGCATGTGGCGAGGTATTGGCCTGCCGCATTTACCCCCTGAGCGACCTGACAATTGAATGCCGTCCCCGCGAAGTGGCAGAGACGGCCACGCAGCAAACAACAACAAAATCGATGAGGTAACGTCATGAAAAAAGGTGTAATGCGTCCCGGTCATGTCCAGATCCGTGTACTCGATATGGATGCGGCTGTTAAACACTACACAGATCTGTTGGGTCTGATCGAAACCGACCGTGATGATCAGGGTCGGGTGTACCTGAAGGCCTGGACAGAAGTGGACAAGTTCTCGGTGGTTCTGCGAGAAGCCGATGAGCCCGGTTGCGATTTCATGGCCTTCAAGGTGGTGGACGAGCCTTTCCTGCAGCAACTGGAGAAAGATCTGGTAGAGCACGGTGTCGACATCGAAAATATCCCCGAAGGTGAGCTGAAAGACTGTGGGCGCCGGGTCCGGTTCAAGGCTCCCTCGGGTCATACGTTCGAGCTTTATGCTGACAAACAGTACACCGGCAAGTGGGGCATCACCGAGGTGAATCCGGAAGCCTGGCCCCGCAATCTCGATGGGATGAAGGTTGTCCGCTTTGACCATTGCCTGATGTATGGCCCGGAACTGGCCGCTACCTATGATCTGTTCGTCAATGTTCTTGGCTTCTATCTGGCTGAACAGGTTCTGGATGGCGAAGGAACCCGGATTGCCCAGTTCCTCAGCCTCTCCACGAAGGCTCACGACATTGCTTTCATTCATCACGAAGAAATGGGCAAGTTTCACCATGCCTCCTTCTACCTGGAAACCTGGGAAGACGTGTTGAGGGCGGCGGATCTGATTTCCATGACCGATACCTCCATCGATATCGGGCCTACCCGTCATGGTCTGACCCACGGCAAGACCATTTACTTCTTTGACCCGTCCGGCAACCGCAACGAGGTCTTCTGTGGTGGTGACTACAACTACCCGGACCATAAGCCCGTTACCTGGCAGGCCGAGCAACTGGGCAAGGCCATCTTCTATCACGACCGGGTACTGAACGAACGGTTCCTGACGGTATTGACCTGACTTTTCAGCAGTTCAACAGGGCTATCTATAACAGGATTAGGCAGCAATGAAAGACATCAAGCACTACATCAACGGGCAGTATGTTGGCTCTGCAAGCGGCAAGCTGTTCGACAACGTCAACCCGGTAAACGGCAAGGTGATCAGCAAGGTTCACGAAGCCGGTCGGGAAGAGGTGGATGCCGCAGTCAGGGCAGCAAAGGCGGCCTTGCGCGGCACTTGGGGCAAGATGCCATTGGATGAGCGCACCAGCATCCTGCACAAGGTGGCCGATGGCATCAACGCCCGGTTTGACGAGTTCCTGGAAGCGGAATGCCTTGATACCGGCAAGCCAAAATCCATGGCAAGCCATATCGACATTCCGCGGGGCGCGGCCAACTTCAAGGTTTTTGCGGACATGATCAAGAACGTGCCCACAGAATCCTTTGAAATGCCGACTCCGGATGGCACCGGCGCGTTGAACTACGCGGTACGCCGGCCCAAAGGCGTGATTGGTGTGATCAGTCCCTGGAATCTGCCATTGCTGCTGATGACCTGGAAAGTGGGCCCGGCACTGGCCTGTGGCAACACGGTGGTGGTCAAGCCTTCAGAGGAAACTCCCACGACGACAGCGCTCCTGGGTGAGGTCATGCAAGACGCTGGCGTGCCTGACGGCGTGTTCAATGTGGTCCATGGCTTCGGTGGCGATTCCGCCGGTGCCTTTCTGACCGAGCACCCGCTGGTGGATGGTTTCACCTTTACTGGCGAAACCGGTACCGGTGAAGTGATCATGAAAGCCGCAGCCAGGGGGATACGGGATATTTCGCTGGAGCTGGGGGGCAAGAACGCCGGCCTGGTGTTCGCCGACTGCGACATGGACAAGGCCATCGAGGGCACCATGCGCTCGGCCTTCGCCAACTGTGGTCAGGTGTGCCTGGGCACCGAGCGGGTGTATGTCGAACGCTCCATATTTGACGAGTTTGTGGGCCGGCTGAAAGAGGCCGCGGAAGGTCTGAAAATCGGGCCGCCGGAAGACACTGAAGCCAATATGGGCCCGCTGGTCAGCCTTAAGCACCGCGAAAAAGTCCTTTCCTATTATCAGAAAGCCCTTGATGGCGGTGCCACCGTAGTTACCGGTGGTGGTGTTCCCGATATGCCGGAAGAACTGGCGGGTGGTGCCTGGATTCAGCCCACTATCTGGACCGGCTTGCCGGAGCATTCCGCGGTGATTACTGACGAAATCTTCGGCCCCTGTGTTCACCTTTGCCCGTTCGATACAGAAGAAGAGGCCATTGAACTGGCCAACAGCCTCCCTTACGGACTGGCCTCGGCCATCTGGAGCGAGAACATCACTCGTGCCCACCGTGTCGCGGGTCAGATCGAGGCGGGCATTATCTGGGTCAACAGCTGGTTCCTGCGGGATCTGCGTACCCCATTCGGTGGCAGCAAGCAGTCCGGTATTGGTCGCGAGGGCGGTGTGCACTCCCTGGAGTTCTACACCGAGATGAAAAACATCTGCGTGAAACTGTGAGCCGATCATGACTGCACCTGAAAACAGCCCTGAAATCGGGCGTGAGATCACGGCCGCCGGCTATCGCACCAACGTGCATGACCATGGTCGTGGTGGCGTCCCGGTGATGATGATACACGGCTCTGGCCCCGGAGTGACTGCCTGGGCCAACTGGCGTCTGGTGATTCCGGAGCTGGCGAAGAATCGCCGTGTGGTGGCGCCGGATATGCTTGGCTTCGGGTACACCAAACGCCCGGAGGACAATATCTACAACCGTGAACGCTGGGTTGCCCATGCCATTGGTGTTATGGATGCGCTGGAACTGCAACAGGTGGACCTTGTCGGCAACTCCTTCGGTGGCGGGCTGGCTCTGGCACTGGCTATCGAGTACCCGGAGCGGGTTCGACGTCTGGTCCTGATGGGCTCGGTTGGCGTCAGTTTTCCGATCACCAGGGGGCTCGACGAAGTCTGGGGTTATCGGCCCTCACTTGAAAATATGCGCCGCCTGATGGACGTGTTCGCCTTTAATAAGGGTCTGCTCACGGACGAACTGGCGGAGATGCGCTATCAGGCCA
Source organism: Marinobacter orientalis (assembly GCF_004792665.1). Classification (GTDB taxonomy): domain Bacteria; phylum Pseudomonadota; class Gammaproteobacteria; order Pseudomonadales; family Oleiphilaceae; genus Marinobacter; species Marinobacter orientalis. Next base: position 1,449,709 of record NZ_SRZX01000001.1, read on the forward strand.
GCATCCGCCCCGGATTCCAGGAATCCTTTGCAGCCATGTTTCCGGCTCCGCGCCAGCGCTGGGTAGATGACCTGGCCAGCAGGGAAGAAGACATCCGTGCGCTGCCACACGAAACTTTGGTTATCCACGGGCGGGAAGACGAAGTTATCCCCCTGCAGACATCGTTAACCCTGGCGGACTGGATTAACCGGGCACAGCTTCACATGTATGGCCGTTGCGGTCACTGGACGCAGATTGAACATGCCAGCCGGTTCGCCCGGCTGGTGAACGATTTCCTGACCGAAGCCGATCAATCGGCTGCAGGAGCAGAATAATGGAACAGAAACGAATTCAGGCACTTGGTGATGAACTTTATCAGGCCATGCTGAGCCGCGAAGCCGTCGCTCCGCTGACCGGCCGTGGTGAAGACATCAGCATTGATGATGCCTACCACATTTCCCTGCGCATGCTGGAACGACGCCTGGCAGATGGTGCCTCCATCATCGGCAAGAAGATCGGCGTCACCAGCAAGGCCGTGCAGAACATGCTCAACGTTCACCAGCCTGATTTCGGTTACCTGACCGACGACATGGTGTTCAATAGCGGCGAAGTCATGCCCATCAGCGACCGACTGATTGCCCCCCGTGCCGAGGGCGAAATTGCCTTCATCCTCAAGAAAGATCTGACCGGGCCGGGCGTTACCAATGCCGATGTGCTGGCGGCCACCGAATGTGTCATGCCGTGCTTCGAAATAGTCGATTCCCGCATTCAGGACTGGAAGATCGCCATCCAGGACACGGTTGCCGACAACGCCTCCTGTGGCCTGTTTGTACTGGGTGACCAGGCGGTCTCTCCCCGCAAGGTGGACCTGGTGACTTGCGGCATGGTGGTGGAGAAGAACGGCAGTGTACTGAGTGCCGGCGCGGGCGCCGCTGCACTGGGTTCCCCGGTGAACTGCGTAACCTGGCTGGCAAACACCCTGGGCGAGTTCGGTATCACCCTCAAAGCCGGTGAAGTCATCCTGTCCGGTTCCCTGGTTCCGCTGGAGCCGGTCAAGGCCGGTGATTATATGCGTGTTGATATTGGTGGCATCGGCAGTGCCTCCGTTCGCTTCGCCTGATCCGGATTAAAAAGGACAACGTTATGAGCAAGAAAATCAAAGCCGCGATCATCGGCTCGGGCAACATCGGCACCGACCTGATGATCAAGATCCTGCGTAACGGCAAGACCATTGAAATGGGCGCCATGGTCGGTATCGACCCGGAGTCCGATGGCCTGGCCCGCGCCCGGCGCATGGGCGTGGCCACCACTCACGAAGGTGTGGACGGCCTGGTGAAGATGCCGGATTTTGCGGACATTGACATCGTGTTCGATGCCACCTCCGCCAAGGCGCACATGCACAACGAAGTGTTCCTGCGGGGCCATAAAGAGAGCATCAAGATCATCGACATGACCCCGGCGGCCATCGGCCCCTACTGCGTCCCGGTGGTGAACCTGGAGCAGAACCTCCACGAAGGCAACGTCAACATGGTCACCTGTGGTGGCCAGGCGACGATCCCGATGGTGGCTGCGGTGTCTCGTGTCGCCAAGGCGCACTACGCCGAAATCGTCGCCTCGATTTCGTCGAAGTCCGCCGGCCCCGGTACCCGCGCCAACATCGACGAGTTCACCGAAACCACCTCCAAGGCTATCGAAGTGGTGGGCGGCGCCCAGAAGGGCAAGGCCATCATCATCCTCAATCCGGCCGAACCACCCCTGCTGATGCGCGACACCGTCTACGTGCTCTCCGATGCCGCTGACCAGGCGGAAGTGGAAGCCTCGGTGGAAGAAATGGTCAAGGCCGTCAACAGCTACGTGCCCGGTTATCGCCTCAAGCAGAAAGTGCAGTTTGACGTGATTCCGGAAGACCAGCCCATGAACGTCCCGGGCCTGGGCCGCTTCAGCGGCCTGAAGACCTCCATCTTCCTGGAAGTGGAAGGCGCTGCCCATTACCTCCCGGCCTACGCCGGCAACCTGGACATCATGACCTCCGCGGCACTCGGCACCGCCGAGCGCATCGCCGAATCGCTGGTCAAGTGAGGAGACTGAATCATGACTTATAACCCCGGCAAGAAACTCTACATCTCCGACGTGACCCTGCGGGACGGCAGCCACGCCATTCGTCACCAGTATTCCATCAGGAATGTGCAGGACATCGCCCGTGCTCTGGACAAGGCGAAGGTGGATTCCATCGAAGTGGCCCACGGCGACGGCCTGCAGGGCTCCAGCTTCAACTACGGCTTCGGTGCCCACACCGATCTGGAGTGGATCGAAGCGGTGTCCGAAGTGATTGAACACGCCAAAATCGCCACGCTACTGCTGCCTGGCATCGGTACCGTCCACGACCTGGACAACGCCTACAGCGCCGGCGCACGCATTGTACGGGTGGCTACCCACTGCACCGAGGCGGATGTCTCGAAACAACACATCGAACACGCCCGAAAACTCGGCATGGACACCGTCGGCTTCCTGATGATGAGCCACATGCAGACCCCGCAGGGTCTGGCGGAACAGGCCAGGCTGATGGAAGACTACGGCGCTACCTGCCTCTATGTCGTCGACTCCGGCGGCGCCATGAACATGAACGACATCCGTGATCGCTTCCGCGCCCTGAAAGATGTTCTCAAGCCGGAAACCGAAACCGGCATCCACGCCCACCACAACCTGGCCCTGGGTGTGGCCAACTCCATTGTTGCCGTGGAAGAAGGCTGTGACCGTGTTGATGCATCCCTGGCCGGCATGGGTGCCGGTGCCGGCAACGCGCCGCTGGAAGTGTGTGTGGCCGCCTTCGACAAGATGGGCTGGGAGCACGGCACCGATGTTTACGCCCTGATGGACGCCGCTGACGACATCGTTCGCCCACTGCAGGACCGTCCTGTAAGAGTGGACCGCGAAACCCTGGCTCTGGGCTATGCCGGTGTCTACTCCAGCTTCCTGCGCCACTCCGAAGTGGCGGCGCAGAAGTACGGCCTGAAGACGGTGGACATTCTGGTGGAGCTGGGCAAACGCCGCATGGTGGGTGGCCAGGAAGACATGATTGTGGATGTGGCGCTGGATCTGCTGGCGGCACGGAAGGAGCAGAACGCATGAGCAGGACATTAAGCCGCGAGCAGATGCTGGCCCTGGCTGAACACGTGGAAAACGCCGAACTGCAGGCCCAGGACATCACCAAGGTTACCAACGACTACCCGGACATGACCTTCGAGGATGCCTACGACGTGCAGTGGGAAATCCGCCGCCGCAAGGAAGCGCGGGGTAACAAAATCGTCGGTATGAAAATGGGCCTCACATCCTGGGCCAAGATGGCACAGATGGGCGTGGAAACGCCGATTTACGGTTTCCTGGCTGATTATTTCAGCGTGCCGGACGGTGGCGTGGTCAACACCAAAGAGCTGATTCACCCCAAGATTGAAGCCGAAATTGCCTTCGTTACCAAGGCACCGCTGAAAGGTCCGGGCTGCCATATCGGCCAGGTGCTGGCGGCAACGGACTTCGTGATCCCGGCGGTGGAAATCATCGACTCCCGCTATGAGAACTTCAAGTTCGATCTGGTGAGTGTGGTTGCCGACAACGCCTCGTCTACCCGCTTTATCACCGGTGGTCAGATGGCGGATGTTGCGGATGTGGACCTGAAAACTCTGGGCGTCGTGGTCGAGAAGAATGGTGAAGTGGTCGACGTGGGTGCAGGCGCTGCCGTGCTGGGCCATCCGGCTTCGAGTGTTGCTATGCTGGCAAACCTGCTTGCCGAGCGGGGTGAACACATTCCGGCGGGAACCTTCATCATGACCGGTGGCATTACAGCCGCCATTGCCGTGGAACCCGGTGACAATATCACCGTGCGTTACCACGGATTGGGAACCGTTTCCGGACGATTCATCTGACGAGGAGGCGTTATGCCCATTGCCCAGCTCTACATCATTGAAGGAAGAACAGACGAGCAGAAGGAAACCCTTATCCAGGAAGTGAGCGAGGCTATGGCCCGCTCCCTGGATGCACCCCTGGAGCGTATCCGGGTGTTGATCACCGAGATGCCAGCGCAGCACTTCGGCATTGGTGGCCAGTCTGCCAAAAAACTCGGGCGTTAGACTCGTGACCAAACTGCCAGTGCTGTACCTGTCCTGTGAAACGGAAGCGTTGGCCGGCCCCAGTGGCCAGGCCAGTCTGCGCCGTCTGATACGGCAGGATCTTGTCGTAAACAGTGTGGCATTTATCACCTCAGAGAAAGGGGGCCTCCAGCCAGAAATCTTTCACCAATGCGGTGAGGGAGCTCTGGCGAGGCGCCTGCAATCAGACATGGGGGCACGCGGATTTGATGTTGCTGTCCGGGTCTCGCGGGAGACTCTTCTGGAAGTGCTCACAGAGAGCATGATGCAACTGGTACCCATGGAAGTGATTGAGTTGCGGCTCAACACAGGCATGACCAGCGAGCGCTATCGGGACATTGGCCATTGCCTGGAAGCACTGCGGGATCAGGGCGTATTGCTGATTTGCCTGGATCGGCTGGATGCCGACGGCACTAACGCCAGCTACCATCAGCCCCACGACAGCTACATTCGTAACCTGATCCGCCAGTGGGAAGACGAGCAGCGCTGGGTGTCGGCCATGTCGAAATCGGGTTTGCGGGGCAATCGATCGTCCTCCGCCAACGAAAAACCTGTTGTCGATCCGACATTATGTGTGCTCAATACCGCCTTCAGCCTGGGCGGAATGAAAGCGCCTCAGCGTCTGTTCGGGTTTTCAATGAATGAAAACAGTCAGTCCCTCGCGGGCTACAGCTGGATGCAATAAACTACGGAAAACAAGAAGGATTCCGTAAATGCTCAAACTGTTGATGATTGGCGCCGGTGGCATCGGTGGTTACTACGCTGCAAGACTGTTGGACGCCGGTCACGAAGTAGTACTGACTGCCCGGGGCTCACATCTGAGCGCTCTCAGGGAAAATGGTCTGATGGTTCACTACGAAGGGCGTGATCTGTTCCATCGGCCAGAGGCCTTCGATCATCAGCAAATCATTTCCCGGTTTCATCCGGACGACTTTGACGTTATCGCAATCGCCCTGAAAGCCACGGCAACGGCTTCTGTGGTGGCTGAGCTTGGTGACTGGCTGAGGCGCGGGCAGACTCCAGTGCTGTCACTACAGAATGGCGTTGATAATGAGCCGCTTCTGGAAGAGGCCATTGGTGCCGACCGGGTTATCGGCGGGCTTGCCGTGAGAATCGGTGGTCACATTGTCAGGCCGGGTGTCATCGAAGCGGAAGGCGTGGCCCAGATTGTGATGGGCGAGTGGCCTGCCGCCAGTCAGGGTGAAAGTCCTCATAAGCAACTGCTGGGAACGCTGGCAAGCGCATTCAACGACTCCGGCATTCCTGCCACGCTCTCAGACAATATTCGCTATGAGCTGTGGCGCAAACTGGTGATCAACAACGGAGTGAACCCCCTGTCTGCACTGACAGGCCTCGATACCCGCACCCTGACCCAGCACCCGGAGTTCGGAAAAATCGTGTACGGCATGATGGCCGAGACAGTCAAAGCGTCAAAAGCCGACAATGTGAAGCTTTTGCAGAAAGATCTCGACGAGATGTTCGAGCTGATCAGTTCATTCAATGCCATCAAGACATCGATGCTGGTGGACAAGGAGAAAGGGCGACCGCTGGAGCTGGACAGTATTGCCGGGGCAGTGCTGCGACGTTGCAGAAGTCTGGGTATCGAGGCACCCTATACCTCAACCGTTACCGCCTTACTGGCTTTTGAGGCGGAGAAGCCCGGCTGATCAGAGTGAATCCATGACCGACCTGCCATTCCGTTTCCGTTTCCGCGTCCGCTATGGCGAGTGCGATGCCCAGAGTGTTGTGTTCAACGCCCGCTATGCAGACTATGTGGATATTTCCGTCAACGAATACATCCGTACCCTGTTCGGGGACTACCAGAACCTGCTGGACCAGGACCTGGACATCCAGGTGGTCAGCCTGACAATGCACTATCGGGCGCCGGCGCGCTTTGATGATGTGCTGGAGGCCAGAATAAAGGCCGGACGGATTGGCACTACCTCCTTCACCTTGCATCTGGAATTCTATCGGTATGGTGATGGCCAGTTGGTGGCGGAAGCGGATATCACTTACGTGCTGATCCAGCCATCGCAAATGGCGAAGACGGCGTTACCGGCTCCCATACGGGAAAAACTGGAGGCAGGCGCACCCGGCGTGCTGGTCAGCCACGCCGGGGAATAGCGGCAGTCAGAAGAGCGTTCAGCCTTCCTGAAGAGCCTGTACCACTGCCTTGGCTGCGCCCTCGGATGAGGCCGGGTTCTGGCCAGTGATGAGGTTGCCGTCCACCACGATGTGTGGTGCCCAGTCGTCACCCTTGGAATAGGTGGCGGTGTTTTTCTTCAGCATGTCTTCCAGCAGGAAAGGCACGACACTGGTCAGGCCTGCAGCTTCCTCTTCGCTGTTACTGAAGCCGGTCACTTCGCGACCACCCACGATGTTCTGTCCCGGTTTGACTTTCACATTCATGAACACGGCCGGCGCGTGGCATACGGCAGCGATGACCTTGTCCTGCTCGTACGCGGTCTTGATCAGATCAATGGACTTGTCATTATTGACCAGATCCCATAGTGGGCCATGGCCGCCAGGATAGAACAGGGCGTCATAATCGTTCATATCCACGTCCGCCAGTTTTTTGGTGCTGGCGAGGGCTTCTTTCGCGTGGGCATCCTGTTCGAAGCGGCGGGTGGTTTCTGTCAGGGCGTCCTCGGTTTCACTGTTGGGATCAATCGGTGGCTGGCCGCCTTTCGGGGAAGCGATAGTGATGTCGGCACCGGCATCCTTGAACACATAATAGGGCGCGGTGAACTCTTCCAGCCAGAAACCGGTTTTATCACCGGTATCTCCCATGCGATCGTGCGAGGTGAGAACCATCAGTACTTTCATGCAATATATCCTTTTATATTCTGAATGGATTCGGTGTCACTGCCTGATACATTGTCTATTGCGGTGGATCTGTCGTAAATCAACCGCTGGCACCAACTGACTACGGCGATTACGGGTAATCAATGACACCAGATCAGAATGATTTATGGTTCCTGCCGCTCGGCGGCACCGGCGAGATCGGCATGAACCTCAACCTCTATGGCCATGACGGCCGCTGGCTGATGGTGGATTGCGGCGTGACTTTCCCCAGGCCTGGCCGGATTGCGGCCGATGGCACCGTCCACCATCACGGCGAACCGTCCGTGCAAATGGCGGACCCCGCCTTCATTGCCGATCGCCGTGACCGGTTGACCGGTCTGGTGATAACTCACGCCCACGAGGACCACGTTGGTGCGGTGCCCTATCTTTGGCCGCTGCTTCAGTGCCCCATTTACACCAGCCGCTTCACTGCCGAAATTCTGCGTCGTAAACTCGCAGAGTTTGAGCTGTTGCATCGGGTTCCCATCATCGAGGTGGAAACCGGCCAAAGCAGACAGATAGGCCCGTTCAGCGTTCAGTGGCTGGCAGTGACCCACTCCATTCCGGATCCGAACGCGCTGATGATTCGCACCAGTGTCGGCAACATCTTCCACAGTGGTGACTGGAAACTGGATAAACAGCCACTGGTTGGTCACGGCTATTCCCCGAAAACCTTCACCGATCTGGCGGAAGAAGGCGTGGACGCAATGGTATGCGATTCCACCAACGCGACGTTGTCTGGTCATTCGGTTTCCGAAGCCGCGCTTCGCGCCGGATTGCTGAAAGCCATTAAGACTGCAGAAGGGCGTGTTGTTGTGACCTGTTTCGGCAGCAACATTGCCCGCTTGCATACCCTCGCCGCGATCGCCAGGGAAACCGGGCGTTACATGGGCCTGCTCGGCCGCTCCCTGATCAACATGAGTGGCGCTGCCAAAGCAGCGGGACTGTGGGACACCGCAGACCAGCTGATCAATTCCTCTCATATCGGGTACCTGCCCCGGAGTGAAGTGCTGGCGGTGGCAACGGGAAGCCAGGGCGAACCCCGCACGGCGCTGAGTCGCCTGGCAACCGGCAACCACCCCGACTTCGAGCTGGAGGCCGGTGACACCGTTATCTTCAGCGCACGGGCTATTCCCGGAAATGAAGATGCTATCAAGGGGCTGATCGGCCGTCTCAAGGCTTTGGGCGTTATTGTCATCACCGCTGAGGATGCGGGCCTGCCGATTCATGCTTCCGGCCATCCCGCGCAGGAAGAGCTTGAGTTAATGTATCGCTGGGTGAAGCCTGCGATTGCAATCCCTGTCCATGGCGAGGCCGAACATATGGAAACCCATGGCAATATCGCCAGGGCAAGCGGCGTGCCTCGCGCCATGACTGGTCGCAATGGCGACCTGTTCATGATCCGGCCGGTGCCGGGGATTCGTCGCCAGATCATTGAGACTGGCCGGCTGGGTTGGGAGAAGCAGGAACTGGTCAGGGTTCTCTGAGAGCAGGTGGAAGATCAACAAATTCTGATAGTCGTTCGCAGCCTAACTGTATAAACTCGGCTCTGATTAACGCATATCGACAGGCATAAGGAGGCAGTAACCCCATGGCAATCTGGACCCGCACTATTCCCGACCTTGAACAAATGGCCGAAGCCAGCAGGAACACCGCTGTCGAGACCATGGGCATTGAATACGTGGAAGTCGGTGATGACTATGTGATCGGCCGCATTCCGGTGGACGAGCGTACCGTTCAGCCGTTTGGCATTCTCCACGGTGGGTCATCGGTAGTGCTGGCGGAAACCCTGGGCAGCATGGCCGCCAACTACTGCCTGCGCAAGGAGAGCCAGATTGCAGTAGGACTGGATATCAATGCCAACCACATTCGTTCGGTCACCAAAGGCTGGGTCTATGGTACGGCGCGCCCCGTTCATATTGGCGGTACCACCCAGGTATGGGAAATACGGCTGGAAAATGAGGAAGGCAAGCTGACCTGTATTTCAAGGCTCACCATGGCCGTGATCGACCGGGGCTGATACCGGTGGAGCCTTGCGGCTGAAAATGCCCTGTTCGATGAATTCCCTCATCACGATGCCGTAGCTTCCGTCCGGTACTTCCCGGGCAATCCTGTAGGGCTGCCCGGCGCTGTCAGGAACGACTTCTGCAAGGTCCACTTCGCGGAATGTCGCCAGTGGTTGCTTGTTTGCGGCGCGGACCAGCAGAACCCGGGGCTTGAGTTTGCTGGTGGTGTGAGTGGTCAGCACAATGCCCACCTCCGCATTGGTCATCTCCACGATGGAGCCGGGCGGGTATACGCCGATCATGCGGATAAACTCCACCGCCAGGCCCTCATCAAACTGGGCACCCTTGTTGCGATGGATAATATGCAGCGCCTCCATGGAAGCGCGGCCCTTGTCATACACCCGGGAGCTGGTGATGGCGTCGTAGGTGTCTGCCAGGCCAACGATTTTGGCGAACAGTGGAATCTGGTGCCCCGAAAGGCCTCGTGGATAGCCCTTGCCATCCATCCGTTCGTGATGTGAATAGGCGACATCGACCGCCGAGTGAGCGAGTCGGGGCAGGGCTGCCAGCACGTCGCGACCAAACGTGGTGTGGTTCTTCATCACCGCGAACTGCTCGGGGGTGAGTGCGCCGGGGTTGTTCAGAATCTCGTCGTCGATGCGCATTTTACCCACGTCGTGGAGCAGGCCGCACAGGGCGACATTGCGAATTTCTCCTTCCAGCAATCCCAGGTGTTTGCCAAACGCCGCTGACAGAATGGCAACGTTGATGCAGTGCTCGGCAGTGTACTCGTCCTTGTTCTTGATCTTGGAAAGCAGAAGCAGGGCGTTATCATTTCGCAGGACACTGTCCACACAGTCGTCCACCACCTGGCGGATTTTGTTCATCTCCAGTGTCCGCCCCAGTCGCAGGCTGGACATGATGTTCCTGGCGGTGGCCTTGGCATCGGTATAGCTCATCCGAGCCGCAGACATCTCGTGGCTGGCGTCTACCTTGTTGACGTAGGTGACCTTTCTTTTCGGAATTGGGCTTGAGGCCGGAGAGGTACCGGCAGAACGGGTTTTCCGCCTGTTTGCCGGGGAGGATCCAGAGGTTTCCTGCACAACATGCACCTTTCCTTCCACGGTAACCTTTTCACACTGTTGCTGAACGGCGAAAACATCTTCCTTGGTCTGAAGGATAAACCCCTGTAGCAGGAAGTCGGTTTCTTCCCAGGGCCGGTCCAGGCGAATGACATGCATCCCGATCTGCAGCTGGGATACCGGAATTTCAGTCTCTATGATGTCCTGACGAGCCATGGGCATAATTGATAATCTCGAAGCCAGAGACGGCATGCTGATCAGGTTGCACACTGATCAGATTTTTAACACCCCAGCCAAAGTATGAATGAATGCTGGTTCGGTGCATCACGGCATGTTTAAAACATTGTTAAATGCTACAACGAGACGCATGGTATCTATAGCTGAAGCCTAGCAGATGCCTGGCGGACATGCGGCATCCGGCATCCGTTTTCGTGCATCAGGGCATGGAGAGCAAGGTTATGAGCAACGCAAAAAACGGCATACCACTATGGTGGCTGGCCATGGCGGCCGCCCTGACGCCGTTGATCACCATCCACACCACGTTTGCCGTGTCGGTCCTGGAAGGTCACATTTCATGGTGCATTCCTTATTGGGACAGTTGCACCAGCATCAGCCGTACCGGCCGCTACGGCACCAGCTACTTTATTTTCAAGGGCACCATGTTGCCGGCGGCGCTTCTGGGCATCCTGTTCTGGTTCCTCAACGGCCGCTGGCTGCTGCAGCTGGGCGCCACCAGCCGTGGCCGGCCGTGGATTCCCTGGCTGGGTTTTGTGGCCTGTGTATCGTTGGCCGCCTACACCCTCGCGCTTGGCCACGAGGGCGAAGGCTATAACCTGACCCGCCGCATAGGCGTTGTGCTGTACTTCTCACTTACTTACCTTGCACAGTTGCTCATCAGTTCAGCTCTCAGGGAGCACCCGCGATGGCACCCTAGCGGCCAGCGCCTGTTATGGCTTTGTGAGCTGGCGCTGGCGGTGGGCATGCTCTCGGTTGTGCTGACGGTTGTGGTACCCGAGATCTACAGCCAGATAGATGATGCTTTCGAGTGGGTAATGGCGTTTCTCATCAACATGCATGCAATCTGGGTTGCCGTGCTATGGAAACAGAGCCACTTCCGCGCGCGCCTGTGGGCGGAATAGAGGGCTTACAGGGATGTCAGGCCGCGCACCAGTGCAGCTGCCCCAGCCACTGCTGCAATACCGAGAATGATCGGCTTCAGGCCGTCAAAGGGCATGCGATTGACCAGCTTTCCGGAAAGCCGGAAACCGATCAGTACGCCCGGGAAAGTGACCGCAAAAAGCTGCAGTTCCCGCTGCCCCAGATATCCGGATGCCGCCAGGGCGGCAATACTGAAAAAGCTGGCTACCAGGAAGAACGCGGACATGTTCGCCCGCACCAACGGACCCTTCTGATTCTGATAAATCAATGCAATCGGTGGCCCCCCAACGGCGGTAATTGTTCCCATATAGGTAGAGGCGGCACCGGCCAGTATGCTGTTGCGGGCATTCAGTGCGGGGCGCAAGCCAGCCACGCTGAGCAACACGCCAATCAGGATCAGAATACCGAACACCAGCTCGAATCCCTTGGGTGAAATCAGCAGCAGCGTTATTCCCGCCAGGATCGTACCGGCGACTCCCCCGCCAATGGCAAAGCGCACCTCCCGGATCTGCAGCGCACCACGGTTTCTTAACAGCATGAATACCGTCAGCATCATGGCGTTGAGCACCAGTGGAGCAGGCACCAGCGTAGGGCTTATGAGAAAAAGTAACGGTGCCGCCAGCGTGCCGATGCCATAACCCGCCACGCCCTGCAGACAGGAGCCAGCCAGCAGGGCAAGGTTGGCGAGGAGAATCTGCAATAGCGACAGGTCGGTCACAATCAGTCTTCTCGAAAGGATGGGTGAGTGTTGATATCACAGGGTCAGTCGAATGACGGCAGATCCGGCTGGACAACGTCCTTGCCCGCCTCCTGCCAGGCATCAAACCCGCCGGCAATAGACGTTACGTGCAGGTATCCCATTTCTTTCAGGGCCTTTGCGCCGAGCGCCGCCCTGCCGGACGTTTTGCAATAGCAGACAATATTGAGATCACGGTTTTCCAGTGCCGGGTCGCTGGTAAACCTGAACTCCAGCATGCCCCGCGAAATATTCACTGCCCCCGGAATGTGGCCGGCCCGGTATTCATCCGGATCCCGCACATCCACCAGCATATCGGCTTTTCTGATGGCATCATCCGCCTGGTCTACAGGAATTTCGTGAATTTCCTGTTTGGCTTGTACAACAAGATCGTGAGCCGTTTTCATGGTGAATCCCTCTTGCGTTGAAGTGATACGCCGAGCGTAAGGCATTTGTCGGGCAGGCGTCACCAGCCATGTGCTAAATTGACGCATCGGACAATGAGGAAGCTATGAAAACTGCCACACCCGAAGCCACTAAAGGCGTTCTGTACGGCCTCTGTGCCTATACCATCTGGGGCTGCTTCCCCTTGTATTTTGCCCTGTTCACAGGGGTACCCTCCTATGAAGTGCTGATTCATCGGGTTATCTGGTCCTGCGTTTTTCTGGCTATCGTGGTGACCGTTCTCAAGCGCTGGCGTCCGATCAAAGCAGCATTGGCACGCCCCAAAAAACTCGGTTTCGTATTGGGCTGTGCGGTATTCATTGCCGTGAACTGGGGTGTCTATATCTATGCCGTGGAAACACGCCACGTGCTCCAGGCCAGTCTGGGCTATTTCCTCACCCCCTTGGTGAATGTGGGTCTGGGCATGCTGGTGTTGCGGGAGACTATCTCCCGCTTACAGATTGTGGCGGTCGCGCTGGCAACCATCGCCATTCTGTACCAGTTTTTCCTGCTCGGCCTGGTGCCGTGGATTACTCTGGTGCTGGCCTTCAGCTTCGGAACCTACGGCCTGCTCCGTAAACAGGTGGAGCTGGATGGTCTTTCGGGCCTGTTCGTGGAAACCCTGCTCCTGCTGCCTGTCAGTCTGCTGGCTATTGCGTGGCTGGGCTCTGCCGGCCAGTCCCACTTCAGCGGTAGTACAACTATTATGTTACTGCTGGTCTCCAGCGGTATTGTCACCGCCATCCCGCTGCTGTTTTTTGCGGGTGCCGCCCGACGGTTACGACTGGCTACCGTAGGCTTCCTGATGTACATCAACCCCACGCTCCAGTTCTTTATCGCGCTGTTGGTATTTGATGAACCCATGAGTGGGGAAAAGCTGTTGAGCTTCGCAATGATCTGGGTCGCGCTGGGGTTATATTCCTGGTCGGCCTGGGCGGGGCGGGAGCGTTTCGCTTAGTCAACCAGTCAACAGGTCACCTCCTATACCTCGCAAGTCCCGCAAGCGTATTTCCGCTGATAGCGTTTGTCCGCCCAGTTCCTGTAGATGCGGGCTGCCACCGGATAAATGACCGGCCAGAGTAATGGCCTGAAAAAGAACCCGAGGCGCGTGTGTGACCAGGCGCGTACGTTGGCAGGCAGGCCGACCACCCACTCGCCGTCGCCGGTTAACAGGTGAAGTCGGCGCAACAGCGCTTCATGGTCTGGCAACATTCCCTTGCGGTTCTTCTGGGCATGGATGTCTGCAAAAATCAGGTTTCCCCGTTGAAGTTTTCTCAGGGTACTGATTTCCTTTGCGCACAAAGGGCACTGGCCATCATAGAACAGGGTGTCCATCAATACCTCCATGAGTCAGAATTTCATCTCGCACGCTGGCCTTTTCCGATTCCGGGCCCGCTGTCATGTTGTTCAGCCACGCTACCGGCGCAGGCGTTTTGATGTATATCTATGCCATTTTTACAAACTGGAACACACCTCTGTTCAGCATTGTGGATAATTGCGCTGTGTATTCAACATTTCATGGAGTAATACCCAATGCCATTACTGAGTCGGCTACGCATTCGTTCCCGTCTTTTGCTCGGTGTGCTGGTTCCGGTAGTGATTACGGCAGTAGCCCTTGCCTGGACCACAGTCGCGCAGACGAAAAGCAGCGGCGCAGCCGAGCTCGAACGCCTGGAAGACAGTTTGCTGGAGGCGCGCAAGGAAGGATTAAGAAACCTGGTTGATGCGGCGCGTTCTGTCGTTCTTGAAGCCAAGAATAACCCCGAGTTTTCGGATGCCGAGGCTCGTGAAGCCGCAAGGAATCGCCTGCGCTCGATCAGCTTTGAAGGCGGCAACTATGTGTTTGCCTATGCCCGTGATCTGGAAAACCTGGCTTACGCGCCCGATCCGTCCCGGGAGGGGCCAACCACCAATCCGGATGTACGAAAACTGATACGGTCACTGTTTGATGCTGCCGGGGGAGCAGGATTTTTCGGTTATGACTGGCCCAATCCTGAATCCGGCGAGATCGAGCCAAAAGTGTCCTACTCGACCATCATTCCGGACTGGGACTGGATGATTGGTGCCGGCGTTTATGTCACTGACATCGAGCAGGTAGTGGCTGCGGCACGGGCTGACATTGAGGAAGACATTTCGCAGGCCCTGGCCTTTATCGTTCTTGAGACCGTGGTGGTGGTCATAATGGCTCTGCTCATCGGTATCTTCGTCGGCCGTACCGTCACCAACCCGCTGAACAGGGTTATCGGCCTGATGAAAGACATCTCCGAAGGCGAGGGGGATCTCCGTAAGCGTCTGCCTGAGGAGGGTAGTGATGAACTGGCAGAACTGGGCCGCCGCTTCAATGCTTTCGTGATGAAGATCCAGAACACCATCCGGGAGGTGGGGGCAACAACGGATCAGGTTGCCTCTGCGGCTGAAGAGCTCAGCCGCGTCGCCACGGAAACCCGGGCATCGGTTCAGGAGCAGGGCTCGGAGACCGACCAGATTGCGTCGGCCATCAACGAAATGGCGGCCACCATCCAGCAGATCTCCGGTAATGCCAACGAGGTCGAGAGCGCTGCGTCCGATGCGGACAAACTGGCCCGGGATGGTGGCGAAACTATTGCCAATGCCCAGTCCTCGGTTAATGAGCTGTCGGAAGAAATTGAGGCAAGCTCCACCCGTATCAGCAATCTCGCCGAAAAAACCGACGAGATCACCCAGGTGCTGGACGTGATTCACGCGGTTACGGACCAGACCAACCTGCTGGCCCTGAACGCTGCAATCGAGGCCGCCCGCGCCGGCGAGCACGGGCGCGGCTTCTCGGTGGTGGCAGACGAAGTGCGCCAGCTAGCGAAGCGCAGTGCCGAATCCGCTGACCAGATTCGCGGCATGATTGATGGTTTCGTGACCGAGTCCCGCGCGGCGGTTGAGAGAATGAACGCTTCCCGTACCCGTTCCACCGAAACGGTCGAGCGAATCAACCATGCCACCGATGCCCTGCGCACCATTGAGAAATCGGTGGGCCGTATCCACGATCAGGTGACCCAGATAGCGACTGCCGCTGAGCAACAGAGCCAGGTGGCCGAGGAAGTCAACCAGAACGTGGTGCGTATTGTGGATGCGGCGCAGCGTAGTGATACCGGTGTTACCCAGACCAACGAAGCGAGTCACGAGCTGGCGCGGCTGGGTGAGAGCCTGCGTGACCTGGTAGCTCAGTTCAAGGTATAGACCGGATTCTGCTGGCCGGTTGATGATTGGCGTCAGCCCTCCAGCACGCTATGATGTGGACGATCTGATTCAACTCCAATAAAAATCTGAATGGGCTCACTTATGATAAATTGCAAATCCGTCCTGACCGCGCTGGCTCTGATGCTGTCAATCGTAAGCACATCGCTGCTGGCTCAAGAAACCTACACGATACGCCTGGCTGAAACCTGGGGGCCCAATTCTCCGATCCTGGGTGAAACGCCCCGCCACATGGCAGCCATGGCAGAGAAAATGTCCGGCGGCCGACTGAAATTCCGGATTGATTCTTCCAACAAGCACAAGGCTCCTTTCGGCATTTTCGATATGGTGAAAGCGGGCCAGTATGACATGGGGCATACAGCGTCCTACTACTACAAGGGCTCGATCCCCAACGCCATGTACTTCACTACCGTGCCGTTCGGAATGATCGCACCGGAGCAGTACGCCTGGTTCTATCATGGCGGCGGCATGGAATTGATGGAAAAAGTCTATCAGCCCCATGGGTTGTTATCCTTTCCGGGCGGTAATACCGGCAACCAGATGGGCGGCTGGTTCCGCGAGGAAATCAAGAGCGTGGAAGATCTCAAGGGTCTGAAAATGCGCACGCCGGGATTTGCCGGTGAGGTCATGTCGGAGGTGGGGGTAGCCGTAACCAATATCCCCCCGGGTGAACTGTACAGTGCACTGGAACGTGGCACCATCGATGCTCTGGAGTGGGTTGGTCCGGCACTGGATTTCCAGATGGGCTTCCATCAGATTGCGAAATACTACTACTCGGGCTGGCAGGAGCCGGGCGCAGAAGTGCAGTTCCTGGTTAATGAGAAAACATGGAACAAGCTTCCCGGTGAGCTGCAGGAGATTCTGCGAGTCGCCATGCGTTTGGCTGCCTACGACATGTACATCCAGAGCACCCATGAAAGTGGCGTGGCCTGGGACCGCATGAAGGAAGATTATCCGGAGGTGACCCACAAGACCTTCCCGCCGGAGGTGATCGAGGCACTGCGTGACGCGACAGACAAGCTGTTGGCGGAAGAGGCACAGAAAGACGAGCTGGCAAAGGAAATCATCACCTCCCAGGAGGAGTATATAAATCAGGTTCGCCAGTGGACCAACATCTCCGACAAGGCCTATCTGAACGCCGTTTCGGGTGAATGAAAGGGGGGGGGGCACTCCTTTCACTGAAGAACCTTGCCGCGGTTTTTGATGGTAAAAGTATACTGGACTCGCTGGATCCGGATATTCTCGCCGGCGAGTTCATCACGCTGCCGGGCCCGTCGGGGTTGCGGTAAAACCACACTGGTGTGCCTGATGGCGGCTTTGAACGGTCGGTCAGCGACTATAGCGTGGCTTAGATACAGTATCACCAGCCTGTCCGGAAAACCGTCACTCCTAAACGACCAATACCGGGCACTTGGCTCGGGATGCCACCCGGTGTGACACGCTGCCGAGAAATATGCCGTCTTTGTCGCTGTGGGTTCCACGGGTGCCAACGACAATCAGGTCTACGCCCTTCTCCTCGGCAAACTTGACGAGCACACTGGAGGGGCGTCCGGCCTTGACGAACCCGCGAACTTTCACCGCTCCCTTTTCCCCTGCCTTTTCTTTGGCGTGGTTGACAACATCCTTTGCGTATTCCGACAACGCCTTGTCAGGAATATTCACGCCTTCGGGACGCTCGATCGACAGGGATGCCTCAAACAGGCTGTGGTGTTTGTAGACGCAGATCAGATAGATCTCCGCCTCCGTAAGCTTCTGCAACTCGATGGCCTTGTCCATGGCCTTGAAGGAGGACTTGGAACCGTCAACGGCCACCAGGATTTTTTTGAACATGTTCTTCTCCCTGAAATTGGTCTCTGCAGCCCTCAGCGGAACGCCAGGTCACGCAGGAACAGCGCAATTTGCGGGAAGGCGATGAGCAGGCCCGCCGCGGCCACCAGCATGAAGACGAATGGCGGCGTACCACGGATTACCTCCCAGTAGGGGCGCTTGAATATGGCTATGGCGGTAAATATGTCACAACCGAAAGGTGGCGTTGCCGAACCTATGGCCACCTGAAGTGTGATCAGGACACCTACAAGCACCGGGTCCAGACCAGTGGACTCAATGGCCGGTGCAAAGATCGGCGTCAGCACCAGGATTACCACGATCGGATCAACAAACATACAGGCGATGAAGAACGCGATACAGATCGCGATCAGCACACCGACCGGGCCGGCTTCATTGACGCCAACGGATTCCAGTATGGCTTGCGGAATCTGTGCAAAGGAAATAATCCACGAAAAACCGTTTCCGACAGCAACCAGTATGAAAACCACAGCGGTAATCAGGCCGGTGGATTTGGCGATCCGGTAGATGTCCGACAATTTCAGTGAGCGGAAAACCGCGAATTCGAGCAGGAAGGCGTAGAGCACACACACGGCCGCAGCTTCCGTGGGACTGAAAATGCCACCATAGATGCCACCGACAATAATGACCGGGAAGAACAGGGGCCATAGCGCTTCACGGACCGCGACCCCCCGCTCTCTCCAGCCCGCCCGTTCCTCGGTAGGAACCTTCTTAACGTAAGCATAGATCAGGCAATAGATTGAAAACATGGCCAGAATCATCAGACCGGGGCCAATGCCGGCAATAAACAGTTCGGCAATGGAAGTTCCGGATATAACACCGTAAATAATGAAACCGATACTGGGGGGTATCAGGAAAGCAATGTCACTGGAATTGATAATCAGCGCCAGTGAAAACGAGTCGGAATAGCCCGCCTTGAGCAGTTTTGGCCGCAGAGGGGAGCCGACCGCTACAACAGTAGCCTGGGTGGAACCGGAAACCGCACCGAAGAGAGTACAGGAAGTGGCGGTACTGATTGCCAGCCCGCCTTTTATGTGGCCGATGAAGGCCATGACCATATGGATCAGGCGGTCAGCGGACTGGCCACGGGTCATGATATCGGCTGCCAGAATAAACATGGGCACGGCAATAAGCGATGCAGGGCGGATGCCTCCCATCATCTGCTGGATAAAGGTACCCATCTGGCCGAAACCATCAAACATCATTACAAAACCGACCACCGCACCGGCAATCAGCGGAACCATCATCGGGAAGCCCAGCAGCAGAAGCCCGATCATGATCACCATCATTAAAGTCGCCATGATTTTCTATCCTTTGTTATCGCAGCTGCAGGGTTCAGACTTCGGATTCACTGTCCGCGTAGCCGTCAACCACACCGGTGGAGAGGTAAACATCCTTGCTGGTGAAGTTCTTGATGGCGGTCAGGAAATACTGGATGCCGGTGATCGCAAAGCCCACTGGCGCCCAGATGTAAATCCACCAGATTTCAAAACCCAGCGCTGGCAGAATCCGCCCACGGCTGTAGAGGGTTTCGACGTATCCATAGGAGTGGTAACAGAGGAAAAACATCACCACCGAGGTAAACAGGGCGATGAAAATCATCAGTACTTTGCGGCCCTTCGGGGGGATCGCATCGTAAATTGCAGACATCCGGATATGGCGGCCATGGCGCGCCGCGTAGCCAATACCTGCAAAGGTAATCAGGATGATAAGAATCCGGTTGATCTCACCGGAGAAAAACAGGCCTTCTCCAAAGACAAAGCGCGCAATCACGTTGACACATGTGTTGACGGCCATAAGGATCACGCCAACCGCGAGCATGACGGCCTCTGCCTTGGCAATGACTTCGTCAATGGTTCCCAGAAACCCGGGCAGGCCGGACTCATAGGTGCCGGTATCATCTGAAAAATCCGGGGAGTTCTCGGACATCGGTTCTGCTCCAGAACATTTGGCTCCCGGCCGGTAGGAGAGATCCCCGGCGGGGCGGGGTTAATACAGCTTCCCGCCGGGCAGTGCCGGCGGGAATGGTTCCTTCAGTTTCAGTTGTTCTGAACTTCCTTGAGGTCTTCCTTGAACTGGTTCAGCAGCTCTTTACCGCTCTCGCCAGTCATCTCGATAAACTCTTCCTCAACCTGGGGCGCGCGCTCGCGGAAAGCCTGGATCTGCTCTTCGTTCAGGCGGGTAACCGTTACTTCGTCGCTGGCTTCCTGGATCTTGGCGAGGGCTTCGTCAGCCAGGCCGTCGATATGGTCGATGATTTCTTCGTAAGCGTAATCCGCTGCTTTACGAATCAGCTCCTGATCGCTTTCGGGCAGGCCGTCGAAGAAGTCCTTGTTGGCCATCATTGCGGTGGTAAACCAGCCGTGGCCGGTAAAGATCAGGTTCGGTGATACCTCGTACAGACCGCCGGATTCGATCCAGAAGATCGGATTTTCCTGACCCTGGATCATATTGGTCTGCAGGGCACCGTAGACTTCACCCCACGGTAGTGGGGTCGGAGTGGCGCCGAAGGCCTCGTAGGTTTCCGACAGCAGCGGGTTGGTCATAACCCGGATTTTCTTGTTGTTGAAGTCTTCAGGGCTGGTAGCCGGCTCGTCCAGGGTCACAACCATTTCGCCCTCAGGGTACATTTTCAACAGCTCAAGGCCCTCTTCGGCGTAAAGCTCCGGGAAGTCCTCGTTGATTGCCTCACTGGTGTTGAAAAACTCGACTACGGTGTCGAAATCGGTCGGCAGCAGATAGGGAATGAAGAAAATCTGTGCCTCCGGGATTGTGGAACCTGTGAAACCCGGTGACTGATTCACAAACTGGAGGATGCCGGACTGGGTCTGCCCCATGATGTCGTCGGATTCGCCAAGCTCACCAAACCGATAGACCTGAATGGTGTGGTCCGAGTTGTCTTCAATGTATTCCTTGAAGTCGTAAGCGAATACGTCCTGGACATCACCTTCGTATTCTTCATGGGCATAGCGCCAGTTGGCGGCGTTTACCGAATTTGCCGCTGTCATTGCGGCGAATGCAAACGCAGAAAATCCTGCCACTTTCTTGAACTTGCTCAAGCTACTCATCGTGTCATCTCCGTTATTTTTCACTGCAAATTATTGTTACATTAATCAAGACTGGCAAAACAATGCTGTTTTCGCAAGAAAATGAGTGAATAGATTTCGGGAGCGCCCCAACCTGGGGCAGAAGAGGATAAATGTTGGGAATAAAAGAACTAATTGGCGGGAGAGCGCCCCCAGCTGGTGCGGCGCGTGGCCGAAAAGCCCCGGAATGACGCCAACCCCGGGGCCCAGAATCCAGGTTACAAAGTTAGCCTCCGGGGACCCAGGTGCTGCACCAACCGTTGGCGTTTACCAGCACATCGCTGAATTCGGGGTGGCGGCACTTGCCCCAGCCGTCGGATTCTTCACCGGCCCAGAACGCGCAGCCGTCACATTGCCGGCCTTCCTGGTATTTCTCATGGTTGGAATCGGCAGCATTGTTGACATAATCCAGTGCGTGACCGTCTTCGGCCTTGGGCAATTCGGCCCGGGCCCGGGGTGAGTGGGTCGCGAACTTTGCCAGGGGAATAGCGGCGACACCCAGTGCGGCGGTGCGCAGAAATACGCGGCGGCTTTCGTTGACTTTACTCATGGTGGTTTCCTCTCTCATCTCATTTTATGTTACTTCCTTACTTCGTTATTTCGGTGTTTTACTTCCACCGTACAAAGTTGTTCGAGTCGAGCGCAAGACTGGATGACTTTGAGCTGACCTGATTCAATCCTGTACGGCTGGCCGGAATCTATCAAGAGTTGTGATAGGCTTTCGTTTCTCCCCCCCCGGACAATCACACAGAGCAGGTATGCCAGCAGCACCATCCATCCAGCCAGGCTTTCACGCCATCCACGCCAATCACCTGGAAGACCTGCGCCGGGCCGTAGTCTGGATCTGCCAGCAAAGCCCGCTGCCGCCCCTGGAGAGCGAGACTTTTCTGGTGCAAAGCAACGGCATTGCCCAGTGGCTGAAACTTGCCCTGGCGGAAGATCCGTCCAGCGCCGGTGATGGTGGCGATAGCGGTGGCATGGGTATCGCCGCCGGCATGGATTTCCTGTTTCCCGCCCGCTTTATCTGGCAGGCGTACCGGGCCGTGTTGACATCCGCCGGGGTGCCGGAGCAGTCGCCTTTCGACAAGTCGCGCCTGGTCTGGCGCCTTTTCCGTTTGCTGCCGGATCTGATTGCGGAGGACGGGGTATTTGCGCCTCTGCAGAGATTCATGGCCGGATCAGACACTGAAACCCGCCGTTATCAGCTGGCCGGCAAGATTGCCGATCTGTTCGACCAGTACCAGGTGTTCCGCGCTGACTGGCTGACGGACTGGGAGGCAGGCCATGACCGCCTGCAGATGGCGAGGGGCGAATACCGTGAGCTGGGTGAAGAATTACGCTGGCAGCCGGTACTGTGGCGCAAACTGGTGGAAGATGTCGGCGAGCT
This sequence comes from Marinobacter orientalis, assembly GCF_004792665.1. Classification (GTDB taxonomy): domain Bacteria; phylum Pseudomonadota; class Gammaproteobacteria; order Pseudomonadales; family Oleiphilaceae; genus Marinobacter; species Marinobacter orientalis. The sequence continues at coordinate 1,471,646 of NZ_SRZX01000001.1, forward strand.
TGCCGGCACCAGCCGCTCACGCATCCACACCCGCTTCATGGACGAGGGACAGAAACTGACTGCGGGGGACCGGCCGGCGGATCTGCCCCGGCGTATTGTGGTATTTGGCGTGTCATCGCTGCCGAAGCAGGCGCTGGAGGCGCTGTCGATCCTCAGCCGGGTCAGCCAGGTTGTGCTCTGTGTCCACAATCCCAGTGAGTTCTACTGGGCCGACATTATCAGTGATCGTGACCTGCTCAATGCTGATCGCAAGCGGGGGCAGGCCCACCCGAAACTGGCAGCGCTGACCGACCCTGACGATCTGCACCAGCACGCCAATCCTCTGCTGGCCGCATGGGGCAAGCAGGGCCGGGACTACATCCGTCTGCTGGATGAATTTGATAATCCGGACAATTATCAGGGCCGCATTGCCACGCCGGACGGTCGCATCGATATCTTCACGCCCCACGGCGACCTGCGACAGCCGCTGCTTCTGCACCAGATCCAGGACGACATCCGCACACTCACGTCGCAACAGGAAATGCTGGGCCAGGGACGCAGCCTTGACCGGTTCCGGGACGATTCCGTGGTATTCCACAATGCCCACAGCCCCCAGCGCGAAGTGGAGATCCTCCACGACCAGTTACTGGCGGCGTTCAATAGCAATCCGCAGCTACGCCCCCGGGATGTGATTGTCATGGTGCCGGATGTGGATACCTACGCCCCCCATATCCAGGCGGTGTTTGGCCGCTATCCGTCGTCTTCCCGCCGCTATATTCCGTTCACCATTTCTGACCAGGGCCAGCGCCACCGTCAGCCGGTGCTGATTGCGCTGGACACCCTGATGGCGCTGCCGGAAAGCCGTTTTGGCGTCAGCGAAACCATCAGTCTGCTGGAAGTGCCGGCGGTGCGGAACCGGTTCGGTATTGCCGAAGGCGACCTGCCCCTGGTGCGCCAGTGGGTAGAGGGTGCCAATATTCGCTGGGGTCTGCACGCTGACCATCGCAGCAGCCTCGACCTGCCCGATGGCCTTGAGCGCAATACCTGGCAGGCCGGCCTGCGGCGGATGTTGCTCGGCTATGGCACCGGCCGTGACGAGCCCTGGCAGGGCATCGAGCCTTATGAAGAAATCGGTGGCCTGCAGGCCAGTGTGGCGGGCAACCTCTGTCGTTTTATCGACCGGCTGGAGGAGCTCTGGCACGAACTCCGGGCGAGCGCGACACCGGCGGGTTGGCTGGACCTGTTGCAATCAGTACTGGAGCGTTTCTTCGATGATCTGTCGGACGATGAACTGCTGCTGGTAAATCGCCTGCGCCGGCAGGCAGAGCAGTGGCTTCAGGACTGCGACAGTGCCGGTATGGAGCAGGTGGAGCTGCCCCTGAATATCGTTCGCGAAATCCTGCTGGAAGGGCTGGAGGAGGGTGGCCTTAACCAGCGCTTCCTTGCCGGCAAAGTCAATTTCGCCACCCTGATGCCGATGCGGGCCATCCCGTTCCGGCGCGTCTGCCTGCTGGGAATGAACGACGGCGATTACCCGCGTTCCCGTCCGCCGGTGGATTTCGACCTGATGGCCCTGGATTATCGTCCCGGGGACCGCTCCCGCCGGGAGGACGACCGCTACCTGTTCCTGGAGGCGCTGCTGTCGGCACGGGAACAGCTTTATATCAGCTGGGTGGGGCGCAGCATCCGTGATGACTCGGAACGGCCGCCATCGGTGCTGGTGAGCCAGCTGCGGGATCACCTGGATGCGGTCTGGCAGGTGCAGGATTCTGAGAAACGCGCCTCCGCTGCTGTTACCGTTGAACACCCGCTGCAGCCGTTCAGCCGTGAGTACTTTCCCGCTGAAAACCGGGGAGCCACGGAGGCAAGTGCCGCTGATGTGCACGACGTATTGTCGTCCCGGCGACTGTTCACCTACGACAGTGAGTGGCTCAGTGCCCACCAGTCCCGGGATGCCCGGTCCGGGCAGGCTGAACTGCCCTACCTGTCTCCGGCGGACCCGCTGACCCTGGCCGAACTGGGTGCCTTCCTCAAGCGGCCGGTGGAAGTCTTCTACCAGCGTCGTCTGCAGGTACGGTTTGCCGATGTGGAAAACCTGGATACCGACAACGAAGCCTTCGCCATGGACGGTTTGCAACACTGGCGCCTGGAGGATGAACTGATACGCCATGCAGTCATGAAAGCCGATACCGCTGAGGATCTGCAGCAACGTACCGAAGCCTCCCTGGCCAGCATGGCCCGCCGCGGCGAATTGGGCATGGGGCTAACCGAACACGCCCTGACCCGGCAACTGGAAAGCCGTCTGCCGGACCTGCACAGGCGTTACCGTGAGGCGCTGGCACTTTGGCCCGACGCCATTGAAGAAGTGATCGGCTTCGAAGTCCACCATCAGCGTGGTGAGGATTCCGTTGCCATCAGTGACCGTATTGGTAATCTGCGTGCCCGTCCGGATGGGGATGTATGCAGGGTAGTCATTGCCAGCAGCAATCTCCTGGAAGGGTCCGGAAGCTCCCGCCAGTTAAGATTCCCGGCCCTGCTGGACCACTGGCTGGCGCACCTTGCGGGCAACCTTCGTTTTGAGGCTTTCCACACTCTGGTTATTGCCAAGGAGGAACAACGGGTGGTCAATCTGTTGCCCATGGACAAAGCTGCTGCCGGTGAATGCCTGGCCAATGTGCTGGATTGCTGGATGCAGGGTCAGAGCCGGCCACTGCCGATAGAGTCCGGGGCTGCCTTTGCCTACCTGAGGGGGCTGTATCCCGCCAGGGGTGAGGGCAACGAAGATAAAGCGCTACAAAAAGCGGAAGAAGCCTACAACAAGGCCCTGGCCCGTGACCGCGGCTACCTGCACAGGGCTTACCCTGAGTTTGCGAAGTTGCTTGCCAGTGGGCAATTCCCGCCATTGGTGTCGGCACTGTACGAACCGCTCTGGCATGCAGAACAGGCGGGCCGGGTGAAGCCTGGCGGCGCTGAAAGGGAGAAAGCGTAATGACCGGCAGCGTTCGCAAACTCGACCCTTTGACGCTGCCACTGCGCGGCAGCCAGCTGATCGAGGCCAGCGCCGGTACCGGCAAGACCTTCACGCTCGCTCTGCTCTACGTACGCCTGGTGCTGGGGCATCGCACCGCGGAAGAGCCGCTCGGGGAGGGCATCATGCCACCCTATCTTCTGGTGGTGACCTTTACCGAAGCCGCCACCAAGGAACTCCGGGATCGTATCCGTGCCCGACTGACCGAAGCAGCCGCCCTCTTCGCGATAGACCCGGACACCGTTGATACCACTGCCACCACGAAAGATCCCCTGGTCAATCTGCGCAATGCCTGCCCAGAGGCGGACTGGCCGGCCTGTCGCCGCAAACTGCTGCTGGCGGCAGAATGGATGGACGAGGCCGCCGTTTCCACTATCCATGGCTGGTGTAACCGCATGCTCAGCGAGCATGCCTTCGACAGCGGCAGCCTGTTCCGCCAGACCCTGGAAACCAGCCAGACCGATTTGCTGGACAACGTGGTTCGGGATTACTGGCGAACCTTTGTGTACCCCCTGCCGCCGGAGCTGATGAACGAAGTGCTGGACACCTGGAAAACGCCGGAGAGCCTGCGCCAGTCCGTACGTAATCTGCTGCCCCATGTTAATGCCCTGCCAGTGCCGCAAAGAGATCCTGTGGCAGCCGCAGAAGCGGCGAAAAGCCGGCGGGAAGAAAGGCTTCAGGAATTGAAAGCCCCCTGGCCGGTCTGGTGTGATGAGCTGGATGAACTGCTGGCGGAAACCGGCAAGGGCAAACCCAGGCCGCTGCATGGTGCCACCAGAAATTCCATCCAGAAGGCCGTGGATCTGCTGCGTGAATGGGCCACCACGGATGCCGCCGAACCCCCTGACTTTCTCACCAGCAAGCGACCCAGGGGGTTCGATACCCTGGAAGCCGACGCCTTTGCGGAAAAATGGGCCGGCGATGACGAGCCGCCCCACCATCCGGCCATGGATGCCATCGCCGAACTCAAACCGGCCCTGAAAGCCATGCCGGTGGCAAAGCCGGACATCCTCAACCACGCAGCCTGCTGGATTGCGCGGCGCCTGGACAGTGAAAAACAGCGCCTCGCCAGCATGGGCTTTGACGATCTGCTCACCCGTCTGGATGAAGCTTTGGGCGGCCCTCAGGGGGAGCGACTGGCCGAGACCATTCGCCGCCAGTTCCCGGTAGCGATGATTGACGAGTTCCAGGATACCGACCCGGTCCAGTACCGGATCTTCGATCGCATCTACCGGGTGGCCAGCAATGACCAGGACACCAGCCTGCTGATGATTGGTGATCCCAAGCAGGCCATTTACGGATTCCGGGGCGCGGACATCCACACCTATCTGGACGCGCGCCACGCCGTCAGCAGCCGCACCTACACACTGGGCACCAACTTCCGTTCCGCCGTTGCCATGGTGGATGGTGTTAACCGTGTGTTTGCCCGGGCTGACCAGTCGCTGCCGGAAGGGGCATTCATGTTCCGTGCCGGCGACGACAACCCGTTGCCGTTCAATCCGGTGAACGCCAAAGGCACGGATCGGCAGTGGTGCGTGCAGGGCCAGCCACAGTCACCGCTTACTTTCTGGACCCTGGCGGATGAACGTCCTATCGCCAGGGAAGCCGGCCGGGAAACCATGGCAGACGTCTGCTCGGGGCAAATCGCCCGTCTGCTGAATCTGGGCCAGGCCGGTGAGGCCGGTTTCAGTGCCGGGGACCAGAGCCTTGAGCCGTTGCGACCGGGACATATAGCCATTCTGGTGAACAAGCGCGACGAAGCGGACGCCGTCAGGCAGGCGCTGGGTGCGCGGGGTATTCGCAGTGTGTACCTGTCGGACCGTAATTCCGTGTTGCAGTCGGCGCAGGCGCTGGAGTTGCTGCAGTGGTTGCAGGCCTGCGCCGAACCCGGGCAGCTGTCGCTGATCCGTGCCGCGCTGGCCACGCCCACCATGGGCCTGGCCTACCAGGATCTCGACCGGCTGCTCAGCGACGAAAATGCCCTGGACCGGGAGATCAACCGCTTCCAGGGCTACCGGGAACTCTGGCAGCAGCAGGGCGTGCTGCCCACGTTGAGGCGCCTGCTGATGGACTACGAAGTGCCGGCCAAGCTGCTGGCAGGGCCGGACGGGGAGCGCGGCCTGACGGATATCCTGCACATTGCCGAGCTGCTGCAGCAGGACAGCCAGCAACTGGACGGTGAGCATGCCCTGATTCATCACTACACCGAGATGTTGCGGGAATCCGACGACGAGGATGAACATCGCACCATGCGCCTGGAAAGCGACGCCGGCCTGGTCAAGGTGGTCACTGTGCACAAGTCCAAAGGCCTGGAATACCCGCTGGTGTTCCTGCCCTTTGCCACCGAGTTCCGCGAGGAAAAGTCAAACCAGGCCTTTATCAAGTACCACGATGACAACGGCAAGCTGCGGATCTCACTGGAACCGGACGACGACACCCTGGCCCGGGCAGACCGGGAACGGCTGGGCGAGGATATCCGCAAGTTCTATGTGGCGCTTACCCGCTCCCGTCACGCCACCTGGGTGGGCGCCGCGGGCATCAAGGGCTGGCGCCAGAGCGGCCTGGGCCACCTGGTGGGTCGTGACGCCGCCGAGAACGACACTGACCTGACACCCTTCCTGCAGGCCATGGCCGCCGGAGAGCCTGCTATCGAGGTAGCGCCGGTGCCTGAGCCCGGAGACGATGTCTACGTCGGTGAGGCAGAACCGGAGCTTGGCAAGGCTCTGGAGCCGGTGCGTGAAGCCCGTGAGAACTGGTGGATTGCCAGCTATTCCGCCATTACCTACGGCGCCCGCAGTGGTTTTGGTGACGACTTTGCACCTGCCAGTGAGGACGCGGAACAGGAGAATCTGCGCGAGGAGGACGAAACCGCGGGCACCGATATCGCGGCTGTCACTGATGCCGGGGCCACAGTGCCACAGCCGTTCAGCCAGCACAGTTTCCCCAGGGGAGCCGGCCCCGGTACCTTCCTGCACGATATCCTGGAATGGTGCGCTACCCGGGGATTTGGCAAGGTTGCCGAACAACCGGATGAGCTCTACGAACTGCTGGAACGCCGTTGCAACCTGCGCAACTGGAGCGACTGGGCCAACACCGTGAAAACCTGGGTGCACAGAGTGATTACCATGGAAATCCCGCTGCCGGACAGCGGTGGAACCTGCTCGCTTGCCAGTCTTGAAACCTTACGTCCGGAAATGGAATTCTGGTTTGAAAGTCGCGAGGTGAACACTCGCACCATGGACAAACTGGTTTGCCATTACACCCAGAATGGTGAAAACCGGCCCCAGGCCCACGAAACCACCTTTAACGGCATGCTCAAGGGGTTTATTGATCTGGTGTTCGAGCATGAGGGTCGTTATTACGTGCTGGACTACAAATCGAACTTTCTCGGTGAGGATGACCAGGCCTACATTCCCGGTGTCATGAAAGAAAAAATTCTCGAAAATCGATACGACCTGCAGTACGTCATCTACCTGCTGGCGCTGCATCGCCTGCTGAAGTCACGTCTGCCGGACTATGACTACGACACCCACGTTGGCGGCGCAGTCTACCTGTTTCTGCGGGGATGTGACGCACCGGGCGCCGGCGCTTTTACCGAACGGCCGGGGCGGACCCTGATTGAACAACTGGACCGGCTGTTCAGCGGCCAGGGGGAGAAAGCAGCATGAAGGGCGAGAGTGGATACATCCCGGACCTGTTCGATACCGTCGCGGCAGAGGCGGCAGTCCTGCCGGTAACTTCCACTGAGGCGCTGGCCCTGCTGGACGAGTGGGTGGAACGGGACTGGATCCGCGCCCTGGACCATGCGTTTGCAGCCTTCGTCTGCAATATTGTCCATGAGCAGGGCGAGCAGCCATCGGCCATGCTGGCGTTGCTGGCAGCCATGGTTTCCCATCAGGTCGGGCGAGGGCATGTATGCCTGGATGTAAGGCATCTTTGCCGCGATACCGAGCCCACGCTGGTGTTGCCGCCGGAAGGGGCGGGTTCACTCCCGGCAGACAGCCTGCGGCCGTCGGATCTGTTTGCGGATATCAGCCCGGATGAACTCATCGCCGGTCTTGACCAAAGCGGCGCGGTTGGTAACGGCGGTCAATCCACGCCTCTGGTGCTGGATGGTTCGCGACTGTATCTGCGCCGGTTCTGGCGCTACGAACAGGCCATTGCCGCCGGTATCCGGGCCCGTCTGGAAGATCACCCAGAGCTTGCGGATGCGGGCCTGCTGTCGCGGGCGCTGGATAGCCTGTTCGGGACCGGCCCGGAGCCGGATTATCAGAAAATAGCCTGCGCCCTGGCGGCAAGGAACCGTTTCAGCGTGATCACCGGCGGCCCGGGAACCGGCAAGACCACCACCGTGGTGAACCTGCTGGCGGCCCTGCAGTCGGTGGCCTGCGAATCCGCCGGTGGCGATGGAACCCGAGGGTATCTGCGCATCCGTCTGTCAGCCCCCACCGGTAAGGCCGCCGCAAGGCTGAGTGACTCCATCGGCAGTGCGGTTGACCGCCTGCCCCTGGAAAATCTGCCGGGCCGGCCCGACAGGTCCGCGATCCCTGTTCAGGTCACCACCCTGCACCGGTTACTGGGCAGCCGGCCGGGGTCGCGGAGCTTCCGCCACAATGAAGACAATCCGCTGCCACTGGATATCCTGGTGATCGACGAAGCCTCCATGGTCGATGTCGACATGATGGCATCGGTATTCTCGGCGTTGCCGGACAGGGCCCGGCTGATCATGCTGGGGGACAAGGACCAGCTGGCCTCGGTGGATGCCGGCGCGGTACTGGGAGAACTGTGCCAGCGCGCCGAGGCTGCCCACTATCTGCCGGCAACGGTCCAGTGGCTGGAATCGGTGACCGGATGCCGGTTGCCGGCGGAGCTGACTGATACCCGTGGTCTGCTTCTGGACCAGGCGGTTGCGATGCTGCGCAAGAGCTATCGCTTTGATGAGAACAGCGGGATCGGCGTGCTGGCCGCGGCCATTAATGCTGGCAGGCTAGACCGGGAACTGGTCAGCCGATGCCGGCAACAGGCCTTCGATGACGTGGCCTGGCTGGCACCGGATTGGGGTTCTGCCCCTTTCCGCGCCAGCGAGCCGGGCATTGCATTGCTCGCGGACCATGCCCTCACCGGCAGCCCGCAACGCTTCCACAACAGTGGTGCGGGCCGCCGGGTCAACAACGAGCCGGTTGCCCCGCCTGTGGGCTATGGCCATTACCTGCGTATTATCAGGGATGGCAAGCCCGGCGCCGGCGGAGAAACGGAAGCCCGTGAACAGTGGGATGCCTGGGCCAGGGCGGTGCTGGAGGCATTCAACCATTTCAAGGTTCTGTGCGCATTGCGCCAGGGACCTTTCGGGGTGGAAGGGCTTAACCGGGAAATCGCCGAGCGCCTGCGCCGGGCCGGCCTGATTGATCGTACCGAGGGCTGGTACGACGGCCGTCCGGTGCTGATCACCGGAAACGACTATAATCTGGGCCTGATGAACGGCGATATCGGCGTCACCCTGAGCGTGCCCCGGGATCGTGATGACGGGGACAAACCGGCAGACACCCTGCGGGTGGCCTTTCCGTCCAGTGACGGCAGCGGGGGTATCCGGTGGATCTCTCCCAGCCGGTTGCAGTCACTGGAAACCGTCTATGCCATGACCGTCCACAAGTCTCAGGGATCGGAATTTACCCATGCCTGCCTGGTGATTCCGGATCGGCTGACGCCGGTACTGACCCGTGAGCTGATCTACACCGGGGTTACCCGGGCCCGTCACTGGCTGAGCTTGGTGGTGAGCCGGGAGGGGGTACTGGAAGAAGCCGTGGGTCGCGGGGTGGTCAGGGCGTCCGGGCTGGCCAGGTTGCTGACCTGACTGATCATTGTGAACCTGCAACAGGGAGGAGTGGAATGAAAAACATAATGGCGGCTCCGGGGTATATGACAACCCTGTTCGTTGTGCTCTTGCTGGCCGGTTGCGCAGGCTCAACGACGATGGGCGACGGGGACGTTGTGGCGATGCCGCTGACCAACACCTACTGGCAACTGGTAAGCGTAGCCGGTCAACCGGTGCCGGAAAGCGACACTGAACAGAAGGCCCATATCCTGTTCCTGGATGACGGCCGGGTGAGCGGTTTCAGCGGCTGTAACCAGTATATGGGTGACTACCGGGTAAGAGACGAAAACCTGCTGTTTGACTCGATGAGCAGCACCCGCAGAGCGTGCCCCGACAGCCAGACGGAAGAATTGCTGTTTGCCGCACTGGCAAAGACCGTAGGCGTCAATCTGGAAGGAATCGAGCTACGCTTGCTGGGTGAAAGCGGAGAAGAACTGGCGGTGTTCGAGGCTTCGCGGATGAAATAGGGCCGCTGCCCGTCAGTTTCCGGCCAGGCAGTTGGTCATGAAAATACGGAACTCGCTTACCAGCCGCTCAAGGCTGTTTTCCAGCCGGTGTCCGTCCGGCAGGACCAGCAACGGTAGCTTCTGTTCCCGCGCCAGTTCGATCACCGGCATCGGCAGCACCACATCATCGTCCCAGCCGTGAATAATCTGGGTATGCCGGGCCCGGATCCGCGGGCTCGACTGGGGATAGGCGGACATCGCCAGCGCCGGCGCCAACAGGAAGCAGCCCAGTACCGGAGCTTCCGCGCTGGTGCGGGCACACACCCAGCCACCCATGCTGGAACCGGCCAGGATGGTGCTCTCCGGATGGGCTCCCGCTTCCGCAATGGCCTCTTTCATTTGCTGAAGGCGCTTAACGGGCTCTTTGGTGTTGCGGTGGTCCAGGGCAGTCGCAGTCACCCCGTAGAAGGTTTCCGCTTCCGCTTTCAGGGCCTGTACCTTGGTGCTGCCGGGACCGCTTTCCAGCCCGTGGGACAGGAACACGTGGATATCGGATGTCGCCATGATTGCCTCCGGTGAGATGGTTCAGTGTCGGGTTGCGGCAAGAATGTCCAGTGCGTGCCGGCGTTTTTCCGGGTCGTAAAGATCCACGGTGAACATCAGTTCGTCCACCTCAACCGTCTGCAGCAGTCGCTTCAACTGATCGCGGATGCTGTCCTCGCTGCCCAGTAACTGCAGCGACAGGAAATCTTTCACCCCGGCTCTTTCGCCAGCGTTCCACAAGTCATCCATGGATGTTACCGGTGGCCGCATCCACAGGGGCTGACCACGGAACAGGGACAGGATGCGCTGGTAGCTGGTGGTGGCCAGGAACTGAGCTTCCTCGTCGGTATCCGCCGGCACAGCAGGAACGGCGAGTATCACGTAAGGCCTGTCCAGTTGTGCGGAGGGCTGGAAATTGTCCCGGTACACCTGAATCGCCTCGCGATAGAGCCGTGGCGCAAAATGGCCGGCAAAGGCGTAGGGCAGGCCCCGCATGGCGGCGAGCTGGGCACTGTAGAGGCTGGAGCCCAGCAGCCAGATGGGCACGTTGGTGCCGGCACCGGGTATGGCTTTTACCTGTTGGCCCGGCTGAAGCGGGCCGAGCAGGGTCTGCAGTCTGGCCACGTCTTCGGGAAACTGCTCCGCCCCCAGGCCATCCCGCCGCAGCGCGCGACTGGTAATGGGATCGGTGCCCGGCGCCCGGCCCAGACCCAGGTCGATTCGGCCCGGGTAAAGGCTTTCCAGTGTGCCGAACTGCTCCGCAATCACCAGTGGTGGATGATTGGGCAGCATGATGCCGCCGGACCCAACCCGAAGAGTTTCGGTGGCACCGGCAATGTGTCCCACCAGAACCGCTGTGGCGGAACTGCTGATGCCTTCCATGTTGTGGTGCTCGGCCAGCCAGAAACGCCGGAAGCCGAGGCTCTCCGCATGTCTGGCATAGGCCACGCTGTTGGCCAGGGTCTGGCCCACGGAATCGCCCTCGCGTACCGAGGCCAGCTCCAGAAGGGAATAGGCGGGAAATTGAGCGGTGGAAGACTGCGACATTGAATGCTCCGGTTCTGAACTATCCGGCAGCATAACAAAAACCGGCGGGTATGCCGCTATAGGGATTGGCCTGGATTGCTGTTCGCAACCCACCAGCCCGGCAGCAACTGACGGATGTCGGGCTGCAGGAAGCGGTCGTCAATCAGCCAGATCACCCCCCGGTCTTCCGGCGTGCGGATGACCCGGCCAGCCGCCTGGGCTACCTTCTGCAGGCCGGGGATCAGGTAAGTGTAGGCCTGGCCGGTGCCAAAACGGCGTTCCAGTCGCTGGCGCAGGATTTCATGCCAGGCGTCGAACGGTGGCAGGCCCAGGGTGGCCACGAAAGCGCCGATCAGGCGATCACCCGGCAGGTCGATGCCTTCGCTGAACACCCCGCCGAGGACGGCAAAGGCAACACTGGAGTCACCTTCCCGGAAGTCCTCCAGAAAAGCAGTGCGCTCCTCGCCGGACATGCCCGGTCGCTGCGCCCGCAGCGGGATGTCCGGCGCCAGGCTGGCCAGGGTGTCCCGTACGCGATTGAGGTAGGCAAAGCTGCTGAAAAAGGCCAGATAGTTGCCGGGCCGCTCCCGGTATTGCTGCGCAATGAGTTCGGCAATGGGCCGCAGTGAGCGCTCCCGGTGAGCCTGGCGGGTGCTGATATGGGGAGTGAAATGCACCTCCAGCTGGTCGGCGGAAAACGGGCCGGGCAGCGACTGGAAACAGGTGTCTTCAGGCATGCCCAGCAAGTCGCGGTAGTAAAGACCCGGTGACAGGGTGGCCGAGAACAACAGGGCGCTGTGGGCCGTCTCGAAACGGGGGCTTAGAAAATCTGCCGGAATCAGGTTGCGGATGGCCAGTTGTGCCTTGCCGCGGCCGGGTCTGGTCAGTTCGCACAGGGAGTGGTCGCCAAACACTTCTGCCAGCCTGGTAAAGGCCAGGCTCTCGAACATCAGTTCCTGCAGCGCCAGATCCGGTGGGTTGTCCGCCAGGTAGTCAGTAATGGCAGACACCAGGCGGTTCAGGGCCCCGGTCAGTGAGCCCGGCAGATTATCAAGAATCACCGGCTCGCGGCTGATCTCGGGGGCATGGTCCCGGATGACTGATTGCCAGGCCCGGGAGACCCCCTCCAACCCGGATTTGAGTGCCCTGGGTGCCTGCCGCCGCAGCTTTAGCAGGCGGGCCTGACTCAGCTCCACCGAGTACATGCCGCGGGCCCTGTCCACCAGGTTGTGAGCCTCGTCAATCAGCAGGCTGGCTTTCCAGTCATTCTGCCGGACAAGGGCGTGGAGAAGGGCGGACTGGTCGAACATGCGGTTCACATCCGCTACCACCACGTCGCACCAGCGCGCCATTTCCTGGGCCAGGAAATAGGGGCAGATATCGTGGTGGCGGGCAATGCTGCCCAGCACCTGCTGTGTCAGGGCATCGGTATGACTGGCTGCCTCCGCCCGGGCCTCCGGAAGCCGGTCGAAGAAGCCCCTGGCCAGCGGACATGAATCCCCGTGGCAGGCCTTGTCCGGGTGTTCGCAGGCGTGGTCCTTGGCCACCAGTTCCAGGGTTCGTAGTGGCAGGGTGTCCGCTTGCTTCTCCCGTAACAGATGCACGGCATCCACTGCCAGATGGCGGGCGGTGTTGCGGCTGGTGAGATAGAACAGCCGGTCCTGGCTGGCCGCCGGCATGGCCATCAGCGCCGGGAACAGGGTACCCAGGGTCTTGCCCAGGCCGGTGGGGGCTTCCAGCAGCAGCTTCCGGTTGCGAAGACTGTTCCGGTACACGGTTTCGGCCAGGGCCCGTTGTCGCGGCCGAAACCCGGGAAAGGGAAATGTCAGTCGTGATAGCGCCTTGTCTCTTGCCTGGCGATGACCGGCTTCCTGTTCCGCCCAGTCACTGTAGAGTCCGCACAATTGCTCCAGCTCCTGCCAGAGTTCTTCAGCGCCGGCAGTTTCGACGATGGGGGTTTCCCTGTCCTTGCCCACATCGTAGTAGATCAGGGCCAGATCGAGCTTTTTCAGTTTCTCCTGACGACACAGCAGTGCGCCGTAGACCCGCAGTTGCGCTCGATGAAGATTGCGCTGGGCTTCCCGTACCCGGGACAGGTCACCCCGGTGGGTCTTGATCTCTTCCAGGCGGCCTGAAATCGGATCGTATCCGTCGGCCCGGCCGCTGACCACCAGCGTGCCGCATTGGCCGGCCAGGGCAACCTCGCTCTGATACTTCGGCCCGCGCCGGGCCTGCACGGCACCGTGGCCGGCAATGCCCTCTTCCGATGTCGGCGCCGGTGTGTAGCGTAAATCCAGGTCCCCCTTGCGGGCGGCGAACTCGCAGAGAGTCCGCACCGCAACCCTGAGCTCACTCATTCGACAGCCTCGTTCCAGCGCACGTAGCAGACGGATACGGGGATGCCGTGGCTGACACAGAACTCCAGCCAGCGGGTCTGGTGGTCCTGCAGGCGGTCACCGGGGCCTTTTACTTCGATCATCTCATAGCGCCGGTCCGGGTCGCTGTGGCCGGGTTGAAAGCGGATCAGGTCGGGGAAGCCGCTGCGATGCTCCCGCAGATTGTCCAGCAGGCGCCGGAACATCAGTTCCAGGTGTCGGGCGGGAATGCACTCCAGGGCCAGATTTAACAGGTCTTCCGACAGCACCGGCCAGATCACGAAGGGCGAGGCAATGCCCTGCTTTTCGTGCCAGGTGTTGCGGATCCCGGTTTTGTAATCGTCGGTGGTCAGAGCGCTGAGGCACTCGTCAAAGAGTGCTTGCCGGCGTTCCACGAAATCTTCCCGGTGCAGGTCTGCGGGGCCGGTATGGAATGGATGGAAAAACGCGCCGGGGATGGGGGCGAACAGGGCACGCCAGCAAAGCAGGCCGAACAGGCCGTTGATCAGGGTGTTTTCCACGTAGGCAACCGGGGCCTCCGGTTTCGACAGGTGTTCCATGGTCACCCATTCCACCGACCGGCCATCCGGATTGTCCAGTTTCAGGGTAAAGACTGTAAGTTCCGGGCGCGTGGATGGCTGGGGCGCGGTTTCCCCCAGTTTCCTGGCCAGCCGGGACAGAATGCGCTCAAGCCCCCGTTCTTCCCTGCCAAACCCGCATACATCGGCGGCGGCCCTGGCCAGATCCCAGGCTTCGCGGTGCTGCTGACGTCGTTCCAGCAGGCGCAGTTGCCTCAGGCGGGCCTCACGGTGGCTGCTCTGCCGGTAGGCGGCGAGAGCCAGCTCTGTGTTGCCGCCACGGTCCGCAAGCTTGGCCAGTTCGAACAGTAACCGGCCGCGCCGGCTTTCCAGCCAGGGATTGGTGTTGGTTGCGGGCACATCCTGCCAGACGGCTTCCGGTGATTCGCCCTGATCCAGGCGTTCACGGCAGTGGTGCATGACCAGGTAGCGGTCAACGTCGTCGCGCTCGTCGAAGGCCCGGGATTCAGAGGAAAGCGGCACCTGCTCGTATTGCTGGTGGCCCAGTTCTACCAGCACGAAATCGGACCAGCTCTGGCGCAGGTTGCCAAAGAACATCAGCCGCAGGCGATCAAACAGATGCATGTGGTTGAGGCGGATTACCCGGGCCGGGAAACCGGGCAGCCAATAGTCCACAGCAGCAGGATCCGGGTGTGTCGGAATCAGCGTGTCCCGCAACAGCCCCTTGGCGGCCCTTGGCGGTAATCCAGCGGCGGAGATCCTGTCCGCAAGGGCCGGGCGTAGTTCGGCAAGAGTAAACAGGCGGAACAGATCCGCCAGATGAAGGTCCGGCGTGTCGTCGATCCAGCCATTGCGGGCAAGCGCTTTTGCGGTATCTGCCACCGGTTGGCCCAGTTCCGGGTAGTTGAGCTTTTCCACCCTGAACAGTTCGCCGCTTCGCATCACCATGCGGGCAAGCAGGGCCCTCTCCGGCCGCTTCAGTGCAAGCAGGTTGTCAATGTAGCGGGTTTCGTCGGCAGTCAGCAGATCGCTGTGGTGCTGACGGACCCACCGCACTACCGTTTCAAAATTCTCGAGATAGTAGAGCGGGTTGTCCAGATCGGCGGTGCCGGGAACGGAGGAATGTCCGGGGAATGCGGGTGTCATAGAAACTGTTTTGCCGGCCAGATCGTAAGCATAGAATGACCACTGATGATGCCTTATGGAGAAGCCGATATGCGAGCCCTGATTGCGATGATTTTCATGTTGATCCCAGCGTCGGTGATGGCCACTGAGTGCCCGGCTTTTCTCGACCATGATCTGCGCAAGCTGCACTCTGCGGATTCCGTCAACCTGTGTGATGTGGCTGCCGGAAAACCCATGCTGGTGGTCAACACCGCCAGCCGCTGCGGTTACACCGGGCAGTTCGAGGGGCTGGAAGCACTGCACAGGGAGTACAGCGACAAGGGCCTGGTGGTGGTTGGCTTTGCCAGTGATGACTTCCGCCAGGAGGCGGCTACCGAGGAGGAGGCTGCAAACGTCTGCTTCATCAACTTTGGCGTTACCTTCACCATGATTGCGCCCACGACGGTAACCGGAGACGACGCCAACCCGGTATTCCGGGCCATCAACAGCCAGAGCAGCCAGCCCCGCTGGAATTTTCACAAGTATGTGGTGAATGCCCGCGGCGAGGTTGTGCAGGCGTTTCCCAGCCGTGTAGCGCCGCAGGATCCCGAGCTTCGCAGTGCAATCGACCGCGTCGTTGCCGAGCGCTGAGTTCGCCGGTTCAGAGATCCATCACAAAAGCCGGGTTCAGGGGCCTGAAGTTGCCGTTGCAGATGCTGGCGTTGACGAACAGGCAGTCATCCAGGTGTTGCTGGCCGTGGCCCTCGTGAATATGTCCGAACACGTGCATTTTCAGTTTTAACCGTTCCAGTTCCCTGGCAAGGTCGTCGCAGCCGACGGACTGCAGTTGGCTGTCGATGATCACCTGGTCGAGGATGCCCGCGGGTGGGCCGTGAGTGATCAGAATGTCGGTATCGGCCGGAATCTGCTGCCATCGTTCTGCAATGGTCGGGCCGCGCGTCAGGTTGAAAGCCCAGTCGAAGAACACCGGCGTCCAGGGGCTGCCCCAGAACTTCAGGCCCTCAATCTCGGTACCACTGTCGCGCAGGTAAACCGCGTTCCTGATCAGCGCTTCGGCTTCTGCCGGCTCGTCCTGCAGGCACCAGTCGTGGTTGCCGGCAATCAGGATCTTGTGGCGGTGCGGCTGTCCGGAGAACCAGTTGTCCAGGTCTTCCAGTTCCTCGAGAGTACCCGCTCCCAGGCAGTCACCGGCATGGATCAGGATGTCGCCATCCGGCACCCTGATCTGGCGGTGCATGCTGTGGGTATCCGATATGCAGACCAGTCTCATGAAGGCTCGCTGGGTTTTTTGTCGGCTTTGTTGAAAGCCCCGTGGCGTCCGGCGCCACCCGCAAACCGGCCGGCACCCTCAATCGCTTCTTCGAATACCACAGGATAGCCCCCGGCGCCCTCCGCAGCCAGCGCTTCAGGCAATTTCATGTCCCACTGGTGAATGGCGGAGTGGCGGTCAGCACGCAGACATTTCTGCGGAAAACCGGCAATGTCTGCGGCCAGGGCTTCTGCGGCGGACCGGGCCTCCCCATCTGGCACAATGCGGTTCGCCAGCCCCATGGCTCTGGCTTCACCGGCGTTGACCGGCCGCCCGGTCAGGATCATGTCCATGGCATTACCATGGCCGACAATCCGCGGCAGACGCACGGTGCCGCCATCAATCAGCGGCACGCCCCAGCGTCGGCAAAAGACTCCGAAAACGGCGGACTCTTCTGCCACCCTCAGGTCACACATCAGGGCCAGTTCCAGGCCGCCAGCCACCGCATAGCCTGATACCGCTGCAATTACGGGCTTGGATAATGCCATGCGGGATGGGCCCATGGGTCCGGGGGCGGTCCCTGTCGCTTCAATTTCGTTGCGCCGTTCAGGGTCACCAATGGCCTCCAGGTCTGCGCCCGCGCAAAAATTGCCGCCTTCACCCCAGAGCACGGCCACTTCCAGCTCAGCATTCGCCTCAAAGTCGGCAAATGCCTGACGCAGCGCTTCGGCGGTTTTGCGGTCAACGGCGTTACGTTTTCCGGGGCGATTAATAACAATGGTGGCAACAGCGCCATTGGTGTCGGTGTAAACGGATGGGCCGGCCACAGGTGTCTCCCGGGTTGACAGTCAGAGGGTCAGGTGAGGGTCAGGTAATGATGGCCTCCAGTATGCACTCTGCCGAATAGCGGCAACAAGGTCGGCAGATACACTGCTTAATGACGATGGGTATGGCGGTAGTCGGTAGGGGACTGGCCCATGACTTTTTTGAACAGCCGCGAAAAATAATAGTTGTCATCGTACCCCAGCATGCTGCTGATCTGGGTGAAGGAATGGTCCGTGGTATCCAGCAACTGGCAGGCCTGCTCCACTTTCAGGTGCAGAAAATGCTGGACGGGCGAGACACCGGTCAGTGCGCGGTAGCGGGTGGCAAAATGGGCCGGCGACAGGCCGGTCAGGTCCGCCAGCTGGCCAAGGGTAATGCGCTCGTCCAGGTGTTCCCGCATGAAGCTGTGGATAATGTCCAGGTCCGGCTGCTGGGCGTGGCCAGCCTCGCCAACATTCAGGGGTACCGCAGCCAGTAACTGCCGCAGGCGATTGGCCACATGCACCAGGCCCGGAGTGCGGAAGCCGGTCTGCCTGACCGACAGCAATCCGTTGAAGTCCACAAGCAGCCTCGGCTGCCGCCCGATGTGGAGGATACGGGTGTCATCGGTAAAACCCATGTGCTCGCGGAAGTTTGCCGCCAGCGGGCCGGCATAGTGCACCCAGTGGATTGTCCATGGGTTGTCCGGTGCCGCGGTATAGCGGTGAGCGGCTCCGGCGGGTATCAGCACCAGGTCGCCACCCCGTACCAGGCAGGGCTCGTCTTCAATGTTCAGGTAGGCCTCTCCCTCCGTGCAATGGATCAAAAGATCATCATTGTGATGTTCCCGGTGCATATGATGGCCCGCTGCGCGGCGGTAGTGGCCGAAGGCGAGGGGGTACAGATCGCGGGTCAGGGGGTGGCGTGAAAGGCTGCGTATTACCGGGTCCGGAATGACATAACGGATGCTGTCTGCCGGTACCGGCCACTGGGACGTCTTGGTCATAATCGTTGGCTGCATTTCTCATGTATCGAAAGATAATCCATCATGGTCGAAACTTAGTCAATCATTGGCAGGCAGATTGCTGTGCTAGGCTTGGTGACAACCTGAGGGCATCAACCCGACACCTACAACAATGACAGGGAACATCGCTATGAAAAACGTACCCCTTTATATCGCCGGTGAGTTCGTAGAGAGCCAGACCGACCAGTGGATTGACGTTACCGATCCTGCCACCAACGAAGTGATTGCCCGTGCCCCGTGCACCACGGATGCGGAAATGCGTCGCGCCATCGACAATGCCGGTGAAGTGTTCAAGGCCTGGAGAGAAACCCCGGTTTCCGAACGTGCCCGGGTGATGATGCGTTACCAGGCACTGCTGAAAGAACACCATGACGAAATTGCCGAGATTCTCTCCAGTGAAACCGGCAAGACCTTCGAGGATGCCAAAGGCGACATCTGGCGTGGCATCGAGGTTGTGGAGCATGCGGCTAACATCCCGTCACTGATGATGGGCGAGACCGTCGAGAACGTGGCCCGTGAAGTCGACACCTATTCCTACACCCAGCCCCTGGGTGTTTGTGCCGGTATCACCCCATTCAACTTCCCGGCCATGATCCCGCTGTGGATGTTTCCCATGGCTATCGCCTGCGGTAACACTTTTATCCTCAAGCCGTCCGAGCAGGACCCCCTGACCCCGATGAAACTGGCGGAGCTGTTTGAGCAGGCCGGCGCTCCCAAGGGTGTGCTGCAGGTGGTTCACGGTGGCAAGGAACAGGTGGACGTGCTGTTAACCGACCCGGCCATCAAGGCGGTGTCTTTCGTGGGTTCCGTGCCGGTAGGCCGCTATATCTACGAGACCGGTACCCGCAACATGAAGCGTGTACAGAGCTTCGCCGGTGCCAAGAACCACATGGTTGTGCTGCCGGATGCGAACAAGGACCAGGTGGTCAAGGCTCTCGTAGGCGCGTCTGTTGGCGCAGCCGGCCAGCGTTGCATGGCTATCTCCGTGGCAGTCTTCGTGGGCGAGGCCCAGGAGTGGATCCCGGAAGTGAGGGACGCCCTGGCCGCCGCCAAACCGGGCGCCTGGAACGACAAGTCTGCCAGCTACGGCCCGATCATCAGCCAGAAAGCGAAAGAGCGCGTGGAATCACTGATTACCCGCGGTGAGGAAGAGGGCGCCAACCTGTTGCTGGACGGCCGCAACTGCTCGGTGGAAGGCCTGCCGGATGGCAACTGGGTTGGTCCCACCCTATTCTCGGGCGTCAAGACTGACATGGATATCTACAAGGAAGAGATCTTCGGTCCGGTGCTGTCCTGCATGGAAGTGGATACCCTGGCGGATGCCATCGCCCTGGTGAACGACAGCCCCTACGGCAACGGCACTTCCATCTTCACCAGCTCCGGTGGTGCGGCACGCCGCTACCAGCATGAGATCGAAGTGGGCCAGGTAGGTATCAACGTGCCCATTCCTGTGCCCCTGCCGTTCTTCTCCTTCACCGGCTGGAAGGGCTCCTTCTACGGTGACCAGCATGCCTACGGCAAGCAGGCGGTGAAGTTCTATACCGAAACCAAGACCATCACGGCGCGCTGGTTCAGCAGCGATGCGGTTGCCGAAACCAACTTCTCCATCCGCATGCGGTAAGGGGAGCACATGAACTTTGATCTGACCGAAGATCAGCTGGCCTTCCGCGAGGCTGCCAAAGCCTTCGCGGAAAAGGCCATGGCGCCGCACGCGGCAAAATGGGATGCAGAGCATGTGTTTCCGGTGGAGGTGATCCGCGAAGCCGGCGAAATGGGCTTCTGTGGCATCTATACCCCGGAGGAGCAGGGTGGCATGGGCCTGTCACGGCTGGATACCAGCGTGATTGTGGAGGAGCTGGCCGCGGCCTGCCCTTCCACCGCCGCCTACATCACCATTCACAACATGGCGACCTGGATGGTGGCGCAATTCGGCAATGCCGACATCCAGAAACAGATTGCCCCGAGAATGGCCAGCGGTGAATGGCTCGGCTCCTACTGCCTGACCGAGCCGGGTGCCGGCTCCGATGCCGGCAACCTGCGCACCAGGGCAGCCCGGGATGGCGACAGCTACCTGCTTAATGGCAGCAAGGTGTTTATTTCCGGCGCTGGCGCTACCCAGATGCTGGTGGTCATGGCCCGCACTGGGGAGCCCGGCAGCGGCCCGAAAGGCATCAGTGCCTTTGTGGTGCCGGCCGACAGTGATGGAATTCACTACGGCAAGGCCGAGGAAAAGATGGGCTGGAACAGTCAGCCGACCCGCCAGATTACCTTCGAGAACGTCCGTGTGCCTGCCAATAACCGCCTGGGCGAGGAAGGCCAGGGGTTCATGATCGCCATGAAAGGCCTCGACGGCGGACGCCTGAATATTGCTACCTGCTCCATTGGTGGCGCCCAGGCAGCGTTGCTGCGCGCCCGCAACTACCTGCACGAGCGCGAGCAGTTCGGCCAGTCGTTGGCGGGTTTTCAGGCATTGCAGTTCAAGCTGGCGGATATGGCCACCAACCTGGTGGCCTCCCGGCAGATGGTTCGCCTGGCGGCTTACCGGCTGGACCAGGGGGATAATGAAGCCACGCTCCACTGCGCGATGGCCAAACGCTTTGCCACGGATGCCTGCTTTGAGGTGTGCAACGAGGCACTGCAGCTCCACGGTGGTTACGGCTATATCCGCGAATATCCCCTGGAGCGCTATGTACGGGACTTGCGGGTACACCAGATACTGGAAGGCACCAACGAAATCATGAGGCTGATTGTGGCCCGTCGGCTGCTGGAGCCCGGCGTCGCCGAAGCCATTCAATAACAAGGAAAATCACATGAGCGAACTGATTCAGCTGGAAAAACGCGACCACACCGCGATCATTACGATCAACAATCCACCGGCAAATACCTGGACGCTGGACTCACTGAAAGCGCTGGAAGAAACCATCGAGGCACTGAATGAGGACCTCAATATCTTCGCACTGGTGGTGACCGGCCAGGGCGAGAAGTTTTTTTCCGCCGGCGCCGATCTGAAAAGCTTTGCCGATGGCGATATCGCCAACGCCGAATTGATGGGTAAGGCCTTCGGCCGGGCATTCAGCGCCCTCAGCCGCTTTCGGGGCGTGTCGATTGCAGCAGTGAACGGTTACGCCATGGGTGGTGGCCTGGAATGCGCCATGGCCTGCGATATTCGCATCGCCGAAGAACATGCCCAGATGGCCCTGCCCGAAGCGACCGTGGGGCTGCTGCCCTGTGCCGGTGGTACCCAGAATCTGCCCTGGCTGGTTGGCGAAGGCTGGGCCAAGCGCATGATCCTGTGCGGCGAGCGCATCAAGGCAGATAAGGCGCTGAGTATTGGTCTGGTGGAAGAAGTAGTGCCCTCCGGCGGCGCTCTGGACAAGGCCCTGGAGCTGGCAAAGATGGCCAGCAAACAGAGCCCGTCGTCCGTTGCCCGCTGCAAGACCCTGGTGATGAGCGCCCGCGATGGCCGCAGCCATGACGACGGCTGGCGCATGGAACGGGAGCTGTTTGTGGACCTGTTCCGCACCGAGGACCAGCGCGAAGGGGTAAATGCGTTTCTTGAAAAGCGTACCCCAGAGTGGAAAAACCGATAAGCCGGGCCGGAAAAGCTGAGTAAATGCTATGAGCAATCAAGTAGTCATTTTTGAAGAACTGGAAGCCGGCGGCGGCAGTCGCATTGGCGTTGTCCGTCTGAATGCACCGCGCTCCATGAACGCTCTGTCACTGGAGATGATCCACTCGCTGAAGGCCAGGCTGGACCAGTGGGCAGCAGACGACGGCATTGGCGCTGTCTGGCTCGAAGGTGAGGGCGAAAAGGCGTTCTGCGCCGGCGGCGACATAGTGGCGCTTTACCGGGATATGACCGAGCCACGTTCCGACAGCCAGTCTGTCAGTGAAGGGGAAGCTTTCTTCACCGACGAATACGAGCTGGACTATCTGATACACACGTATCCCAAGCCGTTTATCATCTGGGGTAACGGCCTTGTGATTGGTGGCGGGCTGGGACTGATGGTAGGTGGCTCCCACCGGATAGTGACAGAGCATTCGCGGGTGGCAATGCCGGAAGTGAGTATTGGCCTGTATCCGGATGTGGGCGCCGGCTGGTTTCTCAACAGGATGCCGGGCCGGACAGGGTTGTTCCTGGGCCTGACCGGCGCGCACATGAACGCTGCCGATGCCATCTTTACCGGTCTGGCAGACCGGTTTATTCGCCACGACATGCGCGAAGAAGTGAAGCACGCCCTGCAGCATTCCGATTTCGATACCGGGGCTCATGCTGCGGTCAACAAGGTATTGCGCAGGTTCGAGGCCGGTTCCCGGGATGCATTGCCCCGGGCTGTTGTCCGTGAGCATTTTGATGTCATTCAGTCGCTCACCGACGGCGACTCACTGCTGGACGTGGTGGATAACCTGGGCAAGTACGCCGGTGATGACCCCTGGCTGATCAAGGCGGTGAAAACCGTGGCATCAGCGTCACCAGCTTCCCTGACCCTGACCTGGCAACATTATCACAACACCTTGCATGACAGCCTGTCCCAGGTATTCGACAAGGAACTGCAACTGTCACTGCGCAGCCTGAAAATGGGCGAATTTGCCGAAGGCGTGCGGGCACTGCTGATCGACAAGGACCTGAAGCCGCGCTGGTATTTTCCAACCCTGGAAAGCGTGGACCCGGAATGGATTGACCGGTTCTTTATGCAGCCCTGAACAAAACAGAACAGACCTGACCAAACCTGATCAAAAAGCGGAGAACAATAATATGGCGACCATCACGTTTATCGGTCTTGGCAACATGGGCGGCCCCATGGCCACCAACCTCGTCAAGGCCGGCCACGATCTGACAGTATTCGATCTGTCTTCAGAAGCCGTCAAGGCACTCACCAGCGAAGGCGCGAAGTCCGCGGCGACGATACAGGAAGCGGTCGAAGGCGCCGAGGTGGTTATTTCCATGTTGCCTGCCGGCCAGCACGTGGAATCGGTTTACCTCGGTGAAAACGGTCTGCTGAAAAACCTGCCCTCCACCACACTGGTGATCGACTCATCAACTATCGCCCCGGAGACGGCAAAGGGTGTGGCGGAAGCCGCCGTTGAAGCCGGTATCACCTTCATGGATGCGCCGGTGTCCGGCGGCGTGGGTGGCGCCAAGGCCGGCACCCTGACCTTTATCTGTGGTGGTGAGGCGGACGCCTTCGAGCGCGCCAGGCCTGTCCTCGATGCCATGGCCAAGAACATCTTCCACGCAGGCCCTCACGGTGCCGGACAGATTGCCAAGATCTGCAACAATATGCTGCTGGCCATCCTGATGAGTGGTACCAGCGAGGCTCTTGCCCTGGGCGTGAAGAACGGGCTGGACCCTGCCGTGCTGTCGGAAATCATGAAGCAGAGCTCCGGGGGCAACTGGGCACTGAACGTCTACAATCCCTGGCCGGGTGTGATGGAGGGAGTACCGGCATCACGCAATTATGAGGGCGGCTTCCTGGTTGATCTGATGAACAAGGACCTGGGCCTGGCCTTCGACAATGCCGTCAAGAATCATGCGCCGATTCCCATGGGATCGCTGGCCCGTAACCTGTTCGAGCTGCACGCCAGTGAGGGTAACGGCGGCCTGGATTTCTCCAGCATCCAGAAATTCTATTACCGCGGGCAGAACTGAATACACAGCGCCTTCGGAACGCTCCAGGCAGAGGTTTTCACCCCGGCCGGAGCATTCCGGAGGCGCCTGGCTTTAGCTTAAAGTTTACCTTTACGTAAACTAAAGCCTGTGATAAACATTGAGAACAGAAATCGTCCACAACAATAAAAGGACTGAAACATGAGCCTCCCGGATTACCAATCGGTCTATGACAATTTCGATCCTGCCAGCCTCGAAGCGGAGGCCCTGGAGGGCAGCCTGGACGCTGGCCTGAACGTCTGTACTGAAATCTGTGACAAGTGGGCAGACGACCCGCAGCGAGTTGCGCTCTATTACGAGAAGGCTGACGGTGGCTCCGGCAAGCTCACCTTTGCCGAACTGAAAGAAAAATCCGCCCGTTTTGCCAACTATCTGACGTCCCGAGGCATTGGCAAGGGCGATCGGGTTGCGGCCCTGCTGCCGCGCGGCCCGGAGTTGCTTATCGTTATTGCCGGCACTCTGAGAGCCGGTGCTGTCTATCAGCCTTTATTCACCGCCTTCGGCCCCGGGGCTATTGAATATCGCTTCGAGCGAGCCCAAACCCGGCTGGTGGTCACTGATCCGGTCAACTACCCCAAGCTCATCGAAGTGAAGGACTGTGCTCCGGTGGTATGTGTGAACGCGGTCGAAGTCAGTGGCGACATCCCCGACTTCGACAGGACCCTGGCCGGGCAGTCAGACCAGTTCGAGCCGGTGCTGATCAAGGGCAGTGACCCGTTCCTGCAGATGTTTACCTCCGGAACCGTGGGCAAATCCAAGGGTGTGGCAGTGCCGGCCAAGGCGCTGCTGGCGTTCTACGTCTACATGAAGTACGCCATTGACCTGCGCGACGACGACGTGTTCTGGAACGTGGCTGATCCGGGCTGGGCCTACGGCCTTTACTATGCGGTGATTGGTCCGCTGCTGATGGGCCACGCCACCCATTTCAACCCCGGTGCGT
Organism: Marinobacter orientalis; assembly: GCF_004792665.1. Lineage (GTDB taxonomy): Bacteria > Pseudomonadota > Gammaproteobacteria > Pseudomonadales > Oleiphilaceae > Marinobacter > Marinobacter orientalis. The sequence goes on from NZ_SRZX01000001.1 coordinate 1,496,264, forward strand.
TCACTCCGGAAACCACCTACGACATGATCCGCAAGTACGGCATCACCAACCTGGCAGCGGCACCCACCGCCTATCGCCTGCTGAAGGCCAACGACCACGTGTTGCCGGAAGGTGAAAACCTCGGCCTGCGGGTGGCCAGCAGTGCCGGCGAACCGCTGAACCCGGAAGTGGTGAACTGGATTGAAAGGCGCCATTTCTGCCCGGTCAAGGACCACTATGGCCAGACTGAAACCGGCATGACCTGCTGCAACTTCCACGGTCTTGAACACCCGGTACGCCCCGGCTCCATGGGCTATTCCTCTCCCGGCCACAAGGTGGTCGCCCTGAACGAGAAGAACGAGGAAGTAGGCGAGGGCGAAATCGGCCAACTGGCGGTGGATGTGGAAGCCTCGCCGCTGTTCCATTTCGATGGCTACACCTGGGGTGAGAAAGATCCGTTCGTGAACGGCTACTACCTCACCGGCGACATGGTGCTGAGTCACGGTGATGGCTGCTTCTCGTTCAGCGGCCGCGATGACGACATCATTACCACTGCCGGCTACCGTGTGGGTCCGGCCGACGTGGAAAGCACGCTGCTGGAGCACAAGGCCGTTGCCGAATCCGGTGTCGTGGCCAAGCCCGATGAAAAGCGCGGCTCCATCATCAAGGCCTACATCGTGATCAAGGGTGATCAGGAACCGGAGAGCGAGGACGCTCTGAAGGATGAGCTCCAGGAACTGGTACGCCACCGCCTCTCTGCCCACGCCTATCCGCGGGAGATCGAATTCGTGGATGAACTGCCGAAGACCCCCAGCGGCAAGATCCAGCGGTTCGTTCTGCGTAATCAGGCGAAGGAAGAGAAACAGGCATGATTGTCACCTTCGAGGAACTGCAGGCCTTCCTCGCCGAACAGTTTCCCCAGGGTGCCCGTTACGGCACCCTGGAGAAGCTCGGCGACGGCTGGGCGGAAATGAAGCTGGATGTGGATGATGAACACCTGCGCCCTGGCGGCACGGTTGCCGGCCCTGCCATGATGGGACTGGCCGACGTCGCCCTGTACGCCGCACTGCTGGGAAAGATCGGCCTGGTGCCGCTGGCGGTAACCAGCAACCTGAACATCAATTTCCTGCGCAAACCGGTATCCCATAGTCCGATCCGGGCGCGGGCCAACATGCTGAGGATCGGCAGGGCCAGTGGCGTGGGCGAGGTTTATATATACTCTGACGGTCTGGAAGAGCCGGTTGCCCATGCCACCATAACCTATGCCATTCCGGCGAAGCGGTGATGGTATGAATGTCACTGATGTCGCCGTCCCGTTAGGGGATGGCGTCAGGGTCCAGGCACAGCGACTGCGCCATGAAAATAGCAGCGGACCGGTGCTGGTCTTTCTGCACGAATCGCTGGGCAATATTGCCCTGTGGAAACAGTTTCCGCGACGGCTGGCAGAAACGACAGGCCTGGATGCCCTGGTCTATGAGCGCCGGGGCTACGGCGCCTCCACTGATGAGCCGTTGCCGCGCCCCTATGATTACCTGGAGCAGGAAGGCAGGGTCTGGCTGCCCCGGTTGCTGGACGCGCTGAAAATCGACCAGGTGATACTGGTAGGCCATAGCGATGGTGGCTCCATAGCCCTGATTGCAGCCGCAGTGCTGGGTGACAGGGTGAAAGGGCTGATCACCATGGCCGCCCATATTTGGGCCGATCACCTGACTCTGGCGGGCATCCGCGACATGGGGCGGCGCTATAGGGCGGAAGGTATTCGCGAAAAGCTGCTGCGCCACCATGGCGATCGCACCGATGCGCTATTCCACGCCTGGCAGGATGTGTGGCTGGATGAAGGCTTCCAGCAGTCGATGGATTTTGCACCCTGGCTGGACGCCATCCAATGTCCGGCTATGATCATTCAGGGGGAGAACGATGAATACGGGGTTCCGGAACAGGTGACCCGTATTGTGGAAGGCATCGGAAGCCATGCAACGCCGGTTTTCATGCCCGAAACCGGCCACTCGCCACATTTGCAGAAACCCGACCAGGTGCTGCAGCTAATATGCGACTTTTTGCGAATAGAGACTGATCAAAAAAGTGCGATTTCTGGTTGACGTTTACGTAGACGTCAATCTACTCTGTCAGTACTGTAAATGCACAACAATAACAAAAGGTAGGATGGCTCATGAGTGAACCGTTCGTTCTGGAGACCCAAAGCCTCGTCAAGGAGTTCAAGGGCTTTGTGGCGGTTAATGACGTCAATCTGAAGGTGCAGCGCGGCCATATTCATGCCCTCATCGGGCCCAATGGCGCGGGCAAGACCACCGTATTCAACCTGCTTACCAAATTCCTGAGCCCGACCCGGGGCAAGATCCTGTTCAAGGGTATGGATATTACCTCCATGAAGTCGGCTGCCATTGCCCGCGAGGGTGTGGTGCGCTCCTTCCAGATTTCCGCCGTGTTCCCCCATATGACCGCCCTGGAGAATATCCGCGTAGCTCTGCAGAGTTTTGAAGGCAACTCCTTTCGTTTCTGGAAATCCGGCGAGTCCCTGAACAATCTCAATGACCGCTGCATGGCACTGCTGGACAGCGTGGGGCTGACCGAGTTTGCCAACACCACCACGGTTGAGCTGGCTTATGGCCGTAAACGGGCACTGGAGCTCGCTACCACCCTGGCCATGGAACCTGAGCTGATGCTGCTGGATGAGCCCACACAGGGCATGGGCAGCGAAGACGTGGAGCAGGTGGTGGAGCTGGTGCGCAAGGCCGCTGAAGGCCGCACGGTACTGATGGTAGAGCACAACCTGGGGGTGGTCAGCAAACTCTGTGACCGGGTGACCGTGCTGGCCCAGGGCTCGGTGCTGACCGAAGGCGATTACCAGGAAGTGTCCGACGATCCCCGGGTGCGTGAGGTCTACATGGGCGGCACCGCGACCAAAAAGCAGGAGACAGCGGAATGAGCCAGGCCTCCCGGAGAGATTACGAACAGCTGCGCATTGACGGACTTCACGCCTTCTACGGTGAGTCCCACATCCTCCACGGCATCAATATCGAGGTTAAGCGTGGCGAGCTGGTTACCCTGCTGGGACGCAACGGTGCCGGTCGCAGCACAACCCTGAAAGCGATCATGAATATGGTGGGCCGGCGAACCGGGTCCATCATGATCAACGGTGAGGAGACCATGTCCTGCGCTCCCCACCACATAGCAAGGTTGGGAGTCGGGTATTGCCCCGAACACCGGGGCATTTTTTCCGGGCTCAATGTCATGGAGAACCTGACACTCCCACCCGTAGTAAGAAGCGGTGGCCTGGGGCTGGAAGAAATCTTCTCCATGTTTCCCAATCTGTATGAGCGCCGCGCCAGCCAGGGCTCCAAGCTCTCGGGCGGCGAACAGCAGATGCTGGCCATGGCGCGGATCCTGAGAACCGGCGCCAACATGCTACTGCTGGATGAGATCACCGAGGGCCTGGCGCCGGTCATCGTCGAGAAACTGGGCGATGTGCTGGTCAAGCTCAAGGAAAAGGGCCTGACGATCGTTCTGGTGGAACAGAATTTCCATTTCGCCGCACCCCTGGCGGACCGTCACTACGTGATGGAACACGGCCAGATTGTGGAGGAGATCAGCGCCGGCGAGCTTGAAAGCAAGCAGTCGATGCTGGACAAGTACCTGGGCGTTTAAGGTCCTGGTTTGAAAGTGTCTGTAGAAGTCGAGAGTGCAATAAAAGCAACAACAGCGAATCCCGAAAACCAACGCAAAGACAGTAGCGGAGAAACAACAATGACAATTACCAAAAAGCTTCTGACATCAGCGATTGCATCAGCCATGCTTGTAGGCGGTGCCCAGGCTGAGATATCCAATGACACGGTCAAGATCGGCTACCTGGCCGACATGTCCGGTACCTACCGTGACCTGGCCGGTCCCAATGGCCTGACCGCTCTTGAAATGGCCATTGCCGATTTTGGTGGCACAGTGAACGGGGCGAAAATTGAGGTAGTCAGCGCCGACGACCGCAACAGCCCGGATTCTGCATCAAGCACAGTGCGGCGCTGGGTTGAGAACGAAAACGTGGACCTGGTGGCGGGTCTGGTAGCGTCCTCGGTCACCATCGCGGTGAGCAACATCCTGGAAGAAAACAACAGGCTGGGTATCGTCTCCGGCTCTGCAGCTTCCAGCATCACTAACGAGCACTGTACCCCCAACCACATCCACTATGTGTACGACACCTATCCCCTTGCCAACGGTACCGCCAGCGCCATTGTAAAAGAAGGTGGTGAAACCTGGTTCATCCTGACCGCTGATTACGCGTTCGGGCACGCTCTGGAAAATGACGTAACACGTGTTGTGGAAGAAAACGGCGGTGAAGTGATTGAGACCGTGCGTCATCCGTTCCCGACATCGGACTTCTCGTCCTTCATCCTGCAGGCGCAGTCGTCCGGTGCCGACGTGGTTGCCCTGGCCAACGCCGGTGCAGACACCACCAACGCCATCACCACGGCCGGTGAATTCGGCCTGACCCAGTCCGGCCAGACCCTCGCCGCCCTGCTGCTGTTCCTCACTGACGTTCATGCCTTGGGCGCGCAGAGTGCACAGGGCATCCAGCTCACGACCGGCTGGTACTGGGACATGAACGAGGAAACCCGTGAGTGGTCCGACCGCTTCATGGAAGAGGCCGGCGTTCGCCCGACCATGGTTCACGCCGGTATCTATTCCAGCACCATCCAGTATCTGAACGCCGTCAAGGCGACCGGATCCGACGACTCCCAGACCGTGCGCAAGCAGATGATGGATACCCCCATCAACGACATGTTTGCCAAAAACGGCATCATCCGCGAGGATGGCCGCATGGTACACGACATGTACCTGGCGGAAGTGAAAACGCCTGAGGAGTCCGAGAGTGAGTGGGACCTGTACGAAATCGTGCGCACCATTCCCGGCGAAGAGGCTTATCGCCCGCTGTCCGAGAGCAAGTGCAAGCTGGTAACCCAAAACTGATGTTCTGACCGACCAGGCCACTCCGCAGTCCCGGCGGGGTGGCCACTGACCTGCAGACACGCAATCCGCCTCTGTAAGTTCAAAGTTGCGCTGCTTTTGGAGTTTGTAACATGACCGAGATTCTGGGAGTCCCCGTGGCTGTGCTGTCTGGCCAGTTAATGCTCGGGATTATCAATGGTTCCTTTTACGCCCTGCTGAGTCTGGGGCTGGCGGTCATTTTCGGCCTGCTGAAAATCATCAATTTCGCCCACGGTGCCATGTACATGCTCGGTGCCATGTGCACAGTGCTGATGTTCGATGCCTTCGGCGTCAACTACTGGGTGGCTCTGTTTCTTGCTCCCGTTGTGGTGGGCTGCTTTGGCATTGTGCTGGAGTATTTCCTGTTGCGCCGCATTGCCGGGCAGGACCATATCTACAGCCTGCTTCTGACGTTCGGTATCGCCCTTATTCTGCAGGGTGTGCTGATCAATATCTACGGCGTTTCCGGCCTGCGCTATTCCATGCCGGAAGTGTTCAGGGGTGGTATGAACCTCGGGTTCATGTTCCTTCCCTACTATCGTGCCTGGGTTATCGTGGCCGCCCTGCTGGTGTGTTTCGGTACCTGGTTCATGATCGAGAAAACACGGCTTGGCTCCTACCTGCGGGCCGGTACGGAAGATTCCCAGCTGATGCAGGGATTCGGCATCAATGTGCCACTGCTGATCAGCCTGACCTATGGCTTCGGCGTCATGCTGGCCGCGTTTGCAGGCGCCCTCGCTGCGCCCATCTACTCGGTGTCCCCGGTGATGGGTTCCAACATACTCATCGTGGTGTTCGCGGTGGTGGTGATCGGCGGCATGGGTTCCATCGCCGGTGCCGTGATTACCGGCCTGATGATGGGAGTCGTGGAAGGGTTTACCAAAGTATTCTACCCGGAAGGGTCGGCAGCCGTGATCTTCCTGGTGATGGTGGTTGTTCTGTTGATTCGGCCATCGGGCCTGTTCGGTAAGGAGGCGTAATCATGGCGACCACAACGACCCAGACTGATATCCAGCAAAGTATCGTCAAACAACAGAAAGCAGAGCAGCGCAAGAAGCAGATCCTCAACCTGGTGCTGCTGGCACTGCTGCTGCTTGCACCGGCGGTCTTTTACCCCGTGTTCCTGATGAAAATCCTGTGTTTCGCCCTGTTTGCGGTGGCACTGAACCTTCTGCTTGGCTACACCGGCCTGCTGTCTTTCGGGCATGCCGCGTTCCTGGCGGCGGGCTCCTACACAACCGGCTACCTGCTATCGAGCTTTCCCGGGGTGACCACGGAAATGGGTATTGTCGTGGGCACAGCAGCCTCACTGGTGCTTGGCCTGGGCTTTGGCCTGGTCGCCATACGTCGCCAGGGTATCTACTTCGCGATGATTACCCTGGCCCTGGCGCAGCTGGTCTATTTCTTCTTCGTGCAGGCCCCGTTCACCGGGGGCGAGGACGGCATGCACGGCGTGCCCCGTGGCTACCTGTTCGGCATGGTGGACCTGAGTGATAACACCGCCATGTACTACTTTGTGCTGGCGGTGTTCCTGGCCGGTTACCTGCTGGTGCAGCGCATCGTCGGCTCACCGTTCGGCCAGGTACTCAAGGCAATCAAGCAGAACGAACCAAGGGCGGTCTCCCTGGGCTACAACGTGGACCGCTACAAACTGATGGCCTTCGTGCTCTCCGCAGGCCTTGCCGGCCTGGCCGGCTCGGTGAAAACCGTGGTGTTCCAGCTGGCCTCTCTGAACGACGCCCACTGGCACATGTCCGGCGAAGTCATCCTGATGACCCTGCTGGGCGGCACCGGCACCCTGCTGGGCCCGGTGGTTGGCGCCGGCTTCGTGGTGACTCTGGAGTACCAGCTGTCACAGGGCCCGCTGGGGGACTGGGTGGATCCCATCCTGGGTGCCATCTTCGTACTGACGGTGCTGGCTTTCCGTTCGGGCATTGTGGGGGAGATCCAGAACTTTATGCGGAAGAATATGGGCTAAGAAAGCCGTATAACCGTCTGAAAAACACAAGGGCTGCTCTCCGGAGCGGCCCTTTATTATTGTCAAGGAATGTAAAAAGTTTTGTCCGGACTGTGCAGTGGCTTGACATGTTTGGATGCATAAACTAATCATAAGATCCGGGTCGCAAATATTAAAAAAACTACATGTTGCTCTCCCCTCGGCATATCCAGAAGGAGCTGACGACCCGAAAGTCAGATGGAAGAAGGGGATGTAGAAATGGAAAAATCTACCGTTGTGCTGGTAGATGCCACACAGTATGGATCGGATCCAGCGATCGTCAGGGTGATCGAGAGGGAATATCCGCTTGTTTATGTGACAAAGCAGGACGATCTTGGCCGGGTCTATGAGACTCAGGCAGCCGCCGGCCGGGTGATTACCTGCTTTGACTTTGATTTTCCGGATATCGCCAGCCTTTCAGTGCTCAGCGAGGCCAAGCAGCAGTTTGCCTCTGTGCCGATGCTGATGTTCACGGAGCAGCATTCCGAAGCCCTGGCGGTCTGGGCCCTGCGCACCAGGATATGGGATTATTTCGTAAAGCCGGTTGTCGATAACTCCGTTACCGCATCCCTCGACCGGTTGAACAGGCTGCTGACGGAATCTTCAGGCCGCGCCCCTCGCAGGACCATCTCCCACAAACAGCCCCTGCCGGATGACGCCCGCTTCCAGAAGCATAGGGGTGAAGACAAGGCGGTGGAGGTTGCTGCAGCCTATATTGACCAACACCTTGCCGAAAAATTAATGCAGACGAAGATTGCCGAACTCTGCGGAACCAACAGCTACCAGCTGAGCCGCGCATTCAAGCGGGTGTATGGCATCACCTTCCAGGAATACATCCTACGGCGTCGCATCGAAAAGGCCACTGAGCTGCTGCGGAACAATAGTGCTTCGGTCATCGACGTATGCTGGGCCGTGGGTTTTCACGATGCCTCCTACTTCACCAAGATGTTTCAGCGCCATACCGGCATGACACCGTCCGGGTACCGCCACAAGTGGATGACCTCCCGTAAAGAGGCCACTCTGCCGTTCCAGCTATCAACCGGCCACCTCGTCAAGCTCTGACGGTGGCCTGCAAAATCCTCCCAGTTTTTCGCCGGAATTCTCCTAACGGTTGATTCTCCGTTGCTCCTAAAGTGGTTGATACAGTGCACGGATAGGTGGCTGTACAACCATGGAAGTTCGTTTAACGACTGCAGGAGTGACGAAATGAAAAACTTCAAGGGAAAAGTGGTTCAGTTTCTTCGTGATGAAGAGGGTTTGGAGTTGGCTGAGTATGCGGTGGCTGGGTCTTTAATTGTTCTCGCTGTTGTAACGGCATTCACCGGCCTAGGTACTGCCATAGCGGGCGCAATTACTAAGATTACTGGCCACATCACTTAATAGTAGTGTCTCACGCGAAAAAAGGGGGGGATACCCCCCTTTTTTCTGGTCAGATCACTTGCGTAGCACGAGGTTTTTATGAATCCAAGTGGATGGGCATTAACAACACTAACCATAGGCCTGGTGATGGCTGTTTTCAGTGATCTGTCCATCCGCAGGATTCCAAACGTGGTTACTTTTGGCATGGTGATTGTGGCGCTCGCACTACATACCTGGTTTGGGCAATGGGAGGGGTTGCTCTTTTCCTTGGGCGGCCTACTTATCGGCTTGCTGTGTTTTCTGCCGCTCTATGCCTTCGCTGCCATGGGCGCGGGTGATGTGAAATTGTTGACAGCGGTTGGTGCTGTGGTGGGCGCCAAAGTGGTTTTTATTGCCGCCCTGATGACCATTATCGCAGGCGGACTTCTGGCTCTTGTGTATGTCGCCGCGAAAGGAGGGCTGCCAGCCATGCTCAAACGCTATGTCTCCATGTGCTGGCTGCTGCTGGCCCGACAGCCAACATATATACCTCCGGCACCAGGCGAGGCCGCAGGCCTACGCTTCCCATATGCACTGGCAATCGCCTGCGGAACGGCCCTGGCACTTATCTAGGCAATTCATTTTCCAGAATTCGGAGACTACGCAATGGAAGCTGAACTCCTGACCACAGAAACAAGGGAAGCCTCTCCGGCAGTTGCTGAGATTCTTTCCAGGCCACACACCCTGGACGATACCGGCCTGGACCATTTCTTTGTGGCGGATCTGCTGCTCAAGCATCTCAACCTGGTCAGCAATCAGACCCTACAGCACCTTGCCCGCCAGATGGCTTTGCCCGGTGCGGTGCTGGAACCGGTGCTGAATCTGTTGCGCCGGGAGGCCAAGGTTGAGAGCCGCAGTGCGGATCTCTCCGATGGTGGTCTGCGTTATGCACTTACGGATCGCGGGCGTGCAGAGGCGCTGGATTCCCTGTCCCGGGATGGCTACTGCGGCCCGGCTCCGGTTCTTCTCAGGGATTATGAGTCACTGGTCCGGCGCCAGTCGGTGTCCGGGTGTGTTGTTACCGAAGAGGATATGCACCGGTTGTTCCGCAATACCGTGGTCGACGATAGTCTGCTGGCCCAGCTTGGCCCGGCCGTGCATTCCGGCCGCGCCATGTTCATTTACGGCCCCGCCGGCAGTGGCAAGAGTTATATCTCCCGGCAACTGGTGAAGTTACTGGCGGGGCCGGTGTACATACCCTATTCCCTGCTGGTGGGCGATACGGTGATCAGCCTGTTTGATCCTGAATTCCACCACCCGGTTCATGGGGAGCAGCAGGACCCCGTGCACCTGACCAGCGGCCACGACCCCCGATATGTTCTCTGTCATCGGCCGGAAGTAACCACCGGTGGTGAGCTGACCCTGGATATGCTGGAGCTGAAGTTCGACGAACAGCGCAAGCAATACCAGGCGCCGCTGCAGCTCAAGGCCAGCAACGGCATGCTGCTGATTGATGACCTGGGCCGGCAGCGAGTCTCCCATGTGGATCTGCTGAACCGCTGGATCGTGCCCATGGAGGAGAAACGGGATTTCCTCAATCTCAGGGCCGGCCAGCACTTTGCGGTGCCTTTCGACATGCTGCTGATCTTCTCCACCAATCTGAATCCGCTGGAGTTGGCCGACGAAGCCTTCCTGCGCCGGATCGGGCATAAGATCGGTTTCAGAACCCTGGCGCCGCAATCGTACCTGCGGTTATGGCAACAGGTCTGCCAGCAAATGGCGATGGAAAACGATCCCGACGTTACCCGATTCATGATGACAGAGCTTTACCCGATGCAGGGCAACGTCCTGCTGCCCTGCCATCCCCGGGACCTGCTTGGTCTGGTCAGTGATTACTGCCGGTATCGCGGGTTACCGGCGAGGCTCAGCCGGGATTCCATTGAATGGGCCTGGCAAAACTACTTCGTACACATGGATAACGTGGGGTGACCGCTATGTTCAAGTCAAGAACCGTTCTCATGCTTGGTTTTGCCCTGATGATGGGCCTTGGTGCTGCCTACCTGGCGAGGGGCTGGGCGATGGATCGCCTTGCGTCGCCCGCTACCGAGGACGGTGTCCCCGTGGTAGTGGCGGCATTGCAGGTGCCGTTCGGCAAGAAACTGGAAGCCAGCGATCTGAGGGTCGCCAACATGCCGAGATCCATGGTGCCCTCCGGGGCTTATAAAGACACTGCCGAGGTGGAGAGCACGGTTGCCATGACCACAATCTACCCTGGAGAAGTGATCCTCAGGGAAAAAGTGGTTGCCTTCGGGGGCGGCAGTGCACTGTCGGCGGTCATCGCGCCGAACAAGCGGGCGGTGACCGTGCGGGTGAACGATGTGATTGGTGTCGCCGGCTTCCTGATGCCGGGTAACCGGGTGGATGTTGTCTCTGCCATTCCCAACGGAAACCGCCGTTATCAATCCCGGACACTGCTGGAAAACGTCAAGGTACTGGCGGTGGACCAGACTGCGTCACCGGAAAAAGACAAGCCGGTGATTGTGCGGGCCGTCACCCTGGAGCTCAGTTCGGCGGACGCCGAGGAACTGGTCAAGGCGACCCAGGAAGGGGTGGTGCAACTGGCCCTGAGGAACCCGCTGGACGACAGCATTCGCCCGATACCCGAACCGGAGCCGGAACCGGAAAAAGAAGAGGTGGTGGCGGAAGTGAAGCCAGCGCCAAAGCCGGCGCCGCGGCGGGCGGTATCCACTATATCACGGGTCACGATCATTCGCGGTACAGAGGTCAGCACGTCAAGGGTTTCCATGTAAGGGCACGCCCAGGGAGGCCTGTGGAATGGGAGCGGCCGGTGAGTTTCGGTAACCGGGCAGGAAGTAATGATAGGGAGAGTGGCCATGACAGTAACGGCACGGAATTTAACGATTGAAGGTTATCTGATCAGCCTGGTTCTGCTTTGTGTACTGGTGTTCCCGGCAGGGGCCAGTGCCCAGGCCATGCTCGCCAGCGGTATGAACAGGCAGGTTGTGGAAGTTGCCGTGAACCAGTCCCAGATTCTCTACCTGGAACAGCCAGTGGCAAAGATCTCCGTTGGCAATCCGGACATTGCCGATATCCTCATTCTGCGTTCACGGCAGCTGTACGTGGTGGGGAAAAAGCTGGGAACCACCAACGTGACCTTGTGGGATAACAACAATCAGGTTGTCAGTGCCGTTGGCATTGAGGTCAACCATGACCTGGAAAGCCTGAAATCGAAACTGTACCAGGTGCTGCCCGGGGAAGAGGTCGAGGTCCGTTCCTCCCAGGACGCCATCATTCTCAGTGGTGAGGTGAGCAGTGCCGCCCGCATGACCGCGGCCCTGGATCTGGCCCGCAGTTACCAGGGTGGTGACGAGGGCAGGGTGCTCAACATGATGCAGGTGGGCGGTGCCCAGCAGGTCATGCTGGAAGTCCAGGTAGCCGAGGTGTCGCGGGATTTCCTCAAGCGTATTGGCGCCAAGTTTGCCGCCATCAATGCCAACTCCCTGTTGACCATTGGCGCAGCCAACAATGGCACGGCACTGGCCCCTTCCGGAGCATTTGTTCCCGGCGGCGGTTCGGGCACGTTAACCGGAGAGACGCCGGCCACCCAGATCCTGCGTGAACCAATGACCTTTGAAAGCACCGGCCTGTTTGCCAGTTTCCTGGACGGTGACACCCTGTTTGACCTGGTGATCGACGCAGCCCAGGAGAATAACCTCGCCAAGGTACTGGCGGAGCCCACGCTGACCACACTCACCGGCCAGGAAGCCACCTTCCACGCCGGCGGTGAATTTCCGATCCCGGTGGGAAGTGGTCAGGATGACGGCATAACGATCGAGTTCAAAGAGTTCGGGGTCAGCCTCGGCTTCCTGCCCACGGTACTGGACTCTGACATGATCAGCCTCAAGCTCAATATCAAGGTCAGTGAGCTGAGCAATCAGAACTCGATCGCCCTGGACGTGCCTGAAACCTCTGCCACTTTCTTCATCAACGCCCTGACCAGCCGCAGTGCATCATCAACGGTGGAACTGGCCAATGGCCAGACCATCGGGGTGGCGGGATTGATCAACGAGAACCTGCGGGAGCGTGTCAACAAGTTCCCGGGCCTGGGCGACCTGCCGGTGCTTGGCAACCTGTTCCGCAGCCAGGAATTCATCAAGGGCAAGACCGAACTGGTGATCCTGGTAACACCCCACTTCGCAAGGCCGGTGGACCGCGAGCAGTTTACCCTGCCCACGGATTACTTTGTGGAGCCGTCCGATCTGGAATTTTACCTGTTGGGTTATACCGAAGGCAGGCGCAAGCCCGGCACCGGGCCCAGGTCGATGCAGCGTGGCAGTGTAAAGGGACAATTCGGCCATGAACTCTGAGGAAAGCACCATGGATGCCTACAAATGCAACGTGAAGACAGTGGTGGCCGGGCTGGCTATGGCAATGCTGGCAGCGGGATGTGCGTCACCCAGCTCCGAGGACCAATTTGGTAACTCGGTGCGCCAGATGATCGCTGCCCAGAAGTATGTTTCACCGGACCGGGAAGTGCCTGAGCTTCCGGTGCTGGATGGTCGCAAAGCGGAAGCCGGCTATGAAAGTTATCGCAAGGATACCGGCAACCCGTCGCGGATGACGCCGGACATGAGTGGCAGTGTCGGCCTGGGTCTTCAGCGCTGAACAGGGAGGGCGGGCCATGATCTCGCTTGGGAAGACTCAAAGGTACCAGCAGGGTGCGATCCTGCCACTGGCGGCGATTTCCCTGGTGGCCATTCTTGGTATGGCGGCGCTGGCGCTGGACATCAGCAACGCCCACCTGGAAAAGACACGGCTGCAGAATGCCCTGGATGCCGCCGCGCTCAGTGCCGCCAAGGTCCTGGACCAGACCGGCAGTACTGCCCTGGCAGATAGCGCCGGCCAGACAACCTTTGCCGGCAACCTGGCAGCGCCCGGTAATGCCGGGCTTGGCGCCGCGGCCAGTGGCGGCAATCTGAGCCTGGTGCTTGAATATTCCTCCACGCTGAATCCGTTTGTGTCGGGTACTGTGCCTGCCCAGTACGTGAGGGCCGCTGTCGCAAACTATGACGTCGCCGAATGGTTTGCCCCGGTACTCGGTTTTGATGACCTGACCATAGCCGGCACAGCCGTTGCCGGCCCCAGCCCGACCCTGCAGCAGGTGTGCAACGTCGCGCCGGTAATGGCCTGTGGTACGCCACCTGAAGAGAGCCCGCCAGGCACCACTTTTGGCTATTCCCGGGGACAGGTAGAGCAGCTGAAGATCGGCTCGGGCACCAGTTCCGAGGTGGGTAACGGTAACTTCTACCTGATCCGGCTTGATGGTAGCCAGGGCGGCGCCGATGTGCGGGAAGCGGCAGCCGGGAAATTTGATGCCTGCCTGTCTACCGGCGGTGACAGCGATATCGAGACCGAGCCCGGCAACACCGTGGGCCCGTTTGCCCAGGGGATCAACACCCGGCTGGGCATCTATAACGGGCCGGTCAACTCCACCGATTATCCGCCGGACTGGTTCACCAACCACGAAGCCTACACCGAACAGGATTACCTGGACCAGAAAATCCCACCCTATGACCTGGACTGGTACGAATCGCAATACCAGACCGTCAATCCGGATGCGCCCCCGGAGGGCGCGGCCGGCCGACGTATCCTGACCATGCCTGTTGGTAACTGTGACGGGCTGGCCAACGGCCAGGACAGTGTGGAGTTGCTGGGATTCTCCTGCTTTTACATGGTGGACCGGATGAATCAGCAGGGGCAGGCGGTGTTTTACGGTCAATTCAGGGACGATTGTGGCGGCAGCGGAGTGCCGGGGCCGGATCCTGGCGCCGGCCCGGGGCCCCGTATCATCCAGCTCTATAAGGATCCGGATACCATTGACAGCTGAAAGCTTTGGGATAAGCGGGAGCAAAGGCCATGGGAGAGATTTGCAGGACAGGGAAACAGCAGGGCATCGCGGCACTGGAATTCCTGCTGACAGCCCCGTTGTTGTTGCTGGTGGTTTTTGCAGTCAGTGAACTGGGGTGGGCATTTCACCAGTACCACACCATGACCCGGGCAACCCAGGACGGCGCCAGGCACGCGGCGTCCAATGCCATGCTTGGTAGTGTGGGGGTGATCTTCCTGGATAGCGCTCTGGTGCAGGAGTCCAGCAATCTGGTGGTGTACGGCAACACCCTGGGAGCGGGGGAGCCCCTGCTTCCGGGCTGGTCCCCCGGTGATGTCAGTGTGACCAGCCCGGATGCCAGCCATATTATGGTCAGCGCCAGGTATGACTATGTGCCAATTGTTGGTCGCATCCCCGCGTTCTACGGCGGAGACCCGATCAGCCTGGCTTTTGAAATGAACGGCACTGTGCAGATGAGGGCGTTATGAATATCAGGCTTCAGTCCGGCTTGCATACCGTGGAATTTGCCCTGGTGGGAGCACTGTTTTTTATCCTGCTGTTTGCCGCCATTGAGTTCGGTCGCCTGATGTTTGTCTGGAATACGCTGGATGAGACCAGCCGGCGGGCTGCCCGGGTCGCCGTCGTCTGTCCCGTTGAGCACAGCGCGATCCGGCGGGTGGCCATGTTTGCCGAGCCGACGTCGTCCGGAAGCAGCCCGGTACTCAGGGATCTGAACGAAGGCCTGATCAGTCTCCAGTATCTCACGGCCACTGGCAGTGTGGTGGCCGATACCACCGCAGACTTCATGGACATTGCCTTTGTGCGCAGTGAAGTCAGCGGCTTCCAGCATCAGCTGATCATCCCGTTCTTTTTCCAGCAGTTTGAGTTGCCACCGTTTATAACTGTATTGCCCAGGGAAAGTCTGGGTGTTTCGCCGGAAGGTATCGGCTGTTTTGGAACAGTCAGTTGAGCAGGCAGGGAAGGACAAGGCCATGAAAGCACCGATGACGGTTTTGATTGCAGGGCGCAATGCCTCTGAACTGGAAATACTCGAACAGATACTGGCCAACGAGCCAGGTTTGTCACCTACCAGGCGCCTGATTACCAACGGGCATTCTGATCCGCTCCATAATCTGACGGAGCTGCCGGATGCGCTGGTATTCTGCACCACCGTTGCCTGGGAAGACGAGCTGAAGGCGCTCGACGAACGCCCCGCGACGGGCCGCGTCCCGACGATGGTAACCGGTCCTGAAAATACCACCGTCATGCGAACGGCCATGCAGGTAGGGGCCCGGGACTACTTCACCTTCCCGGTCCAGAAACAGGAACTTCTGGTCTCCCTGTGGCGCGTTGCCCGGGAGCTGGAACCAACAGCCAGGCAGGCCGGTGACCTGTTTGCGGTGATTAACAGCAAGGGTGGCTCCGGCGCCAGCATCATCGCGGGCGCATTGGCCCACAGCCTGGTGGAAAAAATTGAGGACCGGGTCGCTTTGCTGGACATGGATCTGCAGTTTGGCCACCTGGCATCGGCCTTCGACCTGAAGGAGAGCGGTGGCCTCATCGACGCCATCCTGCGTGCTGACAACATGGATCTGATGGCCCTCGAGGGCCACATGGTCAAGCACAAAAGCGGGTTGCATCTGCTGGGCAATGGCACTGATCAGTTGATCGTGCCGGGAGATGTCGATGAGGGACAGCTACAGAAACTGATTACATTAATGCGCTCCGGCTATGATCATACGGTGGTTGACCTGCCCAGGCATATCGACGGCGTTACCGGTGGCGTGCTGGAATCCGCCGATCGCGTGCTGCTGGTGATGCAGCAGACCATCTCCCATGTCCAGGATGCCCGACGGCTGCTGCATTACCTCACTCGCTATATGCATGTTCCTGCCGATCGCATCGGGGTGGTGGTTAACCGCTGGAACAAGCGCCTCGCCCTGACTACTGCAGACATTGAAAAGGCGCTGGGTATCGGTGACCTCACCTGTATTCCCAATGATTATGCCCGCGTCGCCCAGAGCGCCAATATGGGGGTGCCGCTACTGGAGGCGGCGCCTTCGGCACTGGTAAGCCGCAGCCTGGTGCAGATGGCGGAGGCGCTGAGTGGCAAGAAGGTGGTGCCGCAGTCCGGTTTTGGCCGGGTCTGGCAGAAACTGGCAGGGGCCTGAGGAGGGCATTATGGAACCGAGCAGCATGAATGGCGCTGGCAAGAGCGAACTGGAAGCGCCACTGGTTACAGCGGGGGTCGGAATGGAAGCTGCGCGCCGGTCCGAAGAGGAACAGGAAAGGGTCTGGAAACAGAAAATTCACCAGAAGCTGATGAAGGTGCTGGATCTGTCCCTGCTGGGAACTTTGGGGCGGGAAGAAGCCGAGCGCCAGCTGGAGGAGATTGGTCAGCGGTTGATGGCGGAAGAGTCGATGCCACTCTCGCTGGCAGCGCGGCAACGTATTCTGCAACAGATCAAGGACGACATCCTCGGCTTTGGTCCCCTGGAGCCCTTGCTGGCAGACAAGTCCATCTCGGACATCCTGGTCAACGGCTACAACTGCATCTATGTGGAACGCAATGGCAAACTGGAGCGGGAATCCGCCACCTTCCAGAACGATAGCCATCTGTTGAATACCATTGATCGCATTGTTTCCAGTGTCGGGCGGCGGATCGATGAATCCTCGCCGATGGTGGATGCGCGGCTGAGGGACGGCTCCCGGGTAAACGCCATTATTCCGCCACTGGCCGTGGACGGACCGTTACTGTCCATTCGCCGTTTTTCCATTGATGGCCTGTCGATGGAGACCCTGATCGAGAAAGGCACCCTGACGCCTTCGATTGCCAATCTTCTGGAGGGCATTGTCCGGGGCAGACTTAATGTCCTGATCTCGGGCGGTACCGGCTCGGGTAAAACCACCCTCCTTAACGTGATGTCCGGGTTTGTGCCGGATGACGAGCGCATCGTCACCATTGAGGATTCCGCGGAACTGCAACTTCAGCAGCCCCACGTGGCGAGGCTGGAAACGCGGCCACCGAACATCGAAAACAAGGGCGAAGTCACACAGCGGGACCTGGTGCGCAACAGCCTGCGCATGCGGCCTGACCGCATTATCGTCGGCGAGGTTCGCGGCACCGAGGCCCTGGACATGTTGCAGGCAATGAATACGGGGCACGATGGCTCCATGACCACCCTGCACGCCAACGCCCCCCGGGATGCCCTGACACGGATCGAGAACATGGTGTCGATGACGGGAACCACCATGCCGACCAAGGCCATCCGTTCCCAGGTGGCATCCGCCATTGACGTTGTGCTCCAGGTGGAACGTCAGGAAGACGGTAAAAGACGGCTGGTGAGTGTGCAGGAGATAAACGGCATGGAGGGTGACGTGATCACCATGTCGGAGATTTTTACCTTCCGCCGCCTTGGTCGCGACGAACACGGCCACGTGCAGGGCAGGTACTGGGCAACCGGCATTGTTCCCCGTTTCCAGGAACATCTCCAGCAGCGGGGTATTGCATTGCCGTTGTCACTCTATGATCCGGATTTTGGGGGCTGAGCCATGGACGTATTGGGAGACAAACTGTGGATATTCCTTGCACTCGTGTTTGTGGCGGTTTTTCTACTGTCCCAGGGGCTGGTGATTCCGGTATTCGGGGAGAGTCGCGGTGCCCGTAAGCGCCTGAGCCAGCGCATGAACAACCTGACCGCCGAAGACGGAAGGGAAGACCGTATATCCCTTATGAGGGAGCAGTACCTGCGGGATCTTTCGCCCCTGGAAAAACGGCTGGAAACCCTGGCCCTGTTGCAGCCCCTGGCCACCCTCATTGCCCAGAGCGGCTACCAGACCCGGGCTTACCGGGTACTTCTGCTGGCGACGGTGTTGGCGGTGACCGCCGGTGTTGCCGGCTATTACGTCAAGAGTACCTGGTGGATACCGCTGGTCTTTGCCCCTGTTGGCGCTCTGATTCCGTTTTTTTATCTGCGCAGAAAACGCAGTCAGCGGATTGCCAGGATCGAGGAGCAGTTGCCGGATGTGGTGGATGTGATTATCCGCGCCTTGCGGGCAGGGCATCCTTTTATTGAAGCCATACGTCTGGTGTCCACCGAAATGCCCAGCCCGGTAAAGGAAGAGTTCCTGACCACCTTTAACGAAATCAATTACGGGGGGGATGTCCGCTCGGCTCTGTTCGGGTTACTGCAGCGGGTTCCCAGTGTGCTGGTCATGGCGTTGATCACGGCCGTTCTGGTGCAGAGAGAATCCGGCGGTAACCTCGCCGAGGTACTGGAGAAAATCGCCTCCGTCATTCGCGGCCGTTTCCGATTCCAGCGGCGGGTCCAGACCCTGTCTGCGGAGGGGCGGATGTCAGCCTGGGTACTCACCATGACGCCGTTTGTGCTGTTTGTACTGATTTCCCTGGTGAATCCGGACTATATGCCCATGCTTACCGAAAGTCCCCGTGGTGGTGACATTATCCTGGTGGCCCTGGTCATGATTGTGATCGGTGTTTTCTGGATCAGGAAGATACTCAATATCAAGGTGTAGGGAGAACAGCCATGGATTACCTGATCGGAATGCTCAACAGCATCATCGAGGACCAGCAGATGTCGCAACTGGCCTTTGTGGTGCTGATGGCGGTTGCCGTCTTCTGTCTCGCCCTGGCCGGCATGTTCCTGATGACGACCTTGTTCCATCCGGTGCGCAGTCGTCTGCACAATGTGGTGGCGCCGGAGGCCAGTGGCACGTCTAGCGGAGGCTCGTTTGCACCGCTGGTCAAGTCTCTCTCTCCCTACGTCTTGCCAAAGAAAGAAAAGGAACTCAACCGGACGGGCCAGCGCCTGGTCCATGCCGGCTTCCGCAGTGACAATGCCCTGTCCAACTTTTACGCCATAAAAACCCTGCTGATCATTGGTCTGCCACTAGCGGTATTTTTTGGTCTGAACTGGGTGCCAGGGCTGAGCAGTCTGGAAATCCTACAGGCGGCCACCGCGGCCACGCTGGTGGGAGCCCTGGGCCCCAACTACGTGCTGGGTAAGCTGATTGAACGGCGCAAGCGCAAGCTTTACAACGGGTTTCCAGACGCCCTGGACCTGCTGGTGGTATGTACCGAGGCGGGTTATGGCCTCAAGCCGGCGATACAGCGGGTGGCCGATGAGTTGGTGGTGGGGCATCCGGAACTGTCCGAAGAGCTAGCCCTGGTCAACAGCGAGATGCGGGCCGGTGTGGACCGGATCGATGCCCTCAAGAACCTCTCTGAACGCACCGGCCTGGAGGAGATTGGTGGTCTCGTGGCTTTGCTCAGCCAGAGCCTCCGGTTTGGCACCAGCACGGCCGAGTCCCTGCGAATCTATTCCGAGGAGTTCCGCGACAAGCGCATGCAGCGGGCGGAAGAGGCAGCCGCCACCATCTCCACGAAAATGATATTTCCGTTGGTGTTTTGCATGTTTCCCGCGTTCTTTGTCGTGGCCATAGGGCCGGCCGTTGTCGGGGTGCTGGATCATTTCAAGGGATAGATAATTGTATCCACACTCAGCTTAATCCGAGGATTTACATGATGGCCTATCAGCATACAAAGAAAGTGCGTGGTGTGTGTCTCGTCGTTACTGTGCTTTCCCTTTACGGTTGCGCCAGTAGCCAGACGGTAGAGTCCGGCAACAGTTATACAGAGCTGTATGAGGGCACGTCCGAGCTGACATTTTCCACACTGATGCCAGTGGAGTCGGCAGAGGAGGCGATCGCCAGGGGCGATGCCGCTTACCGGCGCGGCGATGTGGATGAGGCGGTATTCGAGTACATACGGTCACTGGAACTGGACCCGGACAATGCCGATACCCTCTACAAAATTGGTGCGATCAACCACCACAAGGGAGCCAATAACAAGGCCGCTTCCGCTTTTCGTCTGGCGCTTGAACAGGATGCCAGCCATCCCGGTGCCCTCGAAGGCCTGGGGTTGATGATGATGAAGCAGCGGGAATACGATCAGGCCCGCGCCATGCTTGAACAGGCCGTTGCGGCCGACAGCAAGCGCTGGCAGGCATGGAATGGTCTGGGTATTCTGGCGGACCTGCGCGGTGACTTTGCCAGCGCGCTGGATTATTACGACCGGGCACTGGCGCTCTCTTCCCGCAATGCCAAACTCCATAACAATCTGGGATACTCCTACTACCTCATAGGCAAATGGGAGCGGGCCGAGCATCAGTACCATACGGCGCTTGGCATCTCACCCCGGCACGAGCGCACATTGCGGAATCTTGGCCAGCTCTACACCCGTATGGAGCGTTACGACGAAGCCCTGGAGGCCTTTGCCAAAGTCATGGGCGAGGCAGATGCCCTGAACACCATGGGTTATATCCGCATGGCCGAGGGGGATTATCCGCAAGCCGAAGTCTTCTTCACCCGGGCTGCCAAGGCGTCCCCCAGCTACCATGTGACATCCAATGAAAATCTGGAGCAGGTGCGCCGCCTGATTGAGCGCGACTAGCGGCTGATTTTTCCGCGTCCCAGGGCCTGAAATATCAAGCGCGGCGGCGTTATTCCTCCGCCGCCCAACTCCCATACCCCAGCTCCATTACCCTGGCCACTTCGTCATCCGGTATGGAGCCAAGGTCACCCAGCTCCAGGGTGTCGTAGTGGAACGCATAGAGCCGTGAGGTAAATTCCGCGATGGGCAGGGAGGCCTCGCCGCGAATCTCGCCGTTTCCCCGTGTTGAACAGGTAATGCCCTGGCCCCAGTCCTGGCCGCTGTCGTTGTTGGGGTTGAAAAAGTACACCCGCATTTCGTTGCTGGGGCTCAGTGCCACCCGCTGGATGGTGATGGCGTGGCGGCCGACAAAACGGGCGGCGCTGTCGGTGACGGCAATGCCGGCGGGCTGGTGGTGAATGACCGGGAAATTTCCATTGTAGTAGGGGTGGTAACTGGCATAGAAGTGCCTGATAAAGCCTTCGTAGTCCTTTACCTCGCCAGTGTGGATGTCGGCTACCACCCTGAAACCATGGCTGACCCACCAGCCATAGAATTCCGGGTTGATCCAGCGGTGGGCGTCATCGTCCCGGTCTTCACAGCGGCGCCACATTTCACCGTAGATCCGATCCATGTGGGGAATCAGGATCAGTGACACCGGATCCACGTCCACCGGCGTGTCCTTGACCAGCCCCGGTTCCAGATTCTTGGACGACACTTCCCAGCCTTCAAACCGGCCCAGTACTTCATTGTCACGGGCTGCCCAGGTCAGCACCTGGAGCAGATAGTCGGCCTCGTTGGCCGCCCACATGGACAGCCCGATCGCAGACTGGCAACTGGGGTTGTTGCCCTGGCCCACGCCCAGTGGCTGTCCCAGCAGATTGAGCACACCGGCCAGCAGAAATACCCGTGGCGGAACGGCATTGCCGAACGCTTCTGTCAGGGCCTGCCCGGTTTCCTCCGACAGTTTGAGCTTGATCTGGCGCCACAGCGCCTGGGCCACCGCCGGGGTAAACAGCGAGCCACGTTCCAGCATCATGGTCAGGCCATAGACGGCCTGGCAGGTTTCCGGATAGATGGCTTCGTCGATCAGGGAATGAACCAGCTGGTGGTAGCAATACAGATCGTCCAGCCCGGTCATGCTCAGCCCCAGGGCCTTGGGAATCAGTTCGTCCTCGTTGCTGGTGCGCAGGAATCTCAGAAATACGGCATGATAGGGCGATGCCAGGCCGGTATCGTGCATGTTGCGGGCAAATTCCCTGGCCTCGCCCGCCAGCGCTATGTCGTCCATCCGGGTCAGGCGCAACTGGTAGACATCCAGGCCGGGGTCTTCCCTGCTGCCGGGGGTGGGCGCGAACAGGGCCCGCACCAGGCGGGTGGCATCGGCGGTGCCGGTGGTCTCAAGCTCAGGGTCATACAGGCATTTGGCGATCTGGCCGATCATGTCGCAGATGCTGTCCACCTGAACCGGCCCTTGCTCCAACAGCCGCCATACCTCTGCGACGAGGCTGTCCAGCAGGCTGTCGTAGCCGAGATGGGAAATCAGGTACTGGTATAGCCCCTCTACGATAACGCCGAGCTGCCTGGGCCGTTCCCGGTCCGCTTCGGTCAGCGTGCCGGACAGCAGATCCAGATTCAGTGCCATTACCTGGGTCAGGAAGTGCCGGGCCTGCTCCGAGGATATACCGGGGTGGAAGTAGTCTCCACGAACCACCGCCAGCAGGCGGATTTCGCTGAGCGCTTCCACCACGGTGGTCACGGCGCCGGCTTCACGCAGGGAGTGTTTTGCCAGTGCCGGCTGCAGGATACCCGGCCTGGACCAGTCGCTGCTACCGAAGATGCCGGCGGATTCCAGCGCACGAACCCGGCGGTACAGCACGTCAAATCCACCCGGTAACGTCATCAGCACTCGCGCCCTCTCCAGCAGGTTGAGGCTGGAAGCCTGCGGCGACATGCTTCGGGCATGGGCGAAATCCGCCAGTGCGACATCAAATTGCATCGAGGCCTGGGCAATATCCAAAGGTCAGCTCCTGTTGCTTTAAAATACGGACGAATTTTACGTTCGATCCGTTATCCTACAAACATTCTTTTTGCCAACGGCAGCCCCTTGAATCCACTGACTGCTATGGTGGCAAGTAACCCGCCGATCATGGCCCCGGCCACGCCGCAGGTCATGACATCCTGGCCGGTCAGGTAGAGGCCGGGGATGCGTGTTTTGGGCTTCAGCCAGTCCTGCTCGAAGCGGCTCGGGGTGTGGTTCAGGCCGTAGATCTCGCCCTTGCTGTAGCGGCAGAAGTAGTCGGTGGACAGGGGCGTGGACAGCTCGTAGTAATCCACCTTGCCTTCCAGGTGCGGGAACTTCTCGTACAGCTTGGCCAGCAGCCGCTGGGCATAAGCTTCTTTCTTTGCCTCGTATTCCTCGCCGCGCTTGCCCCAGGTTTTATCGGCCCAGTCCCGGTACCACTCATAGGGCCCGGGGGCGACAATCTCGATGGTGGCGCGGCCGGGATAGCGCTCGGTAAAACTCGGATCCTTGGCGGAGGGGAAGGAGATGTAGGTCAGTGGAATGTCGGTCTCATCGGGGGCAGCCATGAAGTCGCTGAGCTGCTTTTCGTAATCCGCGCCCGGATAGATCCAGTAGTTGGTTCTGGGTAATTCAAGGTTCTCGGCGGTATCCTGCAGGCCGATGTACAGGCAGTTGCTGGCCATGGAGCGTTCCACGGTTTTCAGCTTCTGCTGGTAAAAGTCCCGCTGCGGCGCGGTTTCCGGTAGCAGTTTTTCGAAGGTGTTGAACACGCCGGCATTGCTGATTACCAGCGGGGCGCGCACTTCTTCACCGTCGGCCATGCGCACGCCGACGGCTTTGCCTTTCTCGATCAGGATTTCGCTCACGTCGGCGTAGGTAAACACCTCGCCACCGCTCTGCTGGATGACCGGGATGATGGTCCGGGCCATTTCCGAAGCCCCGCCGATGGGGTAATAGCCACCGTAGAGATAGTGGCGCGCAATCAGGGCATGGATGATAAAGCTGGATTCGGCTGGCGGCAGGCCGTTATCGCCCCATTGTCCGGTGAGCACGGCAATCAGTTCCTGGTTACTGGTCAGGCCTTCCAGTACTTCACGGGTAGGGCGGTTCAGAAACGATGGCGCAGTGCGGTTTACCAGTTTACGCAGCGGGCCGGCGGCCAGGTCGGGCAGGACTTTGCCGATAACCAGCCCCGGCATGGCCCTGGCTACCTGTTTGAGGTAATCCAGATAGGTGTCGATGGCCTGTTCCTCGCCGGGGAAGGCCTTTTTCAGTTCGGCTTTGAAATTGTCAGGCCCGGCTACCAGATCCACATGGCGCTCGCCGATGAAGATACGGTCAAAATGGCTGTCCATGGGCGCCCACTTCAACTGGCCGTCAGTGATGTGGTCGAAAAGGCGTTTGGTCAGGGTGTGGTCAGCGCCCACATCGCCGATGTAGTGCACACCCACATCCCATTCGTAGCCGTTGCGATCGTAACTGTGGGTGAAGCCGCCGGCGGTGTAATGCTGCTCGAACACCACCACTTTCCTGCCCAGTTTGCTCATGCAGGCCGCCGTGGTCAGCCCGCCGATGCCGGAGCCGATAACAATGGCATCGTAGGGGCCGTCCAGACGATTGGCGCGGTAGCGATGGCCGACACGAATGGTGCTGGGTTTGGGGCTGCTCATGGTGTTTGATCCGGCTGAGGTTGATCATCAGAGGAGCGGGGATTTTTGCTGGAGAAATCGGTGCTGGCAAAGACCTCCGACAGAATCGCCTGCTCGATGTAACTGCGCTGTCCGGATTTGGCGGGCAGCCGGACAGTCAGGTGGATTTCGCTGGCCTCCGGGGCCTGGATGGTCACCCGCGGGTCTACCGAAGGCACTTCCAGGCCGCGCAAAACGCCCACCTTGTCCATATGTTTGCGGACTGACTCAAGATAGGGCTCGCAATGGCGATTGGCGGCTTCCAGCAGGGCATTCCGGGCGGCCTGCCAGTCGTCCTCCCGTTTAAAGGGCACGGTGAAAACGTGGAAGTCCCAGTGGTCGGTAAAGCTCTCATTGATGACCGGTTCAGAGACGAACAGGGCATTGGGTACCACGATCATCCGACCGGTGCGCTGGTGACCCGTTTTCCCCGGGCCAACCTCGAGGATGGTGGTCGCCAGCAGGGTCTGGTCGATGACATCACCGCGGAAATCCTTCACCTGTATGCGATCTCCCAGATTGAAAGAGCCGGCGCCGCTCTTCAGGATTGCACCGGAAACACAGAGGATCAACTCCTTGGTGGCGACCACAAAGGCGACGGCGATAGCGACGATGGATAATGCCAGGGAGCGGATCTGGTCACCCCAGATCAACGCCATTCCCAGGATTCCCAACAGCAGGAAGCCGTTGCGAAAGTTTACCAGCAATCGCCCCCGCAACTCCGATGACGTCACGTTTCGTCGGATAAAACGGGCGGTCAGGGTCCGCAGGATGATGATGGCCAGCACCAGTAATCCGGTGCTGATCAGCAGCCTCCACATGGAGTCCGGCAACGAAAAACTTTCAGGCGTCAACGCCAGAGTCTCGAGCATGCTTCAGTCTCATGACTTATAAATTCAACAACGCATTGTCGGGGGAAAGCGGGGAGGTAACAAGCCAAAACACCGTCCGGGAAACAGTTTCAGCTTTGCTGCTTGCGCCATCGCACCGGCGGCGCACCTGTCCAGCGCCTGAAGGCACGATAGAAGGTGCTGACCTCCGCAAAGCCCAGTGATTCGGCAATCTCGGGCAGGGACGCAGTGGTGTCGGTCACGGCCTGAAGCGCCCGCTCCCGGCGCACCTCATCCAGCAGTTTGTCGAACGTCTGCCCCTGTTCCCTGAGACGACGCGCCAGCGTGCGTTCGCTGATCCCCAATGCCGCCGCCGCAGCAGCACGGCGCGGCAGGGCCGGGCCCAGCCTGGCAGCCAGCCATCGCCGTATCTCCGGAGCAGACGCACTGTTGGTGGACAGGGCGGCCAGACGGGCTCTGGTGTAGCGTTTGTGTACCTGCGCCAGTTGGGGGTCTGCCTGGGGCAGGGGTTGATCCAGCACGGTGTTGTCCACCAGCACGCCGCTGAAGGCCTGCTCGAATTCCACCGGGCACCGGAATGCTGCCTGGTAGCCCTGCAGTGGCCCCAGCCTGGGTTGGCTGAACTGCGCCCGCGCGGGTTGCATCCGTGCTCCTGTCACCCAGCTGGCGAAACCGATGACCGCTGCCAGCACCGCTTCAATCTGGTGGGGGCTGAATGCCAGTTCTCCCTGGCGGGGATGATAGACGAGCCATGTGGCTGACTCGCCAGCAAGCACCTGGAAGCGCCCGCCATCGGAGATCAGGCGCTGGAACCTTTGTACCATCATCACCGCCTCTCGCAGGGTGGCCGCAGACTGCAGCGCAAACCCCACGCCACTGATACTCATCGGGGAGAACCCGGCCCCCACTTTCAGCCCGAAGCCGGGGTCGCCTGTGCAGCGCTCCGCCGCATGCCAGAGCCGCGTAATGTCATCAATGGGCCAGCGCTCGAGCTCCCGCGCAGCAGCAGGAATCCCGGCCGTGGCCAGCAGGGTATCTGCATCCACCGAGAGTCGTTGCGCCGCAGCAATGACGGTATTCACCCAGCCGAGAGAAACCGTGGCCTCTAATGTCAATTTTTATGGCCTCTGAAGTCAATTTTTAAGTCATGGTAGCGGTATATCTTGGAGTCTGACAACAGAGTTTTATCAACCCGGATGTGCAGTATGGCCAAGGTGATTACTTCAGATGTTCTGGTGGTTGGTGGCGGGCTGGCAGGTATTGTCATGGCACTTGAAGCCCTGCGGGCCGGAAAGAGTGTCACCCTGGCGGATCGTGATACCTCCGAACGCATGGGCGGGCTCGCACTCTGGGCCTTTGGTGGCATGATGCTGGTAGGCACGCCCCTGCAGGAGCGCATGAAGATTGCGGATTCGCCGGAGATCGCCCTCGGTGACTGGCTGAGTTTTGGTGAGCTGGCCAAGGATGATGAATGGCCGTTGCGATGGGCACGCTATTACGTCGAACATTCCCGTTCCGAAGTTTATGACTGGCTGAGCAATGAAGGCATCAGATTTCTGCCGGCCGTCAACTGGGTAGAACGTGGCCGCCTCGGGGATGGTAACCGTCTGCCCCGCTACCATGTGGTCTGGGGCACTGCTCGCGAGCTGGTCCGTTGTCTGCTCGCGGCACTGCATCGTGAAAACAGTGCCGGAAAGGTCACCGTGTTGCACCAGCATCGTATAACTGCGCTGGACCATGAGGGCGGCAAGGTCTGCGGTGCCGTGGCGATTAACGAAGCGAGCGGCGGGGAAGTCCGGCTGGCGGCATCTGCAGTGGTGCTGGCCACCGGTGGCATCAACGGCAGCCACACCGAATGCCGCGCCAACTGGCCGGCTGACCGCCCGCAACCTGCCAGCATGCTCAATGGCGCACATCCCAATGCGGACGGCAGCATGCACCACTGGGTTGCGGACACGCTTGATGGCCGGATAACCCACGCCGGTGAGATGTGGAATTACGCGGCCGGGTTTCCGCACCCGTACCCGCACTTTCCCGGTCATGGTCTGTCGACCATTCCCTGCAAATCCGCCCTGTGGCTGAACCACCGGGGTGAGCGCATCGGCCCCGAGCCCCTGGTGACCGGGTTCGACACCCACTGGCTGTGTCAGCGCGTTGCGGAACAGGAGAAACCCTGGACCTGGCACCTGCTGAACTGGCGCATTGCCGCCAAAGAGTTTGCAATCTCCGGCGCCGAACACAACGCCCGGATACGGGACAAGCAATTCCCCCTGTTCGTGAAAGAGCTGTTGCTGGGCAACCACGCACTGGTGAGCCAGATGCAACGCGAAAGCCGCGATTTCCTGGTGGCGGACAGCCTGAGTGACCTGGCAGGCAGAATGAACGCGCTGACCTGTTCCCATGACATTGATCCCGGCACACTCCAGGCCACCGCGGATGCCTTCGATGCCAATTTCAGCGCCGGCACCCGGCTGCATAACGACCCCCAGATCCGTCTGATCCAGCACGCCAGGGAATGGAAGCCGGACCGCCTGCGCACCTGCAAGCCGGCACCCCTGCAAGAGCCCGGCGCCGGGCCCTATATCGCCATTCGCATGCAACTGATCACCCGTAAAAGCCTGGGTGGTCTGCAGACCGATCTGCAAAGCCGGGTACTCAATGCTGCTGGCGCTCCCGTGGAGGGCCTGTACTGCGTCGGGGAAGCGGCCGGTTTTGGCGGTGGTGGCGCCAATGGTAAACGTTCGCTTGAAGGCACCTTTCTGCCCGGCTGCATCATGACTGCGCGGGCGGCGGTGCGATCCATTGTTGCAGGAGGCTGATGCCCATGAACCCGAAGTTTGGCTACCCGGCCACCGCTGGTGACTACCGTGAAAAGGCCCGCGCCCGCTTGCCCGGATTCCTGTTTGATTACCTGGACGGCGGCGCGACCGACGAGCAGACCCTCCGTGCCAACGAAGCCGACTGGGCAAACATAAAGCTTCGCCAGCGGGTTATGGTCAATGTCGACGAGGTGGATACAGCCACCACCCTTGTCGGGCAGCACTGCGCCATGCCGGTGGTACTGGCACCTCTCGGGCTGGCAGGGATGATGGCCAGGCGCGGCGAAGTTCAGGCGGTACGCGCCGCCAATGCCGCAGGCATTCCCTTTACCCTGTCCACAGTGGGTATCTGCCCGGTGGAGGAAGTGCAGGCCGCCGCCACAGAGGCCGCCTGGTTCCAGCTCTATATGATTCGTGACCGCTCCCGCATAGAAGCACTGCTGGAGAAGGCCTGGGCGGCCGGCTGCCGCACACTGGTGTTTACCGTTGACCTGCCCCAGCCCGGCATGCGCCATCGCGACTTTCGTAATGGCCTGTCCAGCCCCGGTCCGCGAGCCAGGCTGTTGAAAATCCAGCAACTGCTGTCGCGCCCGGCTTGGCTCTGGAGCGTTGCGGTGCGCGGCGGCCCTCTCAGCTTTGGTAACCTCAGTGATGTGGTGCCGGATGCCGGCAATCTCGATGCCTTCAAGGACTGGATTGATGCCCAGTTCGATCCCACCGTCACCTGGGCGGACATCGAATGGATACGCCAGCACTGGCAGGGCAAGTTACTGCTGAAAGGCATCCTGGATGTGGAAGACGCCCGCCAGGCTGTTCAGCTGGGGGCAGACGGAATCGTGGTGTCCAATCACGGCGGCCGCCAACTGGACGGCGTTGCCTCTGGTGTTGACAAACTTCCGGAAATCGTCGCTGCTGTGGGCGCGCAGACAGAAATTTTTGCCGATGGCGGCGTCCGCAGCGGGGTGGATGTATTTCGTGCCCTGGCCCTGGGCGCCCGGGGCGTAATGGTCGGCCGCCCCTGGGCCTGGGCACTGGCCGGCGGCGGTGAAGCCGGGCTGACCAGATTGCTGGCAAGCTGGCAGCAGGAGTTGCGGCTGGCCATGACGCTGACCGGCGTTACCCGTATCGTCGATATTGGCACAGAACAACTGGACCGACCCTATAACCCCGAATTCCGAAAGACTGGAGAACAACAATGACAAACGGCGCACAAGCTCTGATGAAAACACTGGTGGATGCCGGCGTAGAAGTCTGCTTCAGCAACCCCGGCACCAGTGAAATGCATTTTGTGGCGGCGCTGGACGATGAACCGAAAATGCGTGCTGTACTTGCCCTGTTCGAAGGCGTCGCCACCGGTGCGGCGGACGGCTATGCCCGCATGGCCGACAAGCCCGCCGCCACGCTGCTGCACCTGGGCTGCGGCCTGGGCAACGGGCTGGCCAACCTGCACAACGCCCGCAAGGGCAAGGTCCCGGTAGTGAACATCGTGGGCGATCACGCCACCTATCATGTGAAATACGACGCCCAGCTGCAGTCCGATATCGAGACGGTGGCCCGCAACGTATCACCGGGTTTTGTGCGCACCGCGAAGAGCACGGAAACACTTTGCGAGGATGCCGCCGACGCCATTGCTGCAGCACGCAGGGCGCCTGGCCAGGTCGCCACCCTGATCCTGCCGGCGGATGTTTCCTGGGGTGAAGGCGGAGTGCCCGGCGCGCCTCTGGCCCCGCCCCGGCCGGAACCGGCGGACGATGCCACGGTAGAGGCAATCGCCTCGGCCATCCGCTCCGGCGGGAAAACCGCCCTGCTGATGGGCGGGCATTCGTTGCGGGAACCCAGCCTGCTGGCGGCGGCAAAGCTTGCCGCACACAGCGGAGTCGTGCTGATGGCGGAGACGTTCCCGACCCGCATGGAACGAGGCGCCGGCCTGCCTCCGGTAGAGCGCCTGGCGTACCTGGCCGAACTGGCAACGGTACAGCTGACGGATATCGAACATCTCATCCTGGTCGATGCCAAGGCTCCGGTTTCTTTTTTTGCCTATCCGGGCAAGCAAAGCTACCTGGTGCCCGATACCTGCAAGGTTCACACCCTGGCAGCGCCGGACCAGGACATCACCGCAAGCCTCGACAAGCTCATCAAGGCCCTGGGCGCCAGCCAGGCCGAACCCGGGCTGCAAACCGCCAGAAGACCGGGCCGGCCAAGAGGAAAGCTTACCGCGGAAAAAGTCTGCAAGGCAGTGGGCCACCTGATGCCCGACAACGCCATTATCGTGGACGAAGGCATTACCTCCAGCCTTATGCTTTCAGTGATGACCGAAGGAGCACCGAGACACGATCTCATCACCCTCACCGGTGGCGCTATCGGGCAGGGCCTGCCCAATGCCGTCGGTGCAGCCGTCGCCTGCCCTGACCGTCCGGTACTGGCGCTGATCGGCGACGGCACGGCCATGTACACCATCCAGGCCCTCTGGACCATGGCCCGGGAACAGCTGAATGTCACTACCTTCATTTTCAACAACGCGTCCTACTCGGTGCTGAACATCGAACTGGAGCGGGTAGGGGCAGAACGGGCCGGCACCAAGGCCAAATCACAACTGGATCTGCGCGGGCCGGTGCTTAACTTCGCCGAGATGGCGCAGGGAATGGGGGTGCATGGGGTGAGAGTCGATACCGCTGAAGATATGAATAAAGCCCTGGAATACGCCCTGAGCATGCCGGGGCCACACCTGATCGAAGTGATGACGCCAGAGTCGCTGAGCGGCGTGAAACGCAGAATACTGCCGTGGATGCTACGCGCATTGCCGAACCTGCCGCTGTCGGTCAACAAGGCGCTGAAGCGCAAGCTGGCACCTTAGCCGCCACAGGGACGGGTCCAGGGATTCGGTGGCGCGCATTCTCGCGAATGCTCCTAGCCAATCTGTAACTTCTCTGGGGACGATGTTCCCCCGGGTCCGAGGGCGGATCCGACCAGATAGGCCACGGTCAGGGGACACACGCGCCCGACAAACATCAGGAAGGGTGGGTTAATGCGCCAGACAATCTGTGGGAAATGGTTATCAAGTCTTTGCCTGTCGCCCATCACTCATGGCCCCGGAGCTATTGGTAAAGCGATATTTTGGTTTAAGGAATGATAGCAGCCAGGATTCCGGACTGCCCGGTTACCCTCTCGTGCTCATTGTGGTGCTCTGCAGGTTAGTCTTCCATATCGATGAGCCGGACCGAAAAATCAGAATCCGGCATTTGTCGTTTCCCGGGAAACCCTCTAAAATTTGTGGGCTGTCTGGTGGAACAATCAACCAAATTCCGGACGCGCCAATGAAACTGCTTATTGTGGACGACCATAAGCTTTTTATTGATGGCATGCGCCATCTCCTGAATCATCTTGGCGGCGCAAACACCATTGAAGATTGCACCCGGGCTGAAGATGCTATCCTCCGGCTTGAGAAAGACGACTTTGACCTGGTCCTGATCGACCTGGCCATGCCCGGCATGGATGGTCTGGCAATTCTCCAGAGACTGTGGGAGACGGGTTCAGTCACGCCTGTTGTGGTTGTGTCCGCAGAGGAAGATATAGCCCGAATCGACAACGCCCTCGCGCTGGGCGCTTTGGGGTACATCCCTAAAGAACAGAGCGCGATAGAGATGCTTGATGCATTGCATCAGGTCCTTTCAGGCGAGATATATATTCCCGTAAAGATCCGCGAACGGCTACGTGGTTTCCATGCCCGTCGACATCCGGAGGACGGCACCCTGACCCGGCGGCAGAGCGACGTCCTCGAGCTGGTGGCCAAGGGATACTCCAACAAGCAGATCGCCTCCGCGCTGTTTCTTGCGGAGCATACGGTCAAGGTCCACATTGCCTGTATCATCAAGGCTCTCAATGCCAGCAATCGGACTGAATGCGTTCACAAGGCCCGGAGCCTGGGCTTGCTTGATTAGTCCACACCTGTGGGACTTGCCAATTGCCTCTGGATAAAGCTTCTGAGCAAGGATGGTCTGACAGGCTTTTGAATCATCCTGAGTCCACTGTTTTCGACTTCCTGTAACTGCCGGGGATTGGTTGTACCGGTAATAATGATGGCCGGTAACTCTGGCCCATAACGCTCTCTGATCATCTGTATCGCCTCGATGCCATTATGCGGTCCATCAAGGCTGAGATCCGAAAGCACCAGATCTGGCTGGTCTGGCAGGAGCTTTAACGCCTCCGTCGGGGATGTGACGGGGGTGACCCGGAAGCCCCACTTGTTTAACAGGGTGTCCATGGCATGGAGGACATTCTCGTCGTTGTCGATGACCAGAATGTGGTGGCCCGAATCCTGCCACTCAGGCTCAATTGCTTTTCCGGAAGACTGTTTCATGCGAGCGGGATCACCAGTCGGGATGGAAAGACTGAAAACCGATCCCCTGCCATCCACGGATCGAAGATCCAGTGGCAGACCCATTAAGCTGCAGAGCTTGTGAACAATTGCAAGACCAAAGCCCAACCCCTTATCTCTTTCATCTTCATGGGGTGATTCGTGAGCCTGTTGAAACTCAATGAAGATCCGTTCGTGTGCTTCCTGAGGAATACCGATACCGGTATCCCATACCTGGACCAGCACCGAGTCTTGCCTGGGGCGGGAACTGAGGAGGATACCACCGCGATCGGTATAGCGAATGGCGTTGGTTATCAGGTTGCGCAACACTCGCTCCAGTAGTACCTGATCCGTTCGCACGACTGCGGGTTGTGTGTGGAGCCTTAGCGACACGTGCCGTTGCCCGGCCTTGTCCTGGAACTCCTCTTTCAACTGAATGAGGAAGGTTTCTATATCGAAGTCCTCCGGCTCTGGCTGGACGATGTTGGCATCCAGTCGAGACAGGTCGAACAGGGCATCGAACATTCTGCGCATGGCATCAAGTGAGGCATCAATTCGGCTGAAAATGAATTTTTCTTCCCGGCGGCTGTCGGCGCCCTTCAGGGCATCGACAAAAAGCGACAGTGCGTGAAGAGGCTGCCGAAAGTCGTGGCTGGCCGTTGCCAGTGTCCGTGATTTTGTGCGAATGGCATTCTGGAGCTCGCGAGATTGTTCTTTGAGCTGATCCGCCAGGTCAGCGGTTTCAAGACGTAATCTTATTTCCCAACGCACAATCGAATTGAGCTTCCGGGCAAGGCCGTATGAGGCCAGGATGGCAAAGACAACCATTATTGCCGGCGCAAACCAGGCGACATCACCAAGTAGCACAAACTTTGCGGCCAAAGCGCTTTTAATGGGTAAACCGTAACTGTAATAGAGTGGCAGCCAGTGTGCGCCTGCGGAGATCGAGCCGATTCCGAGAATAAGGGCCAGAGTAATGGCGAAGACGCGGTGCGGCGGCGATTCAAGGTCGTGCATCAGAAAAACGGCGATAGCCCAGAGAAAACCCATGTATGCCTGCACAATCAGAAGCCTGAGGTGCCAGAGATGGGCGTTTTCAAAAGAGACGTCATTTCTACGATAACCAGAAGCAACCAGGTAGCGTGCGCCGGTGCCTGCGAGCATCAGTACTAACCAGCTCAACAACACAGCACGGTCAACCTGGTTCCACATGACCAGCATGACGGACAGTGGAACCAGGATGGTGAAGGCAGCCCATTCCCTTATCTGTTTGAAATAGGGGGCGAGCGCCTCAAAAGTGGTGCGTTGCTCGATCTTCGTGGACTCCATCTATATGAGTCACCTCCCTGCTTTCATGGTCCGCTGGTTCTGCTCATATTGTTCCACCAGAACTGAGAAGGTTCGCGGACGACACTGAGCCCACCAGGAGCCTACGAAAGGTCTCTGGCGGTGCGAGTGTGTTAGCTCGCGACCGGTCCGCACGAATCCCCAGTTTGTTGCCTCATCCAGAAGCATGACGCGCTTCCCCGACAACGCAAATGGCTGGGTCCTGGGTGGGCCACCCCGAGGATCGCCTGATTTTATTTTCCCGCAGATCAGAGGGTCTTTGTCCGGTTCGTTACCGGCAACGGCGTAGACGTTGAAGAGCTCGATCGAGCGGGCATCATCCACCAGTTCAGTAACTGAGTAGACGGCAGCTGCCTTTTGCTCACCCGAGACCAGGAACAGGATCGGTTCCGGCTCATCGGCGAGGTCAGAACTGAGAGCTGCGTAGCGCTGTGAGTCGGTGCTCGCACAACCGGTGATTACTGCAAGCATGAAAAGTAAGGTTAAGGATTTTGTAGTCATCTCCGCTGCTCCCTATCCAGACTATTGTTGAGTCTTGCCCCGGGCCAGAAACGGCTCTGGGTCCTTGTGTGAGGCTGGGATGAGCGTCACATTCCAAGTATTGGATATTGCAGCTGAGCCTTGTATTACTCGAAAGAGCTAATTTCATGATCGGGAACGAAGCGACTCTGACTTATGCTGGCCAGATGGGCGGCCACTCGCCATTGCGCTCCGCAAAGCGCTCGATCGGCTCACTCTGGTAGCCGCTGTTGTACCGCGCTCGTACACTCCCGTGTACCCAGGTTCTGATCTCGTCCAGTGGGGGTATTTCCCGCACCCGTTTGCCCAGTAACCTGTATTTGCCCTTGTACTCATTGTGCTGCTCGGCGGTGGTGTGGGTAGTCGTTGGCAGAATACTGTTAAACACCAGTTTCTGCTTCCGCGCTTCTTCCGCCATCCACAGCAGGGGGATATCGGCCAGAATGCGGCCCTGTTTGTCCGGGCCATAGCCGCCGCCGATATCGGAATGCACCCCGGCGAACCAGACCTGCTCGATGTCTGTCCCGGAACTGGGCTTCCAGATGGTCGGTTCGAAATCCTCCCGGTGTTCGTCCAGAGACAGGGCGTGCCGCGCAATTTCAATGTTGCTGCCGATCTCGCGGTCGTAAAACAGATCCTGGTCTTTGATCAGACCAAAAAAGGTAAACGGCAGCCCCAGCGCGCCGACGGTGTCCCACACGCCCACGAACCTGATGGGGGTGCGTTCTTCCACGGAATACCATCGTTTCCACGCCATGGCGTGGTCGCTGTTGGCTTTGTGTTTTTTGGTTTTGTAGAGTTTGAAGGCGTTCTGGATCCGGTTGGCGTTTTCCTTTCGCAGAATACTGCAGTTGTTGATCATGCCGCACAGGCTGCGGGCGGTATAGGCACCCCGGCTGAAGCCGAACAGGAAGATCTCGTCGCCAGGTTCGTAGTTGTGAACCAGGAACCGGTAGCCGTCCATCACGTTCTTTTCGAGGCCATGCCCGGTAGCGCCGGCGAGTAACTCGTCGTGATAGGAGCCGATGCCCCAGTCGTAGAACACCACCTGTTCGACGCCGTTGCCATCCGTTGGGCGAATGGCGCGGGCGAACTGCAGTACGTTGGTTGGAAAGTCTTCGCCAATGTTTGCTTCCGGCCGGTTCCAGGTGCCGTCAAAGCAGATGGCTATGCGTTTCATGGTGGTGACCTCCTGTCATCAATATTCCCTTTCTATTATAGCCTGACCCCCTCAGCCGGTGCGGAAAATAAATCTGTCCCGATTTCTGGATTTTACCCAAAGGTTTCTCTGACTTTGAATTTCATAACCTTTCCGGTAGGTGTGCGAGGAATGCTGTCGACGACCTGGATGGATCGCGGGATCTTGTAGCGAGCAAGCTTATCCTTGCAATAGCTTGTAATCGCCTCTTCATCGATAGGGCTGCTCCTGTCTGTGACAATGACTGCCACAACGGTTTCGCCCCAGTCCTTGTGCGGAAGGCCGATTACCGCAACTTCGTTGACACCGGGGCAGTTGATGAGAACATCCTCGACTTCCTTGGAATAAACGTTTTCACCGCCGGTGACAATCATGTCTTTGGCCCGGTCCACGATAAACAGGTAGCCGTCTCCGTCAATGCGGGCGAGATCACCGGTGCGGTACCAGCCGTCCTCGAATGCTTTCTGTGAGGCCTCCGGGAGCTTGTAGTAGCCCAGCATCATGGACTGTGCCCGCAGCCAGATTTCTCCCACTTCACCGGGTCTGGCATCCTCCCGGTTTTCATTCACCAGGCGCATGTCACAGCCATTGACAGCAATTTTACCGATAGAACCCGCTTTGGTTTGCTGCTCGTGGGGATAAAGCGCGGTACCGGTCGGGCCGGTTTCTGTCATCCCGTAAATCTGATAGAAGCGTTCACTTTTGTACTTCGCGCTCAGCAGTTTTGCGGTGTCGGCATCAATCGGGCCGCCGCCGTAGAGCCATGCATGCACACTACTCAGGTCAAAGGCCTCGAAATCCTCGACAACCTGTACCGGCATAACATAAGCGATCGGGGCGCCGAAGAAGATTGTGCAGCGTTCGTTCTGGACCGTCTCCAGGAACTTTACTGGTTCGTATTCCCGCATCAGAACGACGGTTGCACCCACGTACAAAGCGCCCAGCAGCTGGTTGTTCAGGGGAGCGCTGTGCCAGATTGGCATGGCCATGAGGATGCGGTCGTTCATTCCGGTACCCCAGACCATACCGGGCCCTATGCCTGCAAGCAGAGCTGTTTCATGTGAGTGCATGCATCCTTTCGGGCGGCCGGTAGTGCCCGACGTGTAAAGCAGTTCCGCCAGGTCATCCGCTGAAACATCAACAGAACGGAAGTCTGTCTCCGTCCCGAACCCCATCGGGTCCAGCCCCGTAACTTCTTTATCGGTATCAAGAGCAAAGGTCCGGATGCCGGTGTCCTTCGGGTCGAGCCCGAGCTCCTCAAACAGCGATGAGTCAACGAGCCAGAGGGAGGAATCGCTGTCTGCAAGAATGTACTCGACTTCCGCTGCCGCGAGTTTATGGTTTACGGGAACGGCTACGCCGCCACATTTCAGCACCGCAAAGAAAGCCTCAATCCATGTGGTTGAGTTCCTGCCATGAATTGCGATCTTGTCGCCTTTGCCAACGCCTTGCTGCTGCAGCCATGCCGCGCGTTGCCTGACGTTTTCCCCCAACTGACCCCAGGAAAGACGTCGGTCATCCTGGACAAAGGCTTCTTTGTCACTGAACTTGCGGGTGTTGCTATCGAGTACGTCATTAATGGTCCACATGGCTACCTCCACGAATGCCGCTCACTGATGATACTGGTCAGGGAGAAGGCTGAAATTTTGTTTTAGTTGGATACTGATGTCTGCTTCGCTGGATCCGGACTGTCGCTGGCAATAGCGTATTAAGAAATGAACCTGTTTTCAATCTTTGTTCAGATGATTGGTAATCGATAGTGCCTGGCAGGCGAAGGAGGGCGGTATCAGCTACCCTCTCTATAAACGGATTCCGGCAATTAACGAAACAGCCCTGAGTCCGGTGCGTTCGCAGCCCGCCTGATTTATGAGGTGATTATGAGCAATAGGGAAAAACGTCCCCTGTACATACCTTACGCCGGTCCGACTCTGCTGGAGATGCCGCTGTTGAACAAGGGCAGTGCCTTTACCCAGCGGGAGCGCCTGGATTTTAATCTGATCGGTCTGCTGCCACATAATGTGGAAACCATCGAAGAGCAGGCGGAACGGGCCTATAAGCAATACCGGTTATGCCAGACTGATCTTGACAGGCACATCACATTGCGCGCGATTCAGGACGACAACGAGACTCTCTTCTACTACCTGCTGGAAGATCATCTGGAAGAAATGCTTCCGATTATCTACACCCCCACCGTGGGCGAGGCGTGCGAGGAGTTCTCCAACATCTACCGCAACCACCGCGGTCTGTTCGTGTCCTGGCCTGACAGGGAGCACATGGACTATCTCCTGCGCAGCGCCACCAAGGAAAAAGTCAAAGTCATCGTGGTCACCGACGGCGAGCGTATTCTGGGGTTGGGCGACCAGGGCATTGGCGGCATGGGGATACCCATCGGAAAATTGTCGCTGTACACCGCCTGCGGTGGTATCAGCCCGGCCAACACTCTGCCCATCATGCTCGATGTCGGCACCAACAATCAGGCCCTGCTTGATGACCCGATGTATATGGGGTGGCGCCACAAGCGCATTGGCCAGGAAGAATACGACGATTTCGTGGCCGAATTCCTGGCGGCTGTGAAGCGCCGGTGGCCCGATGTTCTGGTGCAGTTCGAGGACTTCGCGCAGAACAACGCCATGCGCCTGCTGAACCAGTATCGCGACCAGGCCTGCTGCTTCAACGACGACATCCAGGGCACCGCCTCGGTTTGTCTCGCCACTTTGCTGGCCGCGTGTAAAACAAAGAATGAGAAGGTCAGTGAACAGACGGTCGCTTTTCTGGGCGCAGGATCCGCCGGTTGTGGCATCGCCGAACAGATTATCGTTGCGATGACCGACGAAGGCTTGCCAGAGAGCGAGGCGCGCCAGCGCGTGTACATGGTTGACCGTGCCGGGCTGTTGACCACCGACATCGACGGACTGCAGGATTTCCAGTCAGCGCTTGCCCAGGATCCGGCCCGGATCAGGGACTGGCCGGGCCGGGAACTGATTGACGTGGTGAAACAGGCAAAACCAACGGTGCTGATTGGCGTATCCGGCCAACGTGGTCTCTTTACGGAGGAAGTGATCAAAGCAATGCACGCGGGCTGTGCCCAACCGGTGGTGATGCCGCTGTCGAATCCCACATCGCGGGTCGAGGCGACGCCCGCCGACATATTGAGCTGGACGAATGGTGAAGCCCTGGTAGCCTCAGGCAGCCCATTCAAGCCGGTGGAGCTGGGTGACAAGACCTACCCCATCGCCCAATGCAACAACGCCTATATCTTCCCGGGCATTGGCCTTGGAGTTCTTGCTGCCGGCGCCTCCCGGGTGACCGACACCATGCTGATGGCCGCGGCCAACGCCCTGGCGAACCAGGCACCCATCGTCCAACAGACCGGCGAGCGGCTGTTGCCGGATCTGGCAAATATCCAGGAGATCAGTCGCAACATCGCTTTCGATGTCGCCAGGCAGGCGCAGGAAGATGGTGTCGTCGCCTTGCGCTCCGATGATGACACCATCCGCCAGACCATTGATCGCAATTTCTGGCGCCCCCGTTACCGGCGTTACCTGCGGCGCGCGATTTAAAGGGGTACCGGGAAGAGAGCAGTTTTGTCGAGATTTCGTTGTGTTATCGGAATTAGGAGACAGTTGCCCGGGAGAACACGTTGATCACCACCACGCCGGAGGTTGCGACCACTTCTGCAACAATGGCGATGCCGAGAAAAATCCAGCTTTTCATAACGGCTCAGTTCTGCATGCGGATGTCATCTTTGCACCGAAATCCCACGCCGCCGGCCATCGTTGTCTGACCGTCAACCCCTCCTGCTCAATCAGCGAGACCCGGCCAGGGTCCAGCGAAGGAATTGTCGGCAGGTTGCTGCTGAATTTTTCGGATGTCTGTCCCATAGTCTCAGTTACCTTACCGGTTCTGTTCCTGCTCCGCCCCTCGCTTGTTGTCTCTGGCCGTGAATCCCCAGCCGACGGCGGTCAGAAGAATCAGTCCGGTAATGATCAGTGACACCTCTCCAAAAGTGATCACTGCACCAATGACCGAGGCCACTGCCGCAACAGCAGACAGTTTCCAGGAGTAGCTGCTGGTGCCGGACTGTTTTTGGGGTATTTCTGTCATGAGAGAATCCTCGGAGTTTGTACTCACATTAGCAGGGATCGTTGCATTTTCCTGGCTTCGAAGCGAGTTGTGTTACAACATGTTGGTCTCACCCGGTTCATCCCCGTTCTGGAAATGGAGTCTGTTCATGCAGCCGAAAGACATCGTGGCGCAATACATCGCTGATATCCACGCCCAGCGTTTTGACGAGGCAAAGTCCTTGCTGGCTGCTGAGGGATTTGAGTATGTGGGGCCGAATATGCGCTTTCTTTGTCCGGATGACATGCTGTCCTACCAGTTCGGTATGGCAGCCATCCAGAAAGACCTGATCGTCCGTCAGCTCAGTGCCGACGGGGAGCACGTGTTCGCGATCCTGGATTACCGCACCAACTTTGAAATGATCGGCGATGTGCGGCTTGCGGTCTGGTTTCGTGTCCGGAACGATAAAATACAGACGGTTGAAGCCTTCTACAATGCGGCAGTGGTTGAAAACATGCTAGGAGGCAACCTGCCTTCAGCCGTCTGAAAAAACGGGGAGTTACCCGCCTTCGCGGAAGCGCCGGATAAAGGCCTCGGACTCGGCGACTGACTGTTCCATATTGCGAATCAGTTCGTCCACGTCCTGGCGGATACCCACCAGTTCATTCTCCAGCGAACCGATCGCCTGGGCATTCAGGTTATGCTTGAGGTACAGCACCTGATCCTGAAATGCCTGCAAGACCGGGTCCATGCGATCTTCGGCTTCGTGCATACGGCTGATCAGCTGGTTGTACTGGGTGCGGGTTTCATCAAGCTGCTGTTCGCTGCTACGCCGCAGAGAAGCGCTCTCATATTTATCAAGCTCGTCCTCCCATTCATCGAACAGGTCTTCTGCAACATCTTCCACCTTGTCGATGCGCTCACGAACTTTTTCCGCGCTCGATTTGCTGTCTTCGTAGGCATCGCTCATCTCGGCATACTGACCCTTGAGCTCGGTATCCGGCGTATCCACCACGCTCTGGAAACGCTCCAGAGACGAGCGGAAGGTCTCCTGAGCGTCATTCTGGCTGTCCCGCGCGTCTTCCACCCGGTCTACCAGGATATCGCGCTTTTCATACCCGAATTTTTCCATGGTGTTGTAGTACAGTGAGGAGCACCCTCCCAGAAGCGCGACACTGAGCAGCAACAGCCAGAGCCTCCCGGCACCGGGTGACGTTATTGAGGTAACGGTAACAGGATTGGACATAAAGTTGTCTCCGGTTGAAACGCGTGCGCGCTACACGGAAGTGAAGCATGGCGGCGGGCCGCTGACAAGCGCTGATTCGGGCGCCCCTTTTGTGATTGCGCAGACCCCGAACTATATTAAGTATAAGCAGTATATTAATCCGTGGTTTCCATTTTGATGCTGCGATGTCAAGTCCGACATGTCGGCCCTGTTTCACGGATGGAGGTGGTAATGAACCAGATCAGTAATCCAATGCCCGTCGTTATTGGGTCGTCCGCTGGCGGCATGGCGGCGTTAAAGGAACTGGTAGCACAATTTCCCGAGAATTTTCCCGCCCCGGTTTTTATTGTCAATCACATGGGCGCACACACCACCGGGGAAGCGC
Organism: Marinobacter orientalis; assembly: GCF_004792665.1. GTDB lineage: Bacteria > Pseudomonadota > Gammaproteobacteria > Pseudomonadales > Oleiphilaceae > Marinobacter > Marinobacter orientalis. The sequence continues at coordinate 1,537,408 of NZ_SRZX01000001.1, forward strand.
TCGTCAGAGTTTTGAATGAGAGCGGCCCACTTACCTGTGTGCATGCTTACAATGAACAAACGTTCAAAAGCGGTCACATTTATCTGGCGCCTTCGGATCAGCACATGCTGCTGGTAAAAGGAAAGATCCTTATTACCAAAGGTGCCAGGGAAAACCGGTCACGGCCGGCTATTGATCCCTTGTTTCGCTCCGCAGCAGTGGCTTACGGTAACCGGGTAATAGGGATCGTCCTCACAGGCTATCTGGATGACGGTACCAGTGGCATGATGGCCATCAAACGATGCGGAGGTGTCTGCATCGCACAGGATCCTGAGGATGCGTCTTATCCGGACATGCCGCAATCGGTAATATCGAATGTCGGTGCCGACTATTGTTTGCCGATAGCCGGAATGGGGGCGTTGCTATCCACTCTTATGAAGAGAGAGCTACCGGAGAGCGGGCCGGTTCCGGAAGACATAGTCATTGAGGCAAAGATCGCACGGCGGGTTCTGAGCGATCTGCCGTCTGTCGAAGCGCTCGGCGATCAGGTGCCGTACAACTGCCCGGACTGTGGCGGGGTATTATGGAAAATGGCGGAAGGAGAACTTCTCAGGTACCGCTGCCATACCGGCCATGCGTTTACCTCCTCGGCGTTGCTTACCCAGCAAACCGAAAAGATTGAGGAAACGCTCTGGGTTGCCTTGAGAATGCTTGAAGAGCGCCAGAATCTGCTCGTCACCATGAGCAAAACTGAAAGCAAACAATCGTCTTCATCGATCTCCCAGCGGGCTAACGACTCCCAGGTCCACATCGACCGCATTCGTGCCATGTTGAAATCCACTGACGCGGACGCTTGGCCGCCTGCCCCGTGGCTCAGTGAGGGCGTGTAAGCGAGAACCTGTAAGAAAGGGGGCGTTGGCTCCCTTCCTTACAGGAAAACACGGCTCCGGTTTCCGGGCAGCGGTTCAGCCGCTGACCTGATGGCGTATGTGGTCAATGACCATGCCGTGCTCGTGTTGCGGGCTGAACATCACGATATCGGTGTCTTTTTCTGCCCTTACGCTGTGGCCGGGAGGCCAGTAGAACAGGTCACCGCTGCGCGATGTTTCTTCACTGCCGTTCGAGTACAGGGCAGTGATTTCTCCGTCGACAACGTAGCCCCAGTGGGGGCTTTGACAACTGTCATTCTCAAGCCCGTGCAAAAGCTCGGTGATATCGGTGCCGGCACCGAAGGAGAAGTACTCGGCTCCCATCTTTCCGTAACCCGTCACATCACCAAACTCGGTTTGCTGTCTTGCTTTTGCGCCGGGTACATCAATCCGAACGGGTATATCTTCTTTTGCGATACGCATAGAGACTCCCTCCGTGTCGTTGCATTGCCGGCTGTCCTACCGCTTACGTACTCCCGGGCAGCCTCAACCAGCAAGATAGCACAGGTAAATGGCTGGCGCTGTTGCTGAGTCGTTGCTTCATAAAGAGCGTGCGTTGACACGTTTGCTGGCGGCAAACACGCTCCGCCCCAGCCACTGCCCGAGGGTCCCGGGAATCCTGCGGGCTGCCCCGGACAAGCAGCCGGCGCGCCTGTTGCTCGGCCTCCGGGTCACTGTCGCCGCTCCAGATTTCGGTCAGGCTGGCAACGCTGGCCTCTACCTCCAGGGTCAGTTCGTGGCCCGGGTCTTCACGGCACAGGTCGATCTCTCCGTTGGCAACCACCAGCCACCAATGCCGTTCCCGGTGCCGGGCATCATTCAGGAAAAAGTGGATGACCACGCGGCGGTCAGAAGGGAATTCGTCAATCCTCGCGAAGCGGCGGATATCCCACATCAGGAAGCCGGCATCGAGCTGGTTTGCCTGCAACCGGCTGCCAATCCATCTCGCCCCCCAGTGACCTATGGACAGGATGATCAGGCGCAGCTCCTCACCTGCCGGTGTAAGGAGATACTCCTGGTGGCTGCCCTCCTGCACGCGCTGAAGCACGCCCACTTCCTCAAGCTTTTTCAGGCGCTGGGCCAGAAGCGTGGCCGACATCCGCGGCAATCCCCGCCGGATCTCGTTGAAATGGGTGCTGCCACACAGTAGCTCCCCTACCACCAGCGGTGTCCATCGCTCCCCGAGTATCTCCGAACCCAGGGCATCGATATCTACATCGCCCCCACCTATGACAGCGGAGACCGCTGGATTCATACCCTCCAGCACATTGCCAGGGAAGGCGGGTGCTGGGTTCTCGGCGCGGGTAATGTACTGCGCACGAGCGATCTGCCTGCGGACTTCCCGGAGGCCGACCGCCTGTATCCGGACAGGGAAGAATGGATCAACTCCGGCGATTCGACAGTCATTTCACCCGCCGGGAAAATCGTAGCCGGCCCCCTGCGAAAGGAAACCGGCCTGCTGCTTGCGGACATTGATGTCAGCGAAGTGAACGCGGCAAGGTGTAGCCTGGATATCGTCGGCCATTACGCCCGGCCAGACTTATTCTCACTGCAGGTGAACACCCGGCAGCAAAGGCCGGTGAGCTTCAATGAATAGGGGCCGTGTGACCAAACCAATGAGGAGAGATGTGTCATGAACGAAGAAAAGGTCTACCACGGAAACTGTTTCCGGAAACTAAATCTGTCCCGGTTTTCTTTAAATTGGATCTTTTGGCAGATTCAGTGCCTGCTACCGTCAAAGGAATTATTGATTTCCCGAGCGACGACTCGAGCATACGCTTTCGCAGCTGTTCCAAGGGACTTGGGGTCGACCGTGCTTGAGAACATCTGCCAGATGCTGTCTCCGGAAGCCGCGTCGAACAGAGTGGTGCGGAGAATGTACGCGGTCGTTTCCTTGTAAGAGTCGGGTACGGGTATGGCTTCCATGTAAGTGGCTGAAGCCAGTGGCCCATAGCTTACCGTGACCGGATTGAAAACCACATGGTGGGGAATGTGTTCGACCTGTCTGTTCTTGCGAACCAGGGACACCGTCAATACACCGTCAGCATCCTCGATCTGTAACCTCTCTTCTACCTGTTGTCTGAGTTGCTGTGGATCCTGCCACTGAAGGGCAGGGGAGGGTCCGTATCCGGTAGCCTTAAAGTCTGAGTTCCGCAGCTGTGAAACCAGAGCTGATTCCATCACAGCGCGGTTTTCCTCGCTGGAACTGATGGCCAGCACCAACAGATGCGCTGGTGCTTCACTGACGCCCGATGCTTTCTTGACACTTTTAACTTCAGGGCCGGAAGAGCAGCCGGCAAGTGTCGCAAAACCGAATATGAGTGTGAGGCAAGTTGCCACCAATACGTTATTTTTCATTGCAAGGTCCTCAGGGGTTTACTGTTAAAGCCTGCGCCCGGAGCTGCCAATGTAGAGATAAACCGATTGGCTCGAACGATCCTCAACCCTGTGCACGGAGACCACTGGTGACTTCCTGTCTTCGTGCTGAAAGAGGGTGGCCATACCGGCGTCCTCGCCGTTACGCTCGCGAGCTTTTTCGCCAGAAGTCCATTCCGGCCCGAGACATCCCGATACTTTTTCCACAGCCTGGCTGTAGCGCGCGTTTGCGACATCCAGGTTCGGGGCACCAACGGTGCACACGTAGGCGGAATCCCCGTTACCCCATGCCCAGACCTCACAATGACCCCTGATCAGTTCTTCTCTCGCCTGGTATATGGTCAACGATCTGAAGTTCGAGCCGCCCTTCCGAAAGGCTGCAAACTCTGTCGGGTAGTCTGCCACGATATTTTGCAGAGTGGCGCACGGATCGTCCGTGCCACTTTGAATTTTGTCCTGCAAGGCACATCCGGTCAGGGAGAGTGCTGCCAAGGCAACGGATAAAGGCAATCGGATCATCTTCATTTTGTCCATCAGGCGTTTGTGATTGGAGGTCTGCTTCCATTCATTTAGCGTAAGTGTGTTCGATATGCAATGAATTAACTGGTTGAATACTGAACAATGGCCAGAGGTGAAGGGGTTGGCTATTCTTTGACTCAAACCCGCGGGCGTAACTCGGGCGCCTGCGTGTAATAAGGAAGAAAACTAATGTTAAAGCACCGATACGCCTGCCAGCTTCCCGGGAAACAGCCCGGGATTTTGCTTGCCCTGATTGTTTCCCTCTCCTTCATTGCCGGATGCTCCGAACCCGTTGACGCACCACAGAGCCCGCCGGTCGCGGTATCAGTGATGACAGTGGAAAGCGCCGAAGTGCGGCCATCCCGGGAGTTCGTTGCCAGAACCGCACCCTCAGCGAGGGCCGATATTTCTGCCCGTATTGAGGGAGAAATCAGGGAAATCAGTTTCAGGGAGGGATCCCGGGTCGAACAGGGGCAACTGCTGGTGCGCCTGGAAGATACCAGTGCCAGCGCAGATCTCAGGCAGGCCGAAGCAGAGCTGGCAGCGTCCCGGGCGGAATTACAGTCAGCCACCAGAAATCTCCAGCGGGGAGAGGAAGTTGCAGGGAAGGGTTTTCTTTCCGCCGCTGACCTGGACAAGCTGAAAGATCGCTTCAGTGCTGCCGAGGGGCGATTGCAGGCGGCAGAAGCAGCGGTGCAAAAGGCGTCCAATAACCTGGCTTATACCGAAATACGGGCACCCTTCGGGGGCTGGGTCGGTAAACTGAATTTTGATGTGGGGGCGGTGGTGGGCCCTGCCAGTGGCGCTATCACCGAAATGCTGGTAACCGATCCCATTTACGTGGAATTCCAGCTTAATGAAGCCGAGTATGTGGCGTTTCGGCGGGCAGGAAGGGAGGCTGCCGAAGGTCTGGTCAGTAATCTTTCTCTGTATCTGACGTTACCGGATGGTGAACGGTATTCCCAGGGCGGTGTGATGGATTTCGCAAACGTCAGCACTGACGCCACCACCGGGACTGTTGCCATGAGGGCCGTTTTCCCCAATTCCGCCGCCGTTCTGGTGCCCGGTCTGTATGTGAATCTGTATGTGGAAGGACAGGCCGGCGAGGCCCGGATTCTTGTGCCGCAAGTGGCTGTACAGGAAACCATCGAGGGCAAGTTTGTGCTGGTGGTGGACGATCAGCAGCAGGTAGCGCAGCGCTTTATCAGGACAGGGTCACGTCAGGGCGCCATGGTGGTGGCGGAAGCGGGTCTTGAAGCAGGGGAACGGGTCATCGTGGAGGGGATGCAGAAAGTCCGCACCGGGGTAACCGTCGATCCGCTGCAAAAACGTATCGACCCTGATACCGGCGTGCTCGCCGATGCAGAAGAGGTCAGCCAATGATCAGCGGCGTCTTCATCCAGCGACCGAAGTTCGCCTTTGTCATTTCCATCCTGATAACCCTGGCAGGCCTGCTTGCCCTCCGGGGTTTGCCTGTGAATATGTATCCCGATATGGCACCGCCCCAGATTCAGGTAGCGGCGACTCTGCCGGGTGCCAGCCCGCAGGTGGTCGAGGAAGCGGTGATCCGTCCGGTTGAGCAACAGCTCAACGGTGTCGAAGGGATGATCTATATTGAGTCGACAGCCTCCAGCGACGGCACCGCAAAGATAACCCTGACATTTGAAAGCGGCACGGATACCGATATTGCCCAGGTGAACGTACAGAACCGCGTGGCTCTGGCGGAACCCTTCCTGCCGGATGAGGTGCGCCGGCAGGGCGTGGTCGTCAGCAAGCAGGCCGGCAATATGCTGTTGGGTATTAACCTGACGTCTGACCGGCCAGACCTGGACGGTGTTTTTCTCAGTAATTACGCCTCGAACAATCTGGTAGAAGCATTGGGGCGTGTGCCGGGCGTCGGCTCTGCCGAAGTCATGGGGGCAAAAGATTACAGTATGCGGGTCTGGCTGGACCCGCAACGCATGTCGGCGCTTGATATAACAGTCTCCGATGTGGCGTCGGCGCTGAGAGAGCAGAATCAGATTGTGGCTGCAGGCAAGCTCGGGCAGCCGCCGGTGCCTGCCGGACAGCAATTTGTTTACAGCATCCAGAGCCGTGAGCGGCTTTCAGACCCCGACGAATTTGCCCAGACCATTCTCAGGGCAAAATCCGATGGCGGATTCGTGCGGTTAAGGGATGTAGGGCGCATCGAACTGGGTTCGCGCTCCTATGCGTCTACGGCCAGACTGAACAACCGGGACACAGCATTTGTGGTGATCTATCAGTTGCCCGATGCCAATGCACTTGAGGTTGCGGAACGGGTAAAAGAGGTGGTTGACAATGCGGCTGCCGGTTTTCCGGACGGCGTTGAGCACAGCATCCTTTTCGACAGCACCGAGTTTATCAGCCGCTCCATCGACGAAGTGATTGTTACCCTGCTTCAGGCGGTCGGACTGGTCATACTCGTGGTGTTTCTGTTCCTGCAGAACTGGCGGGCCACACTGATCCCCAGCATCGCCATACCGGTCTCGCTCATTGGCACCTTTGCGGTGATGGCGGTGCTTGGTTATTCCATCAACACCATAACCCTGTTCGGGCTGGTGCTCGCCATCGGTATCGTAGTGGATGATGCCATTGTGGTGATCGAAAACGTCGAGCGCCTTCTGCAGGAAGAAAAGCTGCCTATCCGCGAGGCGGTGACGAAAGCCATGGCGGAGGTTACCGGCCCGGTCATTGCCACCACTCTGGTGCTGCTGGCCGTCTTCGTTCCGGTGGGTTTTATGCCGGGCATTACCGGTGAGCTGTACAAGCAGTTTTCCGTCACCATCTCGGTGGCAGTGATTATCTCATCGATCAACGCTTTGACCCTGAGTCCGGCGCTTTGCGTTTCGCTGCTGGGCCGGGGCGGCAGCCAGCCGATTCGCTGGCTGGGCCCCGTCGAGAAGTTGATTACCAGTGGAACCAGAGGCTACGACGGACTGGTGACACGGCTGCTTCGCAAGAGCGCCCTGATGGGTGTCGGGCTGGTGGTGGTCCTGCTTGCCAGCGCTGGCCTGTTCAAGGCGGTACCTACTGCGTTTGTGCCTCCGGAAGACCAGGGATTTCTTTTTGTGGATGTGCAGCTGCCTGATGCGGCGGCGCTTGAGCGCACGGATGTGGTACTTCAGAAAGTCACCGATATGGTTCTGGAAGATCCTGCGGTGACCGATTTCATCACCGTGTCGGGGTTTTCGCTGTTAGGTGGTGCCAATTCCAATAATGGGCTTGGCATCATTACGCTCAGGGACTGGGAGGAGCGGGAGGACGGGACTTCAGGGCTGCAGCAGATCATACCCCGGCTGTCGTCACGTCTCTGGTCGATCGCGGAGGCGCAGGTGATGGTATTAAACCCGCCGCCCATCCCCGGGCTTGGCACTTCATCGGGGTTCGATTTCCGCCTCCAGGATAATCAGGGGCGGGACGTCACCGAGCTATCCCAGGTCATGAACGGCCTGATTTTCGAGGCCAATGAGCACGAAGCACTGTCACGGGTTTACAGTACCTATCGTGCCAATATTCCCCAATACCTGTTGCAGGTGGACCGTAACAGAGCGAAAGCGATGGGTATCCAGCTTTCGGACATTTTCTCTACCCTGCAGACACAAATGGGCTCGCTTTACGTCAACGATTTCACCCGCTTCGGCAAGAATTACCGGGTATTGCTGCAGGCGGAAGGTCGTTACCGACAGGACCCCGAGGACCTGTCCTATTACCAGGTGCGAAATCAGCAGGGTGAAATGGTGCCACTGACAACACTGGCATCCCTTGAGCCGGTTCTTGGGCCATCAACCATCCAGCATTTCAATCTCAAACGCTCAGTCACCATATCCGGTGAAGCTGCTGCCGGATTTGCCAGTGGCGACGCGCTCCAGGCCATGGAAACCCTGTCAGCACAATTGCCCCAGGGCTATGAATTCAGCTGGGCCGGGCAAAGTCTTCAGGAAATACAGGCCGGGAGCCTGGCAGCGGTGATCTTCCTGCTGGCCATCGTGTTCGTGTATCTGTTTCTGGTTGCCCAATACGAAAGCTGGAGCCTGCCGCTCGCCGTGATCGGGGCGGTCCCGCTGGCGATGTTCGGTGCCATGGGTGGGCTCTGGCTGCTGGGCATGGCCAATAATATCTATGCGCAGGTGGGGCTGGTACTGTTGATCGGTTTATCAACCAAAACGGCCATTCTCATCGTGGAATTCGCGATGCAGCTCCGCCAATCCGGCCTGCCGACAGGGGAGGCTGCCAGGAAAGCGGCCGTTCTTCGCTTCCGGGCTGTGCTGATGACCGCGTTTTCCTTCGTGCTTGGCGTTCTGCCACTGGTGTTTGCCAGCGGCGCAGGGGCTGCCAGCAGGGTCAGTCTGGGCATCACCGTGCTTAGCGGAATGGTGGCAGCAACCATTCTCGGAACACTGATGGTGCCTGTTTTCTATCAATGGATTCAGGGCCTTCGCGACAGGTTCAAGCCTTCCATCAAGCCATCCTCGTAAGCCTCAGGAAGGGCAACTTCGGAATTTGCCTGGTGACACCTGAACTTTGCACTTTTTCGACTTATCTGTGCGAACAGCGTCTTTATACTTTCAGGACCTTCAACGTCCCTCATCGAATACGGTTGGTGATCCGTTGGGACAGGGTCGAAAACGCACAGGAGCGCACGAATGAATACAAAAATCTTTCCAGCCGCAGTTTTATCTGTGGCAGGACTCGCCCAGACAGCCGCTGGCGAGATGCCACCGCCAGTTGAAGGCGCCGGTATAGAGACACAGAGCGGGCAGGCTGCGTATCAGCTTCCCCGTGACCATGCCTGGCATGGTGGCTCTTTCTACCAGTCCAACGATTACAACGAGTGGCACTACATCACCGCCATTGGTGAGGATGTGGAGACAGGTGATCGCGTATCGATTTTCTGGGTTCCCCTCGCTCAGGGCTGGATGAGCAGGGAAGAGAAAGAACGCCCCCTGCACAACGTGCTTTTCGCTTTCCATAATCTGGATACGGGCGAGTTCCACACCTCCATGCCCTATCTGACCGGCCCACTTCAGACCGAGGGCTCAGAACCGGAGGCGGATGATTTCAGGTTCAAGTATTCGATCGATGATGGTAACAACGGTTTTACGACCGAGTATGACCATCCCAGTGAAACCTGGACGTTTTCCGGTTACAACACCAAGGATGATAAGTGGAATCAACCATTCAGGCTCGACATGACAGCAACCCTGCAGGAACCGGGTTATGTGCCGCTGGCCTACTGGGGATTGGAAAGCATCGGTGTTGATCCGCAAAACCGCCAGAATCCCGAAACCATGTATGGGCTGACCTATTATTACGCAGCCCCGAGCATGGCGGTGCAGGGTACTGTGGAAGTGGGAGGGCGAACCATCGAGTTCGATGCGGAAGGCTGGTTCGAACACCAGTGGGGCAATTTCCGGAACACCTTCCAGTACCGGTATTTCTGGGCCTGGTTCCGCTTTGATAACGATGATGTGATGACCTTTCGCCAGTATTACAAGGACGACAGTTTTCGTGACCCGCACTATCACGTGAATCGCTACCTGTTCATGGACGGCGAAACCCATGAACGATCCTACGCCTTCGGTGAATCGTTCAAGCTTATCCCCTCGAAAATGTGGATGTCGCCCAAGTCAGGCAAGCATTACCCGTGGTGGGGCCGCATCGAGACACCGCAGGGAACCTACTACTACGAACCGACCTATCCGGAACAGGAAGGCTATGGCCTGGCCGGTCCCTATATCGAGGGTGTTATTCAGTTGCGGGAAGGATCACCCGACGGTCCGATCGTAGCGACGGGCTTCACCGAAATGATCATGCTTACTGATCCGTACGCTGACGGTACAGATCCTTCTTACGGTCCACCGGTGTCGCGTAGTCTCCCGGAGGATGCTGAGATGCCCTGGACGCCGTGGCAGCCGGCTGAGCAGGACTGAGATAACCAACCGTGATCAGCACAGGTGAAACCGATGTGGTACGCGTTGACTAGGGTCTTTCCCGGCTTCAGGGCCCTGGCTCTGGTACTGAGTACGCTGCCTTTCGCCACCATGGCTGCCGAACCCGGCGACTGGACCGGGGTGTGGGACACCCAATGGCGGGGTGGTGGCGCGGTCATGGAGTTGCAGCAGGATGGAAATCAGGTTGTCGGAACCTACCCCGGTTTCCGCGGCGAAGTTGAGGGCAGAATCGACGGCAGCGAGTTAGCCGGCAAATGGTCGGATGCCGCAGGCGAGGGTGTTTTTATCTTCGTGATGTCGCCGGACCAGCAAAGTTTCATGGGGCGTTTCGGAACCGGAGAGTGGTGGACGGGTGTCCGCACGGACAAAAAAATACAGGAAACCCTGTTTGGGAAACTTGATGCCTCCAGTGCTGAACTGACGCTGCTGTCGTTCCTGAAAGCCGGAAACCAGGCGGGTGAGGGGAGAAGCGACCGGCTTGGTGTGGTTTTCCAGTTGCTGGACTTCTCAGCGTTTGACGATTCCCTGACACCCTATGACCGTATCGATCTCGCGCGCCTGCTCTTCCAGATCGTTGATCGCCTGACTTTTCGAGTCTGGGAGCTGCGACCAAATGGCGACCTCAGCGGGGCCGAGGAGTATACAGTCAACCTCACCCAGGCAGGCACCAACCTTCCTTACTCGCTTACGTTCCGGCCCGGGGAGCCGACAAACGGGACAGGTTCAGAGCCCTGGCGAATCGTTGTTCCTCCGGAAGCGGAGATGCGGGAAGCGCTCGAGGCGCTGCTTGACAATTACGATGGTGCGGTCCCGCACCCGCGAAAGCATCACGAACTGGCGTCACCACGCGACACCATGCGCACCTTCCTTGAGCAGTGGAATAACGCTCGCAACGGCAAACGGGAGCTTTTCCTGAAAACCATGGATCTGTCGCAAATCGCGGCGGCCGTGCGTGAGGACGAGGGTTTTTTGCTTGGCGAGTATCTTATTGAGGTTCTCTACCGTATTGGCCTGCCATTGCGCCAGGAAATTCCCGACGACCCGAACCGACAGGCAGCCTATACACACTTTGTCCACCCTGCCGGGACGATCGAAATCCAGCCAGTAGGACAGGAAGACGGCTCTTTCAGATGGCAGTTCAGCGCAGAAACCATGGCCAGCGCACGCCAGTTGTTCATGGCAATGGAGGATATGCCGCTGGCGCAGGTAGAGCAGCGCCGGGAATCGACACCGTTTTTCGAAATCCGCAACAATGCCCGTTCAATACATCGCGACCTGCTCCAGGAGGCCGGTGCGGGAGTGGAAGTTTGGCAATGGATTGCGCTGGCACTGCTGCTGGTCATCAGTATTCCGTTGAGTTGGGTTTTTACATGGATCGTTGCGCAGATCTTCCAGCTTAAGAAAAGCGATGAAAATCATTCACTATCGGCCAAAGTCCGTTTTCTATGGCCGTTACGACTGATCCTGATTGCAGGTCTGGGTTTGTTGGCGCTTCGGACATTGGGCCTGCCTCAAGCCGTGGACATACCACTGCGCGTTTTCATCGGGGTAACCCTGTCCATCGCCGGTGGCTGGCTCGCCTATCATCTGGTGGACAAGGTTAGCGAGATGCTGGATGCCCACTCTCACAGCAATCACCGCTACCGGGACGAGATCCTGCGTTCGCTGGCGACGTCGATTGCCAAGCTTGCAGTGGTCATCGGTGCCATCCTGTTTCTCGCCGAGATTCTCTCGATTCCCTACCAGGGCGTGATCGCCGGCCTTGGTATCGGCGGTCTTGCAGTCGCACTGGCGGCTCGCAGCACGCTGGAAAACCTGATAGGTGGCATTACGCTTTATGCTGACAAGCCAGTCGAGGTCGGCGACTTTTGTTGTTTCGGAGACCACCTCGGGGTCATCGAGGGCATCGGACTGCGATCTGTAAAAGTACGCTCTCTGGATCAGTCGGTCATCACGGTCCCCAACGCCGAGTTTGTGAACCTGAATATCGAGAATCTCACGCGACGTGACCGGATGTTATTACAGACCACGATCGGTTTTCGCTATGAAACCAGCCCGGACCAGCTGCGCTGGCTTCTGGCGGAGATTCGAAAGCTGTTACTCCGGCATCCGATGGTGACGCCGGAGCCCGCACGGGCGCGATTCGCCGGTTTCGGTAATCATTCGGTCGATATCGAGATATTCGCTTATGTGAAAACCAGTGACTTTAATAAATTCTTTGGTGTGCGGGAGGATATTTTTCTTCGCCTTATCGACATTGTCGAGGAGTCCGGCACCACATTTGCCTTCCCGTCTACCGTGAATTACCTGGCTCAGGACTCCGGTGTGGACAGCGAGCGCACCATGCGCATTGAAGAGATTATGCGAGAGTTGCGCCACGGGCAAAAGTTGCCGTTCCCCGAGTTTGACCTGCAAACCCGGACCGAGTTGAGAGATTCCCTGGACTACCCGCCGGAAGGCTCCGTCGACTCAGGTGGCGGAGGCAATGCCAAATCCTGAAACCCCATGAGGCAGATTGGACATGAAAGTTTTGTTTAGCGTGTGTGCACTTCTGGTGCTGATGGGCTGCGCCTCCTCAGCCCATCAGCCTAAAACCGCCAAGGAAACTGGTGAAGGCCTGTCTCAGGAACGGATCACCGCGTTGCCGGCAACGTTTTCGGGGACGCTGCCCTGCGCAGATTGCCCGGGTATTGACCTGCACCTGAATCTGCTGGCCGACGGTGTTTACCTGCTGCGTGAAACATATCAGGATCGCGACGGTGGTCCGTTTTTTGATATCGGGCGCTACCTGTACTCATCGGATGGCCGGGAGGTTACGCTGTATGGCGGCCGAGAAGCCCCCAGGCGCTTTGAAATAGCGGCCCCGGACAGGTTGCGGTTGCTCGACAGGGACGGCCAAAGGATCGAATCCAGGCTGAACTACAGCCTTACGCGCGAACCGGAGTTTCAGGAGCTGGAGCCGCGCCTGCTGCTCGGTGGAAAATACCGTTATCTGGCCGATGCGGGCATATTCCGGGAATGTCTGACCGGGCTGGAAATGCCGGTGGCCGCCGAAGCCGATAACCGCGCTCTGGAGGAGGCTTACCTCGCTGCCCGGGAAAAGCCCGGCGAGGAGGTAATGGTCAGCCTCGAAGGTCAACTTGCCCAGCGTATGCCAATGGAGGGCCCCGGCCCTGTTCGTACCCTCGTCCCGGAGCGTTTTATCGGTGTCTGGCCGGAACAGTCCTGCCCCTCTCCGATCCAGCGTGCGACGTTGGAGAATACGTACTGGCGGCTGACTCTGCTGGGTTCAGAGGGAGTCCAGCGCGTGCCAAACCAGCGTGAACCGCACCTTGTATTCCGCGAAAACGGGCGTGTGACCGGTTCCGATGGCTGCAACGTCCTTACGGGGGCTTACCAGACGGACGGCCCGGCGATGGACCTTTCCCGGCTGGCAACAACCCGAAAGGCCTGCCTCGAGGGCATGGAACAAGCCGACCAGTTCCGGGATATGCTCGAAGAGGTGAGGGCATACCGAATCATCGGTCAGCACCTGGAAATGCTGGATGACTCGGGCGACCTGAAGTTGCGCTACGAGGTGGTTGCGCTCTACTGAAGGGCATCACCAGAGGCTGGCTCTGCCTACTCCATTTGCTTTGGCGGGTCTTGCTGGGTGATTCCCCGAACAGACGGGCGTAATCGATAGCGAACTGCCCGAGGTGACAGAAGCCCAGATCAGAAGCGATTTGCTGCACGCAGCGTTCGTTGCTCCGGGCGGCGATTTGACGCCTTGCAACGTGGAGCCGAAGGATTTTGGCGTGTGCGGAGGGTGTTCGCCCCAGCAGCTCCCGGAAAGCGTAGAACAGCAATCGCCGGCTGGTGTGTGTGATTTCGCAGAGTTCGCTGACGCTTGGGGGATTATCCAGACGGCTTCGTATCAGCTCCTCGGCCAGGCCGACGATCCGCCGCCGATGGACCAGGCTGGACCGGGCAAGGTGGTTCTGGGGGGCACTCGCCGCCAGAGAGATGATGTGTGCGGCAAGGTCGGCACCATTGCGGACGCCCCAGTATTCTGTCACCCAGGGCTCTGACAGCAGTCGCCCAAGAAGCCCGGCGATATGAACCGTGACAGCCGTATCAGCCCTTATGCACCAGCACCCCCATATGGCGCCGGCTGAGAGTCCATATTCTGTCTCGCAGATCCGCTCCGCAAGGTCCAGGGGAATTGATATGGCCTGTTGACGCTGTCCGGCGGCTACCTGTTGATAGACTTCACCGCCGGGATCCAGCAACAGAATCTGTCCGGCGTCGAGCTGATGACCACGAAACCGGCCTCCGGCGCATGTGTGGGTGATGGGGGAAATGGTCCAGAAATCATCGGAACGAGATCCTGAGCAAAGTAAAGAGGTGTTGGAACCGCTTTCATAAACAAGGCAATCGTTAACCCGGGTGGCCGCGATAAATGTTTCCATTGGCCCGGTTTCTGACTGGGTGATCTCCACGTCCCAGATGTGCCCTAAAGCTTGCTGAAACTCTTCGATCTCCTGGTAAGTGCTCCGGTGCGGTACATTCACGAGGGCTCTCCGAGTGAATACCCTTGAAAACTGTCTGACAGTGACGGACTGGTTTATACGATCGCAATCATTCTTCAGGCTATACGGCGAGACCAAAAAAAACAGACCCCGACAAAAAAGCCGGGGTCTGCAGACAGGAACCAGGCAGTAATAGTGATTAACTCTTCAATCCCATCTCCTCGATAGAAATCTCCCGCATCTTGAACTTCTGGATCTTCCCGGTAACCGTCATCGGGAATTCATCGACGAACTTGTAATTCCGGGGAATCTTGAAGTGGGCAATTTTGCCCTTGCAGAATTCCCGCAGTTCGTCGCCGGTGACCGGCTCCGCATCCGGGGCCAGTTTTACCCAGGCGATCAGTTCCTCGCCGTACTTGTCGTCGGGAATACCGGTTACCTGTACTTCCTCGATGGCAGGGTGGGTGTAGAGGAATTCCTCGATTTCTTTCGGGTAGATGTTCTCGCCGCCGCGGATGACCATGTCCTTGATGCGGCCGACGATCTGGATGTAGCCGTCTTCGTCCATGGTGGCCAGGTCGCCGGTGTGCATCCAGCCGGCCTCGTCGATGGCTTCGGCGGTTTTTTCTTCATTGTTCCAGTATCTCAGCATCACGCTGTAGCCGCGGGTGCAGAGTTCGCCGGTTTCGCCCCGGGGCAGGATGTTACCGTTGCCCGGATTGACGATTTTGGTTTCCAGATGCGGCTGGGTGCGGCCCACGGTGGTTACCTGCTTCTCGAACGGGTCGAGGGAGCTGGTCTGGGTGGACACCGGGCTGGTTTCGGTCATGCCGTAGGCGATCTGGACTTCCTTCATGTTCATCTTGCCGTTGACTTTTTTCATCACTTCCGCCGGGCAGATGGAGCCGGCCATGATGCCGGTGCGCAGGGTGGAGAGGTCGTAGGTCTCGAATTCCGGCTCGGCCAGTTCGGCGATGAACATGGTCGGTACGCCGTAAAGAGCAGTGGCCTTCTCCTGGTGCACCGCCTGCAGCACGGATTTGGGCTCGAAGCCTTCGCCCGGGTAGATCATGGTGGAGCCGTGGGTGATGCAGCCCAGGTTACCCATCACCATGCCGAAGCAGTGGTAAAGGGGGACCGGGATCACCAGGCGGTCTTTTTCGGTCAGGCGCTGGCTCTCGCCCACAAAGTAGCCGTTGTTGAGGATGTTGTGATGGGTGAGCGTGGCACCCTTGGGGTTGCCGGTGGTACCTGAGGTGAACTGGATATTGATGGGGTCATCGAACTGCAGCACCCTCTGGCGTTCGTCCAGTTGTTGCTGGGTGACTTCGCTGGCCAGTTTGACGAAATCATTCCAGGCCCACATGCCTTCGTGGCTGCGCTGGTCGAGGTTGATCACGCCTTCGAGGTCTGGCAGGCGCCGGGATTTGAGTTTGCCGGGCTGGCTGGCCTGCAGTTCCGGGGCCAGTTCGTAGACCATCTTGCGGTAGTCGGAGGTCTTGAAGCTGTCTGCGGTGACCAGGAAGCGCATGCCGGACAGGTTGAGGGCGTACTCCAGTTCGTGAACACCATAGGCCGGGTTGATGTTCACCAGGATGGCGCCCACTTTGGCGGTGGCGAACTGGGTGACGGTCCACTCGTAACGGTTGGGGGACCAGATGCCCACCCGGTCGCCACGTTCAACGCCGATGGCCATGAAGGCGCGGGCGGCTTCGTTGACCTTCTGCTGGAATTCTCTGTAGGTCCAGCGGATGCCCTGGTGCAGGGCGACCAGGGCTTCGGTGTCCGGGTATTTTTCGGCGGTGCGGTCGAGCATTTCGCCGATGGTCATGCCCAGCAGCGGGGTTTCGGAGGTACCGCTGGTATAACTTGGATAGGAGCTAGGTAGAGTCTGGTTCATTTGTCTGCCTCCATTTTTTTTGTAGTCGAGTGCGAACAGAGTCAGATGTCTGCTAGCGACTCTGGCTGTGATACTCAGGGTTTGGTTGCATGTCGCTGGCGATGGCCACGCGATTGGACATATTGTAGAAGCCGATCAGGTTGCTCAGGTCCCAGATGCCGCTGTCACTGAGGCCTGCGTCCCGCAGGGCCTGGATATGTTCTTCGGTGACGGTCGCCGGCGAACGGGTGAGATGCGATGCAAAATCCAGCATCGCCCGCTGGCGCCCGTCGAGTCGGGCACTGCGGTAGTTCATCACCATGTGTTCGCCCAGTTGGGGGTCGCCGCTCAGTACCCGTACGGCGGCGCCGTGAGCGACCAGGCAGTAGAAGCATTTGTTCTCGGAGGACACCACGACGGCGACCATTTCCCGCTCGAGTTTGCTGAGTTCGCTTTCGCCCATCATCAGTTCGTTATACAGGCGGGTGAAGCCCTCGAGCTGTTTGAGGTTCTGGCTGTAGGCGGTGAGTACGTTGGGGACCATGCCGAGTTTTTCCTGGCAGATCTGGAAGTACTTCTGGGTGTCTGCTGGCATGTCCTTGATCTCCGGGATCGGGAGATCCAACGCGACTACGCTCTTTTTGTTCATTTTGCGCTCCTAGCCTGTGGATGGGGTGCGGTGGGGAGTGGGCCTGGTTGTCCGGGACACGCCGTTAATACGTCCATGTAGGCTCGTAAAAAACATCCCTGTTTTTTACGGTCCCGGACAACCAGGCCCACTCCCCACTCGATCATTTGCAGTTACCGCCTAGTGCCTGGCCTACTTTGGAGCCGTTGTGACGGTTTAGCTGTTGGCTGATCCATTCGCCGGTTGATACCAGTTTGTCGAGATCGACACCCGTTTTTATACCCAATCCGTTCAGAAGGTATAGCACGTCTTCTGTGGCTACGTTTCCCGACGCGCCCTTTGCATAGGGGCAGCCGCCGAGGCCGGCGACTGACGCATCAATAACGGAAATGCCTTCTTCCACTACCGCGTACAGGTTTGCCAGAGCCTGGCCGTAGGTGTCGTGGAAGTGGGCGGCCAGCTTTTCCATGGGCACTTCAGCGGCGACGGCTTCGAGCATGCGTTTGGCTTTCAATGGGGTGCCTACGCCGATGGTGTCGCCAAGGGAGATTTCATAGCAGCCCATTTCGGCCAGGGCTTTGGCGACTTTGGCGACCTGTTCGGGAGCGATGTCACCTTCGTAGGGGCAGCCGAGGACGGTGGAGACGTAGCCGCGCACCGGGATGTGGTGCTGTTTGGCAGCTTCCATCACCGGCAGGAAGCGTTCGAGACTTTCGGCGATGGAGCAGTTGATATTTTTCTGGCTGAAGGATTCGGACGCAGCGCCAAAGACCGCGACTTCGTCTGCCCCGGCGGCGAGGGCGTTTTCGAAGCCCTTCAGGTTGGGGGTGAGTACGGAGTAGCGAACGCCCGGTTTGCGTTTGATGCCGGCCATGACGTCGGCAGCGTCACCCATTTGTGGCACCCATTTCGGGGATACAAAGCTGGCGGATTCGATGTGGTTGAGGCCACAGTCAGCCAGCCGTTCGATCAGGCCGGTTTTGATACGGGTCTCGATGACCGCGCCGGGTTCATTTTGAAGACCGTCCCGGGGGCTCATTTCAACCAGTCTTACTCGGTCGGGAAAGGCCATCAGCCTGCCTCCTCTTCCGCGTCTGCAGTGACTTCAATGGCGATCAGCTCGGCACCTTCGGAGACCTGGTCCCCTTCCACGAAGAAGATGTCGGTCACTATGCCATCCGCCGGGGCCTTGATAGCGTGTTCCATTTTCATGGCTTCCATGATCACCAGGCTCTGGCCGGCAGTGACCTGATCGCCCACTCTGGCCTGCACTGCCACGATCGCGCCGTTCATGGGAGCGGCCAGGCTGCCTTCACCGGCCATTTCTTCAAAGCCGTAGGTTTCCCGGTAAACGGTGCACTGGAAGGTGTCGCCTTCATAGAACAGCACCAGCTGATCGTTGTGCAGGTTGCCGTGGATGCTGATGCGATGGCCGTTGATGACGGCCTGCAGGAAGTCGTCGTCCAGCCGGGCGGTGAGGTTGTAGACGCTGTCGCCTACAAATACCTGGTAGCGGTCGTCCCGTTCCAGCACCTTGAGTTCGTGAATCTCGTCGCCCACCTGCAACTGCAGTGGTTGGGCATATTCCGAGTTCATGCGCCAGCTGTTCTGGCGGCCGAATGGCGACCACGGATCGGTGCTGATCACTTCCCGGGATTTGCGCTGTTCCAGCACGAAGCCGGCGGCCAGCACCAGGGCTTTGTGGGTGTCGAGCCTGGATTTCGGGAACAGCAGCTCGCGATGGTCGTCGATAAACCCGGTGGTCAGTTCTGCTTCCCGGAACGGCTGGGCGTCGGCCAGGGCGTGGAGAAAACGGATATTGGTTTTTACGCCGGCGATGCGGTAGTGCTCCAGGGCCTGGACCATGCGGTTGATGGCCTGGTCCCGGGTTTCGTCCCACACGATGAGCTTTGCGATCATCGGGTCGTAGTGGATGCTGATATCGTCGCCTTCGGTGACGCCGGTGTCCACGCGCACATGGGCACTTTCATCCGGGGTGCTCAGGTAGCGCAGGTTGCCGGTCGCGGGCAGGAAGTCCTGGTCCGGGTCTTCGGCGTAGATACGCGCTTCCAGGGCGTGGCCCCGGGTTTTTACCTGGGACTGTTCCAGGGGCAGCGGGTCACCCCAGGCAACTTTCAATTGCCATTCCACCAGGTCCTGACCGGTGACCATTTCGGTGACCGGGTGCTCTACCTGCAGGCGGGTGTTCATTTCCATGAAAAAGAAAGAACCGTCCACGTCGTAGAGGAATTCAACGGTGCCGGCGCCCACGTAGTTGATGGCCTGGGCAGCTTTTACCGCAGCCTCGCCCATGGCTTTGCGGGTTTCTTCGCTCAGGCCGGGAGCCGGGGCTTCTTCCAGCACTTTCTGGTGGCGGCGCTGCACCGAACAGTCGCGCTCCGCCAGGTAGACACCTTTGCCGCTCTTGTCGCAGAACACCTGGATTTCCACGTGCCGCGGTTGGGTCAGGTAACGCTCGATGAGCATGTCGGGGTTGCCGAAGGCGTTTTTCGATTCCCGTTTGGCGGCGGCCAGGGCATCGTCAAAGTCTTCCATGCGCTCGACCACGCGCATGCCCTTGCCACCACCGCCGGCGACGGCTTTCAGCAGTAGCGGGAAGCCGCACTTTTCGGCCTCTTTGCGCAGGGTGTCCGGGGACTGGTCGTCGCCATGGTAGCCGGGCACCAGGGGCACGCCGGCTTTTTCCATAATGGCCTTGGCGGCGGATTTGGAGCCCATGGCCGCGATTGCGGAAGAGGGCGGGCCGATGAACACGATGTTGTTGGCTTCGCAGGCTTCGGCAAACCCTGTGTTCTCGGAGAGAAAACCGTAGCCCGGATGAACGGCCTGGGCGCCGCTCTCTTTGGCGACCTCGATGATCCTGTCGGCTTTGAGGTAGCTTTCGGAGCTGGGCGCAGGGCCGATGTTGAAGGCTTCGTCCGCCATGGCCACGTGCCGTGCATCGGCGTCGGCATCGGAATAGACCGCGACGCAGCGGATGCCCATGCGATGGGCGGTCTGGATGATCCGGCAGGCGATTTCACCGCGATTGGCGATTAAAATTTTACTGAACATTATTCTTCCTCCGGAACCCAGTTGGCTTTGCGCTTGTTCAGGAAGGCGCTGAGTCCTTCCTGTCCTTCGGCACCCACCCGGATGTCCGCGATGCGTTGTGCAGTGTCTTCAAAGACGTCTTCGCCGATGATTTTGTGGCTGACCGCAAACACCAGGTCCTTGGCAGCGTTCATGGCTTCGGGGCCGTTGAGGGCAAGCTGCAGCAGCAGCTCGTCACAGCGGCGTTCCATGGCGTCCACGTCGTCACAGATCATGTGAACCAGGCCGTACTGCTCCGCTTGCCGGGCGCTGAACACTTCCGCCGAGATAAAGTACCGGCGCGCCTGGCGTTCACCAATGGCGCGCACCACATAGGGGCTGATCACGGCAGGGATCAGGCCGAGTTTGACCTCGCTCAGGCAGAAGCTGGATTTTTCCGTGGCGAGCACGATATCGCAGCAGGCGGCCAGGCCCACAGCGCCACCGTAAGCCGCACCCTGTACCAGGCCAATGACCGGCTTGCCGAGGGTATTGAGTGTTTCCATGAGCCGCGCGAGCTGGCGGGCGTCGTCCAGGTTTTCCTGGCGGCTGTTGTCCGCCATGCGGCGCATCCAGCCCAGGTCGGCTCCGGCGGAGAAGTGTTTGCCTGCGGAGCGCAGGATTACGATGTTGCTGTTGTCGTCGGCGTTCGCTTCTTCCAGCGCCTTGATCAGTTGCTGGATGATGACGTCGTCAAACGCGTTGCGTTTGTCCGGGCGGTTGAGCACCACTTCGGCAACACCGTCGCTGCGCTGTTTGAGCAGAACCGCTGATTCCTGATTGGTCATGGCGTTGTCCTCCGTTACATGCGGAACACGCCGAAGCGTGTTGGCTTGGCCGGGCGGTTAAGGGTGGCGGACAGGCTCAGGGCAACCACTTCCCGGGTCTGGGCCGGATCAATCACGCCGTCGTCCCACAGCCGGGCGCTGGCATAGTAGGGGTGGCCCTGGTGTTCGTAGGAGTCGACGATGGGTTTCTTGAACTGCGCCTCTTCTTCGGAGCTCCATTGCTGACCCTTGCGCTCCATTCCTTCACGCTTGACGGTGGCGAGCACGCCGGCTGCCTGTTCGCCGCCCATTACCGAGATGCGGGCGTTGGGCCACATCCACAGGAAGTCAGGGCTATAGGCGCGGCCGCACATGCCGTAGTTACCGGCACCGAAGCTGCCGCCAATCAGTACGGTAATCTTGGGCACTTCGGCGCAGGCCACGGCCATCACCATCTTGGCGCCGTGCTTGGCAATGCCTTCGGCTTCGTGCTTCTGGCCCACCATGAAACCGGTGATATTCTGCAGGAACAGCAGCGGGATGTTGCGCTGGCAACACAGCTCAATAAAGTGCGCCCCTTTCTGCGCAGACTCGCTGAACAGGATGCCATTGTTGGCGATGATGCCTACCGGGTAGCCGTGAATATGGGCAAAGCCGGTGACCAGGGTCTGGCCGTAATAGCGTTTGAATTCGTCGAATTCAGAACCGTCGACGATACGGGCGATCACGTCCCGTACATCGAACTGTTTGCGCAAATCAGTGCCGACGATGCCGTAGATTTCTTCGGCGTCGAACAGCGGCGCCCTGGGCTTGCGGATCTCGACGTCGGCCGGCTTGCGGCGGTTGAGATTGGAGATGCAGCGCCGGGCGATTTCCAGGGCGTGGGCATCGTTTTCGGCGTAATGGTCGGCCACGCCGGAGACTTTGCAGTGCACGTCGGCGCCGCCCAGGTCTTCGGCGCTGACCACTTCACCGGTAGCGGCTTTTACCAGCGGCGGACCGGCCAGGAAGATGGTGCCCTGGTTGCGCACGATGATGGATTCGTCGGCCATGGCGGGCACGTAGGCGCCGCCGGCGGTGCACAGGCCCATGACTACGGCGATCTGGGGAATATCGTCAGCAGACATGCGGGCCTGGTTGAAGAAAATGCGGCCGAAGTGGTCACGGTCCGGGAAGACTTCGTCCTGCCGTGGCAGGTTGGCGCCGCCGGAATCGACCAGGTAGATGCAGGGCAGGCGGTTCTGCAGGGCGATTTCCTGGGCACGAAGGTGTTTTTTCACCGTCAGCGGGTAGTAGCTCCCGCCTTTTACGGTGGCATCATTCGCGATAATCATGCATTCGGTGCCGGAGACGCGGCCTACGCCGGCGATAACACCAGCAGCAGGGACTTCTTCATCGTAGACGTTGTAGGCGGCGAACTGGCCCACCTCAAGGAAAGGAGAACCGTCGTCGAGGAGGCGGTTGATGCGTTCCCTGGGGAGCAGTTTGCCACGGGCGATGTGGCGTTCCTGATAGGAGGGGCCGCCACCCTGTTGAATCGTGGCTACTTTGTCCCGCAGGTCTGCCACGGCTTTTGCCATGGATTCCTGGTTGGCCTGGAATTCTTCGGACCTTGGGTTGATCTTGCTTTGGAGTATCGTCATAGCATGTGAGTCCGTGCATCGGGTCTGGGGACATGGCGCTCCGGGACACGCCGTTAATACGTCCATGTAGGCTCGTAAAAAACGTCCCTGTTTTTTACGGTCCCGGAGCACCATGCCCCCAGACCCTTGTTGTTCATTTGTGCTGGTCGCCTGCTTGGCTTCCTTCCTCGTGCTATTACCCTTAGTTGTTCAGGTACAGTTCGCGGCCGATCAGCATCCGGCGGATTTCGGACGTGCCGGCTCCGATTTCGTAAAGCTTGGCGTCCCGCAGCAAACGGCCTGTGGGATATTCGTTGATATAGCCGTTACCGCCCAGCAACTGGATGGCATCCAGGGCGAGTTTGGTTGCCATTTCCGCTGAATAGAGAATCGCGCCGGCAGCGTCTTTTCTGGTGGTGTTGCCGCGGTCGGCGGACATGGCGACCATGTAGACGTAGGATTTGGCGGTGTTCATCCAGGTGTACATGTCGGCGACTTTGCCCTGGACCAGTTCGAATTCACCGATGGCCTGGCCGAACTGTTTGCGTTCGCGGATGTAGGGAACGACTACGTCCATGGCTGCCTGCATGATTCCCAGCGGGCCGCCGGAGAGGACCAGGCGTTCGTAGTCGAGGCCGCTCATGAGGACTTTGGCGCCATTGCCGAGGCCACCCATGACGTTTTCCTTGGGCACCCTGGCGTCTTCGAATACCAGTTCACAGGTGTTGGAGCCGCGCATGCCGAGTTTGTCCAGTTTCTGGGCC
Organism: Marinobacter orientalis; assembly: GCF_004792665.1. Lineage (GTDB taxonomy): Bacteria > Pseudomonadota > Gammaproteobacteria > Pseudomonadales > Oleiphilaceae > Marinobacter > Marinobacter orientalis. The sequence continues at coordinate 1,560,447 of NZ_SRZX01000001.1, forward strand.
TGGCTGAATCCCGGGGTGTCGCGTTCGACGATGAAAGCGGTGATGCCGCGCGGGCCTGCAGCCGGGTCGGTTTTGGCGTAGATCACGTAGACGTGGGCGTCGGGGCCGTTGGTGATCCACATTTTGCTGCCGTTGAGCACGTAGTGATCGCCGGCGTCTTTGGCGCTGAGTTTCATGGACACGACGTCGGAACCGGCGTTGGGTTCGGACATGGCCAGGGCGCCGATGTGTTCACCGCTGATGAGCTTGGGCAGGTATTTCTCTTTCTGCTCGTCGGAGCCGTTGCGGTTTATCTGGTTGACACACAGGTTGGAATGCGCGCCGTAGGATAGCCCTACGGAGGCAGAAGCGCGGCTGATTTCTTCCATGGCCACCACGTGTGCCAGGTAGCCCATGCCGGAGCCGCCGTAGGCTTCGTCAGCGGTAATACCCAGCAGGCCCATGTCACCGAACTTTTTCCACAGATCGTTGGGGAACAGGTTGTCCCGGTCAATATCTTCGGCACGGGGTGCGATGTCTTTCGCGGCAAACCCGTTGATCTGCTCGCGGAGCATATCTACCGTCTCGCCGAGGCCGAAATTGAACTCTGAGTATTGTGCTTTCATTGTTGGCTACCTTTTGATCTTTGCAGAGAGTTGGCTGACAAGGTGAGCGGGCAGGGCTTCCGAAACCGTGCGGAGCCATGGATGGCGGAGCCGAGCGTACAGGGACGTATTTACAGCGTGTTTCGGAAGCCCTGCCCGCTTGCCTTGTCATTCCCGTTATTTCTGTTCAACTGGCTCTTCTTTCTCAGCTTTCGCTTGTTGAAGCTTTTTCTTCTGAAGCTCGGCAAGGGCTTCCCGGCACCGGGCCTCTGCCGTATCCATTTCCATTTCCGCCTGGGCGATGTCGTTCTTCTGCTGCTCCAGTTGTGCCCGTTTGTTGGCCAGGGTGTTCAGCATCAGCAGGAGCTGTTTTTCGTTGCCGCTGAGGGTTTCATCCCACAGGTCGAACAGTTCCTTGGTTTCCGACAGCGAGAAGCCCATGCGCTTGCCCCGCAGGATCAGCTTCAGGCGTACCCGGTCTTTCGAGCTGAAGATGCGGGTCTGTCCCCGTCTGGTGGGGTGTAGCAGGCCCTGGTCTTCGTAAAAACGTACGCTTCGGGTAGTGACATCGAACTCTTTGGCGAGCTCGCTGATGCTGTAAGTTTTCTTGATGTCCATGGCGGTTTCCTTTTTAAGACTTAGGTTAGATAAAGTTTACGTAAACGTAAAGTATTTTCAGAATCGAATTCGGGTGGCAGGCGTAAAAAATTTCGGTGTATGGTGAAAGTGTCAAAAACGGTCTGTTGCCCTATAGTCATGGGATCAGGATGCCAATCCAGAACAACAACATCAGGAGACCTGTATGGCTTCGATCTTTGATCAGGGCCTTGAGCCCACGGATGCAAACCACGCGCCTCTGACACCGCTGGATTTCCTGGTGCGTACCGCCAGCGTGTATCCGGAATACCCGGCTGTGATTCACGGCAAAACCCGCCGTAACTGGCAGGAGACCTATGAACGCTGTCGACGCCTCTCGTCGGCCCTGGCGTCGAAGGGCGTGGGCAAGGGGGATACGGTGGCGGCGATGCTACCGAATATTCCGGAGATGCTGGAATGCCATTTCGGTGTTCCCATGCTGGGTGCGGTGCTGAATGCACTGAACACGAGACTGGACGCGAAGACCATTGCCTTCATGCTTGAGCATGGCGAGTCCAGGGTGCTGATTGCAGACCGCGAGTTTGGCGAGGTCATCAATGAAGCACTCAGTCTGCTGGATAACCCGCCGCAGGTGATTGATGTCAATGATCCGGAATTTGGCGGCGGTGGCACACAGGTGAGTGACCTGGACTACGAAGCCTTCCTGGCCGGCGGTGATCCCGAATTTGAATGGCAGATGCCTGCCGATGAGTGGGACGCGATTTCGCTGTGTTATACCTCCGGCACCACAGGCAACCCGAAAGGAGTGGTGTACCACCATCGCGGAGCCTATGAGAATGCCATGGGTAACGAGGCAGTGTGGTCCATGGGTATGCATCCGGTGTATCTGTGGACGCTGCCGATGTTCCACTGTAACGGCTGGTGTTTCCCCTGGACCATCACCGCTTTTGCCGGTACCCACGTATGCCTGCGCAAGGTGGATCCGGAGAAGATTCTGAAGCTGATCAGCGAGCACAGGGTCAGCCACATGTGCGGTGCGCCGATTGTGCTGAATACCCTGCTGGGGGCTCCTCCAGCGGCGAAATCGAGCTTCAGCCACACTGTTCAGGCAATGACTGCCGGCGCGGCTCCTCCGGCCAAGGTGATTGAGGCCATTGAAGAGATGGGCATTCGCGTTACCCACGTTTACGGCCTCACAGAAGTGTATGGCCCGGTGCTCGTATGCGCCTGGAAATCCGAATGGGACGACCTGCCGGCAGAAGATCGCACCCGCATCAAGGCGCGGCAGGGGGTTCGTTACCACACCCTGGCCGGCATGATGGTGGGGGATCCGGACAGCATGGAAGCGGTGCCGAAAGACGGAAAGACCATCGGCGAGATCTTCCTGCGTGGCAACACGGTGATGAAGGGCTATCTGAAAAATCCCAAGGCTACCGCCGAAGCCCTGCGAGGTGGCTGGTTCCACACCGGTGATCTGGCAGTGTGGCATGCCGACGGCTATGCCGAGATCAAGGACCGCCTGAAGGACATCATCATCTCAGGTGGCGAGAACATCTCCACCATTGAAGTGGAAGATGTGCTCTACCGCCATCCTGATATCCTCGAGGCCGCCGTCGTGGCCAGGCCGGATGAAAAGTGGGGCGAGACACCCTGCGCCTTCGTCACCCTCAAACCGGAGGCCGGGGATATCAGTGAAGACGCTATCATTGCGTTCTGCCGGGAGCGGATGGCAAAGTTCAAGGTGCCCAAGACCATCGTATTCAGTGAACTGCCAAAAACCTCCACCGGCAAGATCCAGAAGTTTGTGCTGCGGGACAACGCCAAGAATCTCTGACCGCGGGCGGTAAGCGCCGGTGCCGGCAGGAATTCCGGCCCCGGCGTGTCAATTTTTATCAAATTTCCTGTTCGGTTATGTCATGGCGCCCAGGAGGTGACTGAGACAGACTGACTGCCTGTCCAAATTCGAACTGTTCGCCGGCGGGCCACCGGGCTGCGCCGGCGACGCTGATATCGGGAGATAACCATGGAATTTCAGGGTGTACCAGCCATTGTAACCGGTGGCGCTTCAGGCCTTGGCGAAGGCGCTGCCCGTGCGCTGGCGGCTGCCGGCTGCAAAGTGGCCATTTTCGATCTGCAGAAAGAACAGGGCGAAGCAGTAGCGAAGGATATTGGCGGCGTATTCATTGCCTGTGACGTGTCCTCTGCGGAGAGCGCCGAAGCAGCTGTGAAAGCTGCCCGTGATGCCCACGGCCTGTGCGGCATCGCCGTCAACTGTGCCGGCATCGCCCCGGCCGCCAAGATTCTCGGCAAGGAGGGCCCGATGCCGCTTGAGAACTTCAGCAAGGTTGTCCAGGTCAACCTGGTTGGCACCTTCAATATCATGCGCCTGGCTGCCGCAGACATGGCCCAGCGTGAGCCCAACGCCGATGGTGAGCGGGGCGTGATTATATCCACCGCTTCTGTGGCCGCCTTTGAGGGTCAGATTGGCCAGGCGGCCTATAGCGCTTCCAAGGGCGGGGTTGTAGCCATGACCCTGCAGTCGGCAAGGGAGCTGGCGCGGGAAGGTATCCGCGTGAACACCATCGCCCCGGGCATTTTCATGACCCCGATGATGGCCGGCATGCCCCAGGAAGTGCAGGACAGCCTGGCGGCCACACTGCCGTTCCCCAAACGCCTGGGCAAGGCAGAGGAATTCGGCATGCTGGTAGACCAGATGGTACGCAACCCCATCCTCAACGGCGAAGTTATCCGCCTCGACAGCGCCCTGCGCATGGCGCCCAAGTAATTGCAGGAGACAACCATGACCAGCGTTGTTGATAAAGAAGAGCTCGGGATGTTCCGGGAATCCGTGATCAAGGCCCTGGAAACCGAGGTGACTCCCCACTACGAAGCCTGGGAGAAATCCGGCATTGTACCCCGGGAGCTCTGGAACACCCTGGGCAACGCCGGCATGCTGTGCGTTGACGTGCCCGAAGACTGGGGCGGCTGCGGCGCGCCCTTCCAGTACTCCGTTGTGGTGGGCGAGGAAATGGCCCGCCTGGGCTTCGGCGCACTGTCCACGAACGTCATGGTGCATTCCGACATTGTTGCCCCCTACCTCAGCCACATTGGCAACGAGGAACAGCGACAGCACTGGCTGCCCAAAATGGTCTCCGGCGAAGCCGTCGGCGCCATTGCCATGACCGAACCGGGTGCCGGCAGTGACCTGCAGGCCATCCGCACCGGCGCGGTGAAGGACGGGGACAACTACATCCTCAACGGTTCCAAAACCTTCATCACCAACGGCCAGCATGCCGACATGGTCATCGTTGCCGCCAAAACCGACCCTAAAGCCGGTGCCCGTGGCATCAGCCTGTTCCTGGTGGATACCTCGCTGCCGGGCTACAGCAAGGGCCGCAACCTCGACAAAATCGGCCAGCACTCCGGCGACACCTCGGAAATGTTCTTCTCCGACATGCGCATTCCCGCCTCGGCACTGCTGGGTGAAGAAGGCCAGGGCTTCATGTACCTGATGCGTGAACTTCCCCGCGAACGCCTGGTCATCGGCGCCCTCGGCGTCGCTGCCGCACGCGGCGCCCTGGACCTGACCATCGCCTATTCCCAGGAACGGGAACTGTTCGGCCAGAAACTGGCCCAACTGCAGAATACCCGCTTCGAAATCGCCCGCATGGAAACCGACTGCCGCGTCAACCGTGCCTTCGTGGACGAATGCATCGACCTGTACGAAAAAGGGGAGCTCGACGCACCCACGGCGTCCATGGCCAAGTACAGCGCCACGGAAATGCAGTGCCGGGTAGCCGACGGCTGTCTGCAGTTGTTCGGTGGTTACGGCTACACCAGCGAGTACCCGATTTCGCGGGCGTTTATCGACGCGAGGGTACAGAGAATCTACGGCGGTACCTCCGAAGTAATGAAAGAAATCATAGCTAGGTCCGTTCTGGGAAAAGCTTAAATCCGACGGACTCAGAGATAACTCACAGCCTGGAAGCCGGGTGGCGACCATCCCTCCGGGACCGTAAAAAACAGGGATGTTTTTTACGAGCCTACATGGATGTATTCACGGCGTGTCCCGGAGGGATGGTCGCCACCCGGCCAACTCCCGACTAGCAGTCTTACCAGATAAAGAGGCCACGAAAAATGTCAAACACAGAAGTAGTAATAGCAGGCTCCGCAAGAACCCCTATGGGTGGCATGATGGGCGACCTCAGCTCCGTGCGTTCCCCGGACCTGGGCGCCACCTCCATCAAGGCTGCCATCGAAAGAAGCGGCCTGCAGCCCGCCGACATCCAGGAAGTCATCATGGGCTGCGTACTGCCTGGTGGCCTCGGCCAGGCACCCGCACGTCAGGCCTCGCGCGCCTCCGGCATTCCTGATTCCAGCGGTTGCACCACCATCAACAAAATGTGCGGCTCCGGCATGCAGGCCGTGATCATGGCCCACGACCAGATCAAAGCCGGTACCAACAGCATCATGATCGCCGGCGGCATGGAAAACATGAGCCAGGCGCCTTATATGCTGCCCAAGGCCCGCGCCGGCTATCGCATGGGCCACGGCCAGATCATGGACTCCATGTTCCTCGACGGCCTTGAAGACGCCTACGAAGGTGGCCTCATGGGCGTATTCGCCCAACGCACCGCAGACAAGTACGATATCAGCCGCGAAGCCATGGACAACTTCGCCATCGCCTCCCTCGAGCGCTCCCTGGCGGCTATCAGGAATGGTGGCTTCGCCGACGAAATTACCCCCGTGACCGTCTCCGGCCGTGGTGGTGACACTGTTGTCGATACCGACGAACAACCCGGCAAAGCCAGGCCCGAAAAGATCCCCCAGCTCAAACCGGCCTTTGCCAAAGACGGCACCGTCACCGCCGCCAACTCCAGCTCCATCAGCGATGGCGCATCGGCGATTGTACTGGCCTCCCGCGAAGAAGCCGAAAAGCGCGGCCTCACACCCCAGGCCCGTATTGTCGCCCATGCCACTCATGCCCGCCTGCCGGCAGAGTTCACCCTCGCGCCCATCGGTGCCATCGAAAAGGTACTGAAAAAGGCCGGTTGGAGCCGCGACGACGTGGATCTGTTCGAGATCAACGAAGCCTTTGCCGTGGTTACCCTGGCGGCCATCAACGAACTCGGGCTGGACGCTGACAAGGTCAACGTCCATGGCGGCGCCTGTGCCCTGGGCCATCCCATTGGTTCCTCCGGCTCGCGTATCATGGTTACCCTGATCAATGCCCTGAAACAGCGTGGCCTCAAACGCGGCGTGGCATCCTTGTGCATCGGTGGCGGCGAAGGTACGGCCGTGGCGATCGAACTGCTGTAAAAGTGAAGCGGAAACTACTGGTCCTGCTTGCGGTAGGCCAGTGGGCTGAGCCCGGTCCAGTGCTTGAAGGCACGGGAAAAGGCGCCGGGCTCGGTAAACCCCAGTTGGGATGAAATTTCCGACACCGTCAGGTTCTGCCGCGTGAGCAGGATGACCGCCTGGTCACGCCGCAGGTTGTCCTTGATCTTCTGGTAAGAGCTACCCTCAGCCTTGAGCTTTCGCGACAGGGTATAGGCTGTCATGTGCAGTTCTTCCGCCACCTGCTCCAGGGTTGGTAATCGCTCGTTATCCACAATTTCCAGACTCTGCCGCACCCGGGTGGTCAGGCTGTCGTCGTCATCTGTCCAGATCAGCAGGTTGCGGGGCGACTGGGCGATGAAGTCGTTCAGCTCGGCTGGCGTTCGCGTTACCGGCATGTCCAGGTAGTTGCGGCTGAAAAACAGGCTGTTACGGTCGCGATTAAAGGTGCACCGGCAGGGAAACACAAAGCGGTATTCGTCGAAGTGTCCCGGTAGCCCGTGCCGGAAGGTGGCATGGCTGAGCACAATCTTGCGGCCAATCAGCCAGCCCACCAGACGGTGCCACACAAGTAACAGCCACTCCACCAGGAAGTTGTCCGGATCCAGCTCCGGGCGGCGGTGGGTAATGCTCAGCTCTACCTCCTCGCCGCTGGTGTCCAGTTCGATCACGATATCGTCCGAGAACAGCCGGTAACAGCGAATGCTCTGGCGAATGACCTCCTCCAGGTTATCGCTGTGCACCGCCAGCGATCCCATCAGATGAAAATGTCCGACACGGCAGGGTTGTGCAGTGCGGCCCATGAACTCGTCATCCAGCCTGCCCCATACCAGGCGGAACAGACGTATGAACTGCTCGGTGGGTACCCGCGCCCGTGGCGGGTGAATGAAATCCGGATCAATTCCGTTATTGCGCAGCAGTTCATCGGAATAGCCACCCGCTTTCTCCAGGCCGTACAGGACAGACCTGGCGTAGTGGGAGGAGAAAGTCAGGTTCTTCATCGGGCATTCATCTCGGGTGGCCGCCGGCTGCAAAATCTTACAATTTGAGAGGGGCCGGCATGTTATTGTCGACCCGAATCACTTTTCGCAAAGTTCCAGACAGGTTACAAGGTTATGGCCGAGGGCACCAAGCACCCCCAGAAACTGTTGCTGTTCTATCTGACAAGTCACCGGCCTTTCGGCCTGGGCACCCTGAAAATCCGCGAAATCATGCCGTTTGTTCCGTTGACCAGACTGCCTCACAGCCATTCGGCGGTGGTCGGTACCATGAGTTTTCGGGGCTCGGCGGTACCGGTCATCGATATGGCTGCAGCCGTTGGTTATCAGCCATTGACGTCGGAAGAACGCAAGACCGCGTCCATCATCGTGACCGATATTCAGCGCAGGGAAATCGGCTTCCTGATCCGCAGCGTGCGGAAAATTGTCGAGGCTGAGTGGAAGGATGTCATGCCTCCGCCCACGAGCCTGGGTGACCGGGCTTTCATTACCGGATTACTGAACATTGAGGACCAGATTGTCCAGTTGCTGGATGTGGAGCTGCTGCTGGCACGGGTGTATCCGGATTCCATCGCTCCTGGCGATGTGGTGCTGACGGACGTGCAGCGTGAAACCCTGAAGGGCCTGAACATTCTCCTGGTGGATGATTCCCAGGTTGCGCGGAAGCAGTTGTCCGACGCACTGGACAGCAAGGACGTCACCTATTTTGTCACCACCAACGGCCAGGACGCGCTCGACTTGATGGTCAATGCCAACAGCGACGGCAACCCCATCGATATCCTGGTGAGCGATATTGAAATGCCGGGGCTGGATGGTTATGAGCTGACCTTTAACGTACGTGACAGCAGTTCCCTCAAACAGCCCTACATCATTCTCCACACCTCGCTGAACAGCGAAATGAGCGTGAGCTATGCCAGGCAGGTGGGGGCTGACGAGGCGCTGACCAAGTTTGACGCGGAAGAGTTGCTGCACGCCATCCTCAGAGGCGCCGAGCGGGACTGAGCTGCCGGGCAGTGAAGGAAAGACCCTGCGCAAAACCATCTGGCCAGCCCTATACTATAGTCTGTTTACCGGGCTGATCGCGCTGGCTGCGTCCTGTCTGCCCGGTGTCACTGATCCATTGAAGGGAGCCTCATGACCCTTTCCCCTGACGCCCTTGCGGCAATAAAAGAGCTGATTCCGGCAACACGGGTCTATGATGATCCGCTGTCGACACTGGCCTACGGCACCGACGCCAGTTTTTACCGCCTGATTCCGGGGGCCGTGGTGAAGGTCGAAAGCGAGGAGGAAGTAGTCGGGATATTGAAGCTGGCCCGCCGCTTCGCGGCACCGGTCACCTTCCGGGCTGCTGGCACCAGTCTGTCTGGCCAGGCCGTCAGCGACTCCATCCTGCTTGTGCTGGGCGACCAGTGGCGAGATCACGAGATCCGCAACAGGGGCCGGCAGATCCGGCTGCAGCCGGGAATCATCGGTGCCCAGGCCAATGCCTGGCTGGCGCCCTATGGTTACAAGATCGGCCCGGACCCCGCCTCCATCAATGCCTGCAAGATTGGCGGCATTGTTGCCAACAACGCCAGTGGCATGTGCTGCGGTACCGCCCAGAACACCTATCATACCCTTGCCAGCATGCGGCTTGTGCTGGCGGACGGGGCGGTGGTGGATACAGAGGACTTCGCCAGCGTGAAGGTCTTCCGGGCCAGCCACGCAGCGTTGCTGTCGGAACTGGAGCAGTTGGCGGCCCAGACCCGCGCCGACACCGGGCTGGCAGACCGCATCCGCCACAAGTACCGGCTCAAAAACACTACCGGTCTCTCGCTCAATGCCCTGGTGGACTACAGCGACCCCCTGGATATCCTCACTCACCTGATGGTGGGCTCCGAGGGCACCCTGGGATTTGTCAGCTCGGTGACCTATAACACCGTGCCGGATTACCCCGACAAGGCCACGGCTCTGCTGGTGTTTGCCGATGCCGACAGCTGTTGTCGCGCGGCTGCACTGCTGCGTTCACAGCCGGTCGACGCTGTCGAGCTGCTGGACCGGCGAAGCCTGCGCTCGGTTGAGAACAAACCCGGCCTTCCGGAATGGATACACGGCCTGTCGGATGACGCCTGCGCGCTGCTGATTGAAACCCGGGCTCCCGACCAGGCCCTGCTGCAGGAGCAACTGGTTCGGATCCGGGCCGCCCTGGCGGACTTCCCGCTGGAAGAGAAGGTGGATTTCACCACCGATCCGAAAGTATCCGAGCTGCTGTGGGCCATCCGCAAGGGTACCTTCCCAGCCGTGGGCGCGGTGCGGCCGGTGGGCACCACGGTGATTATCGAGGATGTGACCTTCCCCCTCGACCAGCTGGCCGAGGGCGTGAAGCGGCTTCAGGCGCTGTTTGTAAAACACGGTTATGACAACGCCATCATCTTTGGCCATGCCCTGGAAGGGAATCTTCACTTTGTGTTTCCCCAGGGGTTTGATGACCCTGACGAGGTGGTACGCTACGACACCTTCATGAAAGACGTCTCGCAACTGGTGGCGGTTGAATTCGGTGGCTCCCTCAAGGCGGAGCACGGTACCGGCCGCAACATGGCACCCTTTGTGGAGCTGGAGTGGGGGCACGATGCCTGGCAGTTGATGTGGCGGATCAAGGGCCTGCTGGACCCGGAGAACCTGCTCAATCCGGATGTGGTGCTTTCCCGCGATCCGGACATTCACCTGAAAAACCTGAAGCCACTGCCTGCTGCCGATCCGTTGATCGATAAGTGTATCGAGTGCGGTTTCTGCGAGCCGGTCTGCCCGTCAGAAGGGCTGACCCTGTCGCCACGCCAGCGCATTGTGATCTGGCGTGATATCCAGGCCAGGAAACGGGCCGGGGAGGACACATCCGGGCTGGAAGCCGCCTACCAGTATCAGGGCATCGATACCTGCGCCGCCACGGGTCTGTGTGCCCGGCGCTGCCCGGTGGATATCAATACCGGCGACCTGGTGCGTAAACTGCGGGCTGGGAAAACAGGCCACCACGGCACTGCCGACTGGGTAGCAAACCATTTTCGGGCCGTGTTGCGTGGAACGCGTTTGGTGCTGACTATGGCTTCCGGTGCGGAAAAACTTCTCGGTGCACCAAGGTTAGCCAGGCTGAGTGCCGGGATGAGCAAGGTCTCGGGGCAGCGACTGCCGCAATGGGATCCGTCCATGCCGCAGCCCATCCGTTTTGTGCCGCCGTCACCGGCAGCGGCCGGTGACGCGCCAAAAGTGGTGTATCTCCCTGCCTGCGTCTCCCGCGTCATGGGGCCGGCCAGTGGCGACGCAGAACAGACGACGCTGCAGAATAAAACCCGCCAGTTATTGGAGAAGGGCGGTTACCAGGTCATTCATCCCCAGGGGCTGGATGCTCTTTGCTGCGGCCAGCCTTTTGCCTCCAAGGGTTATCCGCAACAGGCGGACCGCAAGAAAAAGGAGCTGCTGGATGCATTGCTGGCAGCGACCCGTAACGGCCAGGATCCGGTATATTGCGACACCAGCCCCTGTACCCTGCAGATTCAGGAAGCAGCCCGTGAGCTGGGCCTGGATCTGTACGATCCGGTGAAATTCATCCGTGAGAAGCTGGCGGATCGCCTCGTATTCAAGCCTGAAGAGACTGCGATTGCAGTCCATGTTACCTGCAGCACCCAGCATCTGGGTGAGTCCCAGGGTCTGATCGACATCGCAAGGCGCTGCAGCACCAATGTGGTGATCCCGGAAGACATTCACTGCTGCGCCTTTGCCGGTGACAAGGGGTTCAATGTACCGGAGCTGAACAGCCATGCCCTGCGAACGCTGCCCCGCCAGGTCGACGGTTGCACGGAAGGGATCTCCACCAGCCGCACCTGCGAGATCGGCCTGAGCCGCCACGGAGGGATTGATTATCACGGGCTGGTTTACCTGGTAGACCGGGTAACGGAAGCGGCCGCTCACTGATCGGGATTTTCGACCAGTCTCGCACGGAGTCGCGGCAGATGTTCGGGGAACTGTTGCTGAATGAAAGTGATCATGCCCTCGCGAATGGCGCAACGCAGGTCCCATAGTCCCGAGGAGTCTTTGGCGCTCATCAACAGGCGCACCTCCATGTTGGTGTCGCCGGCATCGGTCACCTGAACCGTAGCGGTGTTTCCGTTCCACTGCGGTGACTGTCGCAGCAAACGGTCGTATTCCGCTCGCAGCGGTTCAATGGGCATGGCATAGTCCACGTGCAGGAACACCGGCCCTGTCAGTTCCGTGTCGTTTCGCGACCAGTTCTGGAACGGGTTCTCGATAAACCACTGCAGCGGCACGACCAGCCGCCTCAGGTCCCAGACCCTCAGCACCACGTAGGTTGCCGTTACCTCCTCCACCCAGCACCACTCGCCCTGCACATACAGTACGTCGTCTATGCGGAAAGGCTGGGTCAGGGCAATCTGCATGCCTGCCAGCAGATTGCTGAGCACCGGTTTGGCGGCAAACCCCAGTATGATGCCGCCAATGCCTGCGGAGGCCAGCAGGCTGCCACCAAGGTGCTGAACCGGTTCAAAAGTCATCAGTGCGGCGCCCAGTCCGAGAATGATGACGAGGATGTTCAGTATCCTGACCAGAAAACGTGTTTGCGTTTCCACCTTGCGGGCCCGTTTCCACTGGCCCTCCAGAACCGGGTTCATGGCGACAATGACATTACCGATAGCGGAGGTGCATCGGACCAGGGCCCAGGTGACCGCAATGATCAATAACAGGGTTGCAGCATGCTGGATATGGCTTAACCAAAGTAAATCGGAGGAGAAGGTTTCCAGAATCCCATTGAGGACCAGCAGCGAAATGACAATGCCCAGCGCCGTCTCGGAAGCATCAAGAAATAATCGCGGAACAGTTCTGCTGCGGGTGAGCCGCTTGATGATCGCCAGCACACCTTCGTAAACCAGAAAGGTAAAAACAAGGGAAAGCAGGGCCGTTATGCCGGGCCGAAGCCAGTCTTCAAGGCCAGCCTTCAGCATGTTCAGAGTTTCAAAATCAGTCATGGGCAAAGGGCATTGGGTCAGCTTTGAGGTCCGGTCAGTTTAAACTGCTTTTCCGCATCGTGATATGGTTGCGCTCTGTCCCCCGGCACTAGACTGCAGTCATGAAAAGTCGCGACTGAGGATTATTTTATGAAAGTGATGCTATTGGGAGCCACCGGCCTGACTGGTGGCAAGGTGTTGCAAGGGCTTCTTGCGAGGGACGAGATTTCCGCCGTGGTCACGCCGGTGCGGCGGCCGGTTTCGCTGAGCCATGCAAAGCTGGAACAGCACGAGATGGATTTTGACCGCCTGGATGAACACGGCGAACTGTTCGCAGTCGACGGGATCATCTGCTGTCTTGGCACCACCATCAAAAAAGCCGGTTCCCGCGAGCAGTTCCGCAAAGTGGATTATAGTTATCCACTGAAAGCGGCGGAGCTGGGGCAGGCGAATGGCGCAAAAGCGTTTGTGCTGATGTCGGCGATTGCTGCCTCATCGTCTTCCACAGTTTTCTATAACCGTGTCAAAGGGGAGCTGGAAAATGCTGTAAAAGCGCTGGGTTATCCCTGCCTGTCCATCTACCAGCCCAGCCTGCTGCTGGGTGAACGGGAAGAGCATCGCCCCGCCGAAGCCCTGGCAATGAAGGCCATACCGCTGATCAACCGGGCACTGATTGGCCCGCTGGAACGGTTTCGGGGTATCAAAGCGGACACGGTGGCCAAAGCGATGGTCAACGAGATATGCGCGCTTGCCCGGGAAAACCCTACCGGGACCGTGGTCCGGGTACATGAGTATCCGGATATTGTCGCGCTGGCGAAGACTTGATCAGGAAAGCCCATGGATTACATCGGACCCATCAGTAGCGCCGTCATGGTCGTGATCTGGATCGTCTATTTGCAGTTGTTCCTGCTTCAGTACAGGCGCAATAGTCGTCCCTATCTGGTGATTCACCACGCCCAGAACGAGAACCCCGACGCCCTGTGTCTGCTGGTGAATATGGGCAAGGAAACCGTGCATGTGCAGTGTGTTCAGGTGGTGCTGCATACACGGGCGGGCGAAGAGAAAACACTGACAGTGACCGAGTATCGTCGGGTGGCGGCAGACGACAGCGACGTGCACCAGGTGCTGCGGCAGGGGCCCCTGCAGCCTGGCGGCTACCTGGTGCTGGGGTCGTTTCGTAATATTATTCTGGGCCGGCGAAGTGAGGACGGTGACACTGATAGTGATTATCTGTTTGAAGACATTGTCGCTGTACAGATACGCGCTGCTGTGGTTCATGGCCCCAGCCGGTATCCGGTGGGCGTGCGCCGTAGTTTCCGGCTGGAGCATGAAGGGGGGCCGCAGATATTTCCCCGGAATATTCACAGCGAACAGCTGACCCGTCGCCGCGACCGGCATGAAGTGCGTCGCTGGCTCGAGTCAGAGCTCAGTCCCGAGAAAAAAGGGCAGTCAGAGTCTGACAGTTCGGATCAGTCGCGGTGACCGGGTTTCCCGAAGCAGGCGGTGTGGCCTGTCAGTAAATCAGGGTCACTGGCCGCGAAATTCTGCGGTTCGCTTGGCCAGAAACGCCGATACACCCTCTGCAAAATCCTCGGTCCGGGTCATTTCCAGGAACGCCGCCCGCTCTGCTTCCAGGTGGCTGGCCAGCTGATCGCCGAAGGCCCTGTCGGTAAGCCCGCGGAAGGCACCAAAGGCCCGGGTGGGGCCGCTGGAAATCCTGCTGGTGATTTCGTCCAACAGATTTTCATAGTTGTCTTCCGTGGCAAACTCGGTGATCAGGCCCCAGTCTTTGGCTTCGGCTGCGCTCAGCGTCCGGCCCAGCAACATTAATTCCGCGGCCCGGCCGGCTCCGATTCTGTGGGCGAGAAACCAGCTGCCGCCGCAGTCGGGAACCGCGCCGATGCCGTTGTAGGCGACCAGAAATTTTGCATCTTCCCGTGCAATAATCAGGTCTGCCATCAGTGCCAGGCTCAGCCCGGCACCGGCAGCAACGCCCTTGACTGCGGCTATCACCGGGGCGTCCATACTGCGTAGCATGAGGATGGCCGGGTTGACCGCATCCAGAATGGCGCTGATGGCTTTACCTGCCTGCTCCGGAGAACCTGCCATGCTGGCGATATCCCCGCCCGCCATGAAGGCGCGCCCTGCGCCGGTCAGAACGATACAGCGGATGCGCGGAAGGTCTTTCAGCCCCTGGACAGCGGCAAGAAAGGCCTCCGCCAGAGGTACATCGATGGCGTTCAGGGCTTTCGGGCGGTTGAAAGTAAGAGTTGCCACACCCGTTTCCTGATCAAATTCCGTGGCTACCAGAGTGTCGGTCATTGTTGATTGCTCTCTTGTCGCTGCAGGTCTGACGGCCGGTTCTCTGCGTATCCGATGCAGTTGTCCGTCAGTTAACAGGTTAGATGGGTTTGCCTTATGTTGCCTGAATGGGCTACTTTAAATCCGCATCGGGGTTGTTCCCGGCGATAAGAAAAAACAAAAATCAACATCATCTTTTGGCGTTAATCCGGTTACAGGTAAGGCACTTCTGTGTGTCTGCGTATCCGGCGCCTGGGGTGCCGGGAGGTAACGTGAGCATCCTCGATATCAGCAATCTCTCCCTGTCTTTTGGTGGTGTGAAGGCCCTGCAGGATGTCAGCTTCCGGGTGCCGGAAAATACCATCACTACCATTATCGGGCCGAATGGTGCCGGTAAGACGTCCCTTTTCAATTGCATTTCCGGTTTCTACAGGCCCCAGCAGGGCACCATCAGCTATCAGGGCCAGGTGCTTTCAAGTGGTATCAGGCCGCCCCGCAGGGCAGCGCTGGGCCTGGCCCGGACTTTCCAGAATATTGCCCTGTTCCGGGGTATGACTGTGCTCGATAACATCAAGCTCGGCGCCCACGTCCACATGAAAAGCGGCCTGCTCAGCGCACTCGCCTATTTTGGCCCTGCCCGCCGGGAGGAAATCGCGGTCCGCAGGAACGTAGAGCAACGGATCATCGACTTTCTGGAAATCGACCATATCCGCCGACAATCGGTGTCGAGTCTGTCCTATGGCTTGCAGAAGCGGGTAGAGCTGGCCCGGGCACTGGCGATGCAACCGAAAGTGCTGATGCTGGATGAGCCGGTGGCCGGTATGAACCGGGAAGAAAAGGAAGACATGGCCCGCTTTATTCTGGATATCCGGGAGGAGTGGGGCATTACCGTGCTGATGGTGGAGCACGACATGGGCATGGTGATGGATATTTCAGACCACATTGCGGTGCTCAATTTTGGTCAGGTCATTGCCGAGGGCCTGCCGGCGGATGTCCAGAAAAACCCGGAGGTGATCAGGGCCTACCTGGGTAACAGTGACATCGACAGTTTGCGCAAGAAGCTCAATCCACAAGGGGAGGCCGCCTGATGGATTGGATGTTCTTTGGTGAAATCAGCCTGGCGGGCCTGGCCATGGGCGGGCTCTATTCGCTGATCGCCCTGGGGTTTGTAATCATCTACAAGGCAACCCGGGTGATCAATTTTGCCATTGGCGAAATAATGATGTTCGCGGCCTACCTGTTCCTGGCCTTTGCCGGCGGCATGGAGATGTCGGCCTGGATCGCGTTGCCGCTGGCGGTGGCCGGAGGCAGCATTCTGGGCGGGGTGATCGAGAAGACCATGATCCGGCCGATGCTGGGGGAATCTCCGATTTCGGTGGTGATGGTGACCATCGGTATTGCCAGTATTCTGGTGGGTCTGGTGGAGTTTATCTGGACCGCCGATCCGCAACTGCTCCCGAGCTTCCTGCCCCGGGAGCCGGTGTTCATTGGCGAGCTGTATCTGGCTCCGAAAATTGCCTACGGTTTCCTGATCGGCGCCGCCCTGCTGATTGTTTACCTGCTCTATTTCCGCTTCTCGCGAGGCGGCGTGGCATTGCGGGCCACTGCCTCGGACCAGGCAGCGGCCTATTCCATGGGCATTAACGTACGCCGGGTATTCAGCATGGCCTGGGTATTCGGTTCGCTTGCCGCTTCACTGGCCGGCGTGCTGGTGGCCGCCACCGGTGGCCTCAGCCCGCAGTTCGGGATCATCGGGCTGAGTGTGCTGGTGGTGGTCATTGTTGGTGGCCTGGACAGTATTCTGGGGGCGCTGATTGCCGGTGTGTTCATTGGCTGGCTGGAAACCGTGGCCGGTGCCTACTTCGGTGGCGAGTACCGGATGCCGGCTACTTTTCTGGTTCTGGCGGTGATTCTGGTTATTCGACCCTATGGCCTCTTCGGCACCCACGAAATAGAGCGAGTGTAAGATGCGGATCGGTGACGCAAAACAGACTTACGAGGCCGATGAGGCGATCTGGACCACCCAAACCCAAAAGCTCTGGTTTGGCCTGTTCCTGCTGCTTCTGCTGGTGTTTCCGTTCATGGCGGATTCCTACCTTCTGTACCTGGGATGCCTGGTGGGTATTGCCGTCATCAGCACCACCGGCCTGAATATCCTCACCGGCTTTACCGGCCTGATTTCCCTGGGCCAGGCAGGTTTTATGGGCGTTGGCGCCTATACTGTCGCCTGGCTCTCCGTTAATACCGCCCTGCCGTTCCCGGTAACCCTGTTGCTGGCCGGGCTCATGGCTGCTGCTGTGGGCATTCTGGTGGGCCTGCCCTCGCTGCGGGTCAAGGGACTGTACCTGGCCATTGCCACTCTGGCGGCCAGCGTTTTCCTGCATTTCATTTTTGCAGAGTGGGAATCGGTCACCGGCGGCATGGGCGGCATGAGTCTGGAACCGGCGCATCTGTTCGGGTGGTCTTTCCAGAGTGATTTCATGATGTATTTCATCATCGTGCCACTGGCGGTGCTGATGGTGCTTGCTGCCGCCAATGTGTTCCGCACCCGCATTGGCCGGGCTTTTATCGCCATTCGGGACCGGGATATTTCCGCCGAGATTCTTGGTATCGACCTGTTGCGTTACAAGTTGATGTCCTTCGCTCTCAGCTCGTTTTATGCCGGGGTGGCCGGAGGCCTGTTCGCCTATTTCTTCCGCGTGGTGACACCGGAGAGTTTCCCGCTGTCGATGTCGATTTTCTATCTGGCGGCGGTGATCGTGGGAGGCATGGGCAATTTACTCGGTGGCATACTCGGGGCGGTCTTCATGACCCTGGTGCCGGAAGCGCTGAAACTGCTGACGTCTGCACTGACGCCGTTCTATCCAAACGCACCTGTATTCATGTCGCCAATGCTGGAGATCATTTTTGGCGCCCTGATTGTAGGCTTTCTGATTTTCGAACCCCATGGCCTCGCGGAGATATGGCATCGCATTCGTCGCTTCTTCCACCTGTGGCCATTCAGGAATTAACGGTTTTTAACGAGAACCCGAGCAACACCAACAACAAGAAGCAGCAAGGAGAAGAAACATGTTCAGAAACATCCTCGACAAAGGACGCCGGCTTGCCGGGCTTGGCAGCCTGGTGGCTGCGTTAACCGTAGCCGCTCCGGCCATGGCCCAGGACAAGGAAACCATCGTGTTCGGTGGCTCCATTCCGCTCTCCGGTGTGTTTGCCTTTGCCGGCATTCACATCCATGCCGGCCTCACCGACTACACAGCCTGGATTAACAGCGAGGGCGGAATCAACGGCCATCCGGTGGAGTACGTGATGGAAGATACCGCTTACGAGGTGGACCGTTCAGTGGCTGCCTTCAAGAAAATTTCCGGCAGCGAATCGCCGGCCACCTATTACGGTGACAGCACCGGATTCATGAAGACCATCGCTTCGGAGCTGAACAGCCAGGGCGATACCCTGATGAGCGGAGCGTCGTTCGCGACTGCGCTGACGGATAACGAGCAATACCCCTATCAGTTTATTCCGGGACCCAACTACAGCCAGATGTTCGGCATCATCCTGGAATACATTGCCTCCCAGGGTGAAAGCGGGGACATGCCGACCGTAGCATTTGTCTACAGCGATACCGAGTTCGGCAAGGATCCGATCGAGAACGGCAAGGCCCGTGCCGCCGAGCTGGGTATCGAAGTGGTTGAGGATATCGTCACCAAACCCGGCAGCGTGGATGTGTCCGCTGAAATTCTGAAGCTGCGCCGGGTTCGTCCCGATTACGTGGTGTTCCACGGCTATGTATTGTCTCCGATCAACGAGTTCATGGTGCAGATGCGCCAGATGGGGCTGGATACCGAGTTCATGGGTACTTTCTGGTCTTCGGACAAGCTGATCATCGACAAGATGGGCGCGGATGCGGACGGTTACATGGGTGTTATGCCCTACAACTACTATGACAGCGAAGAAAGCGGACCAATGCTGGATGCACTTCGGGCCCAGGCCGAGAAGAGCGACCCGGATGCCGGTTACCGGCCGACCGGTTACATGCAGGCCTGGTTCAATGCCATGGTCTGGACCGAGGTTATCAAGCGTACCCTGGACGCCGACAAGGAGTTGACCGCTGACAACATGGCCGAGGCACTGGCCTCCATCGAAGACTGGGACACAGGCGGTATCATCGGCATACCGGTAACCGTCAGGGACATGTCTTTTCCGGTGGGCCGTATCTGGCGGGTTAACGCCGAAGAAGGCCGGTACGAGCCGGTATCGGACTGGATTCACCTCGACTGAGGGGCTGTATGAAAGCCTTACTGGAAATCGATAACATCGAGGTGGTTTACAACAAGTCGGTGCAGGTCCTGCGGGGCCTGTCACTGCGGGTGCCGGAGGGTGCCATTGTCGCGCTCCTCGGTTCCAACGGTGCGGGCAAGTCCACCACACTGAAAAGTGTTTCCGGCCTGTTGACCCTGGAAAACGGCGAAGTGACCGCCGGGGAAGTGCGTTTCCGGGGCAAGGATGTAAAGGGCACACCGCCTGAAAAACTGGTGCGCAACGGACTGTTTCATGTGATGGAAGGCCGCCGTGTGTTTGAGGACCTGACGGTGGAGGAGAATCTGGTTGCTGCCACCTATGCACTCACCGGCAATAAGCCCTCCCTGAGTGACAGCTATGAACTGGTCTACAACTACTTTCCGCGACTGCGGGAACGTCGCAAACAGCTGGCGGGGTACCTGTCCGGTGGCGAGCAACAGATGCTGGCCCTTGGCCGGGCACTGATTGCCCAGCCGCGGCTGATCATGCTGGATGAACCCTCGCTGGGCCTGGCGCCGTTGCTGGTGGAGGAAATTTTCACCATCGTGGCGCGAATCAACCGGGAGCAGGGCACCGCCATTCTGCTGGTGGAACAGAACGCCGCCGTTTCCCTGGCGATCGCATCCTACGGTTACATTATGGAAAACGGCAAGATCGTGATTGACGGGCCGGCAGACAAACTTACCGCCAACGAGGATGTCCGGGAGTTCTACCTCGGCGTGGGTGGCAAGGAAGGCGAAGCCCGCAGTTACCGTGACATCAAGCATTACAAACGCCGCAAACGGTGGCTTTCATGACGACACCTTCGATACCCGATCTGACCCTGACCCAGATGTTGCGGGCCCACGCCAAAGAGCGGCCCGACGCGCTGGCGCTGCGCCAGAAGGATTTCGGCATCTGGCAGGCCTATGCCTGGCAGGATTACTATCGGCGGGCCCGGCATTTCGGGCTGGGACTCCGCGCACTGGGGCTCCAGGAAGGTGGCCATGTGGCCATCATCTCGGAAAACCGGGTGGAGTGGGTCATTGCCCAGATGGGTATAGGCATCGTCCGGGGCATCTGTGTGGGAGTCTATCCGACCAGTCCATGGAACGAGGTTGCCTACGTTCTTGAGCACAGCGATGCGGAAATTGCGGTGTGTGAGGATCAGGAGCAGACCGACAAGGTGCTGCAGGCCTGGCCCGACCTGCCAAAGCTGAAGTACACCATCGCCATTGATATGAAGGGTCTTGGCTATTACCCGGAACCACCGACGGCGTTCGAACATGTCGAGGCCAGGGGCCGGGAGTTCGAGGAAGAGCACCCGGGGCTGGCGGATGAATTGCTCGATGGCCAGCAGATGGATGAAACCGCCCTCATGGTTTACACCTCCGGATCTACCGGCCGGCCGAAGGGCGCCATGATCAGCTGGGGTAACCTTCATGCCGCAGCCCCCGGCCTTATTGAGCTGCTGCAGGCAGACGAGCATGGGTCCTGTCTTTCCTACCTCCCGCTATGCCATGTGGCAGAGCAGGCAGTCACCAACATTGCGCCGGTTTACGCGGGCAGTTCTGTCAGCTTTGGTGAGAGCCTGCGGACAATCCAGGAGGATTTGCGGGAAATTGCGCCGACCTTTTTCCTGGGAGTGCCCAGAATATGGGAGAAGCTGCACTCTTCCATCTACATCAAGATCCAGGAAACCGGACGATTCCGGCGGGCGCTCTTCGACCAGGCCATCCGGATGTGTTCTCCCATGGCCACCAAGCCGCGGGCGCAGTGGAGTCTGAAAGAAAAATCTCTATACAGCCTCAGCTACTGGCTGGTATTCCGGGCATTGCAGAATTTCATCGGCCTGCGCCGTTGCACCCTCGCGATGACGGGAGCTGCCCCCATTTCCACCGGCATTCTGGAATTCTTCCGGACCATGGGTATTCCCCTGGTGGAAGTATACG
This sequence comes from Marinobacter orientalis, assembly GCF_004792665.1. Lineage (GTDB taxonomy): Bacteria > Pseudomonadota > Gammaproteobacteria > Pseudomonadales > Oleiphilaceae > Marinobacter > Marinobacter orientalis. The sequence continues at coordinate 1,581,485 of NZ_SRZX01000001.1, forward strand.
GCCAGACAGAAAGCACTGGCGTTGCAACCGCCCAACCGGTGGATAACGTGCATCTTGGAACCGTGGGTGTCGCCATTGCCGGTGTCGAGGTCAGGCTCGGCGAGCACAACGAGATCATCATGCGCGGCGGCAGCATGTTCAAGGGCTATTACAAGAACGAGGAAACAACCGCTTCCACCCTGAAAGATGGCTGGCTGCACACCGGCGATGTGGGCGAATGGCGGGACGGCCAGCTCAAAATCGTTGATCGCCTTAAAGACATCATCATTACCGCCGGGGGCAAGAACCTTTCACCCACCGAGATCGAAAACACCATCAAGGCCAGCCCTTTCATCAAGGAATGCATCGTGATTGGCGAGGCCCGGAAGTATGTCTCCGCCCTGATCCAGATCGACTTTGACACGGTTGCCAAGTGGGCCGAGCAGGAGCGGATTGCCTACACCACCTTCCGCAGCCTGACCGAACAGCAGCAGGTGCACGAGCTGATTGAGGCGGAGGTGAACAAAGGCAACGCACAGCTGCCCCAGGTGGCGCAGATCAAGCGTTTCCACCTGCTCACCAAGGAACTCGATCACGACGATGATGAAGTGACTGCCACCATGAAGGTGCGCCGGAGCAAGATCTACGAAAAATACACCGATGTGATCGAGTCGCTTTACGCCTGAACAGCCGAAACCGCCAATCATTTCGGAGTGAGTTACTCGAGTAACCGGCCGACAGGATCAGCGATCTGTCGGTTTTCTTTAATTCCTCCTTGTATATTTCGAGCGCTCGTTCTATTTTTAGTGAACGGAGGTCGAACTATGAATAATTCCAATAATACGAACCCTCACTGCACAAACCCGTTGCGCCTTGACGGCAAGACTGCGCTGGTCACCGGCGCCGCCGGTGGCCTGGGCCACAGCTTTACCCGCTGCCTGCTGGAGGCAGGGGCAACGGTCATTGTCAGTGGCCGCCGCCGTGAGTCGCTGGAGTCCCTCAGAGCCGACCTTCCCCAGTACGCTGATCAGATTCACATTGTTGTCATGGATGTTACGGACGAGTTGAGTGTCACCGAAGCGTTCAACACCATGACTGATGACATCGCCGTTCCGGACGTGGTGGTTTCCAATGCCGGCGTGGCAACCAGCAGGAAGGCGCTGGATCTGACCGGGGCGGACTGGGACCGGGTGGTCGACACGAACCTCAAGGGCTGCTGGCTGGTGTGCAATGAGGCTGCCCGTCGCCTGTCCGCAATCAACCAGGGCGGCAGCATCATCATGATTTCTTCCATCCTGGGTCATCGCGTGGCCGGTAACGTGGCGCCCTATGCCGCGGCCAAGGCCGGTGTCGAGCAGCTCACCCGCGCCCTTGCCCTGGAGTGGGCGCGTTTCGGCATCCGTGTCAACGCGCTGGCACCGGGGTACATCGAAACCGATCTGAACCGTGATTTCTTCGCCAGTGAACCCGGCCAGAAAATGATCCGCCGTATTCCCCAGCGTCGCCTGGGACAGGCGAGTGATCTGAGCGGTCCGTTACTGCTTCTGGCTTCAGGACTTTCCGACTACATGACCGGCAGCACCCTTGTGGTGGATGGCGGCCATCTTCAATCTTCGCTTTAAGGAGTGGGCTGTGGACTTCAATCTGGACCCCCGGAATGAATCGTACCGAAAACGTATCAGGAACTTTGTGGAGCAGGAGCTGCTGCCGCTGGAGCAGAACCCTGAGGCCTACGATGAGCATGAGAATATTGCGCCCGACCATCTTGAGCAGATGCGTGCCAAAGCAAAGCAGCAGGGCCTCTGGTGCCTGCAGATTCCTGAGCATCTGGGTGGCCAGGGGCTCGATATCTCCGGTATGGCGGCGTGCTACGAGGAAATGAACCGGTCGCTTTTCGGGCCGGTGGTGTTCAACTCCGCGGCACCGGACGATGGCAACATGATCGTGCTGGCGAAGGTGGCGACCGAGGCCCAGCAGGAGCGCTGGCTCAAACCCATCGTGGAGGGCAGGGTGCGTTCGTCGTTCGTCATGACCGAACCACCTCCCGGCTGCGGTTCCGATCCGGGCATGATGCAGACCACTGCCACGCGCCAGGGCGACCGGTGGGTCATCCACGGCCATAAGCACTATATTACCGGTGCTGCCGAAGCGTCCCATTTCATCCTCATTGCCCGGACTTCCGACGATACCCGCAAGGGTCTGAGCGCCTTCCTGTTCCACAAGGATGATCCGGGCTGGGAAATCGTCCGGCGGATTCCGATCATGGGGCCGGAAGAACACGGCGGGCATTGTGAACTCCGGTTCGATGGCCTGGAAATTCCGGATGAAAACCGGCTGATGGAAGTCGGCGATGGCCTCAAGGTCACCCAGATTCGTCTGGGTACCGCCCGCCTGACCCACTGCATGCGCTGGCTCGGCCTGGCCCGCCGTTCCCTGGAGATTGCCACCGAGTACGTCGACACCCGGGAATCCTTTGGTCAGACCCTGTCACAGCGCGAAGGCGTGCAGTGGCTGCTGGGCGAGGCCGCCATGGAGATTCAGATCGGACGACTGTTGACGATGCACGCTGCCTGGAAACTGGATCAGGGTGACTTCGCCCGCAAGGAAGTTTCCATGGCCAAGGTCGCGGTGGCGGACACTCTGCACAAGGCGGTGGATACCGCCATTCAGCTTTGTGGTGCCCGCGGTTACTCCAAGGACACCCCCCTGGAATGGATCTACCGTTATGCGCGGCAGGCGCGACTGGTGGACGGTGCCTCGGAAATACACAAGATGGTGTTCTCGAAGACCCTGCTGGCAGAGCGTACCGACTTCTGGCACTGGGGAGTGAAGGCGTGATGTCTGCGCTTGCCGACACCTTCAGCAGGTTCATTGCCCGGCAAACCGGTGCCCGGAGTGCCCGGGTTATCGATTTCGACAAGCTCTCCGGGGGCGCGATCCAGGACAACTTCGGGCTGACACTGGAGCTGGAGGGCGGCAGCCGGCCGGGGCGGCAGGAATTTGTGGTCCGGCAGGACGCACCCTCCGCAGTGGCGGAGAGCCTTTCCAGGCCCCAGGAATTCCGGGTTCTTCAGGCGGCGTTCAGGGCCGGGGTTACAGCTCCGGAACCACTGTGGCTTTGCGAGGACCCTGAGGTCAGCGAGCGGGTATTCTACGTCATGACCCGGGCGGCAGGGAGCGCATCCCCGCGCAAGCTGGTCAAGGCGGATTTCAGCAAAGAGCAGCGCCGGAACATCGTGCGCCGGCTGGGTGCGGAGCTGGCCAGGCTGCACACGGTGAAACCACCGCAGGAGTCGCTGGCGTTCCTGGCGTTACCTGATCCGGGCAATCCGGCCCTGAGCCGGATAGCGCTGTATCGCCGCTACCTGAAAGAAATCGGTGAGCCCCATCCGGTGCTGGAATGGGCGCTGAACTGGCTTGAGGACCATGTGCCGGAAGCTGGCCCGACGGTGCTGTGCCACTGTGATTTCCGGACCGGCAACTACATGATGGACGGGGACCAATTGACCGCTGTTCTGGACTGGGAGTTCGCCGCCTGGAGCGACCCCTGTGAGGATCTGGGCTGGCTCTGTAGCCGCAGCTGGCGGTTCGGTGCTGATGACCGGGAAGTCGGAGGTGTCGGAGACCGGCAGGATCTTCTGGAGGGCTACCGGGAAGTGAGCGGTGTGGAGCTTGACCCTGCGAAGGTCAGCTACTGGGAAGTCATGGCCCTGGTGCGCTGGGCGATGATTGCGTTGCAACAGGCACGCAGGCACATGTCAGGTGAACAGCGCTCGCTGGAGCTGGCGCTGACCGGCCGCATGGTGGCCCAGATGGAGCTTGACCTGCTGAACCAGATTCAGGAACTGGAGGACGGGAAATGATCAATCAACCGGAAACCCGGGATCTGCTTGCCGAGGCCCGCCGGGTATTGCTGGATTCAATAGCCCCTGATCTTGGTGGGGAGCGCAAATACCAGGCACTGATGATTGCCAATGCCATGGCTATGGCAATGCGGGAACTTGAGCAGCGCGAGCAGGGCCAGCCAGAGGAAACCGACCATACTGTCCGGGCATATCTTGCGGAGCACTCCATTGACGGCACTGCCGCAGAAGCCGAGGCGGACCTTGCCCGGGCTGTTTTCGAGCGCCGTCTGGATGGAACCGACCCGGCCCTGCGTTCAGTACTCAGAACCCTCACCGAAGCCCGGTTGCGGATCAACAATCCAGGCTTTCTGGAACGGTGAACCATGAATAAGTACAACAGCCTTAACAAGACAGCCGCCAACCACTCTGCGCTGACACCGTTGAACCTGCTCCAGCGTTCTGCGCAGGTTTTCCCGGACAAAAGCGCGGTCATCGACGATGACCGGACACTGTCCTACCGGGAGCTCTATCAGCGTTGTTGCCAGATGGGTGATGCGCTTATGCGCAGGGGTGTCAACGCCGGGGACACGGTGGCCATCCTCTGTCCGAACAGCCATGAGATGCTGGAATCCCATTATTCCGTGCCCATGGCCGGAGCGGTACTCAACTCGATCAATATCCGCCTTGATGCCGCATCACTGTCCTTCATTCTGGCCCATGGTGAAGCCCGGGTGCTGTTCTATGATACCCAGTGGGAGAACACGGTCAGAGCTGCCATGGCTGAACTGGAGATGCCTCCGCTGCTGGTCGCCATCGAGCGCAAGGCGGGGGCGAGCGAAGGCCTGGCGGACAACGGCTACGAGAGTCTGCTGACCGAAGGGGATGCAGAGGCTTCCTGGCAACGCCCCGCCGACGAATGGGCCGCCATTTCACTGAATTACACCTCCGGTACCACTGGCAACCCGAAAGGCGTGGTCTACCACCATCGCGGTGCCTACCTGGCGGCCATGACCAACGCCATGGTCTTCAACATGACCGCCGACACGGTCTACCTGTGGACACTGCCGATGTTCCATTGCAACGGCTGGGCCTACACATGGGCGATTACCGCCGTGGGAGGCACCCATGTCTGCCTGCGGGAGGTTGACGCCCTGGAAATATACAGCCGGATCGAGGATTACGGCGTGACCCACATGTGCGGTGCGCCGATTGTAATGAACATGCTGCTGCAGGAGCTGGGGCGCGAGGGCCTGACGCTTTCCCGGCGGGCGCACTTCGCACTGGGCGGTGCGGCGCCCCCCAGCAGCGTGATCCGCAAGGCAGAGGAAATAGGCTTCGAGATTACCCACCTGTATGGCCTGACGGAGACATTCGGACCATCGACATTATGTGTGCCCCAGCCGGAATGGCAGCAGCTACCGCTGGAAGAACGGGCGGTGAAAATGTCCCGTCAGGGTGTCCCCACTCACGGCCTGGATGAGGTTGTGGTAATGGATACGGTCAGCGGCGCCCGGGTACCTGCAGACGGCAACACCCTGGGCGAAATCTGTATCCGCGGCAATACTGTGATGAAGGGCTATCTGAAAAATACGGACGCCACGGGCAATGCATTCCGGGATGGTTGGTTCCATACCGGTGACCTGGCGGTCATGCATCCGGACCACTATGTCGAAATCAGGGACCGGGCCAAGGACGTGATCATATCCGGTGGCGAGAACATCTCCAGCCTGGAGGTGGAAGAGGTTCTATACCGGCACCCGAAAGTCTCTGAAGCTGCGGTGGTGGCAATGGAGCATGAAAAGTGGGGTGAAGTGCCCTGCGCCTTTGTCAATCCGGTCGACGATGCCGATGAACTCACCGCCGAAGAGATTATCACTTTTTGTCGGGATCACATGGCGCACTTCAAGGTGCCGAAAAAGGTGGTGTTCGGCGAGCTGCCCAAAACCGCCACTGGCAAGATACGCAAAAACATTCTGCGGGACTCTCTATCACGATGACTGTCCCGATGATTGGGCTGACCATGGTCAGCAGGAGGTCGCGATAACGCCAATAACGCATTCAGAAAAACGACACAGGCTCTGATTCAGCGGGCCGCAAGTTCCAGTGACAACAAAGACAAGAAAACAGGAGCATTATCATGAAAAAAACGCACATCAAGAACTTCCTGGTTGCGATGACCGCAACCGCGGCGCTGGGTACCGCCAGTACCGGTTATGCCGAGGATCCGATCCGGATCGGGGGCCTCTACATTCTCTCCGGCAGTGCTGCCACCTACGGTGAGTTTGCCCAGAAAGGCATCGACCTTGCGGTGGATGAAATCAACGACTCTGGCGGCATTCTGGGCCGCCAGATTGAAATGATCTATGAAGACACTCAGGGTAAGGCCTCGGTTGCTATCCAGGCAGCCCGGAAACTGGTCTATTCCGAAGGGGCCGATGCCCTGGTAGGGCTGGACAGCTCGGGCGTCGCCCAGGGTATGGTTCCAACCATGCCGGAGCTGCAGAAGCCGTTGATTATCACCCATGCTGCCACGCCGGATGTCACCGGCAAGCTCTGTAATCCGTTTACCTATCGCATCAGTGTGAACGTGGCCCAGAACATGAAGGCCGCTGCCATGGTGGCCGCGGAAACCGATGCCACCAACTGGACCACCATCGGCCCGGACTATGCCTTTGGCCATCAGTCCTGGGAGTTCTTCGGTAACTACCTCAAAGAGATCAATCCCGATGTAAACCTGATGTCGGAGACCAACTTCCCGCGCTTCGGTGCCGAGGATTTCACTCCGTTCATTGACCGGGTCATGGACTCTGATGCCGAGGGCGTTCTGATCTCCGTATGGGGTGGTGACCTTGTCAACTTTATCCGCCAGGCCAACAACCGGGGCTTTTTCGAGCAGGACCTGGAGCTGATGTTTACCGTTGGTGCTGCTACCGAAGTACTGACTGCCCTGGGTGATGAAATGCCGGAAGGTGTGCACCTGTCCACCCGGTACTGGTACGAGGCCTACGACAATGACATCAATGACCGCTTTGTGAAGTCTTACATTGATGCCTACGGCAATCCGCCAAGCTATAACGCCGAGGGCGCGTATGCAGCCATCTACGCTTACAAGCAGGCGATGGAAGCGGCCGGTAACACCGACGGCCCTGCTGTTGCCAAGGCACTCAGCGGCATGAGCATGGAAGCCCCGAACGGAACGGTAACGTTCCGCAAAGGCGATAACCAGGCCATGGTCAGCCCGAACTGGGGTATTTCCGGCCCCATGCATGCGGAGCACGGCATCCGCACGCTGACCAGCCTGCAGATCTTTGACGGCGAAAAAGTAGCCCGCACCATCGACGAGACCGGTTGCAAGCTCTGATCTGACTGTTCTTGTGCTTGCCGTGGCGCCCTCCGGGGCGCCACGAATCCGGCCCTAACGTAATGAGGTAATCCATGTCTGGCATCGGAGCGGCGTTGCTGAATAGTCTCGATATCGGACTGCTGCTGTTCATCATCGCAGTGGGTCTGAATATCGTGTTCGGTGTGCTGAACATCATCAACTTTGCCCACGGGGCACTTTACATGCTGGGGGCCTATCTGGCCTTCACCCTGATCAACATAGCGGGGATGCCCTTCTGGGCGGCCCTGCTGCTGGCGCCGATTGGCGTCGCTATCCTGGCAGTGATCATCGACCGGGTCCTGTTGCGCTTTATCTATTCCCGCGACGTGGCAGACAGCCTGCTACTGACTTTCGCCATCCTGCTGATCATCAACGAGAGTGTGCGGATGATCTGGGGCAGTGGCATCCACGTGGTCCAGCCGCCGGATCTGCTTTCAGGTTCGGTGCGCCTGCTGGGCAGTTCCGTTGCCACTTACAGCCTGTTTGTGATTGCTATCGGCCTGCTACTGCTGGCGGGGCTCTGGTACCTGTTCAATCGCACCCGCATCGGCCGCATAATGCGAGCCGCGGCACTGGACCGGGACATGGCCGAGGCGCTGTGCATCAACACCCGCCTGGTGGTGACCGGTGTTTTCGCTTTTGGCGCATGGCTGGCTGCTGTCGGCGGCGTAATGGCAGCGCCGATGCGTGCACTGGATCCCGGTATGGGTGACAAGATCATTATCGAGTCGTTCATCGTGGTGGTAATCGGGGGGTTGGGCAGCTTTCCGGGTGCCTTGCTCGGTGCCATCATCCTGGGCCTGATTCATGGCTTCGGCGGCCGTTACCTGCCGGAAGTGAACCTGCTGTTGCCGTTCGTGGGCATGGCGCTGGTTCTGTTGTTCAAACCACACGGCATTATGGGCAAGGGGGCAACCGCATGAAGAACAAGGTTCTGATGGCCATTCTGGCTGTGGTGATTGCCGGGCTGATTGCGGTGCCCTGGATCGCTTCTTACTTCTATGTCTTTATCTTTACTGAAATCCTGGTTCTCGGTCTGTTCGCGGCCAGCTTCAACCTGATTTTCGGCTATACCGGGATGCTGAGCTTCGGGCATGCGGCTTTCTTCGGTATCGGTTCCTACGCCACCGCCCTGGTGCTGATCCACCTGCAGTGGTCGTTCCTGGCCTGCCTGCTGGTCTCCATGGGGGCGTCGGCACTGCTGGCGCTGGTGATCGGTTTCCTGAGCGTCCGCCTCAATGAGGTGTACTTTGCCATGCTCACCCTGGCTTTTGGCATGATGGTTTTTGCCATCGCCTACCAGTGGCGCTCGTTGACCAATGGCAGTGACGGTCTTGCCGGGTTTACCCTGGGCTCCTTCGGGCTCGGTCTTGATCTGACCCTGGGCAATCCGTTGGTCTATTATCATGTGGTGCTGGGTATCGTGGTCATTGCCTCGATAGTGCTTTACTTGATCTGCCGCAGCTCCTTCGGCATGATTCTCAAGGCCATCCGCCAGAATCCCGAGCGGGTATCCTTCGCCGGGCTGAATGTACGGACCTACCGTCTTGTGGCCTTCATTATTGCCGGCACCTTCGCGGGCCTGGCCGGTGGTCTGATGGCCCCGTTCCTGCGGGTGGCGAGCCCGGAGCTCCTGCACTGGTCGATGTCTGCCGAACCGATCCTGATGGCCATCCTCGGTGGTACCGGCTATTTCCTCGGGCCATTCATCGGTTCCGCGGCATTCGTATTGCTGGAAACCTGGATCACCACATATACCGAGTCCTGGATGCTGGTTCTGGGCATCATCCTGGCGATGATGGTGATCTTCTTCCGCAAGGGTCTGCTGGGTACCGCGATTGACTGGTGGATGGAGGTGAAGAAATGAGTAACCCGGTCCTTACCATAACCAGCCTTACCAAGCGTTTTGGCGGAGTCACCGCGGTGTCCGATATCAACCTGGAAGTCATGCCCAGGGAAACCATCGCTATTATCGGTCCCAACGGTGCCGGCAAGACAACCTTCTACAACATGGTTTCCGGCCGGATGCTGCCCACCGAGGGCAAGATCATGCTGGACGGCAAGGATATCACCGGCCTGCCGCCCCACAAGATCAGCCGGTTGGGAGTGTCCCGCTCGTTCCAGCTCAATAACATCTTCCCGGAGATGACGGTACAGGAGAACGTGGAAGTGGTGCTGTCGGCCTACCACGGCCATAGTCGCAAGCTGTTCAACATTGCCTCCCGTAACACCGGGATCCAGCAGGAGGCGGTCGAGTTCCTGGAGCGCCTGGGCATCGACAGCCTGAAAGAGCAGCGTGCCGAGGTCATCAGTTACGGTGACAAGCGATTGCTGGAAATTGCCATGGTGCTGGCAACACAACCCAAGCTGGTACTTCTGGACGAACCCACCGCCGGAATGACCCCGGACGAAACCCGGCGTACCACCCGGCTGATCAAGAAGCTTGCGGACAGCGGTGACTACACGTTCATGATTACCGAGCATGATATGGATGTGGTCTTCAACCTGGCGGACCGGATTCTGGTCATGCACCGTGGCGAAAAGCTGTTTGCCGGTACCCCCGAGGAGGTGAAGAACCATCCGGAAGTTCGTGTCGCGTACCTGGGTGAGGAAGACGACGAGGCGGTCGAGGAGGCCAACCCATGATTCTTGATGTTCGCAATATCCAGACGTTCTATGGCGAGAGCCAGGCGCTACACGGTGTTACCCTTCAGCTCGAAGCCGGTGAAACGGTTTGCATCCTCGGTCGTAACGGCGCGGGAAAGAGCACCACTCTGAAAAGTATAATGGGCCTGACGCCTCCGAGGTCCGGAGAGGTCATTTATGACGGCAAGCCGGTGCAGGGCTGGCCGGCGCACCGGATTGCCCGTGCAGGCATCGGTTATGTACCGGAAGACCGCCGGATCTTTCCCGGGCTGACCGTGCGGGATAATCTGGATGTGGCCGCCTACCAACGCAAGGGCAGTACCGCCCGCTGGACGGTGGATGGCATCCTCAAGAAATACGAGATGCTGGGCGAACGGGCGGGCCAGGACGGTGCCACTCTCTCCGGTGGCCAGCAGCAGATGCTGGCAGTGGCACGCTCACTGATGATTCAGCCGCGGCTGCTGTTACTGGACGAGCCCAATGAAGGGCTGGCCCCGGTGATCGTGCAGCAGATTGGCGAGCTGATTGATGACCTGAGCCAGACCACAACCATCCTGTTCACCGACCAGAGCGTGCGGTTTGCGCTCAAGCATGCCCAGAGGGCGTATATCCTCGAGAAGGGCCAGGTGGTCCACGAGGCAAGCAGTGATGAGTTGCGGACTGATCAGGCCACCCAGGACCGGTTTCTCTCGGTCGCATAGTCCGGCGGTGGCATAATCCGGTGTATAATCCCCGCCGCAGGAGCAGGCAGTCGTGGCAGTTATGATCGAGAATTATGAAGCATTTCGTGGTGAGCTCAGCATGTCCAAGGAGGATGTGATCCGTGATGTTTACCGCCAGAACAAAGAACGGATCAGTATCAAGAAGGAGGCGACGGCGGTAAAAAACCTGACCCGGATCATTGAGTCGACCCTGCGGCTGGCCAATTCCAAAGGTTTCCATGCCATGACGCTCAGGGACCTGTGCGCGGATTCCGGCATGAGTATGGGGGGGCTGTATGCCTATATCCGCAACAAGGATGACCTGATTCACCTGATCCAGAGCCACGGGTTCATTATCACGCGGCGGACCTTGCTGCATTACACCACAGAGGTCCGGGATGTGCGTGACCGTCTGTTCGCAGCGATCAAGGCGCACTTGTACCTGAGTGAGCTGATGCGTGCCTGGTTCTACTTTTCCTACATGGAAGCAAAGAGCCTGCCGGTTGAGGAAAAGCGGGATGCGGTAGCCATTGAGCTGGAAATCGAAGAAATCTTTCTGGGGTTGATCGAAGATGGTATCGAGGCCGGGGTTTACCGCGCAAGAAATGCCCGTCTTGTTGCCTCGATGATCAAGGCCCTGTTGCAGGACTGGTACCTGAAGCGCAGGAAATACCGTGACCAGAATGTTGCTGTTGACGACTACGCTGCGTTCGTCAGGGACGTGATTGAAAGCTATCTGCTCTGAGGGTTTTGATACCGGGGCAGGCGATGGTGATCACACACAAGGAGAATCGGATGTCAGGCTCCCTCTCTCATCTGCGTGTCCTCGATCTGTCGAGAGTCCTCGCCGGCCCCTGGGCCTGTCAGATTCTCGGTGATCTGGGCGCGGAGGTTATCAAGATCGAGCGTCCGCGAACCGGTGACGACACCCGCTCCTGGGGCCCGCCCTACCTGCAGGGAGCTGACGGTAGCGCCGAGCTATCCGCCTACTTCCTGGCGGCCAACCGGAACAAGCAGTCCCTGGCGATCGATATCGCCCATCCCGCGGGGCAAGAACTGATCCGCAAACTCGTGGCCGAATCGGACGTGGTACTGGAAAACTTCAAGGTTGGCGGCCTCAAGCGCTATGGCCTGGATTACGACAGCCTCAAACACATCAATCCGAAGCTCATCTACTGCTCGATCACCGGCTTCGGCCAGGATGGTCCCTACGCAAACCGCTCGGGCTATGATTTCCTGATCCAGGCCATGGGTGGGCTGATGAGCATTACCGGGCAGCCAGATGGCGAACCGGGCGCCGGGCCGATGAAGGCCGGGGTGGCCCTTACAGACATCCTCACCGGGTTATATGCCACCATTGGTGTGCTCGCCGCGCTCAGCCACCGGGACCGGACCGGGGAGGGCCAGTACGTGGAAGCCGCGTTGCTGGATGTCCAGGTGGCGTGCCTGGCCAACCAGGCCATGAATTACCTGACCACCGGCAAGGCACCGGCGAGGATGGGCAACGCCCATCCCAACATCGTGCCTTACCAGGATTTCCCTACGGCGGACGGCAATATGGTGCTGACGGTCGGCAATGATCAGCAGTTTGCCCGGCTGTGTGGCGTGCTCGGGCATGCGGAATGGGCGAGTGACGAGCGCTTTGCGACAAACCGTGCCCGGGTCGCCAACCGCAGTGAACTGATCCCCAAGCTGCGACAGGCTACGGTGATGCGGTCTACCCGGGATTGGGTAGCCATTCTGGAGGATGCCGGCGTGCCCTGTGGGCCGGCGAATACACTGGATCAGGTATTTGATGATCCCCAGGTCCTGGCGCGGGGCATGAAACAGTCTGTCGCCCACCCCGACCTGGGAGAGGTGCCAACGGTCGGTAATCCGATCAGGCTGAAACTGACCCCGGTCACTTATCGTACGGCACCGCCGCTGCTGGGGGAGCAGTCGCAACAGGTCCTCCAACGCGTGGCGGGTCTGTCGGCCGGGGAGATCAAGGATCTCAGGAATCGTGGCGTTATCGCGTGACCGGGCAGGTTAGCGGCGCGGGGCTATGACCTGTCGAGAAGAACGCGTGCCACCTGCTGTTTCCAGGCCGCGACATCAACCCTGCACTCACTGAGCACCTCCAGATCCCGGTTCTCAAGTAGCCGGTCCAGTGGTGACCTTGCCGATCGCAGCACCCGGTCCCGCTCAACAAGCAGGGCCGCAATGTGAAAACGGTGCAGTCTTACAAAATGGGTTATCCAGATATTCAGCGGCCAGCTCGGGGAGGCATGGTCAATCTCGAATTCACCCAAGCGCGGGATTACCTGTTCCGCGGAATGCCAGGTTTCGTCGGTGACCCAGCGATTGGTGGTAAACAGGCCGGTAGGGTGGCCCCAGGCATTCATGGAAATGGCAACCAGGTGCATAAGCTGGTCTTCCTCATGCTCCCCGTTCCTTACCGTCAGAAAAGTGTGAAAATGTCCGTGCTCGGGCGTGTCAGGGCGATGGGCGTGATAGTAATACTGGCTCCGGCTATCCGGGTCGAAGACATCACCTTTGGGATAATGCTCCATTTCATAGAAGGTGCCCTGGCCCTTCAGCACTTCACCCACCAGGTTCAGTCCGCCCTTCCCGAGCACCCGGCAACACTCCTGGATCCGGTTAGCCGAGTCCAGAAGGTCTTCAAGTTCTTCGCTTGTCAGTGCACTGAGGTCGGGCCGACACTCCATCAAAGTCCCATTAACTCCCGCACGGCGCCTTCACGGCTGGTCTTCAGACCGGCAGCCCGTCCTTCTTCAATAGCAATCTCCGCCGGAACGCCCATATGGAAACGGTAAAGAGCCCACATGGCACCAACACGGTTGCTGCTGGCGCAGTGCACCAGAATGGGATAGTTGGCCGGTGATGACGCGATTTTGGAGAATGCTCTGACCTGATCCCGGGTCGGTGCTGTCGTCGAGACTCCAAGCGCGTGGAAATTCAGACCTGCGGCATGTGCCTCGGCCTCTTCCTCAGAGACGCCTTCTTCCTCGGTGAGCAGACTGACCACGGTATTGAATCCCTGGGCCTTCAGCTCCGCCATGGCGCCTTCCTTGAGGTGGCCACCAGCGGCAATAAATGGTGACGGACGGTTGTAGTTTTTCACCACCTGGGGCATTTCGCTGCCGAAGGGGACGGTGGCCCAGTCATTTTCAATAGCGTAAGGGAGGCGCCGGTCAGGATTCTGTTCAGCGGAGCGCGGAACCGCTGCCGGCATTGGCTGGGCCCCTGCATTTCCAGTACCCGTCGCAGCACCTGCTGCGCATGGATTTGCCGACGGTTTGGCTGCTGCGCACGGATTGGCCGCCGCGCAGGGATTTGCGGTTGCACTCTGGCTTGCTGCTGCGCACGGATTAGCGGCAGCACAGGGATTGGCGGACGAACTCTGGCTGGTCGTCTGATCCTGGGTTGCGGTCGGATTCTGGGAATCGGAACACGCAGAAACTCCCATCCCCAGCGCGATGGTGATGGCCACAGGCAGTGTGGCACGTTTGAATCGGTAACAGGTCACGACTGTGCTCCTTCAGTTCTGTCTGTTGCTTTCCGGGTAAAGGTCAGATGCCTGATAGGGCCCGCCAAGCTTTCGCTCAAGCCTGCTGCCCAGCCTGAAACCACCCCACGCCATTGCCGCCAGCACCAGAATGATCAGCCACTCCGGTATCCCGGTAAGATCCATCAGGGTTTGCCCCTGCGGGCCGGGTGTAGCGAGATAGAGTTTCTCAAGGGGGGCGAACCAGGCGGCAAACAACGCCGTACCCAGCACCATTCCGGCCATGAAAACGATAGCGTCAATCCGCCCGCCGGCAAGTCCCGCCACCGATGTGCCGGGGCAGTAGCCACCAATGGCAAAGCCGGCACCAATCAGCAGTCCGCCGACTCCCATGGCGGCGTAAAACGGGGTAGGGACATAGTAGCTGCCACTCCCCATCAAGCCGAACTGCTTCGACACCCACAACAGCAGGGCAGCCACGATAACGGCGGTAAACATGACCTTGAAAACTGACCAGTCTTCAAGGCGAAACTGTCCGGTGAGTTTCCGGGGACTTCCAAACCCTGCATTCTCGAGCGCAAAGCCGAACAGGAATCCGGCAAGCAGGCCGGACGCAACACCGGAATCAAAGAGAGGCCAGATCATTGCCAGTACCTCCTTACCATAAAACTGAACAGGAACCCCGCCGCAAAGAAGCAGATCAGGAACACAAATCCCCCCACCGCCAGTGCGGCACCACCGGACAGGCCAAGGCCACTGGTGCAGCCTCGTGCCAGGCGCGCCCCTAGGCCGGTCAGAATACCACCGACCAGAGCCATCACCAGCCGGCTACCAACCCCTGCCGACGGCCCCCTCTCAACCTGGGGGCGGAAGCGGCGACCGGACAGCGCCCCGACAAGCGCTCCAATAAAGGCGCCGAGAACTTCCCAGGTGATCCAGGCCTGAAGGGGGTTACCGCGAACATAGTCTCCCAGGTAGCGGTTTGCAGCGGTCAACTCCGGCGCCAGCCACTGGCCGGACTCCGCCGTAAGTCGCGTGAAGAAACCACTGGCACCCAGACCATGGCCAGTCAGAACGAAGGTAAGAAAGAGGGCCAGTCCCAGAGCAACACCGGCCGATAAGGGTGACCAGAAAGGACGTGGAGACATGGGGGCTCCTTGCAGGCTAAATAGATATTACTTTTTGTACTATCCTTATTCGTTTATGTCAAGAGGCCAGGCAGCCATTGAGCCTCGCTGCTAAAGCCGGGACTCAACGGATAACCCACAGCGGCGGTGAGCAGCCCTGTTCAGGGACATCACAGGGCCCATGTCAGCGAAAGGGTGCCAAAACTGAAATTATCCTTGTTGGTTTCTTCTTCACCGGTCGTTGCCCGCAGAATCATGGCCAGCTGTAACTGATTCCATTGCCATGTTCCGCCAATACCGACCTGGCCCTGGACCAGACTTTCATCGAACCGGAAGGGATCGGAGTTTTCATCAAGATAGGAATAGGGTACATATTCCAGCCCCATCCCGAGAAATACAGACCATCCCCGACCATTTGCATTCAAGGCACCCGGCATCCCGATTGTGGAGGCGGTGCCGGCATAATCGGGTACAAAATTGATCGGCAAATACTGTCCGATACGCCAGACCAGGCCAATCCTGCCATTGGTTTTGAAGCTGGACAGCATGGCCGAGCCCAGGAGCGAAACTTCCTGCTCCAGGTCATCCGGCGAACCACTGTGCATGATTTTTCTGGCATGGGCCGCCTGTACACCGCCAAGGACGTCAGTACCAAGCTGGTGGTCCCAGCCATTCGGAGTTTCATTTCCAGTCAATTCATGCGCCCATTTCTGGGATTCTTCTGCGCCGCTTTCCGGGCCGACAACCCCGAGATGGACACCATATCCCGTAATACTGTTGGCATCCCAACTCCACAAGGTGGTGCTGGCAAAGAGAAACCCCGCATAGGGGAGATCGTCCAATTGGGGTTCACTGGCGGTGATATCTGCCGGGGTGACCATCAGTTGTCGCAAGCTGAAGGCAAGCGCATGCTCCTGGGTCTGTGAATTCAGGCCGGGTAAAAAACCGACGGCATCTTTCGCGCCGCGTGCAAGGCTGGCCGATTTTTTTTGCTGGTCATCGGCGCTGGCTGTGAGATAGGAGAGCTTTAAACCGTTCGTATATCCCCTGTCTGTACCGGTAAACAGGTCGTTATCCCAGGCAATGTTGAAGGTGTCGGCCTGGGCTGTAATGGCAAATGCCGAGAAGGTCAGGCCACCGAGCAGAGTCCTCAGGGTTGGCCGTAACAGGTGTTCTGTAAGCAGGGATAGTTTTGGGCGCACAGTGCACTCCAGCGCAAGTGTCTGAATAGTGGTTGAATTGCACAGTATAGTGGTTGCTGGCAAAGAGGGCGAGTGCTCACACCCCGAACGCCTTTTCTGTCGCAATAACAGAGTCAGTTTGCAGCCAGGCACCTTCCCGGCCGTCATGCCGGCCAGCCAGTGACTCCTGTCAAGCGTTTCAGAATCACTCGCTCCAATGCCTGGGCGGAAGGCGACAGCGACCGGTTGGCTGGTTTGATGATGCCGATCTGGCGGACCAGTTTGGGTTCGCTCAGGGGCACAAAGCACAGCTTCCGGTTATCTACCGGAAAGGCCAGGCGGGGCAGCGTGGTAATGCCACTGCCTGCCTCCAGCATGGCGAGCAGGGAGATCATGTTGGAAATGTAAAAGTCGTTATTATCCACCAGGCTGGCCGCCGCGGTATTTTTCAGGAGCCGCGAGGTGCCGTTGGCGATGAAACGTTCTTTCTCCAGTTCGTGCCACTGCAGGCTGTCGCGGTTTGCCAGTCGGTGGTCACGATGCAATACAACCCCGATGTTGTCCTCGAACAGGTGGGTATAGCTCAGGTGTTCATCCTGCGCCCAGACACTGCTGATCCCCAGATCCACCTCGCCATTGGCGACCATACGGCAGACGAACTCGGCGTTTTCGTCGTGGAGGTTAATATTGATGTCGGGATACTCGGCAATGAATGCCGCCAGGAATCCCGGCATCAGCCGGCTGGCAACGGACGGCACCGTGGCCAGTGTAACGCGCCCCTGCTGACCATGGGCGACATGCTGAAGGTCCCTGGCCAGTCGGTCGTGCTGTCTTATCAGTTCCCGGAATCTGGGCAGGCAATACTCACCAAATGGCGTCAACTGTCCCTTGAGACTCTTTTCGAAAAGCGGCTGTCCGAGCCGCTCCTCAAGATCACGTATGGCCATGGACAGCGCCGGCTGGCTGCGATGCAGCTGGCGGGCAGCGCCGTGAAAACTGCCTTCCTCCCAGACCGCCAGCACATAGCGCAGCGGCTGAATCTTGAGCTCGATCCCCATACGTCATTTATCCTCAGAGCAGTGCCAATAGACCATAAGCATAGCTTATCAAAAGTACGATATTTTTGATTATCCTTATAAATAAAAGGCGTCTAGGCTATGGGTAATCATTGAGGAGGAACCCATGTCACAGTCGCACGCACTCTACATCGGTGGAGAGTGGGTCAAGGGCGAACAGTCTGCCCAGCCCAACCAGAACCCGTCTGATCTTTCCGATATCATCGGCCATTATGACCAGGCCAGCGCCAGTCAGGTGAAACAGGCCATTGAGGCCGCCCGGCAAGGGCAGAAAGCCTGGGCTGAAACCGGGCTTGAGGCCCGTTACAGCGTGCTGATGGCCATTGGCAATGAGCTGATTGCCCGCAAGGAGGAACTGGGCGAGCTGCTTTCCCGGGAGGAGGGCAAGCCGCTGGCAGAGGGCAAGGGCGAGGTGTATCGCTCCGGCCAGTTCTTCCATTATTACGCCGCTGAAGTGCTTCGCCAGATTGATGACCGGGTGGCATCAGTGCGCCCCGGTGTCGAGATAGAAACCCGCCGCGAGCCGCTGGGGGTCGTCGGCGTGATCAGCCCCTGGAATTTCCCCATGGCGACCGCCGTCTGGAAAATCGCCCCGGCCCTGGCGTTCGGCAACGCCGTGGTGTTCAAGCCTGCCAATCTGGTGCCGGCAAGCGCCTGGGCGCTCACGGAAATCATCAGCCGTCAGGCTCTGCCCGCCGGTACCTTCAATCTGGTGACCGGCAGCGGCCGCGAAGCAGGTGAAGCCCTGATTACCAGTCCCCAGGTTCAGGCTGTCAGCTTTACCGGGTCGCTGGAGGTTGGTCGCCGTGTGGCTGCCGCTACTGCCGCCAACCTGGTGAAATGCCAACTGGAAATGGGCTCCAAGAATGCCCTGATCGTGCTGGACGACGCCGACCTGGATGTGGCCGTTGATGCCGCGTTCGCCGGTGCCTATTCCGGTACCGGGCAGAAGTGTACCGCCTCTTCACGACTGATTGTTACCGATGCGGTACACGATGACTTTGTGGCCAGACTGACCGCAAAGCTTGCCGCGGCGAAGGTTGGCCCGGCGCTTGCGGATGGCACGGTCATCGGCCCCATTGCCAGCGAAAGCCAGTTGGCAGCCAACCGGCGCTGGGTAGATGTTGCCCTGCAGGAGGGTGCCACGCTGGCATTCGGCGGTGACGACGTGAGTGCTGCCGGTGATGGCTATTACATGCAGCCGGTTCTGTTCACAGACACCACCAACGACATGGCTATCAACCGCGACGAAGTGTTCGGTCCTGTGGCCTGTGTGATCCGCGTTCCGGACTACGAAACGGCGCTGAGCACGCTGAACGATACCAACTACGGCCTGACTGCCGGCCTGATCACCCGTTCCCTGCATTGGGCGACGGACTTCAAGGCTCGTGCGGAGACCGGCTGCGTGATGGTGAACCTGGCCACTGCCGGCACGGATTATCACGTGCCTTTTGGTGGCCGCAAGGATTCCAGTTTCGGGCCGCGGGAACAGGGCCGGTACGCCCGGGAGTTCTACACCGTGGTGAAAACCTGTTACACCAAGGCCTGAGGAATCCGTCATGTCAAAGTCTGTTCTGACCATTGATGGCCTGCAGTACTCGAACTGGTCACGATCCATTTTCGAGGAAATGCGGGAAGGCGGTGTTAACGCGGTGCATGCCACTCTGGTGTATCACGAAAATTGCCGCGAGACCCTGCTGCGTTTCGGAGAATGGCAACGCCGCTTTGAAGAGCATGAAGACCTGATCATGCCGGTGTTCCAGGCCAGCGATATCGAGCTGGCCCGGGCAAGCAACCGAGTGGGCATATTTTTCGGTGCCCAGAACTGTTCGCCCATTGAAGATGATATTGATCTGGTCGCCATCATGCGGCGGCTCGGGCTGTTGATCATGCAGCTTACGTATAACAATCAGAGCCTGCTGGCCTGTGGATGTTACGAAGCGGAAGACAGCGGCATCACCCGTTTCGGCAGGCAGGTGATCCGGGAGATGAACCGGGTCGGCATGTTGATTGATATGTCTCACAGCGCGGAGCGTTCGACGCTGGAGGCCATTGAGCTGTCGGAGCGGCCGGTGATTATTTCCCATGCCAATCCGGCGAGCTTTCATGCCGCCAAACGCAACAAGTCCGAGGAGGTGTTGCGGGCAGTGGCGCAGAGTGGCGGCATTCTGGGGTTTTCCGTGTATCCGTTCCACCTTAAAAATGGTCCGGACTGCACGCTGGATGAGTTCTGCGGCATGGTGGCCGATACCGCAGAACTGATGGGAATCGACCATATTGGAATGGGCACCGACCTGTGCCAGGGACAGCCGGAATCGGTGCTGACCTGGATGCGCAACGGCAGGTGGACCAAGGCCATGGACTATGGCGAGGGCAACAAGGCGAACGCCGGCTGGCCGGAGCCGCTGTCCTGGTTCAGCGACAACCGCCATTTCGGCAATATCACTGAGGGGTTGCGCCTGAAAGGGTTCAATCAGGAAGAGATCGAGAAGATCATGGGCCGAAACTGGCTCCGGCAATTAACCGAGGGTACGCGACCCCAGGCAGGGAGCGTGTACTGAATTTTCTCTGTTCCAGCTATAAAGCTCCAACAACAAAAAACAGGTAAACGCCATGACAATCTCAGCCAGCTCTACCGCGACTCAGGAAGCGGGTATCAAGCGCTTGGGGGACCCGATCGTATTGGGCCTGAGCATTGGGTTCATACTGCTTTTTCTTGGTCTCTCACTCTATGACATCGAGTGGACGGCCGGATTGATTTCCAGCGGCTTTGCCTGGACGGCCGAGACCCTGGGCTCCTTCTTCCAACTTCTGCTGTTGCTGACCTTTCTGATTGGCATGGGCGTGGCTGTCTCCCCGGCGGGCAGTGCCAAGGTGGGTAACCGCAGCACCCCGGAGCTGAGCACGTTTAAATGGTTGTCCATCATCATGTGTACGCTCCTGGCCGGCGGTGGTGTTTTCTTTGCAGCTGGTGAGCCGGTGTATCACTTTGTAGTGACGCCGCCTGTGTTCAGTACCGAGGCCGGAACGGCGGAAGCGGTTGCGCCAGCGCTTGCGCAGTCATTCATGCACTGGGGATTCCTGGCCTGGGCAATTCTCGGGACACTGTCTGCCATTGTGCTGGCCCATGCCCACTATGTGAAAGGTCAGCCACTGCAGCCCCGGACACTGCTTTATCCGGTGTTTGGCAACCGGGTGATGCATGGCTGGTTTGGCGGCCTGGTGGATGCCGCCTGTGTGATCGCAGTGGTTGCCGGCACTGTGGGGCCGATCGGGTTCCTGGCCACGCAGGTCAGTTTTGGCCTCCATGAGTTGTTCGGTTTCCCCCAGGGTTACGGTACCCAGCTGGTGATACTGGCAGTGCTGGCGGGTGTTTATGTGACCTCGGCAATGACGGGAATCCACAGGGGTATCCAGATTCTGAGCCGGTTCAATGTCTTTCTGGCACTGGCGATTGCGGCGGTGATTTTCATCTTCGGTCCGACACTGTTTCTGACCAACGCCTACACCCAGGGCTTCGGAGAGTACGTCACGTCTTTCTTCGCCATGGCAACGGTTACCGCCAACACTGCTGAAGGCTGGTGGATGCAATGGTGGACCGTGTTCTTCTTTGCCTGGTTCCTGGGTTACGGGCCTCTGATGGCCATCTTCGTTGCCCGCATCTCCCGGGGCAGGACAATCCGCCAGATGATTCTCGCCGTGGGCGTCATGGCGCCAGTGGCGACCACCATATGGTTTACCCTGTTGGGTGGGTCCGGCATTTTTTACCAGCTAACGGGCGCTATCGACCTGACCGGAGCTCTCAACAATTTCCAGTTTGACGTAGCCACACTCACCATTGCCCAGGCGTTGCCCGGCGGCACGCTGATGGCGCTGGCCATTCTGGTCCTCACTACTATTTTTGTGGCAACCACGGGCGACTCCATGAGCTACGCCATTGCAGTGGTCAGCGCCGGACATGACGACCCCGACCCCATCGTTCGTGCCTTCTGGGGCGTGGCGATGGCTCTGATGGCGGCGGTGCTTCTGTACATGGGTGCGGGGCAGATCAGTGCGCTGCAGCAATTCATTGTCATCACGGCGATACCCGTCTCACTGATTCTGCTGCCGTCACTTTACATTGGCCCGAAATCCGCCTATGCAATGGCAAGGGAGCAGGGCATTGTGCCGCCCAAGGGTGAAGTGGCCCTGGCCGGTCAAACGTCAGTTTCGTCTGACTCTGTTTCGAGGAATTAAAACATGGCTACCCAGTTGGACACGCAACCTCAGCTGAAACTGCGCCCTGCCGCCAGGGTCATGAACCTGGTGCGGCTGGGTAGCCTGCACGCCAGCCGTCTGAGCTTCTCCCGCAGCCTGGTCCGCCAGATGGCACGCGAGGACTGGACGGTAACAACTGTGCGGGATGAGCTGGATGAGCACGGTCATGGCGTAATGATCTACCGCTTGCAGACGCCCCATCATAGCTACCACGGTGTGATATTTTCCCAGCACCTGGAGCCCGAACACAGGTCCGACCGCGTTATTGCCGAGGCATGGGACGTTACATTTGCGCTCGTCGAAGGGGCAGTGGAAGACAGCCTGCTGGCCCAGATGGCTGCCAACGTACCCCTGCAGGAGGCCGGCCGGCAGCATCCGAGATTGCTGGTGCTGTCGCGGGCCAACAAAAGCCTGCGTAACTTCGATCACTTTGTCGAAGCCCTGGCGTCGGGGCAGCAACCGGATCCGGCATGGCTGACCCGCGTAGGTTATCTTTATCGCACCACGGCGGTGTATGGCAATGGCAAGTTCGGCATTGCAGACTACGCGCGCCTGCAGAAAAACCCGGATTTCAACCGGCCATTTTCGGCCCAGATGTTCGCTGTCTATCTGTTGCGTCACTTCTCGATACAACAGGTGGAGCACCTTGCCCGGAGCCGTTCTCCAGCTCATGCTGTCGGCCTGGCCCCGCAGCTGCAACGTTATCTGGGTATTGGCAACTCCACCGGTTTGGGTATGGCGCCTTTCCTGATCAACCATCCGCAGCTGATCCAGCAGTGGGTCTGTTGTCGTGAACGTGCCCTGGCCTGGGCGCGCGGGCAATTGCCCACCGAAGCCTCACGTCTTGAGCTGATGACGCTGTTGCGCCGGGCTCACCAGCATTTTGTCGAGACCCTGACGGAGGACGCTGAGCAGACCCGGCGCAATGCGGCTACGGTAGAATCCATCGAGGCCGTCATTCACTGGCTGGAACAGACCACGGCGGGCCCGTGCCTGTGGGACAACCTCCTGGACTGGGCCGACGACCACTGTTCCCTGGAAGCCCAGGAACTGATCAACACCCTGCTGATTGAACTCTATCCCGATCTTATTGATGCGGTGGAAGACGAGTTGGGCTGTGAGGAAATACTGGAATTGCAGCCGGAAATGCGTGCGGCTGCACTCAAACAGTTGATCGAATCGAAGTTTGCCTGGGCACTGGATTACGACCCCAAGAATCCGGACCACCAGTACTGGTTCTGGTACCGTTCGGTGGAAAAAGAGGAGCCACGGTTGGGCGTGCGCGCGGAAGAGCCCGGAGCTGAAAAGGAACTTCCGCTGGCTATCGGGCCGCGGATACATCGCACCTATCAACTGCTGGATGCGTTTCTGGATCGCAGTCCGCGGGGCTCGGTGGTGGAGT
Source organism: Marinobacter orientalis (assembly GCF_004792665.1). Classification (GTDB taxonomy): domain Bacteria; phylum Pseudomonadota; class Gammaproteobacteria; order Pseudomonadales; family Oleiphilaceae; genus Marinobacter; species Marinobacter orientalis. Next base: position 1,604,589 of record NZ_SRZX01000001.1, read on the forward strand.
TCCTGATGGCCCACCCCGGACAGAAAGAATGTGTCCGGCGCATCCAGACCATGGGAGCCACACCCTATGGCGAGATCCAGGCCAATCTCTGGCACCGGGACATGAAACCCATGCACCTGTTGCGCACCAAGCTCTCATTTTTCGGTGCCAGCCGGTTCGACCCCAAGTCGGATCGTTGGGTCCGGGTAACCCTGTTTCAGGGTGCACCGTTATTCTGTGAGCTGTTCAGCGATCATGGCACCGACAAGGCACGGCTGAAGGCGCTGGATGACTGGAGTTTCCCCGTCGAACCGGACCTGAAACCATCATGAAAGTCTCATTCAACGAACTGCAGGGAATGGGTCGCAAGGCGTTTATCGGTATCGGCTTCGAGGAAGGTGATGCCATTGATGCTGCAGAAATGGTCGCCTGGATGGAAGCCCACGGACTTGGCGGTGTCGCGGCCCTCAAGAAAGGCCTGGACTACCTGCTGACCGAGGACCCCGCCCGAACCCCGACTCTGGTGTACCAGGACGCTGACTTCACCGTGCTGGACGCCCACAATCACAGCATCCTCGGCAACGCCAGCCTGGCGCTGGAGCTCGGCTATGCCCGGGCCCGGGCGCGTGGGCTGTCAATTACCAAAATCCGCCACTGCCACAACCGGGTGTTGGTGATCGGTTATCTGTCCCGGCTGGCCCGTCGGGGTATGAACGTAACGGCCTTCTGGCGTAACTCCCACGAACCCCTGATCGAACAGGTAGTTGGCTTCAAGGCGGGCCACCTGGTTCCGGAAATATGTGTCTATAGCCTGGAGGATATCCCCGACGATACCGAAAAGAATGATGGCATTACCCTGATCATGGCCAACCATGTTGACCTGCTGCCAAGCCTGCGCTCGGACTATGCCCTGACAAACCTGATGCGGCAGACCGAGGAAGACCTGGAACAACAGCGGGGCCGGGCCCTGGTGGAAGGTCTGGAGGTGGATGACCAGCTCTGGAGGACCCTCAAAACCCTGGCTGACCGGTTGCTGGTGGAAGCCTCCGAGGCCTCCCGCAGTGGCGCCGGGGCTGGTAAGAGCGATAATGACTGACCGGAGAAAAACGGATGACGACTGCACCCACGATTAATCCCATCGCGACAGATCTGCCACGCTCGAAAGCACCATTGGAGTGGGCAGTGACCGCCAACGGTATTCTTTTTACCGCCCAGATTCCCATCGACGCCAGTGGCCAGGTCGTTCCCGGTGGCATAGAGCCCCAGATCAGGCAGACCATGAACAACCTGAAGCACACCCTGGACTGCGCCGGCATGGGGATGGCAGGCCTGACCCAGGCCCTGATCTACGTGACGGATCGCGAGCATCTGGCAGTGGTCAACCAGGTCTACGCCGACTATGTGGCCGAACCCTATCCCAATCGTGCAGCAATCATTGTTTCCGGTTTTGCGCGGGCGGATATGCTGGTGGAAATAGTGGCGTATGCAGCAAGCGACTGAGTAGTCCATGGGTTTCAGGGCCTTTCCGACCCTGATTCTCAACGGTTTTTCTGACCTGCCCCGACCAGATCCGGAAGATCAGTTATCGGTTGCAGTTATTCCGCGGTTGAAGACTCATAGTGGCGAATCATGCCTGCCAACTGATCTTTGAGGTTGAGGCGCTGCTTCTTGAGATTTTCCAGGTGCTCGTCGGAGGTGTTCTCTGCGCCGCCTTCGAAGTGGTGAACTGCATGATCTGCATCATGGTACTCGTCAAACAGCTTCGCGAAATGACTGTTGCTGGTTTTCAGGTGATGAATGGTTTCTTTTGATCCGGGCATTTCGTGAATCAGATCGTGCTTTTCCAAAGACATATAGCAAATCTCGATGGTTGAGGTGGGTTTTACTGGTTCAATATTAACCCGTCAGGCTACTCTGTTTTTGACACTCGTCAATGGCCCGTGCTGTTTTGGCGTCAAATCAGCGAGGAGACTCCGAAACCGATAACACCCTGATGCATTCACCAGTGGCATTTCTTTCCTGGCGGCCACGGGAAAACTTACAATACTATTGGAGAACAGTTAGCCAATACATTCCACCGAATTTGACATCAATTCCGGAGGATCAGTGTGAGTGAAAAGAAAAGCCTGTTAAACGACGCGCAGTCCCGGATGGAGGATATCTTCGACCGCCTGGATGTGGACGACGACGTCCGCCACCAATTCAAGCAACCCAGGCGGATTCACCAGGCCGCAATTCCGGTTCGTATGGATGATGGCAGTTTACAGGTCTTCCCAGGCTGGCGTGCCCAATATGACCAGAGCCGCGGACCCTGCAAGGGTGGCATACGCTTTCATCCCGATGTCGATGCCGACGAAGTCGCCACCCTCAGCTTCTGGATGATGCTCAAGTGTGCCGTGGTCAACCTGCCATTCGGAGGTGCCAAGGGCGGTGTGAAGGTAGATCCGAAATCTCTCTCCCGATTGGAGCTGGAGCGGCTGTCCCGGGGCTACATACGTGCCTTTTACGATGTGATCGGGCCGAACCGCGACATTCCCGCCCCGGACGTCAATACCAACGAAACTATCATGGGGTGGATGGCGGACGAGTATTCCGAAATTGCACGCCATAAAGTACCTGCGATCATTACCGGCAAGCCTCCCGCAATGGGTGGCTCGGCAGGCCGCACGGCGGCAACCGGGCGCGGCGCCCTCCAGGTTCTGGAAGCCTGGGCCAGACGCCGTGGCATGCAGCCCGAAAACATGACTATAGCGGTGCAGGGCTTCGGCAATGCCGGCTATCACTTCGCACGCCTGGCAAAAGAATCCGGCTACCGCATAGTGGCACTTTCCGATTCCAAGGGGGCAATCCACGCCAGGCAGGGCCTGGATCCGGAGCCGATCTGGCAGCACAAACACAAAAACCGCGAGCTCAGGGGCATGGTCTATTGCCAATCGTCCGTGTGCGCCGAGAGCGATGTCGACCACATGAGCCAGGACGATTTGCTGGCGTTGGATGTCGATGTGCTGGTGCTGGCGGCGCTGGAAAACGCCATCACCACCGACAACGTGGACCAGGTGCGTGCCGGCGCCATCCTGGAAATCGCCAACGGGCCGGTAACGGCAGACGCCGACAAGAGCCTGGCCAGAAAGAAAGTCACCGTGCTACCGGATGTTCTGGCCAACGCCGGAGGCGTGATCGTCAGTTACCTTGAATGGATACAGAACCGTACCGGCGACTACTGGTCCGAAAGCTATATCAACGAGCGCCTGGCCGACCAGTTGGTGGGCCAGGCCGAGCTTTGCTTTGACCGTGCGGAAGGGGAAAACATTGATTACCGCGTTGCTGCCTACCTGCAGAGCGTCGAGCGCATTGCACTGGCTATCGCCAGCAGCGGCACCCAGCGGTACTTTTGCAGTGAGTGAGAGTAGGGAACCTGGGAGGCGCTCTTGCGTGGGACCATTTTCGATCAGGTGAACCGCGGTCTGGGACTGCTGCAATCCTTTGTTATCTATCGACGTCCCGGGCGCCAGCGAGCTTTACGCCAGCTCTACAGTGAATTTATCCAGCCCGGGGATCTGGTGTTCGATATCGGCGCCCATCTGGGGGACCGTAGCTCCGCGTTTGCGGCATTGGGGGCACGGGTGGTGGCGGTGGAGCCCCAGCCACAACTGGTGCGCTGGTTGCGGCGGCTGACCCGGCATCAACCCGGGATAGTATGCCTGCCACTGGCGGTGGGGCGGGCTCCGGGCGAGGCCGAGCTGGCACTGAGCCTGCGCAATCCCACGGTGGCCTCACTGGACAGCCGCTGGCGCGAACACCTGCGTGCAACGACCGCCGGTTTCCGGCACGTGCGCTGGGAAGGCTCGGCCACCGTGACGGTCACCACGCTGGACGAGCTGATACTTCAGTACGGCCGGCCCGGCTTCTGCAAGATTGACGTGGAAGGCTTTGAAGTGGAAGTACTGGCGGGCCTGAGCCAGCCGCTGCCGGCGCTGTCTTTTGAATTCGTCAACGGCACCCTGGATCAGGCATTGCGATGTCAGGAGGAACTGGAGCGGCTGGGCCGGTACGAGTTCAATATTATTGCCGGCGAGCAACGCTGTTTTATCTGGTCTTCATGGCAGAGCCCGGAGTCACTCCGGAACTGGCTCGATGCGGGAGCTGACGGGATCGCCTCGGGTGACATCTATGCCCGGCTCATTACCTGAGCCCCGCTCACTGGCCGTCAGCAGTGGGCGTGAGAGGTCACTTCAATACAGCGCTTGCGGAGTACCCGAATAAATCCGATGATGGTTCAAGCACCAAAGCGATAGGAAATCACGTGGCTGTCTGGAGGGCGAACGTATGCCGGAGATTCAGAAATACCCCGCAGGCTGGCGGATACTGCATTGGGTAATGGCGCTGATGGTTCTGACTCTGATACCCATTGGGCTCTGGATGGCCTCACGTGCGGAAGCCGACCTCTGGGGGGATCTGACGGATACACTGTACAACTGGCACAAAGCAATTGGCTTCAGCGTGCTGTTGCTGATGGTCCTGCGGATTGTGGTCAAAATCCGCTTAAAGACCCCTCCCTATCCGGATGAAATGCCACGGCAATTGCAGATTGCCGCCAAGAGCCTGCACCACCTGATCTATATAATGCTGGTGGTGACACCCCTGTTTGGCTGGGCCGGTGTGACGGCATTCCCGGCTCTGGTCACGGTAGGCGGCTACCACTTGCCTGCCATGCCCTTTGTGCCAGAGGATAAAGAACTGGCCAACCGCCTGTTTGAAATACACGGATGGCTTGCCATAACCCTGGGTGTGCTGATCGCCGGCCATATCGCCGCAGCGTTGCGTCACCTGCTCCGCAAGGACGGTATCTTCCGGCGGATGGTTTGAACAACCACAAGAGGGTGCCCTTTAACCACTCGTCGTGATCAGAAAGGCCTCATGGCTCTTTTTGCTTCGTCATGGCTTTCCCGCGAATGCCAACTATGCCAGACAGATACGATAACGGAGGACGCCAGCGTTTTCCTCGCGGATCCATTCAATCCGGTGACCGGTCAGATCACACAGTACCTGTAAATCCCGACGGCCGCTGGGGTCATCGGCAAGAAACTCGACCTGCGTGCCGCTGGGCAGATTCTGAATGCGTTTTTTTAAACGCAAGATGGGAAGAGGGCACACCAGACCGACAGCGTCGATCTGGTGTACCTCATGGTCTAACTCTGATTGATCAGTCAAGCCGCACGCTCTCACTGCTGTATTGCTCGGCTGAAGACCACCCGAACTGATCCAGAACTACCGGCGCGAGAGCGGCGATCACCAAGGCTGCGATAAATCCGGAAATCATGACTTTCACGATGATTCTCCTTTGCCTTGTCTACCCTGTTTGGCTTGAACTTCTTCTACCCACAGATCGTGGTGTTGGCGGGCCCACTCCAGATCAACCTGACCGTTACCCATGGCATCGAATGCACCTTCCATACCGACCGAACCGATATAAATATGTGCAATGATGGCCAGCATCATCAGGAACGCCACAATCGAGTGCCAGAGGTTAGACAACTGCATCTCTTCATGCGGCGCCAGGTCTGTCTGAAGATCGGTTCCCAGAATGCTGTTCACGAAGCCAAAGGTATCGGCAAACATGGGCAACTGAAATGGAAACAGCAGCGACAGGCCCGACAGGGACACTGAAAAGCCAAGCACCATTACAGTCCAGAAGATAATCTTCTGACCGGCGTTAAACTTCTTTGCTGAAGGATGACCATTGGTAAAGATGCCGCCTCCCGCCTTGAGCCACTGCCAATCCAGCTTGTTGGGGATGTTGTGCACCACCCACATGGAGAAGGTCAGCACCAGGCCGAGCATGAAGGCCCAGGAAATATTGTTGTGAATCCATTTGGAACCAATAGCCAGAGGTGCAAAGGCTTCCTGCCCTATAACGGGGATCAGGAAACTGCGCCCCATGAGGGTGATCAGTCCCGTCAGGGCCAATGCGATGAACGAGCCGGCCAGCAACCAGTGACCAAATCGCTCGATGGCCTTGAATCTTTCAATCTTGGTACCTGAAGGTCCACCCTCGATCTCGATCCTGCCGCGAACAAAGTAAAATACCACCAGCAGCAACACGAAGCCCAGGATTGCGCCACCGCCATAGCTGATGACCGGTCCTTCCCGCAACTGATACCAGGGCATGCCTTCGTCCTGGATCATAACGTCGACCGCTGGCCCGCGGACCTGCGTTTCGGGATCAAGCTCGTTGTAGCGAATGCCGCGCCAGACATCGGCGTCAGAGCGCCCTCCGAGAGTGCCCAGTTCATCCCTGATCGGCGCCGCATTGGCCGGATCACCCAGGTTTTCTGATCGGAAAGACTCGTCAATTTCCAGCTGCTTCTGACGGGCCATGATGTCTTCCAGAGTTTGAGCACCTCCGGTATCGGTCCGATCAATCGCCGGGGCCTCGTCCGCCAAGGCAGGATTAAACGCCAGTGTCGCCAGCACAAACACGGCGGCACTGCATATTTTAAGGTTCATGAGAGTACTACTCCAGCGGGATCAACATAGAGAATTCGTTGCCTCAATAAAGTCCGGGGCCCGCGAAGGCCCCGGAGCAATCAGGCTGGTTTAACTGGTCTTTTTCTCGTATGCCGTGCCCCATCCCCAGGCGCCTGCACCGAAACCACGGTTCACTACACGCTGGCGATAGATGTCTGCCACGTCGTTGCCATCACCGGCCAACAGCGCTTTAGTGGAACACATTTCTGCACAGATCGGCAGCTTGCCCTCCGCAATACGGTTGCGACCGTATTTATTGAACTCGGCGTTGGAGTTGTCTTCTTCGGGACCACCTGCACAGAATGTGCACTTGTCCATCTTGCCACGGCTGCCAAAGTTGCCCGCCTGGGGGAACTGGGGCGCGCCGAAGGGGCAAGCGTAAAAACAATACCCACAACCGATGCACAGATCCTTGGAGTGCAACACTATCCCGTCTTCAGTCTGGTAGAAGCAGTCAGTGGGACAGACGGCCATACAGGGCGCGTCTGAACAGTGCATGCAGGCCACCGAGATCGAACGCTCGCCAGGTTTGCCATCTTCGATGGTCACCACGCGTCGACGGTTGATGCCCCAGGGGACTTCATTCTCATTCTTACAGGCCGTTACGCAGGCATTACATTCGATGCAGCGTTCCGCATCACAAAGGAATTTTGCGCGTGCTTGTCCTTCAAGTGCCATTTTGTACACCTCTTGTTATGCCGGCATAATCGAACACAGGGTGGCTTTGGTCTCTTGCATCTGCGTGACCGAGTCATACCCGTATGTCTGAATCGTGTTAGAGGATTCGCCCAGGACATATGGGTCAGCGCCCTCGGGATACTTGTGCCTTAAATCCTTACCCTCGAGATGTCCGCCGAAGTGGAAAGGCATAAAGACCACACCTCTGCCAACGCGCTCGGTGATCATCGCCTTTACCCTGATGCGACCGCCCTCAGGGCCGGAAACCCAGACATCGTTGCCGTCACGAATGTTCAGGTTATTCGCATCGTACGGATTCACCTCAATGAACATATCCTGCTGCAGTTCCGCCAACCAGGGATTTGAACGCGATTCGTCACCCCCACCCTCGTATTCAACCAGGCGGCCTGAAGTCAGAATGAGGGGGAATTCCTTGCTGAAGTCGTTCTTCTGAATCGACTCGTACAGCGTCGGGACGCGCCAGAAGTGCTTGTCTTCATAGGTCGGATAATCTTTGACCAGATCGCGACGACTGGTGTACAGCGGCTCGCGGTGAAGCGGCACTGGATCCGGGAAGTTCCAGACCACAGCGCGCGCTTTGGCGTTGCCGAAGGGGGCACACTCGTGCTTGATTGCAACGCGCTGTATGCCGCCTGAAAGATCAGTCTTCCAGTTGGTTTCGGGGCCTGCAACCGCGTCAATACTGGCACGCTCTTCGTCCGTAAGATCGCCGTCCCAGCCCAGATCCATCAGCATCTGCATGGTGAATTCCGGGTAGCCGTCCTTGATCTCCGAATTTTTCGAGTAGACGCCTTCAGCAAGCAGGTTCTCGCCGTCGCGCTCGACACCAAAACGGGCACGGAAAGTGAGTCCGCCCCTGGACACCGGCAATGACATATCGTACAGGTTCGGTGTTCCCGGGTGGTTCATCTCGGCGGTACCCCAGGATGGCCATGGCAGGCCGTAAATATCACCGTCACAGGGCCCACCCACGGCACGCAGGGTCGTCTTGTCAAAGTGGTGCTGGTTCGCCATGTGTTTTTTCAGGCGCTCGGGCGACTGACCGGTATAGCCGATGGTCCACATGCCGCGGTTGAATTCGCGGGTAAGGTCCTCGACAACCGGGATGTCACCTTCCACGGCAATGTTGCGGAACATGCGATCGGTGAAACCGAACTTGTCAGCAAACAGCTTCATGATCTCGTGATCGACCTTCGAGTCAAAGTTCGGCTCGATGACCCTTTCACGCCACTGGAGCGATCGGTTGGAAGCGGTTACTGAACCATGGGTCTCGAACTGGGTTGTTGCCGGCAACAGGTAGGCGCCGTCCTTACGATCGTGCAGCACCGCTGATACGGTGGGGAAGGGGTCCACTACCACCAGCAGGTCCAGTTTTTCCATGGCTTCCTTCATTTCAAGCATACGGGTCTGCGAGTTGGGCGCGTGGCCCCACAGAACCATTGCCCGGGTGTTATCGGGCTGGCCCAGGTTTTCCTTGGCTTCCAGAACACCGTCGATCCAGCGGGATACGGGAATGCCCTTCTCGTTCATCATGGCCTTGGACTTGCCGTTTTTGTCCCACACGGCAAACCGGCCTTTCAGCCAGTCCTGGTCTTCCTCCCAGACGCGGGCCCAGTGAGCCCAGGCGCCAGCGCTCAGGCCATAGTAGCCTGGCAGGGTATCGGCCAGGACACCCAGGTCAGTGGCACCCTGAACGTTGTCGTGGCCACGGAAGATGTTGGTGCCGCCGCCGGAGACGCCCATATTGCCAAGTGCCAGCTGTAATATGCAGTAGGCGCGCGTGTTGTTGTTACCATTGGTGTGCTGGGTGCCACCCATGCACCAAATGACAGTGCCGGGGCGGTTATTGACCAGGGTACGCGCAACGCGCTCAAGCTGCGCACCCGGGGCGCCGGTGACGCGCTCGACTTCTTCAGGGTTCCAGCGCTTCACCTCTTCACGGATGTCGTCCATACCGTACACCCTGGTGCGGATGAACTCCTGGTCTTCCCAGCCGTTTTCAAAGATGTGCCAGAGCAGGCCCCAGACCAGCGCGACGTCTGTGCCCGGCCGGAAACGCACATACTCGTCAGCATGGGCGGCAGTACGCGTGAAACGCGGATCACAAACGATGAGCGGCGCGTTGTTTTCTTCCTTGGCCTTCAGAATGTGCAGCAGCGACACCGGGTGCGCTTCCGCCGGGTTGCCGCCGATCACGAAGATCGCCTGGGAATTGTGGATGTCGTTGTACGAGTTGGTCATCGCACCGTAGCCCCAGGTGTTGGCTACGCCGGCTACCGTCGTTGAGTGACAGATCCGGGCCTGGTGGTCGACGTTATTGGTGCCCCAGTAGGCAGCAAACTTACGGAACAGGTAGGCCTGTTCGTTGGAGAACTTTGCACTTCCCAGCCAGTAGACGGAGTCCGGACCGCTCTCTTCGCGGATCTGCAGCATCTTGTCGCCGACCTCGTTGATCGCCTGTTCCCAGGAGATCTTCTGCCACTCGCCGTTGACCATTTTCATGGGGTATTTCAGGCGTCGTTCACCGTGACCGTGCTCTCGCACCGAGGCGCCCTTGGCGCAATGAGCGCCCATGTTAAAAGGGCTGTCCCAACCGGGCTCCTGGCCGGTCCATACGCCATTCTGAACTTCGGCCTCGACTGTGCAGCCGACAGAGCAGTGCGTACACACTGTCTTTTTATGAACAACTTCGCCACCCGCTGTTGCCGGGTCCGCCGCTTCGACGCGCGTCGAAGTCATCGACAAAGCCGCCAGCCCGCCCACGGTAACCCCGGAGGCAGTGAGAAACCCCCGGCGGTCCATAGTTTTCGCAGCGAGGGATGAAAGCAAAGATCCCGCACGGGAGCCTTTCGCTACCCCGTTGGTTTTCTTCCTTAACATGTCACTTACCTCTCTCTTTTTTTATTCTCGTTTTCCTGGAGCTGCGGTCACCCAAGAGCCTTTCGCAACCTTGAATGACTCACGATTCCTCAGAAGCGAGCCGATTCCAGATATTTACGTGTGTGCTCAGTGTCACGTAGACCGCTGCTTTTGGGGGCGTCCTGTTTGACGACCCTGGCTGCGGCGTTCGGTGCTACTGCCACGGCAACCGCAGCTGGAACTGCCGTTGCTGCCATCCGCAAGAAACTGCGGCGGCTGTTTTCACGCTTTTGGTTGTCCATAGGACACCTCCACCTGAGTTAAGGGGTCGGGTAGACCCCGGTTATTGAAGTGCAAACGCTTCAGCTTCCACGGTCATGAACGCCCGCCCCAGCGAGCCCACAGGAGAGTAGAAGATCGCGTTTTGCGCTCTCTCCAAATCGGTAAAAAACAACTCCGCCCACTTTGCCAGGTGCGCGTCAAAAAAGGCTTTTTGGGAAGACAGGTCGCTGTCGCACGCAAAATCGCCCGCAATAATGCCCGCCATGATTTCACACAGCGTGCCCATATGATCTTCAGGTTCTTTGACGTCGTCGCTGGTCTTGATGCCCCTGGTCATGAGATCACCACGCAGATGCGCAAGGGGCTTCTCATTCAGAAAACCGGTGAGGTAATAACTCGCGTATGGCAGCAGTTCGCCACGGCCGACTCCGATGAACAGGTTGTTGTACTCACGCCTGGCGTTATCAGGGGTGGTGCGTTCTGCCAGGGCAGCCAGGTTTCTGGAGGCGGACCCCAACGTGGTGTCATCACCCTGCAAGGATGCCAACCCCTGAAGCAGCTCACTCGAAGGTGGGCCACCCAGCAACACCCCCAGCAACTGATACATTTGGGCTCGCGCGCGCTCTTCTTCGGTGATCGAGCGAGGGCACTGGATTTCAGCAGTGTTGGCCAAGTCTTTGTCCTTACTGTTATTGTTCGGCGTGTTATTTGTTGGCGTACTCTGAATTACTATTTATTTATATTTTTTTTCCATTATTATTTATAGCCCCGATCTGACTCCGGCGCAACCGTGCTTCCACACGCTATTACGTGAAACGCATCCGCGGTCGATAGCGCGGTGCGGGTTCCACTTCATCGTGGCTAACCACAGCTTCGGCATGGAGAGTGTTGGCCGAGGACTCAACAGCGACTTGGGGCTCTGTTCCCTCAGGAGGCAGCTCACTCTCGGCCACCTCTGCCTCTACGGGGATAGCAGTTTCCGAAGCTTCGGCCTGGCCCCGGATTTGCTCCGCGGCCTGCTCATCAACCTGCTTGTCGGCCCCCGCGGTTTTATCAAACATGCCCTGGCCCACCCTGTACAGGGTCTGCACGCCGTTGACTGTTGTTGCAGCGTTAGAGAAATCTTCATCGTAATCATTGAGACCGTCCAGCACCGCCAGAACGGGGTTGGACTTCCAGAGCGAGCGCAGGGCCTTGCGGCGCAGGAGTTCAGGAATTTCTTTTCGCATGAACCCGGTGATATCGGTGCCGATTTCGATGGCATCCGGGTCAGGCAAATCGTACTTCGCCAGCACCGCTTGCTCAGGCAAGGTCTCGTTAACGGCGAGTTCCTGCTCCTGGGGTGATGGCTCGGGCTCAACGGCCGAGGGCGGGGCGGGATCAGCTTCTTTGAGGGCTCCGGTTTTTTTGCGCGACCAACGCTGCAGGCGTGACTCGGCCATTAGTGCACTCCCGGTTTTCTGATGCTGGAGGGTGCACGGTAAACGTCGCTCTGCTGACGGATACGCGCATCACCCTTGCCGTCCTCGGTACCATCAACACGGATCTCGTCGCGACGGCGTTTCTTGAAGGGTTCTTCGATATAGTGCATATCGACAAATTCTTTGATCCAGGCCGCCAGGGACTCGGGAATCGGAACCGCTTCGACGATGCTTTCGCCGCTGTCCAGGGCGTCCAGCGCCTCATGGGCGCTGGCGGTAACCGCGCTGACAACCCATCCTGACGGAGACAGGCTGGTCTGATCCTTATCCATGACAACCCACACAGAGGGAGCGGTCATATTCAGGGACACGAGGTAACCTTCGACATCGGCCCGAAATAATTCCATTGCCACAGTGCCGGCGTGGTAATCGACCACTTCGCCGTCCCGCACGAGCTCTTTCCAGAACGCCTCCGGTGCCCCGGGGATGACCGCCACCGGTTTCCAGATATCCCGCGCCCACTGTGTCACGCCGGGTGTCCGGCGAACGACGGCACCGACTTTTAACTCGCGCTTCCAACTACTTATGTTACGGCTCATGGCAGCTCTCTTTTTTTATGAAGTTAGCAGAGCACAAACAATTATCCAATTATCCAATTGTCGAGTGACAAACGGATGTGGCATCCTCAACCAGTAATGATAAACACGCATAGGTATAAAAATAACTAAAAGAGTCAAAATTCTGATGACGGCACCCAAAACCCTACTGTTATGCACCTGCGATAAAACTCAGTCTTTTAGTCCCGAGGCACTGCAGACAGCGGCGGCAGCTGAGCAGGTGATCGTGGTGGATCAACTGTGCGGCACAGATATGAAAACTGCCGTCGAGCACATGGGCGGCAGTGGCGAGTTGCTTGTTGCCTGTGGCCAGCAGGCCGCGCTGTTTGAGCGCCTGAAAGAAGATGTGCACACTGAAATCCAGCACTCCGCTGAGCTGAATACCATCGATATCCGGGATCGTGCTGGCTGGAGCGCATCGAGCGCAAAGCCCAGGCGCATACACGCCAAGCAAGCGGCCTTGATGGCCGCTGCCCAGCTACCGGCGTCAATGGCGCCCGCCAAAACCATTCAGTCCAGTGGCGTATGTTGTATTGTCGGCCCCACCGAGCAGGCCGTCAGAATGGCTGAGCTGGTGCAGGACGATCTGGGCGTTACCTGTATCGTGAATGATGCAGGGCCCATACAGCTGCCCTCCGCTAATTACGACATGGCCCGGGGCCGGTTGACGGGTGCCCGTGGCGCACTGGGCAACTTCGAACTGGAGTTTGCCCAGTTACAGACTCTGAACCCGGCAGGTCGTGGTGCCCCTGGTTATGGCGAGGCCAAGGCCACCGCCCGCAGCGAGTGCGATGTATTCATCGACCTGCGCGGCGGCGCGCCAGCGTTTCCCAGCTACCAGAAACGCAACGGTTACTTCTGGGCTGATCCGGCCAGGGCCGGAGAGCTGGAGCGTATCGCTCTGACTGCCAGGGAGCGGGTCGGTGAGTTCGAGAAAACCGTGTATTTCAACCTGGAAACCTCGCTCTGTGCACACTCACGGGCGAACCAGCCCGGTTGCACCCGCTGCCTGGACGTCTGCCCCACCGAGGCGATTTTCTCCTTCGGGGAGCACGTACAGATTGATTCTGATATCTGCGCCGGCTGCGGGTCCTGTGCGGCAGTCTGCCCGACCTCAGCCGTGACCATGAATGAAACCCCCTTCGAGGCCCTGACCCAGGCCATGGCGGTTATGGCCAGGGTCTATCGCGAGCATACCGACGAAGCTCCGCGCCTGGTTTTCCATACCCTGGGTGCTGGCGCTGACAACATCGCCTTCCTGGCACGATACTACGACGGACTGGCGGACGATCTGATACCGCTGGGGCTGGAGCATGTCGATCGTGTCGGCCACGCCGAGATAATGGCGGCCTTTGGCGCAGGCTACGCCGAAGTGCTGGTCCTGGCGGACAACGAGATAGACCGCCGTGCGGTTACTGCGGAAGTTGAATTGGCCCAGGCCATGCTCAAGGGTACGCAAAACTCCCCCGGCCGGGTCCGGGTGATCGCAGCCGAAGAACTCGGCGCGGCCGGAGACAACGCCGGGAGAGTGAGCGATCCGGTTCTGCTGGTCGGCGGCCGCCGCGATATTACGCGGGTCACTGTCGGCGCGATGGCGGACAAGGTCGAAGCGCCGATCCCCCTGCCGAAGGGCGCACCATACGGCGCGATCGAGATCAACTCCGACAAATGCACGCTCTGTCTGGCCTGCGTATCGCTGTGTCCCACCGGCGCCCTCGGCGACCACCCGGATCGGCCAGAGGTTCAGTTCACGGAAAACGCCTGCGTTCAATGCGGCGTTTGCGAGAGCACTTGTCCCGAGACAGCGATTACTCTGATTCCCCAGCTGGATTTGTCGAAGGACGCGCTGAGTGCCCGGGCGTTGCATGGCGAAGAACCGTTCGAATGCATCAAATGTGGCACTCCCTTTGGCGTGGCCAGCACGATTAACCGTATCGTGGAAAAACTGGAAAACCTGCACTGGATGTACACCAACTCTGATAACGTTCAGCTCATCAAGATGTGTGACGACTGTCGGGTCAAGGCCCAATTCCACGGGGATAATGCGTCCATGGCGGCGAGCGGGCGTCCTCGGGTTCGCACCAGTGACGACTACCTGGACAGCTAAAAAGCAAACAGGATACAACATGGTTCAATATACTGAGGTTGGAAAACCCAACCTGATCGGTACTGACGCGCCCCGGCCGCAGGATAAAAACCCCAAGGGGATTGATCGCATCATCGCCATTGCTTCGGGCAAAGGCGGCGTCGGCAAGTCCACAGTGGCATCCAATCTGGCTGTCGCGCTGGCCTCGAAAGGTCTTAAAGTGGGCCTTCTGGACGCCGACGTCTACGGCCCCAGCCAACCCCGCATGATGGGTGTTTCCGGGCGGCCATCCAGTCCCGACGGGAGTACCATACTGCCGCTGCGTAATCATGGCGTGACCCTGATGTCCCTGGGGCTGATGACCCCGGATGGTGAAGCCATCATCTGGCGCGGGCCTATGCTGATGGGTGCCCTGGAACAGATGATGAATCAGGTGGACTGGGGCCGGCTGGACGTGCTGCTGGTGGACCTGCCCCCGGGCACCGGGGACGTGCAGATGACCCTGAGCCAGAAGTTCTTTGTGGCAGGTGCCATTGTGGTCTCTACCCCCCAGGACATTGCCCTGATGGATGCGCGCAAGGGCATCGACATGTTCAACCGGATGGATGTGCCGCTGTTCGGCCTGATTGAAAACATGGCGTCCTTTGTCTGTGACGGTTGCGGTAAAGAGCACCACCCCTTTGGATCCGGGGGCGCCCGGACTGAGGCAGAAAAGCTTGGGGCGCCGTTCCTGGGTGAAATTCCACTCGATCTGGATATTCGTGTGGGTTCGGACGGTGGTGTTCCGATTGTGGTTTCAAAACCGGAAAGCCCTCAGGCCCGGTCCTTCCAGCGTATCGCCGATGAAATTATCGCCTCTGACGCCTACGCCCGGGCCATTCTATGATCGAGTCGCCTCAATTCCCGCCACTATTCTCGGGCGAAGCAGTGCCCAAACACACGGATCCTTTTGATAAGGCCGTCAGCCAGGCCATTGCCGGGGTCGATTCGGGGACAATTTTTTACTCCGAGGCGGCCGACACCCTGCGTGCCGCCCTGGTGCTGGCGCCGGAAACGCCTTTGGAAGAGGCTATTCAGGCCGTTTACGTTGCCCAGATAGGCCTGGCGGAGAGTCTGGGCGCACTGGCTCCACCGGAAGTGCCGGTGCATTTTCAATGGCCCGATCGCATCAAGATCAATGGCGCGGTCTGCGGTGGCGTTCGCTTTGCAGCGGATGTGTCAGATCCCAAGGCGTATCCTGGTTGGCTGGTCATCGGTATCGATGTACCCTTTATACCGGCGAGCGACGAGCCAGGGAAAAACCCCAATAAAACCTGTCTGCTGGAAGAAGGTTGCGGCGAAATCGAGCCCATGGCGCTACTGGAAAGCTGGTCCAAGCACACGCTTCTGTGGCTGAACTACTTCATGGATAGCGGGTTCGAGCGCGTGCACAACGAGTGGCGGCCGCGCTGTGACACCCTGGGCAAAGAGATCGACCAGCCAGCGTCCGGCATCTTTGTCGGGCTGGATGAAAAAGGCCGGATGCTGTTGCGCCAGGGCCCCATGACCGAAACAGTGAGTTTGATTGAATTCGCGGAGCACACATGAAACTGGCCCGAACCCTGCGACTGGATATATCCGATGAAAATGTGTACGAAGTGCCGGCCCCCAGCGGCGAATGGGCAATTTCGGGCGGGTTTGAATTCTCCAACTGGACCGAAGCGGAGCTGAAGGGCAAGGCTCGTCAGGCCTTTACCAACGGTTGGTACAGCGTAGAGTCCGGCGGCCGCGCCAGTTTCGTTGGCGTCTGCAACATCACCGAAGCCGAACTGGAGCAGCTGCGCCAGACGCTGGCGCAAACCTTCGTCGAGTGTTACGGCGCGCCGGATGTTGACGCAGCCTACCCTGTTGCCTGTGAAGAAATCGACCAGATGCGCAATATGTGTGAGGACTTCGAGGAGAACACCCTGCTAATGGTCAGCCGTACACTGACCGGGCTGGGTGTTGAGGAAACCTACCGCTCGCGAGCCCCGCAAGATGCCTCGTTAGAGGCCTTTGCAGTGCACGGCGGCTATGAGTGATTACAATCCGAAGCTGGCGTAGGGGATAAACCGCACGGGGGTTCCCGGCTCTATCTGCTGAGCACTCTCGCCCAGTTCCACCATACCCTCCGACCAGGCCAGACCGGTAACCCGGCCCGAGCCTTCAGAACCGAATACCTCAACCTCGCCGTTACGGATCCGGGCGCGCAACATCTCGCTGCGCCCCGGCTTCTTGTTTTTAGAAAAACCGGCGGGCATGAGATAGCCCTGGGGTTCGAACCACTCACCCCCAGCCAGGAGCGACATCGCCGGAGCGCCAAAACGCAGTGCGCAGACCCAGGCTGCAACCGGATTTCCCGGCAACCCCACCACGGGCGTCCCCTGGAACATGGCCAGCGCCAGGGGGCGGCCGGGCTTGATCGCGATGCGCCAGTTGCTGATGTCACCATGGGCCTTCAGTATTTTCGACACATGATCTTCGTCCCCTGCGGAAACACCGCCACTGGTCAGGATCAGGTCGCACTGCTCAGCCCCCCGTTCCAGTGCCGTCCTGACTTCCTCGGGGCGGTCGAGCACATGGCCGAGGTCCACCAACTGATAGCCAAGCTGCGTGACCAGAGCACTCAGCATCGGGCGGTTGGCATCATAAATTTGCCAGTCAGTGACCGCTGCACCGACAGGTTTCACTTCATCACCGGTGGACAGGACTCCGACGCGAAGCCGCTGATAGACATCGACCGACTCGACCCCGACACTGGCGAGGACTGAAATCTGGGTGGGCGTCAGGCGGGTTGCCATGGTGAGGATTCGATCCTGCGCCTTGATGTCCTCACCGGCTTTACGTGCGTTGGCTCCCGCTTTCAGCGTGCCGTTCAGATGTAGCTGCTGGTCTATGACTTCGCAGTCTTCCTCCAAAACCACCGTATCAGTGCCTGCCGGGATAACCGCTCCGGTCAGGATCCGGATAGCGTGGCCCTCGGGCACCTGGTCGGTGTACGGCGCCCCGGCGGCACTGCGGCCTTCAACCAGAGGCACGGTGCAGGGAACCCGGCTTATGGGTCCGGCAAGAGCATAGCCATCGACCGCGGAATTGCTGCTGGGGGGATGAGCGCGAGGCGCATAAACGTCACTCGCCAATATCCGGCCATTCACCTGTGACAGCGGGACAGCGCGATCTACGCCCACCACTGGATGCAAACGTGTACGTAAGCGCTCCAGGGCCTCATCCACCGGCGTCCAGTTAACTCCGGGGGGCAGGGCAAAACAGTCGTTACGAAGCTCGTTCATGAATCTCCCGTTAATGGTTCTCTTGGGCCAATGACTTTTTTGGCCCGAGAATAAAGTCCGCTATCCCGGGGACATCGTTCAAATCAAAGCCAGGACCCGCAAAATCCGCCGCGTAGTCCGCCGCCACCGCAATGATACTGGCGTCGTTCGGGTACAGGGGCGCCTTCGCGCACTCCCGCCTATGCACTTCAATCTTGGGGTGTGAATGGGTTTTAAACCCCTCGACCACAACCCAGTCGCATGGGCCCAGGCGGGCCAGCAATTCATCGAGTGTCGGCTCCTCGGCGCCACGTAGTTCGTGCATGATGGCGAATCGCTGTCCCCCCGCCAGAATGACCTCCCGGGCGCCGGACTCACGATGATGGTAGCTATCGGTACCCGGCTGGTCCACATCCACCTTGTGGTGGGCATGTTTGATGGAGTTGACTGTAAAACCCCTGCCGGATAACTCGCGAATCAGAGCGCTGGCCAGGGTGGTCTTTCCGCAGTTTTTCCACCCCACGATGCCAATGACATTCACTTCAGATGATCCTTGGCCCAGGCCAGATCTTCCGGCGTATTAATATTGAAAAAGTCGTCCGGGCCAAACAGCACCAGCGACTCGCCCTGGGCCTGGGTCCATTGGCGGATCTTGCGGACACCTTCATTCAGGGCAGCTCGCAAATCATGCCGCAACGCAACCTGCCAGCGGCCAAAGGTTGGCTGGGGCAGTCGGCCGCGCTCGGGGTCCGGCGTGGCCGCCAACACCACCGGCGTGTCATGCTCGGCCAGTCGCTCCGCCAGATCCAGAGGGAACGACGGAGTATCCGCAGCAACGCTGATCAGCCACTCATGTCCCTGCTCGGCGGCCCAGTCCATGCCCGCGAGCACACCGGCCAGCGGGCCCGGGAAACCACCGATAGAGTCGGAGACCACGGGCAAACCCAGATCATCAAAACGACCCGGATCCCCGTTGGCGTTCAACACCACCGCGTCGACCTGCGGGGTGATCCGATCGATGACACGCTGGATCAATGACTGGTCGCCCAGCATCAACCGTCCTTTGTCACCACCGCCCATCCGGTTTGCCTGGCCGCCGGCCAGAATGACTGCACACTCAGTCATGCTCCGTCTCCTCCAATAATGCTGAAGCTCCGTCAATCATGCTGAGCGCCTTTTCGCCGCATTTTTTTCTCATCATCCGGAACCTGCGACAGGTCCTGGTCGAACACCAGCCGGTGCTGGCCACTGAGGCAGGTGAATTTCTTGCCCCGCATCCGTCCGATCAGCGTCAATCCGACCTGCCGGGCAATATCGACGCCCCAGGCCGTAAAGCCTGACCGGCTGATCAGGGTGGGGATGCCCATGAGTGCGGTCTTGATAACCATTTCGGAGGTCAGCCGGCCAGTGGTGTAGAGGACTTTATCCGCCGCCGAAATGTCATTCAAGTGCATCCAGCCTGCAATCTTGTCGACCGCGTTATGACGCCCGACATCCTCCATGTAGGCCAGGACCTGAAGTCCCTGACACAGAGCGGTGCCATGAATGGCACCGGTTTCCATATACAGGCTGGGGGTGTGGTTAATCTGGTACGAGAGGTCGTAAAAAGTACTGGTGTGCACGGGTGTATCCGGCAATGAAAGCCCGTCAAGCCCGGCCATCATGTCACCAAACACAGTTCCCACTGCGCAGCCGGAGGTGCGGGTTTTCTTTTCCAGCTTGTCCTCTACATCCGTAACCCCTGCGGTACGGACCACAGCGACTTCCAGTTCTTCGTCAAAATCAATCTTTGTTACCCGATCAGCCTTTTTCAGCATGCCCTGATTCAAGAGAAAACCGAGGGCCAGATACTCCGGGTGATCGCCGATGGTCATCGCCGTGACGATTTCCTGGCTGTTCAGATAGATGGTCAGGGGACGTTCTTCGATCACGCTGATCGACTTCAACTGGCCGCTTTCATCGATGCCCTCAACAGTGCGGGATAGCCGGGGATCGGTAGGATTCGGTAGAAGGGGTGCAATCATCATTTCAACTCAATTGTACTGTGTAGCCTGGCTGGCGTTCGGAAAAACAGCTGCTTACCTTCAACCTGATAGGCTGCAATGGCGGCTTGTCCGGTTTCGGACAATAGCCACTGTGTAAAGGTGTTCGCCGCCTCTCGATTCACGTTGGGGCACTTATCCGCATTGACCGGAATGATGCCGTACTGGTTAAACAGGGCGGGCTTCCCCTCGAATAAAATGGTGCTGTCCTGTTTGTTGGCAAATGAAATCCAGGTGGCTCTGTCGCTCAATACATAGGCGCCAAGGCTCACCCCGGTATTGAGGGTTGCGCCCATACCGCTACCGGTTTCAAGGTACCATTGCCCCGATCCGGCGTCAGGGTCGATTGCTGCCGCCTGCCACAATGAGCGCTCTTTTTTATGGGTTCCCGAATCATCACCGCGTGAGGCAAATCTGGCGCCGGCCTGCCGGATTCGCCGCAGGGCTTCAATGACGTCACCGGCTCCTGCGACATTTGCCGGATCTGCTTTGGGTCCGATGATGACAAAGTCGTTGTACATCAGGTCGCGGCGGTATTCTCCATAGCCGTCGGCGACGAACTTTTCTTCGTCCGATCTGGCGTGGACCAGGAGCACATCGCCATCACAGCGCATGGCATTTTTGATCGCCTGTCCCGTGCCCACAGCGACTATATTGACCTGAACACCAGTATCCTTTTTCAGCAGCGGTAGCAGGTAGTCATACAGGCCACTATTCTGGGTCGAGGTGGTGGACTGAACAATGATGGTGTCTGCCAGTGTGTGAGTGCTGAAAGCCAATGCAACGAAGATGACAAGGTGTTTCATAACCGTTCTCTAAAGCAGGATTTCACCGGCTAAATAAGCTTTAGCCACCGGGGTTCTGGGCGAGGCAAAAAACTGGTTCGCCGGACTCTGCTCGGCTACCTGCCCATCAGACATAAATACGACATCATCGGCCAGACGTCGAGCCTGACCTTGGTCGTGACTGACCAGAATGACCTTGGTTCCCTGGGCACTTTGGGCTTTGACCAGGGATTCAATCACCAGGACCGATGCGGGATCCAGACTAGCTGTCGCCTCATCCAATAGCAATAACGCAGGCTTACCCAACAGGGCCCGCGCCAGGGCCAGTCGCTGTTGTTCTCCGCCCGACAGCATCCGTGCCGGTTGGTGGGCGCGATCAGCCAGGTGGACGGATTCCAGCGCCTCAATTAATCGCTGCGGCCGGGATTTGGCAATCACGGGGGCGGCAAAGGCCAGATTCTGGAGAGCAGTCCGGCGTAGCAGTACCGGTTGCTGGAATACCATGGCCTGCTGATCGCGACTGTCAGCCACCCTCAGGTGGCCAAGTGTAATCTGCCCCTGGTCCGGTCTGATCAGTCCGTGCAAACAGCGAAGCAGTAAGGTCTTGCCCGCACCGTTCGGGCCCATAATCACCGTGATGCCGGATTTATCAATGGTCAGGTCCACACCCCCCAGCACGGCCCGCTCGCCTTTGGTCAGACGCAGATCGCAGATTCGTATAGGCATGATGGAACTAGGCATACTGGCGCTCCGCAGCGTATTCACGCACGCCTATCACCAGTGCATTGACCAGCAATGACAGCGTTAGCAACACGGTGCCCAATGCCAGGGCCAGTGTCAGGTTGCCCTTGGAAGTTTCCAGCGCGATGGCGGTGGTCATGACACGGGTCACGTGATCAATATTGCCGCCGACGATAATGACTGCGCCAACCTCGGCGATAGCCCGACCGAAGCCCGCCAGAATGCAGGTGGTCAGCGCATAGCGTGCATCCACCAGATAGGCCACCACAGCACGGCGCCCGGTGATGCCCATCGAGTAAAACGTATCGCTGTACTCCTGATGAAGATTCTCGATCACCTGATTCGACAGTGCCGCGATAATCGGGGTGATCAGCACCACTTGCGCGATGATCATGGCGGAGGGCGTGTACAACAGGCCCAGCCAACCGAGCGGGCCGGACCGTGACAGCAGCAGATACACTATCAGTCCCACGACCACCGGCGGCATCCCCATCAGGGCGTTCAGCAAAAGGATGCAGAATTTCCGGCCCGGAAATCTGGTGATCGCCAGCCAGGTTCCCAGAGGTAAACCGATTACAGCGGCAATGACCAGTGCGATCAGACTGACACGGATGGACAGCCACAGAATTTCGAATAAATCCGGGTCCAGCGTGATAATAAGTCGAAAGGCTTCAGCCAAAGCGTTCATTTTATTGTTAGGGTCCTGCAGTGGTGAGTTCGGGATTGAACGCTTTTTGCCCCAGATTCGCAAGGGTTTCGGAACGAGTCAACCCGAGCGGGAATCAAACTCGGGTGATTCGGTGAGCAGGTAGTGTTGCCACAACTTCAGGCTGATATTCCGTGGTTAAGCTTACATATTGGACCGCTGCTGGGCGCCGTCTACAGGAATGCAGGCTCCGGCACCTTTGCCCGGGCCATCGGCCAGTTTCATCAAGCCATCTTGGCGTCAGTTGATCAGTAGTGGCTATAGTTAAAGTCTCGGGCAAAAATTTCATTCAGGAATGACCCAATATGAATGAAGCGTATATCAAGAACATCCAGGAAAGCTTCTGGTTTCTTCCAGCCATCTATAACGCTGTTGCTCTCATGCTCGCTATTGCAGTCGTTCTCGTCGACTACCAGTTAACCCCTGAGACCTCGCTGCTCGGTATTGCTCCGCTCTCGTTGAGTCGCACCACTGAGATGCTGAACTCGCTGGCTGGTGGGATCCTCACCATGACAACGATAACATTCTCCGCCATCCTCATTGTGTTGACTACGTATTCGTCTCAGTTCTCACCCCGGGTGTTACAGGACTTTGTCTCCAGTCGGCCCACCCGGCATGTTCTGGCCCTTTTCAGCAGCGGTTTCACCTTCTGTGTTGCAGCGATGCTGATCATCAGTGAAGAAAAAGCTTACCAGCTGCTCGCGACACCCATCCTTGCGGTGCTTTGGGCGCTGGCAGGAATCGCTGCCTTTGTTTTCCTCCTGAATCACACCGCGAGCTGGCTGCGGGTCAACAACCTGATTGGCTATATTGCCGACGAGACAAGAAGGACCATTGATCATATGCTGAAGCGGGACGTCAATGGAATGCGCGATTGCGTGGATCAGGATGATCCCGCATGGAAAAAACACGGAGTCGTGATTACCTCACCCATTTCAGGTTATGTGGTTACACTTGCTCTCGATGGCCTGATTGCAACGGGTTCTTTGAACAGCAGGAGTTGAGGCGCTATGGGACTTCGGGGCCAATACCTATCGTCTTGCCATCACCTCCCTCGATTTACAGGAAGCTGAGTATTTGCGGCTCAGATCTCCCCTGGAACAATTGGCCAATGTCGCCGACAGGCATGCCGATTTCAGTGAACTGATGAGATCGCTTTAGCCAGTGGTTATCACGCTTGCGTATCTCACCTTTAAGCCGTTGGTCCGGCAGACGGTTCAAACGTGATCTCACCTGGCGTCATCCTCATTTTTACAGTTGCCTTTGGAGGCCCGGTGGTAATGCAATCGATAGGCGCGATAGAAGTTGGTCACTCCTCCTGCGAAGAACAGTATGCTGGCGAATATGAACTGACCGGCCAGGTAGGTAAACATTTTCTGCGGGAGATCGGGGCGGCTCGAGGGCCAGAGGTAGGGAATCGAGGGGATAAGAAACAAAATCGAGCCAATGACGAAACAGATGGCAACAGCGTTCAGGAGTTGCAGGCCAATCAGCGTGCCAGCCTCGGTAATCTGAGTCACGCTTATCGTTGCGCCGGCAGCGAACAGGGCGCTGCCGATGATGAAACACCAGGCCCCCCACGCTTCCTTGAGCACGCCGGGCAGGAAACAGACGCTGCCGAGCAGAAACAGCACACTGGCGATGACATAGCCTGTCAAGGTGAGGAACTCCAGAATCGCCTTGCGGCCGCGTTGCCTGTTATGCCGGTAGTAAATGAGCGTCTCGGCGAAATCATGCAGGGAAACCGCCAGATAGATCAGCGAGCCGGTCATGAATAGCCAGGCGGCGGCCGCGGAATAACCCTGGAACGCGGGCAGGAAAAAGACACTGCCCACGACGAAACAAAGTGCTCCGGCGATGTAGCTGGAGGCATTTAACCCCTCCCACAAGAAGCTCTTCGATTCTGACGTGTAGCTACGTCTTCGGTTCGTAATGTGATGGGCCATGACTACATTGCTTCTTTGGTGCCTCGCTTGATCAGCCACCAGTTAACAGGGTAGGACGTCAGGACGCCGAAAATCATGGCGATCTGCATCATGAACCAGAACTCCGCTGAAGAGACGGCCAGTTTATGGTTCAGCACGACAGCGAAGATAGAAGTGGGCAAAGGTCATGAAACATCTGGAACTCCTTTTCCTGTTTTGTGTTTGTGAACCACTTTTTGTTTGTGAACCGCTCTTAGACCTGGATTCGCCTCTGAGGGCGTTTTCCATAATTACCTGGCTGTAAGAGTAGCGTCGGTGCGCTGCCACACAGAGCGAAAGCGGAGCGTGCGGGAACAGAGATGTCCCGGCAGCGCCAGGCCCCTGTCATTCTGGCAGCAGCCTAGCCACTGTCCTTTGCTGCCTCAATTGCGCGCTCTGCCTCGTTGATGAGTTCTCTGTCAGTCTGGGGCGGGGCCAGTGCCTCATGTTCACTGATGCGGCAGAACCGCCCCACAAACGGGTAATGGTCGGACCCGAACGATCCGAGCCGCTCAAGGGAAAGCGTAGCGAACCCTGGCTCGTGGAAAATGTGGTCCAGTGGCCAGGACATCCACCAGGAAGTCGCATTGAACGTCGGCAGATAACCATAACCACGGCGCGGTTCCTGAAGATTGCCAATCTGGCGCATCCGTTTGACGGCATTTTCCCAGGGGGTCGCGTTGAAGTCACCCGCAACGATACCTGTCCTCTCGCTCTCACGCAGAAGTAAAGCTGCTTTATAAAGCACCGCGTCACGGCCTAAGGTTGTATTTGACTGCGACGGCACAGGTGGGCGCGGGTGAACCCCAAGAAAGTCCACCGTTTCTCCGCTGGCTAGCGTTACACCTGTGACAACCTGAGGGGTGCCCTGTCCCGCCAGGAATCTGATCTCCGGGGATTCAAGGGCTAACCGGGAAAACAGATGAATGCCGAAGGTCGAGTCCGAGATGTGGGACACTGTATGGGGCATAGTCTCGTCCAGCGGAGCCAGGGCCTCGTTCCACTTTTCATTCGTCTCCATAGCCAGGAACAGATCTGGCTGCATTTCACGGACCAGCTCAAGCAGGCGGCCGTCCGGGTCATTGCGCATCTTTACGTTTGCGATCATGACTGACATGGCGCTTCCGGGTCGGCATTCAGCTTCGGGAAAATCCTGTCCAGACTGAAAGTAAGGGAACAGGACAAGCCCATGGTAGCTTAGAGCACTGACAATAAGGATCATCCCCAGGCCTGCCATTTTCCGGAAGTACCGCACATAAAAAGCCACTGGCACTGCCAGGATCAGTAGCGCTATTCCTCCTTGCAGCCGGGGGAAATCCAGAAGCCGAACCCACCAGCGATTGGAGTCGAGCAGCGGAATGAAGGTCAGCGTCGCGAGTACCAGAACGATCAGAAAGACCAATCCGAAGCCGACCTTGTGTTTTGCCTTTCCTTGGTGGGCGTTTCCCGAGTCAGGCGTCACTGCATTTCTCCCTTGCTGGCGGCCCGTCAACCGATGCCTTCCGTTTGCTTACCGTAAGCAATCAGCACTGACTTGTGAATAGTCCGGGGGTGAGACGGTCCGATGAGTCGAGCGTCTACTAAGAGGGTAGCATGACAGCTGATAACTTGATGGACACGGAGGTTTTCGGCACGGATGATGAAGAAATTGGTAGCGTCGAGAACATACCTCTGAACGATAAGAACGAGATCGTTGCGGTTATCGCCCAGGTTGGTGGTTTATGGGATATTGGCGACACACACGCCCTGGTGCCTTGGGAAGAAGTCGAAGTTAACGAGAATGGCGTCTCGATTCCCGCCCATGAAGACAATGCCGATAACTATGGTCTGTTCGAGGGAGAGTCTGTGACGAAAGAGGATCTTTCTCACATCTCGCAAATAGACGATGACCCCTGCGCAGGGAAGCACGTACACGCTTCCCTATGATGAAGCTGATCTGGACGATGCCACAGCCTTTGACTACGACGAGTACGATAGTTTGTGGGATTAATATCGCCGGGCCTGAGTGCAGCAGGTAGCCAAATCCAACTCAACTGGTGTTCAGGTAAGGGGGGGGGGTACTATCTCCCCTTTTTGCTGCGGCAATACGGGCTAAAGCTTGCTTAATCTTGCCAGCCTGGCCGACATGTCCTCGTCGGTTATACCGGTAAGCAACGTATATCGGTCCAATACAGATAACAATTGGTTAAGCTCTTTTTTCGTCTGTTGACCGGCATCCTCGTTACGACTCTCCCTGGAAGGTTACGAGCCCTAGCCTCGCCAGTTGAACAGGAAGAGAAAATCTTTCGTCCCTGCTGACGAAATTGTCCAGAACGGGGTAAGCAAGACGCTGTTCGGTGCAGGAAACAAGCTCATTTTTGATCCCCGCTACCCAAGCTGCAAAATTCTCAATGTCAGGGAATTCGCTCAGAAATTCACCCTCGTTACCCCCATTCAGGTAAATTTTATAGGCCAAAACCCGTCGGGCGACCACAGCGCTAACCACAGAAACGGCGTAGGTTACTATCAGAGTCACGATCAGCAAACCGCTAAAGGACGACAGGACAGTCGCTATCTGTGCCCCTCGGGTGGTAGGGAAAAGATCGCCGGTACCCAGGGTGGAGAGGGTGAACCCAACGAAATAGATAACGTCATGGAGGTCCACCCCTGACATATCGCCGGAATGCGCAATCGCATCGGGAATTCCCATGAAAACCAGGACCCACCCTGCCCACAGCCCGGCCAGCCATACTAGGGCCAGAGTCGATATGGAGATTGAGCCAATAATTTCGGAGGGCCTGTGTCCCGCGCGTATGGATGAGCAAGCGACTTTTCGAAATGCCCCGGACACAAAAGCGGATATAAGGCCTTCGCCTCTGGTTGTGAGGGTCGTCCGGACAATATCGGTCATCAAAAGCAGGATGAGAATCACGCCAGAAATGATATATGCCATCGTGCTAGTTCCGATTTCCCCGGCGCCCGGATCACATCCGATGACGGGTTGCTTTGGTAATCCCCCTTCGGTGGTAGCGAGGAAAGAGATCCGTTGGACCAGATAGTTCAGAATTTCAACGAGGGCTGGTTCCAGGAATGGGAGGCAGCGCCTGAAGAGCAACGAGTAGGGTTCTGATCATCAGACACTCCTAACCTGTGATTAGAGTATAGGAGGAAGTGTCGTTAAGATACTCAAGAAATGCTATGCGAAAGACGGAATGGACCGGTAACAATTCGAATAAATCAAAAAACTTCAGGGCTGAAGGAGAAAACTGAGATGAAGGATGCACTCGATGCACAGCGGTCTCACTGGCAAAAAACGTTCATTCAAAAGCCGGAAATGTTTGGCAGTCAGCCAAGTCAGCCCGCCCGAGCGTCCGCGGAGCTGTTCGCAAGGGAAGGAGTAAACCGGATTCTTGAACTGGGCGGTGGGCAGGGGCGCGACACGCTGTATTTTGCTGGTGCCGGCTTTCGCATCCAGATGCTGGATTATTCGGATAGCGCAGTGGAGGCTGTGACGGAAAAAGCACGGCAACTGGATTTATCGGAGTCGGTTACTGCTCTGTGTCATGACATCAGAGCCCCGTTGCCCTTTGACGATGAGTCTTTCGATGCATGTTATTCGCATATGTTGTACTGCATGGCCCTGACCACGTCCGAGCTGGAATTCCTTTCCGCAGAAGTCAGACGAGTATTGCGCCCTCAGGGTCTTCATATTTATACCGTGCGGCACACCGGGGACCCGGACTACGGGACGGGAATTCACCGCGGTGAGGATATGTATGAAAATAATGGCTTCATCGTGCATTTTTTCAGTCCCGAGAAAGTCGGGCGTCTGGCGAAGGGCTACAAGATACTTGGCGTTGACGAATTGGAGGAGGGCAAACTGCCCCGGAAACTATTTGTTGTAACGCTGAGAAAAGAATAATGTTTAAACAGCTTCAGGTTCTGCTAGGAGCAATATCTGGCCCGGCCCGACTCAATGATCTTGCTCTGGTCCGGTAATGGCTCAAACCCTGGACACCTCCGCGGACACAATTTGGACACAGACAAATAAAAAAGGCCTGCGTTTCCACGCAAGCCTCTGAAAATAATGGCCCGCCCGTCAGGATTCGAACCTGAGACCTCTGCCTCCGGAGGGCAGCGCTCTATCCAGCTGAGCTACGGGCGGTTGTCGGAATCAACGCCTTGGCATCAATTTCGAGTGCGCAATCTTACGTGTGATGGGGTGTTCTGTCCAGTCCTCTTGGCGCTTGTCTGGCAAGTTACAGAGTCCGGGCGGAATCGGCTGCGGCTCTGGGGTTGCGGGGATAGTAGCGCTCGGGCAGGCGTTCGATGTGGGGGAAGAAGCGGGTGTCCTTGTAGGGCATTTTCATGAAGCCCGAAACACCCAGCCCGGTGATCTGGTCAACCGAGGACAGGATTTCGTCGAGCAGGCGGGAAAATTCGCCTTCCCGTTCAGGGTCCAGCAGCCGGTAGTGGCTATGGATCTTGAGATGGCGGGGCAGGGCCTCGAAGATGATCATGCCGGTGTGATGGATGTTGTTCAGGGATTCCAGTGCCGTGATGATGGTTTGGGGCAACAGCAGGAATTCCTCCGGATCGGGGCCGTCTTCGAAGTAGGAATGCACCCTTGATTCGTCTTCCACTTCCGGCGCCGCGCTGACCTCGTAGCGCAGTTGCATGCCGGGTTCGGTCACGAAGGGCTGGTCCGGTTCGTCGCGATCGATGTGCAGAGTGTTGCGGGCGTTGAACAGGCAGCTCTTGAAAATGCCCTGGCGGTAGATGGCCTGGGCGAGGTACACCATGTTATTGACGGCCCGGGTGAAGGCGGTCTTGAGACTGGGGTCGTGCAGGTTCAGCGAGGTATCGATGTAGACACCGTCGCTCTCCCAGCGCACGGCGAGGCCGCCTTCGACGGGGTATCGTCCGAGCCGGCTGACGGCGGCCAGGAACGCCTTTTCCGTTTCCCCCATGCCCTGCATGAAATTCTTGTAGTAGCGGTCCAGCTGAACATCGTTGACGTCGTTGAGGGTTTCCGGGGCGCCTTCCTGTCGCAGGAAGGATTTGCGCGAGCTGTACACCACGGTATCGATCTCGTGATCCGAGGCCCTTGCCCAGACCGGCACCAGAGGATTTACCGACGGTTCCGGCAGGTCGATCATCACTGTGCGCGCCATTCTGGGCATTTCATTCAGGTAGTAGTCACCGGCCTTTCGGCGTGTCTCCGGATCCGGGGCCAGCATGCCATCAAGCATGCGGGCAAATTCCATGGGTAGGCCCAGGGAATTTGCAGGAATGGCCTGATGCCCGAAGCGGCACGACTGGCCTGAAGCCAGCGCGTAGAGGGTTCCGGCCGCGCCCTGTTCGTCGAAGCGGGGGGATGAGAGGCCGCCGTTGAGCTGCTCCTCGCCAATGAAATAGACATCGCCCAGCCGTGCGTTGGTCTGCTGCAGGTTGTCGGACATCAGTTCCATGACATTGGTGGTGAGGAACTGCTGGTTGGCGTCGAGCTGTGCGAACACCGACGAGCCCCAGTCGATCAGGGCGATGTTCTCGGTGCTGGCGTCGAACACCAGGTTTGAAGGCTTGATATCGCCGTGGACGATAGGCCGGCCAGCGGGGCCGCTCTCACGTCGCAGATTGCGCAGGATGTCACCAAGCTGGTCGGCGATTCGCATTACCACCCGTGGTTTGAGGCGGCCCTCACGCAGGGACACTTCCTCCAGGTTAAGGCCGGCTGCCCGTTCCATCACCAGGATGGGCTGGTTGTGGGCCCGCTGATAGGCAATCAGCCGGGGCACCCTTGGGTGTCGGACCTGTTCGAGGATGTAGGCTTCGTCCTCCAGCCGGTCCTGCAGGTGCTGGGGCAGATTGATACGGGTGAACTTGAAGACGTGCTCGGGGCCGGTGCCGTCGCGGCTTGGCAGGCGGCCCGCGAACACAAAGCCATAGGCGCCCTTGCCGATCAGTTCGATGTCCAGGTAACCCAGCTGGCGGAGCTGGGCAGCGCAAAGCGCCACCCAGTCCTTGAGCTTCTTGGCATCGTCATGGCTGAGCAGGTAGATCGACTGCTCTTCAGGGATGTAGAACTGCTGAAGCTCTGTCTTCTGCGCCATGATGCCCCGTCAGCCCAGGTGCAGCAGCATTGATTGCGGCGATTCCAGGTAGCCCTTCCAGCGGTTGCAGAAACGCGCAATGGTGCCGCCATCAATGATGCGGTGGTCACCGGCCCAGCTTACGGTCATGATGGCCCGTTCCACCACCTGGCCGCTGGCGTCGAATCGCGGCAGTTTCTGGGTACGGCCCAGGGCCACAATCGCCACTTCCGGCGCGTTGATGATGGGCGACGCGTAGGTGCCGCCCAGTGCGCCGATGTTGGAGATGGTGATGGTGCCGCCTTTGAGATCTTCCTGGCTTACCCGGCCCGAACGGGCCGCCTCGGTGAGGCGCGCTACTTCATCGGCAATGCCCAGCAGGGTCAGGTTTTCAACGCCTTTGACGTTGGGGACCATCAGCCCCGCCTTGCCATCCACCGCCATGCCGATATTGCAGGCGGGCAGGTAGTGAATCTCCGTAACCTCGTCATTGACACGGCTGTTGAGTACCGGGAACTCCTGAACCGCCAGGGCTATGGCCTTCATAATGAAAGGCATCAGTGTCAGCCGTGAGCCTCTGGCTTCGGCTTCCGGTTTGAGTTGCTCGCGCAGCTTCAGCAGGTCAGTAACGTCGATGTCTTCACTGTAGATGAAATGCGGGATGGTCGTTGCCGATGTGACCATGCTACGGGCCATGGCCGCTTTCATGCCCCTGATCGGCTCGATCCGTACTTCCTGCTCGCTAGCCGGCGTTCTTCGATCGCGGCCTTTACTTGTTGGCTGCAATTCACTGCTACTTTCCTGACTTTGCGTGGGCTCGGCAGATTTATCGAGATGGGCGAGCACGTCTGCCTTCAGCACGCGGCCATCCTTGCCGGAACCGGCGATGTCCGCGAGGTTCAGGTTATGCTCCCGTACCAGGCGGCGCACAGCAGGGCTGGCGGGAATCCGCTGCCGCGCCCCTGTTGCAACCGGTTTTGTGGTGGCCGGGGAGGGTTCTGGTGCCGGCTTTGATGCGGCTTTTGCCTCGGCAGGCTCGTCACGGTCCCGGGGAATAAACGCAAACAGCGGTGAATGCACCCGCGCCATCTCCTGCTGCTTATGGTAAAGCTTGGTGACGCGGCCAGCCTTGGGCGCGGTGATCTCGACCATGGCCTTGTCGGTCATGACATCGACCACCGGCTGGTCTTCCTCGATCTCGTCACCTTCGGCGACACGCCATTCCACCACCTCACACTCAACGATGCCTTCGCCGATGTCCGGCAGGATAAAGTCCTCGGTTTCGTCGTCATTGGGTGTGGTGGTGCCAGAGGCTTCCTGCACAGGCTCTGCTTCGCTGGCGGTAACTCCGGCTTCTGTCGATGGAGTCGGAGGTGCTGTCTCCTGTTCACTGTCGCCACCCTCTTCCACCAGCTCGAACAGCGGAGCGTGGACCTTCGCGATGTCACCTTCCTTGTGATAGAGGCGGGTCACCCGGCCTTTATAGGGCGCCGGAATTTCCACCAGGGCCTTGTCGGTCATCACCTCGGCAACCGGCTGGTCCTCTTCGATGACATCCCCTTCACTGACCAGCCATTTGACCAGTTCGCACTCCACGATACCTTCGCCGATATCGGGCAGTATAAAATCACTCATGATTGCTCTCCTGTCCTGATATCAACCTAGAATTCCACGCTCGACCTGATGGCCTCATAGACCTTCAGGTGATTGGGCAGATGCTCTTTTTCCAGCACCAGCGGGAAGGGTGTATCCATCCCGGTCACCCGCGCGATGGGGGACTCGAGGTACAGGAAGCAACGCTCCTGTATCGTCGCTGCAATTTCACCGGCGAAACCGCCGGTCAGCGGGGCCTCGTGGGTAACCACCAGGCGCCCGGTCTTGAACACCGAGTTGGCCACGGTTTCCACATCCCACGGCAGGATGGTTCTCAGGTCGATGACTTCACAGGAAATGCCTTCTTTTTCCGCCATCTCGACGGCGTGTTCAATCACTTCCATTTGTGCACCCCAGCCCAGCACGGTCACATCAGTGCCTTCCTTGAGTACTTCCGCTTCTCCCAGGGGCAGGCGGTAGTCTTCATCCGGCACCTCGCCCACGGAGGCGCGATAGAGACGTTTGGGCTCGAAAAACAGGGTCGGGTTCTGGTCATGGATGGCGGCCAGCAGCAGGCCCTTGGCCTGGTGCGGGTTGCGCGGTACTACAACCTTGAGGCCCGGTGTGTGGGCGAAATAGGCCTCCGGCGACTGTGAGTGATAGAGCCCCCCGGCAATGCCGCCGCCGTAGGGTGCGCGAATGGTGAGTCCACCCACATTGAACAGGTTGCCCGAGCGATAGCGGAACTTGGCCGACTCGTTCACGATCTGGTCAAAGGCCGGGAAGATGTAATCGGCAAACTGTATCTCGGCGACCGGCACCGAACCCTGGGCGGCGAGGCCGTTGGCAAAGCCGATGATGCCTTGCTCCACCAGTGGCGTGTTGAAGCAGCGGTCCTTGCCGTATTTCTGTTGCAGGTTGCTGGTGGCGCGGAAAACGCCACCGAACACGCCCACGTCCTCACCGAAACACAGCACCCGCTCGTTGGCGGCCATGGCGGTATTGAGGGCATTGTTGATGGCCTGGAGCATATTCATCTGTGTCATATCAGGCCCCTCCCTTGGCATGTTCGGCGCTCTTGGGGTAGGCGTCCGGGTGCCGGCGGATGTGAGCCTTGAGACTGTCGAACTGTTCGGCCAGGGCTGGCGGCACCTGGTCGTAGACATCACTCACCAGAGTATCCAGTGCCGGTGGCGGCCGCTTTTGTGCCCGCTTCATGGTTTCGAGAACCTCGCGGCGCATGTTTTCCTGCAGCTGCTTCTCGTCGTCTTCGTTCCACCACTTCTTGCTCTCGAGCCAGAGACGCATCCGCAGGATGGGATCTTTCTCGCGCCATACGGCTTCTTCGTCCTTGCTGCGATAGCCGGACGGATCGTCGGAGGAAGAGTGCGCAGCCAGGCGATAGGTCATGGTCTCAATCAGCACCGGGCGATTGTGTTCCACTGCCAGGGTGCGTGCCGCTCTGGTGGCTTCGTGGACAGCCAGGATGTCGTTGCCATCAACCCGGATCACGTCCATCTTGTAGCCGTAGGCGCGGGGCGCAACACCATCGGCGGCGAACTGCTCGGCGGCCGGGGTGGAGATGGCGTAGCCGTTGTTGCGGCACAGGAAAATCACCGGAACCCGGTGGACGGCCGCCATGTTCAGGGCGGCATGGAAGTCACCCTCCGATGCGGCGCCTTCGCCAAAATAGGTAATGGTGCAGTGGCCGTCGCCGGCCAGTTTCTGGCCGTAGGCGTAACCGGTGGCCTGGGGGATCTGCGTGGCCAGGGGCGATGAGATGGTCATGTAGTTCAGCTTGCTGGAACCGTAATGAACCGGCATCTGGCGGCCTTTGCCATAGTCCAGTTCGTTGCCGAACAGCTGGTTCATGAACTCGTCGATGGTGAAGCCGCGATACGCCAGGGCACCCTGTTCACGATACTGCGCCATGATCATGTCGGCATCGTCCAGTGCGGCGGCACTGCCGACGACTGCAGCTTCCTCGCCGGTGCACTGCATGTAGAAACTCAGGCGGCCCTGCCTCTGGGCGGCGAGCATGCGCTCATCGAGAATCCGGGTGGTGACCATCGCGCGGTAAATGCGCAGGGCCTTGTCTTTTTCGAGATCAGGCGCCTTGGCGCCCTTGTAGAGCGAGCCGTCCTGTTTCAGTAACTTGAAGGTGGGAATCCGGAATTCCGCACCGTCGGTAAATGCCGGGGAGTAAACAACTTTGGCTTTTGTTGTTGTCATAATCCTCTTCCTGGGGTAGTGGCCTGAGGAACAAAACACCCCTCGTGAGGGTGTCAATGTTTTATGAGTATAGCCAATCTGAAGGAACCTGGTGCGGCTCCGATCATCGTCGACCAAGGTTTACCTTAACGTAAACTGTATCGTTCTGGTAGACCCGAAAAGGTGATTTTTTAGACAGGGTAGAGCGGTGCGGGCGTCAGGCTGACGAGGGTTTCCTCGTTGCCGATATTGACGGTCCCGTCCTGGATGGTGCACTGCAGGTTCATGCCGCGCTCCGCCAGTTCGGCAAGTGGCTCGGTGGCTTCCGGTGGCAGGTTGATGATGGTGAGATTGTTGAAGCGGGTCAGTTTGCCCTGATGTTTTTCCCACCACAGGGGCACGGCCCGACCGCCATAGGTATACAGGATAACCCGGTCCGAGCGGTTGCAGGCTTTGCGCAGGCGGCTTTCGTCCGGCAGGCCCAGTTCGATCCAGAGTTCGATATCGTCACTCAGGCTTTTCTGCCACAGGTCCGGTTCGTCATCCGTGCTGATACCCTTGGTGAATTCCAGACTTTCACTGGCATTCAGTATGAAAGCCAGCAGGCGTATCATCATCCGCTCGTCAGTTTCCGACGGATGGCGGGCAATGGTGAGGTGGTGGTCAGCGTAGTAGTGCCTGTCCATGTCGGCGATGTTCAGTATCGCCTTGAAGATGGTTGCCTTGAGCGCCATTGGGCTTCCTGCTTAGGGTTGTCCGGGGCGACAGTGTAAATCAAATGTTCAGCAGAGAAACAACAGCCATGTCAATGTTGCGCGGTTTTCTGGTTCTGACAGTATTCTTTATCGCCGGCGAGGTCCTCAGGGTGTTGCTGGCACTGCCAGTGAGTGGTGGTGTTATCGGCATGATCCTGCTCACCCTGTTGCTGATGGTCAAGGGTTCCATCAGTGACAGCCTGGCGGGGGCGAGCCAGGCGCTGATTTCGGTGCTGGTGTTGCTGATCATGCCCGGGGTGGTGGGTGTGTTTTTTGTTGCCGATGAATTCGCGGGGCAGTGGCTGGCGGTTGGAATCGCGCTGGTGCTGGGAACACTGCTGAGTGTGCTGACCACGCTGTGGCTGATGAGGCGTTTCAGCGGCCAGGAGGTTGATGGTCATGACTGAGTTGTCGAACCGCTTTCAGGAACTGCTCGAACTGCTTTCCGTGAGCCCGGTGCTGGCGATCGCACTGACCTTCGGGGCATTTTTTGCGGGCAACCGTCTGTTTGAAGGTCTGAACCGTCCGGCGTGGCTGCCGCCGATCCTGATTTCGTCGATGCTGGTCAGTGCAGCGATTGCCATTCTGGCAATCGACTACGGTGATTATCGTGAAGGCGCCCAGTGGCTGTCCGTCCTGCTGGGACCTGCCACGGTGGCACTGGGTGTGCCACTGTACCAGCAGATGCATCATATCCGGGCGTTGTGGCGCCCCATTGTATTTACACTACCGGTGGCAGCAACGCTCGCCGCTGTTTATGCGGTGCTCATCGCCGCCTTGATGGGCGCCTCCCCGGAAGTGCTGGCATCACTGGCGCCTAAGTCAGTTACCGCACCCATTGCCATCGGCATCACCGAGCAGCTCGGCGGCTCCGTGTCCCTGATGATGGGTGGGCTGCTGATCACCGGCATCATGGCAACCCTGTTTGTGGACCTGCTCGCACGGCGGCTCTCGATCACAGATCCACGCATCCTGGGCCTTGCGCTGGGGTTGAACGGTCATGCCATCGGCACCGCGAGGGCGTTTGAGCTGGGCCCGACCGCAGGCGCGTTCGCTTCCCTTGGTATGGGCCTGACCGGCATCTTCACTGCCCTGATCCTGCCCCTGGCATTCAGCCTCACGGGCATTTGACGGGGCCTGATACATTTAATTGCACAAAAAACGCTCGCAGGGCTTGCAAACCCGCATGCAAATGACAATAATTATCAGTACCTTTCATTGGCCCTGTGAGTAACCTCCATGTACGTATGCCTTTGCCACGGTGTGACAGACAGAGAAATCCGCGAAGCTGCCGACAACGGCATCAGTTCCATGCGCCAGCTTGGGCGGGAACTCGGTGTGGGTACCCAGTGTGGCCGTTGCGCCTGCACTGCCCGGGAAATTCTTCGCGAGAGCCGTACACCTGATTATCTGGCCATGGCAAATATGCTCGCCCAGCCGGCCTGACCCTCGCTTGCTGCATTCATTTCCCATTTGTGATTTTTTCTCCTCGAGTGAAAGGCTATCCTTGTAAGTAGTTCACACTCAACATGGAGATCCGTCATGAAAGGCGACAAGAAAGTCATCCAGTTTCTTAACAAGGTGCTCGCCAACGAGCTTACCGCGATCAACCAGTATTTTCTCCACTCCCGCATGTACAAGGACTGGGGCATCACCAAACTGGCGGACAAGGAATACGAAGAATCCATCGACGAAATGAAGCATGCGGATCAGCTGATCGAGCGCATTCTCTTTCTGGAGGGATTGCCGAACCTGCAGGATCTGAACAAGCTGCTGATCGGCGAGAACGTCGAGGAAATGATTTCCTGTGACCTCAAACTTGAAATGATTGCCCACAAAGACCTCAAGGATGCTGTGATCTATTGCGAGCAGGTTCAGGATTTCACAAGCCGCGAACTGTTCCGCAGTATTCTGGACAGCGAGGAGGAGCATATTGACTGGCTCGAGACTCAGCTGGACATGATCGGCAAGATGGGGATCCAGAACTACATCCAGCTTCAGTCCTCGGCAGGGGAGTAAACGACCGTGACAATGGACCTGTCCTGTTTCAAAGCCTATGACCTTCGCGGCCGCGTGCCGGATCAGCTCAACCCGCAGCTGGCGGAACGGATCGGCCGCGCCTATGTGGAAGTGACCGGCGCGAAGCGGGTTATCGTCGGCTACGATATCCGCCTCACCAGCCCTGAAATTGCCGACGCCCTCAGTTCCGGCCTGATGGCCGCCGGTGCCGATGTCTTCGATATCGGCCTGTGTGGCACCGAAATGGTCTACTTCGCCACCAGCCATTACAAGATGGACGGCGGCATCATGGTTACTGCCAGCCATAACCCCCGTGACCACAACGGCATGAAAATGGTTGGCCCGGACTCGCGCCCCATCAGTTCCGATAATGGCCTCAACGACATCCGCGACCGGGTTCCGGAGCCCTTTGCTGACGCGCCAGAGCAGGGACGTTATGAGCCGCTTGAAGTCACCACCGCCTATATCGACCACCTGCTGGGCTATGTGGATGCCGGATCGCTCAAGCCGAAGACCATCGTGGTCAATGCCGGTAACGGCGGGGCGGGATTGATCATCGACGAACTGGAGCAGCACCTGCCGTTTGATTTCGTGAAAGTGCACCATGAGGCAGACGGTAACTTCCCCAACGGTGTCCCGAACCCCATTCTGGAAGAAAACCGTGCGGTGACTGCTGAAGCCGTCATCAATTACGGCGCCGCCATGGGCATTGCGTGGGATGGCGACTACGATCGCTGCTTCTTCTTTGACGAAAATGGCCGCTTCATCGAAGGCTACTACATCGTCGGCCTGCTGGCGGACCAGTTCCTCCGCAAAACCGGCGGCGGCAAGGTCATTCACGACCCGAGACTGACCTGGAACACCATCGACCTGGTCAAAGCCGCCGGTGGTGAAGCCATCGAAAGCAAAACCGGCCATGCCTTCATCAAACAGCGCATGCGCGACGAAGATGCGGTTTACGGCGGCGAAATGAGTGCCCACCACTACTTCCGCGACTTCGCCTACTGCGACAGCGGCATGATCCCCTGGCTGCTGGTCGCCGAACGCCTGTGCCAGTCCGGCCAGACATTATCGTCCCTGATCGACGCCCGCATCGAAGCCTACCCGGCCAGCGGCGAAATCAACCGCACCATCGCCGACCCGCCCAAGGTCATCGCCGCCATCGAAGCCAAATACAGCGTGGGTGCCAAAAGCGTCTCCCACGTCGACGGCGCAAGCATCGAATTCGACGACTGGCGCTTCAACCTCCGCATGTCCAATACTGAACCGGTGGTCCGCCTGAACGTGGAGTCGAGGGGTGATATTCCGTTGATGAAGGAAAAAACGACAGAGCTGTTGGCGGAAATGCAAAGGCTAAACGAGGAGGGCTAACCCAGGATTTTGGGGCCGGTCGGGGCGATACCCCTATCAGAAACTGTGCGGAGCCATGGATGGCGGAGCTCAAGCACCACATGGATGTGCTTGAGCGTGTTTCTGATAGGGGTGTCGCCCCGACCGGTCTTGTGCTAAAAGCCAGAAGCGACTCAAAGCCAGTCGTTCAGCATAATGCCGATACCAATCCGCTGAATCCGCTGATTGTAATCAATCAGACTCTCTCCGTAGCCGTTGAAATACTGAACATATCCCTTGATGGTATCCCCCATGGGAAAGCTGTAACCCAGCTCAACAGACGTCCTGTTATCCTCAGAGCGTAAATTGTTCTGCAGCGTCAGTGACAGCGTCCGGTCCTCGCTCCACTTGTAGACTGCTCTGTAATCGGCGTACCCCAGATAACGCTCAATATCCGGATTGTCATCCTCACCGCTGTTCTCCGGCAACCGGTACCAGGGCTTCACCATGAACAACCAACGGTCATAACTGTAAGCCGCTCTGGCGGTAATGCGGTTCCAGCTGCGGGAACGGGGCTCGGACTGGCCATTGGACTGATGATTCAGGCCCAGGGAGACCCCATTGAAGGTGCCCGGGCCGATATCATAGTCCATGGCATATCGCAGGAAGATCTCCGGCTCGAAATTGGTTTCACGGAACGGGGCGGAATCTTCCGTGTTATAAACCTGCCAGAACGACTTCTGGGTGTAGCCGAACCAGAGCGTTGTGCGGTTATCAAGCCAGCCGGTGAGCAGCGGTACCTTGAAACTGATCTGGTACTTGGCTTCCTGATTGTCGATGCCATGATCGTAACCGGCGGTGCCCAGTCTCGGGCTGTCGGGGGTTCGGTTGGCATTCTCCATGTAGCTGAAGGGGAGAATGTACATTGGCCGGTGGCCGACAAAACCGCCGGAAAACGAGAAAATGGCGCTTTCCGCTGCAACCTCGCGGTTCACAAGTGCTGACGCCACGCCGGAGTTTTCACCCTTGCCCCCGGCTTCCAGCTCCTCAACGGCCTCGTCGTCCGTTGCCTGCTCCCGGGCCGCCCGCGGATTGTTGATGGCATCGTAGCAAGCCAGTCGCTGGACT
Organism: Marinobacter orientalis; assembly: GCF_004792665.1. GTDB lineage: Bacteria > Pseudomonadota > Gammaproteobacteria > Pseudomonadales > Oleiphilaceae > Marinobacter > Marinobacter orientalis. Next base: position 1,643,691 of record NZ_SRZX01000001.1, read on the forward strand.
CCGTCCCTGATCAATGCACAGTCCTGTGGTGACAGATCGTCAAACGCCGTTTCTGTTTGCGTCGGTGTTTCTGCCGCAGTGGCCGATGCCGCGCCAAGGCAGAAAATGAGACCGGTGGCTTTCACGGACCGTAAGTTGAAAATGACTGGCATTGCGATGTCCTTATGCGTTGGAGAGACTGATCCATGTATTGGCGATGCCATAGGCCCAGACGCCAAGCAGGGTCAGCACCAGCAGTGAAAAAACAATTTTGTGACGGGTTCTTCGCTCCGCCGCTGCCGCTACTACCCAGCGTAAGTACATCAGGCCGATAAAACAGATAAACACTGCCAGGCTGGCAGCCGCAGGGATCAGCAGCCAAACAGGGCTGAGCTCTGCTCCGCTCCCGGTGCGGCTGGAAAACCAGGCCATGGAGACCAGCAGTACTGCCAGTGCCGAAAACTCGGCGATCAGCAGAGGTTTGCGCCACGGATGGGGTTGCGGTTTGTTCGCATCAGGCATAAATTCCGACCTTCGGACTCTGTTTTTGTGTATGTTACCCGTAATAGAGAGGTAGGGCCTCCTGACTTACGAAATGGCAACGAAACCGATTGAAATCGGACGTTCATTTTGCACTTTGGTTTTTTTGCCTCGCCGCAGCCGCTATAATGCTGCCACTGATTATTATAACGCCCAATTGCGAGGTGCATTGTGAAGATGAAGAGAGTCCTGGCTGCCGTATTGCTTGGTTTCGGCCTGACAACAGGCGCCGTAATGGCGAATGTTGAAGATGAAATTCGCGCTCGTATCGCTCCCGTAGGAGATGTTTGTGTACAGGGTGAAGACTGTGGGCAGGAAGCAGCGCCGGCTGAAACCGCCAGCACTGAACCCCGTGCCGGTAACGAGGTCTACGATGCCGCCTGTGCAGCCTGTCATGCTTCCGGTGCCGCGGGTGCACCCATAATGGGCGACGCCGGTGCCTGGGAAGGTCGCATCGACAAGGGACTTGAGACACTGGTCGATCATGCCATTAACGGCTTCAATGCCATGCCGGCCAAGGGCGGCTGCTCCAGCTGTTCCGATGAAGAAATTGAAGTGGCCGTCGAGTATATGGTTGAGCAGGTCGAGTAAGCTGCCACTGTAATGCCTTCGATCCCAAAAGCCCCGCACCGCGGGGCTTTTGCGTGACGGGGCCTGCAGGTTTCAGCTTCCCAGATCACCCAGCAGGGCACTCAGCGTGGCCTTGCCCTTTTTCTGATTGGCTTCCACGTCCAGGTCACCGGTACCTTCCCAACGCAGGTCGTCTCCCGGCAGTTCATCCAGAAACCGGCTGGGGATGGTTTCCAGCTTTTCGCCGTATTGCTTGCGCTGTGCGGCATAGGTAAGCGTCAGGGTTTCCCGGGCCCGGGTGATACCGACGTACATCAAGCGCCGTTCCTCTTCGATATTACCCTCTTCGATGCTGGAGCGGTGGGGCAGGATTTCCTCCTCAAGGCCCATGATGAATACGTGGGGAAATTCCAGGCCCTTGGACGCGTGCAGGGTCAGCAGCTGGACCTTGTCACTGTCGTCTTCCTCTTCCCGTTGCTCCATCATATCCCTCAGGATCAGGCGGCTGATGGCATCTTCGATGCCCATCTCGTCAGCTGTGCCCTTGCCATCATCCAGCATGCGCCGGATCGACTCCACCAGGTACCAGATATTCTCCATCCGCCGTTCCGCCTGTTTCGGTGAGCCGGAGTGGAGGTGCAGCCATTCTTCGTATTCAATGTCGGTGAACAGCTGTTTGATCACCGGAATCGGCTCTTCCCCGAGCAGCCGGCCGCAGGTGCTGTCCACCCAGTGGGCGAAGCGACGCAGGCGATCCAGTCCCTTTTCGGTGACATGGGTTTCGGCACCCATGTCACCGAGTGCCCGGAACAGGCTGACATTGCGAGAGCGAGCGTAATGGCTCAGCTGCTCCAGGGTGCGGGGCCCGATCTCCCTGCGCGGCACGTTCACTACCCGCAGGAACGCAGCATTGTCATCCGGGTTTACCAGCAGGCGCAGATAGGACATGGCGTCCTTGATCTCGTTCTTGGAAAAAAACGACTGGCCGCCGGAGATACGGTAAGGAATCTGGTAGGCCTGCAGTTTCATTTCCAGCAGGCGCGCCTGGTGATTGCCGCGGTAAAGCACGGCGAAATCCCGGAAGGCCTGGCCTTTCTTGAGTTTCTGGTCAAGGATTTCCGTGGCCACCCGCTCGGCTTCCGCGTCCTCGTTGCGGCAGCGTACGATGCGCAACTCATCGCCGGTGGTGTGGTCGCTCCAAAGGGCCTTTTCGAACACGTGGGGGTTGTTGGCGATGACTGTATTGGCGCAACGCAGGATACGAACGGTAGAGCGATAGTTCTGCTCCAGCTTGACGATTTTCAGGCTGGGGAAGTCTTCCTTCAGTTGTGCAAGATTCTCCGGCCGGGCGCCGCGCCAGGCATAGATGGACTGGTCGTCATCGCCTACCACCGTGAAGGCGGCACGCTCCGCCACCAGCAGTTTTACCAGTTCGTACTGGCACACGTTGGTGTCCTGATATTCATCCACCAGCATGTAGCGGATTTTCCGGCGCCATTTCTGCAGCACCTCGGGGTTGTCACGGAATAATTGCACCGGCAGCAGGATCAGGTCATCGAAATCGACCGCGTTGTAGGCCTTGAGATATTCGTTGTAGTAGCGGTAGATAATGGCAATGCGCTGTTCTCGTTCATCCGCCGCCCGGCTCCAGGCGTCCTGGGGGCTGCGCATGGCGTTCTTCCAGGATGAAATAGTCATCTGCACGTCGGATAGCTCGTCACCGGCATCTGCGCTGGCCTCGCGCATCATCAGGTCCTGCAGCAGGGCCTTGGCATCTTCCGCGTCAAAGATGGAAAAGCCGGGGTGGTAGCCCAGGTGCTCGTGCTCCTCGCGGATCATGTTCAGCCCGAGGTTATGGAATGTCGAGACAATCAGCCCCCGGGTCAGTTTACGATCCACCAGGCGCCCGACACGCTCTTTCATCTCCCGGGCTGCCTTGTTGGTAAAGGTGAGCGCGGCAATGTGTCGCCCCGGAATACCCAGGTGCTCGATCAGGTAGGCAACCTTGCGGGTGATCACACTGGTCTTGCCGCTGCCGGCACCGGCCAGTACCAGCATGGGGCCATCCGCATACCGGACGGCTTCACTCTGTCGGGGATTGAGCATGTTCACAATATCGGCGCCAAATCGGAATTTTGTGGGTAAACCCGGGAGGCGGATATTCTACACCAGCCGGACTTCGTGTACCTTGGGGATCTATCAGCTATTCTTGAGGAGCGGAGATGTTTGCTCACCAGCAACGGGACGTTTGTTGATGACCCTGGCAGTACAATCGTTTGATTCCGGCCGTGTGCGCCTGCTGGTATTGACAGCCGAGTACTCGGATTTCCTGTGGCTGGGTGCATTGCTGGCAGGCGACGGCGAGATGAATGCGGATCTGACATGGTGTCCGGACCTGATTGACTGTGATGACCTGATTCACAACACCCACTTTGACGTCATCCTCTGGGACTGTGTTTTTCATGGTGGATCCGAGGATGCCTTCCTGCAATACCTGTCGGCGTCCAGCAATGAAAAGCCGGTGCTGGCCATGAGTGCGGAATTGCCGTCAGAGCGGGCGCCAGGGCTGTTTTCCAATGGTGCTGCGGATTATCTTTGTCGCCGGGAGCTTGACGCCTGGAGCCTGCGCAGGGCAGTCCGGTGTTTGTGGTACCGGCAACAGCTGTCGGAGTACGCCCATGGTCGGCTGGGCAGGGAAGTCGCCAGTGGATTTATCAATCGCGACCTGTTTTTCGATCGCCTGCAACAGGCGCTGCTGAGGGCAGAGCGGGCCGGTGAGCGGCTGGCCCTGCTGCATATCAATCTGGATGACTTTCGCAGTTTTAACGAATCCTTTGGCTACCAGAAAAGCGACCAGATCATGCTCAAGCTGGCTGAACGCCTGCGCCTTAATCTGCGTCGAATGGATTCGTTGATGCGAATTGGTGGCGATGAGTTCGCCATTATTGTCGAGAAAGTGGAAGACTCCCTGGATATAACCCAGATTATCCGCAAGGTTGTGAATGCTATTGGTGAACCACTGAGCATCGATGGCCAGAATGTGGTGGTCAGCGCCAGCCTCGGCGTTGCCACCTATCCCGAGGCCGGCGAAAGCGCCGAGAACCTGATGCGCAGAGCCAACCGCGCCATGTTCGAGGCCAAGCGTGATCCCGGCACCAGCTACCGGTTTTACGATCGCCAGTTGCACATTACTGCCGGCTACCAGCTGCGTCTGGAGGCGGATCTTCGCAATGCCCTGCGGGGTAACGAGCTGGAAGTTTATTACCAGCCACGCATTGACCTCGCTTCCGAGGAAGTGCGCGGAGTGGAATGCCTGTTGCGGTGGAATCACCCGGAGCGGGGAGTGGTAGGCCCGGATGAATTTATTCCCGTGGCCGAACGTAGCGGGCTGATCGTACCTATTGGTTACTGGGTCATTGAACAGGCATGCAGGCGCCTGCAGGAATCCTCGGAGCTGGGTCATCCGGGGCTGGTATTTGCGGTCAACCTGTCCTTCCGTCAGTTTCACGACCGTAAAATGACCGAGACCATATTCCGCATCATCTTCAATGCCAATGTGGACACCAGTCTGCTGGAGCTGGAACTTACCGAAAGCGCCATGATGCACGATCCGGAATACGCCCAGCGATGTCTGCGTGAGCTCAATCAGCTGGGTATCAGTTTTGCCCTTGATGATTTCGGTACCGGTTTTTCCTCCCTCAGCAATCTCCAGCACCTGCCCATCTCACTGGTTAAAATCGACAAGTCCTTCGTCCAGGAGCTGGGGCGGTCGGCGGATGCTGAACACATCATTCGTGCCATCATCAGCCTGGCCCACAGCCTGCAGATCAGTGTGGTGGCAGAGGGTGTGGAAACCGAAGGGCAACTGGAATTCCTGCGCCAGCACCATTGTGACGAAATCCAGGGTTATTACTACGCACGCCCCATGCCCTGGAATGATCTTGTTCAATTCCTGGACAACCGTAGCCGCTCTGCTTGCCTGCAGCAATAAGCCGCTGTACCTTTGCGCTTTGACTCGTAAGCATCAGATGAGGTTGCATGAACAGTATCATCAGGCGCATTGCTGACGAACTGGGTGTTCGTGAACAGCAGGTTAATGCCACCGTGGAAATGCTGGACGGTGGCGCCACCGTTCCCTTTATTGCCCGCTACCGCAAGGAAGTCACTGGTTCACTGGACGACAGCCAGTTACGAACCCTGGAGGATCGCCTGCGCTATCTTCGGGAACTGGGTGATCGCCGCTCCACCATTATCAAAAGCATTGAGGAGCAGGGCAGGCTGACCGATGAGCTGCGGGCCAGCATTGATGCCGCGGACACCAAGAATCGCCTGGAAGACCTCTATCTGCCGTACAAGCCCAAACGCCGCACCAAGGCCCAGATTGCCCGTGAGGCGGGGCTTGAACCCCTGGCCAATGCACTTTATGACGATCCAGCGCTGGAGCCGGAGCGAGTAGCGGCAGGCTATCTGAACACAGAAGCCGGTATTACCGACACCAAGGCTGCGCTCGACGGCGCCCGCTATATTCTCATGGAGCGCTTTGCCGAAGACGCGGAGCTTCTGGGTGAGCTCCGTGATTTCATCTGGCAGCAGGGCCAGCTCAAGGTTACTGTGGTGGCCGGCAAGGAGAATGAAGGCGCCAAGTTCCGCGATTACTTCGACCATGTTGAACCACTGAAAAAAGTGCCGTCCCACCGTGCCCTGGCCATTCTTCGTGGTCGCAATGAGGGCGTGCTGAGCTATGCCATTGTGCTAGGCGATACCGAAGACGACCGCCGTCAGCCACATCCTGCGGAACAGCGCATTGCCGCACGTTGGCGAATCCGCGATAACGGCCGTGCCGCTGACCGCTGGTTGTCGGAAGTGGTGCGCTGGACCTGGCGGGTAAAGCTGTCTACCCAGATTGAAACCGATCTGATGGCGCAGGTGCGGGAAGCCGCGGAGACCGAGGCCATCAACGTATTCGCTGCCAACCTTAAGGATCTTCTGCTGTTGGCGCCCGCCGGCCCGCGCCCGACGCTGGGGCTGGACCCTGGCCTGAGAACCGGCGTGAAAGTCGCTATTATCGATGGTACCGGCCAGGTGGTGGGCCATGGTGGAATCTTCCCCCATGCGCCACGCAACCAGTGGGACCAGTCCATAGAGCAGCTGGCAACCTGGTGTCGCCAGTACAGCATTGAACTGATCGCCATCGGTAACGGCACCGCGTCGCGGGAAACGGACAAGCTCGTGGCGGATCTGTGCAAGCGTTACCCGGAACTGAAGCTGGCGCGCATTGTAGTCAGTGAGTCCGGTGCCTCCATTTACTCCGCTTCCGAGTTCGCCTCCCGCGAGCTGCCGGAGCTGGATGTGACCATCCGTGGCGCGGTGTCCATTGCCCGCCGCCTGCAGGATCCGCTGGCAGAAATGGTCAAGATCGAACCCAAGTCCATTGGCGTGGGCCAGTACCAGCATGATGTATCACAGGTGCAGCTGGCCCGCAGCCTGGACGCCGTGGTGGAAGACTGTGTTAACGGCGTGGGCGTTGACCTCAATACGGCATCCATCCCGCTGTTGGCGCGAGTGTCCGGGCTGAACCAGAGCATTGCCAATAACATTGTCGACTTCCGTAACCAGAATGGCGTATTCCGTGACCGCAGGCAGTTGCTCAAAGTATCGCGTCTCGGTGAGCGTACCTTCGAGCAGGCGGCAGGTTTTCTGCGCATTGCCAGTGGTGACAACCCCCTGGACCGTTCCTCGGTTCACCCGGAAGCCTATGGCGTGGTTGAGGCGATTGCCCGCAAGAATAGCCGCAAGGTGGAAGGCATCATTGGTGACGCTGCCTTCCTGCGCTCACTGAATCCTCAGGACTACGTGACCGAGCAGTTTGGTCTGCCGACCATAAAAGATATTATTGCAGAACTGGAAAAGCCGGGGAGGGACCCTCGTCCGGAGTTCCGTTTTGCCAGTTTTGAGGAAGGGGTGGAAACTCTGAACGACCTGAAGCCGGGTATGGTACTGGAAGGCTCGGTCACCAACGTCACCAACTTCGGTGCGTTCGTGGATATCGGTGTTCACCAGGACGGCCTGGTGCATATTTCTGCACTGTCCAATACCTTCGTGAAAGACCCGCGGGAAGTGGTCAAAGCCGGGGATATCGTCAAGGTGAAGGTGATGGAGGTGGACATCCCGAGAAAACGGATTGCGCTGTCCATGCGTATGGATGATCAGCCGGGCGAGAAATCCGACAATCGTGCCAGCTCCGGTGGTAATCGCAGGGGCGGCGGTGACAAGCCTTCCGCCAGGAACCATCGTCAGAAGGCAGCGGAAAGTCCGCAGAAAGGTGCCATGGCTGGTGCGCTGGCACAGGCGCTGGCCTCAGCCCGCAAAGACGGCCGTTAATGCACGCAGTCACACACTATACTCATCACCGCCGGTAATCCCGGCAGTCATCCTAGCAGGAGTCATTCATGGGTGAATCCCGCCATCAGCTTTTTCAGCAGTTCACTGCCAGCCAGTGGACAGGGTTCAGAAAGGGCGTGGAGAAAGAGGGCCTGAGGGTCGATCGCAACGGTTTTATTGCGCAGACTCCGCATCCGCGCACGCTCGGCGCCGCGCTGACACACCCTCGCATCACAACAGACTACTCTGAGGCCCTGCTGGAACTGATCACACCGGTGTTTGACACCACCCGTGGCATGCTCGACTCGCTCCGGGACATTCACCGGTTCGTGCAGATCAACCTGGGTGACGAAGTATTCTGGGCCCCCAGCATGCCCTGTGAGCTCGACGGCGACGAGAGCATTCCCATTGCCGAGTACGGTACGGCCAACATCGGCCGCCTCAAGCATGTCTACCGTCAGGGGCTGGCAGTGCGCTACGGCCGCATGATGCAAAGCATTGCTGGCGCCCATTACAACCTGTCATTGCCAGACAGTTTCTGGAGCCTCTGGCAGCACGCGGTTGGCGATCAGCAAAGCCTTCAGGACTTCAAGTCGGACCAGTACTTCTGGCTGATCCGCAATTTCCGTCGTCGCAGCTGGCTGCTGATGTTGTTGTTCGGGGCGTCTCCGGCACTGGATGCCAGCTTTGTTGCCGGGGTACGCCATGACCTTGCCCGATTCAGCGACGACACCCGCTACGGCAGGCACGCCACGTCCCTGCGCATGGGGGATCTGGGTTATCACAACAATGCCCAGGCCTCGCTGAATATCTGTTTTAACGAGCTCAAGACCTACACAGACACGCTATTCCGGGCAATTCATACGCCGTGGCCACCCTATGAAGAAATCGGTATCCAGCGTGATGGTGAGTTTATCCAGATCAATACCAGTGTGCTGCAGATCGAGAATGAGTACTACAGCGCTGTGCGCCCAAAGCGTACTACCGCACCGCAGGAAAAGCCGATCCAGGCCCTGGAATCCCGTGGTGTGGAATATATCGAAGTGCGCTGTCTGGATCTGGATCCGTTTTCCCCGGTCGGGGTCAACGAAAGCCAGATCGATTTCCTCGACCTCTTTCTGATGGACTGCCTGTTGTCTGATAGCCCGCGTATTGACGATGATGAGTGTGACCGGCTGGATGATAACTATCAGGACGTGGTGGCCAGGGGGCGGGATCCGGAGCTGACCCTGTGTCGCGCCGGTGAGCCGGTTGCTGTGAGCGATGCTGCCACGGCTGTGCTGGACAGGCTGGAACCGCTGGCGGAGCAGTTGGACGGCTGGAACCGCGACGATACCTATCGACGCGCCCTGAATGACCAGCGGGCGAAGTTGGCGGATCCGCTTCAGGTTCCCTCGGCAAGGGTGCTGGAAGCCATGGAGAGTTCCGGCATGGGGCATCGGGAGTGGGGGCTGGAAATATCCCGGCGCCACCAGCAGACATTGCGGAACGAAGGCCTGCCGGACGAGCTGATGGCGGAGTTCAAACAAATGAGCGAAGCATCACTCTCCGAACAGGCTGCCATGGAGCAGAGTGATAACCAGCCTTTCGATGAATTTCTTGAGCAGTATCGCCGCTCTTGAAGTGACGATTCCGGCCCTGCACCCCGGCGGTTATTTCTGTACCACGAACTCGGTGAATAACACGCCGGTGATGCTTTCACCGGTCTGTTGTTCTGCCAGTACCGCATTGATTCTGCCTGTGGCTTCCTCCCGCAGTGCCTGCTGCCCTTCATTTCCGGATAGCCGGTCGGTATCAGTCTGTTCACCAAACAGCATTACCAGCTCGTGGCGCAGCCTGGGCATGTGCGCTTCTACCGCTGAGCGCGTGGTCTCCCTGGATGCCCGCAGGGTAACGGCGGCTTTGAGGTAGGTCAGCCTGGTGCCAGGTTCCCCGACATGGGTCACGAATGCAGGATCCATGGCGATGTAGTCGGTTACGCCCGGCTCTTCGGGCTGTTCCTGCTCTGCTGCTTCGTCTTCCTGGGCAAAGCTTGCGGATGCCAGGGCCAGGGTAATCAGCAGTGCCAGCAAAAGGTGCTTTGGCTTAAGTGTCATAGGCTTGAAGTTCGTATTGGTATAAGGTTGAGTGGCTGGACGCCCGCAGGCGCCACTGATGCTGGGAGAATAGCAGGGTCGGTGCAGGGTTGCAGCATCTGGTGGTTCCGCCGCTTTGGCGGAATGAACTGTCCGACATGAATGTTGATCAGAGGTACGCATTTGAATTCCAGAGCCGTTTTTTTTCTGATATTCCTGCTTTGTGCCGGCCTGTTGGGCGTGGCCTTTTACATGGAACATGTGATGGGGCTTGAGCCTTGCCCGCTATGCTGGTTGCAGCGCTTCGGCTTTATGGCGGCCGGCCTGGTCAGCTTGCTGGCAGTACTGCACGGCCCCCGGGGCTTCGGGACAAGGGTTTATGGCTTTTTTCTGGCGCTGAGTGCAGGAGCTGGCCTTGGAGTTGCCGGGCGTCAGCTCTGGTTGCAGAGCCTGCCTGCTGATCAGGTTCCTGCCTGCGGCCCGTCGGTCGACTATATGCTGGATGTGCTGCCCTGGACGGAGGTGCTGACCACAGCCCTGAGGGGAACCGGCGACTGCGCCGAGGTGACCTGGCGTTTCCTCGGTCTCAGCATCCCGGGGTGGACCGCAATCTTTTTCACCCTGTTGGTAATCATTGGCTTGATCATGCTGTTCCGGCCCCGCAAAAAGTCTGGCTGGATACAGGGCTGAAACGGTTGCGGCGGACGGTCAGCATGGGGTAACTTGAGACTCGACCAGGCAAGAAGAATCAAACCAGAACCGGTAACCGGAGAAAGGCGTCATGTTGGATAATTGCCGTAATGCCAGGGAGCGTTGGGGGGGCGTCAGCGAGCTGATTGACCGCTGGCTGAAAGAGAGGCAGGAGCTGCTGGTGCATTATTGTGAACTGTCCGGCGCCACGGATTACTCGCAAACAGATGCACTGCACGGGAAGTTTGTCAGGCTCTGCGAGGTACTGGTGGATTACGTATCGGCAGGGCACTTCGAGATATACGAGCAGCTCGTACAGGAAGCCAGGGAATTCAATGATGGTGGTCTGGAGCTGGTCGCAAGGCTGTATCCGAAGATCGAGCAAACCACGGAAACGGCACTGAACTTCAATGACCGTCTGAACGGCCAGTCACTGACCGAGAGCGAGGTCCGCGAGTTGTTCCAGCAGCTTTCGGAACTGGGAGAAACGCTGGAAAGCCGCTTCGAGATGGAGGATTTCCTGATCGAGCATCTTCACAACGCCCATGCAGAGAAAGTCATGTCGTCAGCCTGAATGGCCCGCTTTATGGCTTCCCCCCGAGCTCATCCGGAGAAGTGGGGGGGAAGACCAGAACCCGAGGTGATTATTCCGGGTTGATTTCCAGCAGTTCCACGTCAAACACCAGCGTCTCGTTCGGCCCGATCCTCTGGTTTCCACCCGGCCCGTAAGCCAGTTCTGCCGGGATATAGAGCCTGGCCCTGCTGCCCTCAGACATCAGTTGGAGGCCTTCGGTCCAGCCCGGAATAACCTGAGTCAGGCCGAAAGTTACCGGTTCACCACGCTCGCGGGAGCTGTCGAATACCTCACCGGAAATCAGTTCGCCGGTATAATGAACCCGCACACGGTCCTCTGCGGTCGGCTTTTCTCCGTCACCTTCTTCCAGGATTTCGTATTGCAGGCCTGAATCGGTGGTTTTAACACCTTCGCGTTCTGCATTCTCGGCCAGGAATTCCTCTCCGGCTTCGCGGTTCTTTCTGGCCAGCTCTTCCGTCTGGGCCGATTCTTGTTCCCGGAGCTGGGCCTGGAAGGCCATCAGGGCCTCCTGGATCTCTTCCCGGCTCATGCGGGCCTGCTCTTCGTCGCCGGCGTGGCCATGCTGGATGCCCTGCAGAAACTGCTCCATCTGCAGATCTGGCAGATCGTTGCCCATGCGTTCACCCATTGCCAGGCCCATGCCATAGCTGACCTTTTCATCGGTGGATTCCAGTGGGGGATTATCCTGGGCCGCATCCTGAGAGGATGAGCAACCGGCCAGGGCGCCGGCAACCGCCAGTGCGATCAGGGTTTTGTTCATTGCCTGTTCCTTCATTGTGGTTACAGTTGAATCATTGCGAACGCACAGAAGGTAACGGGTTCTGCCGCCAGATGCCACTGAACATGTGTTAAGGGAGGAGTAACGGCAGCGTCAGCTGCCGTTGTTGGCGGCGTCAGGAGACAGTGAGAACGGCGCGCGGTAGGGGGATTGCCAGTCGGTGTCCGGATCAGCGGCCGGTGGGCGCACAGTTGTGTCGTCTGTGCGTTCTATGGCCAGCGCATTCCAGGAGCCCTGGGGTGGTGGTTTGTCGGCGTAATGCCAGCTTCCGTCACTGTCCTGCCACTTGAAGACAATGTCCGGCCCTTCAGTGGACACCGGAGACGGAACCAGCCCTTCGAAGGAGGGAATGTCCACGTTTGCTTCTGTCTCGGTGGACTCGGTTGACGTATTCGCGGGGTCATTAATGCCAAAAAACATCAACGCAACAAGAACGCCCAGTGCGGGGAACGCCAGCCGGATCAGCCATTTCATCAACACGGCTTTTTGTCTCCCTTTGCGAGCATCGACAGTTCTCTGGCAAGTGTGTCCAGCAATCTGCCGGTCTCGTTATCCATTTTAGTCTCCGGTGCCGCAGTGAGCAGGTTGTTCCGGGCCAGGCCGGCCGTGGTTCCCTCACTGGAGGCTGTTTGTATCTCTGCAACCAGAGCCTGATAAGCCAGCGCCAGCTCAACCCGCTCAGCTTCAAGTTCGCTGCGGGCTATGTATTCTCTCACGATAGCAGTGCCAGGATTGTTTTTCGTTATGTATTTTCTCGCAGATCTCAGTGGTACGGTTACCCGGTTTCGCCAGTCGGTTACCGTGGCGCTCTCCCGGCCCGTAAAACTGTGGCCAGAAGATGCAAGCCAGGCGGCACTGAGAATCCGCGTAACACTCCAGCCCCGGCTCTGCAGCGCCAGGCAGGCTTCCCGTGCCCGGCGCGCTGCCCATAATCGGCAGGCAAAATGCCATAACGGGTTTTCCGGATCAGTATCCTCAGGTATCTTGCTCCCGCTACACGACATAGAGCCTCTACTGGTTCCCTATTGAACGTTCCCTGATACCATTACGTTATGCTAACGATAACCGATCTCAGTTTACAACGGGGTGGCGTCTGGTTGCTAGAAGCCGTCAACCTGACTGTTCAGCCCGGCCAGCGGGTGGCGATAGTCGGTGCCAATGGCGCCGGAAAATCCAGTCTGTTCCAGTTATTGCTGGGGCAGTTGTCACCGGAGCAGGGCAGTGTGTCATTACCCGGTGGTTGCCGAATCGCCCATATGGCCCAGGAAGTGGCGGCTTCGTCCCGCAGTGCCAGGGATTTTGTGCTGGATGGCGATCACGACCTGCGGCGAATGGAGGCCGAACTGGCCGCTGCGGAAAAACGCGGAGATGATCACACCATTGCGCGTATTCACGGCGATCTCGACGTTCACGAAGCCTGGTCCGCGCCGCGCCGGGCGGAAAGCCTGCTGCGGGGGCTCGGGTTTTCGGATGCCGATGCTGACCGGCCGGTATCGTCATTTTCCGGTGGCTGGCGGATACGTCTGAATCTGGCCCAGGCATTGATGCGCCCCTCGGACCTGCTGTTGCTCGACGAGCCCACCAACCACCTGGATCTGGACGCGTGCCTGTGGCTGGAAAACTGGCTGCGACGTTACGAGGGCACCCTGCTGTTCATTTCCCACGACCGGGATTTCATGGATCGCGTGGCCACACATCTTGTCCATTTTGACCGGCGAACCCTGGAACTTTATACGGGTAATTACTCAGCATTTGAAACCCAGCGCAGTGAGCGTCTTGCCCAACAGCAGGCCGGTTATGAACGCCAGCAGGCCAAGATCGCCGAGATCCAGCGCTTCATTGACCGTTTCAGGGCCCAGGCCACCAAAGCCCGCCAGGCCCAGAGCCGGGTTAAAGCGCTGGAGCGAATGGAAAGAATCGCTCCCGCCCACGTCGACTCGCCGTTCAGTTTCGAGTTTCCGGTGGCCGACAAAGTCTCCAATCCGCTGCTGACTATCCGCAACGGCGCCGCCGGTTACGACGAAACGGTCATTCTCGAGGGGATCAATCTTTCCCTGCTGCCCGGAAGTCGCATTGGTCTGCTGGGTCCCAACGGCGCCGGCAAATCCACCCTGATGGATGCCTTGCGGGGTGAAAGCACGCTGCTTCGGGGCGAGCGGAGCACCGGAGAGCACCTGGCTATCGGTTATTTTGCCCAGCACCAGCTGGAATCCCTCGATCTGGATGCCAGTCCCTTTCTGCATCTGCAGCGGCTTTCTCCCAGGGCATCGGAGCAAAGCATCCGCAATTTCCTGGGGGGCTTCGACTTTCACGGAGACGGCGCCCTGAGTGCCATCCGCTCGTTTTCTGGCGGTGAAAAGGCCCGCGTGGCCCTGGCGGTCATTGCCTGGCAAAAGCCCAACCTGCTTTTGCTGGACGAGCCCACCAACCATCTGGATCTGGAGATGCGCCAGGCCCTGACCATGGCTTTACAGAACTTTGACGGCGCGATTGTTGTAGTCTCCCACGACCGCCACCTGTTGCGTAACACGGTGGATGATTTCTGGCTGGTGAACGACGGCCGGGTGACGGAATACGATGGCGATCTGGAAGATTACGAGCGCTGGCTGGCGGATCGACGCAAGGATGAAACAGAAGCGCCCAGGCGTGAGAATGGCAATGTTTCTGCCGCTTCAGTGGCAGAGGCCGACGTCGCCGGTGTCGGCGAGAATGCGGAAGATCGTAAGGCCCGCAAGCGGGCAGAAGCGGCTGTTCGCCAGAAACTCAGCCCCTATCGCAAGAAGCAGGCCGCGCTGGAGAAAGAAATGGACAGGCTGCAGTCCACATTGATGACACTGGAGCAGGACCTTTCCGAGCCTGAGCTCTATGCTGACCAGGGCAAGCAGAAACTGAAACAGCTGTTGGGGCAGCAGGCAGCCGCCAAGAGCCGTCTTGCAGAGGTTGAGGCAGAGTGGCTCGATATCAGCGAAACGGTGGAGAACCTGGAGGCAGAACTGACCCCCTAGATCTTCACTTTCAGGCTGAAATCCTGTTTGGCGAGGTAGTCCCGTTCATTCTCGAGATCGGCGAGAGTGAGCGGACGGTCATCCAGCCAGCCGGCAGGGAACTCCACGGTAAGACCGTCGCTTGAAGGGCGCAGGCGGAGTTCCGGGGGTTGCTCGTGATTTCGGGGATGCTGCAGTAGCACGGCCAGGCGAACCAGAATGCTCAGATATCGCAAACGGGGAATGTCCTCGGGGTCCAGGCCTTCGAAAATGGCTGACGAGAATTTGCGTCGGTGGCCCCGTACCAGAGTCGCCAGGTCACGCTGGAATTGCTGGGTGAAGCCGGGCAGATCCGAATATCGCAGCAGGTAGGCACCGTGCTTGTGGTATTGGCTGTGTGAAATTGTCAGACCGATCTCATGCAGCCGACAGGCCCATCGAAGCGCTTCCTCGTCAGCCGGAGTATTCAGCCCCCAGGTATCGGCTACCTGTTTCCAGGCCGCGATAGCGGTCTCCTCCACGGCAGCACCATGCTCGTTGTCCACATGGTAGCGCTCCTGCAGGGCCTGGATCGTCCGTTCCCTTACGTCTTCGTGCTGGATTCTGCCGGCAATGTCGTATAAAAGCCCCTCTCGCAGGGCGCCATCGGCGAAAGTCAGTTGCTCTATCTGCAGTGACTGGAAGGCACCCATCAAAATGGCAAATCCTGCCGGGAAAATGCTCTGCCGGTCGGAGCGCACCCCCAGGTCGGCAAGCTTCTCGACCTTGCCCATGTCCACCAGGCGCTTTCGGAGTTCGGTCATGGCCTTGAGGGTGATGGTGCCGTCAGTGATCTTGAGACTTGCCAGTACACTGGCAATGGCCTTGATCGAACCGGATGACCCAACGGCGCTTTGCCAGCCCTTGTTGCGGAAGTGCTGGCGAATGTTGAGTAGCTCCTGCTCGGCGTGGGTAATGGCCTTGTCCATCTGCTTGCGGGTAATCCTGCCATCCGCGAAGTAACGGTTGCGGAACGAGACACAGCCCATGTGCAGGCTTTCCAGTTCCTGGGGCTCGAAACGCTCACCAATGATGAATTCGGTGCTGCCGCCGCCGATATCGATCACCAGCCGTCGGCCACTGTCATCGGACAGGGTGTGGGATACGCCCAGATAGATCAGCCGGGCTTCTTCGCGGCCGGCAATGATCTCCACCGGATAACCAAGCACCTCCTCCGCGCGCGCCATGAACTCCTGGGCATTGCGCGCCACCCGCAGGGCATTGGTGCCCACCACCTGAACCGCTTCCGGCGGCATCCCCCGTAACCTCTGTGCAAACCGGCCAAGGCAGGCCATGGCGCGAGCCTGGGCTTCTTCGGTAAGGCGGTTGTACCTGTCCAGTCCGGCCCCGAGCTGAACCTTCTCGCCCATCTTCTCAAGGGTGCGGATTTCGCCGTGAACAAGGCGGGCAACCACCATGTGAAAACTGTTGGAGCCCATGTCAATCGCTGCAAGCAGCTCTGGCGTGGTGGCGGAGGAGTTGGCCGTCACGTGTATTGAATTCCTTCTGCCAGGCCCTAAATAGAGGGAAGGGAGCTTGATAAGCCGTGCGAGGGAAACCCGGCAACGGTCGTCTGATAACCAGTGAACATGCGATGGCGGGCGGAATATCCGCCAGGCATGGTGATCACTATAAGCGATATGCGATGTAACGCAATGATGCGCTACGGGTCAGGGTAATCCGAGAGCTTGGGGCTGAAGGAAGCGCTTCACATAGGCCTGACCAATCGCGTAAAGTATCGCCTACCATGATTACGGTAAACGGTCATTCATAGCCAATGGCTGTGACCGTCAGTAACAGTCAATAGCATTGGCAAGCGGCCCGCGCCGTTGGCAGATGCACGAATCGGGAAACTGAAATGAGCGGAAATATTGTAAACGTCACAGATGCCTCTTTTGAGCAGGATGTCCTGCAATCAGACATACCGGTACTGGTGGATTACTGGGCAGAATGGTGCGGCCCCTGCAAGATGATCGCACCGGTGCTGGAAGAAATGGCCGAAGAATACGAAGGCAAGTTGAAAGTGTGCAAGCTGAACATCGACGAAAACGAGCAGACACCGCCCAAGTTCAACATCCGCGGGATCCCCACGCTGATGCTGTTCAAGAACGGCAACGTGGATGCCACCAAAGTGGGCGCCCTGTCCAAGTCACAACTGGCCGCCTTCCTGGACAGCAATCTCTGATCGCTGTCCCCGGAAAAAAACCGCCCCTGAGCAAACGTTCACGGGCGGTTTTTTATTGCCATGAAGCAGTCAGAAGAGTCTTGAAAACCACTCCAAATCAGGCAGGCAATGCCATCCCCCTTCCGAAAATATGCGCAGCCATGGATGGCGGAGCCCAAGCCTATACGGACGTATTCACAGCGTTTTTCGGAAGGGGGGGATGGCATTGCCTGCCGTCTGGAATAAAGTCCCAGAGAGCTACTCCCAGCTCTGAGACCGATCCCGGTCAGCCGCCTTCTGCTCCACCCAATGCTCGCTATCCCCGGTAATCTCCTTCTTCCAGAACGGCGCCGATGTTTTCAGCGCATCCATAATGAACTCGCAGGCCGCAAACGCATCCCCGCGGTGGGCGCTGCACACCCCCACAAACACAATCTGTTCCGCCAGGGCCAGGAACCCCACGCGATGGATGACGCGGGCCTCACGCACATCCCAGCGCTGCGAAGCCTCATGAACCAGCCCTTCAATAACCTGCTCCGTCATCCCGGGATAATGCTCCAGAAACAGCCCCGTCACATCCTTCAGGTCACCACTGTCCCGAACCAGGCCGGTAAACGTCGCAATAGCCCCGGTCCCGGAGCCACTATCCCGGAGTACACGGTATTCCTCAGCAGGATCAAAATCCTGTTGCTGGACACGAATCACATCAGCCTCCTGTCACTGGTGGGAAAAAGGCCACCTCATCACCAGGCTGCAATGCCTTCTCGGGCTTTGTCATTACCTGGTTGACGGCAATCATCACCGGTTGCGCACCGTCCAGCTGGGCCCAGTTTCCACCCCTGCCAGCAAGATCATGAAGCAACTGGCCTGCCGTCAGCCCGGGTTTGGCTTCAACCCTCAGCGTGGCCGTATCCAGCTCCTCCCGCAGGCGGGCGAAAAACTTCACAGTAATGGTATTGTCGGTACTCATGGTTATTCCAACAGCTCTGCAAATGAGTAGTAGGTAACAGGGTCGCCCTGGCCAATGGTCTCGTTCTCCGGCACCACGGCCAGCCCATCGGCCCAGCACGCAGAACTCAGCACGCCAGAGCTCTGGTTGGGATAGGCGGTGATTACCGGGCCGTCATCACCCATGCTCTTGCGGGCACGGACATACTGTCGACGAACCGAGGGCTGCTCCGTAGAAAAAGCCGCCGGTAACCGTTCACCAGGGCCGGTAACGCCTGTCCGGCCCTGACAGGCGCGGATAAACGGCATGCCCACCACCAGAAAGGTTACCAGCACGGCCGCCGGATTACCGGGCAGGCCAAGCACCGGAGTATCGGCAATCGTACCGAACGCCATCGGCTTGCCGGGCTTGCTGGCCATGCGCCACAGGGACAGTTTGCCTGACTCCTCCAGCACTGCCCGCACGTGGTCTTCCTCGCCCACCGACACGCCACCGCTGGTGATGATCAGGTCGGCTTCGGCTGCCGCCCGCTCAAGAGTGCTGCGGGTTGCTTCCCGGGTATCCTTCAGGGTTTCACAGAGGACCACTGCGCAGCCTGCTTTCGCCAGCAGCCCCAGCATCGTATAGCGATTGCTGTTATAGATCTGGCCGGGCCCCAGCGGTTGTCCGGGATCCACCAGCTCGTCACCGGTTGTGAGAATGGCGACTTTCAGTTTTGCGTACACGGCAACGTCTGCCACACCGATGGAGCCCAGCAGGCCCATCTCCTGGGGCCGAATCCTGGTGCCTTTCGCCAGTGCCAGCTCACCCTGGACCAGGTCCTGTCCGCGGCGACGGATATTCTGGCCTTCGCTCACCGGAGCATTAATCGTTATGCCGTCATCGGACACGGTGACCCGCTCCTGCATGATGACGGAGTCCGCGCCTGAGGGAATTTCCGAACCGGTGAAAATGCGCACAGCGGTTCCGGGCTTGAGGGCATCAGGCGCTTCGCCGGCGGCGATACGGCCAGACACCGGCAGCGGGCCCTCGCCGGCAAGATCTCCGGCGCGCACGGCATAGCCATCAACGGCACTGTTGTCTGCTGGCGGCACATCCGCAGGAACCGTGTAATCCCGGGCCAGAACCCGGTCCAGGCTGTCTGCCAGCGGCACGGTTTGGGTGTGCGCCACCGGGCGGGCCCGGGCAACCAGATGGTTAATGGCATCGTCGACGGGAATCAGGTCAGAACTTGCCATGGATTATCGCTCCGAGCGCTCGCCAATGACCTGATTGATGCGGTTCAAAGGCCGATCCGGCTTGCCCAGGGCCAGAGCCGAAAAATTGCAGGGGCCGTGGCGGCTGTCCAGTTGGCTGCTCAGAATGCCGTCCCAGCCGGTCCGACAGGCGCCCGTGGAACCGGGCAGGCAGAAAATCACGGTGTGATTTGCCATCCCGCCGAACGCCCGGGACTGAATGGTGGAAGTACCGATCTCACCGGCGGACAGGCGGCGGAATTCCTCGCCAAACCCGTCAATGCTCTTGTCCAGCAGCGGGGCGACGGCTTCCGGGGTGCTGTCCCGCTCATGGAAGCCGGTGCCGCCAGTGATGATCACCACATTGATCTCAGGGTCAGCAATCCATCCGGACATCAGCGCCCGCACCAGATAGACATCGTCCGGCAGTATCCGCCGGGCAACCAGCCGGTGGCCCGCTTCGATTATGCTGTTTTCCAGGAACTGCCCCGAGGAGTCCTCTGCCTCGCCACGGCTATCAGACACCGTTAGCAGGGCGATGTTCAGGGGTTTCAGTTCGATGGTGGTGTCGCTGCTCATGGATGCTCTCCAAAGTCTTTGAGGTCTGTCCGACAGTATCCTCATTGGCAATGATGAATGGAAGGGGAGTAACCCATCAGAGGGAGGGAAGGCCGGTGCCCTGAATAGCAGTGACGGCCACAAAACCGCAAATCGCTGCAAAAGTGTGGAACATCACTTGACATTGATACGCAAGGTAGCTGATTATCGCTGTTGCCCGGCGAACGGTTGTTCTTCCTGTCTCTGGCTTCAGTACTTATCCGGACTTCATCTATACCGGTTGCTCCATCTGGCCAGCACCTAGATCAACGCATACCTGATCAATCCGTTCAGTGGCACCCCTGTCATTCCAATGTTCGCTTACTTCCATTCCTGACAATCTAATAACCTATGAATCTTACTGAACTCAAGCAGAAATCCGTGCCCGAATTGCTCGATATTGCGCAAGAGATGGGCCTTGATAACCTGGCTCGTTCGCGCAAGCAGGATGTCATCTTCACAATCCTGAAGAAGCACGCAAAAAGCGGCGAAGACATTTATGGCGATGGCGTACTGGAAATTCTGCAGGACGGTTTCGGCTTTCTGCGATCCGCCGACGCTTCCTACCTTGCCGGCCCGGACGATATCTACGTTTCACCCAGCCAGATCCGCCGCTTCAACCTGCGGACCGGCGATACCGTTGCCGGCAAGATCCGCCCGCCCAAAGACGGCGAGCGTTACTTTGCGCTGTTGAAAGTTAGCGAGATCAACTTCGACAAGCCGGATAACGCCCGCAACAAGATTCTGTTCGAGAACCTGACACCGCTGTTCCCGGACGAACGTCTGTTGCTTGAAGCGGGTAATGGCAGCACCGAGGACCTGTCTTCCCGTGTGCTCGACCTGGTTTCTCCCATCGGCAAGGGCCAGCGCGGCCTGATTGTCTCTCCGCCCAAGGCCGGTAAGACGCTGCTGATGCAGGGCATAGCCCAGGCCATCACCCGTAACAATCCGGAGTGCCATGTGATGGTGCTGCTGATTGACGAGCGTCCGGAAGAAGTCACCGAGATGCAGCGTACCGTGCGCGGTGAAGTGATTGCATCCACCTTCGACGAGCCACCGGCCCGTCACGTGCAGGTGGCCGAAATGGTCATCGAAAAGGCCAAGCGCCTGGTCGAGCACAAGAAGGATGTGGTGATCCTGCTGGATTCCATTACCCGACTGGCCCGTGCCTACAACACGGTGATTCCGTCATCCGGCAAGGTTCTGACCGGTGGTGTGGACGCCCATGCTCTGGAAAAGCCGAAGCGTTTCTTCGGTGCGGCCCGGAACGTGGAAGAGGGCGGCAGTCTGACCATTCTGGCAACGGCGCTCGTGGATACCGGTTCCAAGATGGACGAGGTTATCTACGAGGAGTTCAAGGGCACCGGCAACATGGAAGTGCACCTGGACCGCAAGATCGCCGAGCGTCGCGTTTACCCGGCGATGAACATCCGCCGCTCCGGTACCCGCCGCGAGGACCTGCTGATGAGCGAGGCGGATATCCAGCGTATCTGGATTCTGCGCAAGCTGCTGCACTCCATGGACGACGACACCGCTGCGATCGAATTCCTGCTGGACAAGCTCAAGGAAACCAAGACCAACG
Source organism: Marinobacter orientalis (assembly GCF_004792665.1). Taxonomy (GTDB): domain Bacteria; phylum Pseudomonadota; class Gammaproteobacteria; order Pseudomonadales; family Oleiphilaceae; genus Marinobacter; species Marinobacter orientalis. The sequence goes on from NZ_SRZX01000001.1 coordinate 1,664,849, forward strand.
ACGAGTTCTTCCAGTCCATGAAGCGCCGTTGATTCTTACAGCGCTTCAGGTTTGGGGGGCGTACAGCGCGGGGGCATTCCTCCCCGGACACGCCGTAAATACGTCCCTGTAGGCTTGGTCTTGCCATCCCTGGCAAGACACAGTCCAAAGAGGAATGCCCCCGCGCTGTTGATCTGATTCCGTGCGCGCATCGTTAATACCGTCTCAGGCGCTTCACGCGCTTTGTTTGCAGCCGATTCGGGGCTGATGAACAGGGTGCTGGATGTCTTTCCCAGACCGTGCATTGCCATGGATGGCAATGCCGAGCCCCCAGGGATGGGTTTACGGCGTGTCTGGGGAAGATATCCAGCATCCTGTTCCTGCACCCAAGTTCAAACCGGAGCGGCCGATGAAATACAACGACCTGAGAGACTTCATTGACCAGCTTGAAAAGCTCGGTGAGCTGAAGCGGATTTCAGTAGAAGTTGATCCCCACCTGGAAATGACCGAAATCTGCGACCGCACGCTGCGGGCAGGTGGCCCCGCGTTGTTGTTCGAGAATCCCAAAGGTTACGACATGCCGGTGCTGGCCAACCTGTTTGGCACTCCCAGGCGTGTCGCTATGGGCATGGGGCAGGACGACGTGACTGCACTGCGGGACATCGGCAAGCTGCTTGCCTTTTTGAAGGAGCCCGACCCCCCCAAGGGCTTCAGGGACGCCATCGAAAAACTGCCGCTGTTCCGGCAGGTGATGCGCATGAGCCCGAAGGTGCTCCGTTCCGCGCCCTGTCAGGATGTGGTGATTGAAAAAGACCAGGTGGATCTGTACCAGATACCGGTGCAGCACTGCTGGCCCGGGGATGCAGGACCACTGGTGACCTGGCCGTTGGTGATTACCCGCGGGCCGAACAAGGAGCGCCAGAACCTGGGCATCTATCGCCAGCAGGTCATAGGTCGCAACCGGCTGATCATGCGCTGGCTCAGTCATCGTGGTGGGGCGCTCGACTTCCTGGAATTCCAGAAGGCCAATCCCGGCAAACCCTACCCCGTAGCCGTCGCTCTGGGGGCGGATCCCGCGACCATTCTCGGGGCTGTGACGCCGGTGCCGGACAGCCTCTCCGAGTATGCCTTTGCCGGCCTGTTGCGGGGTGGTCGTACCGAACTGGTGCAGTGCGGCCTCAGTGATCTGCAGGTGCCGGCCAGTGCCGAGATTGTGCTGGAAGGCTTTATCTATCCCGATGATATGGCGCCCGAAGGTCCGTTCGGGGATCATACCGGCTATTACAACGAAGTGGATCAGTTCCCGGTGTTTACCGTGGAGCGGATGACGCACCGCAAGGACCCGATTTATCACAGTACCTACACCGGCCGCCCGCCCGATGAGCCGGCGATTCTCGGGGTGGCGTTGAATGAAGTGTTTATTCCCATCCTGCAGAAGCAGTTTCCCGAGATCGTGGATTTCTATCTGCCACCGGAGGGGTGTTCCTACCGTCTTGCCGTTGTGACGATGAAAAAGCAGTATCCGGGCCATGCCAAACGGGTGATGATGGGTGTATGGTCGTTCCTGAGGCAGTTCATGTACACCAAGTTCGTCATTGTCACCGACGATGATGTGAACGCGCGGGACTGGAAAGACGTGATCTGGGCCATGACTACACGCATGGATCCGGCCCGCGACACGATGCTGGTGGAGAATACCCCCATCGATTACCTGGATTTTGCGTCGCCGGTCTCCGGGCTGGGCTCGAAGATGGGCATGGACGCCACCAGCAAGTGGCCGGGGGAAACCGATCGCGAATGGGGCACGCCCATCACCATGTCCGATGGTGTCAAAAAGCGTGTCGATGACATCTGGGACAGCCTGGGGATTGAAGTTTCACCCGACCGCCCCGACTGATATGGCCAGTGATTTGTTTCGTATCAGGCTGCTACCGGCTGCATTATCGTTTGACACCGCGGTCGGTGTTACGCTTCTGGCCGCCGCCGCTGAGGCGGGCATTGCGGTTCCAGCTGCCTGCCGCAACGGTGTGTGTGAACTCTGTGAGGCCCGCCTGGTCAGTGGCGCGGCCCTGAATACCCGTAATCAACATACAATTCCGCTCGCCGGGCGCCTGATGATGTGTCGCACCCTCGCGCTCAGCGACCTAGAACTGGAGATAGACGCCGTTATGGCAGCCGGAGACAACCAGCCCCGCAAGTTCCAGGCAAGGGTGGTGGACGTCCGTTCCATCAGCCACGATGTATACCGTGTGGAACTGCAACTGCCCCGTCGCCGGGAACTGTCGTTCCATGCCGGCCAGTATCTGTCGGTGAACCTGCCGGATACAGATCCATGCTACTTTTCCATCGCCAGTAGCCCGTCACAAGAGCTGATCGAGTTGCACATCCAGGCGACGCCGGAATGGGTTTCTGCCCAGAAAGTGATCGACGCGCTTACCTCCGGAGGAGAAGTCACCGTTGAATTGCCACACGGCCGCGCCTGCCTGGCCTCGATACCGGAAAAACCTTTGCTGCTGGTGGCGGCCGGAACTGGTTTCGCCCAGATGAAGAGCCTGGTGGATTACCTGCGTGAAACCTCTTACGACAAGCCGGTGAAGCTTTACTGGGGGGTTCGTCGTCACGAAGATATGTATCTCCGTTCCCTCGCGCAGAAGTGGCAGGATGAGTGGCCACCGCTTACCTTTCTGCCGGTTGTGGGAGATGATGAAGACAACGACTGGAGCGGGCATCATGATCAGCTGGTGCGGGTAGTCCTGGCTTCAGGTATGGACTGGAACAACGTGGAAGTGCACGCCAGCGGCTCGCCAGCGATGGTTTATACCTTGATGGATGCATTGTTGGAGGCCGGCCTGCCGCAGCAGGCGTTTTTCTCTGACGTGCTGGAGTATGCACCCAGGGAATGACCGGATTGGTGTTACGGTTGTCGGATTACGGCTTCGCCTAATCCGACCTACATGCAGCATGGCGGGAGGGCCCGCGTAGGTCGGTTTTGGCGAAGCCGTAATCCGACAACCCAGGACGACCCAATCAAGCCTTCGGCATCGGCAAGTCCGGCAACCCGCTATCCCTGGCCAGCCCCTGCATCAACAGCTTCACACTGTTCTCCCTTTCACCCATATGGGCATTGAGGCGGCCAAGCTCCGCCATTGTTTCGCGGCTGCGGCGTAATCGAAGGCTTGTTTCGAAGTATTCCCGGGCTTTGCCCCAGAGTTCGTTGCGCAGGCTCAGGCGGCCCAGGGCCAGCAACAGTTCCGGGTTGTTGGGCCGGTCTTTGAGCCACTGTTCGGCGATCAGCAACTGCTCGTCCGGTTTCTGGCCTTTCACCCGACCGTACAGGTTGATCAGGTCATCACCCCAGTGATTGCGTAACACTTTCCTCAAAAGTGTTTCGGCCTGTGCTTCATCTCCCAGTCGAGCCAGCAGACGGGCATATTCGCGGATGGTGTGTTCGTCACGGCGCAGGAATCCGGGTAGTTCGTCCCATAGCCGCGTCAGTGGCTCCAGGGAGACAGAGTGGTCGTCGGACTGGCGCCGGCATTCCTCGGCGGCATTCTGCAGCAGGTTGTGCCATACCAACCGCTCCAGCTCAGCCAGCTCCTCACCCTCCATCAGGTTGCGTTTGCGGATCTCCGGCAACAGCCGGGAGAGTTCCCGCCAGTCTTCCAGGCGAACGTAGGTGTTCTTCAGCAGCTTGAGCACGAACGGGTGATGGGGGGCCTGCTTACGCAGCCGCAACAGTGTCGCCAGGGCCTGCTCCAGACGGTTGCCGGCCAGTTGCAGTTGGGCCTGGGTAATACCTACGGCCATGTCGGAGCCGGGGGTGCTTTCAAAGGCCTTGCGCAGCAGTTCGTCCACGGCTTCGTGATCGCCGGTTTCAAACGAGGCCTGGGCGGCAGCCAGATAGTTGATGAGCGGGGTGTCGGCGTGCTCCGCCGATGATGTGAGCAGCTTGCGCGCCCGCGGCCAGTTGCCCTCTGCCAGGGCCAGCAGGCCCTGGGTGGTGCGGCGGCGGGCGCGGCGTTCGCTGCTACGCGCGATCCAGCCGGCGACCATGCCGGTACCGTGGCGCAGACGGCGAAACAGATTGAGGGCCATCACGGAGCCCACGACCAGCAACACCAGCAGGGCCAGGCCGATCCAGAAATTGGTTTCAACCAGGTAGTTGCCCAGGCTGATACGGATGTAGCCGAGGTCGTATTGCAGCCCCATGGCAAGGGCGGTGCCCAGCGCCAGGGCGATGAGGATGATCAGCAAAATGCGGATCATGAGGCATCTCCCTGTTCGCCGTCGTTACCGGTTTCCCGGGTATTTCCCTCGCCGCGTTCACTGCTCTCACCACCCTCATCATCCGCACTGCTGTCCAGCCGTCCTGCCAGGCGGGACTTGAGCAGTTCCAGTGATCGGCTGATGTCCGGCAATTCCGGGTCAACATTCTTTTCCGACAGCTCTTCCAGGGTTCTGGAGAGGGCGATGATGCGGTCATTGCTGCTGTCATACCAGTTGTTGATGGCGTTGCTGGCTTTGGTGAGGGCCCGGGAATACAGCTCCTGATTGCCTCGTAGCACCGCCAGTTCGGCCTCTTCCAGCATTAGCTGGAGGTTGAGCCTCGCGTAGGCGCTCTGTTCGGGGGACAGCAGGGGTTTGACCGGCTCATCCAGCCTGCGGACCACGACCACCTGTGACAGTGTCTGCTTGACCTCCTGCCAGGCTTCGGCAACCAGCCCCTGTTCGGCATTGGCATTGTCCTGGCTGCCGCTGCCGGTGATAAACCCGGGTGCACGATCATGGACAAGGGCGCTGTCAGTTAGCTGGTGAATGCTGTCAATCGCCGCCTCCAGCTTCAGGTAGAGACCGGTTCTGTCGACCTCGGCCAGACCCTTGAGCGCGAGTATTTCTTTTGCCAGTTGCTGGCGTACCGGGTAAACGCCGATGTCGTCGGACTCTGCCAACACCTCGTCAGCCGATTCCAGTGCCGCCAGTGCGCCACGGATATCCTTTTCAATCATCAGACGCTGGTTGGCGATCCGCAGCAGGTATTCGGCTTCCGCCAGCAGCCAGTCGGTGCGGGTGCGGTTGCCGGCTTCCAGCAGTTCGCGGGCATTGTGATCAATCTGGCGTTGCTGGGTGGCAATGAGCTCACGCTGCTCCGACAGCCTGTCTTCCAGGGTCTGCAGTCGCTGGCTCTGTTCGTTGTCGGTCTGGCCGTACATGCGGTCCAGCTGCCGAGTGTCATTTTCCAGGCTGGCGATGGATTGCTGCAGGGTCTGGTAGTTATTCCAATGCTGCCAGCTCCACAGCGCCAGTGCGATCACCAGGGCAAGGGCCAGCAGGGTGAGGATCCAGAGGGGCCACAGCCGCTGCCGTGTTTGTTTTTGCTTTTCAATCGGGGCGGGCAGTTGTGCTTTTGATTCTGTCACGGGCATCCTTACTTGGTGTTTCCGGAGCCTCCGTCCAGGCTGGCAAGTTGCTCGGCAACTGCAGCCACAATCGTGCTATCGGCAAGGCTTCCTGGTATACACGTTCGCCGAAGGCCGGCCAGACGTGCTTGTTCGGCGATCCGCTCAACAGGGACAACCAGCAAAGTATCTTCAAGATTATGGCCGGTATTTTCACTTAGTGCGATGAGATTGTTCAATGTTTCTCCCGACAGTGTGACGATGGCCTCGGGAGAAAAGTCGTTGAGCATCGCTTTCAGTGTGGCTTCATCATAGTCGGGGCAGTATCGGCGATAAAGCGGCAATACGGTGACCCGTGCCCCCCGTTTCTCCAGAGTTTGCGGGATAAGCTCGCGGCCTTCCTGTCCCCGCACCACCAGCACCTTTTCATAGTCGGGATTGGCCAGTTCCGGCAACTGTAGCAAATCTTCGCTGGTATGACCGGTTTGCGGCTGTTGTGTGTTCAGGCCATGGCTGGCGAGTACCGCAGCGGTTCCGGCGCCAACGCCGTACCACCGGATGCCTGCAGGCGTCTGTGGCCACCAGGTGTCCAGCCATTCCAGCAACAGGCGGGCGGCATAGGGGCTGACGGCAATCACATGGGCAAACTCGTCCAGATTGAGAACGAGTGTGCGGGCAACGGGATTTTCCGGAAGAGGTTCCCGGGTAATAAGAGGCAGCACCCGCGCGTCCGCACCGGCGTCACAAAACACGGTGGCCAGGCGGTCGGCTTCGGGTTGTGGCCGGCAGATCAGGATCCGCCGGCCCTCGAGCGGCAGCGGGTCAGGTCGGAGTGTGGCCATAGATTTCAGCCAGCACCTTGTCTGCACCCAGGGCGAGCAGGTCCTCTGCCAGTTCGCGACCCAGGCGCTCGCCTTCGCTGCGGGGTGCACGGCCCTCTACCCGGAACACCTGGGTGCCGTCCACGGCACCAACAAGGCCGCGCAGCCAGAGCGTATCATCATCTTCCAGCAGCGCGTACGCGGCGATCGGCACCTGGCAGCCGCCCTGCAGGCGGCGGTTCAATGCCCGCTCCGCCTTTACACGGTCGGAGCTGTCCCGGTGGTCCAGGGGCTCCAGCATGCTGATCAGCTCGGCGTCGTCCAGCCGGCACTCGATGCCCAGTGCGCCCTGGCCAACGGCGGGCAGCGAGACGCTGTCCGGCAGGCAATAGCGGATGCGGTCATGAAAGCCCAGGCGCTTGAGCCCGGAGCTGGCCAGCACGATGGCGTTATAGTCGCCCGCATCCAGCTTCGCCAGGCGGGTGTTGACATTGCCCCGCAGGGTGCGGATTTCCAGGTCCGGCCGATAGGCACGAAGCTGGGCCTCGCGGCGCAGGCTGGCGGTACCCACGACGGCACCATGGGGCAGGGCGTCCACGTTTTCAAAATCGTTGCTGACGAAAGCATCGGTGGGATCTTCGCGCTCGCAGATGGCCACCAGCCCGAGCCCTTCTGGAAACTCCATGGGGACGTCCTTCATGGAGTGCACGGCCAGATCTGCACTGCCTGCCAGCATGGCTTCTTCCAGTTCCTTGACGAACAGGCCCTTGCCGCCAATCTTGGCCAGGGGTACATCAAGGATCTTGTCGCCCTGGGTTTTGATTTTGACCAGTTCGACCTCAACGTTGTCATGAAGCCGTTCCAGTTCGGATTTGATGAATTCCGCCTGCCACAGCGCCAGTGCGCTGCTGCGGGTTGCAATGCGAAGGGTTCGTTTTGCCATGGTACTCGTTGCCGGATCTGAAAAATGGTACGCCAAGGGTACCCTTTGTGGGGGCATTTGTGGAGCCAAATGTCCCCTCCCCGCCAAGGTTGGTGACTTACCCGGGGCGCTGTTGCTTCAGCCACTGCCGCACAGAAGCGGTATGCCTCCGGCTTACCGGCAGTCGGCCGTGGTTGTCCGTCAGGTCGATTGCGTTCTGGCCGTCACCGTTTCTCAGCAGGGCCTGGATAAATCGCACGCCTACCAGTGTATGGCGGTGTATCCTCAGCAGATGCTGTGGATAGGCATTTTCCAGCTCTTTAAGGGTGTAATCGGTGACAGTCTCGCCGCGGACGTGATGGATAGTGACGTATTTCTGGTCAGCCTCGCAGTACAGGATTCCGCGGATATCGATCAGTTCGGTGCCGCGATGGGTGCGTATGGCGAGTTGTTCCGGGGTGCCGATATCCTGCCCGGCCAGCGCCTGGAGCTGCACCCGGTTGACACGGCCAGCGCGCTTCAGCGCTTCCGCCAACGCTTCGCGGCGGACCGGCTTGAGCAGGTAGGCCACGGCATGCACATCGAATGCCTGTATGGCGTAATGGTCATAGGCGGTACAGAAAATAATGGCCGGCGGCGCCTCCAGTGCGGCAATTCTCTCGGCGGCTTCCATGCCATCCATGCCGGGCATGCGGATGTCCAGCAGCAGGATGTCGGGCCCCTGTTGCGCAATTTTTGTCAGCACTTCCTCACCGTCGGCGGCTTCACCGCAAACCTCGTAGGCTGGTAGTGCTTCCACCAGCCTGCGGATGCGTTCCCGGGCCAGGGGCTCATCATCAGCGATCAGTACGCTGCGGCTGTTTGCATCGGCCATACCTGCTTACGCGCTCCTTGTCAGGGGTCTGCCATTGCCACTGGCTTTTTGCCAGGGCAGCCTGATAGTGACGGTATATATATCATTCTGTTGGCTGTGTTTCAGCACTGCCGGTTCCCCAAAAAGGGCATGCAGGCGTGACTGGATGTTGGCCAGGGCCATGCGGTTGCCGTCATGACCGCCATGTTCCGCGGCCGGGCGCGGGTTCTGCACCATCAGGTAGACTGAGGGCCCGTTGCGATAGGCCTCGATCTTGACGGTGCCGCCGTTCGGGCGCGGCTGTACGCCGTGGTAGATGGCATTTTCCACCAGCGGCTGCAGCGTCAGCGGCGGAATGGCCTGCTGGTCGAGGCCGTCCTGGATATGCCAGTCCAGGGACAGCCGGTCCTCCAGGCGCAGCTTTTCGATCGCCAGGTAGCGCCGGCACAGGTCCAGCTCGTCCGCCAGTGCGATCAGCCGGTCACCGGTTCGCAGACTGGCGCGGAACAGTTCGGAAAGATCAAGCACTGCGTCTTCGGCCCGCTCCGGGTTCACTGCGATCAGGCTGGCAATGGTGTTCATGCTGTTAAACAGAAAGTGGGGGTGGATCCTTGCCTGCAGGGCGGTCAGCCGTGCCTGCATTTCCGATTCGCGCTGCTGCTGCCACTGGAACTGCAGGTAGAAATAGCGCAGCACCATCAGTGTGATCAGCAGGGCCAGTAACAGTTTCTTGGCTACCCCCTGCCAGGCCTCAACGCCGGGCCGGGGATGCAGCACACTGTCGGCGAACAGGCTGAAGGCCAGCACATCCAGCAATACGATGGCGACGATGACGGCGGTGGCACGGGGAACCGTCAGGCCGGACAACCAGCGCCGCAACAGGCAGATCAGTGCAGCGCTGGTAAGAACTGTCCATTGCACGAAGAGGGACAGCAAGCCGAAATAGTTCCAGTCAATCCAGTGGCTCTGGGCCTGAACGATTGATAGCACCAGGACCAGCAGTTCACTGGTGACCACCAGCATGAAGACGGCCCGCACCCGGCACAGGTCCGGGACATAGAAATCGGTGTCGTTCACTGCAGGTATCTGCACCCGGCGTTCCCTGTTGTGTTTTGCTGCCATTGAACCTGTTCCTGAATCAGAGAAGGGCAACTGTGTGCTATGGAATGCTATAATCCCGCGACATTCCACTTACCCATTCCCGCAGAATGATGCCGGGCTGTCAGCAGGAAAGATAGACCATGACAGATCAGAGCAAGAGTGCCGAAAAACCCTGGGGCGGTCGATTTACCGAACCCACCGATGCCTTCGTGGAACGCTTCACCGCATCCGTGGGCTTTGACCAGCGCCTGTACCACCACGACATTACCGGTTCCATTGCCCATGCCACCATGCTCGCGGAAGTGGGCGTGCTGACCATGGACGAGCGTGACACCATTATTGCAGGCCTTAAAGCGGTCAGGGCAGACATTGAGGCAGGCACGTTTGAGTGGTCCGTCAGCCTGGAAGATGTGCACATGAACATCGAGGCGCGGCTGACCGACCGCATCGGGATCACTGGCAAGAAGCTGCACACCGGTCGCAGCCGTAACGACCAGGTGGCTACCGATATCCGCCTGTACCTGCGTGATGAAATCGACGTCATTGCAGAAGAGCTCAGGCGGCTGCAGACCGGTCTGCTGGATCTGGCAGAGCGTGAGGCGGAGACCATCATGCCGGGGTTTACCCATCTGCAGACCGCCCAGCCGGTCACATTTGGCCATCATCTGCTGGCCTGGTACGAGATGCTGGTGCGGGATGCCGAGCGGCTACAGGACTGCCGCAAGCGGGTGAATGTGATGCCACTGGGCGCTGCCGCACTGGCCGGTACAACCTATCCGATTGATCGCAGCATTACCGCGAGGCTGCTGGGCTTTGACCGGCCCAGCGAGAATTCCCTGGACTCCGTCAGTGACCGGGATTTCGCCATTGAGTTCTGCAGTTTTGCCGCTCTGCTGATGACCCATCTTTCCCGGTTCAGCGAGGAACTGGTGCTATGGACCTCCGCCCAGTTCGATTTTATCGACCTGCCGGACCGTTTCTGCACCGGGTCATCCATCATGCCGCAGAAGAAAAACCCGGACGTACCAGAGCTGGTGCGTGGTAAGACCGGTCGCGTGAACGGTCATCTGATCAGCCTGCTGACCCTGATGAAGAGCCAGCCGCTGGCCTACAACAAAGACAACCAGGAGGACAAGGAGCCTCTGTTCGACACCGTCGATACCGTCAAAGGCTGCCTCAGGGCCTACGCCGACATGATCCCGGCGATCGAGGCCCGGGCGGACAATATGCGGGTGGCGGCCAAGCGGGGATTTTCAACCGCGACCGATCTGGCAGACTACCTGGTCAAGAAGGGCGTAGCCTTCCGTGATGCCCACGAGATCGTCGGCAAGGCGGTGGCCTTCGGTGTCGCCGAAGGCCGTGATCTGTCTGAAATGACCACCGACGAGCTGAAGCGTTTCTCCGATGTTATCGGCGAGGACGTGTTCGATGTGCTGACCCTGGAAGGTTCAGTGCAGGCCAGGGATCATCTGGGCGGCACCGCGCCGGCCCAGGTTCGCGCTGCCGTGGCGCGAGCCAGGAAAGCACACTTGCTGTGACGGTGCCTGCGGCTCCCATTGCCCTGGATTTCGATGAGGGTATCGACCGGAAAACGCTGCGTCGGCTGCGGGACCGGTTCGTGGCTGTCAATAAGCAACGCTGGGAGCGCGCCCGGTCTGCGCTGACCCATCGTCAGCAGGCCGTGCTGGAAGTTCTGCCGCTGGTGTTTCATCTCAACCATCCTGCGCTTCCCGGTTACCTCGACAGTGACTGCCCCTACGGACTGAGCCACTACCGGCCCACGGAACCGACGCTGAATGCGGCCAGGCGGTTGGCGCGCACGTTTTCCCTTAAAAACGAAGGGCGGCGGAAGCCCGATCTGGAAGCGCTGTTTCTGATGGGCAGTCCCGGTACGCTGGGCCACTCGGTGGCGAGCGACCTGGATGTCTGGTTGTGCCATCGCCCGGACCTGTCCGAGCGCGGAGTGCACTGTCTTGAGCGCAAGGCGGAGAGTCTTGCGGCCTGGGCAGCAACCCTGGGTGTGGAGCTACACGTATTTGTTTTTTGTGCCGCAGACTGGCGCGCGGGGCGCCAGCGTGCCGAGGTCACTGGCGAAAATTGCGGCAGTGCACAGCATTTTCTTCTTCTGGACGAGTTTTATCGCACCAGCATACATCTGGGCGGATGCTATCCGCTGTGGTGGCTGGTGCCGGTGGAAGACGAGGTCCGCTATGACGAGCGTGCCCGGCAGCTGATCGACTGCCGCTTTATCCGCGGTGATGAGTACATCGATTTCGGGCCGGCGTTGTCAATTCCGCAGGAAGAGTTTCTTGGCGCCGGTGTCTGGCAGTTGTACAAGGGCATTGATGCACCCTGGAAGTCCATTCTCAAACTGCTGCTGATCGAATGCTATGCCCGCGATGACAGTCAGCCACTGTTGTCCCGGGTCTTCAAGGCAGAGGTCTATGCCGGAGAAACCGATCCTGACCGGCTTGACCCCTACCTGTTGCTTTACCAACGTCTGGAGCAGTGGCTGCTGGAAGAGGATGCTCCCGAGCGTCTGGCACTGGTGCGACAAAGCCTTTATCTTAAAGCCGGGCTGCCGCTGACCCGCTCTGCCCAGCTGGTTGCCAACTGGCGAACCTGCCTGTTGCAGACGCTGGTGGATGCCTGGGGCTGGTCGGCGGCTGAAATCGAGAATCTGGATAACCGCAGCCGCTGGCGTGCGGAGGAGGTGGTTACTCTGCGCCGGTCGGTGGTGGCAGAGCTTACCCACAGTTACCGCCTGCTGTCCCGGCTGGCCCGGGAGCATGGCAGCCGTGCTGCCATCCGCAGTAACGACATGAACCTGTTGGGTCGAAAGCTGTATGCCGCCTTCCAGCGCAAGGCGGGTAAAATTGAACAGATCAATCCCGGGCTGGCGCCCTCTCTGGCGGAAGAGAACCTGGCCTTTCATCACCAGTCCGGGCAGGGCGGAATGGCCGGCCATGAGGGCTGGTTGTTGTATCGGGATCTCGAAGACCCCTCCGATGCATTCTGGCAACCGGTGATCCGCCGTTCCGGAAACCTGGCCGAGCTGATGGTCTGGTGCTACTGCAACGGCCTGCTGAGCCGATCGACCCGCCTGAATGTGCGGGCTGGCAACAGCACGGCGTCGGTGGCGGAGTTGCGGGAAATGCTGGATGCTCTGGCTGGGTTTCTGCCCTCTCCTGTGGAGCCAGCCAGCCGGGAGGCACTGTCGCGGGGGGTGTATCCACTGCGTAATCTGCTGTTTGTCAATGTGGGTCTGGACCCGCAGGCCCGCCTGACCGAGCGTGGGCTACACAAACTCAGTGCCCGCCACGATTCGCTGGGCTTCAGCGGCGGCCGTGAAAACCTGGTGAACACCATCGACCAGGTCACTTTCAACAGCTGGCATGAGGTCAGTCTGCAGCATTATGCGGCTGGCGACACCCTCATCCAGTGCCTGAAAAATGTGCTGGCATCGGTGGCAGGAGCGCCGGGGCGGTTGCCGGATATCATGGTCCACAGCCATAACAAGGGCCACGGCGCCGCAATAGCCCGCAGGGTGCGGGAGCTCTTTACCGATGTCATGCGCCACTACTTTGCCGGTGGCACGGGGCCGCATCCGCTGCGTTATGTCATCGAGATGGACCGCCGGTTTTTTGTGCTGCGATTCAGCGGGCCCGAGCCGGGATTTGTTGCCCTGGACAGCAATGAAGCGCTGATGGACTACCTGGCCAAGCCCCAGGAGTCCTATGTTCCGGTGGTGTTCGACCGTTATGCCCTGCTGGATGACCTGCCGTTGCGAACGGTCTGCCACGCCAGCGAACCGGGCAATATCCAGGTATTCTACCGGGTAAGCGGTGACCGGGCCCGGGTGTGGGTGGTGGATGAACTGGGCTCGGTATTCTCCTGGCAGCAGGACTATGTCAATCGCCGCTATTTGCTGGTGCCACTGCTGCGGTTTCTCGAGAATCTGACCGAACGACGTCAGCTGAGGCAACTGGATGCGGTAGCGGATATCGGCGCAATCCAGTGCTATGAAATGACGCTCCGGCACGGCCAATGGTGTGCCGAGCGGCGCTCCGATGCCGACAGCAATGTGCCTCTGCCAGGGTTTGAAGTACAGGCGATCGGCATTCAGGAAGGCGACGCCCGGGTCCGTTTCGATATTTTCTGCGGTGACCAGGAATTCACCGTGCAGGAATACGGCAACCGGCTGATTCCGGCGGTGGCCCATTATATCCGCTCCCAGCGCCACAGTCCGGAGCCGTATCCGGTCTATCTGACCGACATTCATTTGCCTCACGATCTGGATCCCCAGGTCTACCAGCAGGACATTCAGACGATTCAATACCTCTATTACCGGTCACAACTGGAAAATGCCCTGAACCGCCATCTCTGACGCTCCCAATCAGTGTCTGGGACGTCTCGCCGGGCATGGTTCCACTCAGGTATACTGCATGCATACAGATAACAGGGGCAGTTACCCATGAAACCAGGACAGACAATCGTGTTCATGCTGGTGATGGTCGGGTTTATTGCGGGTTGTGGTCAGAAGGGGCCGTTGTATCGGGAGATACCCCCGGATGACGACAGGGCCTCTGAACAGGCCAGCGATAGCGAGCAGGGCCGGAACGAAGATGCCGGCGACCGCTAGGCCCGGCCTGGCGCCCCGCCAACAGAATCAGGATTTACATGGATCACTTTAATTACCGTGACGGCGAGTTGTACGCCGAGGACGTGCCGGTTGCCACTATTGCCGAACGTTTCGGTACACCGGCCTATGTGTATTCCCGCGCCACTCTGGAGCGTCATTATCACGCCTATGACGATGCCCTGGCCGGTCGCCCACATCTGGTCTGCTACGCCGTAAAGGCCAACAGTAATCTCGCAGTACTGAATGTGCTGGCGCGTCTCGGCGCGGGCTTCGATATCGTTTCTGCGGGGGAACTGGAGCGGGTGATTCGCGCTGGCGGTGATCCGGGAAAAACTGTTTTCTCGGGAGTCGGCAAGCAGCGCTGGGAAATGCGTCGGGCCCTGGAAGCCGGGGTTCGCTGCTTCAATGTGGAATCCGATACCGAGCTGGACCGGCTCAATGAAGTGGCTGGGGAGCTGGGCGTGAAGGCGCCTGTTTCCCTGCGGGTAAATCCCGATGTGGACGCAGGTACGCACCCCTATATCTCCACGGGGCTGAAAGAGAACAAGTTTGGCATCGACATTGGCGAAGCCCCCGGCGTTTACGAGCGGGCTGCTTCCATGCCCAACCTGGTCATAAATGGCGTGGATTGCCATATCGGTTCCCAGTTGACATCGGTAATGCCCTTTCTGGACGCCCTGGATCGGGTGCTGGTACTGATCGATACCCTGGCGGACAAGAACATTGTCATTCAGCACCTGGATATGGGTGGCGGCCTGGGTGTCACCTACGACCGGGAACAGCCACCGCAGCCGTCGGACTATGTCACGGCGCTGGCTGAACGTCTCGGCGACCGTAAACTGGAACTGATCCTGGAGCCGGGACGCTCCATTGCGGCCAATGCCGGTATTCTGTTGACGCGGGTAGAATTCCTCAAGTGCACGCAGCACCGCAATTTCGCCATCATTGACGCGGCGATGAATGATCTGATCCGGCCCGCACTCTACAGTGCCTGGCAGTCGATCATACCGGTGACGCCCCACAATGAGGGAGAGGAAAAAGCCTGGGATCTGGTGGGCCCGGTGTGCGAAACCGGTGATTTCCTCGGCAAAGACCGCAAACTTCGACTTCAGGCCGGGGATCTGCTGGCGGTCCGTTCCGCTGGCGCCTATGGTTTTGTCATGAGCTCCAACTACAATACGCGCAATCGCCCACCGGAACTGATGGTGGATGGCGACCAGATGCATGTTGTGCGCCGTCGGGAAACCCTCGAAGAGCAGCTTGGTCCTGAAAGCTGTTTGCCGGAATGAGTGAGGATGATGGTATGAATCAGCCTCGGCGCGGGCAGGGACCCATGTTGAATTTCACCAAGATGCACGGTCTGGGGAACGACTTCATGGTGGTGGATGCCATCAGCCAGCCGTTCCGCCTGCGCCCGGAAATGATCCGTGAGCTTGCCGACCGGCATTTCGGCATCGGCTTCGACCAACTGTTGGTGGTAGAGCCACCGGGACTGCCCGACGTGGATTTCCGTTACCGGATATTCAACAGCGACGGCTCGGAAGTGGAACAGTGCGGTAATGGCGCCCGCTGTTTTGCGCGCTTTGTCCGCGACCAGCGCCTGACCAACAAGAAGGTGATCCGGGTACAGACCGCCAAGGGCGTGATCGAGCTCAGGGTTGGTCGTGGCGGTATGGTAACCGTGGACATGGGTGTGCCAGAGCTGAATCCGCCCGCCATCCCTTTTGCAGCTGACCGCCGCAAGGAGGTTTACACCGTGGAAGTGGGCGACGAAACCGTGGAACTCAGCGCAGTATCCATGGGTAATCCCCACGGGGTGCTGGTGGTGGACAATGTCGACACCGCACCGGTGGCTGAGCTTGGCCCCCGGCTTGAAAATCATCCCCGCTTCCCGGCTCGCGCCAATATCGGATTTTTGCAGATTGTTGATCGTACCCACGTGCGGCTGAGAGTATTCGAGCGCGGCTCCGGTGAGACCATGGCCTGTGGCAGCGGTGCCTGTGCGGCCGTTGTCGCGGGTTGTCTGCGCGGCTTGCTGGACAGTCGTGTGGATGTCGAGCTCAGTGGAGGGCACCTGGTCATCGAATGGCAGGGTGAAGGGTCCCCTGTTATGATGGAGGGCCCCACAGCCAGCGTCTTTGAAGGTCAGCTTCGTCTGCCGGGAGACCAGCCCCCGCGGCGTCGGAAAAATACACGGCAGGGCGATACACGGCCGGGACAACAGCGGCAGCAGAATCGCCATCGCCAGCCAGTTATATCAAAGCCCTGACGATCAGGAGAGCAGCATGACAGACGAAACGGCCCACAAGAAGGCCGGAGAGTTCACCGCGGAAGCCGTCGCAGACTATCTGCGTGACAACCCCGACTTCTTCGTTGAACAGGATGAACTTCTGCGCAGCCTGACGCTGCCCCACGACAGCGGCCGCGCGATATCGCTGGTGGAACGTCAGGTACACCTGTTTCGTGAACAACGCGATACCCTGCGTCGCGAGCTGGTTGAGCTGGTCTCCATTGCCCGTCACAACGACCGTCTGTTCGAGAAAAGCAAACGGCTGCTGATGCAGGTGATCGAAGCCCGCAACCTGAATGACATGGCGGCCGCCATTGATGACAGTATCCGTGGCGACTTCGGCCTGGATGCGGCATCTGTCATTCTGTTCACCGATTCCGAGTTACCAACGGCGGCGCAGGGAGCCCTGCACGTGGTCGCACCGGAAGTGGCAAAAGCGCGGCTCGGAGGTTTGCTGGAAGGCGATCGCGCCGTCTGCGGCCAGTTCCGGGAAAGCGAGCGCAGCTTCCTGTTTCCTGATCGGGAAGAGCCTATTGCATCGGTGGCCCTGGTGCCATTGCGACACGATGAGCTGGTTGGTGTGTTTGCGGTTGGCAGCTGTCAAACCGGGTATTTCGACCAGAGCATGGGCTCTCTGTTCCTGACCTATATCAGCGATACCCTCAGCCGGCTGTTGCCCCCCATCCTGCAACGGCATACTGCTGCGGTGCCGGTAACCAACGCGGTGGCGGAGTCTCGCTGAGCATGGCCGAGACCGCTTCTGAAACAGGCATGCTTGCCGCGTTCTCAGAATCGCTGGATGGATTTCTGGGTTATCTGGCATCGGAAAAGCGCCACTCCCCGCGTACTTGCCGTAATTATCGCGACGACCTCAGGCGTTTCCTTGCCTGGGTTGAGCAGCTCCCGGCTCCCGATTGGCGCGCTGTTACCAGCCACGACCTGCGGCGTTATGTAGCCCAGCTTAGCCGCGAAGGGCTTGGCGGGCGCAGTATTGCCCGCCATCTGTCCGCGATACGTCGTTTTTATGAATACCTCTTGCGGGAACATCTGGCCACTGACAATCCCGCCCTTGATATCCGCGCCCCGAAGTCCGGAAGGCGGCTGCCCAAAGTAGCGGACGTGGACCAGCTCAACCACCTGCTTGATGCCTCCCCTGAGGATCCGCTGGAAATCCGCGACCTCAGTATGTTTGAACTGATGTATTCCTCGGGGCTGCGATTGTCGGAACTTGCCGGCCTGAATCTGCACGCGGTGGACCAGCGTGGCGGTGAAGTCCGGGTGCTTGGCAAGGGTAGCAAGGAACGAATTCTTCCGGTGGGTCGCAAGGCGCTTGAGGCGCTCGCCTGCTGGCTTGAGGTTCGACAAACAATGGCTGCGGAGTCGGAAAGCGCCCTGTATGTGAGCCGACGTGGAGACCGGCTCAGCACCCGCAGCATCCAGTCACGGCTCAGTCGCTGGGGCCTGGCCAAAGGGGCTGACCAGCGGTTGCACCCTCATCTTTTGCGGCACTCCTTTGCCAGTCATATGCTGGAATCCAGCGGCGACTTGCGGGCGGTGCAGGAACTGCTGGGTCACGCGGACATAGCGACGACACAGATCTATACCCATCTTGATTTCCAGCATCTGGCAAAGGTATACGACCAGAGCCATCCCCGCGCCCGCCGTGGCTACAAGAAAGGCAGAGAAAACTAAATGTCATCGGAGTCAGCCTGGAAGGACAAGTACCTGAAGGCGCTTGAATCGTCAGAGGAGTTCGAGTCCCGGTGGGACCGCGAGAGGAATCAGCTCGAGCGCATGCTGGTTCGGACAAGTCTGGCTGCAGAAGGACAGGATCCGCAACTGGACGGTTTACTTGCCCAGCTGCGCGGCGAACTGCGTAAAGGTTCTCCGGATTCCGGGAGCTGGCAAAAACTGCAGGACCGGATTGATCGCCAGGTGTCGGCCCTCGATGAACAGAAAGCCGAAACTGCCCGCCGGATCAGGGCGACCCTTGAACATCTGTTGACCGCGCTTTCCTCACATTCCCTGTTTGCCGGCGATAAGGATCGGCTTCGGGGCCTGGAAAAGCGACTCCGTAAGCCAGAAACGCTGCAGTTGTCTTTTACCGGCTGGCTGTCTGACTTCGCGGGAATTCTGGAAAGCGGGCTTGCCCAAAGCGGGGATCAGGGGGGCCGGCCCGGTGTATTTGGCAGGCTGTTTGGCTCCAGGGAGCCCCCGCCCGCTGCGCCGGTGGTTGCCGCCAGCGGTGAGTCTGTGCCGCCGGCCCGGGACAGCACGGAACTGGACCAGGGCGAGACCGAAGATGCCAGCCAGCGCCTGAGAATTGCCCGGCGGGTTGGCGACCTGCTCGGACACATGCTGGGTCAGGTAGCTCTGGAGCCTGCCTCCGAGGCCAGAGCCAGGCGGCTGCAGGAGTTACTCCTGAACAGCGATAACTGGGATGAACTGCGGGAAGGGCTGAATGGTGTTGCGGAGCTTGTGATAGCCGCAGTTACCCGAAGCCAGCGGGAGTTCGAAGAGTTTCTGCGCCGCCTGGATGAGCGGCTGGAGTCATTACGCCAGTGTTTTTCCGATCAGACCGCGGCCCAGGCAGGTCGCCTGAATGCGTCTGAGGCGCTGGATCGTGAGATCCGCAACGAGTTGCAGACATTGGGCGCGCAGGTTGAGTCCAGCGCGGATTTCGGCCAGTTGAAGATGTCTGTGGGGCGGCACCTGCAGTCGATCGGTGGTGCAGTGGAGCGCTTCCGTAGCCAGGAGTCAGAGCGTGAGAAGAACCTGTCGCAACAGCTTGAGTTGATGCACGAAAAACTGGCGACGATGGAAGCGCATGCGGAACAGGTCCGCGACGAGCTCGCTGAAGAACGCCAAAGAGCCCTCAGGGATGTTCTTACCCAGTTGCCTAATCGGGAAGCCTGGCAGGAGCGCCTTGCGTTCGAATACCAACGCTGGCGACGGTACCGTCATCCGTTGACAATCGGCGTACTCGATATTGATTATTTCAAGCGCGTAAACGACTCCTACGGTCACAAGGCGGGAGACCGTGTCCTGCAACTGGTGGCGAAGGCGCTGGCCGAACGCCTGAGGACAACGGATTTTATTGCCCGTTTTGGTGGCGAGGAGTTTGTCATTCTGCTGCCCGAGACAGCACCGGACATCGCAAAGCCGGTCCTTGATAACATGCGCAAGCACGTTGCCTCATTGCCGTTCCATTTCCGGGGGGACCCGGTGTCTGTAACTTTTTCCGCCGGGCTTGCGCAGTTTGTGGACGGTGATGATGACGATGCGGTTTTCGACCGCGCAGACAAGGCACTGTACCTGGCCAAGGATTCGGGGCGTGACCGGGTGATAGTCAGCGGGCCTGAGCCCGCCGGGGGCTGAATCAGTGCCGCATCAGTGCGTCCAGTTCGTCAATGATTTCCGCCCAGTCCGAGTCCTCTTCCAGGCCTTCCTCCAGGAAACGGGACTGGCTTTCAGACCAGAAGGGCGCATCCTGCAGAGCAATTTCCGAAGGAAGGGGTGAGTGTTTCGCAATGAAATCCTCGATGCTCTGCGTGTCAGAAGGCAGACCCAACTGTTCAAACAGGGCGCTGAACGTATGCTTGCTGGTATCCATCGTACTGGTTCTCCCGGGTTCGTCGTTGAATGTTTATCCGGTTACGGTAAAACGGGTAACCCGCTGAATGCAATCAGAAGAATTTACAGGTATGGTTCCTTGAACTGTAGCCAAACCGGTGAGGATATCCAGTGAGGGTCGCCTTTTATTTTCTGTTGGTGGTCACCTGCCTTCTGGTCTCCGGTGTGTCCGGCGCAGAGCCTCCGCAGCCATCGCCTGCGCCGGTTCTGGGTAACGAGGACCTGCAATGGCTGGAGGATCGTGACGCCTTCCGCATCGGTGTCCGTGCCGGTCAGGTTCCCCTGGCATTCGATACCGGAGAGGGAGAGCTGGCAGGTATTTATATCGATTATCTCGACCGGATATCGGACAAACTGGATGTGCCGGTTGAACCGGTTGCCGGCGACGAGGAGCAGTTGGATGAATGGCTGAGCGAGGGCAGGCTCGATGCCAGACTGACCACTCGCCTGGCCCGTCGGCCAGTTCCATCGGATGTGGCGGTATCGTCGCCACTTATGAGTCTCACCTACGGCATTTTTGTCAGTTCCGGGAACGCCGGCATTCGCAGGCTATCGGATCTCGAGGGTGCGCGGATAGCCCTGATTACAGACGATCCCAATCAGTTTGCACTGCTGGATCCGGTGGACAATCTCTCGCCGGTGCCGGTAGCCACTATCAGTGAAGCGGTCAGTATGCTTCTGTCTGGCCAGGCTGATGCTTTCCTGGGGCCGGTTCCGGTGGTTTCCGATTATCTGCAGTCTGCCATGGTGAACGGCGTGGGGATGGCAACGCTGCTGAACCATCAATCGGTGGACGTGGTGCTTGAAGTCACGGCGGGTGAAGACCGGGTTTACCGGGTCCTCAATCAGGCCGTTCTGGCGATTGACCATAATGAGCACCGGGCCATTCGCCAGTCATGGTTGCAAACTGAGCTGCCGGAGCAGGACCCGTCGGCCATTTCCCTCTCTGCCAGCGAAAGCGAATTTCTCAGGCGTAATTCGGGGCTGAAGATGGCTTTCCGACCCGACTGGCCGCCATTCGAGTTCATCCAGGACGGCCAGCCTACCGGACTGGTTCCGGATCTGGTCAGCCGCCTGGAAGAACAGCTCAATATCCGCTTCGATCGTGAGATTCTGTCTGACAGTGCCGATGCCGAGACGGCACTGCGTTCCGGTGAGGTAGATATCCTGCCTGCACTTTCCCGCACGCCACAGGTGCAGGACGAGTTTCTTTTCAGCCGCGCTTACCTGACGGTGCCCATCGCGCTGGCCATTCGCGACGACGGCCGCTTTATTGGTGAATTGCGCGAACTGAGAGACGAGCGGGTGGGTGTGGTGAACCGTCAGGCCGGACACGATTATCTGCTGATCAATCATCCTGATCTTGATCTCTATCCGGTGACGTCCATTGAAGAGGGGCTGCTGGCATTATCCAATGGAGATCTTGATGTGATGGTGACCCACATTCCAGCGGTTAGCTATACCGTGGCCCGTCTGGGGCTGTCCAACCTCAGAATCACCAGCATTACTCCCTATCAGTACGACCTGAGGTTCGCCGTCAGCACCGATAGGCCGGAACTCCAGCGCATACTCAACAAGGCCCTGAGCAGCCTGGAGGCCTCCGAAACCGAGTCGATCTATAACCGCTGGATTCACCTGGATATTGAACAGGAGACAGACTACACCGTCGTGCGTCGCATTGTGCTCATTGCTGTTGTGGTGGTGCTGATCTTCCTGTATTGGAACCGCAAGCTGTCGCGGGAGGTGGACGAGAGAATACGGTCGGAAAATGCATTGCGCAGAAGTGAAGACGAACTGCGGGCGGCAAAACTGGAGGCGGAACGCCTGGCCCGTGAAGCGGAAGCGGCCAGCCTGACCAAAAGCGAGTTCCTGGCCAATATGTCCCATGAAATCCGCACCCCGATGAATGCGGTGATTGGTTACAGTGACCTGCTCAGCAACACCGTCAGGGATCCGCAGCAACGGAATTATCTGGATGCTATCCGTGCCGGCAGTCGCAGTCTGTTGATGCTGATCAATGATATTCTTGACCTTTCCCGTATTGAGGCTGGCAAGATGCGGCTGGATTATTCGGCGGTTTCTGTGCGCCGTCTGCTGAGTGATGTACGGCATATATTTGATCTGCGGGCGACGGAGCAGGGTATTTCACTTGAGGTCAGCGTTGATTCCAAAATGCCGGCGGCGATGATGCTGGACGAAACCCGGTTGCGCCAGGTGCTGTTCAATCTTGTCGGCAATGCCATCAAGTTTACCCACGAAGGTGGTGTGACGGTCCGTGCCACAGCCACACCCCACAAACCCACGGCTGGAGAGCCCGCTGTCGATGGCGATACCGGAAGGCGCAGGTGGT
This sequence comes from Marinobacter orientalis, assembly GCF_004792665.1. Lineage (GTDB taxonomy): Bacteria > Pseudomonadota > Gammaproteobacteria > Pseudomonadales > Oleiphilaceae > Marinobacter > Marinobacter orientalis. The sequence continues at coordinate 1,686,836 of NZ_SRZX01000001.1, forward strand.
ACCGGCTGGTGGTGACGGTTGCGGACACCGGTATTGGTATACCCCCGGACCAACAGGAGCAGATTTTCGAGGCGTTTGAACAACAGGAAAGGCAGAATAGCCGCCGTTACGGGGGCACCGGCCTGGGTCTTGCCATCAGCCGCAAGCTGGTACGAATGATGGGGGGCGAACTGACCCTTGAGAGTGAACCCGGCTCCGGGTCTACCTTTACGGTCAGCCTGCCGCGGGTGGAGGTGACCGCAGAACAGGCGGAGGAAGAGGGACCTCCCGAAGAGTCAGAACGGCTGCTGGCCCAGACTCTGAGCATGCAGGAGCGTGGCTGGCTGCGTCAGCAACTTGCCAGGGACTTCGGAAACGAATGGGAAACCGTGCGGGAAAGCGGCGACCCGGAACAGATGAAGGATTTTGCGATGCGCTTGCTGGAGTGGGGCAAACGCTTCCGTTCGCCCTCGGTTACCCGCTATGGCGAGAAACTGCTGGCGGATGTCGAAGCTTTCAATCTGGACGCCGTCAACAGTGCTCTGGATGCGTTTCCACGCTTACTGGGCAGGGATCAGTAGGTCAGCCTCAGAGGCAGTCGTACTGGGACTGACGGTCAAAGGCGACGGAGACCATGTCATAACCGGAATCGGACAGGGACTGGATCAGTTCCCTGTCTTTCAGCAGCGCCATGCAGACCTTGTGGACACTGGCCTGTAACTGGTCCCCGGCAGAGTCGGATCTGAAGCGGAAATCTACTACCAGGTACTTGCGCTCAATATGGGAGGTAGTGGGTATATCTTCCCGTTCAACGCTTTCATAGCCGATGTAGGTGGCTTGCTGGTCGGGGAAGATACCGCTTAGCAGCAGGTCCAGGTTGCCGGCTGTCACAGGCTGGGAAGCCATTGCCAGCAGCAGGATAAAAGTGCCGGTGATGCTTCTGATGGTCATGGAACCACTCCTGTGATGCGAATCTGCAAAGGTTCGTAAACATATGTAACGTTTGGTTACTGATCATTATCGCAGAGTATTCTCTGTTTTGCGTGATTCATACAGACATTTTTCAATTGTTTGCAGTTGGCAGTAAAACCGGCATACGACAGCCGGTTTCCGGAGCCCGCCAGGATCAACTATCATGATTAAAAACCGATGCAGCCAGAGGCAGGATCATGTTCCAGCTCGTTTTCAAAGGTGAATGTACGCCGGGGACAGACCCGGCGACAGCCCGAAATAATGCAAAAACCCTCTTCAAAGCCACGGTAGAACAGGTTGACCGGATGTTCAGCGGCCAGCCAGTGGTTATCCGTAACAAACTGGAAGAGGAGCAGGCGGAGAAATACCGTATGGTGTTGAAGAAACATGGCATGGTGGCCTACGTGCGGCCAATGGACGCTGCAACGCAGCCTTCCCGCCCGGCGGCAGCCGGCGAGCCCCGGGCAAAGTCTCAGCCTTCCCCGCCAGCCCCACCGCAACAGGCCGAACCGGAGCGGGCTTCTGCTGCCGGCAAGCCGGCCACGTCTGTTGCCGTTGAGCCTGGTGATCGCTTGCCGGTGGCAGGTGAGAAGGTTGACACGATTCTGTCCGGGTCCGGGTTGAGTCTCGATCCGGTCGGCGTCACCCTTGAGGAACACAGGGAAGCCCGAGCCCCGATGTTCCAGCATCTGGAAGACTGGACACTGGCACCGCCCGGTACCGAACTTGGTGTCAAGCGGGATATCCCGCCACCGGTTGTACCCGACGTCTCCCACCTGTCGCTGGCAGACGAAGACCGCACAGACAATCAATAATATTCAGGCGGTATCCTGTTCTGGCTGACGTCCATTTGCCTGGCCATCGCATTTTCAGAGCAGGGGGGCTGCCAAGCGGATCGTTCTGCAGGTGAGGCGGAAAGGGATCGAACGGTCCCGGTAATCGCGCTCTGTCATCAGACGACAGCTGGCAAGGTCTTCCTCCAGCATGTGTTTCACACCCTCGACAAAGTCGCCCGCCGTGCTGATGGCGGTAATCTCGAAGTTCAGGCGCATGGACCGGTTATCCAGATTGGCCGTGCCCACGGCCGCGTAACGATGATCCACCAGCACCATCTTCTGGTGCATGAAGCCGGGTTGATACCGGTAGATGCCAATGCCGGCCCGGCTAGCCTGGACCAGGTACGAGTAGGCTGCCAGCCCGATCAGCCAGCTGTCGGGTTTTTCCGGAATGATAATGCGCACGTCCACCCCCCGCAGCGCCGCCAGTTGCAGGGCGTTCATGATCTGGAAGTCGGGCACAAAATAGGGCGAGGCAATCCAGAGCCGGTCACGAGCGTTATTGATGCAGTTCAGGAAAAACAGGGTGCAGGTTTCGTAGGTGTCGGCGGGTCCGGTTGGCAGGATGAGCACTTCCTGATGGCCACGTTCCGGCATCGAAGGTGTCCAGTTGAGATCGGGAATTTCTTCGCTGGCCCAGTCCCAGTCTTCCAGCCAGGCCAGTTGCAGTCCGGTTACCGCCGGCCCGGTGATGCGGCAGTGGCTGTCGCGCCAGGGTTCTTCATCCATGGCGGTGCCCAGATACTCGTCACCCAGGTTGATGCCTCCGACAAAGCCTACCTCTCCATCGCAGACCAGCAGTTTGCGGTGATTGCGGAAGTTCACCTGCAATCGCATGCGGCGGAGGTTGCCATCCCCGAAAGAAGCAACTTTTGCGCCGGCGGCGGCCAGTTCCTTGAGGTATTTCCGGGGGAGCCAGACACTGCCAATGTCGTCGTAAAGAAACCAGACTTCCACGCCCTCGGCGAGTTTGCGTTTCAGTATCGATTTGATTCGCTGGCCGATTTTGTCGGAGCGGACGATATAGAACTCGAGGAGGATGTAACGTCGGGCATTTTCAATGGCATTGAACAGAGCGTCGAAGGTGGCTTCCCCGTCTTTGAGCAGGTCGCACTGGTTGCCTCTGGTAAAGGGTTGCCGGCCCAGCTTGCAGAGAACCTGAAGTTCGTCATGGAAATGCTCTTGATCCCGCTGGCTGATGGATGCGGACTGCTGCTCGAAGCGGTTAAGCAGTTCGGCCATTGCGGCATCGCCGCTTCGGCGCACATTCAGATAGCCTCCGAACCGGTTGCGCCCGAACAGCAGGAACATTGGAACGGCGATGTAGGGCACGCCGATCAGCGCCAGAACCCAGGCAAGTGCACCCTGGGCGGTGCGGTAGGTCATCAGTATCCGGTAGATGCAGGCTGCCGCTGTCAGGTAAATCAGGCCGATGACAGCAGCCAGCCACGAGATATCGGGCAGGGTCATTCTGATGTTTCCCCGGGATCGCGGGATTGGTGGCGGGCCCGGTACTGGGCCGGTGCCATGCCGGTCCAGCGTTTGAACGCCCGGCTGAAGGCGCTGAGCTCGGAAAAGCCCAGCAGGAAAGCGATTTCACCAAGCGCGTAGTGGTCTGATGCGACGTAGCGCAGAGCCTTGTCCTGGCGGACTTCTTCCACCAGTTCGCCAAACCCCAGCCCTTCTTTCTTCAGACGTCGATACAGGGTCTGGCGGCTCATATGGCATTGCTTCGCAAGGGTATCGGCATCGATACGTTCGGTAGCCATCTGACGGGATATCAGCCGCCGGATCTTGCGGCCAAAGGTACGCCGGCCTTGAAGACGGGCCAGCAGTGAGTTGACCTGTTTGAGTACGGCCGAGTACACGTAGGGATTGCGATGAGGAATCGGATGGCTCAGGTGCCGGCTGTTGAAGGCAAGGCGGGTGATGCCGGACCCGAAATAGACGCGGCCACCCAGCAGGTCCTGGTACTTCTTCCCGTAGGACGGTTCGGGATGGGCAATCTCGGCCCACTCGGCAACAATGGAGGAATGGATAAAATGCCGTGTCCGGCACAGGGCAGCTGCAAGCGTCCGGTCCATATCCTGGCGGCAATAATGTCCGGGTGAATCCGCCTGCCAGGTCAGAATGGCCACGTCGCCGGCCTGTTCAAAGCTCAGTGTGACCGACTCGTTGATCAGTCGGTGCAGGCGGACATATTGGGTAACAGCCTCGCCGAGAGTATCGCAATTGAAAAATACGTGGCCGACCAGTCCCATGCGGTCCGGATCGATCACCTGGCCGGCATGAAGGCCGATAGCGGGGTCTCCGGTAACCCGCTCAGCGTATTCCCACAGGCGGTAGTGGTTTTCAGCGGGAATGCGAAGATCAGGGTCGGTCAGTTCAGTGCGACGGAATCCGGTAATCTTCTCCACGGCGGGAAGGTCCAGTACCCCTTGCCGGTCCAGATAGTGAATCAGCGCCAGGGTGCTTGAAGCGGCAACCAGGGGGGATGTGGTGGCTTCTGCCTGGGGAGCGTTCACGGTCACCTTTGTTAAATGGTTAACAGGAATTCATTAATGCTGGCACAAAATGTCAAGCCTGTGGGACAGCCTGTCAATGGTTTATCACGCTAACAACGATAGTATCAAGTCATTAAGTATTCTCATCTGGCCATAATCAGACAGGAGGTGTTTTCATGGATCTGGAAATTTTTGTACCCCGCAACGAACTTGAGCGTTCCAACATTGCCGCGCTGGCGGAATACCTGAACGGTATGTATTACTGCTGATCGCCGGTAGTCTGTATGTTGGAAAGACTCCAGCGTTTATGACCTGAGCCGGGTGAGATCCCGGCTTTTTTTCGCCTTCAGGACCTGTAGCACGTCCCCATGAGTCTGCCCCCTCTTGTGCCTGTGTCCACCGGTGGTAATGTAGTCGGCTGATGGAAGCGCAGTTCGTTCGAAACATGTCCGGTTTTTCAAGAGGCTTTGTTCATGAGTGTTGAGCTCAACTACCGTATTACTGGCGATGGCCAGCCGCTGATCCTGCTGCACGGACTGTTCGGCTCGCTCGATAACCTGGGTGGTATCAGCCGCCGGCTGCAGGATCAGTGGCAGATCCATGCGCTGGATCAGCGCAATCACGGCAGTTCTCCCCATACGGACATCATGGACTACCCGTCAATGGCGGACGACGTCCTCGCCTACATGGATGCCCGGGAACTGGACAAGGTTGCCCTTCTTGGCCACTCGATGGGTGGCAAGACCTCAATGCAGGTGGCGCTCCAGGCACCGGAGCGTGTTGATCGCATCATCGTGGCCGATATCGCGCCGGTGACCTATCGTCCTCGCCATGATGCTGTCCTTGAGGGTCTGACTTCCATTGACCTGGCTACAATCCGTTCGCGGCAGGATGCCGACGAGGTGCTGGCCGACTACGTTGAAGAGCCCGGTGTCAGGCAGTTCCTGCTGAAAAATCTGGTGCGGGTAGCGGACAATGAGCGTAACGATTACCCCGGCACTTATCGCTGGCGGCTGAACCTGCCGGTGATTGAGCAGTGTTACTCCCGGCTTGCCCAGGCGCCGGATGGTGATGGCCCATTTGAGGGGCCGGTGCTGTTTGTCAAGGGTGCCGACTCCGCCTACATCCAGGAGAAGCATCGCGACGAAATTCGCCGGCTTTTCCCCAATGCCGATCTGCGCATTATCAATGGAACGGGGCACTGGTTGCACGCCGAGAAACCTGACAGCTTTGCTGCCCTGTGCCGGCGTTTTCTCAGCGATTAGGGGGCTGAGGCTCCGCCCGGTGGATGATGCCAGTATGGTTTCCAGTTTAGCGACCAGCGGGTGTCTGATAAGGTGACACCATGGTATCTGACAGCAACGGGCGTCATCTATGAAGTGGTTTCTGGGAGCTTTGCTGATCGGGTTTCTGGTATTGGGCAGTTTTTTACTGTCGCCATCCCCCATCAACAGCCAGTCCTGGGATGCCCCCTCGCCACAGCCACTGACCGGTGAGCTGGCCCCGAACGAACGTCTGAGACTGGCAGACCTTTTGGCCAGGGGCGAGGTCTACGGCCCGGAAGACACCGCAGCGGATGATAACGGCGTGCTCTATACCGGCACTCAGGACGGATGGATTGTCCGGGTCTGGCCTGACGGCCGCGTTGAAAAGTGGCTGGAAACGGGTGGCAGGCCTCTGGGTATGGTGTTTGACCATCAGGGCAATCTTATTGTGGCAGATGCCTGGAAGGGCCTGCTGTCCATCGCCCCGGACAGGTCCGTTACCCTGCTGACGCGGGAGGCGGAAGGGCTGCCGTTTCGTTTTACGGACGATGTCGATATTGCCCCCGATGGCAGAATCTATTTCACCGACGCCAGTTCGCGTTTTCATCAGCCGGACTACCTGCTGGATCTTCTGGAAATGCGCCCTCACGGGCGTCTTCTGCGCTATGATCCGCGCACACGAAGAACCGAGGTATTGCTGAGTAACCTGCATTTTGCCAATGGCGTGGCGGTGTCACCGGACGGTGAATACGTGCTGGTCAACGAAACCTGGAAGTACCGTATCCTCAAGTACTGGATAGGCGGCCGCAATCCGGGCCAGGCCGAGGTGTTTGCAGAAAACCTGCCGGGATTTCCCGACAACCTTGCTGTCGATAATGAGGGCCGCTACTGGGTGGCCTTTCCCACCCTGAGAAATCCTCAGGTCGATGCCCTGCACCGGCATCCCTGGCTCAAGGACCTACTGGCCAAACTGCCGGACTATTTTCTGCCGGAGCCCCAGGAGTACGGGCTTGTTGTGGCAATGGACGACAAGGGCGGAGTAATTACCAGCCTTCACGATACCAGCGGCACCCATCTGCAGGAGATCACTTCGGCCAACCCCCACCAGGGCGTGCTCTACTTTGGTTCACTTCACAATGACCGTATTGGCCGGCTGGCGTTGTCCGCCATTCCGGGTCTGGGAGAAGACAATGATGAGTGATGTCACCTTTGATCCCACACCGTGAAGTTTCTGCTAGTCTGAACAGAAGATTCTGTCCTGTCCCTGAAGCTGTCTGGAGAACATCATGGAGAACACCGTTGACGCGAATGCTGGCAACGCCATGCGCCAAGTAGTCTATGACCGGTTTGGCGATGCCGGGGTACTCCGGATCGAGACCTCCCCAATCCCGGAGCCGGGTGCCGAGGAAGTACTGTTCAGGGTTGCCGGTGCCGGGCTTAATCCCATTGACTGGAAAACCCGCAAGGGGCTGGGCTTCGTTGCCCGGCAGATTGAAGACCATCTGCCCTGGACTCCCGGCTTTGATGCTGCCGGTGAAGTGATCGCCGTCGGCAGTGGCGTAACCACCCTGGTGCCCGGCGACCGGGTGATGGGGATGATTGGTTTTCCTGTCAACGGCGGGGGTTATTCCGAGTATGCTGTTGCCCGCGCCGATGAGCTGGCCATCGTGCCGGAAGAGCTGGACCTGGTAACCGCAGGCGCCTTGCCTCTGGCAGCACTGACTGCGTGGCAGGCACTGTTTGAAGTGGCGGAACTGGAAGCGGGCCAGAAAGTACTGATTCATGCCGGTGCCGGCGGAGTCGGCCATTTTGCGGTGCAGTTCGCCCTGGAGCGGGGAGCGCATGTTATCGCCACCGCTTCCGCCAGCAACCGCGATTTCCTGGCCGCTTTCGGTGTCCATGAAGTAATTGACTACCACACCACGGATGTCGTCGACGAATGCTATGGCCTGGATGTAGTGCTGGACCTGGTGGGTGGCGAAACCGGTAAGCGCTCCCTGCATACCCTCAGCGAGCGTGGCGTATTGGTGACCATTCCCACGGTAACGGCAGACGAGATCATCACGGCGGCAGAAGGACTGGGGCTACGGGCCCATGGCATGACGGTACGCCCCGATGTCTTTCATCTTGATGAAATCGCCGAACTGATCGAGGACGGCGATGTGCGGGTTCACATCGACCACACCTTCCCGTTGGATCAGGCGGCCGATGCGCACCGTATGCTGGAGGGGGGGCACGTCAGGGGCAAACTGGTGCTCGACTGCCGTAACCGATAGTGGCCCCTCTCAGGCAGGAGCAGGTTCCTGGCTCTCGCCGATGTGCCGCTCCCTGCGTTCCTTTCTGGGCTGGGGCGGTACCAGGCTGACGAGGGTCCAGTCTTTCTCAGGCTTGATGTCACTGATGCTCTTGACGGGCGTGATGTGCTCGCGGTTGTCCAGCACGAACAGCACGAGCGCCTGCCGATCGTATTTTTTCAGAAAGTCGTCGAACGTAAACTCGTCACTGAGCTGGGTGGTTTTCACTGAATAACCCTGGGCTACCAGACTGGCAAGTTTGGCATAGCTCACTCCTCCGAACAGGCCCCGGGTCATCTGGATTTTCTCGGCGGTCTGATGCCGGGCTTTCTGGTCCTGGTCTCCTTCGGCCAGTGTCAGCACCGAGTCGTTACCGAACCAGTCCAGAAAGTGGTATGTCGCCAGCGAGTTCATGTGCTTGTAAGGGGATATCACCAGCAGGTTACCAATGCCGGTCAGATCCAGGTGGGTGGACGCATGCTCTGACACCGGGTTGCCGAAATACACCTGCAGATCTTCCATGCGCGCCTGTTTGACGTTTTCCCAGTTGGTATCCGCGAGAACGACGGGTACCTCCAGTTTTTTCAGAGCCAGACCGATTTTCCGTGCTACCGGGTTGGCCCCCAGGATGAGGAAGCCGTACTCCCCTGGTTCGGCCACTTTCAGCAGTTTGGCCAGAGGTCTTGCTGTAAGGCTCTGCAGGGTAACGGTGGCAATAATCAACATGAACACCAGCGGCACCAGGGCGCCGGCGCTCTCGTAGCCCAGTTTCTGCAGCTGGAAAGCGAACAACGCCGATACAGCGGCAGCCACGATGCCCCTCGGGGCAATCCAGCTCAGAAACAGCTTGTCCCGCCAGTTGAGGCTGGTGCCGATGGCAGACAGGAAGATGCTTGCCGGGCGTGCTACGAGCATCAATAGCGCCAGCACCAACACCAGGCCCCAGCCCAGCTCGGCAATGGCCGCAAATTCGACCCGCGCGGCAAGGATAATGAACAGAGCGGATATCAGCAGTACGCTCAGGGATTCCTTGAATTCCAGAATGCTGTCGATGGGTACCTGTTTCATGTTGGCCATCCAGATGCCCATCACGGTCACTGTCAGCAGTCCGGACTCATGGGCCATCTCGTTCGACAGCGCGTAGACGCCGAGCATGAATGTCAGCGTGCCGGCGTTGTGCAGGTACTGGGGTAACAGGTGTTTGCGCAGGGCGATGCCATTGAGCCAACCCGCGACCGCACCAAGGATAAAGCCCACCGCCAGGGTTTTTCCGAAGATGTACATGGAATGGCCGAACACATTGCCCTGGCCCCAGGATACGATGCCCTCAAAAACCAGAACCGCCAGCAGGGCTCCTACCGGGTCAATGATAATGCCTTCCCAGCGCAGGATGTTGGCGAGTTTGGCATCGGGCCTGACGGATCGCAGCAGGGGGGCGATAACCGTTGGGCCGGTGACGATGGAGATGGCACCGAACAGCAGCGCGACCTCCCAGGACACATCCAGAATCCAGCGTGCGGCAAGGGTGCCGATAAAGCAGGTGACGATGGAGCCGACGGGAATCAGGTTACGGACCATCTTGCCGTGGCCGCGGATTTCTTCATAGCGCAGAGTCAGGCTACCCTCGAACAGGATGATGGCCACCGCCAGGGAAATGACCGGAAACAGCAGGTCCCCAAAGACTTGTTCCGGATTCAGAAAGCCCAGCAATGGACCGGCCGCAATACCGCCGGCCAGCAGGAACAGGATGGCCGGCATGCGAACGCGCCAGGCGAGCCACTGGCAGAACAGGGAAAGCACACCAATGGAGGCAAGTAGAAAGACAGTGCTGACGGTCATAATGGGGTCAGTTCCGTTGCGTCGTGGGGGTTAGTTCTGCTGTCTGGCCGGAGGGGTTGCGGCGGTGTCTGACTCTGCTTTGCGTGCGAGCCTGGCCAATAGCCTGGCTGCCGCAAAAAAACCAAAGCTGGCGGTAACCGGGCTGGCGGCGCCGAATCCGGACGCGCAATCCAGGCGGACAGGGCCGTCTGTGGCCGGCTTCTGGAGGCAGACCTCACCGTCTCCTGCAGGATACGTGAGCTGTTCCAGGGAGTACACGGCTTCAATGCCGAAACGGCGCTTGGGGTTGCGAGAGAATCCATATTCCCGCCTCAACAGGTTCCGGACCTTGGCCAGCAGAGGATCCTGAGTGGTTTTGCTGAGGTCGCTGACGCGGATCTGGGTCGGGTCCATCTGGCCACCGGCGCCGCCGGCACACACCAGCGGTACTTTTCGCCGCTGGCAATGTGCGATCAGTGCCGCCTTGGCCTTGACGCTATCAATAGCGTCAACCACCCCTGACATCTCCGGGGTAATCAGTTCGCTGACGTTTCTGGTGTTGAGGAACCCGAAATGGACACGGATATCGGCTTCCGGATTGATGCCCCTCAGGCGCTCCGCCATGGCATCGGTTTTGGTACGACCGTACTGGCCTGCCAGCGCGTGAAGCTGGCGGTTGGTGTTGGACACGCAGATATCGTCCATATCGATCAGCGTCAAGGTACCAATGCCGGAGCGGGCCAGGGCCTCGGCAGCCCACGAGCCGACACCACCGAGGCCGACGATGGCGATGTGGGCCTGTCGGAAGCGCTCCAGGGCCCTGCGGCCATACAGTCGCTCGATACCGCCGAAGCGGAAGTGGAAATCGTCACCCGTCATGCTGCATCTCCGCTCAAAAGCCCCGATTGTAACCCAGCCCGGCGGGCCGTCTCTAATCGCCGGACATAAAAAGGCCACGCAAGAGCGCGGCCTGTAAGCGATTGCCTGAAAAGGCGGTTCAGGCGGACCAGTGGTCGTCCCCGAAAGCCATGAGCGAGTCTTTTCCGCTTTCGATATCCTGCTGCAGCCACTGGATTTCCGGTAACAGTTTCTCGAAGTAGAAACGGGCCGAGACCAGTTTGCCCTCCAGCAGGGGCCTGTTGCCTCCGCCGGCCTCCAGTTGTGCCTGCGCCACGCCGGCCATGCGGGACCAGAGATAGGCAATGACGGTCAGCGCCATCAGGCGAAGGTAAGGGCTGGCCGCAGCGCCAGCCTGTTCAGGATCGCCGGGAGCGTTACTGGCAATCCACACCGTCGCCGACTCCAGCGACCTGATCGCGCCCTTGAGTTCCTCCCGGTGTGGAGCTTGCGGGTTCTCCTTCAGGTAAGAGGTCATTTCGGTGAACAGGGTACGTACCAGTTGCCCGCCCTTGAGGCCGAGCTTGCGGCCCACCAGATCCATTGCCTGTATGCCGTTGGTGCCCTCATAAATCCTTGCTATGCGGCCATCCCGGACAAGTTGCTCCAGTGGCCAGTCCGTTGTAAAGCCGGAACCGCCCAGCACCTGCAGACCGGTATTGGCATTGTTGAACCCTTCGTCGGTAAGGAAGGATTTCACCACCGGCGTGAGCAACTGAACCAGGTCATCCGCAGATTCGCGTACGGACCCATCACCGTGAGCCACCGACAGGTCCAGCTTGTGGCCGGTGAACAGCGCCAGCGCACGCATACCTTCATTGAGCACCTTCTGGCGCATCAGCATGCGGCGAACATCCGGGTGCACGATGATCGGGTCTGCCGGGCCATCCGGATTCCTGGGGCCGCTCGGTGAGCGGCTCTGCAGACGCTCGCGGGCAAAGCCCAGGCTCTCCTGGTAGGCCATCTCCGCCAGACCCAGGCCCTGCATGCCCACCATCAGGCGGGCCTCGTTCATCATGGTGAACATGGCGCGCATGCCATCATTGGGCTCGCCCACCAGCCACCCTCTGGCGCCTTCAAAGTTCATTACGCAGGTTGCCGAACCCTTGATGCCCATCTTGTGTTCCAGGCCACCGCAGAAAACGGGATTGCGGTCGCCGGAATCCGCAAGCACCTTGGGTACCACGAACAGGGAGATGCCCTTGGTTGTGTCCGGTGCGCCGGGCAGCTTGGCCAGTACCAGGTGTACAATGTTGTCGACCAGGTCGTGCTCCCCGCCAGTGATCCAGATCTTGGTGCCTTCGATGGCATAGGAACCATCGTCGTTGGGGGTGGCGCGAGTACGGATCAGACCCAGGTCTGTGCCACACTGGGGTTCGGTCAGGCACATGGTGCCCGTCCACTGGCCGGAAATCAGCTTTTCCAGGTAGGTATCTTTCAGCTCTTCGGAGCCATGGGCATAGAGGGCAGTGATCGCGCCGTGGGTGAGCCCCGGGTACATGCCCAGGGACAGGTTGGTCGAGCACACCATCTCATCCACTACGAATTTCAGGGTATGGGGCAGCCCCTGGCCACCATACTGCAGAGGTGCATCCAGTGCTGTCCAGCCGCCTTCGACGAACCTGGTGTAAGCCTCACGGAATCCGTCCGGCGTCGTCACCTCACGGGTTTCAGGATCGTACTGACAACCCTGGCGGTCGCCGACCTGATTGGTGGGCTGGATCACTTCTGCCGCCAGTTTGCCGGCTTCGTCGATTACTGCCGAAATCAGGTCGGGTGTGGCGTCTGCGTATTTTTCCAGTTCATGCAGTCTGTCCACGCCAAGGACATCAAACAGTAAAAAGCGAAGGTCGTTCGCGGGGGCCTGGTATTGCATGAAAGTCTCTCCTCAATGCAGCAAGTTGTGTCAACGCCTGTATTCATACGCTCGTTTTAATCTCCGGTTCACCGAACGAGCCGGTCTGACAGGGAATATGTTCGTATCACTTTAGTGGGTTCATTTAATCGACGGGCAAGCCCCGTCATACGGGAGTTTCTATGACACAGGTGTTGATTGCCGGGGTATCAGGCGCCATTGGCCATGCCATCGCAGAGCGGCTGCTGGCAACGGATCCGGAACTGTCGATTGTAGGGCTCTGTCGTGACCCGTCTGCTGTCAGCTTCGGTGAAAAGCAGGCGGAACGGGTTACGTTGGTACCCTGGGACGCGGCCGGAACTGGCGGCGCCGATGCCATGGCGGAAAAACTGAAAGAAATGCTGCCGGCAGAATCGGGGCTGGACACGCTCATCTACGCGGCGGGGATACTGCACGGCCCCGCCATGAGCCCTGAAAAGCGACTGGAAGACCTGGATGCCCGGGCATTTGCCCATGCGTTTGCGGTAAACGCGACCGGCTTTGCGATGCTGGTTCAGGCGGTCTCACCCTGGCTTCGTCACCGGCGCTTCAAGCGTATAGTGGCAGTATCTGCCAAGGTCGGGTCGATTACCGACAATGGCTTCGGGGGCTGGTATGCCTATCGCAGCTCCAAGGCAGCGCTGAATATGCTGGTGCGCAACCTGTCAATTGAGTTGCCCAGGAAATACCGCCCGCTGGCCTGTGTTGCCGTACATCCCGGGACGACCCTGTCGCCACTGAGCAAACCTTTTACCCGGTCGCTGGCACAACTTCAGGTCCATGAGCCCGCAGCAACGGCAGAAAATATTCTGCATGTAATGGAAGATCTTACAGAAGACGACAACGGAACCTTCCTGAGCTGGGATGGTTCCCCTATTCCATGGTGAGGGAAAGCGCTGAGGCGGTAAACCGTCTCAGCGTATGAAGGGGTTCAGTAAGCGGGTGAAGGTGCCGGTCAGTTTTACCGGTGCGCTCAGCACCGACAGGGTAATGCAGTCTTCGCAACCTACCGCCACAGGCTTGTGATCATCTTCCTCGTTGAGAACAACAAAATCCCACTGGTTGAACACGCCCTTGTGATCCGCAAATGCGCCCTGAAGAACAATGGTGGTTTCGTCACCGCGATGGGTGTGGGCAGGGGCTTTTCCGCCCGCTGCCAGCTTCTGCAGCACAACCTGTTCCCTCTGGCCCGGGAACTTCTCGCTGATATCCAGTACACTGACGTCACCCAGCTGACGCTTCCACGGCAGCGCGTTGAGGTCTTCGCCCAGCAGCTTCTGCAGCGGGCTCACGCGCTTCGTGCGGCTGCTGATGTATTTCTCCGTCATATCCGGCTCGCTGTCGATGCGCGACAGAATGGAGTCAAACATGTCCGATGAAACACCTACTTGCGGCTGGTTTTCCATCATCACCGCACCCAGGCTGTCCAGCGTATCAACGCGGCTGCGGCAGTGCGGGCACTGGTCCAGATGAAGGCGAATACACAGAGCGTGGGGCTCACTTAGATTGCCCGCGCTATAGTCCATCAGGGATAGCGTGTCTGGATGATGCCGTGTCATACGTTCTGGTCCTGCAAAATCACTTTCAGTTTGTTCAGTGCCAGGCGAACCCGGCTCTTGACGGTACCCAACGGTATATTAAGCTCATCGGCCACCATCTGGTGTGACTTGCTTTCCATGTAAACTTTGGCAATAACAGTAATCTGTTCTTCCGGGAGCTGGCTGAGCGATTCTCTCACCCGCCGCTCCGACATCAGCCTGTGCAGCGATGTGACCGGCTCATCGTCGTTCTCTCCGGGGATCTGCCACAGATCTTCAGTCTCAACCGGCATTTCTGCGCTGGTACGCTTCATCTTGCGGAGCATATCGATCCGCTGGTTACGGGCAATGGTGAAAATCCAGGTGGATGCCGCAGCCTTGCGCCAGTCGTAAAGGCAGGAGCGCCGCCAGATGGACACAAACACTTCCTGTACCAGCTCTTCGGCATGACTCGCCAGCCCGTTAGCCATGGCGTAGTACTTTATCTGCGGGCCAAAATGCTCGAACAGGGCATGGTAGGCCTGGCGGTCCTGGTTCTTTCCCACCTTTAAAAGCAACTGGCTCCAGGGATCCTTACGGCCCTCGCCCCGTGCCGGTTTCTGATCCAGTGTCGTCACCGGACGCTCCTTGACTGTCGCATGATTCGAGATTGGTCTGGTCATCATTCTATGCACTCGCCACGGGTTTGTCAGTGCCAGTTAATACGGGGCGGGCGGACAGCCGGATCAGCGCGGGCGAGTTATTTGTGAATTTTTTCGTAACTGCCGGCTCATTCTTCCAGGTAGGTATAGCCCTCCAGTCCGTTGCCGAGCTCCTCGAGCAGGCTGGCCTGTTCCCCGTCCGGCAGTCCGCTGGCGGCAAACTTCTGCTGATAGGCCCGCAGCAGGGCAGCGGGTTCAAAGTTTACATACTGCAGCACCCTGGCCACGGTATCGCCGTGGATCGGCTCGCTTACAGTGTGGCCTCCGCCGGCGTTCCGCCGCACGTCCACCGAGTGGGTGTCGCCGAACAGGTTGTGCATATCCCCCAGGATCTCCTGGTAGGCACCGGTCATGAAAAAGCCCATCAACATGGGTTCCTCCGGAGTATCTTCCGGCAGGGGAAAAGTGGTCTCGATGCCCTGGCCGTCCACATAGCGGTCGATCCGTCCATCGGAGTCGCAGGTAATGTCCTGAATAACCGCTCGCCGGTTCAGGGGGCGATTCAGACCGTTGATCGGCATGATCGGGAAAATCTGGTCGATGCCCCAGACATCCGGCAGCGACTGGAACAGCGAGAAGTTCACAAACAGCTTTTCTGCCAGCTTCTCGTTGAGCTCGTCAATAATCTCCCGGTGCGCCCGGTTGTCTGAGTTCAACTGCTTCCGCAACGCCCGGCAGCAGGTGGTATAGATCGTTTCCGCCCGGGCGCGGTCGGCCAGTGACAACAGGCTATGGGCAAACTGGGTGTGTACATCTGCCATGGCATGAAGCACGTCGTGGTATATCTCCGCCAGGGATCGGGGGGAGCGTTCGCTCTGAAGGCTTTCCAGATCCCGCCAAAGATCCTGCAGTGGCGCCGGAGAATCACTGGCCGGCTGCTCGGGATGGCGCCTGTCGGGCACCTCACGGTCGATAACATTGGTCACCAGGACGGAATGGTGGGCAGTCAGTGCCCGGCCGGATTCGCTGATCAGGTTGGGGTGGGGGATGCCTGTCCGCTCACACTCCGACTGCAGTATGTGCACCACGTTGTAAGCGTACTCGTGCACGCTGTAGTTCATGGAGCAACTGCTGCGGGAACGGGTACCCTCGTAGTCCACACCAAGGCCACCACCGATATCCACCGTGCCCACCGGTGCACCCATCTGGCGCAACTCACTGTAGAAGCGGGCACATTCCCGCAGCCCGGTCTGGATATCACGAATATTGGCTATCTGCGAGCCCAGGTGAAAATGCAGCAACTGCAGGGACTCCAGGGCGCCGGCGTTGCGCAGGGTCGTGACCACATCCAGCACCTGGCTGGCAGAGAGGCCGAATTTTGACTTCTCACCGCCGGTATTCTGCCAGTTCCCCTTGCCAATCGTCGCGAGACGGACACGCACACCGATCAGGGGCGTGACACCGAGACGACGGGCCTGCTCCAGAATCAGCGGCAGCTCGGACTGTTTCTCTACCACAATAAACACCCGGTGACCGAGCTTCTGCCCGATGAGTGCCAGCCGGATATATTCCCGGTCCTTGTAACCGTTGCAGACAATTACCGATCCTGGTTGTTGCGACAGCGCCAGAACGGCCATCAGCTCGGGTTTGCTGCCCGCCTCCAGACCGATCTGGTTATCGCTGGCGGCCGGTTCTGCGCACAGAAGTTCCTCAACCACTCGCCGTTGCTGATTCACCTTGATGGGGTAGACCGCCGTGTAGGCGCCCTGGTACCCCTGCTCCCGGGCAACCTTGTTAAACGCCCCGCAGAGTTTGTTGACCCGGTCGTGGAGAATATCGGTAAAGCGGATCAGCACCGGCAACTGCACCCCGCTGCTGACCAGAGACCGGGTCAGGTCCGGCAGGTTGATGTCCTCGCCGCTGTCACCTCTGTCTGGCCGGATCAACACCTCGCCACGGACATTCACATCGATATAGCCATCGCTCCAGTGGGCGATGTTGTACACCTTGTGGGCGGCGCTGCCGGTCGGTTCATTCATGAGGCTGTCCTGTGCTGAATCCGGAGCCGGCACCGTGCCGGCTTATGGCGGTCATTGTATGGATTCCACCGGCTTGCTGAAAGAACCCCGCCTGAAAAACCGTGGCCTGCCACGATGATTGTCCTTTAGGTGTGGCAGCTCCCCACCTACAATACCCTCAACAGGACCCCCCCAACAGGAACAGGCTAGACACGTAAATCCGGAGACATGAAATGACTGCACTGAACGACGGCTGGTTTACCGAGGTATTCCAGGACCAGGGAACTGCCTTTTCCCTGCAGGTAAAGAAGAAACTTCACGAGGAGCAGACCCGGTTCCAGAAGCTGGAAATATGGGAAACGGAAACCTTCGGCAATCTGATGGTGCTGGACGGCTGCGTGATGCTGACCAGTCGTGACAACTTCCTCTACCACGAAATGATGACCCATCCGGCGCTGTTCACCCACCGGGATCCCAGAAAGGTTGTCATCGTCGGCGGTGGTGACTGCGGCACCCTGAAAGAAGTCCTCAAGCACCCCGGTGTGGAAGAGGCGTGGCAGGTGGAAATCGACGAGCGCGTCACCCGTGTCTCCGAACAGTATTTCCCCGAACTGTGCGAATCCAACACCGACCCCCGCGCCAACTTCTTCTTCGGCGACGGTATCCAGTGGATCCGGGACGCGGTACCGGAAAGCCTGGATGTCATCATCATTGACAGCACCGACCCGGTAGGCCCCGCCGAGGGCCTGTTCGCGCTGGACTTCTACCGCGACTGCATGATCGCACTGCGCGAGGGTGGCATAATTGTCCAGCAGAGCGAATCACCGCTGCTGCACACCAACACCATCATCAAGACCATTCACGACGACATGAAAAAGGCCGGATTCGATCACGTTCGCACCCTGCCGTTCCCGCAGCCGGTTTACCCCACAGGGTGGTGGAGCTGCACTATGGCTGGGAAGGAAAAGCCGGTTGTGTACTTCCGGGAGGAAGACGCGGATCAGCGGCCGTTTGTGACCCGGTATTACAACGCTGATATTCATCGTGGGGCCTTGGCGATGCCGCAGTTCATGGTGGATGCGTTGGAGGATGAGGTTATGTCGAGCGAAAGGTAGGGGTTAGCCGGGAGTGGGGGTGTCGGATTACGGCTTCGCCTGATCCGACCTACGGGAGGTAAACCCCGAGGTTGGCGGGGAAGCGGGCCCTGCCCGCTTCCGTCACCTCCAGGAACCGTTAACTCCGAAGCAAAAAAGAGGGGCGCCCGTGGGCGCCCCTCTTTCGCTCCGGTGTCAGCCGATATTACTTGCTGCTGACAAACTCCGGATAGGCTTCCATGCCACACTCGGACAGATCCACACCTTCGTACTCTTCCTCCTCGGTGACCCGGATACCCATGACCGCCTTGAGGATGCCCCAGACAATCAGGCTGGCTACGAAGACCCAGACGAAGATGGTGAGCATGCCGATCAGCTGGCCCATGAAGGTTGCATCCGCGTCCGACAGGAGAACCGCGAAGATGCCCCAGATGCCAACCACACCGTGCACCGAGATAGCACCGACCGGATCATCGACACGCATCTTGTCGAGCGTGACGATCGAGAACACCACAATGATGCCGCCGATTGCACCGATAATGGTTGCCAGCAGGGGTGAAGGATCAGCAGGCTCGGCAGTAATTGCCACCAGGCCAGCCAGGGCCCCGTTCAGGGCCATGGTCAGGTCGGCCTTGCCGAACATGATGCGGGCAACGATCAGCGCGCCGATCAGGCCGCCGGCGGCCGCCGCATTGGTGTTCAGGAACACGTTGGCAACCTCGTTGGCCACGCCGACACCACCAAGCTTGAGGGTAGAACCGCCGTTGAAGCCGAACCAGCCCATCCACAGGATAAAGGTACCGAGCGTAGCCAGCGGCAGATTGGCGCCCGGGATAGCGTTGATCTGGCCCTTCGAGCCGTACTTGCCTTTACGGGCACCCAGCAGAATCACACCTGCCAGGGCAGCCGCAGCACCAGCCATGTGCACAATGCCGGAACCGGCGTAGTCGCTGTAGCTGAGCTCGTACAGGCCGAAGACCGCGTCGCCGTTCCAGGTCCAGGAACCCTGCATCGGGTAGATGAAGCCACACATGACAACGGCAAATGCCAGGAAGGCCCAGAGCTTCATGCGCTCAGCAACGGCACCGGAAACGATAGACATGGCGGTGGCCACGAATACCACCTGGAAGAAGAAATCAGAAGCCCCGCTGTATTCACCCATGTCGCCAAAACCGGACTCGGTAGAAGCGGCAATTACGCTGGCAACGGCTGCGTCGTCCATTTCAGCAACGGTGGTGATGCCGCTGAGGAAAAGGCCACCATCGTACATGATGTCGTAGCCGACGATCAGGTACATGGTACAGGCGACTGCAAACAGGGAAATGTTCTTGGTCAGGATTTCAGTGGTGTTCTTGGCACGCACCAGGCCTGCTTCCAGCATCGAGAAGCCTGCGGCCATCCACATGACCAGGGCGCCGCAAATCAGAAAGTAGAAGGTATCCAGCGCATACTGGAGTTCAAAAATATGATTGAGATTGCTTTCCATGTGAAGCCCTCCGCACGAGGCTTTTCAGGTTATAGATTTTTTGCGTTGGCTGGCTGGTAGATCAGACTGTGATCAGACCGCTTCTTCGCCGGTTTCCCCGGTTCGGATCCGGATAGCCTGCGCCAGTTCGGTCACAAAAATTTTGCCGTCACCGATTTTTCCGGTGTTGGCGGCCTTGGTGATGGATTCGATGACCTGGTCCAGGAGGTTGTCGCCAATAGCAACTTCAACCTTGACCTTGGGCAGGAAGTCCACCACGTACTCTGCGCCACGGTAGAGCTCGGTATGACCCTTCTGGCGACCGAAGCCTTTGACTTCAGTGACCGTTACGCCTTGTACGCCAATCTCGGATAGTGCCTCACGGACATCATCCAACTTGAAAGGCTTGATGATCGCTGTCACAAGTTTCATTGCTTTCTCCTTGGTAAAGACGTCTCAACATCTGGAACTATTCGGCCCGTTGTTGAGGTCGGGATGCTGCCACCTCGCACATCAATTGTGCGGATTGCGTACAAGGCTTTTAGCATCGGGTGTGCCAACGCAAAAAATAATAATAATATCAGTGTATTGAGTATATGATGATCCAAAGTGGACCGTCGCTGCGCACCAATTAAGGGCGCGCCTGACTGCAGCGAACCATAATAAGGCACAACTCAGGTGCGATCATTCAGGTGCGCTGCAGCCGCATTATACTGCCTACAGGGTACATTATGGCAGGGCAGGCAATGTGTTACACTCCCGTCCTTGATACCGGTGCCGGATCCGGGCCGGGTTCAACAGGATTCCAGAGAGTTCAAGCCAGTGAGGTGATTTGTGAAAGGTCCCCAGGATTTCTTTACCCAGCTCCAGGGCCAGTTCGGCCAGTTTGTTCCGGATATGGCACGTGCGGCCCGAGAGGATTTTGAGGCTCAGGCCCGTGCAACTGTCATGACTGTGCTGTCGCGCCTGGAGTTGGTGACCCGTGAAGAGTTTGATGCCCAGCAAGCAGTACTGATGAAAACACGGGAGAAGGTTGAGGCGCTGGAGAAGCGCGTGGCCGAGCTGGAACAGCAGTTCCCGAAAAACTGACGGGCAGGAAGCCCGGCAGGCGGCTGAGCCGCCAGTGCCCGTAACCATGGAAGGTTGTTATGTTTGCCGTTGTCCACACCCGCGCCAGCATTGGCGTATCCGCGCCGTCTGTCACTGTTGAAGTCCACCTGTCCGGCGGCCTGCCGGCGCTTTCCATCGTCGGACTTCCGGAAACAGGCGTTCGTGAAAGCCGCGAGCGCGTTCGCAGCGCGCTGCTCAATGCCGGCTTCGAGTTCCCCGCCCGCAGAATAACCATTAACCTGGCTCCCGCTGATCTGCCCAAAGAGGGTGGGCGCTTTGACCTGCCCATTGCCCTGGGTATCCTCGCCGCTTCGGGGCAGATCCCTGCAGAGAGTCTTGCGCATTACGAGTGCGTAGGAGAGTTGTCCCTTGATGGTGCATTGCGCCCTCTCAAGGGTGTGCTCCCCGCCGTATTGGCAGCGCGCAACGAAGGCCGCCAGCTACTGATTCCCCAGGCCAATGCTGCTGAAGCAGCACTTGCCAGCCAGGACGACGTGCTGCCCGCCGGGCATCTGCTGACGGTGTGCGAGCATCTCTGCGAGCGGGCCCGCATTTCACCGGTGCGGGCAGCTATACCGGATGAGGGTGTCAGGCCTGGCCCGGATCTGGCGGATGTGCGTGGCCAGAACGTGCCGCGCAGAGCACTGGAGATTGCGGCCGCTGGCGGACACAACCTGCTGATGTTTGGTCCGCCGGGAACCGGCAAAAGCATGCTCGCCAGCCGCCTGCCCGGCATTCTGCCACCGTTGACGACGGAGTCCGCTCTGGAGGTCGCCAGCATTCATTCAGTGGCCGGCCTGCCGGTTCAGGATGGGGACTGGTGCCGGCCACCTTACCGGGCTCCGCATCATACCGCCTCATCCGTTGCCATGGTCGGTGGTGGCAGCAGCCCGCGGCCAGGGGAAATTTCGCTGGCCCACCGTGGTGTCCTGTTTCTGGACGAACTGCCGGAGTTCGGCCGACGGGTACTGGAGGTGCTGAGGGAACCCATGGAATCCGGCGAGATTGCTATCAGCCGGGCTGCGCGGCAGGTGACTTTTCCTGCCCGCTTCCAGGTGGTCGCGGCCATGAACCCCTGCCCCTGCGGCTACCTGGGACACCCGACGATCGAATGCCAGTGCACGCCGCCCCAGGTACTCCGTTATCGGGCAAAAATATCCGGGCCGTTGTTGGACCGCTTCGACCTGCATGTGGAGGTTCCGGTGCAGAGCGGTGAAGTACTGATGCAGCGCGAAGGAGATGGCGAGTCCAGTGCTATTGTTCGGCAACGCGTGAATCTGGCGCGGCGACGACAGCTTCAACGGGGGGCAGTGAACGCGGCCTTGGGCGGCAGCGAGCTTCATGACCATTGCCGGGTGGACGAGGCGGGCGAAACCATGTTGGCGGGGGCCATGGAACGGTTGGGGCTCTCAGCCCGGGCCTTACACCGCATTCTCAGGGTGGCGCGAACCCTGGCTGACCTGGAGGGCCAGGAACGTATAGGTCGCGGTCATCTGGTGGAAGCTCTGGGCTATCGTAAGCTGGACCGGCAGCAGACACGCAATGCACAGGTATCCGTATGATCGGGCTCCGGTCCTGCAGGGGCTGACGAGTGCAGAAAGCTGGCGGTATAGTGGCGTCTGCAGCGAGTCAGTCTGGTAAACTGCCCACATAACCCATTGAGATGAACCGCGAGCGAGCGGCTGAGGACGTCAGATGACCGATCACAATGATGTTTCCGGCGATTCACCTGTTACCCGGCGCCGTGGCGTGCGCAGTTTTGTATTGCGCCAGGGCAGAATGACGGAAGGCCAGAAGAAGGCTTACGAGCGCAGTTGGCCCAAGTATGGCCTGACCCGTGAGCACGGGATGATTGATCCGCGGGAGGTGTTTGGCCGGGATAATATGCTCAATCTTGAAATCGGCTTCGGTATGGGAAAATCCCTGGCAGACATGGCGGAAGCGGCGCCGGAGCAGGATTTTATCGGTGTGGAGGTCCACCTTCCGGGTGTGGGTGCCCTGTTAAAGGAAATAGAAGACAGGGGCCTGGAAAACATCCGGATCTATGCCATTGATGCCAATGATGTGATTGACCTGTGCCTGCCCGATGCGGCTCTGGACAGGGTAATGGTGTTTTTCCCGGATCCGTGGCACAAGAAACGGCATCACAAACGCCGCTTGATCCAGCATGACTTTGTTCAGCGCCTGCGCCATAAACTTCGGGTGGGCGGTATCCTGCATCTGGCAACAGACTGGGAGAACTACGCAGAATACATGATGGAAATCATGAGTGAGTCGGAAGGCTTCGCCAATACTCAGGAACCGGGGCTGTACTCCCCCCGTCCCGAGGATCGCCCGGTGACCAAGTTCGAGAAACGTGGCGAGAATCTGGGGCACGGGGTCCGGGACCTGGTGTTCTATCGCACCAACTAGAATAGAACCTGCCGCTACGGCCCTTATCCGTGGGCCATCGGGCGTCGCCTGGCTGCGCGGATAATCACCAGCCCGGCGGCACCCAGCATAAGCCCGGTAAACTTGACGAGCGCGCAGATGGTCGCAGACAGGCTGACCAGGTCCGTAGGCGGGTCCATGTTGTTCAGTAGCAGGATATTTTCCGCCATATCGCCGGTGCCTGCGGCCACAAAAAGCGCCTTGATCCATCTTGCCACGTTACGCTCCCGCACGCCCGGGCGATCCCGTGTCAGATGGTTGGTGAGGAAAATCAGCGTAAACAGGTAAGCCGGAACAAACAGGAAGTCCAGCCAGAGAGAGATATGGGCCCATAGCAGGCCATCCTGTCGCCAACTGCGGATGATGGCCATGGACTGGTCCGCCGTCGCCGCCATCTGGAAGCTGACAATGCCCTGGGGCGCTGAGCCGGTCTGCAGTGGCTGGTTGACCAGTAGCAGAATAAGCAGCAGGACCGCGGTTGCCAAAAGACTCAGGTTGAGCCTTTTGGGGAACAGAGTCAGAAGGCGCAGCAATGGCATCAGAGAAAGCGCTCCAGCAGGCTGTTCAGATATCGCTGACCGAGTTCCGTAGTCTGTATTCTTCCCGGTTCCAGCAGATTTTGCGTTCTTAGTGCCTCAAGTTTTACCGCAACTGTGTCCAGTGGTAAACCTGTACGTTCTGTGAACATGTTTTCCGGTACGCCGGCGGTCAAGCGCAGGGCGTTCATCAGGAACTCCAGCGGGCGCTCGTCGGGTTCAATCGCCTGGCAGCCGGCGGTGCGGCTGCCAATCCGGTTCAGGTAGGCCTCGGGCTGCCGGGTTTTCCAGAAACGCCGTATTTCGCCGTCACGCAGGGTGATCTTTCCGTGAGCTCCGGCACCCAGCGCCAGGTAGTCACCGAACATCCAGTAATTCAGATTGTGGCGGGAGGCCTTTCCGGGACGGCTCCAGGCTGACACTTCGTAATCCGCGAAACCCTGCTGGTTCAGATAGTCCGAGCCCTGGCGATAGATTTCCCACAGCTGGTCCTCGTCTGGCAATGGTGGGGGACGGCTGAAAAATTCGGTATTGGGCTCCAGCGTCAGCTGGTACCAGGACAGGTGTGGAGGCTCCCACGCCAGCGCCGCCTTCAGGTCAGCAATGGCCTGTTCCGGTGTCTGGTCTGGTAGCCCGTGCATCAGGTCGAGATTGAAGTTGTCGAAGCCGGCGCTGCGGGCGGTCGCAATGGCTTTATGAGCGGCCTTGTCATCGTGGATGCGCCCCAGCACTCTCAGACTCTTTGCATTGAAGCTCTGGATGCCAATGGACAGGCGGTTGATTCCTGCTGCGCGAAAGCCATGGAAGCGGTGTTGTTCAACCGTGCCGGGATTGGCTTCCAGGGTGATTTCAGCATCATCGGTAAAGTGGAGATGTCCACGCAGCCGGCGGAACAGGTTTTCATAGAAGCGCGGTGACATCAGCGATGGTGTGCCACCGCCGATAAACACTGTCTGGATGCTGCGGTTCTGCACCAGGGGCAGGTCGCTGGCGAGATCCTCCATGATCGCCTCCAGGTAGCGGTCTTCAGGGATCTCGCCGGTCAACGCGTGAGAGTTGAAATCACAATAGGGGCATTTCTTCACGCACCAGGGAACGTGAATGTACAGGCTTAGCGGAGGTAATGCGCAGTTTTGCCAGGCTTCCGGCAGGCCCATGTTCATGTCGCCACGCTGCCCAGCTGTTCCAGCAACTGGCTCAGTGCCCGACCGCGATGACTTATGCGGCCCTTGTCCTCACGAGACAGCTCGGCGGCGCTGGTTCCTGTTTCCGGTACCAGGAATACCGGGTCATAACCGAAACCGCCTTCACCCCTGGGCGTTTCCAGTATGTGGCCGGGCCAGCGGCCGTGACAGATGAGCGGTGTCGGGTCATTGGCGTGGCGCAGGTAGACCAGCACACAGTGAAACTGGGCGGTGCGCCGTTTTTCAGGCACTCCTTTCATCGCCGATAACAGCGCCCGCACATTGTCTTCATCACTGGCGGCCTCTCCGGCATAGCGCGCAGAGCGCACGCCAGGTTCGCCATCAAGCGCGTCCACCGCAAGCCCGGAATCGTCTGCCAGGGCTGGTAAGCCGGTAATACGGGCGGCATGGCGGGCCTTGAGGATGGCGTTTTCGACAAAGGTGACCGCAGGTTCCTCCGCTTCGCCGACCCCCAGTTCGCCCTGGGCGACAGGCGTCAGTCCGAGTGGGCCCAGGAGGTCAGCCAGTTCGGCGATCTTGCCCTTGTTGTTACTGGCTATAACCAGTTGGTCATCGGGTCCGGTCATCAGTCATTAAACAGCGTGTGGGTGAAACGGACGGGAAGGTCCTGATTTGCGCCGGTGGGCCTTGCAGTTATCTCGAACGTCATCATGTTGCCACTGCTGTACTGGTATTCCGCGATAAAGTAGACGGCATCACCTTCCTGAATGCGGCGGAAGGCCAGGAACGTTGGCTGCTGTACATCGTTCAGTGCTTTACCTTCCACCTGTCCTGATACAGGCTCCAGGCCACCATCTTCGGTTTCCTGCATGATGGATATGTTTACAATGCCAATGCTTTTGCTGCGGTTCAGATTGTTTTCCCGGGCAACCTCGGGTGGCAGGAACGTGCTGGGAAAAACACTCCAGTGTACCTGGAACTCACCAAAATCCTTTGAGCCGGCATGGCTGTGGGTGGAAAGAAAAGCCAGAAATATCAGTGACATCAGGGCGAAGTAATGGGTACGGATGGTCTTGATCATGATTCCTCCCGGGTTATCCGGTAAATGGCAATTTGTCCCAACATGTTAGGCCACAGGCGGCTGAGCCAGCGATCCTGGTGTTCACCATCTACCACTGTGCGGTTCAGTATCCGGAAGCCCTTGCGATAACACAGAGCCTCAAAATCCTTGAATGTGCACAAGTGAATGTTGGGGGTGTTGTACCACTTATACGGTAGCGTTTCAGACTCCGGCATGCGACCCCTGCGAATCAGATACCAGCGCAATCGCCAATAGGCGAAATTGGGAAAGGTAACGATACCCTCGCGGCCTAACCGCAACATTTCGTCAAGGACCACGTCCGGACGACGAACAGCCTGCAGAGCCTGGGTCATGAGAACGGTATCGAAGGTGTGGTCTTCAAAATTACCCAGCCCCTGGGTGTCCAGGTTCTGCTCAATCACGGACACACCGCGGCTCATGCAGGTGGTGATATGGTCAGGATTGATCTCCAGGCCAAAGCCGGTGGCGCTTTTTTCCCGTTGCAGGTAATCCAGCAGGGTGCCGTCACCGCAACCCAGGTCCAGCACGTGGCTGCCCGGACTGATCCACTGTTCAATGATTTTCAGGTCTGTCCTCACGCGCCCACCTCCCGCGCAACTCTGTCCATGTAGGACTCGAAAATTGCAGTGTATCTCGGCGTCGGAATCAGGAAGGCATCGTGGCCCCAGGGGGCGTCGATTTCCGCGTAGCTGACCTTGCGGCGGGCCGAAATCATGGCATCGACCAGTTCTTGCGAACGGGCCGGGGTGAAACGCCAGTCGGTGCTGAATGACAGCACCAGGAACTCGCAACTGGCACGAAGCAGGGCTTTTGCCAGGTCATTGTCGTGCTCGTAGGCCGGGTCAAAGTAGTCCAGCGCCCGGGTCATCAGCAGGTAGGTGTTGGCATCAAAGGATTCCGAGAAGCGCTCCCCCTGGTAGCGCAGATAGCTTTCAACCTGGAATTCCGCATCGTAGCCGAACTTGTAGGCCTGGTCCCGGAGTTCGCGACCGAATTTTTCACCCATGGAGGCATCGGACAGATAGGTGATATGTCCGACCATGCGCGCCAGCATCAGCCCCCGGCGGGGCAGGGTGTTGTGCTCGAAATAGCGGCCATCATGAAATTCCCGGTCAGAGGTGATGGCCTGACGGGCGACTTCATTGAATGCGATGTTCTGGGCACTCAGGCGGGGGGTGGATGCAATAACCACGGCGTGCCTGAGCCGGTCCGGATAATCAAGGCTCCATTGCAGCGCCTGCATGCCACCGAGGGAGCCACCAACAACCGCTGCCCAGCAGTCTATACCCAACCGGTCAGCCAGCAGAGCCTGGCTGTGAACCCAGTCGCGAACGGTGATTACGGGGAAATCGGGGCCGTAGGGTTTGCCGGTCTGTGGATTGATACTGGAAGGGCCGGTGCTGCCGTGGCAGCCGCCAAGGTTGTTCAGGCTGACAACGAAAAACCGGTTGGTGTCGACAGGCTTGCCCGGACCTATGCAGCTATCCCACCAGCCGGGCTTGCGATCTTCTTTGCCATGGTAGCCGGCGGCGTGATGGTGGCCGCTGAGGGCGTGGCAGATAAGCACCGCGTTGCTGGCATCGCCATTGAGTCTGCCATAGGTCTCGATCACCAGATCATAACTTTCCAGTGCACGATTGCACGCCAGGGTGATCGGCGTATCGAAGTGCAGTGTCTGAGGGGTGACTATCCCTACAGAATCCGTTGGCAAGGGATCGGGCATTGGCGCGACAGGTTCCTGGTTCGGTCCATAATATCTGCAACAAGATCAAGGCAATGGCCGCGCCGGGGAACCCCGGATGCTGGTGGGTTCGATGGAGTGGCCGGCTGACTGCCAGCCAAGCAGTTTAAAGGCCGGCCTGCGCGGCTGCAACCGCCATCTCGGGCGCTGGTTAGACAGCGCCCGAGATGTTGACCACCTTCTGCTGGATCAGGGTTGGCGCCGGTTTGCGGATCTGCCGTTGCATGGCATCGGCCAGTTCCAGCTGGCGTTTCAGATCGGTGATGGTGTTCTGCAGCCGTTCCCGCTCAGCACGGCTGTCGCGGTCGCTGCGGACCATGTCCCGCAGCCGGCGTATCTGGTGCTCCAGCAACTGCTTCTGCTCCATGGAGTATTGCATAATGGGCAGTAACGCTTCCGCAGGCCAGCGTTCGACATCCGCCCTCACCCGTTGATGCAGCGTGCGGGCCTCGCCCACCATAACGTTGAAGAAACGTTTCACCAGCAGGGATTGTTCCGTCAGCAGGTTTTTCGGGCTGATACGAAAGCGTCTGGCTTTCTTGCGAAGCTCGCGAATGGCAATGACGTGACGGCCGGTGCGCAGTGGTATCGGTTCCAGGTGACGGGCGCGGGTATCCTCGTTGTACCGGCGGTAAATGGCGCCAACCATTTTTTCCGCCAGCCGCCCTTCACTGAGGAGGTTGGTGAGGTCGCTCTCCAGCAATTCGAAAAAATGCTCCATGCTGTGGTTCATACCAGCGGTGGTCCAGCTTTTGGACATCTTCAGACGTACCTTTTCGGCGTGGGCCTCAAATCGTTCCGCGCTGACCAGACCCGTGAGCATGTCACCCTGGGATTCCATCAGCCGGCGGCTGGAGCGCAGGGTGATCAGCTTCTTGTAGTAGAAGTCGTAGTCGCGCTGGGCGCGGTCGGCCAGCCGACGCAAGGCCTCCTTGTCCATGGTGGCGCCAGAGCAGGCTTGCAGTTCCTCCTCAAGGGCATTGAGGCGGGTCTGCATGGCTGCCTGGCTGTTTTGCAGCATGCCCAGGAGATCGTTGATCAGGCTCTGGGTGATCAGTTGCTCCTTGTGCATCAGGATGCGCTGGATAATCAGCTGTTCCAGCAGACCGAGGTTGGAGCGCGTGAGCAGCTCTTCATCCCCTTTTACACGGGCCAGCAGCCCCTGTTTGGCGGATAGCGGGATCACGTCCTGCTGGCGTATGCCAAGATGATCTGCGGTATAGCCACGTACCCGGTCGATGGCGTCCCGTGTCTGTTTCTCGCTCTGGAGATCGTCCCAGAGCACGTCGATCTTGTTGAGGACCGCGAACCGCCCGGCGCGGTGGTCGGCGTGCCTGGTGTCGATATGCTCTTTCCATATGGTCATATCACTGGCAGTGACACCGGTATCGGCGCTGAGCAGAAAGATGATGGCGTGGGCCCGGGGCAGCATGCTGATGGTCAGTTCCGGCTCGGAGCCGAGTGCGTTGAGTCCCGGGGTGTCGAGGATTCGCAGGCCGCGTTCAAACAGCGGGTGGCGGATACTGATCTGGGCGTTGCGCCACGCCGGAACGAGTACGTTGCCAGGCCTGTTGCGGTCGTGCTCAAGCATGCCCTCGTCAAAACCGAGGCTGCGGGCCTCCTGGGGTGGCACACTCTTTACCCGGGCTACTTCCGCCAGAACTTCCCGCATGATTTCCGGGTCGCGTTCATCCAGGTCGTGCTTGACCCAGCGTTCTGGCTGCCTGCGCAGTTGCTGCAGGGAGAGATCACCGGTGCGGGTCTCGATGGGGAGCAATAACAGGTAGTTGCTGTTTGATGTGCGGTCGAAGAAAAGCTCGGTCGGGCACATGGTGGTGCGTCCGGCCTGCGAGGGCAGCATGCGCTGGCCGTATTCGGAAAAGAACAGGGCGTTAATCAGTTCTGTCTTGCCACGGGAGTACTCGCCGACAAACGCAATGGTGAGCTCGTCCTCGATCAGTAATTCCAGGCCGTGACGGATGCGGTTGCTGACATCGTCCGAAAACAGGTTGTTGTCCTGAAGCCACAGGCGATATCGGCCGATCTGTCTTATCAGTTCTTTCTTCCAGCCATGGTAGGCTTCCACCTGCTGCGACAGGGTACCTTGCTTGCTCATCGGACCATCCTTCTGCGGGACTTCAGGGCGACTGCGTTGGATTTGGGTTGGGCAGAATTGTGCCCAAGATATAGCTAAGGGTACCGCACGGGCGCGGCAAAATTGCGGGGGTGGTCAGCGTTGTGTATACCGGTGCGACGTGTAGAGCGCAAAAAAAAGCTGCTGATTCAAGGGGATGAATCAGCAGCTGGTTAAGGTTGTTTAATTGTCCTGAAGTGTAACCGATTGTATTTTTGAGGTGTCATCTACATTCCGACAATGGATCCCATGCCAGCGGCAATCTTCATGTGTTCGATGACCACGGAGATGACGTTCAGAATCAGGAAAACAATAATCGGTGACAGGTCCAGTCCGCCAAGCGACGGCATCACGCTGCGTACCGGCCGCATTACCGGCTCGGTAATCTGGGCCACCAGCTGGATAGCCGGGTGGTTGCTTTGCGGGGCAATCCAGCTGACAACGACAACGGCAATAACAGACCAGAAGTAGATCTTGACGATCAGATCCAGCACATTGAGTATCGACCAGCTCAGCAGTGTCAGCGGGTTGATCGACGGAATACTGCCGTTAAGGGCAATCAGGATCAGGAAAAAGGTGATGGCCTGGATGATGACTGCCAGCACCAGTGCAGCGCCGTCGATGCCACCCCAGCCGGGGATGAAGCGGCGCAGGGGGCGCAGCAGCGGATTGGTGGCCTTGACCGCAAACTGTGTGATCGGATTGTAGAAGTCGGCTCTTGCCAGTTGCAGCAAAAAACGCAGCAGCACAATCGTCAGATAGAACGTCGAGGCAATGAGCAGAATGGTAATCAGAATGTCAGCCAGCATGAAGCCGTGTCTCCCGTTAACGGTTACTGTTTCTTGGCGAGTTCTTTGGACATTTCCCCGGATCGCTGATAGGCGGCAGCGTAAGCCTTCTTGACAAGGTCTCTCAGGCCGCCTTCCTCGAACGTCCGGATGGCCTGTTCGGTGGTGCCCCCGGGAGACATGACATTGCGCTTCAGCTGGCCCGGATCATGTTCGCTGCGCCCCGCCATTTCGGCGGCGCCGGCCATGGTCTGAATCGCCAGGGCCCGCGCGGTTTCGCTGGCGATACCGGCGTCGGTTGCGGCCTCCTCAAGAGCTTCCAGCATCAGGAAGAAATAGGCCGGGCCACTTCCCGATAGTGCCGTGACTGCGTGCAGGAGCGACTCTTCCTCTACCCATAGCGCGGAACCGATACTGCTGAAGACCGACTCCACCATGGCCTTCTGCCTGTCCTTTACCTGGTCGTTGGCGTAAAGGCCGGCCGCCCCCTTGCCGACCAGTGAGGGCGTATTCGGCATTACCCGCACCAGCGGCAGGCCGCCACCCAGCCATTCGTCCAGGGTGGCCGCTTCCAGTCCTGCGGCGATGGAGACCATCAGCGGACGGGTGTTCTGAACCACCGGAGCAATGTCCTGGCAGACGTCCGCCATAACCTGCGGTTTGACCGCCAGAATCACCATGTCCGCCTGCTCGGCGCAGTAGCGATTGTCAGTGGTGACGCTGACACCAAACTGCTTGCGGATGGACTGGAGGTGATTGTCATCGGGGGCGCTGACCCAGATATTGGCGGCCTGGAAGCCGCTGTCCAGCATGCCACCGATAATGGCACTGGCCATGTTGCCGGCACCGATAAATGAAATCGTTGGTGATGTGCTCAAGGTTCACTCCACGTTCGGGTCAATAGTGGTCAGTTGTCGATCTGCTGCTGATGATAACAGGATCTGCCGTCATCAGCCTCAGGTTAGCGTGATCCAAACAGCGCGGTACCTACCCTTACCCAGGTAGAGCCCTCTTCAATGGCCATCTCCAGATCGTCGGACATTCCCATGGAAAGAGTGTCCAGAGGGCCTGAAGCCGGGGCCTCCTGGCGGAGTTTTTTCAGGGCATTGGCCAGTCTGCGGAAGCTTGATCGCAGTTCCGCCTCTGGCTGGTCGGGATCCGGGATCGCCATCAGGCCCCTGAGACTGAGATTGGGCATCTCTTCGATGGCGTCGGCCAGCCCGGTGAGATCCGCCAGTGAGCAGCCGGACTTGGATACTTCGTTGTTGATATTCACCTGCAGGCAGACATTCAGCGGTGGCAGTGCGCTGTCGCGCTGTTCATCCAGCCTGTGGGCGATCTTCAGCCGGTCGATGCTGTGAACCCAGTCAAATGCCTCAGCGATCTGGCGGGTCTTATTCGACTGGATCGGGCCGATGAAGTGCCACTCAATGGCCTCCAGATCGGCAAGTGCCTCCTTCTTGTCGAGCGCTTCCTGCACATAGCTTTCACCAAATGCACGCTGGCCGGCCTGGTAGGCGATACGAAGTTTATCGGCAGGCTGTTTTTTGCTCACGGCCAGCAAATGCACCGTCCCCGCCTTGCGGCCGGCCTTCAATGTTGCTTTTTGTATGCGTCGGGTTACGGTCCCGATGTTGTCTGCTATGCTGCTCATAGTGCGAATCCGCCGACTCTGGTCTGTCACTGAGATGGTGACACGTTACCCGCAGGTCACTGAAATGCCAAGTGAAGCTGTCCGGGCCCTGCTGCCGGAAGCCGGCGCATACCGGAATAAAAGAAAAATGCCTTCCGAGGACCCCTATGGATATTACTGAACTGCTTGCCTTTTCGGCCAAACAGGGCGCATCAGACTTGCACCTTTCGGCCGGCCTTCCCCCGATGATCCGTGTTGATGGCGATGTTCGCCGTATCAACCTTCCGCCCATGGAGCACAAAGAAGTCCACGGGCTGATCTACGACATCATGAACGACAAGCAGCGCAAGGACTATGAAGAGTTTCTGGAGACCGACTTTTCCTTCGAGGTTCCCGGAGTTGCCCGCTTCCGTGTCAACGCATTCAACCAGAACCGCGGGGCCGGCGCGGTCTTCCGGACTATCCCGTCAAAAGTACTGACCATGGAAGACCTGGGCATGGGCCAGGTGTTCAAGGACATCTCATCGGTACCCCGTGGCCTGGTACTGGTTACCGGACCCACCGGTTCCGGCAAGTCTACAACGCTGGCGGCAATGATCGACTACATCAACGACAGCCGCTACGAGCACATCCTCACCATCGAGGACCCCATCGAATTCGTGCACGAATCCAAGAAGTGCCTGCTCAACCAGCGGGAAGTGCATCGTGACACCCTGGGCTTTAACGAAGCCCTGCGCTCTGCGCTGCGGGAAGACCCCGACATTATCCTGGTGGGCGAACTGCGGGACCTGGAAACCATCCGTCTGGCACTGACCGCCGCGGAAACCGGTCACCTGGTATTCGGCACCCTGCACACCACGTCGGCAGCAAAAACCATCGACCGCGTGGTGGATGTATTCCCGGCGGAAGAGAAGTCCATGGTTCGCTCCATGCTGTCGGAATCCCTGCAGGCGGTAATCTCCCAGACCCTGATGAAAAAAGTGGGCGGCGGCCGGATTGCGGCCCACGAGATCATGATTGGTACCTCGGCGATCCGTAACCTGATCCGCGAGGACAAGATTGCGCAAATGTACTCGGCGATCCAGACCGGCGGTTCCCTGGGCATGACAACCCTGGACCAGTGCCTGGAAAAACTGTTGAAGAAAGGCCTTATTTCCCGCGAGGCGGCGCGAATGAAGGCGAAAATGCCGGATAATTTCTAGATTCTGCAGAAGGCTGGGCACACTGTTCGGAGGGGGCGGGCAGGAGCTGTTCCCGGGACGTCAAAAACAGGGAGGTTTTTGTCGAGCGTACATGGACGTATTTACCGCGTGCCCTGGAACAGCTCCTGCCCGACACCCTTGCACCGAAAGTCAGGAAAAATAGGTAGAAAATCATGGAATTCGAGAAACTGCTTCGTTTGATGGTGGAGAAGGGCGGCTCTGACCTGTTTATAACGGCCGGTGTGCCGCCTTCCATGAAGGTAAACGGCAAGGTGCTGCCCGTCACCAAGAATGCGCTGACGCCGGAACAGACCCGCGAGTTCGTTTACGGTTCCATGAACGACAAGCAGCGGGCCGAGTTCGAGGAAAGCCACGAGTGTAACTTCGCCATCAGCGCCCGGGGTATCGGCCGTTTCCGGGTCAGCGCCTTTTTTCAGCGCAACCTCTGCGGCATGGTGCTGCGGCGGATCGAGGTGAAGATTCCGCAGATTGATGATCTGGCGCTGCCGGAAGTCATCAAGGAACTGGCCATGACCAAGCGCGGCCTGATCATGTTCGTGGGCGCCACCGGTACCGGTAAGTCGACCTCACTGGCGGCCATGCTGGGGCACCGGAACCGCAACAGTCGGGGCCATATCATCTCCATCGAAGACCCCATCGAGTTTGTTCACCAGCACCAGGGCTGTATCGTTACCCAGCGGGAGGTGGGCATTGATACGGAAAGCTTTGAAGTGGCGTTGAAGAACACCCTGCGCCAGGCGCCGGACGTTATCCTGATCGGTGAGGTGCGTACCCGCCAGACCATGGAATACTCGGTACAGTTTGCCGAAACCGGCCACCTGTGCCTGGCCACGCTGCATGCCAACAACGCCAACCAGGCGCTGGACCGGATCATCCAGTTCTTCCCGCCGGAGCAGCACAACCAGATCTGGATGGACCTGTCCCTGAACCTCAAGGCCATCGTTGCCCAGCAATTGATTCCGACGCCGGACGGCCAGGGCCGGAAAGCCGTTATCGAGGTGCTGATCAACACGCCACTGGTTGCGGACCTGATTCGCAAAGGGGAGGTCCACCGGCTCAAGGAACTGATGTCCAAGTCCAACGAAGCCGGCATGCGTACTTTCGACCAGGCGCTCTACACGCTTTATGCCGAGGGCTCCATTACCTACGAAGACGCACTTGCCCACGCCGACTCGGCCAACGACCTGCGTCTGATGATCAAGTTGGGTACGGACTCGCAGGGGGCGGACAAGCTGGCCTCAAGTGCCGACAGGCTGTCAATTCAGCAAGATTGATCAATATGTCGCCAGGTTAGACTTTGGTCTGAAATGGTTAGGCGGATTAACCATTAGGGTTGGCAATTGAGGCCGTCGCTTCATGGTGCGTATACTTCGTGACAATGCTACACGGAGGAACCATGAGCAACAAAAAGTCCAACCTTTATAATGCTATCCGTTTTGCCGCATTTGCCGCAGCTGCAGCACCGGCCAGTCTGATGGCTGGCGGGTTTTCCCTCAACGAGCAGAGCGCCAGCGCCATGGGTGTTGCCAACGCGGGAACGGCAGCCAACCCGGAAAACGCTACCACAGTGTTCTTTAACCCGGCCGGCATGAGCCAGCTTTCGGGCAACAATATTTCCTTTGGTGCGGCAGTGCTGGA
Source organism: Marinobacter orientalis (assembly GCF_004792665.1). Lineage (GTDB taxonomy): Bacteria > Pseudomonadota > Gammaproteobacteria > Pseudomonadales > Oleiphilaceae > Marinobacter > Marinobacter orientalis. Next base: position 1,721,531 of record NZ_SRZX01000001.1, read on the forward strand.
TATTGATGCCGAGCTTAAGGAAGGCACTGGCCGCGCAGTCCGTGACAACGGCCGTCCCGTAACCGGCCGAACCGGCGGTGATATTGCCGACCTGGCTGTCCTTCCGAATCTCTACATGACCCGCGAAGTCAACGACTGGCTGGACGTGGGTTTCGGCATTCACGTTCCCTATGGCCTGGAGGCTGACTACGAGGATGACTTCAAGGGCCGCTTCTTCGCTGATGAGACCGAGCTGAAGGTCATTGCTTTCAGCCCGTCTATTGCCGTCAATGATGGCAATGGCCTGTCCCTGGGTGCGGGCGTCAACATTATTTATGCCGAGGGCAAGCTCACCAAGTTCCGGGATTACAGTGGTACGGAGGCCCGCTTCGGTCTGCCAGCGGGCACTCTGGATGACGGTTACGCGGATCTCGAGGGTGATGACGTGGCACTTACCTTTGCCTTCGGCATGCTGTGGGAGCTTTCCGAGCAGACCCAGTTTGGTCTCTCTGCGCAGACCGGAACGGAACTGGAACTTGATGGTGATGCGGAAATCCGCGGTTTTCCACAGGGTGGCCTGGTTGATGGCGAATTGGCGTTCAGTCAGCCGACAATCACTGAAAAGGCGACGGTCCCGCTGGAAATTCCGGAAAGTATCACTTTCGGTGCGCGCCACCGCCTCACTGACGCAGTGACACTCCTGGCCGGCGCGACCTGGGCGAAGTGGAGCCGCTTTGAAGCGCTGGATATAGTCAGTCGCGAGGATAATGGCCCCCTTTCTTCCCGAACCGGGCCGGCTCTGGGTGATGACCGCCTGATTGCTCATGTTTCGGAGAACTGGAAGGATACCTGGCAGGCAAATGTCGGTGCCATCTGGCAGGCCACTCCGGAATGGGCGTTCAAAGCCGGCTACGCCTGGGACGAGTCGCCGGTAAACGAGGATTTCCGCACTGCGCGGATTCCTTCCGGTGATCGTGAATGGTTGACGCTGGGTGCACAGTACGCCGATGCCCGTTCAGGCTGGACGGTGGATGTGGCTGCCGGTGTGCTGCTGTTCGACGACGAAGAAGTTGACGAGCAGAACTACGACGTCAATGACGAGCCGATGCCGGGCGAAGCTCGCTTTCAGGGTATCTACGAGCTTGATGCCTGGAGTGCCGGCATTCAGGTCAGCAAGTCGTTCTGATGGCGTCCTCTGGCAGGCCGGGCGGCCTTTCCCGCTCAGCCTGCCGGCTTAATGTGCTTCGTCCCAGTTGTTGCCAACGCCGGCTTCCACCAGCAGCGGAACATCCAGCCTGGCAGCTGCCGACATCCGCTTCTCCAGGCCTTCACGGATTTTCTCCACCGCTGACTCCCGTACTTCCAGGATTAACTCGTCGTGTACCTGCAGAATCATCCGGGCGTCATCCTGGTGATTCTCCAGCAGCCAGTCCTCCACACTGACCATGGCCCGTTTGATGATGTCTGCCGCGGTTCCCTGCATGGGCGCGTTGATGGCGGTGCGTTCCGCTGCCTGCTGCATCTGTTTGTTGCGGGCGTTGATTTCCGGCAGATACAGGCGGCGGCCGAAAAGGGTTTCAACGTAGCCATCGTCGTGGGCCTGCTTGCGGATATTGTCCATGTATCTTAGAACGCCGGGGTAGCGCTCGAAGTAACGATCGATGTATTCCTGGGCCTGGGTGCGGCCCACATCCAGCTGGCGCGCCAGGCCGAACGCTGACATCCCATAGATAAGCCCGAAGTTGATGGCCTTGGCGCTGCGGCGCTGGTCACCAGACACGTCGCCCACGGCCACGCCAAACACTTCCCCGGCAGTAGCCCGGTGAATGTCCTCGCCTTTTTCGAATGCCGTCAGCAGCCCCTTGTCGCCAGAGAGGTGCGCCATAATCCGCAGTTCAATCTGGGAATAATCCGCTGCCATCAGTTTGTAGCCGTCCGGTGCCACAAAGGCCTGGCGGATACGGCGCCCCTCTTCGCTGCGGATGGGAATGTTCTGCAGGTTGGGCTCGGAGGAAGACAGCCGTCCGGTAGCTGTCACCGCCTGATGGTAGGAGGTGTGAATCCTGCCGGTACGGGGATGGATCAGCTCTGGCAGCGTGTCGGTGTAAGTGGATTTGAGCTTGCTCAGGCTCCGATGCTCCAGGATCAGCCGGGGCAGGGCGTATTCATGGGCCAGCTCCTGAAGCACGGCTTCTGCCGTAGAGGGGGCCCCTTTCGGGGTTTTCTTCCCCACCGGCAGCCCCATTTTCTCGTAGAAGATGGTTTGCAGTTGCTTCGGGGAGCCCAGGTTGAAGATTTCCCCCGCTTCGTCGTGGGCCTCTTTCTCGAGCTCCGCCATGCGTTCCGCCAGTTCCTGGCTGTGCTTGCGCAGCGTGCTGGCGCTGATCATCGCCCCCCGTTGCTCCATCCGCGACAGCACCGGCACCAGCGGCAGATCGATGTTTTCATACACCTCCAGCAAGCGCCCTGTTTTCTCCAGTTGCGGGCGCAGCACGTGATGCAGGCGCAGAGTGATGTCGGCATCCTCAGCGGCGTAGGGGCCTGCCTGTTCCAGGTCAATCTGGTTAAAGGTCAGCTGTTTGGCGCCCTTGCCGGCAATGGATTCGAAGGTGATGGCCTGCTCGCCGAGATACTTCAGTGCCAGGGAATTCATGTCATGGCGCGAGCCCACCGAATTGAGGACATAGGACTCCAGCATGGTGTCTTCTGCGATACCTTCGAGGCTGATACCATGATTGGCCAGAACGTTCTTGTCGTACTTGAGATTCTGGCCGAGCTTGGCTTTTTTCGGGTCTTCCAGCAGCGGTTTCAGCTGCTCCAGCACTGCGCTCCGGTCCAGTTGTTCCGGCGCGCCCATGTAATCGTGGCCCAAGGGAATATAGGCAGCTTCGCCCGGCTCGATGGCGAAGGATACCCCAACGATTTCCGCGTCCATATAACGCAGGCTGGTTGTTTCTGTGTCAAACGCGAACAGGGGGGCCTTGCCGAGGCGTTCAATCCAGCTGTCCAACTCTGCCTGGTCAGTGACAACCGTGTAGTTTCTTTCTGTGGCGGCAGACGGTTTGCTGCTGTTATCGCCACTGTTGCCGGTCTTGCTGCTGTCGGAGTCACTTCCGTTTTCGAGTTCCGCAATCCAGGAACGGAGCTCGTACTCCCGGAACAGTTCAAGCAGCCTGTCGTCGTCCTGGGTTCTCAGTTTGAGGTCTTCGAGCCCGAACTCCAGGTCCACATCGGTTCTGATGGTAGCCAGCTCGCGGCTTAACGGGAGGGTGTCTCTGGCTTCCCGCAGATGCTCGCCAATTTTGCCCTTGACCTCGTCAGCGTGTTCAATAATGCCATCCAGATCGTTCCAGGCCTGCAGCCATTTAACCGCGGTTTTCGGGCCACACTTGTTCACGCCGGGAATGTTGTCCACCTTGTCGCCTACCAGTGCCAGGTAATCAACAATCTGTTCCGGGGTAATGCCGAACTTTTCTATCACACCTTCCCGATCCATGCGGGTGTCGGTCATGGTGTTGATCAGGGTGACGTGGTCGCTGACCAGTTGCGCCATGTCCTTGTCGCCGGTGGAGATCACCACATCGATCCCTTTGCTGGTGGCTTCATTCGCCAGGGTGCCGATCACGTCGTCGGCTTCCACGCCACTGACGATCAACAGCGGCAGCCCCATGGCGCGAACCATGTCATGGATCGGCTGAATCTGGACTGCCAGGTCATCAGGCATTGGCGGGCGAGTCGCCTTGTAATCTGCGTACAGGTCATTGCGGAAGGTCTTGCCCTTGGCGTCGAACACCACGACCATTTTTGAGCCCGGAAAATCCTGCTCCAGTTTCCGGATCATGCTGATGACGCCCTTGATAGCTCCGGTAGGATGTTCCTTGCTGGTCATCAGGGGTGGCAGGGCATGATAGGCTCGGAAAAGGTAAGACGAGCCGTCTACTAGAACCACGGGCGGAGTCTGCTGTTGTGTCATATCAAAACGGATCCGGATTCTGATTGAAGCGTTGAATGGCTTGTGCAACTCTGACAGCAAGCGGCATTGATTCGCAGTGTCAGGTCGGCTTTCAGCCTCCTTAAACAGAGTGGAAGAGTAACATGAAAATGAAACGTATCGCCTGCTGGGGCCTTGTGTTGGGTGTATTATCAGGGCCTGTGACAGCACAGGAAAGCATGGATGACAGCGAGGTTGTGAAGACGCCTCAGGAACCTCTGGTGGTTTCTGACTACCAGCCCTCCACCGACGGCCCCCAGGTTGTTATCCGCCCCGGAGAACAGGAGGTCTTCTATGAGTACCGGGTGAACGGTCAGCTGATGGAAATCAAGGTGGTGCCCGAAGTAGGGCCAGAGTACTACCTCGTGCCAGCAGAGGGCGGCGGATGGATCCGCGAGAATGAGACCGACATGCTGGTGCCAAGCTGGGTTATCTTCAGCTGGTAATTGATTTCGCGGTTTAGTATGAACATTCTAATTTTAAACCGTAGTCTTACCCATGTGATCACAAGACGGCACAGATTCCCTGGCCGCGACGATGCAACTTTTCATGTTTCGCATCCACAAACTAAGGAGATCCATCATGGGTAAACTCAAGAGCTATCAAGAACAACTTCAGGACATGGTAGAAAAAGGCATCAATGCTGCAGAAGAGCAGCAGAAAAAGCTGGCTTCCAAGCCTTTCGAGTATGCTGAAAAGCTGGAATCAGGTGCACGTGAGTACAGCGTCAAGAACCTGCGTACCCGTTACTACGGTTACAGTGAAAGCCTGTTTGACCAGTTGCGTAACCTGAACACTCGTGTCGGCAGTTTCGCGGCCGATCTGGTTGCCAAGCTGGAGAAAGAAGCAGCTGAAGGTGCAGATGTCGTTGCCGACGCAGCGGACGAAGCGACCAGCGTTGCCCAGTCAACCAAGGCAACTGCCCAGGCCAAGAAGCCGACTGCACGCAAGACCACTGCGCGCAAAAGCACCAGCACTACCAAGAGTGATTCCGCCACTGCCTGATTGGCAAACGGAAAAAGCTCAAACAGAAAAGGTCACCGCTGAGGTGACCTTTTTTGTGTCTGTTTTTTGTGGCTGCGTTCTGTCTCATGGGCTGCTGTTATTTTTTCGCCTCGTCCGGCTCCAGCGGTATAGTTCGTTTTTCGCCGGTTATCTCCTCAAGCCGTTCAATATCTTCCTCAAATCGCTTCCGCAAAGCCTTGATATCGGCATTCTGGGAATCGATTTCCCGTTCGATATCCTCAATCTGGGATTCCAGGCGCCGTATTTTCTTGAGTGTTGAACCGGGGATGTCACGGCCGGAGCGTTCCAGGTCTGCGGCCCGGCTCTGCTCGCTGTCCAGTTGATTGATGATTACCGAGATGTTGCCTCTTTTAAGCTGATTCAGCCCCTGCAGCTCTCGAATTTTCCGGTGCATGGCACGCACAGCGTCGTCGGGATGGCTGAATCGTTCCAGAAGCTTGCGATCAAGTTCCCTTTGCCTTTCTTCCTCGGCTTCGCGTCGCTCTTGTGCTTCCCTGGCCGCAATTTCTTCTTCCGTCGGTGCCGGATCAACCGTTTCGATCACGCGCCCGTTCTTGCTGAGAATATCGTAACCCCGTTCGGAGGCTTCCTGGGGAATGGTATTGCTGATGACAACCTGACCGTTTTCATCCAGGTAACGGTACATCCGGGCTTCCGCAATGGTGGTAAGTGTCATTGCGGCCACAGCAGATACAGCGATTGAAAACCTGGTCAGACGATTCATGGTGAAGGACTGGCGCTCCGATCAAAACGGGTTGTGTCAGCAGGAAGCATAACAAAAGCTGGAACAGAAACCATGCCCGGTTTCAGACACCGTACTCATTCCGGTAGGCGGCGACCTTTTGGGCATATTCATCAAATCCCGGCCTGCTCTGAAGGTAATCAAGAACCTGGTCAAGCGTGATGATGCTGACAACCGGGATGTCAAATTCCTTTCTCACTTCCTGTATCGCAGAGAGTTCGCCCACACCCCGTTCCTGGCGGTCAAGCGCGATCAGAACCCCGGCCGGCTCCGCGCCCGCTGCGCGAATAATCTCGATCGATTCGCGGATAGCGGTGCCCGCGGTGATAACATCGTCAACAATGAGTACATTGCCCTGCAGAGGAGCTCCAACGATATTGCCGCCTTCGCCGTGGTTCTTGTCTTCCTTGCGGTTGAAGGCAAAGGGTTTGCTGTCGCCTTCCGCCGCCAGGGCCATGGCCGTCACCGTTGCCAACGGTATGCCCTTATAGGCAGGGCCAAAAATAATGTCATAATCCAGCCCGCTGCGTTTCAGTGCAGCGGCATAAGCCTTGCTTAACTCAAGCAGATCCTTACCGGTATTAAACAGTCCCGCATTGAAAAAGTAGGGACTGGTGCGGCCGGATTTGAGCGTGAAATCGCCGAAGCGAAGAACATTACGGCGGATAGCAAATTCAATAAACTGTTGCTGATAGTCGTGCATGACAGGGCTTCTGGCGGGTGTGGATCTTTAATTAACGCGTAAAACCGGTATCATACACACAAACCGAATCAGGGAACACGTATGCGGGTAGTATCAATCAGCGTCAACGGTCTGGCCCAGGCTGTTGAAAAAGGTTTCTTTGAATGGCTGGCCAGGCAGGATGCTGACGTGGTCTGCGTTCAGGACCACCGCATGCGGGCGTACGAGATCGAGGATTACAACCTGATCCCGGAGGGCTACGAGGCCTACTTTATTGATGGCGAGCACAACGAGGACGGCGGTGTGGGTATCTATACCCGCCATTTCCCCAAGGCAATCATGTACGGCTTTGCCAATGAGCAGGCAGATCGCGAGGGTCGCTTTATCCAGGCTGATTTCGACAAGGTGTCCGTTGCCAGCGTCCTCTCTCCCTGCGCCCTGGGCCGGGAAGATGAACTGACTGGCGACGATGATCTGACCGTGCTTGATCACAAGGACGACTTTATGGAAGCTTTTGGCCTTCATATGCAGAAAACCCTGCGCAAGCGCCGCCAGTTCATCTTCTGCGCCAACCTGCAGACTGCTCATCACGTAACTGATGCCAGCCCGCTTTATCACAAGACCGACTTCTCCGGTTTTCTGCCCCACGAACGGGCATGGCTGGACCGTCTGTTTGATGAAATGGGCTGTGTTGATGCGTTCCGTGATATCAACAAGCAGAGCAACCAGTACACCTGGTGGCCCGAGCAGGCCGAGGGTTCGCGCAAGAGCGCAGGAATCCGGGTGGATTACCAGCTTCTGACGCCGGGCATCCGCAAGACCATCCGGGACGGCTGGATTGATGACAGCACCCGTTTTTCCGATCACGCGCCGGTAATAATGGATTACGACATAGAGATCGGACAGTAGGTCGGATTAGCCAAAGGCGTAATCCGACAAACCGCGTCGCAGAAAACTACACTTCCAGAGCCGCCTTCTGCACCTCAAACAACTGCCCGATACCCAACCTGGCCAGTTTCAACATGCCGTCCAGCTCTTCCTGAGAAAAAGGCGCAGCCTCCGCCGTCCCCTGAACCTCAATAAACCCGCCCTGGTCCGTCATGATCACATTCATGTCCGTCTCGGCTTCCGAATCCTCGGGATAATCCAGGTCCAGAACCGGCGTGCCCCTGTAAACACCGACAGAAAATGCCGCCACCATCTGCTTCAGTGGTGACTTCTTCAGCCGACCTTCTTTCACCAGGTGATTCAGGGCGTCCACAAGCGCCACACAGCCACCGGTAATAGCGGCTGTACGGGTGCCACCATCAGCCTGTATAACGTCGCAGTCGATGGTAATCGAATGCTCGCCCAGGGCGCTCAGGTCCACAGCGGCCCGCAGGGAGCGACCGATCAGGCGCTGGATTTCAACGGTACGGCCACCCTGTTTACCACGGGCGGCTTCCCGGCCCATACGACTGCCAGTGGAGCGCGGCAGCATACCGTACTCGGCGGTAATCCAGCCCTTGCCTTCACCCCGCAGAAACGGCGGAACCTTGTTCTCGATAGAGGCGGTGCAGATCACCCTGGTATCGCCAAATTCCACCAGTACGGAGCCTTCGGCGTGGCGGGTGTAGTGGCGGGTGATGCGAATATCCCGGGATTGCTCCGGCGTTCTTCCGCTCGGTCTCATAGTCGTTCCTGGTATCAGTAGTGAGTGTTCCGGGTGGATCGCCCGGATTGATTGCAATGTCGAAAGATTGCGGAGTATAACACGCACTTGAGGGCGTCTGTTCGCTGTGCATGCGGTCACCCTGCTAAACTGGAAATCCTGCTTCTTTGCAAATGCGGAGTCACCATGATCAGAAGTATGACGGCCTTTGCCCGCCAGGACACCCAGGAGGACTGGGGCACGCTGACCTGCGAGATTCGCACTGTCAACCATCGCTATCTGGAGCCGTCCTTCCGATTGCCGGAGGCGCTCAGGGAACTGGAAAACACGTTTCGCGATCAGCTTCGCAAAAAGCTGGGCCGGGGCAAGGTGGATGTGGCCTTTCGCCTGCAGACGACCGAAACTGCGTCTCAGGGCTTCGAGATAAACGAGGAGGTGGCCCATGCGGTGAATGAGGCGGCGAACCACATCAACAGGATGCTGGATAACCCGGCGCATGTGAGTGCCCTGGATGTCCTCAAGTGGCCCGGGGTCTTGGCCTCCACCGAACAGGACTATGGCCCGGCCCGCAAGGCGGCTGGAGAGCTGTTTGAGCGCACCATGAATGAGCTGGTGGCAGTCAGGGAGCGCGAAGGGGAGCGCTTGCGCCCGCTTTTTGACGACCGGCTTGCCACCATGGGCAAACTGGTTGCCGAGGTTCGGGAGCGCATGCCGGAACTGCTTCGTGCCCAGGAAGAACAGCTGAAAAACCGCTTCGAACAGGCGAAGGTTGAGATCGATGCGGATCGCATTGCCCAGGAAATGGTAATGCTGGCGCAGAAAAGCGACGTGGCCGAGGAGCTGGACCGGCTGGATGCCCACATCAGTGAAGTCTCGGAAACGCTCCAGGGGGATGACGCCATCGGCCGGCGGCTGGATTTCCTGATGCAGGAGCTTAACCGCGAGGCCAATACGCTCAGCAGCAAAAGCATCGACGCCCGGGTGACCAGGGCGGCTGTGGACCTGAAAGTGCTTATCGAGCAGATGCGCGAGCAGGTGCAGAATCTGGAGTGATGCCCGTTGGGTGCGGGGGGCGAGCAAAGACCGTATAATCCTGCCCTCATTGTTACTGCGGCAGGCGGGTTGTCCCGCGCCAGTTGAAAACCCGTCAGGGTCCGGAGTTGTTTGCCCATGAGCCAGGAATCAGAACAAGGCACGCTTTATGTCATTTCCGCGCCGTCGGGTGCCGGTAAAACCAGCCTGGTGGCGGAAATGCTGAAGCAGGACGGGAAGCTCGGCGTTTCCGTGTCCCACACTACGCGGCCCGTGCGTGAAGGCGAGCAGGATGGCGTAAACTACCATTTTGTCAGCCGTGAAGAATTTGAGGCTATGATTGCCCGGGGCGATTTTCTGGAACACGCGGATGTGTTCGGGAATTACTACGGTACCTCCCAGGTCTGGGTAAGACAGACCCTGGCCAGGGGGCAGGATGTGATTCTGGAGATCGACTGGCAGGGTGCGGAACAGATACGCCGTCTGATGCCGGACTGCGTCAGTATTTTTATCGTGCCGCCATCACCAGAAGCGCTGAGGAAGCGTCTGAACGGGCGTGGGACGGATGCGTCGGAGGTGGTGGAGAGGCGCCTGAACGAAGCGGCGGACGAGTGCAGCCACGCGGTGGAGTTCGACTACCTGGTAGTCAACGACGATTTCAACGTCGCGCTGGGTGACCTGTTATCGATTGTTCGCTGCCATCGCCTGCGCATGCAGGCACAACAGCTCAGGCATTGCGACTTGCTGATCCGGCTGTCTGAGCATCGCTGAGCACGGCTTTTTAGCTGTATACAAATTGAGCCGGTATCATTACACTACGCGGTCTGCTGAAATCAGTCATCATTGCTATTGTCGGGGAAGTTATGGCACGAGTTACCGTTGAAGATTGCCTTGAACACGTTGATAACCGGTTCCAGCTGGTTATGCTGGCCACCAAGCGCGCCCGCCAGATCGCGACCAAGGGCTTTGAGCCGCTGGTTCCTGAAGAGAATGACAAGCCAACCGTAATTGCTCTGCGCGAAATCGCCGAGGGCAAGATCTCCCGCGATCTTCTCAAGGAAGATGACGAAGATTAAGGCTGAAGGCGGCTGAAAACCGGAATATTTTTCCGCTGGGCCGGGCGAAGGCATTGAAATCTGTTCTTGCGGTTTTATAGTGTATCTATAAGCATTACGTAAGAACGTCGGAAGGACCCGGATGCATGCATTCGGGTTTTTTTGTCCCTGATATTTATGATTCCCACGGAGGCGCGGTGTCGGCAGAGGCAACGGTTGATGTGCTGGCCAGTGAGCTCAGCACCTATCTTGATACCAATCGCATCAACCAGGTGCGAAGAGCCTACTATTATGCCGAACAGGCCCATGAAGGGCAGATGCGCAAAAGCGGTGATCGCTATATTACTCACCCGCTGGCGGTTGCCCACATCCTCGCTGGCCTGAAGCTGGACCACCAGAGCCTGATGGCGGCCATGCTCCACGACGTCATTGAAGACACGGGCATTCCCAAGGATGCACTGGCAGACCAGTTTGGTGAAGATGTGGCTGAGCTGGTGGATGGTGTCAGCAAGCTGACCCAGATTGAATTCCGTTCCCGGGCCGAAGCCCAGGCCGAGAACTTCCAGAAAATGACCCTGGCCATGGCGCGGGACATCCGCGTGATACTGGTCAAGCTGGCGGACCGCCTTCACAACATGCGCACACTGGGCCCGATGCCCTATGAAAAACGCCAGCGAATTGCCAACGAAACCCTGGATATCTATGCGCCGATTGCCAACCGACTTGGCATGCATTCCATCTGTACGGAGCTGGAAGACCTCGGTTTTGCCTCGCTGTATCCGATGCGCTCGAAATACATTTCCAAAGCAGTGGCAAAACTGCGGGGCAGCCACCGGGAAATCATTGACGACATCCGGGGCAAGCTGGAGGAGAAGCTGGAAGAGCGCAGTTTGCCGGGACGGATCCTGGGCCGGGAAAAGCACCTGAACAGCATCTACAACAAGATGAAGTTCAAGCAGAAGTCTTTCCACGAAATCATGGATGTGTACGCGTTCCGCATCATTACCGACACCGAAGACGACTGTTACCGCATCCTTGGCGCCGTACACAGCCTTTACAAGCCGCTGCCGGGCCGTTTCAAGGATTACATTGCCATGCCCAAGGCCAATGGCTATCAGTCTCTGCATACCACCCTGTTCGGCATGCATGTGAACATCGAAATCCAGATCCGTACCGAGGAGATGGAACACATCGCCAATAATGGTATCGCCGCCCACTGGATGTACAAGAACGAGCCCTCCGGTGTTACCAGTGTCAATCAGCGGCGTGTGGACCAATGGGTGCAGGGCCTGATGGAAATGCGCGAGCGTGCGGACGACTCTCTTGAGTTCATTGAACATGTCAAGGTAGACCTGTTCCCGGACGAGATCTACGTGTTCACTCCCAAGGGCAAGATCATGGAATTGCCCAGCGGCGCCACGCCGGTGGACTTCGCGTATGCCATTCACACGGACATTGGCAACGCCTGCGTGGCCTGCCGCATTAACCGCACTCTGGGTTCACTGAGCCAACCGCTGCAGAGTGGCCAGACCGTGGAAATCATTACTGCACCGGGCGCACGGCCCAACCCGGCCTGGCTCAGTTTTGTGGTTACCGGAAAAGCCCGCAGCAGTATTCGCCACTTACTCAAAAATCAGAAGCGCGCAGAATCTCTGGAACTGGGCAAAACCCTGCTGAAGAAATCCCTCAAGGGTTTCGGCACCAGCCTGTCCCGCATCAGCGAGTCTCAGATCGGGACAGTGGTCAGGCACAACCAGGTAAACAGCTTTGAGGATCTGGTCAGCGATATTGGCCTGGGCAACCGCATGGCGTACCTTGTCGCCCGTCAGCTTGTCAGCGGCGACGCCGAAGACCAGGCTGCGGATACTGCGTCGGCTCCTGTCATGGACAAAGCGGATAACACCCCGGTCACAATTCGCGGTACTGAAGGCCTGGTAGTCCGCTTTGCCAGCTGTTGCAAACCCATCCCGGGAGATCCGGTGGTGGGTGTCATGGACTCCGGAAAAGGCATGGTCATCCACTCGGATACCTGCTCCAAATTGCCGGAAGACGGCGATAGCCGGGCGCGCCTGACCCACCTGAAGTGGGCCAAGGATATTGCCAACGAGTTTTCAGTTGAGTTACGGGTAGAGCTGGAACGCCAGCGAGGGGTCATTGCAGAACTGGCCAACGCCGTCGCCATGGCGGATGGCAATATTGAACGTATCAATGTGGAAGAGCAGAACGCCAGACTGGGAATTGTCAGCCTTGTAGTTCATGTTAACGGGCGCCGGCATCTGGCCAGAGTGATGCGGCGGATCAGGAATATTCGCGCTGTTACCCATATTAACCGGGTGAGGCATTGAGGCAACTGCTGATCGACAGGCCCGAGGCGCGAGGTTCAGCGTGTTGACAGGCTGGCCGTCCAGGGGTGACGATTGGCGTTTTGAAACAGAGGGTCCCAAGCTCATGACCAACAAATCCATAATCCAGACCGAAAATGCACCGCAGGCTATCGGTACCTATTCCCAGGCCGTCAAGGCTGGCGACACTGTCTACGTTTCCGGGCAGATTCCGCTGGTGCCGGAAACCATGGAAGTAGTAGCGGGCGATTTCGCCGCCAAGACCCGTCAGGTGTTCGAAAACCTGAAGGCGGTGTGCGAGGCCGCCGGTGGTGAGCTCAAGGACATCGTCAAACTCAACATCTATATGACGGACCTGAGCAATTTCGCCACGGTGAACGAGATCATGGCCACTTATTTCCCGGAGCCATACCCCGCCCGCGCCGCTGTCGGCGTAGCGGCTCTGCCCAAGGGCGTTCCGGTGGAGATGGAAGCGGTGATGGTGCTGAGTTGAGGCGCCGGCACTGACGAATCGATGAGGCGGCCCGCTGCAGGCCGCCTTTTCTATTTCTGCCAGGCAATCAGTTCCTGATAACCTGCCCGGAAGTCGGGGTAGCGGAAGCGAAATCCCGTCTCCAGCAAACGTTTGTTACTGCAGCGCTTGCTGCCTGCGCGGCCACCCCTCCGGGCATCAGGCTGCGGAGCGGCACAGGGCACCTGCTCCCTTACCCAGGCTACTACTTCATCCAGTCGAACAGGCTCACAGTCGCTGGCCAGATAACACTCTTCCAGCGGTTCCCCCTCCAGCGCCAGGTTCACCAGGTGGCATACGGCTGCTACGGCATCAGTCTCATGAATCCGGTTGCTGAACGGGGCAGGGGAGACCGGGTCCATGCGTCCGTTTATAACTGCTTCCAGAAACTGCTGGCGAGTGGGCCCGTAAATACCGCTGAAACGTATGACGGTTGCCGGGTTGCCACTGTCCAGAGCTGTCTGCTCACCCTCAAGTACCATCTGGCCGCTGAAGCGGGCAGGCTCTGTGGGGCTGGTTTCGTCAACCCAGGAGTCGTCGTTCTGGGAATAGACACTGCTGCTACTGACGAAGATCACTCGCTTGAGGGGTTGGGAGCCGAGAGCTGCCAGCAGATTCTCCAGGCCATGAACGTAGGCGTTGCGATAGCCCTCCTCATCGTAACTGGAGGGCGTCAGGCAATAGATCAGGATATCGAGATTATCCGGCAGGACCGATTCAACCTGCGCCCGGTCCATGAGGTCGGCGCCGAGAGCGTGAACTGTTTGCGGAATCCGGGCCGGATTGCGTCTTAAACCGAATACCTCGGCCTGGCGGGAAAGGGTTTCGGCAATGGCTCCTCCGAGTTTGCCGCAACCGGCAACCAGTATGCGCGGTGTTTGCTTGTGTTCAGTGATTGCCATAGGCAATATCAATCCTTATGCTTTGGCTAATAAATAAAGGGCGTTCGACTGCGCCCTGAGCTGGAAGACATCTGACCGGAGCCCACCATGACTCTTACCGAGCTAAGATACGTTGTTACTCTCGCACGGGAAAGGCATTTTGGCCGCGCCGCCGAGCGTTGTCATGTCAGCCAGCCCACTCTCAGTGTGGCGGTCAAGAAGCTGGAAGACGAACTGGGTATTCCCCTGTTTGAGCGCAGCAAAAACAGCATCCGGGTTACCGAAACCGGCAAGCGGATTATCGAGCAGTCGCAGCGGGTTCTGGACCAGGTCGGCGTTATCCGTGATATGGCCCAGGACGGCAAAAACCAGCTTAATGCGCCCCTGAAAGTGGGTGCCATCTACACCATCGGGCCCTACCTGTTCCCCCACCTGTTGCCGGAATTGCGCCGGGCGGCACCGGACATGCCTCTCTATATCGAGGAAAACTATACCGCGACACTGCGCCAGAAGCTTCGCCAGTCGGACCTCGACGCCATTATCATCGCGCTGCCGTTTGAAGAGCCGGAAGTGGTTACCCTGCCGCTCTACGATGAACCCTTTGTTGTGCTGCTGCCGGGGAATCACCCGCTCACCGGGCGCGAGAGCCTGACCGCGGAAGAGCTGGCCCGGGAGCAGCTACTGCTACTTGGTCCGGGCCACTGTTTCCGTGACCAGGTGCTGGAGTCCTGCCCGCCGCTGGTGGATGCGGTCACCCGCAATCCCAACGCCCAGGCGCCGTCACTGGTTACCGAGGGCAGTTCCCTGGAGACCATTCGCCATATGGTCGCCTCCGGCCTGGGTATTACTGTACTGCCCCTGTCTGCCGCTACAGCGATGCAGTATGACGAGAGCATCCTTGCGGTCAGGCCCTTTGCAGCTCCGGTGCCATTTCGCACCGTGGCGCTGGCCTGGCGAGTGACCTTCCCGCGACCAAAAGCGATTGATGTGCTTTCGCTGGCGGCGAGCCAGTGCCGGGTGATCGAGAAAGCGAAGATTGAAACCCCGGCTGCGGCCGCAACCGCCTGAGCGGAACTATGACGTCTCTGGATGACATCCCGGTTACCACTCTGAAGGGCGTCGGCGATGCCCTCGCGGAAAAACTGTTGAAGCTGGGCATAGGATCGCTTCAGGATCTGCTTTTCCATCTTCCGCACCGTTACGAGGACCGCACCCGCATCGTCCCCATGGGCAGTCTTCGTATCGGCGATGTTGGCGTCGTGGAAGGCGAAGTAATGAAATCCGACCTGGTCATGGGTCGTCGTCGCAGCCTGCAGGTCACTTTAAAGGATAACAGCGGCTTTCTGGTCATGCGTTTCTTCCACTTCAACGCCGCCCAGAAGAACCAGTTAACAGAAGGCACACGGGTGCGCTGTTTCGGTGAGGTACGGCCGGGTCGTGCCGGCTACGAGCTCTATCACCCGGAATACCAGGTCAATCCGCCGCCAATGCCGGCACAGGGCGAAGCCACGCTGACGCCGGTCTATCCCCTGACCGAGGGCATCCAGCAGCCCAGGGTGCGCAGCCTGTGCCAGCAGGCTCTGGGCTACCTGAAACGTTACCCCATCCGCGAGTGGCTGCCGGCCGAGTGGCTGGCGAGCTATCAGTTGCCCGGTATTACCGATGCGGTGGAGCTGGTGCATTCACCGCCGGCCAGTGCTCCGGTCCACCTGTTGATGGAAGGCCGCCATCCGGCCCAGCAACGTCTGGTGATGGAAGAGTTACTGGCCCATCAGCTCAGCCTGCTGAAGGTAAGACAGCAGGTCCAGGCCCGGGAAGCCCTGCCATTACTGCCCACCGGAGATCTGCCGCAACGTTTTCTCGACCTGCTTCCATTCAGGCTTACCGGTGCCCAGCGCCATGTGATGAGTGAAATCCGCCAGGACCTGAGTCAGCCGATCCCCATGTTGCGGCTGGTGCAGGGGGATGTGGGCTCTGGCAAAACCGTGGTCGCTGCGTTGGCCGCGCTTCAGGCAATCGGTGCCGGCGTTCAGGTGGCCCTGATGGCGCCTACCGAAATACTGGCGGAACAGCATTACCAGAACTTCCGTGGCTGGCTGGAGCCGCTGGGCATTCAGCTGGCGTGGCTGTCGGGAAAGATCAAGGGCAACGCGAGAAAGCAAGCCCTGGAGGCGGTTGGCAGCGGTGAGGCGGCCGTGGTTATCGGCACTCACGCGCTGTTCCAGGAAGAGGTTGCTTTCAGCCGTCTGGCACTGGTCATTGTGGATGAGCAACACCGCTTCGGGGTGCACCAGCGGCTCGCCCTGAGAGAGAAAGGCGTTGGCGGCACCATGGCTCCTCACCAGCTGATCATGACGGCCACCCCGATTCCGCGTACGCTGGCCATGAGCGCCTACGCCGATCTGGACACCTCGGTGATTGATGAACTGCCCCCGGGCCGCAAGCCCATAGAGACCATCGCCATCCCCGATAGCCGGCGCGATGACGTTACCGACCGTGTGCGCAAGGCCTGCAGGGAAGGCCGGCAGGCTTACTGGGTATGTACACTGATTGAAGAGTCCGAGGCGTTGCAGTGCCAGGCAGCGGAAGTGACTGCAGAGGAACTGGCCGTGCGATTACCGGACCTGAAAGTGGGCCTGGTTCACGGTCGCCTGAAAGCCGCGGAGAAGGCGGCCGTTATGGCACAGTTCAAGGACGGTGAGCTGGATCTTCTGGTGGCTACCACGGTGATTGAGGTGGGCGTCGATGTGCCCAACGCCTCGCTGATTATTATCGAGAATCCGGAGCGTCTGGGCCTGGCCCAGTTGCACCAGCTGAGGGGCCGGGTTGGCCGTGGGGGAGAGGCCAGTTTTTGCGTGCTGATGTACCATCCTCCACTGTCGCTTAACGGCAAGGCACGGCTGCAGGCCCTCAGAGACAGCCAGGATGGCTTCGTGATCGCGGAAAAAGATCTGGAAATACGTGGCCCGGGCGAAGTGCTGGGCACCCGCCAGACCGGCATGATGCAGTTCCGTCTGGCAGATTTCGAGCGGGACAAGGGCTGGATTGAGCCGGTGCGTGAAATGGCGCCGGCCCTGATGAACCAGCCGGCCGTGGTGAATGGCCTGATTCGGCGCTGGCTGGGTGAGCGTATTCGTTATGGCGACGTATAACCGGTAGCCGGTTAGCGCGAAATGCGGTCAGAAACCGGCTGAAGTCAACGCTGGGTCGTTGTTTGTACCCTATACTGAACGATAATCAATGTGCACCGCGGGGCACAGTCAATAGTTGGGGAGAGACTTATGGAGCTACCTGTCGCAGTCCGCCAGGCACTGGGCGATTCAGCCGCCGGTGTTTCTTTACGGGACGTTAGCCAGGCAGGAGGCGATGAGTTGCTGCGTATGGTGCTGCTCAGCGACGAACAGGGAAACCTCCAGGCGATTTGTCGTCAGGGGGATCTGCTTGATATCAATGCCCTGAATAAAGACCTTGGCCGGGATCTGCGGGTAATGAAGCAGCGTGAGCGGGTCCGCGTACAGGAGCGGTCCGGCCTGGCGGAACTGCCTGCGCTGCCTTCCCTGACAGGCTGGCCCACGGTGGTGGATAGCCGCGTGGATGAGCAGGCCTCTGTTGCATTGATGCTGGGTGACCAGGATCTGTGCCTGGTCATGCCTGGCGACGAATTCAGGACAATGACAGCTTCCGCCGAAAGACGGGCGTTCGCAGTGGCACCGGACACCATTGCCGTCAACCTGGATAGCCCCGAGCACGACAGGGACCAGTTGCATTCCGCCATCCGGCGATTTACCACCCTGCGTATCCAGCAGCGTCTTGAAGATACCCTGGAGTTGCCTCCGCTGCCTGAAACCGCACAGCGGATCATTCACCTGAGGGTCAACCCCAACGCTGTGATGGGCGATCTGGTGGATGTGGTCGAAAGTGACCCCAGCCTGGCAGCCCAGGTAGTCAGCTGGGCATCGTCGTCTTTCTATGCGGCGGCGGGGCAGGTGCGATCGGTGCACGATGCGGTGTCGCGGATTCTGGGGTTCGATCTGGTCATGAACCTGGCCATGGGGCTGTCCCTTGGCCGCGCCCTGAAACAGCCCCAGGATCACCCTGAAGGTTACGTGGACTACTGGCAGCAGGCCATCTGGCAGGCCCAGTCCGCAGGCATTCTGGCCAGCATGATGCCCCGCGGTGAGCGCCCGGTGTTTGGCCTGGCTTACCTTTCCGGCCTGCTGCATAACTTCGGCTACCTGGTTCTGGCCCAGGTTTTTCCGCCTCACTTCAAACTGGTTTGCCGGGCTCTGGAAGCCAATCCCCACATGGACTCATCGCTGATCGAGCATTATCTGCTGGGTGTTACCCGCGAGCAGATCGGAGCAGAGTTGATGCAGAACTGGGGCATGCCGGACGAAGTCTGCCTTGCTATCCGTAACCAGAAAAACCCGGGCTATGACGGCCCTCATGCCGTCTATGCAAAATTGTTATGGCTGGGGCGGCAATTGTTGATCGAGCGTGGTGTGGCTCTCGGGGCCGGAGAGGAAGTAACCGCAGAATTCTACCAGTCCCTGGGGCTGGACGCACAAAAGGTTGAGCGGCAATTTGACGAACTGGTGCACAATAAAGACAGCATCATGGCCATGGCGGGTATGATGAGCCAGTAACCCCAAAAAAGCCGGCCCGAAGGCCGGCAAGCTCACCCGCTTGTTGCAGATCAAACCAAACGTATGCAGGAGAAAACAACCAGAAGCATTGCAGGGTCGGTAATGGCAACGCTCTGATGTAAATTTAGCCAATCCGGAAGGAAATAAAAGCCGGTCCTGTTGGGGTTTGGTAAACGAGCGGGTTGTCCTATATCAGTAGCAACCGAAGAGATTGATTTGTAAAGCTAATCATATCTCTTGCCATGAAGCCCGGTTACAAAATGTTACAAAAATGCGTTCGATCGTGATGATCAGCCAGCCACAACCCGGCTTTGGGTCTAGAATGGGTGGCGGCGAATGGCCGTCGCCGCTCTTCGGATGGCATCCGCGTGTTCCCGCTCAACGGCCAGTCTTTCCCGGTCCATCTTCTCTACGAATCTGCCCTCGGTTCCCTGACGTGCCCGGTGAGTGGGCATGTGCTGGATCAGATCGTGTACTTCCTGGAACACCCGGAAAGGCGGCTGTTCCAGCAGTTCAGGGGCGACGTGGTCCAATAGCCCCTTGATACGCAGACAGGCCTCAGAGTATTCCATCTGGTCTGCTTCCACTGCCATCGCCAGTACCCGGATACTCTCTATCATATTTTCCCGGCGTTCCTTCTGGAACGCCTCGGTCTTGGCCTGCCGTTTTCTGCTCTCCTGCAGGGTACGGGACTGGCGGATGATAAACACCACCAGCAGGGTAATAGCCAGAAGGCCGGCACTAATCAACGTCCATTGAAGCCACAGGGGCATAGATTTCTCCGTTCAGAGGTTCAGGCCAGTTTGCGAGGGCGCTCGGAGCGCCAGACTTTTACGTTTACCATCTGTCCGTTAAGTACGGATGTGCCCACCAGCGGATCTGTTTGCTGGTCGCTGATGACATCATTAATACTCGCCCCGGCATGGGCCATGGCGACAGACTGCCGCGTGCCGTCGCGATGGTGGCCCCAGCCATGGGGTACCGAAACCACACCCGCCATGATGTCGTCGGTGATTTCCACCGGCAGCACAATTCTGCCCGCAGAGGAGGCGACCTCGGCCGAATCACCGGCTTGCAGTCCACAGCGGGAGGCATCCTGAGGATGCATCATCAGGGTACAGCGCTCCTTGCCTTTTACCAACCGCCGGCTGTTATGCATCCAGGAATTGTTACTGCGAACGTGCCGGCGGCCGATCAGTAACAGGCCATTTGCTGGAGGGGCAGACAGCAGAGCGTGCAGGCGGTCCAGATCCCGGAGGTAGCGTCGTGGTGCCAGGTTCACTTTGCCATCACGGGTAAACAGCCGGCCCGGCATGCAGGGGCGAAGTGGCCCCAGATCCACCCCGTTGGGCAGCTGTTTGAGCGCATTGATAGAAAGCCCCTTGGGCAGATCCTGCCAGTGCCGGTTCAGCGGGCTGAGTCGGGCGAGGCCACGCAGCGGATGCCGCTCTGGCAGAATATCCATCACCAGATCAATGGCCGGCTGAACCACGCCTCGGACACGACCAATATCGGCGCCGTAGGGCCCGGTACGCAACATCATGTCGAGAATCGGGTCAGGCCCGATCTGCTTGAAGGCACGCCAGCCCATTTCCGCCCGCACCGGCAGCCGTCCGTGTTTCCGTTTTTTCTCCAGGCGGTGGGCAAGCTCCAGCAGAATCTGCCAGTCGTGGCGGCTATCCTTGCCGGCATCGAACAGGGCCGGGCTGTATTTGGCAGTGTTGCGTACCGCGAACATGCTGAAAATCAGATCGTAGTGGCTCCGCTCCAGACCCGCCGTTGGCGGCAGAATAACGTCCGCGTGGCGGGTGGTTTCATTGAGGTAATAATCCACCGACACCATGAAATCCAGACTACCGAAGGCCTCATCGAGGCGACCACCATTGGGGCTGGACAGTACCGGGTTACCGGCCACGGTTACAAACGCACGGATCTGGCCTTCGCCCGGGGTCAGTATTTCATCAGCAATGGTGCTGGAGGGATATTCACCGCCGAACTCGGGTAACTTCTTTACCCGGCTGAAACGTCTGGCAAAGTGTCCGCGCTGGCCGGTCATGCCACCGAGGGCGATGAGATCGACCGCCGGCTGGGTGAACATCACGCCACCGGTGCTGTCCAGTTTCCCCGTCAGGATATTGAGCACATAAGCCAGCCAGGTGGCGACGCCGCCAAAGGCCTGGGTGCTGGTGCCCATACGGGTGTAAAGGGCGGCGCGCTGTGCAGTGGCAAGCTGTCGGGCCAGGTTGCGGATGTCTGCAGCCGCCACGCCGGTGTGCTCGCTCACGGCTTCGGCAGTGAATCCCAGGGAAGCCAGCCGGACCAGGTCCACATCCTTTGTCCAGGGTTCCGCGTGGCCAGGGTTGACCAGGTTTTCTTCGAACAGTGTGCGCACCATCGCCATCAGCAGCAAAGCATCGCTACCGGGGCGGATAAAATGGAATTCGTCGGCCAGTTTGCCGGTTTCAGTGCGGCGCGGATCCACTACGACCATCCTGCCGCCGCGACCCTTGAGGGCTTTCAGCCGGCCGCGGAAGTCCGGCACCGTCATCAGGCTGCCATTGGAGGCCATGGGGTTGGCGCCGATACAGATGAACAGCTCAGTGCGGTCAATATCGGGAACGGGAAACAGGATCTGGTGCCCGAACATTTCCAGACTGGCAAGCATGTGGGGCAGCTGGTCATTGGAGGTGGCCGAAAAGCGGTTCTGCGTGCCCAGGGCCCGCAGGAACGGCATGGTCGCCACCAGCGAGCCATGATTGTGGACGTTGGGGTTGCCCAGGTAAGCCCCAATGCTGTTGCGTCCATTTTCTTTACGCACGCTGTGAAGGCGGTCGGCAACCAGGTCAAAGGCCTCGTCCCACTCCATTTCCTGCCAGCCATCGGCAGTTCTGCGGACCGGCCTGCGCAACCGCTCCGGGTCTTCGTGAAGATCCTGAAGCGCCACCGCCTTGGGGCAGATATGGCCATGGCTTAACGGGTCGTCCTCGTCGCCCTTGATGGAGGCGATGTGGCCCTCCCTGACCTCGATCGCAACGCCACACATGGCTTCACACAGGTGGCAGGTACGAAAGTGGGTGCCGTTTTCCATGGGTTTCTCCAAACAGGTTTTTATTGTCTTACTCTGATTATGGCCAGGCGGGAACGGTGTTCCGAAACACGCTGTAAATACCTCCCTGTACGCTCGGGCTCCGCCATCCATGGCTCCGCACGGTTTCGGAACACCGTCCCCGCCTGGCCCAGGACTTCGGAGTTGGTTTCAACAGGCAACCAGATTAGCAGGAAATCAAGAAGAGGGGGAAACCGCTTTTGGCTTTACGGGCCACAAAAAATGGCTCCCTTGGGGGGAGCCATGAGGTTTATATACTAGCTGTCTAGGAATCTGACAGATTAACTGGCGCGGGTTTTCCGGCGCGTCAGGGTAAGGCCGACAATGCCCAGCCCAAACAGCGCAAGTGTGCCAGGTTCGGGAACCTCAACGGAGTCCTTGGCATAGATGTTCATATGCGAGAGGCCTTGACCCTGCTCAGCGTCGTAGAGCCAGTCGCCCGAGGAAACGCCTGAGACCAGTTCATAAACGAACCAGTTGTCTGGCTCATTACCACCACCGAATTTAAAGCCTAAAGCAATGGTGCCATAACTGTCCCAAACACTGCTGTCAAATTCCCAGGTGCCTGAGCCATTGTCTTCATCAGTGTACGAGAGGCTGTACATCGGTGTCGGACTGGATGTGCCTGTGGACTTCTCGAGGAAAGTGTATTCACTCCCGACACCGCTCAAAAAGGGGTCTAGAGTGCTGTCTCCCTGAAGATTACCTAGTCCGGAATCCAGGCAGGCAGAAGCCTGCGAATCATCCATTGACATGTGGTTGAGTTCCGGATCGGTACAAATAATCTCCGCCGCAGTAGTTGTGCCGGACACCAAGAGCCCCGAAAACAGTGTCGCTGTCATCAGTGACCAAATCTTTGTGTTTGTGTTCATATTTTTCATCATCCCTCACTCCCGGTTTGTATTCCTTAACGTCAGGGAGTTTGAAGCATGAATGATGCCACCATTAACAACGCTTTTTTTAACAACGACATGAGTGAAGCCGCTCGCTGATGACTGCTTGATTGTGTAAATAAAGTTGACGTCGCCCCCAGCACAGTTTTGTAAAGCCTCAGCTACTTAGCACCGACAGCACTCTCTGCGCGTGCTCCAGTGTTTCGCTGCCCAGGCTTGTCAGGTAACCGCCATCCTTCTGCGTAATCAGGCCCTTGTGGTGAAGTCGTTCAGCGGCAGTGACCATCTCTGGTGCTGCAGAATGCTGGTGAACCTTGATGCCTTCCTGGGCGGAAGACAGATCGAACATGGCAAGCAGATTGAGCTCATCAATATGGTCGGTTGAGAAGGGCATATTGCTTTCCTTGTGTTACTTTTAATGGACTTACACTATTTGTATACGAAGCTGACGCTTTCAGTAAAGCGATTTCGGGATAAGGGAAACAATGCATGATCAGTTGGGAAGACTTTGAGAACGTAGAACTGCGAATCGGCACGATCATTGAGGTTAACGAGTTTCCGGAAGCACGCAAACCGGCCTACAAGCTGAAAGTGGATTTTGGTCCGGAGATTGGCGTCCGCAAATCCAGCGCTCAGATTACTGACCTGTATGATCCAGAGGCGCTGGTTGGAAAACAGGTGCTTGCTGTGACCAATTTCCCGCCGAAACAGATTGGTTCCTTCATGTCAGAGTGCCTGGTCACCGGTATCCAGACCGATGAAGGTGCCATAACTCTGGTGAGCACTGATCATAAAGTTAGTAATGGACAGCGGCTAATTTGAATTTTGAGAGAGTGGTGGGCCCACCTGGACTCGAACCAGGGACCAAAGGATTATGAGTCCTCTGCTCTAACCAACTGAGCTATAGGCCCTTTTGTCAGCGAATGCTGCTTAAAGGTTTGCTTTCTGGAGGTTGCTCCCGGGCGGGAGCAACAAAGCGGGCGCCATTATACCGGTGACCGGTGGCGCCCGCTACTGTTGTGGTGTTATCCGTTGCCCTGATCGTCAATGAAGCCGCGCAGGTGGTCGGAGCGGGAAGGGTGGCGCAGCTTGCGCAGGGCCTTGGCTTCGATCTGGCGGATTCGTTCCCGGGTAACGTCGAACTGCTTGCCTACTTCTTCCAGGGTGTGATCGGTATTCATTTCGATACCGAAGCGCATGCGCAGCACCTTGGACTCGCGCGCGGTCAGGCCGGAGAGCACGGAGCGGGTGGCTTCGCGCAGGCCTTCCGCGGTCGCCGAGTCGACCGGCGACAGGGCCTGGATGTCTTCAATGAAATCGCCCAGGTGGCTGTCTTCGTCATCACCGATCGGGGTTTCCATGGAGATCGGTTCCTTGGCGATCTTCAATACCTTGCGGATCTTGTCCTCGGGCATTTCCATGCGCTCGCCCAGCTCTTCCGGGGTAGGCTCGCGGCCCATCTCCTGGAGCATCTGGCGGGAGATGCGATTGAGCTTGTTGATGGTCTCGATCATGTGCACCGGAATACGGATGGTGCGCGCCTGGTCCGCGATAGAGCGGGTGATGGCCTGACGTATCCACCAGGTGGCGTAGGTGGAAAACTTGTAGCCACGGCGGTATTCGAACTTGTCGACGGCCTTCATCAGGCCGATGTTGCCTTCCTGGATCAGATCCAGGAACTGCAGGCCGCGGTTGGTGTACTTCTTGGCAATGGAGATCACCAGGCGCAGGTTGGCTTCCACCATTTCCTTCTTGGCACGGCGGGCCTTGGCTTCACCGATGGAGACGCGGCGGTTGATTTCCTTGATATCGGAAACGTCCAGGTCTACCTCGTTCTGGATATTGGCGATGCGCTTCTGCAGGCGCACGATTTCATCGATGCGCTCGCCAACCAGCGGTGCATACGGCTTCTTGCTCCGGGAAATTTTCTCCGCCCAGTCGAGGCTGACTTCGTTGCCCGGGAACGACTTGATGAAATCCTTGCGTGGCATCTTGCATTCGCGCACGCAGATTTTCATGATCGCGCGCTCGTTTTCACGCACCAGATCGTTGGTGGAGCGGACCACGTTCACCAGTTCGTCGAAGGCCTTGTTGCCCAGCTTGAAGGGTGCGAACACCTGGCCAAGCTCGTTCAGGGCTTCCTGGGTCTTCTTGTGGCCGCGACCGTATTTGGCCAGGCACGCGTCGGCGGCATCGAGCTTTTCTTTGAGCAGCTCGAAGCGCAGGCGGGTTTCTTCCGGATCCGGGCCGCTCTCGGTTTCTTCTTCACTGTCGTCATCGTCATCGCTGTCAGATGAGTCGCTAGCACTGCTGGAAGTGTCCGGAGTGTTGTCTTCGTCCATGAACGGTTCGGCGCCGTCCGGGTCGAGGAAGCCGGATACAATGTCGCTTAGACGGCCTTCGTTCTCGACGATGCGGTCGTAGGCCTGGATAACAGTGCCGGTGATGCCGGGGAAATGCGCTACCGCGGCCATGACATCGCGGATACCTTCCTCGATGCGCTTGGCGATAACGATTTCGCCTTCGCGAGTCAGCAGTTCCACGGTGCCCATTTCCCGCATGTACATGCGGACGGGGTCTGTGGTGCGACCAGCGTCGGATTCCACGGCAGCAAGGGCGGCGGCGGCTTCAGCAGCAGCTGCTTCGTCGGCGGTGGAATCGCCGTCGGTCATCAGAAGTGTGTCTGCGTCCGGTGCAACCTCGGATACCTGAATACCCATGTCGTTGATCATGCGAATGATGTCTTCGACCTGGTCCGGGTCAGCAATGTCTTCCGGGAGGTGATCATTTACCTCGGCGTAAGTCAGGTAACCTTGTTCCTTGCCTCGTGCAATGAGGTCTTTCAAACGTGATTTCTGCGAATTGCCTGACATAGACACCCTGTGAACTCGCTGGTAAAAGTAAAAAAGTTAAACAGCCATTATAGCCGTCACGCTATTGGTCTGCCACCGGATGGTTAGATGGTGATCAACACTGCAAGTTTCAAGTGCAGTGCCCTTTCCGGCTGCAGTTATTGCCTTTTTCCGGCCCGCCGGCCTGCGTTTTGAGTGCCTTTCAGTCGTCGTTCTGGCCGGTCAGCGCCTTCAGTTCCTGCCGCTCTTCGGCGGTCAGGTCTGCAAGGCTGCGTTTCTCCGACAGCAGGGACGCCAACCGCTGCTTGCGTGCCACTTCCTGGTTCGGATTGAGCATCTCGCGGGCGCCCGCCAGGGTCTGCTCCCGTGCCGGCACGTGTTCAATGCCGTCGAACAGGCCGTAGAACCGTGCCCTGGCCTGTTTATCCGTTGCCAGTTGACGTGTCAGGGAGCGCCGGTTCCTGATGTCGTTTTCCAGAATCCAGCCGGCGAACTGGCCTGCCTGCCGGTACCGGCGGCTGCTTCTGCACAGCTCGGAAATCTCGCTGGCCATGTCCGGTGCTTCCAGCAGGGCCAGGCAAAGCTGGGTGTCCTTGCTGAGCTTTACGTCAATCCGTTGTTCCTGAACCCGGCGCTCGCCGTAACCGCCCTTGCTGTTCTGCTGGCGGCGGTTTTGCCAGTCACCCCGGTTGCTGCCGCATAGCCTCAGCATTTCGTGCCACATGGCGTCCCTGAGGGTGCTCCTGGGCATCCTCTTGAGCAGTGGCTCTATCCGTGTCTTCAGTTCGCCCCGGTCTTCCGGTAATGTCAGATCCAGCCCTTCGCTCTGCCGGTTGAACAGGTAGCGGGACAGGGGCGTGGCACCGTCGATGCGTTTCTGGAAAGCGTCCGCGCCTTCCTTGCGCACCAGTGTGTCCGGGTCTTCGCCGTCCGGCATCATCAGGAATTGCAGATGCAGGCCGTCGGTCAGCAGTTCCAGGGCGTTTTCCATGGCCTTGTCAGCGGCCCGGTAGCCGGCCTGGTCGCCATCGAAACAGAACACCAGGTGCCGTACCTGTTTCAGCAGGGCTGACAGGCTGTCCTGGTTGGTGGCGGTGCCCAGCGTAGCCACGGCAAACTGGATGCCGTTCTGCGCCAGGGCAATGACGTCCATGTACCCTTCCACTACCAGCAGTCTGTCGAGCTGGCGAATCGATTGCTTCGCCTCATAAAGGCCGTAAATCTCGCGGCTCTTATGAAATACATCAGACTCCGGGGAGTTGATGTACTTGGCCTTGTCGTCACCCAGCGTGCGACCGCCAAAGGCAATGGTCCGGCCACGACTGTTACGGATCGGAAACATAATCCGGTTGCGGAACAGGTCCCGTGGCCGCCCGTAACGGTCGGAGACGGTGCCGGTTTCGATCAGCGGCCCCTGCAGATCCTTGCTGGCACTGTCGAAAAGTGCCGTGCCGGTAGCAGGGGCGTAGCCCAGCATGTACTGTTCGATAATAGTGTCGTCCAGGCCTCTCTGTTTCAGGTAGTCCCGGGCGAATTCCCCCTGCTGGCTCTTCAGGGCGGAATGGTAGAAGCGGCTGGCGTAATCCAGGGCATCTGTCAGGGTTCGCGCCTGCTGCATTTCCTGGCGCGCGCTCTGGTCGTAGGGCACTTCCATGCCGGCGCGTCGGGCCAGTTCTTCCACTGCGTCGGTAAACCCGAGGCCGTCAAATTCGCGGACGAAGCTGATGGCGTCGCCATGGGCGCCACAGCCAAAGCAGTGGTAAAAGCCCTTGTCGGGCCGGACATTGAAAGACGGCGTTTTCTCATCATGGAAGGGGCAGCGGGCCTTGTAGTTACCGCCGGCCTTTTTCAGGGTGATACGTGATCCGATCAGCTCGGCCAGGTCTATGCGGTCCAGCAGGTCTTCAACAAAGCGTTGCGGGATCAGTCCACTCATGATGTCTCCGGTTGCAGGGAAAGTGCCGGGCCTGCAAGTACAGCCAAAAATGCCGCCGAAGCCAGGCCTCGGCGGCATTTTCGTAACGCTTTGTGCAGCCTGCGGCTATACAGGCAAGTAAAGGCTTGCAGTCAAGCGGCGTCCGGATAAAGCTTAGTACAGACGCTCGAACTTGCGCTGTTCCCGCTGAAGCTTCTTGAGATGACGCTTGACGGCTGCAGCGGCCTTGCGCTTGCGCACGGCTGTCGGCTTCTCGTAGTGCTCACGGCGACGCACTTCCGACAGAACGCCTGCTTTTTCACAGGAGCGCTTGAAGCGACGAAGGGCTACGTCAAACGGTTCATTCTCTTTCACTTTAACAGCTGGCATTCGAAAATCACCTACCTGATTGATTCGGTTTCTGTTTTGTCTGATCGACCGGTCTGTCAGATCGACTCGATGCCTGGCCGGGTTGGCTAAAACTCGACCAGTGCGTATTTAAGGCCGGCAATGATAGCGCCTGCCGGTGGCAAAGGTCAATGTTTGTTCGATGAAACTGACTGGGGGTTTCGGGTTTCTGCTAAAATGCTCCGCTGACGTTCACCAGTGCGGAGTTATGGTCCTTATTTATGCTGATTCTCGGTATTGAAACCTCCTGTGATGAAACCGGTGTTGCCCTCTACGACAGCGAACAGGGGCTGCTCGCGCATGCCCTGTTCAGCCAGATTGACCTGCATGCGGACTACGGCGGCGTAGTACCCGAACTGGCGTCCCGCGACCACGTGCGCAAACTGTTGCCATTGTGCGACCAGGTGCTGGCAGACGCCGGCAGGGTTCGCGGTGATATCGAAGGCATCGCCTACACCGCTGGCCCCGGCCTGGTGGGGGCGCTGATGGTAGGAGGCTCTGTGGCCCATGCCCTGGGGTTCGCGCTGGGTGTGCCGGTTCTGGGTGTCCACCATATGGAAGGCCACTTGCTGGCACCGATGCTGGAGGAGAATCCGCCGGCCTTTCCCTTTGTTGCCCTGCTGGTGTCAGGTGGCCATACGCAACTGGTGCTGGTCAACGGGATTGGCGAGTATGAAATGCTCGGCGAATCGGTGGACGATGCCGCCGGCGAAGCTTTTGATAAAACGGCCAAGATGCTGGGCCTGGACTATCCCGGCGGGCCAAGGGTGGCGGCGCTGGCGGAGAAGGGCGCTCCGGGGCGGTACCGGTTCCCACGCCCGATGACGGACCGGCCGGGTCTGGATTTCAGTTTCAGCGGCCTTAAAACCTTTACCCTCAATACAGTCAATGCAGCGCAAAGCGACGGTGGGCTGGATGACCAGACCCGCGCTGACATCGCTCTCGCCTTTGAGGCTGCAGTAGTGGATACCCTCACCATCAAGTGCCGCCGCGCTCTTGAACAGACCGGTAGCAGGCGCCTGGTGATCGCCGGTGGCGTGAGTGCCAACAAGCGGCTGCGCGCAGGGTTGGAGAAAATGACCGAAAAGCTCCGCGCCGGTGTGTTCTATGCCCGCCCCGAATTCTGTACCGATAACGGCGCCATGATTGCCTATGCCGGCTGTCAGCGATTGAAGGCGGGGCAACGTGACGGTGACCGGATTGTGGCGGTGCCGCGCTGGCCCATGCATACCCTGCCGCCGGTCGGCGAGCCGCGCGCGAGCGGTCTCGTGGACTAGAAGCCCGGCTCCCGGCCCTGGGCCATACGGATCAGGTTATTGCGGTGGCGAACCACAATGAGGATGGCCAGCAGACCAAACAGCGGCAGGGTCTCCGGCTCGATCAGTGCGCTGATGATCGGGCCGCTGATAATGGCCACAATCGAAGCCAGCGCGGAAATCTTCCAGCGCCACATCACCAGCGCCCAGATCGCCGCCATTATCAGTGTGGTCGCCGGCGCCAGTGCCAGCCCCGCCCCCAGGGCTGTTGCCACGCCTTTGCCCCCCTTGAAGCGATAGAACAGAGGAATCATGTGGCCCGTCACTGCGAACAGGGCCACCATCGACTGGGAAAGAATCGTCAGGTCCGCCTGGTGGGCCAGCCATACCGGCAGCCAGCCCTTGGCCGCATCCAGAAACAGCGTCAGTGCTGCCGGTGGCCAGCCGCCGGTGCGGTAGACATTGGTGGCGCCGGGATTGCCCGAGCCCTGGGCGCGCGGGTCGGGCAGCTGCCAGGCGCGGCATACTGGCAGGGCAAACAGCACCGAGCCTGCCAGGTAAGCGAGGGCGCAGAGCAAAACTGTCAGTACCGGGTGACTCAGGTAATTCATTGGCGGCGTTCATTGGTAAAGTGGCAAAGACGCATGCTGGTCATTTATGAGAAAATGCCGGCCCCGCGACGACGCAGGTCAGAATTTACACAGTATCCGCTGCCTGCACGTTATTCAATCAGCAAAGAGTGTAATCTTGGGAGTGCCTCCGTTGACCGATAGCGTACTGATTGAAGGTCTGGCCGTTGAGGCAGTCATCGGCGTATACGACTGGGAGCGGGAAGTCAGCCAGCGGCTGTTGGTGGATCTGGAGATGGCCTGGGATAACCGGGTGCCTGCGGCCTCGGATGATGTCCTGGATGCGCTGGACTATGCGCAGGTCAGTGAGCGGGTTTCGGCCTATCTGGTTCAGGCCTGTCCACAATTGCTGGAAACCGCCGCCGAAGGCATTGCCAGTCTGTTGCAGGAAGAGTTTGGCCTGCGCTGGTTACGGCTGACACTTCGCAAGCCCGGGGCGGTGCCCGCTGCGGCTGCGGTCGGAGTGAAGATTGAGCGGGGGAGCCGCTGATGACTCGGGTGTACATCAGCCTTGGCAGCAACATCCACCGCGAACATTATATTACGGCGGCGCTGGATGCGCTGGATGTCTGGTTTGACGAGCTGCTGATTTCCTCGGTGTACGAAAGCGAATCGGTGGGCTTCGACGGCTTTCCTTTCTACAACCTGGTGGTAGGGGTGGACACAGCTCTGACCGTGGCGGAACTGTCGTCCCGTTTCAAGCAACTGGAAGCGGACAATGGCCGGCGTCGGGATGTGCCCAGATTCAGCGCCAGAACCCTGGACCTGGATATCCTCACCTACGGTGACGAGGTGGGCAGGGTTGATGGCGTGGAGTTGCCCCGGGGCGAGATCCTGACGAACGCGTTTGTATTGCGGCCATTGGCGGAAATCGCGCCGGCTGACATTCATCCGGTCTGTGGCAAGCGTTATGATGAGCTGTGGCAGGCCTACGACCGTGACCAGAAGCTGTGGCCAGTGGATTTCACCTGGCAGGGCCGGCTGATTTCCCGGGCCGCTACCA
Organism: Marinobacter orientalis; assembly: GCF_004792665.1. Lineage (GTDB taxonomy): Bacteria > Pseudomonadota > Gammaproteobacteria > Pseudomonadales > Oleiphilaceae > Marinobacter > Marinobacter orientalis. The sequence continues at coordinate 1,752,131 of NZ_SRZX01000001.1, forward strand.
GGTAACCCGACAGTTCCTGTTCAGGATGAATGGTGCGAGCGGAACAGCCGGATCAGATTGTCTGTTGAGCTGTCGCTGGGGCTGGCACTGTCGTCGCTGTCTCCGGTAAGACGGTCCAGAATGCCCTTGCCCATCTGTTTGCCCAGTTCCACGCCCCACTGATCGAATGAATCCACGTCCCAGATAACGCCCTGCACGAAGGTGCGGTGTTCATAGAGTGCGATCAGGGCTCCGACCGTTTCCGGCGTCGCCTTGTCCATCAGCAGGGTATTGCTGGGCTTGTTGCCGGGGATGACTTTGTGGGGCGCCAGTTTGTCGATCTCCCCGGCGCTCATGCCTTCGGCTTTCAGTTCCGCTTTGGCCTCGTCCAGGTTCTTGCCGGACATAAGCGCCCGCGACTGGCTCAGGCAGTTGGCAAACAGGGTGACATGATGGTTGGCCACTTTGTTGTGGGTTTCCAGGGGAATGATAAAGTCCGCCGGAATCAACCGGGTACCCTGGTGCAGCAACTGGTGGAAGGCGTGCTGGCCGTTGGCACCCACGCCACCCCATATTACCGGCCCGCTCTGGTAGGTCAGCGGCTCCCCGTTCTGGGTAACGCGCTTGCCGTTGCTTTCCATGTCCAGTTGCTGCAAATGCGCCGGCAGACTGCGCAGATAATGGTCGTAGGGCAGGATGGTATAGGTTTCTGCGCCCCAGAAGTTGTTGTACCAGAGCCCCAGCATGGCCATTACTACCGGCAGATTCTGCTCAAGTGGTGTATAGCGGAAGTGCTGGTCCATGGCATGGGCACCGGACAGCAGGGCGCGAAAATTGTCCATGCCGATGGTTAGCGCCACCGGCAGACCAATAGCGGACCATAGCGAGTAGCGCCCGCCAACCCAGTCCCATACCGGGAAAATATTATCCCCGGAAATGCCAAAGTTCACCGCTTCGGGCGTATTGGCGGTAACCGCCACGAAATGCCTGGCGATCTGATCTTCGCGTCCGCCGTTATCCAGGAACCAGTCCCGGGCGACTTTGCTGTTCTCCAGAGTTTCCTGGGTGCGGAAGGATTTGGACTGGATCAGGAACAGGGTGGTCTCAGGGTTTATCCGGCGAAGTATTTCGGCGATCTGGGTGCCGTCGATATTCGCTACGTAGTGACAGGTCAACTGGCCGTGCCAGTACGGGCGCAGGGCTTCCGACACCAGTTTTGGGCCAAGAAAGGAGCCGCCAATGCCGATACTCACCACGTCGGTAAAGGCTTTGCCGGTATGGCCCTGCCAGCGTTCACTGAGCACGTCGTCCACGAACTGCGACATGCGGTTCAGCGTGTTTTCCACTTCCGGCGTGATATTGGTGCCGTCTACATGAACTGGTTCACCACTGTTGTCCCGCAGGGCAACATGGAGGGCGGGGCGCTCTTCCGTCACGTTGATATACTCGCCGCGAAACATGGCCTCGGTGCGCTCCGGTACACCGCAACTTCTGGCCAGTGCCATCAGCCTGGTCATGGTGTCGTCGGTCATGCGGTTGCGGGAGTAGTCCAGCGACAGGCCGCCGCCACTGATGAAAAAGCGGTTGGCCCGGTCCGGATCATCGCGGAACATGGTCCGCATGTGGGTGTTCTTCAATTCCGCCTGATGAGTTGTCAGTGCCTGCCACTCGGGCCGGCTGGTGAGTGGAGCAGAGCCCTGGGACATAATGGAATCCTTTCGTCAGTCTGTGGGGTTAACGGCTGATCGACAGGTTGTCGATCAGCCGTGTGGTGCCAAGAAAAGCCGCCACCAGCAATGTCAGTTCGGTGTCCTCCGCGCTGGCCGGCTTCAGGGTCAGGCTGTTGGCGATATTAAAGTAGTCCGGGCGCAGGCCCGCTTCGCTGAGAGCTTCGTTGGCTTCCTTCTCCAGCGTTACAAAATCGTTTCGGCCCTTGCGTATCTGTTCCGCTGTGTTTTTCAGGGTACGGTAGATGACCGGTGCGATGGCGCGTTGCTCTTCCGTCAGGAAACTGTTGCGTGAACTCTTTGCCAGTCCGTCGTCTTCGCGGACGGTCGGGCTGCCAATCACTTCAACCGGAATCATCAGGTCCCGGGTCAGTTTGCGGATAACCGCCAGTTGTTGATAATCCTTCTCGCCGAAGACAGCGATGTCCGGTTGCACCATATTGAACAGCATGGTGACGACCGTTGCCACACCCTCGAAGTGCCCGGGCCGGCTGGCACCGCAATGGCCTTCACTGACTTCGGGAACGACAACGCGAGTCTGTCGTGCCAGCCCCTGGGGATAGATTTCCTCGTTGGAGGGGGCAAATACCAGGGTGCTGCCCGCCGCATCCAGCCTGTCCTGGTCTTCCTGCAGGGTGCGCGGGTAGGTATCCAGGTCTTCGGTGATGCCAAACTGCATCGGGTTCACGAAGATGGTGGTCACCACGATGTCGGCGGCTTCCCTTGCCTTCCTGACCAGCGAAATATGGCCCTCGTGCAGATGGCCCATGGTGGGCACCAGACCGATGCGCTTGCCCTGCTGGCGATAGCTGCGAAGCATGGCGCGGAGTTCTTTGAGTGTATGTACGGTTCTCATGCCTTGAACGTATGCTCCTCGGCGGGGAATGAGCGGTCGCGAACAGCGGCCACGTAGGCTTCGATGGCACCTTTTACGGATCCGGTCTCAGCAAGGAAATCTTTCACGAAGCGTGGCTTGCGACCGGTGGTCATGCCCAGCATGTCGTGGACAACCAGCACCTGGCCGTCAGTATCTGCGCCAGCCCCGATGCCGACCACGGGGGCCTGCACGGCCTGGGTAATGCGGGCTGCCAATGGTGCAGGTACACATTCCAGAAGAATGACATCCGCGCCGGCGGCGACCAGTTCACAGGCGTGTTCGATCATCAGCTCGGCGTGCTTTTCATCCCGGCCCTGGACCTTGTAGCCGCCAAACTTGTTGACAAACTGTGGAGTCAGGCCCAGATGGGCACACACCGGCACGCCCCGCTCACTGAGGGCGTGGATGGTGTCTTTCATCCAGTCGGTACCTTCCAGCTTGACCATGTGGGCGCCGGCACGCATCAGTTCGGCGGCGTTTTCCAGTGCCGCTTCGGTGGTGCCGTATGTCATGAACGGCATGTCGGCCATGACCAGTGAGCCGCGGTTGCCCCTGGCCACGGAAGAAACGTGGTACACCATCTGGTCCATGGTTACGGGCAGTGTGCTGTCGTGGCCCTGAAGCACCATGCCAAGGGAGTCTCCGATGAGGATGACCTCTACACCGGCCTCACTGACGATTTGTGCAAAAGTGGCGTCATAGGATGTCAGCATGGAGAAGGCTTCGCCCTTCTGCTTGAAGTCCCGCAGGGTATTGATGGTAACAGCCATAGAATCCTTGCCTTGTGGGTGGATGGGCCAAAACCCGGCCGGGGTGCGCCGGCAATCAGGTCTTAAGGGTAATCCGGGGGTGTGTCTGAGGCAATAGCGAGACACCGAAGCGTTCGTATCAGCCGGACGGGAAGGGACTCCGCGCTACCGGTTCGAGTTTTCGCAGGTTGTTGTCCGGGCACTGCTGCCTCAGGGCTGCAAGAGTGCGGCCGTCCGGCAGACTTCGTGCCGGGTCCAGGTCCAGCAGTGGCTGGAGCGCGAAATCGCGGCTGGCCAGCTCGGGGTGAGGCACCGTCAGGCGTTCACTGTGAATGGTCTCGTTACCATACAGAAGCAGGTCGAGATCCAGCGTTCGCGGTCCCCAATGCTGGACCCGCTCGCGGCCATGGGCCTGTTCTATGGCCTGCAACTGGTCCAGCAGTTCCAGTGGCGGGAGTTCTGTACGAAGCCAGACTGCGCCATTCACAAAGTCGGGCTGGTCCTGGGGGCCGACCGGCTTGCTGCTGTAAAAGGCAGACTGGGCCACCAGTTCGGTTTTTGGTAGCGCCGCCAGCCGCGCCACAGCGCCGGCCAGTTGTGCAGATGGCTCCGCCATATTGCTGCCAAGCCCGACAAAGGCGTCTTTGGCTGCCATGGTCAGGCCTTTTTGGCAGGTTTCTTGCGGCGGCGCTTCTTCGGCCCGTCGCTCCCCAACTGGGTTAGCATCCGCTCCTGGCCGCGTTCGTCCGTTTCCTGGAATTCGGTCCACCATTGGCCCAGCCCGGGTTCGATTTCACCGGACTCTTCGCGCACCAGCAGGAAATCATAGGCTGCGCGAAAGCGCGGATGGGACATGGTTACAAATGCCCGTTTCCCCTGGCGCCTTGGCAGGCGCATCTGCAGCTCCCAGATCTCTTTCATGGGCCCGGAGAAGCGTTTTGGAATGGACGTCGCCTGAACCTGGCGGCCAATCACCTTGGCGATGGACTGATGCAGGGCCGGCTGTACCGGCTCGCCGTTGTCCTGGCATTTGCGCCATTCTGCCTGCAGGGCAGGCCAGAGCATGGCAGCGAACAGGAAGTAGGGAGTAACCGATTTGCCCTGGGCGATGCGTGCGTCAGTATTGCGCAGGGCTTTGCGGATCAGCTCATCGGGCTCGCCGTTATCAATAGCCTGTACCGTTTCCGGAAACAGGGGCGCCAGCAGATTGTACTCCCTGAGCAGGTCGTAGGTAGCCTCACCATGACCCGCGGAGAACAGTTTCAGCACTTCTTCGAACAGGCGGGCTGGCGGGATGTGCGTCAGCAGCGGCGCCAGTTCCCGGATCGGGGCCTCGGTTTCCGGTTCGATATCAAAGCCCAGTTTGGCGGCAAAGCGCACGGCACGCAGCATGCGGACCGGATCTTCCCGGTAGCGTGTCTCCGGGTCGCCAATCAGCCGTATCTGACGGTTTTTCAGGTCTTCGATGCCGTTAGCGAAGTCCACCACAGTGAAGTCGCGGATACAGTAATAGAGAGCATTGACGGTGAAGTCCCGGCGCAGAGCGTCCTCCTCCTGGTTGCCGTAGACGTTATCCCGCAACAGCAGGCCATGCTCGCTGGTCCTGCGGTCATCGTCTTCGTCACTGTCATCTTCCGGTTCCGCGGCTTTGCCGCGGAAGGTGGTGACTTCAATGACTTCCCGCCCGAACAGAACGTGAACAATCCGAAAGCGCCGGCCAATCAGTCTGGAATTACGGAACAGGTCATGGACCTCTTCCGGGGTGGCGTTGGTGGCGATATCAAAGTCCTTGGGTTTGCCACCGAGCAGAATGTCGCGAACGCCACCGCCCACCAGATAGGCTTCGTAGCCGGCGTTATTCAGGCGGCTGAGCACTTTCTTGGCGGGTTCACTGATGGCGGTGCGGGAGACATTGTGCTGATCACGGGGGATCTCCCGGCGCTGGTAGGTGCGGGCTTTCTTTTTCCCGTTACCTTGCAGGAGCGACCGGAACTTCTGGACGGTTGATGACAAGAGATTTTGTGTATGAGTAGGCATTGAATTCCGTTATTGCAATTAGCAAAAGCGAGAGTTTAACGGTTTGAGCGGGATTTGCACATGTCTGGCATGATAAGCCGGCGAAAACTGCTGGCGGAGGGTGGATGGGGACCGGCAGGAAAAGCGCCGGGCCAGATAATCAAAAGGCGGATCCGTTTTCACGAATCCGCCCTGAAAGCGTTGACGATCTGCATTGTTTTTGTTTTTACCGGGATTTTTCTTAATTCTTCTACCCCACTGTCAATCCCCAAATCCGGGGATATCAGCAGTACAAACGGAAAGCTTTGAATACACAGAGCAGTCAGTGACATTGGGCAGGTTATCGTGTAAATGCCGTGGCGTCTGAATGACGATTCTTCTCCACATCTACAACCCGCACATGCCATGGGACCACTAAAAAGCAAAGTACCCAAAACACTCAGTTCGCTCACGTTCTGTATTTGTTTTTGTTACCGAACGTCTTCTACAGCTTTTTGTCTTTGTTGTTGGCGCTGCGTTATCACTGTTGTTTTTGTTGTTGTGCGCCCTATAGACTGCAGTCCATGTGCCAGGTTTTGAAATATGTTTATTAACAGCAGGTTAGTGGTTTGCAATCTTTCCTTCAGGGTATCTATAAGTCCGAAGTGTTACTGAGCGCCCGTTTTTTAGAACAGGAGTGTTACCGTGAGGAACACGGGGTAACAAGTGAGCCTCGCTTCAGTTTTTTCGGTAACACCTCCCCGGTTTTCGGCATGCTCGCTCGATACCCTTCTGTTAGTTGCCAGAACTCTTCTTGCGCGGGATGCCAAGGCGCTGACGCCGCTCCCAGAGCGATTTCCGACTGATGCCAAGTTTCTGGGCGAGCTCGGTTTCACTCATGCGATCCTGGTTTTCCAGCACAAAGTGCTGAAAATAGTCCTCAAGCGACAGATCACTGGTTGATTCGGCTTCCCGCGAAAGGGTCTGTTCGTTATTTCCTTCAACCAGTGACTCCGGAATGTTCACATCGCCGCCTTCGCCATCCAGGTCCAGCAGGGACGGGGTGATCAGGTCGTTGTCGCAAAGGATGGTAGCCCGCTCAATGGCATTCTCCAGTTCCCTGACATTACCGGGCCAGCGATGTCTTTCCAGTGCCCGCATGGCCTCAGGTGTCAGTTTCAGACCGGGTTTTCCCATTTTCTCGCCCTGACGTTTGAGAAAACGCTGGGCCAGACCCAGGATGTCGGCCTGGCGTTCCCGCAGGGGCGGAATGCGAACCTGCATGACATTCAGGCGATAAAACAGGTCTTCGCGGAATTCGCCGGTACGGGTCATGGCCTTGAGGTTACGGTGGGTTGCCGCGATCATGCGTACATCCACCTGGCGACTCTGGGTGGAACCTACCTTGCGGATCTCGCCCTCCTGGAGCACCCGTAGCAGGCGAGCCTGGGCTTCGGCCGGCAGTTCGCCAATCTCATCCAGAAACAGGCTGCCACCGTCGGCAGCTTCGATCAGGCCGGTGCGCGCGGAAACCGCACCGGTAAAGGAACCTTTTTCGTGGCCGAACAGCTCCGACTCGATCAGGCTTTCGGGGATTGCGGCACAATTCACCGAAATCAGCGGGTTGGATGTGCGCGGGCTCATCAGGTGCAGAGCCCTGGCCGCGAGCTCCTTGCCCGTGCCCGACTCGCCCTGGATCAGAACCGTGGTTTCAGTGGGGGCAACTTTGCGAATCAATGTGAAGACCTTCTGCATGGCTTCACAGTGGCCAAACATAATAGCGGCGGGATCGCTGTCGGGGTGACTTTCAAAGGGAGCGTGGTCGGGCTTTTCATCAGCGCCACCGGCTGATCTGGCCTGCCTTGCCAGGATACCCGCGACCGCTTCAAGCATTTCATCATGGTCGAACGGTTTGGCGATGTATTCGACCGCACCCATTTTCATGGAGTCCACGGCAGAGCGCAGGCTGGCGTAACTGGTCATGATCAGTACCGGGGTGTCCGGCGCTCGCCTGATCAGTTCGGTACCCGGAGCACCTGGCAGTCGCAGATCGGAAATGATCAGATCAAACCGGGCGGGCTCGTGGTTGTCTTCGGCTTCTTCTACGGATCCCGCATCCGCAACTTCATAGCCGGCGTGCGTAAGCAGCTTGCGGACGGCTGAGCGGATAATCTCTTCATCTTCTACGATAAGAATACGAGGCATAACGGTTTTACGACCCCTGGTTCTGGCTGATGGTGTTTCCGGCGTCCGGTTCGTAGGCGGGTAGCCTCAAGCGCACGCAGGTTCCACGGCCCCGGTCGGCATTTGCCGGGCTGTCCACCTGAATGTTGCCGTAGTGCTCTTCAATGATGCTGTACACCAGTGATAATCCAAGGCCGGTTCCCTTGTTGGGTGCCTTGGTGGTGTAAAAAGGCTCGAAGATATGGTCCAGCTGTTCTGTAGGTATACCGGGCCCTTCGTCAGTGACTTCGATAATAGCGGAGTAACCGTCGAGGTTTCCACTGATGTGGACCTCCCCACCGATTGGCGAGGCGTCACGGGCATTGGCCAGAAGGTTTATGAATACCTGAACCAGCCGCTGTTCGTCGCCCAGAATCAGCAGGTCTTCAGGACAATCGTTCACAAAGTGAACGCCCATGCTCTTATCGCTGAGAGAAAGCAGATTGATGGACTCATTCACGCAGCGGCGAATGGCCACCGGTTCATAGCGGTTGGCGTGGGCATGGTTACCCGTGCGGGCAAAATTCATCAGCGACTGGAGAATGGTGGAGATGCGCCGGGTCTGTTGCTGAATCTGTTCGGCGGTGGAGAGGATATCCGGGTCATCGGTTTCCAGCTTCAGATTCTGTGCCAGGGACGAGATCCCGGTGACAGGGTTGCCAATCTCGTGGGCAACACCGGCGGCCAGGCGGCCCACCGACGCCAGCCGCTCGCTGTGCATCAGTTCGTCTTCCAGCAAGCGGGTCTCTGTCTGGTCTTCTACCAGGATGATGCTGCCGCCCTCGGTGTGATCAGGGCCACTCAGCGCGGCCTTGTGGAGATTCAGCCAGTGGGGCCTGCCTTTCAGATCGAGCCTGTGTTTGTATCGATGCAGCTCCTCGCCCCTGTTGAAATCGTCGAGCAACAGGTGCCAGTGCTCTGGCAGTGCCATCAGCTTCGCCCCCACAACATCGTCGGCGGTAATGCCGGTGAGCGCTTCCATGGTATTGTTCCACATCAGGATTTCGCCATCCTCGCCCACGGAACAGGCGGGGATGGGCAGGTTGTGGAGGGTCTGGCGGTAATGCCGGCGCAGGTTGTCGAGCTCGCCTGCCAGTCCCGTGAGGCGATTCTGGTAGTCGCCGAGGGCCCGTTCCACGTATCGGATGTCCTGGGCTGTGCCACCGCTTGCCATGGGTTTGTAACCAAGATGTCTTTTGACCAGGTCGCTCGCAACAGCAGGGCCAAGAAGGCCGGAAAGATTCACTTCTACCCGGTCGCGGAGGCGTCTGAGCTGGTACGGCCGGTATTCAACATTGGGCAGTTTCAACTGGGCCAGCGCCCGCTCCACCTCCCGTCTGGCAACGCTGATCCCCAGTGGAACTGCCAGTTGCCGCACAAAATCTGCTGAGGATGTGGCCAGTAACTCTCTGCGTTGCGGGCGGGAAAGCGCCCCCAGTGAGCAGGCTTCCGCCGCACTGGCCTCTTCGGCGGTGCTGGTGCTCAGTACTGACACCAATGCAAAAACGACGACGTTTACCGTCAGGCTGGCGAAGGTAAAGATATGCCAGTTGCTGTAGTCGGGAATCAACGGAGCACCGAGGAATTCCAGCAGGTTGGCGGTGTGGGAAAAGGGCAGCACCAGTGTGACAACCCAGATAACCAGCCCGGAAACCAGGCCGGCGATCAGTCCCCGGCGATTCCCTTCCGGCCAGTAGATGACTCCCAGGGCTCCGGGTAACAGCTGCAGCATGCCAGACAGTGAAATCGCACCCAGAATGGCGAGGTCCAGGTTCTTGCCCAGGGTTTCATGAAACAGCAATGCCGCGAAAATAATGGCGGCAATCAGTAATCGTTTGACCCATCGCAGCCAGTGGTAGATGTCGCCCTGGTCTTTCGGTGTGCGCAGGGGCAGCACTGCATGGTTCAGAACCATACCCGCCAGCGCCAGGGTACTGACGATCATCAGTCCGCTCGCTGCGGACAGTCCGGCAATGTACATCAGTAATGTCAGTGCCGGGCTGCCCAGTGCCTGGGCGGTGCCAATGGCGTAGAAGTCCGGGCCGGTAGTGGCTGCCAGGGCCTGGCCACCCCAGAGAATCAGTGGCACCGGCAGACCCAGTAACAGCAGATAAAGCGGGAGGCCCCAGCTTGCCTTTGCCAGCGCCTTGGGGGATGGGTTCTCGCTGAATGTCATGTGGTACATGTGGGGAAGAACGAGGGCGCCGGCAAAGGACATCAGCATCAGTGCCCGCCAGCTGCCGTCATCAATGCTCATGGTCATGGAGCTGACCGGCGTGGTCCGGTCTGCCAGCCAGGTTTCCAGCCCGCCCAGGCCATCGAAGACACCAAAAAGGATGACGCCGCCGAGGGTCAGCAGCGCAAACAGTTTTACCAGTGAGTCGAACGCAATCGCCAGTACCAGGCCCTGGTGATTTTCCGATCCCTGGCTGCGCCGTGTGCCAAACAGCATGGCGAACAGGACCACAGTAATGCTGAACAACACGCTGATCAGTCGGGGTGAGGTGTCTGGCGCCAACAGGCTGGCAGAGGTCGACACTGCCTGGATCTGCATGCTCAGCAACGCCAGTATCGCAGTGCCGGAGCAGATGGTAACCAGGGTGCCGGCCCACTGACTGCGATAGCGATAGGCAAACAGGTCGGCAAGGGAGGTTAGCTGATAAGCACGGCCAATTCTCATCACCGGGTTGAGCAGCACGGGCGCCAGCAGGAACGCGCCGCTGATGCCGAGATAATAGGCCAGGAAGCCGAAGCCGGATTCCGCCGCCATGCCCACCGCCGCGTAGACCGCCCAGATGCCGGCATAGACCCCGAGGCTCAGGGTATAGACCAGGGGATGCCTGACCCAGCTACGGGGCAGTACGCCCTTTTCGGTAATCCATGCGATGCCGAAGAGCAGTATCAGGTATAGCAGGCTGGCCAGTAACAGGCCGGGAGCACTAAAATTCATTGGGATCCCGGCGCCATTCGAGCCAGAAGCCGATGGCAATCAGGCCTGCCCAGATGATGTATGGGCTGTACCAGGCATTCTCCGGTGAGGTCCACCAGTCAAGAATGTTGGGCGAGAATATGTAGATGGCCAGAACCAGAAGGAAGACCAGACGGTAGATATACATCGGGCATGATATCCGCACTGTCGTTTGTGAGAAGCTTTATAACACGTCGTTCACCGGGCTGTCAGGTGAATCCGTTCGGGCGACCAGTTGGCTGTCGCCCGGCTGAGCAGGGTATCGATGTCCGGTGCTCCGGACAACAGGCGCAGGTTCTGACCGAGTGCAGCGAGGGCCTGCTCGAGGTTTGCCTTGGCAATCCGGTCATCCAGCGCCGGTGCATGGTTCTGCTTGCTGAGTTTCTGGCCCTGGGCATTGAGAATGACCGGTATGTGCATCCAGTGGGGCGGCCTGGCGCCCAGTGAGCGGTATATCTGCTGTTGCTGTGCTGTCATGTCCAGCAGATCAGAGCCCCTGACCACGTGGGTGATGCCCTGGTCTATGTCGTCGGCAACCACTGCCAGCTGGTAGGCGTAAAATCCTTCCTTGCGCAGAATAACCGGGTCGTCCAGCTCGGCGTGCACGGTCTGCGACTGGGGCCCGAGCAACTGGTCCCGCCACTCGCTCTGTTCATCCTCCAGCGCGAACCGTACCGCAAACGGGCGGCCATCATTCGGGGCATGGCCTTGGCGGCAGTGGTCCGGGTGGCGGCCACCATGTTCCTTCAGTTGCCTGCGAGAGCAGGCGCAGCGATAGGCCAGCCCCTGGTCCAGTAACAGCTCGATCACTTTGCGGTATCGGGCATGACATGCAGACTGGAACCGGACCGGCTCGTCGGAGTGCAGGCCGTGGGCGCCAAGGCTTGCCAGTATCTGCCCGGTGGCTTCCGGTGATTCCCTCAGGGGGTCGAGATCTTCAATCCGCACAAGCCAGGTGCCACCATGGCTTCGGGCCTCAAGGAAGCTGGCAACCGCGGTCACCAGCGAACCAAAATGAAGAGGGCCGGTAGGAGAGGGCGCAAAGCGGCCCCGGTAACGGGATTCAGTCATGGTCTGCGTCTGCTGGCCCGGGGTCCGGGGCCAGCGTATTCAGGGAGCGGGCATTAAATGCCAGTCTGGCGCTCGCGGATTTCGGCGAGGGTCTTGCAGTCGATGCACAGTGTCGCGGTGGGTCGCGCCTCAAGGCGGCGGATCCCGATTTCAACGCCGCACTGGTCGCAAAAGCCGTAGTCGTCCTTGTCGATGCGATCGATGGTCTGGTCAATTTTCTTGATCAGCTTACGCTCGCGGTCACGGGTGCGCAGTTCCAGGCTGAATTCCTCTTCCTGGGTTGCGCGGTCGCTGGGATCCGCGTAATTTGCGGCGTCTTCCTGCATGTGGTGCATGGTGCGATCCACTTCTTCCATCAGTTCCTGCTTCCACTGCAGAAGCAGTTGCTTGAAGTGCTCAAGCATCTCTGGACTCATGTACTCTTCACCCTTCTTTATTTCATAGGGGGTGAAGTTGGTAATACGTTCGCGTGGTTGTGCTGCAGTATTTGCCATAAATACGGCCTCTTATCATCCTGAAAAGCACTCGCCCTGGAGCGGGAATTTGCGGAAAATAGCAGATTAGTCTCACGGGCGCCAGCCTTGTGATAACAACTTTAGCATGGAGTCATGAATGAAGTTACCCGCCCCGCTGATCGAAGGCAGGCTGATTCGCCGCTATAAACGTTTCCTTGCTGATGTGGTGTTGCCGGATGGCAGTGAAGTGGTCGCTCACTGTCCCAACACCGGCTCCATGCTGGGCTGCCAGCCGGCTGAAGCACGGGTCTGGCTGAGCGCAAGTGACAACCCCAGGCGAAAGCTGAAATACACCTGGGAACTGGTTGAAACAGCCCCTGAGGAAGTGGCCTGTATCAACACCTCGCGGCCGAACAGCCAGGCCCGCTACGCCATTGCTCAGGGTGTTGTGGACGAACTGGAGGGCTACGGGACCTGCCGCGCAGAGGTACGATATGGTGCTGAAAAAAGCCGGATCGACCTTCACCTGTCTGACCACAAAAGCCTTGCAGATGCCTGGGTGGAGGTGAAGAACGTTACCCTGTGCGAGGATGGCCTGGGTTATTTTCCGGATGCAGTGACGACCCGCGGCCAGAAACACCTGCGTGAGCTGATGGCCCAGGCGCGTGCCGGAGAGCGGGCGGTACTGCTTTTTGTGGTCAACCATACCGGCATTACCAGTGTGCGGCCGGCGGACCATATTGACGCCGCCTACGGCAGGCTGCTGAGGGAGGCGGAGGCCGCCGGTGTTGAATTGCTGGCCTACAGGGCAGATTTATCCGGCCCTGAAGGGCCGGATGGGGATATATCGCTGGTGGAATCCGTGCCGGTCATTCTGCAAGCCTGAGTGCTTGCTCTTTTGGCTTCTCCGCCGGCCGGACTGCGCTAGTGGGGCAGGCCGAAATGCTGGCGGATCCGGTCGGCGACGGCCTCGGCCACATGCTCCTGATCGGTATGCAGGTGGATGGTGTGAGTCTTTTCCTCGGTGGTCAGCGGCTCAAACCAGGTTTCCTGGGTTTCAAGCAGCTCTTCGGTGGCTTCGGACGCGTCACCGGCACGATTGCGGATCCATTCCCTGCGCCTTTCCAGCGGCGCCTCGCAGTGAATCAGGGCAAAGGGCATGCCCCGGCTTTCGGCAACATCAGCCAGCATCTCGCGTTCGGCCTGTTTCAGGCAGGCTGCGTCCACGATGACCGGCATACCGCTTGCCAGCAGTTCGCCCGCGAGATCCGCCAGGCGCTGGTAGGTGCGCTGGTTGGCTTCTTCGGTATACAGGTTCTCCCCGGCAGGCGACTTGCTCTGATCCAGCGGCCCCAGTCCGAAAAGCCGCTTGCGCTCGACATCTGAGCGCAAGCGGATCAAACCCAGTTCTGCGGCCATGGAACTGCTCACCAGGGATTTACCACTGGCAGACAGGCCGGTGGTGGCAAGCAGGTAGGGGTTGGGAATGGAGCTGTAATCTTCGGCCAGCTGGGCGTAGTCGCGGTACTTCTGCATCAGGCCTTCTTTATCGGCATCGGTCAGTGACGGGTTGCCCATGGTAAACAGCGCAATCTTGGCCCGAACCATGGCGCGATACGCCTTGTAAAGTGGCAGCAGGGACAGGGCATCGAAATCGCCCCGGTACTCCAGGTAAGTGTTCAGTACCAGGTTGGCCATCTCCGGCTCGCGGCGGGATTCCAGATCCATCAGCAGGAAGGCGAGGTCGTTGATGACGTCAATCCAGCGGAAAGATTCGCTGAACTCGATGCAGTCGAACACTGTTACCTTATCCTCATACAGGGTGATGTTCGCCAGATGCAGGTCGCCATGGCATTCGCGAACGAAGCCGGCGTCATATCGCTGTGCAATCAGGGGCGAGTGCCGTTCAAAGGTGGTGCGGGTCCATTGTTCCAGGTTGTCCAGTTGCAGTAACAGCGCCTCGTCGGCAATCATCGGACGGATCTGGTCGAAGTTTTCCTGCATGCCGGCATAGACGGCGTCTGGCGTGCCCAGGGGCCTGCCGGGGGTGACGGGCGGCTGGCTCTTATGGAAGTCCGCCACCTGGCGGGCCAGAGTGGTGAGCAGGTCCGGCGTCAGCTTGCTGTTTTCCTGTCGCACGTCGAAGAGGTCATTCTGATCGAACTGGCGCATGCGGATGGCGTATTCGAAAGCCTCGCCCTGGCCGCCGAGTTCCGGGGCCTCTGCCGAACCGGTAATGGGCAAAACCTCCAGGTAGAGGTTTTCGGCAAGCCGGCGGTTCAGGCGCAGCTCTTCCTCGCAGAAGTACTTGCGCTGCTCCAGGCTTGAGAAGTCCAGAAAGCCGAAATCCATGGGCTTTTTGATCTTGTAGGCGAAATCGCCGGTCAGGATGACCCAGGAGATATGCGTCTCGAGAACCTGAAACTCTTTCACCGGGTGGTCGTACAGCGCCGGATCCTGCAGCGCCAGAATCAGGTTATCGGAAGTTGCATCGCTCACGGCTATCTCCTTGGGTTCCTCGAACTCATTGATTTCTAATGCGCCTATCATAACGGGCAGATTACAGAAATAACACACGGATGGCCTGCCTTACCGGTCCCCGGATTCGTTATAATCCCGCCATGAAAAAATCTGCCTCTTCCAGGAAATCCCCGAAAAAGAACAATCGCAAAGGCAAAGGTGCCCGCAAGCCCTGGTTCTGGCGACTGTTTTTCCGCGTATTTTTTGTTGGTGTGGTCCTGCTTGCCGGCTGGATGGTGTATCTCGATGCGGTGGTGACCTCCCGCTTCGAGGGCCGCCGCTTTGAGGTGCCGTCGCGGGTCTATGCCAGGCCACTTGAGCTGTACGACGGCGCCAGTGTCAGCTCCGGTGCGCTGCAGCGGGAGCTTGAGCTGTCCGGCTATCGTGCCGGTGATGGTAGCAAGGCCGGCACCTATCGCCGAAACGGCGGGCACTTCACCATCAGTACCCGCGGCTTTCTGTTTACAGATGGGCTGGAGCCCCGTCGGCGGCTGTCGTTGACCATATACGGGGACAGGGTAGCGGAGTTCAGGGTGCTGTCGGGTGACAGTACACCCATAGTTCGCCTGAAGCCGGCCCAGATCGGTGGCATCTATCCGGCCCACAAGGAAGACCGGGTTCTCGTTCAGCTTGATGAAGTGCCGGATCTTTTCATCGCTACTCTATTGTCGGTGGAAGACCGCAACTTCCGGGATCATTTCGGCATCGCCCCGTTGTCCATAGCCCGTGCAATGCTGGCCAACATCCAGGCCGGCCGGATTGTGCAGGGAGGCAGTACCCTGACCCAGCAGCTGGTGAAAAACTTCTTCCTGACCCGTGAACAGACGCTGCTTCGCAAAGGAAATGAAGCGCTGATGTCGCTTTTGCTGGAACTGCATTACCAGAAAGATGACATTCTGGAGACCTACCTCAACGAGGTCTATCTGGGCCAGGCCGGCACGCGGGCCATTCACGGTTTCGGCCTGGCCAGCCAGTTCTACTTTGGTGAATCGATTCGTGACATCGGTGCCCATCAGGTTGCGTTGCTGGTGGGAATGGTGAAGGGGCCAAGTTACTACAATCCCAGGCGCCATCCGGAACGCGCGCTTTCCCGCCGTAACCTGGTGATTGACGTCATGGCAGAAACCGGCCTCCTTGGTGAGCAAGAAGCCAACAGGGCCCGCGCCCAGCCACTTGACGTGACCGATCGTGCTTCATACTCGGAGAACCGTTACCCGGCCTACATCGACCTGGTGCGTCGCCACCTGGCCAGGGACTACCGGCAGGAAGACCTGCAGAGCGAAGGCTTGCGCATTTTCACCACGCTGGACCCGGCGATCCAGTATGCCGCAGAGTTTTCCGTCAAGGATATGCTGGGACGCATGGAGGGAAGTTCCGATACCAAGCTGGAGTCGGCGCTGGTGGTTACCTCCCGCGACAGCGGTGAGGTACTGGCGCTCGTGGGCGGACGTGACCCGCAGTATGCCGGTTTCAATCGTGCCCTGGATGCCCGTCGCCCGATCGGCTCGCTGATCAAGCCGTTTACTTACCTGACGGCGCTTCAGCAGCCGGACCGTTACAACCTGATTACGCCTGTAGAAGACCGGGGCTTTTCCCTGGTGTTCGACGACGGCCGACGTTGGGAGCCAGAGAACTATGACAGTGAAGAAAGAGGGCTGGTACCCCTGCACCAGGCACTGTCGCATTCGTATAATCTGCCGGCTGTCCGGGTCGGGCTCGATGTGGGAATTGAGGCAGTCAAGTCCACACTTCAGGGCTTTGGGGTGACCAGTGATATATCCGGATACCCCTCCATGCTGCTTGGCTCCGTGGCCATGACGCCGGTAACCGTGGCCCAGATCTACCAGGGCCTGGCCACGTCCGGCTTCAATACGCCCCTGAGAACCATCCGTCAGGTAACCGACGCGGAAGGCAAAGCGCTTTCCCGTTACAGCCTGAAAGTGAAGCAGGTGGCCCACCCGGCAGCTGTTCACCTTGTCCAGTATGTGATGCAGGAAACCATGCAGGAGGGCACTGGCCGGTCAGCTTACCGCACCGTGTCCCGTGAGCTGACGCTTGCAGGCAAGACCGGAACCACCGATGATGGCCGCGACTCCTGGTTTGCCGGTTTCAGCGGCGACCTGCTCGCGGTTAGCTGGGTGGGCCGCGACGACAATGGGCCTACCTCACTGACCGGCGCTACTGGAGCGCTGCCGGTCTGGTCCCGGTTCATGAGCCAGGTGCCCCAGCACGGATTTTCGCCGGTGGTGCCGGATGGCGTGGAATACCACTGGGTGAATCCGGCAGAAGGCGCCCTCACCGATGAACACTGTGAAAATGCACGCCTTGTGCCGTTCATAACAGGTAGCGCGCCCGACAGGGAAATCTCCTGCGGCGGCAATCTGGAGCAGCGCGTACGAGGCTGGTTTGAAGGACTCTTCCAATGAAAACGAACACGCTCAGATATGCGGGCTTGATCGCCCTGGCGTTGGCGCTGGCCGGCTGTGCTTCGAGCCCGGGTGGCGGTTCCATTTACGTACCCGCCGGCGGCTCCTCTTCCCGTGACGAAGCACCCCAACCCCCGCAGACCAGCAGCAGGGACGAGGAACCAAGGGTGGTGCGCAAGAGTGAGCAACCCGAGGAACCGGTGTCCCGGCAGGAGTACAGCGCTCCGAGTTATCAGGATGAAGGCGATGCACTTTCGCCGGCCGCCCGCAGCCTCATCAAACGGGCGGACAGCCTGATGGCATCCGGCGAAACGCAGGCGGCAGTGGCACAACTGGAGCGGGCACAGCGAATTGCCCCGCGTTCTGCGGAAGTGTATTTCAAACTGTCGGAGGCCTATGTGGCAATGGAGCAGCTGGGCTCTGCAGAACAGTTCACCCTGAAAGGGTTGTCGCTGGCGGGCAGTGATGCATCATTGCAGCGCTCAGGATGGATGCTGCTGGCGGATATTCGTCGTGCCCGGGGGAATGTGGCGGGGGCAGATCAGGCTGAGGCGCGGGCCGGAGCCCTGTAAAAGAAAACCCCCGCTGTGATGAGGCGGGGGTTTTGCGGCACTGGCTCGATATTACTGAGCCAGCGGGATAGTTTTCGCCTCGGTTTCCACATCTGCCACAACGGTCACGGTCTGATGGCCAAGGAACTCAAGCGTTTCCTTTGACTCGTTGTCATCATCCTGACACGAGTAAGCTATGGTGTATTCACCTGCGGGAAGGAAGGCGGCCTTGAAGCTATGGATTCCATTCAGATCTTCGTCTTCAACCGGGACGGCTAGTAAAGGCCCTTCGTTGGAGTCCAGATTTTCAGAATTCAGATCCGTCAGCTCTTCTGCAGGAATGTCTCCGCTGTAGACATACACTGAACCTTCGTAATCACAGGCAACCAGAGCGTCGTTTTGATTGATGCTTACGTAGTCGACATCGCCAATGATTGAGCCAGCTTCAGTATTATCGATCAGGCGATGGGCAGGTTTCAGGATGTATTTTGAATCTCCGGTGCCCCTTTCACCTGCGTTGACGATGGATTTGCGAACGTCAAAGTCAATCGTGAAATCTGCAGAGCCCCCTGCCGGAATTATGAACCCGCCCTGAAGTTTAAGACCAGTCTGGAAGCCGGAAGGAACAAACAGATCAACCTCGGTATCGGGAGTCGCGTTGTCTTCTTTGACGTATGGATTGTCGCCAAGGTGCAAACGTATCCACTCGTATTCCCCAGCGGGAAATTCCTGGCCCTCAAATAACTGGACAACCTTTCCGCCTTGGAAATCGAGAAGATTGATGTCAAGCGAAGTCTCGCCTTCGTCAGTCTCAACTTGAACTGTGACACTTTTCCCCTCAGCAGGTTTTACCTCAACAGATGTGATGTTGAGATTCACTTCAGTAAGGTCGGTAACCGGAGCATCTGTCAAACCCAGCGACATGGTGCCAGTGGAATCACTGTCGCTGCTGCCACTTCCACCACAGGCTGCCACAGCGGCTGCCAGTGCGGTGATACCAAAACCCTTGATCAATGCGTTATTCATGGTTTGTCTCCAGTACTGCTGTTCAATGAACTCGTTGTCCAACCTTGTTGGTATGATGGCGGGATTCCCTTACCCTCGTGCGGAGTCCGCTGCCTGAGGGTACAACGCCGGGTTTCGGTCACAGGTTCCTCTCTGGTGTGTTACAAACTGTACAGAACTAAATCTTTCACCAGCGGGCACAGGTTCAGCGCGCCGCGGAACTTTTTCTGGTATAAGCCGGTTTTAACGAATGTCCATGGGTTAACATTTTGGCATTGATACCTTTCCGGAGGCCGGCAAGGCCTTCACGATTCGAGAAACTGGTCCAGCCCCACCTGGAGGCCATGTACCGCTTTGCCTTCCGCTTGGCGGGACAGCAGCAGGACGCCGAGGATCTGGTTCAGGATGTCGTGGTCAAACTCTACCCCCGGCTTGAAGAACTGGAGGCCATTGAGCAGCTGAGGCCGTGGCTTAACCGGGTGCTGTACCGCCATTTTATCGATCAGGTGCGACGCAGGGGCCGCCGCGCGGACAGGCCGGTGAGCGATGTGGTCGAACCGGAGCAACAGGCCACATTCCTTGATTCCTATGCGGCGGATGTGCCGGAGCTGACGGAGCAGATCAGTGCCGAGCGCCTGAAGCCTGTCATGGATTCGGTCATCCGGGAGCTGTCGCCGGATATGCGTGCATTGATGCTGCTGCATGACGTGGATGGCTGGAGCCAGGAGGACATCGCGCGGGTTCTTGAGATACCCGTTGGGACGGTCAAATCGAGAGTGCATCGTTGCCGCGCATCGCTGAAGAAAAAACTGCTGGAGAGACCGGAACTTTTTCAGCAGGCCGGGCGTGTTGAACAATGAGGTGATGGACATGTTGTGTAACGAATGTAAAAACAGTCTGGGTTCCTGGGTCAGGAGCGAGCTCTCTGCGGCGCAGGCCAGCCGTATCGAGGGGCATCTTGCGGTGTGTAAAGACTGTGCCGTCGTTGCGCGTAACGAACAGGCAGTTTTCGACTCATTGCTCCATAGCCAGACGTTGCCGCCTCCCTCCTCCGGTTTTGAAGAGCGGGTCCTGGCCGCGGCAACTGGCAAGGACCGTCAGGCGCGGAATGGCTCCCGAGGTTATGGCTGGAGCACGCCCGTCGCCGGTGGCGCAATTGCCGCCGCCCTGGTAGTGGGGATTGCGCTGGGTTTCGGGTGGAAACCGGAACCGGGGCCGGGCACTGATCTGGCGTTTTCCAAAGCGGAGGGGCCAGCCAGTGACGCGACCCTCGTCGCCGAGCCTGTTGCACGCAATGTCCGGCTTGCATTCAGCTCCAGGGAGGCGCTTGAGGGGGTGACCCTGACGGTGGAGTTACCTCCCCATGTGGAGGTGTCGAGTTACCCGGGGCATCAAAAACTGAGCTGGAAAGTGGATCTGGACAAAGGCGAAAATATCGTGAATCTGCCACTTAACATACTGTTTTCGGGTGACGGTGAGCTGGTCGCTCATCTCGACGATGGCGGCAGAACGAAGACATTCCGTACCCGTCTCGACGGGCCGGTGGCGAATGGAAAACCGGAGCCCTCATCATGAAATCCGCAGTCAGGCATGGCATTGTTGTTTATGGCTGCGCCGGATTGCTGCTGGCGATAGCGCCAGCCGCTATTGCCGACGAGGATCTGGGTGTGACCATGCGAATGGTGACCGACGATGACAACCTGACCGAATCCGTTGTTCGCGAAATAGAGCTGAACGATCCGGTCGCCCTTGAACGCCGTGGTGGCGAGTCGGGCAAGCCTGCTGATTCGCCCGCTGCAGCGGGAGGCGCGGATAATGCCCTTGAAGTACAGGACCGGGGGCGCGAAGCAGCCCGGGCTGCCACGGAGCGGGCAGGGGAAGTACGCGAGCGTAACGAACAGCGCAGTCGCCCGGAACGGCCGCAACGCCCCGATGCCTCAGAGCGCCCCGAGAGGCCGGATTTACCTGAGCGCCCTGAACGCCCGTAGCTACCCTGACTCATGTCATTATTCCCACCGTAACGTTTCTGTTGTGCGACGAATTCCTTCGTCCCTTGCTATACTCCCGGTTTTATCGCCCCGCACCTGATTGTTTTTCATAGCGGGCAGTGAATCTCACGATATCTCCGGAGCAAGGCTTGCGGCCCTCAGGTTCAGCCATACTTTTTGTTGCCCTTATGATTCTGGCGCCGGCATTAGTGGCGGAAGAGCCAGGGGTACGTGCAGATTTTGAATCCGGCGTGTCAGCATTCGACGAGGGCGACCTGTCGACTGCCCGGGCGCATTTCGAGCGGGCAAGGGATGCTGGAC
Source organism: Marinobacter orientalis (assembly GCF_004792665.1). Taxonomy (GTDB): domain Bacteria; phylum Pseudomonadota; class Gammaproteobacteria; order Pseudomonadales; family Oleiphilaceae; genus Marinobacter; species Marinobacter orientalis. The sequence goes on from NZ_SRZX01000001.1 coordinate 1,772,986, forward strand.
TGAATACTCCGTCACTGCTTTATAACCTTGGTGTGGTTTACTTCCGTCTCGGGCAGTATGAGTCGGCCGAAGCCGTTTTCCTGGAATTGCTGGGCACCCGCCATGCCCCGCTGGCCCGTTATAACCTCGGGCTTGTCATGCAGGAGAAAGGGCAGGATGACGCCGCACACCAGTGGTTCGAGCAGGCGGCCGGGCCGGATTCGCCGGAAAAAGTGCGGGCGCTGGCCCTTCGCCAGCTTGACAGGACCGACCCTGACCGCTCAGGAGACACCAGCGGCAGCGGGTACCTTCTGGCAGCCGGCGGCTATGACGACAATATCGCGGGGGCACCGGATGACGCATCGAGTAATCAGGCCGGTGCTTTTGCGGATCTTCTGGCCGTAGGCAATCTCCGCATCGGCAGCGGGGACTTTGGCCTGCATGGTATCGCCTATACGCGTCAATATCCCGGGGATACCGAATTCGACAACAGTTTCCTCAGCACCGGTGCCTCCTGGCTGAAGGATGTCGGTGCCGGCGAGCTAACCTCCACTCTGAGCCTCGCGGGCTCTTGGTTCGGGGGCGACGCTCTTGAGCGTGAGGTGCGGTTGGAGGCCGAGTATCGTCCTGATCAATGTCTTTTCGCGTCCATCTGGTCCGGGATTGAATGCAGCGCCAGCGGATCGGTTTCCACCATTGATGGCGGAAGTGACTTCGCTGCTTACGATGGAGAAATGTTGCGGTTGGGTGTCAGCGCCTGGAAGAGTCTGGAGAGCTGGTTGTTCAGGGGCGGATATGAGCTCGAGGTCAACGACCGGAAAGATCTGGCAAGCCGGGAGGAATTTTTCAGCGTATCGCCATTACGCAACCTGGTCTCGGCTGAAGCCCGATATTATGCGTCAGGCCGGCTCTCCCTGGGAGCCAGGGGTGATATCCGCCATTCCCGTTACCGGGATGATCATCGGTTGGTATCCGGTACGGATGTGGTCACCAGGCGCCGGACAGACAGTCGCCTGCGGGGGGTGCTGCTGGCAGAATACCGGCTGACTGGCCCATGGCTGGTGCTGGCGGAGTACAGTATCGTTCACAATGACAGCACCATCGATCGATACGATTACAACCGCCGTGAAGTGATGATCGGTATTGAAAGGGCTTTCTGATGCCTGGCCGGGCATCCGGTCCCGGCCAGCTCCCAGGGCAGGGTTGCCCCGAGTTACAGACCGGCGTTTCTGAGCCGGTTGGCTTGTTGCAGGTAGACTGTCTTCGGGTCGGTCTCGAACAGACTGTGCAGGCCCAATGCCTGGTTCACCTCGTCCAGATGGTTCATGAAGTAGTTGTCGCGAATAACCTTGCCAAAATGATTGCTGCAACGCCCGACCAGGCCGTCATTGGCGCTGAAGCCAAACGCCAGGCGGGTTGTGCCCAGCAATGCGTCCGACGGATCAAGCACGTTGGTCAGAACGCCGGTACCGCCCCAGGAATAGAAGCGTACTCCGTTAGCTGAATAAGCCCCTTCACCACAGGCAGTGGCAGGAATCCCCGCTGGTGCAAAGTTATTGAACTCGGAGCTGCCTTGAGCAGTAAGTGAGTAGAGGCTGGAGCGCATGTCTTGCCTGTAGCCGCCACCAGCGAGCAGGTCGATCACGCCGCCAAGAGCGTCCCCCAGCGATGCCGCCAGGCTCTCGGCCGGGGAACCGTAAATCAGGTCTGCCACCGGCGAGCCCTTGTGGGGTGAGCCTACCGAGGTAACCGAGGCCACCAGGTCAGGCCGCACTCTTGCGATGTATCGAGCAGTAGGTCCGCCATGGCTGTGACCAATCAGGTTTACCTTGCCGTGAATGGCCGCAATTGATGCTACTTGCGGAAGCAGTGCTTCACCCCTGGCAATGGTACTGTCCAGGGCGGGCACCTGGGTGGTGTAAACATCCGCACCATACCTGCGCAGATCTTCGGCGATGCCGTACCAGTAATCGACACCCGCGATGGAGTCGAAGCCGAACATGCCATGAACCAGCACAACGGGATAGCGGGTGTCAGTGTAGTCGGAAGGAGTGGAGTCCCACCACCAGGCCATTGTTGGCGCCGACCATGCCAGCACAAGCAACACGGCGAATGCCTTGATCCATTGTTTCATCATTGCACCTACAGTTTGCTGTTGTATTTGTTGTCAAACTGCGGCTCGACCTAACGGGCTCAGCCGATATCTTTGTGCAGGTGCTCCGGGGCAATTCCGTGTGGCGTCCCTGCGCTGACTTTTGCCTTGTGATTGTTAGATGGTCGCAGTCAGTGCATCTCTTAGCACGAGATCTGCGTATAATTTGATCAAAAGGAGGGTTAAGTCAACGGCAGGAGGGGCTATGATGCGTGGATTATTGCCATAGTGTGACGCGGTTCATGGGTGTGGCGCTTAAAGACACGTGTTATAGGTCGACAGACTTCCGGATGGAGGCCCGGAAGTCTGTAACGTTAATGGCAATCAGAGGGTGGCCATAACCCTGCGTGCTGCCTCTGTTGTCTGGTGGATGTCGTCCTCGGTCAGGGCAATGCTGGTGAATCCGGCCTCAAACGCAGACGGCGCAAGGTAGATACCTTCCTTCAGCATACCCTGGAAGAATTTCCTGAAGCGTTCGACATCACAGGCCATGACCTGGTCGAAGCGGGTAATCCGGGGTTCATCGGTAAAGAAGAAACCGAACATGGCGCCGGCGCTTTGCACGGCCAGGGGAATGCCGGTGCTGTCCGCCGCTGCTTTCAGACCATCACGAACGGCATTGGTTTTTTCCGTCAGCCGCTGGTGAAAGCCGGGCTCGGAAATGGCATTCAGAGTGGCCAGCCCGGCGCACATGGCCAGCGGGTTACCACTGAGTGTTCCGGCCTGGTACACCGGCCCGAGCGGCGAGATGTGTTCCATGATCTCCCGCTTGCCCCCGAACGCTCCGACCGGCAGGCCACCGCCGATAACCTTGCCCAGCGCGGTCAGGTCCGGAGTTACGCCGTAAAAGCCCTGGGCGCCGCCAAGAGATACGCGGAAGCCGGTCATGACCTCGTCAAAAATGAGTACGGTGCCATGCTCGTTGCATACTTCCCGCAGGCCTTCCAGGAAGCCCGGCACCGGCGGGATGCAGTTCATGTTGCCGGCAACCGGTTCAACGATGATAGCTGCAATCTCATCGCCCATTGCGGCGAAGGTTTCCCGCACGCTGTCGATATCGTTGAATGTCAGGGTCAGCGTGTGTTCCGCAAGGCTGGCGGGAATACCCGGGGAATTGGGCACACCAAGAGTGAGGGCGCCTGAGCCGGCCTTAACCAGCAGTGAATCCACATGGCCGTGGTAGCAGCCTTCAAACTTCACGATTTTGTCCCGGCCGGTATAACCCCGTGCCAGCCGCACAGCACTCATGGTGGCTTCGGTGCCGGAGTTCACCATGCGTACCAGATCAATGGATGGCACCAGTTCACAGACCTTCTTCGCCATTTCTGTTTCGAGGGCAGTAGGTGCGCCGTAACCGATGCCCTGGTCCACCTGGGCGTGCAGGGCATCCTTGATAGTCTGGTTGCCGTGGCCGAGGATCATCGGGCCCCACGAACCGATGTAGTCGATGTAGCGACGGTCGTCTTCGTCGTACAGATAGGCGCCTTGGGCATGTTTGAAAAACAGCGGTGTACCGCCCACCCCCTTGAAGGCCCTGACCGGCGAGTTGACGCCGCCGGGAATGTATTTCTGAGCCTCGGCAAATAGGGTTTCGGACTGGGTCATGGTTCAGGACTCCTGATGAACGGATGATGAAAAAAGTGGGTGATGCGTTGCAAACAGCCGGGCAAATTGGCGCGCACGCGCCTCAATGGATGCCGGATCACCTTTGAAAAGGCCGCCAACCACGGCGAGCATGTCGGCGCCGGCGCGGATCAGGGCTTCGCCGTTGTCCGGGGTGATGCCGCCAATGGCCGTCACCGGCTTGCCAAAATGTCTGGCCCTGGCCAGTACCGCGGTGTCCGCTGGCGGAGCATCGGGCTTTGTGCCGGAGGTGAAGAATCGGCCAAACGCCAGGTAATCGGCGCCGTCACGGTCTGCACGTCTGGCCAGGGCCAGATCGGCATGGCACGTTGCCCCTATGATCGCATGTTCCCCCAGCTGTTGTCTGGCATCAGCCAGGGAACTGTCCGTTTGACCCAGATGCACGCCCGCTGCTCCGCAGCGACGGGCCAGCACGGGATCGTCATTGATGATCAGGGGCACCCGCGCATCGTTGCACAAAGCTGCGAGGTCACGGGCCTGTGCGAGTCGCTCCGGTTGTGGCGCGCTTTTCTCCCGATACTGGACCATTACAGCACCGCCACGAAGGGCCGCTTCCACGGCCGCCAGAAGCGTGGTTGCTGTTAACAGCTGACTGTCAGTGATGGCATAAAGGCCGGGCCGCAATCCCTTGGCGGTGGCGCTGGCACTGAACGTGCCAGGTGCGCTCAACTCTCCCATGGGATACCCCGGTCCGGCACCGGTTGCCCGTGGCCGACTTTCAGCGCATGCCGGATAGCGCGCAGCACGTAGTTCTGTGCCTGGGCAATCGAGGCGCGGGCCGAGAGTCCGGAGGCCCTGCCGGCGGCAATGGAGGCGGCCAAAGTGCAGCCTGTGCCGTGATATTCACCGCCAATCCGCTCAATGTGGAAGTACAAGGGCTCCTGGTCCCGATGATAAAGCGTGTTAACGATTTCCGCTCCTTCACCATGACCACCCGTCGCCAGCACCGAGTGACAGCCGGCTTCCAGCAGGTTGTGGGCAGCCCGTGCCCCGTCTTCATCGCCGCCAAGCAGGGCCAGTTCAACGCCATTGGGCGTAATGATCTCCGCATGCCGGAACAGGCGCTCCTTCATGCGTGTAATCAGGGCATCGTCGGCCAGGTCGCCACCGCCGGCCGCCTTGATGACCGGGTCGGTAATCAGCGGGACGTCCGGATGGTCGGCCAGAAACTCTACCAGCACATCCACCACATCGGCATTGCCCAGGGCGCCGGTTTTTATGGCATGGATGGGGGAGTCGTCGGCAAGACACTGCAGTTGCTGGCGGATGATGTCGGGGTCCGTTGCGGTGGCATTATAGACATTGCGGGTGTCCTGCACTGTCAGGCACGAGAGAACCGGCATGGGGTGGCAGCCAAGTGCAGTAACAGCCTGGATGTCGGCCTGGATGCCGGCTCCTCCCGATGGATCAAGGCCGGAAACAATCAGAACGTGAGGTCGGCTATGCAGTTTGATGGTCAGGCTCCTCAGAATGGTTTGACGGAAGCAAGAATGACAACGGCAACCAGCACCAGAACGGGCACTTCGTTGAACCAGCGGTAGAACACATGGCTGCGGGTGTTCCGGTCGTCGCGAAACACCTTCACCAGATGGCCGCAGTAAAAGTGATAGCCAATCAGCAGGACGACCAACAGAAGTTTGGCGTGCAGCCAACCCTGGCTCATATAACCCTGGACATTGTAACCGATGAGCCAGAGTCCAAAAAATACAGTAGCAACCATCGATGGCGTGGTAATGCCCCGGTAGAGTTTGCGCTCCATGATCTTGAAGCGTTCGCGGCCGGGCTCGTCGTCACAGGCAGCGTGATAGACAAACAGCCGGGGCAGATAGAAAATGCCGGCGAACCAGCACACCATTGAAATAATATGCAGGGCTTTGACCCAAAGCATTGGTTAACTCCGTCGGTATTGGTAATAACTTTCGATATCGGATTTCAGTATCACCCCGTACACGCGCTGGATCATCGGGGCGACGTGACGTTGAACATACAGGGCTTCTACGCTGGTGTGCTCAAACTCGTTCAGCGCTTCTTCCAGTGTTGCCTGGTATTGTACCGGGGCAATATCCCGACGATTCGCCGGAATGTCCATCAGGTCGATCTGTTCCGGAGACTCTTCTTCCTCTTGCTGCTCGCCGGCGGCTGATGCTTTGGTATCCTCCAGATAGCGTGCCAGATCCACTGCCGGTAAAAGGCCGGTGGGTCCGTTGCTGCCCTCGACCAACAGCCACTTGGGTTCGGACTTCAGAATCTTTACGGCCTCGTTTCTGGATAAAAAACGCTCGGTACGAAGAATGCTCCTGTCCATGATTGCGCCCACCGATACGCGCCTGAGTGCCTGGATGACCGGGGAGTTCTGATAACTCAGGCCCTGGCTCTTGAGGATGGTGAGGAACAGGGATTTCTTGCCAAAAGCTTCACTGGTCACCAGGCTCGCGGTGGTGATCACCAGCATGCCCGGCAGTATTATGTTGGGATTTCTGGTGAGTTCCATCAGTGCCATGAGTGCGGCGAGCGGTGCCTGGAGTACTGCCCCCATCATCGCTCCCATGCCCAGCATGGCATAGAAACCCACTGAGGAGGCAACGTCGGGAAATATCTGGGCACCAATCAGACCCATGGCACCACCCAGCGTCGCTCCCATGAACAGCGTGGGACCAATCACCCCGCTGGGCATGCCAAGACCAATTGTGACCGAGGTGATCACAAGCTTTGCAATACCCGCACCGAGCAGAAGCCAGAACGGCAGTTCATTGTCGAGGGTGAACTGTACGGTGTCGTAGCCGATACCCATGACTTCCGGCACCACCACCGCAAACGGCACCATGAGAAGCCCCGCGACAGTCAGTCGCAGCAGTACAGGCCGGTGATGGTGCCGGCCGGTCGAGTCCACCAGCTGTATGAAAGCCGCCGCGGCAACCCCGATAATGATGGCAATGGCGATAATCCAGGGGATTTCCAGCAGCGAATTCATGGTCAGAGGCGGCACGCTGAACGCGACCTCAGAACCGTACATGGCCTGGCTCACTACCGCCGCGGTTACCGATGCCAGAATAATAGGCGTAAAGCCGGCGATGGTGTATTCCATCATTACGACTTCCATGGCGAAGATAACGCCGGAAATGGGTGTATTGAAGGAAGCAGAGATGGCGGCGGCGCAGCCGCAGGCAACCAGTGTGCGGATACTGTTGTTGGGCAGTCGCATCCACTGGCCCATGAGGCTTGAAAAGGCCGCGCCAAGATGGACCGCCGGGCCTTCACGGCCCGCGGACTGGCCGGTGACCACCGTGCTGACACCGGTCACGAACTGAACCAGGGCGCTGCGCACAGAAATATAGCCCTGGTGGTAATTCAGGCGCTCCATGACGTGCACGATGCCCACCTTGCGGTTGTGGATAGCAAGATTGTGCATCAGCAGGCCGAGGCCGACAGCGCCGGCAAGGGGAAGGATCGCGCGGGTCAAGATGTGTAGGTCTTCAAAGGATTCAGACCCTTCGCCCGGCAGGAAATACTCCAGTGGCCATTCTATGGCAAGCCGGAAAACCAGGATCACACCACCGGTAAACAATCCCGATAGCAGGCCGAGAACCGCCAGTTGTGGCAGTGCATCCACGCCGGACAGGCGACGGCGGAAAACAGGGATCAGATGCTGGGTAGTCTTTTGCCAGAATTTACGCATGAATGCCGGTTTTCCGGAGGTGAATGATTTTCTGACGATATTGTAACCAGCGCTTGTCGGGCTGCAATAAGTCATTGGTTTATCATGTTAGACTATTGGGCTTTCGGGAACCTGATTTGTAGCTGGAGTAACTGGTGATAAAAGTAGGCATTGTAGGTGGGACCGGTTATACCGGTGTTGAACTTCTGAGAATTCTGGCGGTTCACCCGGAAGTGTCGGTGAGCTGTATTACGTCGCGCTCGGAGGCGGGCATGCCGGTCGCCGACATGTACCCGAACCTGCGTGGTCACTACGACCTCGCGTTTTCGGAGCCCGACGTGAAGACCCTGGCCGCCTGTGATCTGGTCTTTTTCGCAACTCCCCACGGCGTTGCAATGCGCATGATGCCGGAACTGATGGCTGCGGGTGCGCGTGTGGTGGATCTGTCAGCAGACTTTCGCCTGAAAGATCTTGATGTCTGGGCGAGTTGGTACGGTATGCCCCACGAAAGCCCGGAGTGGGCGGAAAAGGCGGTTTATGGCCTGCCAGAGGTTGTGAGAGAAGAAATTCGCACCGCACAACTGGTGGCCAACCCTGGCTGTTACCCGACAGCGGTTCAACTGGGTTTTCTGCCCTTGCTGGAGAGCGGCCTGGTCGATCCGTCGCGGCTGATCGCCGATGCCAAGTCCGGTGCCAGCGGCGCCGGGCGGCAGGGCAAGATCGGAATGCTGCATGGTGAGGTTGGCGAGAGTTTCAAGGCCTATGGCGCCTCCGGTCACCGGCATCTCCCGGAGATTCGTCAGGGGCTGTCGCAGGCATGCGGAAGTGAAGTAGGTGTCACTTTTGTGCCGCATCTGATTCCGATGATTCGTGGCATCGAAGCGACCCTGTATGCCGAACTGCGTGACCCTGCGGATTTTGATCGTCTGCAGACGCTTTACGAAGAGCGGTTCCGGGATGAGCCCTTTGTGGATGTGATGCCGTTTGGCAGCCACCCGGAAACCCGCAGTGTCCGTGGCGCCAATAGCTGCCGTATGGCGCTTCACCGCCAGGAACAGAGCAATATCGTGATTGTGTCATCGGTCATTGACAACCTTGTGAAAGGTGCCGCGGGCCAGGCCGTCCAGAACATGAACATCATGTTTGCTCTGCCCGAAACCATGGGGCTGGAAGCGCCCGCATTGCTGCCATAGGCCTGTCCGGTGAGCGAATCCAGAAAACCCGCCGAAAAATACGTCGTCATCCGGCATCGCCCGGGTTACCGGCTTCGCCGCACCCTGATACTGCTGGTATTTTCCATTACTGCCGCGGTGGTCGGGTATGCGGCGGGGATGGCCCAGGGTGGATTCCGTTTTTCAACCGCAGAAGAATCCCGTGATCGCCTTGAAGAGCAGGTCGAACAACTGCGGAATCAGAACAGGGAGGCCAGTCAGCAACTGGTCAATCTTGAGCGGGGGCGAACCATCGATGCCGAGGCCCTGAATCAGGCCCGCCGAACCATCGTTGATCTGGAAACGCAGATTGCATCACTGAAAGCGGACCTGACTTTCTATAAAAATATCATGGCGCCTTCGGAAACCAGTAAGGGATTGCAGGTTGACCGGCTCACGATGCAGCAGGGGCGTGACGACGATACCTATGGTTTCAAGCTGGTGTTGACCCAGATTGGTGACAACAAGAGCTATATCTCGGGAGTGGTGGCGGTCAATGTTATCGGTATGCGGAATGAAGAAAAGGAAGTGATTGCTCTTCGGGACCTGTCTGACGATATTGATGACCTGGGGGTCAGGTTCCGTTATCGATACTTCCAGGATATTGAGGGTCTGTTGCGGCTGCCTGATGGTTTCGAGCCCCTTGAGGTTCAGGTGGTGGCACGTGCCGAAGGCAATAAATCGTCCCAGGCTGAGCGTACATTTGATTGGGATGAACTAACGGAGAACTGACATGCTTGGTAAAAAGAAACAGAAACCACGTCGCCCGACCGGGCAATTTGACACATTGGTTTCAACCCGCACAACGATTGAAGGGGATGTCCATTTCTCCGGTGGGCTACACGTTGACGGCAAAATCCGGGGTCGCGTGGTTGCAGAAGAAGAAGGCGGTGATGCCGTGCTTCGGGTTTCTGAAGTGGGCTCTGTGGAAGGGGACATTGTTGCGCCTCACGTGATTATCAACGGCATGGTCCATGGGGATGTCTACGCGTCGACGCATCTTGAACTGGCGGAAAAAGCCTCCATTCACGGTAACGTGTATTACAATCTGATTGAAATGGCGATGGGTGCATCGGTGAATGGCAGCCTTGTCCACCAGAGCGAGCCGGTTGGTCTCCTTGGCCGCGATAGGCATCAGGGTAGTGCCCGGATGATCGACAAGGACAAAGTTGAAGATCGCGATGGTGCGGCTGTAGCTGAAGCTGAAAAGGAATAGTTGATTGTTTTAGTCAGGAATACGATAATCAGGTCAGATCTTTTCGTGGCAAACCGGAGGCGGACTTGAGTGTAGTTCAGCAACAGGCAATGACACCGGTATTTTTCAGTGACAGTGCGGTGTCCAAAGTACGTGATCTCGTTGAGGAAGAGGGCAACTCTGACCTCAAGCTCCGCGTGTTTGTGACCGGTGGGGGCTGTTCCGGTTTCCAGTACGGGTTCTCGTTTGATGAGGCCCAGGACGAGGAAGACACTGTTATTGAAAAAGACGGTGTGATGTTGCTGGTGGATCCTATGAGCTACCAGTACCTTGTCGGGGCAACCGTGGATTATCAGGAAGGGCTGCAGGGGTCCCAGTTCGTGGTGCAGAACCCCAACGCAAGCTCCACCTGTGGCTGCGGCAGTTCCTTCTCCATCTGACGCTATCTTACGGGCGCACCAGATCAGGCGTAATAGACCGCGCCCAGGATTCTTTCTCCGCTTGCGCCTGTTACTTCCGGCAGATTTCCCGGTTTTCCCGACAGTCTCTGGCTGGCAAGCCAGGCAAACGCCACTGGCTCGACCCACTGTGGGTCCAGGCCCAGCTCTGCTGTAGAAGCGATTCGGGAAGGACTGCAGGTACGTTGCAGTTCCCGCATCAGGACTCTGTTTCTGGCACCTCCTCCGCAAACAAAGATGGTCATCCCGGGAAAGTGCGGTATCTGCTGTGCCACAGTGACTGCGGTCAGTTCCAGCAGAGTTCTCTGGACGTCAGCACCGGCAAGGTCCGGATGCCGGTTCAACAGCACCTTTAGCCATTCCAGATTGAACTTCTCGGTGCCGGTGCTTTTGGGCGGCTGTCGTGAGAAATAGGCTTCGGAAAGCATATCTCCCAGCAGGTCCTGATCGACGATACCTTCGTCTGCCCAGGCACCATCCTTGTCGTAAGCCTTGCCGGTCTGGTCCAGACACCAGGCATCCATCAATGCATTGGATGGGCCGGTGTCGAATCCGGTAACGGGCGCACTGTTATCAGCGGGCAAGTGGGTGATGTTGGCGATGCCGCCAAGATTGAGAATGCAGCGATCCTCTCCGGCAGCACTAAAGAACGCTTTATGGAATGCCGGCACCAGAGGTGCGCCCTGTCCACCGGATGCCAGGTCGCGACGGCGGAAGTCGGCGACAGTTGTTACGCCGGTACGTTCTGCAATGAGGTTCGGATCGCCAATCTGAATGGAAAAGGGTTTTGATCCATCCGGCTGATGCCGAAGCGTCTGCCCATGGCTGCCAATGGCTGCAATCGACGCCGGTGGAAAGCCGGCCTTTTCGATCACGCTGGTTGCCGCAAGGGCAAACAGTGAACCGGTGGCGTGGTCCAGTTCGCCAAGATCGTCAGGGGTTCCGCGGTTCTGGCTGAGGCTGGCAAGGCGCTGACGAATGTCGGACGGGTAATCCGTGGTGTGGGTGGCATGAATACGGATATGCCGGTCTTCGAACGTCACCAGTATGGCGTCGATGCCATCCATACTGGTGCCCGACATCAGTCCTATCCAGGCTTTCATGTGTTACTCGTCTGCGGCCAGGGCCAGCTGCTGGTAATCCTGGCGGAACAGCTCGAATCTGGCAACCTGCTGGTCAGCAGCACTTTTGAAGCGAGCCATTTCGGACTTGGGAACCGGCTTTGCGTCGGGCAGTTTCACAGTCCGGGAATTTCTCGGGGAGCCGTTCACCCGGAACTCATAGTGAAGATGGGGCCCGGTTACCATACCGGAAGAACCCACGTGGCCGATCGTATCTCCCTGCTTTACCCGTGTCCCGTTCTTTATGCCTTTGCCAAGGCGGCTCATGTGGGCATACAGGGTAGTGATGTTGTCACCGTGCTTGAGGATGACGGTGCGTCCGTAACCCCCTTTCCATCCCGCAAACTGGACCCGGCCGTGACCGGCTGCCTTGATGGGAGTTCCCGGCGGCGCAGCATAATCTGTGCCCTCATGCGGGCGAACCACGTCCAGCACAGGGTGGCGACGCTGAAGGTTAAAAGATGAAGAAACCCGTGCGTTAATCGGCGTTCTCAGGAACGCCTTGCGCATGCTGCTGCCATCAGGGCTGTAATAGTCGGTATCGCCATTGCTGTCAGTGTACTGCAGCGCAATAACCTCTTTGCCTTGATTGACAAAGCGCGCAGAAAGGATGTTGCCGGTGTCGAACTTTTCACCGTCCAGGTACAGCTCTTCGTAAACCACCTCGAATCGGTCGCCTTTGCGCACATCATAGACGAAGTCGATGTTCCAGCCGAAGATGCCAGCCATTTCCATCGACAGCCTGTCTGACAGTCCGGCCTCGCGCGCCGCTACATAGAGAGAACCGTCAATAATGCCGGATGCAAACGCGGGCTTTACATCTGGCTCACGTACAACGGTTTCTCCTTTGAAGCCGTCTTCGGTCTTCTCAACACGGAGGGTTTCAAGAAGATTGCGCTGAAGATCAACGGCTGCCAGTTCGCCGGTGTCGTCGGTTGCAAAGGAGATACGCTCACCAGCATAAAGCCGCTGCAGTTTGTCCGCCTCGCCATCGCCATGAATGACCGACAGCATGACGCCATCGTTGAAACCGGCCTTGCTGAACAGGGACGACAGGGTGTCACCGGACTTGATCCTGTATTCCTGCCACTGCAGTTCGGGCTCGCTTGCTTCGGCAGCGGCAGTCGCAGTGTCAAGGGCTTTGGGTGGTTCGGGTTCTTTTATTACCGTAACGACAGGAGAATCAGGCGTCGGCTTTTTAAGGTCTCCGGCCTGTTCGACAGACGCACTGCCTCGGTTACCTGACTTGCTGACGGTGCCTTCATCGAGATCCAGTGCGTAGGCCATTCTGTTGGCTTCAACGTTAGCACTGGGGCTCATTAGAATGGCCGCAGCGACAACAATTGTGGTCGCAGCGGCGATGGTAATATGCGTTTTTGGGAACATTTTTAGCACGTGTCGCATCCGTTTTGATCGGCATTCCGGTAGCTTGTACTACCTAATTAAAGCTGTTGTTAAAGTATAGACCAACAGATTACCGTATAAAATGCGCTCAGGACAGCTTCAAACATTACCGTTACTGGTATGCGGACCGGATTTCCTGGGCCGGGGTTGCTATAATCCTCCGCCTTAAATATGCGGCCCTGTTTAAAAACTGAGCAGGAATACTTTAGCAGGGAGGTCGGTAACGCACAGATTTCTTTTGTAGAGGTCTGTAACCGTCATCCCGCTCAAACCATCAGAATTGAGGATGTGTTGTTCATGGCATCTATTGATGAGGCACTGGCCGTAGTCAAGCGCGGCATGGATGAGTTGATTTCCGAAGAAGCGCTGATTGAAAAGCTCCGGGAGGGGCGCCCTCTGAGGATCAAGGCGGGGTTTGATCCGACGGCGCCCGATCTGCACCTGGGGCACACTGTACTGATCAACAAGTTGCGCCAGTTTCAGGATCTCGGGCACGAAGTCATTTTCCTTATTGGCGACTTTACCGGGATGATCGGCGATCCCACCGGCAAAAGCGCGACCCGCCCCCCCTTGACAGAGGCGCAGGTTGCGGAAAACGCCATCAGCTATAAAGAGCAGGTGTTCAAGATACTGGACCCCGCGAAAACCCGGGTGGTTTTCAACTCCGACTGGATGAATAAGCTGTCCGCGGCAGACATGATTCGGCTGGCCGGACAGTACACCGTTGCGCGAATGCTGGAGCGGGATGATTTCACCAAGCGCTACCGGGCTGAGCAGCCAATTGCCATTCACGAGTTTCTTTATCCTCTTGTGCAGGGCTATGACTCGGTGGCTCTGGAGGCAGATGTCGAATTGGGAGGGACCGACCAGAAATTCAATCTTCTGATGGGGCGAATTCTGCAGAGGCATTATGGCCAGGCGCCACAGGTGGTCCTCACCATGCCGATACTCGAAGGGCTCGACGGCGTCCAGAAAATGTCGAAGTCGCTTGGCAACTATGTGGGTGTTAACGACTCGCCCGGGGAGATGTACACCAAACTGCTGTCCATGCCGGATGATCTGCTGTGGCGTTACTTCGAGCTGTTGAGCTTTCGGCCGCTGGCGGAAGTTGAGGAGTTTCATGCTGCCGTAGACAGTGGCGCTAATCCCCAGGAGTACAAGAAGCTGCTGGCGGAAGAGATCATTACCCGTTTCCATAACGCCGAAGCGGCCGCCACTGCTCACAGGTCCGCCGGTAACCGGGTTGGCCTTGGCGAGATTCCCGAAAATGTACCGGTGGTTGAAGTTTTCCTGGCCGGGCGCGATGAGCTGCATATAGTGTCGCTGCTTAAAGAGGCAGGTCTGGCAAGCAATGGTAAGGCGGCAAAGGATGTATTTGGTCGCGGGGCTGTCTATGTCAATGGGGAGCAGGTAACCGACGAGCGGATGTTCACGGCCGGCGATGATTGTGTTGTGCAAGCTGGCAAGAAGAAGATCGCCCGTGTTGTGGTCAGCGGTTGAACGGAATTCAGGGTTTTTCAGAAAATATCGAAAACCTCGTTGACACCTCAGGTGAGCTCTGTAGAATACGCATCTCGTTCGAGGGACACGCCACTGAGGCGGGTCAGAAATCGAACGGCAACCGTTTGAATTGATTGAAGATTTCTTGTTTTTAAATTCTTCAGAAAGCGGTTGACAAGGCAGCGATTCGATGTAGAATACGCCACCTTGATCGGGCAAGTCCCGAACGCTCTTTAAAAAGTTGACCAAGTAATTCGTGTGGGCGCTGGCCGAGGTATTTCGGATATGAAATATCAGGACAGTGACTCGTCGAAAAATTGAGTTTTGTCTTGAGCAGAAATAAAGGATCTTCGGATTCTTGTATGATTTAAACTGAAGAG
>NZ_SRZX01000010.1 GCF_004792665.1 Marinobacter orientalis
CGGTTTACGTTCCACGCTTCCTCCCCACGGTCGGTCGCCCTTCCGCAGTTGCGCTTCACTTCATTCGCTGTGGCCAGCTTATGGGAGGACTTGCACCTCCAGGAGTGCGCCCGTGCCGGGCGCACAAAAGAAAACCCCGCTTTTGCGGGGTTTTCGATACTACGGGGAAACAATCAGCCCAACAGCTTGATCATCACACCGGCCGCAACCGCAGAGCCGATAACACCTGCCACGTTCGGGCCCATGGCGTGCATCAGCAGGAAGTTATGCGGATTGGCTTCAAGACCAACCTTGTTGGACACCCGTGCCGCCATCGGCACCGCGGATACACCTGCAGAGCCGATCAGCGGATTGATGGGCTCCTTTACGAAGGCGTTCATCAGTTTTGCCATCAGAACACCACAGGCCGTACCCACACCGAAGGCCACAATGCCCAGGCCAAGGATGCCCAGGGTCTGGGCGTCAAGGAAGCTGTCAGCCATCAGCTTGGAGCCAACCGACAGGCCCAGGAAGATGGTTACGATGTTGATCAGCGAATTCTGGGCGGTGTCGCTCAAACGCTCGACCACACCACACTCGCGCATCAGATTACCGAAGCAGAACATACCCAGCAGCGGAGCCGCATCCGGCAGGAACAGCGCAACCGCAACCAGCACAACGATCGGAAAGACAATTTTCTCTTTCTTCGTCACCGGACGCAGTTGAGTCATTTTGATGGCCCGCTCTTTCTGCGACGTCAGCGCCTTCATGATCGGGGGCTGAATCATCGGCACCAGCGCCATGTAGGCGTAGGCTGACACTGCGATTGCACCAATCAGGTGCGGCGCCAGTACGCTGGACACATAGATAGAAGTGGGGCCGTCTGCACCACCGATAATACCAATGGCGGCCGCTTCCAGGATGGTAAACTCAAGGATACCCAGCCAGTCCAGCAGTGCGGCGCCCAATACGGTACCAAAGATACCAAACTGGGCCGCCGCGCCGAGCAGCAGTGTCTTCGGGTTTGCCAGCAGCGGGCCGAAGTCCGTCATCGCGCCCACACCCATGAAAATCAGCAGTGGCCCGATGGTGCTGCCGATAACAACGGTGTAGAAATTGTAAAGCATTCCGTTGTTATAGCCATTATCCTGGGCAACCGCGTTGGCCACGCTTATGGAAGCGTAACTTGCATCCTTATAGGCAGCCTTGAAAGCCTCCTTGACCTCCGGCGTTACCGCCTGTCCGGCCTGATAGGAGACGTCCAGAACACTCGCCAGCGCAGCCATAGCCTGGGGCCTGGCAAAGTGAATAGCATTTTCCGCCGCAGACAGGGCAAGCCCCGCCTCCGGAATGTTCGCCAGAATGCCACCGAAACCAATCGGCACCAGCAGCAAGGGCTCGAACTTCTTGCGAACCGCAAGGTACAAAAGCCCGAGGCCGATGAGGATCATCACCACCTGTCCGGGCTCTATATTGAACAGGCCACTGCCTGTCCACAACGTCATTAATTTATCCATGGAATGCTGGCCCTTATGCGATTGTCAGCATTTCATCATCAACGGAAACGGCATCACCGACCTTGATGAAAACTTCGCCGATGGTACCGGCCTTGGGTGCGCGCACCTCGGTTTCCATTTTCATGGCTTCGAGGATAATCATCACATCGCCTTCTTCAACGACGTCACCGGGAGAAACCAGCACCTTGAAGATGTTGCCACCCAGAGGTGCCGGAACCGGCTCGCCACCGCCCGCAGGAGCTGGCGCAGGCGAGGAAGCGGCAGGTGCCGATGCACCGGAACCGTCCTTGCCTTCGATCTGGCTGATCTCACCACCCTCGTTGACGGCAACCACATACTTCTTGCCGTTAACTTCCACGGTATAGGTTTCCGGAGCGCCCTTCTTGGCCGGCGCCGATGCCGCAGCTGCGTCATCTTTGGTTGGTACCGGCTCGAACGCGTCCGGATTGCCACGGTTCTCGAGAAACTTGAGACCAATCTGCGGGAACAGCGCGTATGTGAGGACGTCGTCCACTTCCTGATCGGCCAGCTTGATGTCTTTCTCTTTTGCGATCTCCCTGAGCTCGTCGGTCAGCTTGTCCATTTCCGGCTCAATCAGATCCGCAGGCCGACAGGTAACTGGCTCTTTCCCTTCCAGAACACGCTCCTGCAATTCCTTGTTCATTGGTGCCGGTGCAGCACCGTACTCGCCTTTGAGAATGGCAGAGGTTTCCTTGGAGATGGACTTGTAACGCTCACCGGTCAGCACGTTCAGTACTGCCTGGGTGCCTACAATTTGCGAGGTCGGTGTTACCAGCGGGATATAACCCAGATCTTCACGCACCTTGGGGATTTCGGCCAGTACTTCGTCGAACTTGTCACTGGCGTTCTGCTCTCTCAGCTGGTTTTCCATATTGGTCAGCATGCCACCCGGAACCTGGGCAATCAGGATACGGGAATCGGTACCTCTGAGACTGCCTTCGAACCTGCCATACTTCTTGCGGACTTCACGGAAATAACTGGCGATCTCTTCAAGCAGGTTGAGATCGAGACCGGTGTCACGCTCGGTGCCTTCCAGAATCGCAACCACGGCTTCGGTCGGCGAGTGGCCGTAGGTCATGCTCATTGAGGAGATGGCGGTATCCACGTTATCGATACCGGCCTCAGCCGCCTTGATGGCGGTTGCGGTAGACATGCCGGTTGTTGCATGGCATTGCATGTGGATCGGGATGTCCAGCTCTTTCTTCAGACGGCTAACCAGATCGAAAGCAACATAGGGCTTGAGAATACCCGCCATATCCTTGATGGCAATGGAATCGGCACCCATGGAGGCAACTTCTTTGGCCAGGTCAACCCACATCTCGATGGTGTGGACCGGGCTGGTAGTGTAGGCAATGGTGCCCTGGGCATGCTTGCCTGTTTTGCGCACGGCCTTGATGGCGGTTTCCAGGTTACGCGGATCGTTCATCGCGTCAAAGATCCGGAACACGTCAACACCGTTTTCAGCGGCACGATCAACAAAACGCTCTACCACATCATCCGCATAGTGCCGGTAGCCCAGCAGATTCTGGCCCCGCAGAAGCATTTGCTGCGGCGTGTTGGGCATGGCCTTTTTGAGTTCCCGAATGCGCTCCCATGGATCCTCACCCAGATAGCGAATGCAGGAGTCAAAGGTAGCACCACCCCATGATTCCAGAGACCAGAAGCCTACTTTGTCCAGCTTCTCCGCTATGGCCAGCATATCATCAAGCCGCATGCGGGTAGCCAGCAGGGACTGGTGGGCGTCACGGAGAATAACGTCCGTAATCCCCAGAGGTTTCTTTGTGTCAGTCATCGTGTCAGCCTTCTGTTTAAAGGTTCTAATCTGTCTGCCAGGTCACTTCTTGTGGCGTGACCGGTATTGTGCAATCGCTTTTTTAATCGCTTCAGCGGTGTCAGGATCAACTGGCGAAGGCGCTGAGGGCTTTGCACGTGAATTACGGGCCGGAACAGCAGGTTCTGGTTCAGCCGGGCCGAACCTGAGGACCAGTTTTGACATGAGCAGGGTTGCAAACACCAGTATGACCAGGAATGCGAATACAAACCCCATGCCTGCGACCATCAGATCAATGGCTTGTGACATCAGCTCATTCATAACGAATAGCTACCTGTATTGAGTTATTGATTTTCCCGATTTGCCGGGCATTCAGCGGATCACACCCACAACGCGGACAATCCGGAGGACAAAATCCCGCGTAATTTACCGTTTTCCGACCCACTGAGCAACCTAATTGCAGGTTTCAATAGGTGGTTTCCGAGCGCTCCGGTCCCTATTGAAGGGACGCGGGCAGGTAAAATCGATTCTCATTCATGCATAACGCACGCGCATTTTCCGACCTTTTATGCGGCCTTGCTCAAGCCTTTTCAGGGCCGTGGCCGCTGAAGCTTTCTCAACGGCAACAAAACACTGGAAATCGAAGAGATCAATCTTGCCGACCACCGTGCCGGGAAGTCCGGCTTCACCGGTAAGCGCCCCCAGGACATCGCCGGGCCTGACCTTGTCTTTGCGGCCCCCGGCAATGCACAGGGTTTTCATTGCCGGATCAATCGGCTTCAAAGGCGTGGCCAGCAGGTCTGCAGTATTGCCCCACTCCACCGCCTGCCTGCGTTCCGCCTCCAGCCGGTTGATCTTGTGGGCCTGGGACGGCGTGCAGAAGGTCACTGCCAGGCCCTGTTCACCTGCCCGCCCGGTGCGTCCGACACGATGGGTATGCACTTCCGGATCCCTTGCCGGCTCCACATTCACCACTAACGGCAGGGATTTGATATCCAGGCCCCTCGCTGCAACATCAGTCGCCACAAGCACGGAACAGCTCTGGTTGCCAAAGCGAACCAGAACGCTGTCGCGATCCCGCTGCTCCAGATCGCCATGCAGAGGCAAAGCCGCAAACCCCAGGCCATTCAGTTCGCTGGCTACTTCGTCGCACTGCTGCTTCCTGGTACAGAAAGCAAGACAGGAAGCGGGCTGGTGCAATGACAGCAATGCCGCCAGAGCCTGAACCTGCTGCCCCGGTGCAATCTCATAGAATCGCTCACTGATGTCCGATTCAACAGCCTGGCTATCGATTCTCACATCCACCGGGTTGTGCTGGTACTGCTCACTGAGTTTGCGGATATTGTCCGGCCAGGTGGCAGAAAACATCAAAGTCTGCCTTTTTGTCGGCGCCTGGCTGATAATATCTTCCACCGCCTCCTGAAATCCCATATCCAGCATGCGGTCGGCCTCATCCAGAACCAGAGTCTCAAGCTGGTCCAGCTTTAACGTCGCCTTGCGCAAATGGTCCTGAATCCGCCCCGGCGTTCCCACCACAATGTGGGCGCCGTGGCTGAGCGAGCCGATCTGCGGGCCAATGGAAACACCGCCGCACAACGACAGGATTTTCACGTTATCCCGGGCCACGGCCAGTTCTCGCAGGGATTTGGCCACCTGGTCCGCCAGCTCCCGCGTCGGACAGAGCACCAGCGCCTGAACCACAAACCTGCGCGGATGCAGCTTTTCCACCAGCGGGATACCGAAGGCAGCTGTCTTGCCACTGCCGGTCTGGGCCATGGCGATCAGGTCCTTGCCCTCAAGCGCATGAGGCAAGGCACCGATCTGGATGGGTGTCGGATTTTCAAAGCCAAGCCTCGACAGGTTCTCGAGCATTGGCCGGGAAAGACCCAGCTGGCTGAATGACGGCATAAAAATTCCTGGAGATAGCGATAAGGGGTGGGTTCGACCGGGAGCGTTCCGGGCGTATACTGGGACCAGTTTACCAGAAATAGCAAACCGCCACGGAGCATTGCATGCCATCACTACAGGATCAGCTGTTAAAGACCGGCCTGGCCGATGAGAAAAAGGCCAAGGCCATTCGCAATGAAAAACATAAAAAGCGCAAGCAGCAGCCCAAAGGTGCTGTTGAAGTCAACGAGGCCGAGATCAACGCCCGCCAGGCAAGGGAAGAAAAGGCGGAGCGGGACCGGCAACTGAACCTCCGGCGCCAGAAAGAAGCGGAGAAAAAGGCCGTGCTGGCCCAGATCCGTCAACTGGTGGAGACCAACCGTCTTGACCGGTCCCGGGGGGAAACTTCCTACCAGTTTGTCCATGACAAGAAGATCAAGAAGGTCCTTGTGGACGACGCCATGGTGGACCAGCTCTCACGTGGTCGGCTGGCTATCGTCTATGTCAACGACAGTTACGAGATCGTGGCTGAAGGCGTTGCCAGAAAGATTATGGAGCGCGATGAGAATGCCGTGGTTGTCCTTCATGACCGCAAAAAAGACGATGCCGGAGAAGATGATCCCTATGCCGGTTATGAGATTCCTGATGATCTGATGTGGTAGACAAACGGCCTGCTTCCGATAGGGTTCAGGCCTGGAGGTCAATCATTCCGTATCACGTTAAAAACATCCGGCAATCAACTGTAACTGTAAAGTTCTGGAATACGCAGCCGTAAACCGACTTAATATAAGTCAGATAAAATCCACCTTTACTCTTCGGGGCGTACCGGGAAAGCCGCCCGGCTTTCGGGCCGACTCCGTAGGTCCAAAGGCAGGGTCGGCAAATCCCACATCCGAGGAAAAACCATCAATGCGCGTTCCAGAGCTTTTCACCAACATGACCATACGCGCCAGACTGGCGGGTGGGTTTTCCATCCTGCTGTTACTGACCATTGTGGTGGGCGTCGTTGGTGACCGGGCCCTGGACAGATATAGCCAGAGGTCAAACATCGTTGCCATGCTTGGCCAGGTAAGTACCGGCCTTACCGAAGCGCGCGTGGAAGAAAAGAACTTCCTTCTGACAGGCGAAGCCAACGCTGTTGCAAAGACCCGCGCCCAAGGAGATCGCGTTCTCGAATTAACCAACGACATCCGACCCTTGCTGGCCAATAACGAGGATATCGACACTCTGGGCAGCATCCAGGCTGACGTAAAACAGTATCAGCGACTGATGGGGAAAGTGGAGGAGAACATCAGTGACCGGGAAGAGGCTGCCAACCGCCTTGAAACCAGCGCCCGGATCCTGGGATCTTCCCTCAAGGCCCATAGCTCGCTGTTTTTTGCCTCGGCAATGTTCGAGGATATGCGCCGGTCCGAGCGAAAGTTTCTTATCGAGAACGACGAGGCCAGCGTAAAGGCATTCCTTGACGACGCCAAAAGGATCCAGGCCCCGTTGAAATCCGCCAGTATTACCGCCGACGAAAAGGCCCGGATCAACGAGGCTCTCGACACCTACGTCGAAAATTTCCAGGCCGTTGTTACGCTGACCGGCTCGGAACAGCGCTTATCCGACGAAATGGTCAGCACCGCCAAGAGTGCCATCACCTCCGCAGACCGACTCCGGACACGCCAGTCCGATAAAATGGCGACCGATGGTGAGCAGGCCTCCGCCCTCATCTTCGGTACCACAGGTATTGCTGTGGTGCTTGGCTTACTGATGGCTTATCTGATTACCCGCGCCATTGTCTCCCCGATCAGGCAGGCCGTTGACGCTGCTTCAGAAGTCGCATCCGGCAACCTGACTGTTGATATAAAAGCTACCGGGACCAATGAAATCGGTCGCCTGATGGCCGCACTCGCAACCATGGTGACGAACCTGCGGGAACTGGTCAGAAGCATAGACTCCGGCGCTTCCAATATCGCGACTTCAGCCGAGGAGCTTTCCACCGTAACCCATCAGACCAGCGATGGCATTAATCGTCAAAAACAGGAAACGGATCAGGTTGCGACTGCCATGAATGAGATGACCGCGACCGTCGCGGAAATTGCAAAAAACGCAGAGCAGGCCCTGGAAGTGGCAACGGATGCTGCCAACCAGGCAACCGATGGTGAGCGTGAGGTAAGAGAAACCGTAGATCAGGTCAACAGGCTCGCCAGAGAAGTCAGCCAGAGCATGGAAACAATTGAGGGCCTGCAAAAGGAAACAGCAAACATCGGTACGGTCCTGGATGTTATCAAATCCGTTGCCGATCAAACCAACCTGCTGGCATTAAATGCAGCCATTGAGGCCGCGCGTGCCGGTGAGCAAGGGCGGGGGTTCGCGGTGGTTGCTGATGAGGTTCGCTCCCTGGCTCAGCGCACCCAGACATCTGCCCAGGAAATCGAAACGCTGGTAACCACCCTCCAGAACAGCGCGGGCAATTCAGTTTCCGCAATGGGCTCCAGTACCACCATGGCTTCCAATACACTGGAGCGGGCAACAGCAACGGGTAAAACCATAGAGCGTATCGCCAGAGCTGTTGAAGACAGCAAGCAGTACAACAATCAGATTGCCACCGCAGCAGAACAACAGACATCGGTCGCAGAAGAAATCAGCCAGAATATTACCCGCATCCGGGACGTGACTGACCAGTCCGCGGCCTCTTCCAATCAGACGGCCACCTCAAGCAACGAACTGGCAAGGCTTGGCAGCGAGCTCCAGGACCTCGTTTCCCGCTTCAGGTTGTAACGGCGCCGGCCCCTAAACCGCAACAGGGGCCGGGCTGGCCTTCACTCGTCCCGGTTCCAGTAGACCCGGACCAGACCCGCTTCCTTGACGTACTGGATGTCCAACTCGCCATCGTAGGCGCTCTCAATGGCTTCGCCGGTTCCCCGGGGCAGGTGCCGGTCGGTGAATTTGACGATCAATCCTCCTTCCGGGCCATCCTCGACACCCATCATCCGCTTCATGGGATGCTGAGCCTTTTCTTCCTCGACCTTATTCTCAATAAGGTTCATGATTTCCTTCCTGTGCGCCAAAAGAAAACCGCCGGAGAGTGTCAGGACACCAGCAGGAATATCATCCCGGATTCGCTCACAGGCGGGGCACATCACATCATTGGCCTCACCAACCTGCTCTTCGGGCCATTGCCAGCGTCCTTTGTGAAAAACAGCCCCACACTCCGGGCATGCGGCCGGCTCTTTGGGCTTGCTCCCGGTCATATACGGGTCATGATTTTCTTCCTTGATGAGCCTGTCACCACGACCGCGTTCAGCTACATCACCATCTTTACCGCTCATATTTTTGCTCCCTTTCCGGTTTTACAGGCCATCCGTTCTCCGTGCGGCTGGTGCCGCCTGGCCAAATAAATTGCTTTCACCCTGAAGGATAGGATGGAGGACGAGAGTTATGCAAATGGCGATCATCGGGGAATTGACGGAGAGCAAAACGCCTCAGTCTGTGGGGTTCACAAACTGAGGCGCATTGGTCTTGAATTGGCGCGGCTGGGAGGATTATTCGGGCCTGCGGCCCTCACCCTTCGGGCCGCCGTCGCTATGCTCCGGCGTTCCTCAGCACACTTCGTGCGCTTCGGTCGAACCTCTTTCGGTTCAAATCCTCCCAGCTATACATAGCAAAACGCCTCAACCTGTGAGATGCACAAGCTGAGGCGTTCTGATCTTGATATGGCGCGGCTGGGAGGATTCGAACCTCCGACCGCCTGGTTCGTAGCCAGGTACTCTATCCAGCTGAGCTACAGCCGCTTGAAACTGTGAATCCCGTCTGACTTGCGAGCAAGCCTCTGATTCCGGGTGCACGAGAGTGCATGCTTAATAAGTGGCGCGGCTGGGAGGATTCGAACCTCCGACCGCCTGGTTCGTAGCCAGGTACTCTATCCAGCTGAGCTACAGCCGCGCATCCAAAAACTCTTACTTCAGCTCTGATCCGTTCTCTTTTGTCTCCGAATACCTCCGGAAAGAAATGGCGGAGAGGGAGGGATTCGAACCCTCGGTACGATTGCTCGTACGGCTCCTTAGCAGGGAGCTGGTTTCAGCCACTCACCCACCTCTCCTTGAGAACGGGGCGTATACTACCATAATTTTTCTGATTTCATAGGGTTGACACAAGTTTTTTCAGACCACGCCATCCCTGGTACAAAAAAACCGTCCGGGTTCCCCTCGAACGGCTTTCTTCACCCTCAGCTATTGCCAGGTTCCGGCTCTTCAGAGTCTTTCTCGCTCTGAATACGCTGATAGATTTCTTCACGGTGCACCGCCACTTCCTTCGGGGCATTTACACCGATTCTTACCTGATTACCCTTTACCCCAAGCACGGTTACGGTGATGTCATCACCGACCATCAGGGTTTCGCCAACACGACGGGTCAAAATCAACATGTTCCTTACTCCCTTATCCAGAGCTACCTGTTCCGACAAATGTATACTACTTACTTTTATAGTGGGATCACTTATCAATCAAAAGACGCGTAGTGGCTTATACGCACACATGGAGACAGAAGCCTGCAAATGATTCCCTTTTTTACGGAAAGCCGAGGCGAACAATGCTACACGCCCGCCAAAATATCAGGCCTCCTCCACTCCTGGCTTATCGAGTTCGAACGCACTATGAAGTGCGCGAACCGCCAGCTCAAGATATTTTTCATCAATCACCACAGAAATTTTTATCTCTGAGGTGGATATCATCAGAATGTTGATACCCTCGTTGGACAGTGCTGCAAACATTTTGGTTGCAACACCGGCGTGGGAACGCATGCCCACACCCACAATACTTACCTTGGCAATCTTGCTGTCACCACTGACTTCACGCGCACCGAGTTCATCCGATACTTTCTGGAGAACAGCCTGGGCGCGCTTGAAGTCGTTGCGGTGCACAGTAAAGGTGAAATCCGTGCGATTGTCCGCACCCACGTTCTGAACAATCATGTCTACTTCGATGTTGGCATCACTGACCGGCTGCAGAATACGCAAGGCACTGCCGGGTGTATCGGGTACACCAGCGATCGTCAGCTTGGCTTCATCACGGTTAAAGGCTATTCCGGAAACGACCGGTTGTTCCATGGCGTTTTCATCCTCGAGAGTAATCAGGGTGCCTTCGCCTTCCTGGAAGCTGGAAAGAACCCTTAAAGGAACATTATATTTACCTGCGAATTCCACCGCGCGAATCTGAAGTACCTTCGAGCCCAGACTGGCCATCTCGATCATTTCTTCAAAGGTGATCCGCTCAAGCCTGCGGGCACTGTCGACCACCCGTGGGTCAGTGGTATAGACCCCATCCACATCAGTGTAGATCTGGCATTCATCGGCCTTCAACGCGGCGGCGAGGGCAACAGCTGTGGTATCCGATCCGCCCCGGCCCAGGGTGGTGATGCTGCCATTCTCATCAATGCCCTGAAAGCCTGCAACCACAACCACCCGGCCGGCATCCAGGTCTTCCCTCATGCGCTGCTCGTCAATCTGCCTGATGCGCGCCTTGGTGTGGCTGCTGTCAGTCAGGATCCGCACCTGGGAACCGGTATAGGAACGCGCATCGCAGCCACGCTTCTGCAGGGCCATGGAAAGCAGCGCGATGGTTACCTGCTCACCGGTGGAGACCAGCACGTCCATTTCCCGCGGCGTGGGCTCTTCCATAATCTCATGGGCAAGGCCAATCAGACGGTTGGTCTCGCCACTCATGGCTGACACCACAACTACCACGTCATGGCCTTCCCTGCGAAAGCGACTGACTTTCTCAGCAACCGCTTCAATCCGTCCGGTGGTGCCTACGGATGTACCACCAAATTTCTGAACCAAGAGCGCCATTATTTTCCCGATACCAAACGTGGACAAACGACAGGACGAAGCCCGCCTCAGACGACAAAACGGGCGGAATTATAAACGCCTGCCCGCTGCCGAAACAGTCACCTATGCAATATTTTTCTCGACCCAGGCTGGAACGCCGGCGAGTGCATCCGCCAGCTTCGAAGGATCATTACCTCCACCCTGGGCCATATCCGGACGACCACCGCCCTTACCATCGACCTGGGCCGCCAGGTGCTTCATCAGGTCACCAGCCTTGATCC
Organism: Marinobacter orientalis; assembly: GCF_004792665.1. Taxonomy (GTDB): domain Bacteria; phylum Pseudomonadota; class Gammaproteobacteria; order Pseudomonadales; family Oleiphilaceae; genus Marinobacter; species Marinobacter orientalis. The sequence continues at coordinate 11,269 of NZ_SRZX01000010.1, forward strand.
TGCCGGTGGCAGACTTGGTCACACCCGCCACCAGTGTCACTTTGCCGTCTTCAACGCTGGCCAGCACCACAACGCCCTCGCCCAGCTTGTTTTTGAGCTGATCAGCGGTTTCCATCAGCGCCTTGCGATCTGCACCCTGCATTTCCGAAGCAACCACTTTCAACCCGCCAACCTCCACGGCAGAACCAGCCAGGTCGGTTCCGGCGGAGCTCGCCAGTTTTGCCTGCAGAGCACTGAGCTCTTTTTCGAGCTGCCGGTTACGATCCAGGGTTTGCTGAATTTTCTCCACCAGCGACTCACGGGAACCTTTCACCAGCTTTATCGCCTCACGCAGTGTCTGCTCGGTTTGCTCGACCCACTCCAGGGCACCAAAACCGGTCACCGCCTCAATGCGGCGAACGCCGGAGGAAATACCGCTTTCCGAGGTGATGCGGAACAGGCCGATATCACCGGTCCGTGCCACATGAGTACCACCACAGAGCTCCACAGAATAATCGTCCGAACCCATGCTCAGCACTCTGACGGTATCACCGTACTTTTCGCCGAACAGCGCCATGGCACCCTTCGCCCGGGCCTGCTCCATATCGGTGATCTCGGTCTGTACCGGTGTGTTATCCAGGATCTGCTGATTGACCTGGTGCTCGATCTCCCGCAACTGTTCCGGTGTAACCGGCTCAAAATGGGAGAAGTCGAATCGCAGCTTGTCCGGATCCACCAGCGAGCCTTTCTGGGTAACATGCTCGCCCAACACCTTGCGGAGCGCGGCATGCATCAGATGCGTTGCCGAGTGGTTTTTCCTGGTCCGCTCGCGGCGATCGTGATCAATGCGGGCATCCACTTCCAGTCCCGGGAACAGCTCGCCTTCCATCACCGTGCCGATGTGAAGGTGATTGCTGCCTTCCTTGCGGGTATCGGTGACCATGAAGCGGCCGCCGCTCCATGTCAGCAGGCCGGTATCTCCCACCTGGCCACCGGATTCCGCATAAAATGGCGTGCGCTCCAGCACCACCACCGCTTCGTCACCCGCCTGCGCGTTTTTCTCGTTGCCATCGACAATGACGGTGCGAATGGTTTCGTGGCCGTCTATATGCTCGTACCCGGTAAACTCCGTGGAACCTTCAATGTCCAGGCCGGCGGCGTTGTAATCCATACCAAACTTGCTGGCGGCACGGGCACGCTCGCGCTGAAGCTCCATCGCTTTGTCATAGCCTTCATAATCCAGGGCCAGGCCCCGCTCACGGGCAATGTCATTGGTCAGATCAACCGGGAAACCGTAGGTGTCATACAGGGTAAAGATGGTCTCACCCGGAATCTCCGAACCTTTGAGCTCGGCAATATCCTGCTCCAGCAGGCGCAACCCCTTGTCCAGGGTCTTGGCGAACTGTTCCTCTTCCTGCAGCAGCACCCTTTCGATCTGTTTGCGACTGCTGACCAGTTGCGGATAGGCATCACCCATCAGCTCAACCAGGGCACCGGTCAGCTTGTAGAAAAATGCCTGGGTTGCGCCCAGCTTGTTGCCATGGCGCGCGGCCCGGCGAATAATCCGGCGCAGCACGAAGCCACGACCTTCGTTGGATGGCATCACCCCGTCGGCAATCAGGAAGGCGCAGGAGCGAATGTGGTCTGCCACGACTCTCAAAGAAGCTTCCGTAGTGTCCACACCACCCAGAATGTCAGAAGCTGCATTGAGCAGATCCTGCATCAGGTCGATTTCATAATTGCTGTGAACGCCCTGCATTACGGCGGTAATGCGCTCAAGCCCCATGCCTGTATCGACCGACGGCTTGGGCAGAGGCAGCATGTCACCGTTCGCCTGGCGGTTATACTGCATGAACACCACATTCCAGATTTCTATGTAACGGTCACCGTCCTCTTCCGGGCTGCCCGGGGGCCCACCTTCAACGTCAGGGCCGTGGTCATAAAAAATCTCGGTACAGGGGCCGCAGGGGCCGGTATCGCCCATCTGCCAGAAGTTGTCAGAGGCATAGGGCGCGCCCTTGTTGTCGCCAATGCGCACAATCCGGTCTGCAGGAACGCCGATTTCCTGGTTCCAGATATCAAAAGCTTCGTCATCAGCGGCATAAACGGTCACCCACAGTTTTTCTTTCGGCAGGTTCAGCCAGTCACCGCCAGTCAGGAAGGTCCAGGCAAAGTTGATGGCTTCGCGCTTGAAGTAGTCACCGAAGCTGAAGTTGCCCAGCATCTCGAAAAAGGTGTGATGGCGCGCGGTGTAGCCCACGTTTTCCAGGTCGTTGTGCTTGCCGCCCGCCCGAACGCATTTCTGCGACGTCGTTGCACGGGTATAGTCGCGTTCTTCCCGGCCCAGAAACACGTCCTTGAACTGGTTCATTCCCGCGTTCGTGAACAGCAGGGTCGGGTCATCAGCTGGCACCAACGAGCTGCTTGGCACGATGGTATGGCCCTGCTGGTGAAAGTAGTCGAGAAATGCCTGTCGCAACTCTGCGGTTTTCATAGCCCTTTGATACCCTTCTATAAACCCGTTTGGGTCCATGTTTAAAGACACATACTTACATGCGTTTGCAAATCCGCTACTCTAGCACACGCCGAGAACAGGAAAAACGTGAAACATCACAGGAGACGCCATGCCGCGCCGCTTTCATTCCTCTGAGGAATTGTTACCCCCCGCTCCTTTCATCAAGCGGCTCATGGCCGTGATTTATGATGCACTGATCAGTGTTGCGGTGCTGCTGGTGACCACCTGGGCGTACACACTCGTAGCAGGCTGGATTACCGGCTGGGACAGGTATGAGGAAATGGCGGAAGCCGGCACCCTGGAGGCAGATCCGATACTCACGTTTGTGCTGTTCCTGACTTTATACCTGTTCTTCGGCTATTTCTGGACCAGAACCGGTCAGACGCTGGGGATGCAGGTATGGCGTATTCGGATTGAAAACCTGGATGGCACATCCGTGTCCTGGACGCAGGCACTGAAACGCTATGTGGCCGCCGCCGCGATTCTGTTCGTTGCCCTGCTGGGCGCCTATTACCTGAATGCCGCTACCCTGTTTGTAACCATTCCGGCGATTATCGCGCTGTTCTACCCTATCAACGGGCTTTCGCTGACGGACCGTGCCTCCGGCAGCATCGTTGCCTCGGTGCCCAAAGAGTCCGTGAAATAACTAGCCGGCCCTTCTCATCAGTACGGTACCAACCACGGCACTGATGGCTATTGGCAACAGGATCGCAACCACCGGATTGAAGCCAAACACAACGCTCATCGGCCCCAGCAGGTCCTGCATGTACTTGAAAAGCAGCCCTACGATCAGGCCGGTAAACACCCGAAATCCCATGGTCACAGACCTGAGCGGCCCGAAAACAAAGGAGATCGCCACCAGCACCATAACCGCAGTGCCCAGCGGCATCAGAACTTTCTTCCAGAATGCCAGCCAGTAATTGGCGGCGTTCAACCCCTGCTCACCCAGGTAGCTGGCGTAGGTATAAAGGCCCGAGATGGACAGGTCCTCCGGCTTTACAATCAGAACACTGAGCACATCGGGGGACAGGCCTGTCTTCCAGCGCAGCGCCCGGTATTTTTTCTGCGTGTTCCCATCCTCACTCAGATTGGTTGTGGTGACATTTTTCAGCAACCAGTCGTCGCCCTGATAGATGGCTCTTTCAGCAAAGGTCACGGACACCAGCCAGCGCTCATCATCAAAACGGAACAGCGATATGCCGTGCAGCACCCCATTGGGCTGAACGGCATTCAGGTGCATGAACACCTCACCTTCCCGGTGCCAGATGCCCGAGGCAGATGCGACGTTTTCTCCCGCGCCCTGGGCAATTGCTTTCCGGCTCTGGGCCATGCGCTCTGCCGGAGGCGCAACGTATTCACCAATCAACACGCCGATCAACACCACCACCAGCGCCGGCTTCATGGCAGACCAGACAATACGCTTAAGGGATACCCCGGCAGCACGAATAACCGTCAGTTCGGAAGAGCTTGCCATGGCGCCGAGCCCGACCAGGCATCCCATGAAAGCGCCGAGAGGCAGATAGTCGTAGATGCGGCGAGGCAAAGTCATCAGCACATAGAACAAAGCCTGCAGCATCTGATAATCGTTTCTGGCGTCATCCAGCTCGGCGATGAATGCAAAAATCAGGTCCAGGGACAGCACCACCAGCATCACCAGGAAAATGGCGCCACCTACCGTATTCATCACATAACGGTCGATCTTACGCACGGGCACGACCCTCCCGAGTCAGTCGCCGCCGGTTCAGCCAGGCGGGACCGAACAGCAGCCATAGCCCGAGCAGCAGAAAGATAGCGTGAACCCAGAGCAGGCCGATCCATTCCGGAACCTTCCCGCTTTCAAGAGCATCCCGGGCCACGATGAGAAGACCGAGGTAGGTGATATAGACCAGCATCGCCGGAAGCAGATGAAAGAAGCGCCCCTGGCGCGGATTCACACGGCTGAGCCGAACCGCCAGCAAAGTGACAATCGGCACGATCAGCGGCAGGGTAAAGCGCCAGTGCAGCATGGCGCGGTGTCCCGGGTCATCCGACGCCATCAAATCCCAGGTACTCAGCCCCTCTTCCAGCTCCTTTTGCCGGGCATCACCGCCGCGGATTTTCAGCCCATAGGCATCGAAGCCGGTCACATCGTAATCGAGATTACCGGGGATACCCTCGAAGCGGGCTCCCTCCTCGAGCACCAGGAACCGGCTGCCGGTGTCTTCATCAATCAGCTGGGAGCCTTCCCTGGCGGTAATAATCGACAGGCCCTTGCCATTGCGGTTGTACTCGGCAATGAAAACGCCCTCAAGGCGGCGCTTGTCGTCACTCAATCCTTCCGTGTAGGTAACACGCTCACCTGATGACAGCGACTGGAAGCGTCCCGGTGCCAGCATTTCAAATTCCGTCGCCTGACGTTGCTCATTGAAAATGGCCTCCACCTGCTTCATGCCCCACGGGGACACATACAGGCTCATGGCCCCCACGGTCAGAATCACCGGGATGCTGCCGATCAGGGTCTTGCCCAGCAGCTGCTTTTCGCTGACGCCGCAGGCAAACAGCACCGTCATTTCGCTTTCCAGGTACATCCGCCCGTAAGCCAGCAGAATGCCGATGAAAAAACCCAATGGAAGGATCAGTTCCAGGAAACCGGGGAAACGGTAGGCCATGATCTGGAACAGCACATCTCCGGCCAGTTCGCCGGCGGCGGCATCCGCCAGATACTTGATAAACCGGCCGCTCATGAACACCATCAGCAAAATGCCGGAAACGGCAAGCATGCTGACAATCACCTGACGGGTAAGGTATCGGAAAACGATGCTCAATTCGGTCTCTCAGAGCCGGATGCGACCGGAGTCGGTGGAAATCTGGATTCGCCGTATTCTAAGTAACCTTGGCACCGAATGACAGACCACAGGGTTAACAAGCTGTCAGCGCTTGATAATTTTGCCCCAAACCCCAATGCTATAGGCATTCGGACAGCAAACCCGTGCGGGACTGTCCTCCATCCGAATAACCAACGGGAGTTGCCATGAATTTTACCCTGAGCAGTAAGCCCATTCCCGACACCAAAGCGGATTGCCTTGTTGTCGCCCTGCCGGAGAAAGGCGACTGGCCTGCCTCCACCACACAGGCAAACGAAGCCCTGGGCGGACTGATCAAGGCCCTGCATAAAAACGGGGATGCTACCGGTAAAAACGCAACCACCCTGCTAGTGCCTCTGGACGGACAACCCTGGTCACGCCTGTTGGTGGTCGGCACCGGTGCAGACAAGGACCGCACCCCCGCAAACTATCGCAAGGCCCTTGTTGCCATGGCGAACCAGATCAAGGATGGCCCCTCCAAACACGTCCTGATTGGCCTGGGCGACACGCTGGTGACCGGCGATGACGCCACCAGCTCCGAAGCTGCACGTCTGAACCTCCTTGGGCGCACTCTGGAAGAACAGTTCTACCGATTCAGCGAGTTCAAGAGCGAGAAGCCCTCAGACCGCAAACTGGCAAAAGTCACCGTTGCCGCCTCCGGCACGGGCGAGTCGTTAAAAGACGCGTTTAACCTGGGCCTGGCCACCGGTCGCGGCATGAACTTTACTCGTGACCTCGGCAATACACCGCCGAACGTCTGCCATCCTACCTGGCTCGCCGAACACGCCGAACAGCTGGCGAAAGCCAACGACGTCATCAAGACCGAAGTGCTCGATGAGAAACAGATGAAGAAGCTGGGCATGCACAGCCTGCTTTCCGTGTCTGCCGGCAGCGCCCAGCCCGCCAAGCTGATTGTTATGGAATACCGTGGCGGCAAGGAGAAGGACAAGCCTTACGTGCTTGTGGGTAAAGGCATCACCTTCGATACCGGCGGCATCAGCCTCAAGCCCGGCGAAGGCATGGATGAAATGAAGTATGACATGGGTGGTGCTGCCGCTGTGTTCGGTGCCATGAAAACCATTGCCGAAACCAGGCCGAAAATCAACGTGGTTGCCGTTATCGCCGCTGCCGAAAACATGCCCAGTGGCACTGCGACCCGCCCGGGCGATATCGTCACCTCCATGTCCGGCCAGACCATCGAAATCCTCAACACCGATGCCGAAGGCCGCCTGGTGCTGTGCGATGCGCTCACCTACGTCAAGAAATTCGACCCGGAAGTGGTTGTCGACATGGCCACCCTCACCGGCGCCTGCATCATCGCCCTGGGCAGTCACGCCACCGGCCTGCTGAGCAACAACGACGACCTGGCCAACGACCTGCTGGCAGCCGGTGAACGCGCCGGCGATCGCGCCTGGCGCCTGCCCCTGTGGGACGAATACCAGAGCCAGCTCGACAGCAACTTCGCCGACATGCAGAACATCGGCGGCCGCCCGGCCGGCACCATCACCGCAGCGTGTTTCCTGTCGCGCTTCGCCAAGGACTATCGCTGGGCACACCTGGATATCGCCGGCACCGCCTGGAATTCCGGCAAGGCGAAAGGCTCCACCGGTCGCCCGGTACCCTTGCTGGTCGATTACCTGATGTCCCATGCCGGAAAGTAACCCCGGCGTCCGGAATGAAAGGAACCAGTCCTACTGGTTCCACATCCTCACCCAGAACACCCCTGCTGCCCGCAATCTTCACACCGCCAAACTGGTGTTCAAGGCCCGACAGCAGGGAGATCGCGTGGGCATCGTCTGCGACACCATGCAGCACGCCCGGGAACTGGACGACCTGCTCTGGAACTTCAGCCCGGACGCCTTTATCCCCCATAGCATCGTCCCCGACTCCGCCACTACCTGTACCGATCCCGTCGGGATATTGCTTTGCCCGCCGGTGGCAGAGGACTGGGATACCGTGATCATCCTCTCGGACACGTTGCCGGCAGAAGCGGACCGGTTTAAACGGTTGGCGCTGGTGGCTCATAATGATGAGGCGGTGCTGGGGCAGGCGCGGTCGCATTTCAAGCAGTTGCGGGCGTTGGGGATTGAGCCTCGGGTGCATGATCAGAGGAAGCGGTGAGATTTTGAGCCTTTTGTAGGACTTCTCGTTTGGCGGAGGAGCGCGGTGGTGGTATTTATTTCCCTTGGGAAAAGAACTCGCTGCGCTCAGACACCTTTTCCTGGCGGGAAATAAATACCACCACCCCACTCTTGCAGGCCAGGCGGGTATCTCTCAAAGGGCGCAAGGTCTGTCTCTGGTTCGCCGCGAACCGACGGACCATGTATAATCGACGGTCTCAAATTTCCCTTGTGAATCAACCAAACGGTCACCAGCAGAAACCCATGGAAAAAACCTACCAGCCAGAAAAAATCGAACGCCAGTGGTACGAAAACTGGGAATCCAGAGGGTACTTCCGCCCCTCCGGCGAAGGCGAATCATTCAGCATCGCCATCCCCCCGCCCAACGTCACCGGCAGCCTGCACATGGGCCATGCGTTCCAGCACACCATCATGGACACGCTCACCCGTTTCAAACGCATGCAGGGCCGCAATACCCTCTGGCAGGTAGGCAGCGACCACGCCGGTATCGCCACGCAAATGGTGGTTGAACGCAAACTGGCGGCCGAAGAAGGCAAGACCCGCTACGACCTGGGCCGGGAAGAATTCATCAAACGCATCTGGGACTGGAAAGAGCACTCCGGTGGCACCATCACCGACCAGATGCGCCGCCTGGGTAACTCCGTGGACTGGGACCACGAACGCTTTACCATGGATGACGGCTTCTACAGGGCGGTACAGGAAGTCTTTATCCGTCTCTATGACGAAGGCCTGGTCTATCGTGGCAAGCGTCTGGTCAACTGGGACCCGAAACTGCATACCGCCATCTCCGATCTGGAAGTGGAGAACAAGGAAGAAAAGGGTTTTTTCTGGCATCTGCGCTACCCTCTGGCCGACGGCGAAAAGACCCGGGACGGCAAGGATCACCTGGTGGTCGCCACCACCCGCCCGGAAACCATGCTGGGTGATACCGCCGTGGCGGTACACCCGGAGGATGAACGTTATCAGCACCTTATCGGCAAGTTTGTGGATCTGCCTCTGGTAGGTCGCCGGATTCCCATCGTTGCCGATACCCACGCCGACCCGGAAAAAGGCAGCGGCTGCGTAAAAATCACTCCTGCCCATGACTTCAACGACTATGCCGTGGGTAAGCGCAACAACCTGGTAATGATCAACGTGCTGACCCAGGATGCCTGCATCCGCGATGTCGCCGAAGTGGTCAACCCCGATGGCAGCGAGAACACAGAGGTGGACGGCAGCCTGCCTGTCGCCTACAGCGGACTGGCCCGTGAGGACGCCCGCAAACAGATCGTGGCGGACATGGACGCAGAAGGCCTGGTTGAGGAAGTGGAAGACCACGTATTGAACGTGCCCCGCGGTGACCGTTCCGGCCTGATTATCGAGCCCATGCTGACGGATCAGTGGTTTGCCGATGCCAAGACCCTGGCAAAGCCTGCCATTGAAGCCGTGGAAGACGGACGTATCCGGTTTGTACCGAAACAGTACGAGAACATGTACTTTTCCTGGATGCGCGATATCCAGGACTGGTGTATTTCCCGCCAACTGTGGTGGGGTCACCGTATTCCCGCCTGGTACGACGCCGCAGGCAACATCTATGTCGGCCGCAGCGAAGATGAAGTTCGCCACAAGCACAACCTGGCCGCTGACGTGGCGCTGAGCCAGGACGAGGATGTACTGGACACCTGGTTCAGCTCTGCCCTGTGGACCTTCGGTACCCTGGGATGGCCGGAAATTACCGAGCGCCTGAAAACCTTTCACCCCACCGATGTGCTGGTCACCGGCTTCGACATCATCTTCTTCTGGGTTGCCCGGATGATCATGATGACCATGCACTTCATGAAGAACGAGGACGGCACCCCACAGGTACCGTTCGAGACCGTCTACGTGACCGGCCTGATCCGGGACGAGCACGGCGACAAGATGTCCAAGTCCAAGGGCAATGTGATCGACCCGCTGGACATGATCGACGGCATCGGGCTGGATGAGTTGCTGGAAAAGCGCACCGGCAACCTGATGCAGCCCAGGCTGGCTGAAAAAATAGCCAGACGCACAAAGAAAGAATTCCCGGAAGGCATCACCGCCCACGGCACCGACGCCCTTCGCTTCACCCTGGCAGCCATGGCCACCACCGGCCGTGACATCAACTGGGACATGAAGCGCCTGGAAGGTTACCGGAACTTCTGCAACAAGCTGTGGAATGCCGCCCGTTACGTGCTGATGAACACCGAAGGCGAGGATTGCGGCGTAAACGGCGAGCCGGTGGCGCTGTCACTGGCGGACCGCTGGATCATCAGCGAGCTGCAGGCCTGTGAACAGGACGTGATCCGTTACCTGGACCAGTATCGCTTCGACCTGGCGGCCTATGCCCTGTACGAGTTCATCTGGAACGAATACTGCGACTGGTATCTGGAGCTTTCAAAGCCGGTGCTGAACGACGACAATGCCAGCGTTGAGGCGAAGCGTGGCACCCGCCGTACGCTGGTTCGTGTTCTCGAGGCAGTTCTGCGCCTGGCGCACCCGATCATGCCCTTCATTACCGAGGAAATCTGGCAGCGTATCGCGCCGCTGGCCGGCAAGAGCGGTGACAGCATCATGCTGCAGCCCTTCCCCAGTCCGGATGAAACCAAGCAGGATACGGCTGTCGCCGCCGATATCGAGTGGCTGAAAGGCGTGATTGTCGCGGTACGCAATATCCGTGGCGAGATGAACATTTCCCCCGCCAGGTCCATTCCGGTGTTACTCCGCGGAAAAGACCCGGAAGACAAACGCCGACTGGACCAAAACCGGCAATTTCTGGCATCACTGGCCAAGCTGGAAAGTGTGGAATGGTTCACTGGGGGCGAAGCTCCCATGTCTGCCACCCAACTGGTCGGCGAGATGGAAGTACTGGTCCCCATGGCCGGCCTGATCGACAAGGACGCGGAACTCAAACGCCTGGACAAGGAGCTTGAACGGCTGCAGAAAGAAGTGGATCGACTGGCAGGCAAGCTCGGCAATGAAAAATTCACCGCCAAAGCTCCGGCCGAAGTAGTGGAAAAAGAAAAGGACAAGCTCCGTGATGCTCGCGGCAGCATGAACCGGCTGATTGAACAGCGGGCTGCCATCGAGGCCATGTAACCTCATGAGCGGGCGCGAGGAGAACCAACAGTTACCCGGGACCGGTCTTATTGCCATTCTGGGGGCAGGCTCCCTCGGCCGATTGTGGGCCGGGTACCTGTCCGCCGGCAAGGTGGCCTTTGTACCCCGCCATGGCTCCGCTGATGTGTCTGGCGCAGACTCACTAAGCTACAGACTTCAGCGATTCGATGGCTCTGCCGCATCTGTATCCATCCCATGGCTGACCAGCTCGTCAGAACAGCCCTCTGTGCTGCTGGTCACGACCAAAGCCGGCGATACTCTGGGCGCCCTTGAATCCCGACTACCCGAACTGCCCTGCGACACACCCATTGTGCTGTTCCAGAACGGTATGGGGAGCCAACAGGCTGTTGCGGAGCGGTGGCCACGCCGGCCCATCCTTGCCGCCAGCACCACCGAAGGCGCCAATCGTCCGCAGCAAGGCCAGACGGTCCACGCCGGCAGGGGAGAAACCCGGGTTGGTGCTCTCACAGACAGGGCAAGACCGTTCGTGAAGCCGGTAGTGCAGGCCCTCGCCGCGAGCGGGCTGAAAGTCCATGCGGAACCCGATATACGCCAGAGGCTTTGGGACAAGCTGATAGTGAATGCCGGCATCAACGCCTTTACCGCCATTCTCAACTGCCGCAATGGCGACATTCTGAACAGCCGGTTCTACCTGGAGCGTATAGACGACCTGTGCGCGGAAATCGCGGCGGTGCTCGAAGCGGAGGGCGGCCGGCCACTGACGCCTGCCATGATCCGCGAGCGCATTGAAACCGTGGCACAAAGCACGGCAAATAACACTTCGTCCATGCTGAGCGACCGACAAAAGGGCCGGACCACGGAGATTGACTTCATTAATGGCTACGTTGCACGCCGCGGACAGGCCCATGGCATTGAAGTGCCGGTGAATCAAATGCTGACAGAACGGGTACAGCAACTGTCGGCTGATCCAGAAGCCGGGAGGCCAGGCAATCAGAACAAGCCGGGAGCATCCTGACCGGCAATCGCCTTTTTGATCCGGGCCTCCGGTTCAGAGGCCCTGTCGCCTCAGACCCGGAAAGCGTCCACCAGCCGTTGCAGCGAGGCTGTCAGTTGCGACATCTCCCGTGAGGAGGCCAGAGTCTCTTCGGCATTGTCCGCCGTTTTCTGGCCCAGCACGCTGATCTGCTCAACATTGGTATTCACATTTTTCGCAACCGCCGACTGCTCTTCTGCAGCCTGGGCAATCTGGTGACTCATATCCACGATCGTCGATATCCCCCGGGCAATCCGATCCAGCGCCTCAGTAACTTCAGAGGATTTCCTGACCGTGGTTTCCGTCACCTCATGACTGTTTGTCATGGCTGCTACCGCGTCTTTCACGCCGCTTTGCAGGCGGGAAATCATGCCTTCTATTTCTTCTGTGGACTTATGAGTGCGCTGGGACAATGACCGCACCTCGTCTGCAACCACGGCAAACCCACGTCCCTGTTCGCCAGCACGGGCTGCTTCGATGGCCGCGTTCAGGGCCAACAGGTTTGTCTGCTCGGCAATCGCCTTGATTTCCACCAGCACCTGACTGATGTTGTCGCTGTCGGCATTCACCCGGTTGATAACCTCAACCGCACCCGAAATCTCGGTCGCCAGACGGTTGATGGTCTCAACAGTATCAGACACCACCTCGCGTCCCTTCTCGGTATCTTCTTCTGCCGTGCTGGCACTGTCGGAAACCCTGTGGGCGCTTTCTGTCACTTCATTAACAGCTTCCACCATCTGGCTCATGGCTTCGTTGATCTGGCCGGACTCCTCCATCTGCCGGGCGACCGCCTCGCTGTTGGCGGCGGCCGTGTCATTGACCCGGCTTGCCTGGCGATCCACATCCGATGTCGTACTGCTGACGGACCGGATCAGCTCCGCGATCCGGTCCGTCATGCTGTTGAACTCCGTGGTCAGCTCACCCAGTTCATCCCGGTTATCCAGCTCGATGTGGGCTGTCATATCACCCGCAGCCACATTACGGGCCGCCTGGCTGAACCGGTTGATAGCCGTGCGCACCGACATGAAGAAGCCGACGTACAGATACACCACCACCAGCAGTACAACAACAAGAGCAACAATAATGAACTGCCGCTGCTGAACCTCGCCATCCAGCCGTGCATTGAGGTTATCCCTGACCACATCGAAAATGCCCGCCGTAAAGGCATCATAATAAACGAGCTGATTCTCGATCGTGCGGTTAAAATCCTGCCATGGCAATTCCAGGCGCATGGGAGTGATGACATTGGCATCAAGCTCGTTCCGAATAGTAATCAGACTGCCCTCAATACCCTTGACAGCGTTACCGTTATTTTCCGCCAGATCCGGCGAGGTATCGATCGCAACGGAAAGTGAAGGGCCAAGAAGAGATGAACGATTGGTGAGCGCGTCGTAGATTTCATTCAGCGAATCACTGAGGCCGTAGCCCACCTGCCCTTCCAGCAAGGCATGGATCCCGAAGGAACGGGCCCGCCCGATAATGTTTTCGGCATCCGGAAGAGCCTCGCGCACAAGCCCGAGCAACAGCAGATTCTCCCTCGACGCATCCTGGCCCAGGCCGGAAATCTCGATAGTGGCGGAAAGCATGGCACGGACTTTCTGGACAAACTCCTGATAGTACTTGAACTGGGGGTCAATATTGCCCTGATAGCTATCAGCCGACTTCAGCCGCTGCCACTCTTCCCGCAGCAGCGCAATCTGCTCTGCCCAGTTACCGGATGTATCGAAGCGGGCATTCGCACCAGCCAGTTCTTCCAGCCGGAGGCCAATTCTCTCAGCCGCGGCATCAGATCTGGAAAGCAGCTCGCTGTTGTCCTTGATTTTGCCGGGGGCCCGGAAATCACGGTATTCCAGGGACGCTTCGAGAAGCGCATCGACCTTCTCCAGTTGCTCAAGGCCTTCAACACCGCGAGTCATGGTTTCCACCGACCGGTTCAGTTCACTGATCACCAGCCACGACAGGGCAACAATAGGCAGCAGGAACAGAACGCTGATCAGGCTGAATTTGTAGAACATTGGCAGCCGGTTCATCAACGACACAGCAGGCTTGATAAGCTGGTTCACGTACACTCCCACACAAGGCGCCGAAAAAATGAAAATGGATTCTATCTTTTATTTTGTCGACTAAAGTACTACAAACTTGAGTGTTGCTCGGCGAAAAAATGTAATTTTTGTTAAAAAACATCAACTCTATACCACGCCGGCAATCACCAGCAGCGCCAACAGACAGATCCATACCAGCATACTGCGGTTCAGCAGGCCCCGGATCGCATCCAGGCTACGGCGGCCATAGCCGGGCCACTCATCGGGGTGAATCTGTGAAAATCGTCCCGGGTCCAGCGCATAGCCTGTCAATGCGCTATTTGCCGCTGCCATCAGCACCTGATCCGTTTTTAGCGTTATACCGGCCAGAACCCGTTTCCCCTCGCTCATCCAGCCTGCAAGATCTCCGGCCACGCCGAAGGTAAACGCCAACAGGCGAGCCGGCAACCAGTTGAGTACTTCTGCCAACGCGGCAAAGTCGGGCCGTGCTGCCGTCTGTGGCCAGTGGTCCCGCAACGCAATGATGCCTCGTGCGAAAAAGGCAGCTGCCGGACCAGCAACCACATACCAGAAAGCAACCAGGAAGAATCGCTCGAAGACATGGGCCATCAGCGTGCGTGACAGTAGCAGATGCATCTCATCCGGAGAGGCAGCCGCACCTCTGTCCCGAGGGGGAAGGTTGTCCTTGATATGATGCCAGGCAGCCTGCATATCGCCTCTGGCCCAGGACGTACTGTAGGCTTCCAGTGGTGATCGCCAGCCAGGCGCCCCCATCAGCGTTACCAGCAACACGAATTCCAGCGGGTAGGCCGCCATTCTCCAGCCAAGCTTGTCCAGATACCCGACACCAACCGCAAGCACTACTGCCGGCACGGCGATCACGAGTAGCCCTTTCCACTTCCCGGCGCCATTTCCGGCTGACATTTTGCTGCTGGCCCGGAAGGCAGCACGCCACAGTGAATCCCCGGACCAGGCATTTGCCGCATCGAGCTTGCGTCTTGTCAGGTATGCAAGCAGAAAGACTACCAGCGCCATCAGCCACTCCTCCCCGTATCCGGCCCGGCATTCAACATCTGCCGGTAGCGAGACCAGTTGAATGCCGGACCAGGGTCGGTTTTCCGGCCCGGCGCAATATCACTGTGGCCGGTAATCCGTTGCGGGGTAATTTCCGGCCAGGCCGCCATAATCCTCCATGACAGGTCCGCCAACGTCCGATACTGGGCGGTGGTATAGGGAATGTCATCCGTACCTTCCAGTTCAATCCCTACGGAAAAGTCGTTGCACTCCTGCTCACCCTCAAAGCATGAGCGGCCCGCATGCCAGGCCCTGTTCAACAGGCTGACAAACTGCACTGCTGACCCATCACGCAGAATCAGTAAATGCGAAGACACTTTCATCGCAGCAATGGTCTCGAAATAAGGATGCTCCGACGCATCAAGCTGGTTGCAGAAAAACCGCTCTATGGCATCTCCACCGAACTGCCCTGGCGGCAGGCTGATGTTATGAATCACCAGCAGGGAAATGCCTGCGCCTTCGGGGCGAGGGCTGAAGTTGGGTGAAGGACACCACCGGGCTGTGCTCACACGCCCGGTGCGGCGCAGCCGGGAGGCCGGGATTTCTGAAGGGTCATTCGAGCAGTGGGGTGCGTTTTGTTCAGACAATGTATTTCCAGCTGGCCGGCGACGAAGGTTTTATCACCATTCGCCTCTGTTACGTTCGTGCCAGTGATTGAAGCACAAAGCGGGAGACCTTGCTATGCAGTCAGTCCTTGCGACTGCTACGCAGGTTATCGATGATGGACTCCAGGGCTCGATCGAAAATCAGACCGTCATCAAGCATGGTGATTTCTTCCGCCGCCAGGGCCATGGCCAGATCTTCGCGCTGATACTCGGCCACTTTCGCACCACTGCGATTAACGAAGATGTATTTGCCCGTTGCCTTGATAAAGGCGGCCAGTTTACAGCGAATCTTGCCACCGTCGCGAATCAGCTCGATCCAGGATCCGACACGGAGGCCATCAGCACGCTCCAGCCATTGTAGCTCAACGCCACTGCCGGCCTCCGGGGCTTCGGCAGCCCTGGAAACGACCGGTTCAGAAACTGCTGCAGCCGGTTCGGGTGTTGTCAAAGGTTCCGGGGATTGCGGAGTTTTTGCAGGCAGTTCTCTGTCCTGCGGATGGGCAGCGGCAGAAATTTTATCCCCGGGGGTTTCAGGTTGTACCGGCTTTTCAGCAGCTGCCGGGTGCCGGGATGCTGTCACCAGGCGCTGGAACACATCCACATGGGCCAGCTCAAGATCCCTTATAGCGGCGTCGGTGGCGAACGGATCCCAGGCTATTTCCTGCAGCGCAGACCGCAGCCTGTCAACGATGCCGGGGATTGCCCTCAGCA
Source organism: Marinobacter orientalis (assembly GCF_004792665.1). GTDB lineage: Bacteria > Pseudomonadota > Gammaproteobacteria > Pseudomonadales > Oleiphilaceae > Marinobacter > Marinobacter orientalis. The sequence continues at coordinate 27,290 of NZ_SRZX01000010.1, forward strand.
ATTCACTCCGGGTGCTTTCTTCGACCGGCTTCGGATCCACGCTCCAGACCAGCTGGCGGGTGAATTCAGTTGCCGCCTGCCAGCGCTCACTGTCGTCGCCCTCACGCAGTACAATCCACTGCAGATATTTCGACCACGCCTCATTCAGCAGCGTGACCACCTGAGGAGGCAGATCCCGGCCAGTCATCTGCTCGCTCAACAGTGCTTCTGTGGCCCTGGAAGCCCTTTCCTGTCTGGCCCGACCCTCTTCTGCGTCACGAAGACGCTGCTCCACCAACTCCCGCCGGCGGCGGTCCAGGTCCATGAAATGCCCGAAGTCACTGAGCAACTCGCTGAACAGGTCCACATTGTCGGTGAATTCATTCAGGACACGGTCAACGACCGATTCGATTTTTTCCCGCAAGGGGTCTCGCTGGCCTGCTTTTTTCTCAGTCCAGCCAATGGCCGACATGGCCAATTCGTTGACCAACTTTCTTACCGGATGCCCGCCGCGATTGAAGAAGTTCCTGTCGCTCAGAGCCACCTTCAGCACCGGAATCTGCAAACGCCCGATGACGGCTTTCATGACGGGATGAAGCTGACGGTCTTCAAGAATAAAGTCGAACAGCATGGAAACCAGGTTGATGACATCGTTGTCGACCTGACCGACATTGAAGGCGCCGCCTGTTTCAGCCCGGAAAACTGGCTGCAGTTGCTCAGACAAAGGCACCACCTCACCCTGGCGCCAATGGAGGGATTGCGCCTGTATGTCACTCAGTCGCAGCATCAGGGCGCCGGTATCCAGCAATACCGTCCCTCCGGACGGTCTTCCTGTGGCGCCGCTCTGCCCCTTGTGCAGCAACGCACTGAGCTCGGAGAAGGTAGCACCAACATCCCCGGGTGGCGCTGTCAGCGGCCCCGCCGAATCAGATCCTGCCTTTTCAGAGAGTATGCCTCCACTCCCGGCGGCCCCGGGCGCGCGTCCTGAAGATGGACGCCCCCCGGCAGGAGCACGGCGCATGTCCGGCAACACGCCTTCGGCGATCAGAGTCTTGTTTGCGTCTTTGTAGACATCGCCAAGAATCCCGACCAGCAGACGATCAAACAGTTTCAGCACCACCAGTTTGGCGCGAATGTCGATGTCCAGGTCAGCACAGGCTTCTGCGACGCCCCCACAAATCACTTCCGGGCTCAGAGGCATCTGGCTGTCATCAAGTTCTGCCGAGGGCACCAGGTGGGAGACCCGGACATTCAGCAACCCGATTGCTTCGGCATGCTGGTTGCGAAGCTTGTTGATCAGGTTATCGATGGCTACCTGCTGCTCCAGATCAGCGTGGTCCATCAGGGCAAGGGAATCCTGCTCAACTTCATCCAGGGTTCGGCTTCCGCTGGCTGGACGAAAGGAGCCAATTTCATTGAAAGCGCGGCTGACGTATTGCAGAACAGACACCGTCATGTTCTTGCGTCGCAACCGGAGTTCCCGCATGGCATCGAAATAGGCGGTCTGATCCTGATTGGTGCTGGCCTTGTCAGCCAACTCGAAAAGCGAATCGTCGGCCTTGTCAAAGAAACCGGACATCACCGCCTTCAGCGACCGACCGGATACGTCACGCAGGCGCACCAGCGAGCCCGGCAGGGAAAACCTGTCCGGCAAATTCCGGGCTTTGAAGCTTACAACCTTGTTATCCTGCGCCATTCGGCTACTCCGGACGGTAACTGGAAATCTTTGTTATCAGACATCTTAGGCCTTACCCACGTCACCTTGTGTCAGAATTTGTCACCTTTTGTGTTTAAGTGACGGTCATCACAGTTTAGGATTCCGGTTCACCTCCGTTTGGTGAATGCGCGGCCGGGCTTTAGAATCATTATCTCGACCCTATTGCGTACAAGATCCCAAAATTCAGGACCGGAACCTTGACCATGATCCCAGCAGAACTGCTTCGCCAATCCCGCACAGAAACCGTCGCCCAAAGCCTCCGGGAAGACATCGGGGACGGCGATATCACCGCTATGCTGATACCCGAAAACCGGATCAGCCATGGAAGGGTTATCACTCGCGAAACTGCAACCATCGCCGGAAGGGCCTGGGTTGAGGAGGTTTTCAGGCAGGTGGACTCAAGCGTTACGCTGGACTGGCAGGTCAAGGACGGGGACGAAGTAAATCCCGACCAGGTGCTGTTTACCATGGCAGGACCGGCCCGCAGCCTGCTCACCGCCGAACGGACGGCCCTCAACTGGCTTCAGATGCTCTCCGGCGTCGCCACAACATGCACGGCCTATGCGCGGCGCGTTGCCCATACCGGCGTGCGGCTGCTTGACACCCGTAAAACACTTCCGGGCCTGAGACTGGCTCAGAAATACGCGGTAACCTGCGGTGGTTGCCATAACCACCGCATTGGCCTCTGGGACGCGTTTCTGATCAAGGAAAATCATATCGCCGCCTGTGGTTCGATTGCCAACGCAGTGGCCGCGGCCCGACGCATCGCCCCCGGCCGCCCGGTGGAAGTGGAAACCGAAAACTCTGATGAACTGGAGCAGGCCCTTGCCGCTGGCGCAGACATCATCATGCTGGACGAATTTTCACTGGATGATATGAAGAAGGCGGTTTCCCGCACCGACGGCGCCGCAAAACTGGAGGCTTCAGGCAGCATAAACAGCGACACCCTGGTACCGGTGGCAGAGACAGGCGTGGACTATATTTCCATCGGGGCGCTGACCAAGGATGTACGGGCAGTTGACCTCTCAATGCGGCTGGAAGAGACCAACTGACGAATCACGACGGCCCGGAAAGCAGGCGGTCCATCTCCGCCAGTTCACGAACGAGGCGGCGACCGGATTCACTCCTGCCCCGGAAATGCTCCTCGGCCATGGGGGCCATGCCGGATACCTCTGGTAATGGTTGCTCGTTTTCAATCAATACTTTCATGCGCCAGACAAACACAAACTGAAGCCACTGGGTGAACTCCAGGGTATCCACCGCAAACGGTTTCGTACTTTGCAACGCCTCGTCAGGCGGCGGATCCGTTTCCCACGCACCCATACGCCGCAGTTCGGTCTCGATCTGCAACAGGCGCTCAGCTACCTGGGCGGCATGGTCGGGTTGAATTGCCATAATTCGCTCTCAGTCGGCCAATGGTTCCAGCTCGACAGTTTCTCCATGGAGCACCCGGTACAGGTCTTCATACTGCCGCGTCAGGGGATGCTTGGGCGCCATATGAATCAACGGCTGCCGGCTCTGGTGAGACTCCTTCATCTTCACCGAGCTGGACAGTCTCACCGGCAATACCGGAAGCCCCTCGTCCATCAATTCACGAACCAGCTTTTTGGGCAAACTGGCTCGCGGCTGGAACTGGTTGGCGACAATGCCTTCCACCACCAGGTCTTCATTATGGTCTTCCTGCAACTCCTGAATTTCCTGGAGAATGCTGTACAGCGCCTGGCGGGAAAAATCGTCACAATCGAAGGGAATGAGGCACCTTTGTGCCGCGATCAGCGCCGAACGGGAATAGAAGTTCAGCGCAGGCGCCGTATCGATGTAGATTTCATCGAACGATTCGCCCAGTTTTTTCAGTGCCTCCCTCAACTTGTAGATCTTGTGCTTTGCTTCCAGCCTGTGCTCCAGAAAATCCAGCTCCGGGCTGGAAGGCATGACAAACAGGTTATCAAAGGGCGAAGCGTGAACAAATTCATCAGCGCGCCGGCTGAACACCGTGAATGCCACCATCTGCTCCAGATAGTCCGCCACGGTGTCCTTCAGCTCCGTTGCCGGTTTGCCCAGCAGGTAATGGGTTGAATTGCCCTGGGGGTCGAGATCAACGACCAGTGTGCGCTTGCCCCGGGCGGCACTGATGGCCGCCAGGTTACAGGTTATGCTGGATTTACCGACACCACCTTTCTGATTAAACACGACTCGTCTCATCTTGTTCCCCTGACTTTGTCCCTGTATTTGGTTGGCCCTACCAGCCCATAACCGACTTCACGAAGGGTATCGTCAGTCGACGCTGGGCACGTAATGAGTTCTCGTCCAGGCGATCCAGTATTGCCAGCAAGTCGGCAAGTTTTCGCGGTGCACGCCTGAGAATATATACTGCCACGTCGTCGCCGAGAACCAGTCCACGCTGTTCGGCCCTGGCCATGAGAATCCGTAAACGGTCATCATCACGGTAGATTCCCAGCTGGATCGTCAAACCGTGGCGAAGCCGTGATACCAGATCCGGCAACAGAAACGGCAGCTCGCCGGGCACTTCGGAGAGGCTGACGACCATCATGCTGCCGCGATCATTTACCCGATTGTACAGATGGAAGACGGCTTCTTCCCAGTTTTCAAGGCCGGCAATGAGATCCAGGTCGTCCAGACAGATCACCGACTGGTTTTCCAGGCCTGTCAACGCCTCCGGTCCGAACGGTAATAACTCCGTCACACTGACGCATACGGCACTCTGTCCACGCTGTTCGGCATGGTGGCAAACCGCCTGCAACAGATGGCTCTTGCCAGTATCGGCATCGCCGCAGACGGCAACGACGGGTACCGGAGCTGATCGCTCGCATACGTCTCTCAGACGGGCCGCTGCCGCTGCATTTCTGTCGCCATGAAAATTATCGAACCGGGCGTCATCCCGAAGTTTAACACCCAGCACCAGTTGCGATGCACTCACTGTCTCTTGATCCTCCAGGCCCTCAGGCTCCAGATGGCGATATAGTGCCCCCCGCTGAACACCGCGGAAACCGCCACCAGAAGAATTCCCGCTTCAGTAACCCAGGGCTGCATCGGAAAGCCTGCCAGCAGAACGATAATCGCCAGGACAACCACTATCTGGATCAGCGTATTGAGTTTACCGGGAAGCGAGGGCTTCAACTCAAAGCGGCCGATCCCGTAGTGGAAAGCCAGTCCGCCGCAGACAATCAGAAGATCCCGGCCCAGCACCAGCCCGAACAGCCATGGTGGCAAGACGCCGGTCAGGGTAAGCATGAGGTACGCTGCAATCAGCAGGGCCTTGTCGGCCAAAGGGTCCGCAATAGCGCCCAGACGGGTCCGCCAGTCGAAATGACGGGCGAGAAAACCATCAATGACATCCGTGGCTGACGCAACGAAGAAAATGGCCAGTGCGATCCGGTATTCCTTGGCCATCAGCGCGGCAGCAAAAGGGGCAATCAGCACGATGCGCAGAAACGTCAGGGCATTGGGAATCCAGCGCCAGCGGTGCATCGTCATGACACGCTTCCCTCTCCCTGCGGCACCCGGAAATTACTCTCCGTTTTCCGGGTTGATGATCGAAGCTGGCTGCCAGCGGTAGTGCAACACCTGGTAAAGTGACTCGAACGCCTGCTCCGACTCCTGTTCATCAACCAGCAACGGCTGGTATACGAACAGAGGGTTAGCCGTGGCGCTGCTGTTCTCTGCATTGTCCTCGGCCAGCGCGACTCCACCTTCGGGCGTCGGCAAAATGGACTCGTCGGAGTCACCTTCAGCGGAATCGCTGCGGTCTCCCGGATCGGTGCTGTCGCGGACCGGTATCCGGGATACTTCCGCATCAGACAGCGGTACCAGGCGCGGAGCAAGCGCAATGTACTGTTTCAGCTGTTCCATTTCACCTGAAAACACGAGCCGTAGCTTTAACTGGTCCTCTCGAGCCTGGGTAGCGCCCGCTTCAACTACCGGCGACAGGTTCTTGAGTACCCTGTTCACACTGGCGTAATCCGTCAGGCTGGTAATACCGTGCACAACAATATCGACCTGCGGCGATTCACCCACATCACTTCCGGCAACCGCATAACGGTCCGCAAACATTTCGGCCCAGCGCCCGATAAGTCGGGCAGCAAGCTCTTCCCTGGTGTCGGCGGTGACTGACTGTTCCGTGCTGTCCAGGCCCATACCATCAAACACCCATCCGGCACGCCACTGCGAGCCGGACCGGCTGATTCTCACCAATGACACCAGATCATGCTCAAGCTCCTCGGAAGCGCTCCTCACACTGGAGGTGAACTGACCCCATATATCGGATAACAGCTCCCGGTCCTGCCCAAACTCCTCGGGAGGCAGGGTTACCGGAAGGCCGCGGTCAACAGCCGCCCCCTGCAATATCTGCCGCCACTGACCATTCGCCCCGCCGATTTCCCCGTCAGCATGCACGAGGGTGCGACGGCCGCTCTCTTCCACCGCAATCCATGCCAGCGTGAGAGGCCGGTTCGCCCCCCAAACCGGTGCATCGACAGACGCAAGCGCACGATTGACCCCTACAGCGCCAAATGACATGCGCAAACGGTGGTTGTTCTCATCTGAGCGAAGAAACTGGTAGGACTGCAGCAGGGATTCAGCATTGCTCAGGAGTGCGTCAACACCCTCATTATCCAGCACATCGCGAGTGCCGGAAACACGCACGAAAACACGGCTGAGGCCTGCGGCATAGCCCTGCTCCAGATCTTCTGGCTGGGAACTCGCCACCGGCACTTCCACCGAATAAAGGCCGGTAACGGTAACGGCGGCGGCCGGAGCCGCCATCAGCGCCAGCAGACCGAATAGCCGCAATGACCGACGGAGTATCTGCGCTGCCTGCATCGAGATTTTTCCTGAGTCTGGCATGAACCACCCTGCAATTCGTCTGAATGGCGGATAGGATACACCAAGGTCCCTGGTGTGAGTAGTTAACCGCGCTTGCACAGAGCCAATACAACTCCTTGATACCCCCACTGCGCCAAACATTGCAATTGCATTTGGAGCACCACTCCGCACCTGTTAAAATCCGCCGCCTGACCCACTGTCCAAACGGTTAAGCACTCCATGAGCGAACAGAAGCCCTCCCTCACCTATCGTGATGCCGGCGTTGATATTGACGCAGGAAACGAACTCGTCAACCGCATCAAAAACACGGCTGCGCGCACCCGCCGGCCGGAAGTTCTCGGTGGCCTCGGCGGCTTTGGCGCCATGGTTGCCATTCCCCAGGGCTACCACGAGCCGGTTCTGGTGTCGGGCACAGACGGAGTAGGCACCAAGCTCAGGCTTGCCATGCAGCTTAACAAACACGACACCATCGGCATCGACCTGGTTGCCATGTGCGTCAACGACCTTGTTGTAGGTGGCGCGGAACCTCTGTTCTTCCTCGACTACTACGCCACCGGAAAACTGAACGTGGATGTTGCGGCCCAGGTGGTTGAGGGCATTGGCAGCGGGTGCGAGCAGGCAGGCTGTGCCCTGGTGGGCGGAGAAACCGCGGAAATGCCGGGCATGTATGAGGGTGACGATTACGATCTGGCCGGCTTCTGTGTGGGCGTTGCCGAACGCAGCGAAATCATTGATGGCACTCGTGTACAGACGGGCGATGTATTGCTTGCCCTGGGCTCTTCCGGCCCGCATTCCAACGGTTATTCACTGATCCGCAAAATTCTGGAGGTCAGCAACGCCGACCTGGACCAGACTGTTGCCGACGTAACGCTCGCGGAGGCACTGATGGCGCCAACCCGCATTTATGTAAAAAACCTGCTGCAACTGGCCCGTGAGGTGGATGTTCGTGCACTTTCCCACATCACCGGCGGCGGCCTGCCGGAGAATATTCCCCGGGTTCTGCCCAACGGCATGGTTGCGGCTATTGACACCGACAGCTGGAAGCTGCCCCCCGTTTTTCAGTGGCTGAAAGATGCCGGCGGAGTCGCCAGTGAGGAAATGTACCGTACCTTCAATTGTGGCGTTGGCATGATTGTATGCATTCCGGCCAATCAGCGTGAACTGGCACTGGACACCCTGAACGCACTCGGAGAGAACGTCTGGCAGATCGGTGTTATTGAAGCGGCGGCAGACTCCGCCTCCGCGGCATCTATTCGCTATGCGCCGGGGCTGTTGTCGGTATGAAAGCAGATTCAGTAACCGCACCCCGTATTCTGGTCCTGGCCTCCGGAAGCGGTACCAATCTGCAAGCCCTGATTGATGCCAGCCGTGAGCGTGATTTTCCGGGCCGGATTGTGGCGGTGGGCAGCAATCGTCCCCAGGCTTTCGCCCTGGAGCGGGCGGCACAGGCGAACATCGATACCTTCGCCGTAGACCACACCCGTTATGATTCCCGCGAGCAATTTGATGGTGCGCTGATGGCGGAGATCCGCCGCCACAACCCGGACCTGATTGTGCTGGCAGGATTCATGCGTATTCTGACCACGGATTTTGTTCAGGCGTTACGCGGCACCATGCTGAATGTTCATCCCTCCCTGTTGCCGAAATATACCGGACTCAACACCCATCAGCGCGCGCTGGAGGCGGGAGAAAAGGTGCACGGTGTATCCATTCACTTTGTTACCGAGGAACTGGATGGCGGTCCCGTTATCGCCCAGGCAGAGGTCAGTGTGGCTCCGGAAGACACCCCGGAGTCCCTTGCCGAAAAGGTCCAGCAGAAAGAACACGTGCTGTACCCCATCGTTGTGCGCTGGTTCTGCGAAGGTCGCATTCAGCTCGGCTCAGACTACGTGGTTTTCGACGGTCAGCCCCTGAACGGGCCCATGGTGCTTCCGGACGACGGTGCTGCAGCATCGGCCGGGTGACTTTATCGTCATCTCCGGGTGCCATCGGGCGCGTTAGACTGTCCACACACAGGCACACCAGCCATTGTACCAGCGGAGGAATTCCCATGCCCCTGAAATACAGCTCCGCAGTCCTGCCAGCCATAGTGGCCTGGGCACTTCTCATTGGCGCCACCCATGCACAGGCTTCAGAAGAAGGGCAGACTGCAGGAGATACACAGACTCCGGAGGCAGCGGAGGAGATTCCTCTCCGGCCCATGGAGCTCAGCTACAACGCCTCCATGGACAGAGGCATATCCCTCAAAGGCAGTGCCCGCCGCATCCTCGAACAAAGGGATGACGGCACCTGGCATTTCCGCACTGACGTGGACTCCTTCATCGCCGATATTGATGAGTCGCTGATCTTCCGCTGGGAGAACAATCAGGTGATCCCCCTGCGTTACCGTTACAAACTTTCCGGCTTCCTGATCAGGAAGAGAGAGGAAGCGATCGATTTTGACTGGGACAAGATGGTGGTCAGCGGGCACCATGAGGGCGACAGGTTTTCGATGGAACTGAAAGAAGGTGCCATGGACCCCATGGGCTACCAGCTGCAACTGAGCCAGGACATCAAAGCCGGCAAACGCGAAATGGAATACCTTGTTATCGACAAGGGCGACTACGACACCGACCGTTTTGCCGTCATTGACCAGGAAACAACGCGCATCAATGGCGAGGAGCTCAGAACCCTCAAGGCAGAGAAAGTTCGCGACAGCGATAGCAAGCGACAATCACTGATGTGGTTCGCACCTGAGCGCGACTACATGCTCATCCGCTTCCTGCAGGTGGAGCCGGATGGCAGCGAGTATGAGCTGACAATCAGCGAAGCCTCCTTTGATCGCTAGACTTTCAGCACGTTACTTTCCGACAGCCGCCCATACGGCTTTCACTTCGTCGGCAATAATGCGCAGCCCTTCGGCGACTCGCTCATCATCCTGGGAGTAGGTAACCCGCAGGCACTCATGACGATGCTGCCAGTCATCCTCGGGCAATCCCGGGAAGAAGTAGTGTCCGGATACGACCAGCACTCCCCTCTCCTTCAACCGCTGATAGAGCTCAAGGCTGGTAATGGGAAGGTCCGGGAACCACAGCCACAGGAACATGGCACCTTCGGGTTTGTGGACATACCAGCGGCAACTGTCTTCACCCATGGCGGCGCGAAACGCGGCAACCGCCCGTTCCATCTTGGCCTTGTAGAAGGGGCAGACCACGTCACGGCTGAGTGACAGGATTTCTCCGGAACGCACCAGAGGCTCTGCGAGCATGGCGCCAAAGCTGCCAGTGGCGAGATTCATGATGGCGTTAATACCCGACAGCGCCTTGATCACGGGCTCGGCTGCAATAACGATGCCCGTGCGTACCGCCGGCAGGCCGAACTTGGACAGGCTGAGACACAGGATCACCTGCTCATTCCAGCGGGGTGTCGCATCCACAAACAGCAGGTTCGGGAAAGGCGTGCCATAGGCCCCATCCACAATCAGCGGGATGTCGTGCTGGCGAGCCAGCTCTTCCAGCCGGGCCAGCTCGTCATCGGTGACCACGTTGCCGGTGGGATTGGTGGGGCGGGAAACACAGATGGCGCCGGTTTCGCCGGTGACCTCAACCGCGTCAAAATCCACCCGGTATTTGAATTCGTGGGCATCTGTAAAGGAGATATCCGGTTGCACAGCGTGGAACAGTCCGGGCTCGATACCCGCGTCGGCATAGCCGATGTATTCCGGTGCCAGGGGCAGAAGGATGTGCTTGCGCATCCCATGGCCATAGTCGCCGCCGAACATGTTGAACAACATGAAGAAAGCGGCCTGGCTGCCGTTGGTCAGCGCAATGTTTTCCGGTTTCAGACCCCAGCCGTACTCCCGGTTCAGCAACTCCGCCAGCGAGGCAATAAACTGTTTCTCACCCTGGGGCGGATCGTAAATACCCACCAGCCGGCGCGTATCCCCCTCACTCCGGGCCATCTCCGCCAGGATCTGCTGAACCCGCTGCTGTATTTCGGGAATATGGCCGGGATTGCCACCGCCCATCATGATCATGTCATCGCCGGATGCGAGGGCATTACCAAGGTCATCCATCAGTGAGGTGATGCCCGCATCTGCGGTGAATTTTCGGCCGAACGAAGAGAGTTTCATGGTGCTTGTCTGTACCGATTCAAAGACGGGTTGTAATCCCAGTGTAGGACAGAGCCGGCAGCGCCGCTGCTCAGTCGTGCAGGGAAATGCCGAGGTTGCTCACGCCCTCGTTGGCGGCGTCCTCGCGGATACGTTCCACAAACTGGCTGGTAGGGGTTCGCTGACGCTTGAGGGCGAGTATCAGGTCACGCTGGAACACTTTGTCTTCTTTCATTAACGGGTGTTGTTCCAGCAGCCGGACCAGCTCGTCCTCTTCCAGGTTTTCCCCTTCAGAAACTTCAATAAAGTTCACCACTGTCGCCGTGGCCATCTGTGAAGCGCCGGTTGCGCGATGCTTGCCCGGATTGAGCCGGTTAAGCAGCGCCTGCTCCAGCAACTGGCAGAAATCAAAGGCCGGATAGACACCGTAGGCATCGTAGACATTCACATCTGGTGACAGGGCTTCCAGTTTAGCCAATAGCTGGGGGATGGCTGCTTCGGGAGCATCTTTTTGCAGCATTTCCCAGCCCAGATCGAGTAACTGGCGCATTTTGGCGCCGGTTTTCAGTCCAACGGCGTCCGCGAACAGGGCGTAGTTGGGAAAGGAGCGCTCCGCGAGGGCCATCAGGAAGGTGAATTCCCGCCAGCCCTGCAGTTGTGATACCGCTTTCAGAAACTGATTGGCATTCACTGTGGATCTCTCCTGGGGGTAAAGGCACTCATGCTCGCGGCAGTGTGACGCCGGTTTGTCCCAGATATTTTCCGCGCCGGTCCTTGTAGCTGGTACCGCAGACTTCATCGGACTCGAAGAAGAGCATCTGGGCGACACCTTCGTTGGCGTAGATCTTGGCGGGCAGGTTGGTGGTATTGGAAAACTCCAGGGTCACCTGCCCTTCCCACTCCGGCTCCAGGGGGGTGACGTTGACGATGATGCCGCAGCGCGCATACGTTGATTTGCCGAGGCAGATGGTCAGTACGCTGCGGGGGATACGGAAATACTCTACGGTGCGGGCCAGAGCGAAGGAGTTCGGGGGGATGATGCAGACGTCGCCGGTGTAGTTGACGAAGCTGTTTTCGTCGAAGTTCTTCGGGTCCACGGTGGCGGAGTGGACGTTGGTGAAGATTTTGAATTCGTTGCTGCAACGGACATCGTATCCGTAGCTGGAGGTGCCGTAGGAAATTACGCGGCCTTTTCCGGTTTCGCGGACCTGATCGTACTCGAAGGGTTCGATCATTCCGTGCTCCCGGGACATCCGGCGAATCCAGTGGTCGGATTTGATGCTCATGGGTGACGTCTCGTATCCATAAAAAAAGAGGCGGTAGTTTACCTGTTCGGTTTTTGTCTGTCGAAGCTTTGGCCTTCTGAATTCCACCCGCAAGCTTGGGGGCTGCAAGAACAGGCAGGGCCTTCCGAAACACGCCGTGAATACATCCCTGTAGGCTTGAGAAAAACATCCATGTTTTTCACAGTTTCGGAAGGCCCTGCCTGTTCTTGCGATCGAGCTTCGGTGGCGTTTCCTAGTGCTCTGTTACCGAGACGCTCGAGATTGAGCCGGTGAGGTTTCTCTCCCTCGTAGACAGTTCAGCGCCTACCCTTCGGGCGATGTCCCTGTAGCGTCTTGCCACTTCCGAGTCAGGCTCGGCCACTACCGAGGGAATGCCGCCGTCGGTCTGTTCGCGGATGGTCATGTGCAGCGGGAGTTGGCCAAGCAGCGTGGTGCCGTATTCTTCAGCGATGCGTTCGCCGCCGCCATGGCCGAAGAGGGGCTCTTCGTGGCCGCAGTTGCTGCAGATGTGGACGCTCATGTTTTCAACCACCCCCAGCACAGGGATCTCTACCTTGCGGAACATTTCGATGCCTTTTTTACCATCCAGCAGGGCGATGTCCTGGGGCGTGGTGACGATTACCGCGCCGGTCACCGGGACTTTCTGGGCAATGGTGAGCTGGATATCACCGGTGCCCGGGGGCATGTCGATGATGAGGTAGTCCAGTTCGTTCCACAGGGTCTGTTGCAGCAGTTGCATGACGGCGCCGCTGACCATGGGACCGCGCCAGACCATGGGGGTTTTGTCGGTGACCACGAACGCCATGGAGTTGGCCTGCAGGCCGTGGGCCTCCATGGGGATGAAGTATTTGTTTTCGTGGGTGTCCGGGCGCTTACCTTCGGGCACGCCCAGCATCATGCCGATGCTGGGGCCGTAGATATCGGCGTCCAGTATGCCCACACGGGCACCTTCGGCCTGCAGGGCCAGCGCCAGGTTGACGGCGGTGGTGGATTTGCCCACGCCGCCCTTGCCGGAGGCAACGGCGATGATGTTTTTCACACCGGGCACGGACTGGATGTCTTTCTGGCCTTTATGGGAATGAATGCGCTGCCCGACGTGCACCTCGACACTCTCAACGCCGTCCACGTCATCAAGGGCATTGGTAAGCAGCTCTTTAAGAGCACCAGCGATTCCCTTTGAAGGATATGGCAGCTCAATCATTGCCATGACCTTGCCGCGGTCGTCTGTCGTCAGGGATTTCACTGCACCCAGCTCATACAGATCCTTGCCCAGGTAGGGATCGCGGTACTGTTTTACGGCGGTTTCCAGTGCGTGCTGTGAAATCTGTGCCATCAGAGTCTCCGGATAAAGCGTTGAAAGCAGGTGTTTCGGGTGAAAAATCTTTGCTTGGAAGGTATCATCTGTGCCCGTTTCTGGCCATAAAGAGTTTTGACCCTGAGCAAGGCCGGCAAACGCGAACGCCAACTCCTGACGAATGAAGGTTCGGACCAAACATGACGCAAGCGAGTTCAAAGCAACAGCGCGATATTCTGGTAACCAGCGCCCTGCCATACGCCAATGGCCCCATCCACCTGGGCCATCTACTGGAATACATTCAGACCGACATCTGGGTGCGCTATCAGAAAATGCGTGGCCAGAACTGCTACTACGTCTGTGCCGATGATGCTCATGGTACTGCGATCATGCTCCGCGCCGAGCGTGAGGGTATCTCGCCCGAAAATCTGATTGACCGCATCCGGCAAGAGCACCAGCAGGATTTTGGCGGCTTCCATATCCGCTTTGACAACTACTACACCACCCATTCCGAGGAGAACCGCCAGTTCTCGGAATACATCTATCGTCAGTTGCAGGAAAACGATCACATCGCTACCCGCAAGATCATCCAGGCGTATGATCCGGAAAAGAACATGTTCCTGGCGGACCGTTTCATCAAGGGCACCTGCCCCAAGTGCAAAACCGAAGACCAGTACGGCGACAACTGTGAAGCCTGTGGTGCCACCTATACCCCGGCGGAGCTGATCAATCCCCGTTCGGCGGTGTCCGGCGCCACGCCTGTCGAAAAAGAATCAGAGCACTATTTTTTCCGCCTGCCGGCGTTCGCGGATTTTCTCGCCAACTGGACCCGTAGCGGCACCCTGCAGCCCCAGGTGGCCAATAAACTGGCCGAATGGCTGGATGCGGGCCTCCAGGAATGGGATATCAGCCGGGATGCGCCCTACTTCGGGTTCGAGATTCCTGACGCCCCGGGCAAGTATTTCTATGTCTGGCTGGATGCCCCCATTGGTTACCTGGCGAGTTTCAAGAACCTGTGCAACCGGGAGGGCATTGATTTCGAGCACTTCTGGAAGGCGGACTCCACCGCCGAGGTGTATCACTTCATCGGCAAGGACATCATCAATTTCCATGCCCTGTTCTGGCCGTCCATGCTCCACAGCGCCGGCTTCCGCACGCCAAGTGCGGTCTGGGCCCACGGTTTTGTCACGGTGAATGGCAAGAAGATGTCCAAGTCCCGGGGCACCTTCATCATGGCCCGCACTTATCTGGACCACCTGAATCCGGAATACCTGCGCTACTACTTCGCCGCCAAGCTTACCGGCAGCGTCGATGACATGGACCTGAATCTGGAAGACTTCGCCGCCCGCGTCAATTCGGATCTGGTGGGCAAGGTAGTGAACATTGCCAGCCGCAGTGCCGGGTTTATCACCAAGCGATTTGACGGCCAGCTTGGCACCGTTACCGAGCACGACAAGTTGAAAGAGTTTATCGATGCCGGGGATGAAATCGCAGACTTCTACGAGGCCCGGGAATTCGGCCGCGCAATGCGTCGCATCATGGAGCTGGCGGACATCGCCAACCAGTATGTGAACGACGAGCAGCCCTGGGTAATCGCCAAACAGGATGGCCAGGACGACGCCCTGCAGGCCATCTGTACCAATGCCATCAACATGTTCCATTTGCTGATGACCTACCTGGCCCCGGTACTTCCGGAAACTGCAAAAGCTTCGGAAGGATTCCTCAATGCCCCACTGGACTGGAACAGGCGGGAGCAGAGACTGGAAAACCATGGCATCAACAAGTTCAAGCCGCTGATGAACCGTGTGGACATGGACCAGATTGAAAAAATGCTGGACGCCTCCAAAGAAGAGCTGCCTGCAGCGACCGGGAAGCCGGCGCCTGCCACCAATCTTGAGCCGATCGCCGACGAGATCGAATTCGGAGATTTCGCGAAAGTTGACCTGCGGGTTGTTAAAATAGTGAAAGCCGAACATGTGGAAGGCGCAGACAAGCTTCTTCGGCTCACCCTTGATGTGGGGCATGGCGAACGCAACGTCTTTGCTGGTATCAAGTCTGCCTACAGGCCGGAAGATCTTGAGGGACGCCTGACCGTGATGGTTGCCAACCTCAAGCCCCGGAAGATGAAGTTTGGCATGTCCGAAGGCATGGTTCTGGCAGCGGGCCCGGGGGGTGAGGATATCTTTATCCTGTCTCCGGATTCCGGAGCCACGCCCGGCATGCGGATCATGTAAGAACCGGCAGCCGGGCAATGGAGCAAGGCGAATGACCGAATATCTGCTGATTCTGGTCAGCACCATTCTGGTGAACAACTTCGTGCTGGTTCAGTTCCTGGGCCTGTGCCCGTTCATGGGCGTTTCCGGAAAGCTGGAAACCGCCATGGGCATGTCCCTGGCCACCACCTTCGTGCTGACTCTGGCGTCGGTGTGCAGCTACCTTGCCTATACCTACCTGCTGGAACCCCTGGACCTGGCTTTTCTCAGGACCATCACTTTTATCCTGGTGATTGCAGTCGTAGTGCAGTTCACCGAGATGGTGGTACGCAAGACCAGCCCACTGCTCTACCGGGTGCTTGGCATCTTCCTGCCTCTGATCACCACGAACTGTGCCGTGCTCGGGGTCGCGCTCCTCAACATAAACAGGAACAATAACTTCGTTGAGTCGGTTTTATACGGTTTTGGCGCAGCGGCTGGTTTTTCCATGGTGCTGGTCTTGTTTGCCGCCATGCGGGAACGTATTGCCGTCGCTGACGTGCCGGTTGCGTTTCGCGGGGCTGCAATCGGGCTGGTGACTGCGGGGCTGATGTCACTGGCGTTCCTGGGTTTTGGCGGCCTGGTCAGCGTCTGACGGGGCAGGGATTGGGAGGAGCAGGATTATGTGGACAAGCGTTCTTATTGCCGTGGTCGTTCTTCTCGCCCTCGCCCTGGTATTCGGTGCCCTGCTCGGCTTCGCCGCTGAACGGTTCAGGGTAGAGGGCAACCAGTTAGTAGACGAAATTGACGCCCTGTTGCCGCAGACACAGTGCGGACAGTGTGGCTATCCCGGTTGCCGCCCCTATGCTGAATCCATAGCGGAGGGCGGGCCCATTAACAAGTGCCCTCCCGGCGGTGAAACCACCATCAAGGCCCTGGCAGGCCTGCTGGATATAGAGCCGGAGCCGCTGGATGCCGAGCATGGGGTTGAGCAGGTCAGGCGTGTTGCCGTGATTCGTGAGGACGAGTGCATCGGCTGCACAAAATGCATTCAGGCCTGTCCGGTCGATGCCATTCTTGGTGCCGCCAAGCATATGCATACAGTCATCGAAAGCGAATGCACAGGCTGCGATCTTTGCGTAGAGCCCTGCCCTGTCGACTGTATCGATATGGTGACAGTCGAGCCGGACATCCGCAGCTGGACCTGGACGCCGCCGGCATCGGGGCTCATCGCCACCGATCGCCATGGAGCCAATGCCTGATGACTCAACTGTGGAATTTCCCCGGCGGCATCCATCCGCCGGAGCGTAAAGACATCTCAACGGCTCATCCGATTCGCCGCGCAGGCATTCCGGAGCACCTCATTCTGCCGCTTCAGCAACATATCGGGAATCCGGCCGAGGCCGTTGTCGAAGTGGGCGAGAGGGTCCTGAAGGGCCAGAAAATTGCGGACGTCAAAACCGGCATGGGCGTTCCCGTTCATGCGCCGACCTCCGGTGTTATTGAAAGCATTGTGGAACACCCGGTCCCCCACCCCTCGGGCATGGCTGACTGGTGCATAACCCTAAGGCCGGACGGCGAGGATCAATGGTGTTCCCGAAATCCGGTGAGTGACTTCCGCACCCTCGACCGTGACCAGGTCCTCGGGATTATCCGGGACTCCGGTATTGCCGGTATGGGAGGCGCCGGCTTTCCGACCAGCATCAAGCTCCGGCCACCGCGGGACCGCAAGGTAAGCACCCTGATTCTCAACGGGGCTGAATGTGAGCCTTACATCACCGCCGACGACATGACCATGCGGGAAAAAGCCGATGAGGTTGTTGCCGGCCTGAAGGTCATGGCGTGGATACTCCGTCCGGAACGCTGTGTCATCGGTATTGAAGACAACAAACCGGAAGCCATTGCCGCCCTGCGTAAAGCAACCGAGGGCACCCGGACCGAAATCGCGGTGATTCCGACCAAATACCCCTCCGGCGGTGAAAAACAGCTGATTCAGATTCTCACCGGCATGGAAGTGCCCAGCGGCGGCATACCGGCGGATATCGGGGTTATGTGCCAGAACATCGGAACCGCCGTTGCAGTGGCACAGGCAGTTTTCCAGGGCACACCACTGATCGCCAGGATTGTAACCATCACCGGCGACGCGATCGACGAACCGGGTAATTTTGAGGCGCTGATTGGTACACCGATCAAGTATCTGCTGGAGCAGGCTGGCGTGCACCAGGACCGGCTCAGCCGTCTGGTTCTCGGTGGGCCCATGATGGGCTATACGCTGACAACCGAAGCAGTGCCGGTCACTAAAACCACCAACTGCGTCATTGCGGCGACAGCCGCTGAGCTTCCGGCCCCGCCGCCGGAACAACCCTGTATCCGCTGCGGCCTTTGTGCCGAGGTCTGTCCCATGGAACTGCTGCCTCAGCAGCTGTTCTGGCATGCCAAAGCCACCGAGTTTGAAAAAGCCGAGCACCTGAACCTGTTCGACTGCATCGAATGTGGTGCCTGCTCCTATGTTTGCCCGAGTTCGATCCCGCTGGTCCAGTACTATCGCTTTGCCAAGGACGAGATCCGGGTGCAACGGGCCGAACAGCTGAAATCGGCCCGCGCCAGGGAGCGTTTCGAAGCGCGTCAGGCGCGGCTGGAGCGGGAGCAGGAAGAGAAAGAGCTGAGGCGCAAGGAAAGGGCAAAGGCTGCTGCCGAGGCCCAGGCAAAGAAAAAAGCCGACGCGGAAAAAGCGGCGGCCGAAGGTGAGGCCGTTGATGAGCGGGCGGCCAGATCTGCTCTGGTAGAGCAGGCCCTGGCCCGCAAGAAGGCAAAGACCGGGGCAACCACGCCTCCATCCGCGACCAGGGCCACTGGGGAAAAGCCGGATATTGAGGATCTCCAGAAACAGCTGGACCACGCCAGGTCCAAACTGGAGACCATGCAGAGCATGCTTGACGAAGCAAAAGCGCAACAGGCGGACAACGTGGAGAAGCTCGAGCGCGCCGTCGCCAAGAATCATGACCGGGTAAAGCGTGCCGAAGAGGCTCTGGCCGAGGCCCGAGACGGACCGGCCGACCGGACGACCGTATCCGGCCCCACCCACTAAACGACATCAGGCACGACTTTCATGGCGTTTGTTCAGCAGTCTTCACCCCATGCCCACAGGGCCCGTCCGACCTCCCGTGTGATGTTGTGGGTAATGATCGCGGCAGTGCCCGGCCTGTTTGCCCAGACTCTGTTTTTCGGCTGGGGCAATCTGATTAACGTCGTCTCCTGTATCGCCGTTGCCGTTGCCTCAGAGGCGGCTTTGCTCCGGCTCAGGAAAAAACCGGTAGCCTTTTTTGTCAGAGACAACACAGCAGCGGTTACAGGGTTGCTGCTGGGCTTGTCGTTACCACAATTTACACCCTGGTGGGTGTCGGCAGTCGCGGTCATATCCGCCATTGTTGTCGCCAAGCAGCTCTATGGCGGGCTTGGCTCAAACCCCTTCAACCCGGCCATGGTTGGCTATGCGCTGGTGCTGGTGTCTTTCCCGGTTGCAATGACCACAAACTGGGCGGAACCGGCCATGCTCTGGGAAGGTGCCCCGGGCTTCGGCGAAACCCTGGCAACCATTGCCTCCGGCCAGCAGACAGCGGTGGACGGCTGGACCATGGCAACCCCCCTTGATGAATACAAACACAAGATCACCACCCACACATCAGCCGAGGTTCTGGCCCACCCCACCTTCGGTGCCGGCATCGCCAAAGGCTGGGAATGGGTCAATGCAGCCTTTCTTGCCGGTGGCCTGTTGCTTATTGGCTTACGCATCATCAGCTGGCATATTCCGGTCGGTTTTCTCGGTGGCCTTGTACTGATGAGCCTGGCCTTTGGCAACAATGCAGACCTGTACGCGCCACTGTCCCTTCATCTGCTCGCCGGCGGTACCATGCTCGGCGCCTTCTTCATTGCCACGGATCCGGTCTCTGCCGCCACCAGTCATCAGGGCAAACTGATCTATGGCGCAGGGATCGGCATCCTGATTTTCCTGATCCGCACCTGGGGCAACTATCCGG
Source organism: Marinobacter orientalis (assembly GCF_004792665.1). Classification (GTDB taxonomy): domain Bacteria; phylum Pseudomonadota; class Gammaproteobacteria; order Pseudomonadales; family Oleiphilaceae; genus Marinobacter; species Marinobacter orientalis. Next base: position 46,727 of record NZ_SRZX01000010.1, read on the forward strand.
ATGCGGTAGCCTTCAGCGTTCTGTTGATGAACTTTGCCGTCCCATTTATCGACCACTACACACCACCGCGGACCTACGGCCATCACAAGCCCCGCCGGGGTGTTCCGGGTAGTCAGGGGTAGTTCATGGCCGCCATAACACAATCCATTCGTCGCAGCGCCATCGGGCTCGGCTTGTTCGCCGTTATTACCGGTGGCACCATTGCAGTGACCCAGGTATTCACCGAAGAGCGGATTCAGGAGCAGGCAGCCCGGGCAGAGGCACAGGCGCTTTTCGAGATTATTCCCGAAAGCGAACATACCAACGACCTGCTGAGGGATACCGTGCAGCTGCCGGCCAGTGAGCGCCTGGCACAGTCTGGCCCTGTCACCGTCTGGGTGGCCCGGAAGGACGACCAACCGGTAGGTATGATCATGCCCATCGTCGCGCCTGATGGCTACTCCGGCAAAATACATCTGTTGGTTGGCGTGGACATGCAGGGCACGATCCTTGGTGTTCGGGTCACGAGTCACCGCGAGACCCCCGGGTTGGGTGACCGCATCGAGACCAGGAAATCTGACTGGATCAGGAGCTTCGAGGGTAAATCCCTGGGCCAGCCACCTCATCGGGAATGGAACGTCAAAAAGAACGGTGGCGAGTTTGACCAGTTCACCGGCGCCACCATTACTCCGCGGGCCGTGGTCAAGGCAGTCCAGAAAGCACTGATCTATTTCCGCGAGAATCGCCAGATAATACGGGCGCGGCTTAACGAGCCGCCGTCCCTGAGGGAAAAGAACCTGAATCCGGAAGCGATTGCCGGCGAATCATCCAACACGGAGCATTCCTGATCATGGCAGATAAACCTTCCAGCGAAATCATCCGCGACGGGCTCTGGAACAACAACCCGGCACTGGTGCAGGTGCTTGGACTCTGCCCCCTGCTGGCGGTTACCAGCACCGTTGTTAACGCCATCGGTCTCGGCCTGGCGACGCTGATGGTGCTTATGGGTTCCAACCTGGCGGTGTCGCTGATCCGCAACTTCGTCAGTGAATCCGTGCGCCTGCCGGCTTTTGTCATGATTATCGCTTCGTTCGTGACCTGTGCCGAATTGTTGATGCAGGCATACACCTACGAGCTCTACCAGATACTGGGCATCTTCATACCACTGATTGTGACCAATTGCGCCATCCTCGGCCGCGCGGATGCTTTTGCGTCCAGAAACCCGCCAGTTCCCGCCCTGCTCGACGGAACCATGATGGGGATTGGTTTCCTGGCAGTTCTGGTGGTACTTGGTGGCATGCGGGAGCTCATCGGCCAGGGTAGCCTGTTTGTGGACATGCACCTGCTGCTCGGCCCGGCCGCTGCCGACTGGGTCATCCGCCCGTTCGAAAATTATCCGGACATGCTGTTCATGATTCTCCCACCCGGCGCCTTTGTTGGTCTCGGACTGCTGATCGCCCTTAAAAACGGCATCGACAACCATCTGGAAGAACGCCGCAAGGCCAGCGCACCTGCTCCGGTAACCGCCGGAAGCAAACGCGTCCGGGTCACCGGGCATGTTTCCTGAATACATAGCGGCAGTTGACTGAGAGCTGATGAACAAACAAAAACGTACCGAGATCTTCACCCGGTTTCGGGAAGCCAACCCGAGCCCGACCACAGAGCTGAACTACTCCAGCCCCTTCGAATTGCTGATTGCGGTGATACTGTCTGCCCAGGCAACGGACGTTGGAGTGAACAAGGCGACAAACAGGCTGTTCCCGGTAGCCAATACACCGGAATCCATACTGGCTCTGGGCGTCGACGGACTCAAGGACTACATCAAGACCATTGGCCTGTTTAACAGCAAGGCTGAAAACGTAATCAAGACCTGCCGTATTCTGGTTGAGAAGCACGGCGGCCAGGTACCCGAAAGCCGGGAAGACCTGGAGGCACTGCCGGGTGTTGGCCGCAAAACCGCCAATGTGGTCCTTAACACCGCCTTTGGCCAGCCAGCGATGGCAGTGGATACTCACATTTTCCGGGTATCGAACCGGACCGGCATTGCCCCGGGCAAGAATGTACTGGAAGTGGAAAAACGCCTGATGCGGCTGGTGCCGAGGGAATTCCTGCTCGACGCCCACCACTGGCTTATTCTGCACGGGCGTTACACCTGCACTGCGCGAAAGCCCAAGTGCGGCGCCTGTCTCATCGAGGACCTCTGTGAGTTCAAAGACAAAACGGATTATCTGGACTGAAGCCGGATGGCTCTCATCCGGAATGCAAAAACGGCCCGCCAGAGCGGGCCGTTTTTTTTGAGTTGAACCGAACCTGTTATTTGAAAAGCATGGTTCCCGACAGACCTTCTTTTTCCAGGATTTCACGAAGGCGGCGAAGCGCCTCGACCTGGATCTGGCGAACCCGCTCGCGGGTCAGGCCAATCTCCTGGCCAACCTCTTCAAGGGTGCTGATGGGATAACCTCGCAAGCCGAAGCGACGGGACAGAACCTCCTGTTGCTTGTCACTGAGCTGGTCGATCCACTTTTCAACACACGAACACATGTTGTTATCCTGCAGCAGATCAGCCGGATCAGAGGCTCCTTCATCGGCAACGGTGTCCAGCAGGGATTTCTCGCCACCACTGCCAATGGGCGTATCCATGGAAGCAACGCGTTCATTCAGCCCCAGCATTCGTTTGACATCCGCAACCGGCTTATCGACCAACGTTGCGATCTCTTCCGCGGAGGGCTCATGGTCCAGTTTCTGGGTGAGCTCTCTCGCCGCCCGCAGATAAAGATTCAGTTCCTTCACCACGTGGATAGGAAGACGAATGGTGCGGGTCTGATTCATGATTGCCCGCTCTATGGTCTGACGGATCCACCATGTGGCATAGGTGGAAAAGCGGAAACCACGTTCGGGATCAAATTTTTCAACCGCCCGGATCAGCCCGAGATTGCCCTCCTCGATCAGATCCAGCAGCGTGAGGCCCCGGTTGACGTATCGACGGGCTATTTTGACCACCAGGCGCAGATTACTCTCGATCATCCGCTTGCGACCAGACTCTTCACCCTTGCGGGCGAGCCGTGCAAAATACACTTCTTCTTCGGGTGTAAGTAAAGGAGAAAAGCCTATTTCGTTGAGATAGAGCTGGGTGGCGTCCAGTTGCTTCTGGCTGGTGAAATATCGGCCCTGGGCCGGGATATCGCTTTCTGTTTCGGTGGCTTCGACTTCCGCTGTTTCGGTCGCTGTTTCTGTTTCTTTTTCTTCTACTTTATCTTCCGCTAACAGCTGACCGTCTGCATCCTCGACGTCGGATACACGATCGATGATGAGTTCTTCATGCTCTGCTGACATAACTCTTGCCCCGCCTTTCCTTGATCCTGGATATTCGCTCACGCTTTATTTTTATTGCGAGCGCCTGCTGTTTTTAATTTCTTGTTCAGGACATTTATTGCTGACTAACGGCGATGACCAGACCGCCGATTCTTGTTATTGGTTACGACTGTTACTAATACCGACATCAGGTTTGTGTTGCAACTCCCTCTTAGCGGGATGGGAGGTAGTGGGCCGGGTCAACAGGGTTGCCATTTTTGCGGATTTCAAAATGCAACCTTGGCCGATCCGTGCCGCTGTTTCCCAGTTCAGCGATGACCTGTCCGGCTTTTACGCCCTCCCCTTCCTGCACCAGAATCTTTCGGTTGTGTGCATACGCACTCAAGTAGTGCTCGTTATGGTTCACTATAATCAGGTTACCGTAGCCAAGTAACCCGCTACCGGCATAGACGACGTTACCGCTTGCCGCTGCCCTTACAGCGTCCCCTTCTTTCCCAGCAATATCAATACCTTTATTGACTTTCCCGGAAGTCGAATAACCTGCAATTACGGTGCCAACGTGCGGCCAACGCCAGTTTATGCTGGCGACTGTCTGGGTCTGGCCGGTTAACGGCGACGATCTGTCAGGTGCCCTCGAGACCGCAGGTTTCGGCTCCGGTCTGGACGCCTGCTGGCTGGAAACGCTCGGTGCAGAGCGCTTCGTGGACGATGAAACCACAGGCTTGCCGCCCCGATTATCTCCGGAGGATGTTACATTTCCGCGAACATCCAACCTGAGCACCTGCCCGGCCTTTATGTTATAGGGCGGCTCTATATTGTTGGCATCCCCAAGCTCCCGGTAGTCGCGACCATACCGCCACGCAATGCTGTAGAGAGTTTCTTCGGGTTTGACCACATGCCTGCCCCAGTAAACGGGCGGATTGTAAATGTCGTCCCGGTAGAGGGCCTGGGTATTGCAGCCACTGATCAGAAAGGGTACCAGCACCAGACTGAGCAACAATAAAAGCGAGGGGCGAAAGTTCTTCGTCTTTCCCGCGCACGGAGAGAGAGGGGCACCGGACGGGAGCCGCGGGAGGACTGCCTTTGCAGCGTTGACAAACCCACGCATTGATCTCAAAAGAATAAAAATATGCCCGTTATTTAAAATTCGTATGAAAAATACGGCGGTTTATAAAGTGTTGTAAGTAAGCCGCTAATTTATTGCATATTTTCGATGGTAAACCAAGTTACCCGGCTCGGATATTTGTTACCGCCCGAAACACCCACAATGAACAAAAAGTAACACTACGTCCCGACAGACCTGTTAAAGGTCGCCCGAGTCCGACCTGCCTGCCCATTCCACCAACAACACCAACAACAGGCCCAATGAAGCGCAGATTACAGCCAGCACCAACTGCGGGTCCTGGCCAGTCATCTCAGCATAGTCCAATGGACTGATGCTCGCCTCGGTGAGCGGCACCTGAGCGCCAGCACTGTTGGTCCGCCAGCTCAGTGTTTCCTTCCAAGGCCAGACCTTGTTCAATGCTCCGACCATAAAACCCGTAAGCAGGGCCAGCACCGCATCGTGAAAACGCCTGAACGCCCAGGTAATGAGTCTGGCGACGGACAGCAGCCCTACAAGGCATCCACCAACGAAAATCAGCAGCGTGCCAAAATCGAGTGCGCGTATGGCGTCCAATACCGGAACGTACATACCCAGAATAACCAGGATAAAGCTGCCCGAGATACCCGGAAGTATCATGGCACAAATAGCAAGGGCACCGGCTCCGAAAAAAATCAGGGAAGAGGGCGCAAGCTGGCTGGCCGGCAAGGTAGTCACCCACCATGCAAACACCGTCCCGGCGAGAAACGGCAGGATGAGCACGGGCATGTAATGCCGGACCTGACGGCCCACATGCCAGACAGAAGCCACGATCAGGCCGAAGAAAAAACTCCAGATTAGAATGGGATATTCCGTCAGGATAAAGCTGATGGCGGACGCCAGCGTAGCGATACTGCCAACGATGCCCATCAACAGGCTCAACAGGAAAGTGCCGTCACAAGCCTGCCAGAATGCTTTTACCTGGCCCCGGATCAGGTACCTGAAAACCGCCCGGGGGATTGCCCCGATGGCGTTCAGCAGCCGGAAGTAGATACCGGTAATAAAGGCAATGGTGCCCCCGGAAATACCCGGTACGATATCCGCTGCCCCCATCGCCATGCCCCGGAGAAACACAGCGAAAGGGTGGTGAAAGCGGGCCAGTTCATGGGGGCTTTCCGCCTCTTGCTTCGGGGTCACCGTACAACCCCGCCCAGTAGCGGAACAAAATTCACGGGCTCGATCTCTGTGATTTCAAACCGGTCACCATACCGGACCATTTCCACCAGCACCTGGCTGCCTTCACCGACCGGGGCGACAATCACACCACCGTCCGCAAGCTGATCCTTGAGCTCCGGGGGAATCTCCCGGGGGGCAGCTGTCACAATAATACCGTCAAATGGCCCTTTATCAGGCCAGCCCATGCCGCCGTCGGCATGCTTGAGCATGACGTTGCGCAGGCCAAGCTGTCGTAGCCGATCTCTGGCTCTGTCCTGGAGCGGTTTGATTCGTTCAACACTGAACACCTGATCCACCAGCCGGGCAAGGATTGCGGTCTGGTAACCGGAACCGGTACCCAGCTCCAGCACTCTGCGTGGCTTGTGCCGCATCAGGGATTCCGTCATTCGCGCCACAATGTAGGGCTGGGACAGGGTCTGGCTGTAACCGATGGGCAGGGACGTGTCCTCATAGGCGCGATGGGCCAGGGCCTCGTCCAGAAAGATATGCCGTGGGGTATCGGACATCGCCTGCAATACCTGCTCACCGGTTATGCCTGCTTCTCTCAGCCTGTGTATCAGGCGCATGCGGGTTCTGCGGGAGGTCATACCGATACCATCGAGCTCTGCAACCATCAGCGCCCCTCCCGTTCCGACAGCAGCCCAACCCACTCCCGCAGGGGCGAAAGCGCTTCGTGCCGGGTCATATCCACATGAACAGGGGTAATCGACACATAGTGTTCGCGGACAGCGTTGAAGTCGGTACCCGGACCGGCATCACGGCCTTCGCCGGCAGCGCCGATCCAGTAACGCGCCTTGCCCCGCGGGCAGGTCATGGGAACCGCACCCTGGGCGCGATCACGATGGCCCAGACGGGTAACGCGAAAACCCGCGATGTCTTCCCAGGGTACGTCGGGGACATTTACATTAAGGATACAACGGGGGCCGAGGACGAGCGTGGCTTTGCTTTCCAGTAACACCCGGACAACCCTGGCGGCCGTTTCATAATGAAAGCGGCCTTCATTGACCAATGACACCGCGATGGCCGGTAATCCCAGATTCCTGCCCTCGGTAGCGGCAGCAACAGTCCCGGAGTAAATAATGTCATCCCCGAGATTGGCGTGGGTATTGATGCCCGAAACCACTCGATCAAACGGCTCGTCGAACAGGCCATTTACCCCGAGATGAACACAGTCCGTGGGAGTTCCGTCCACCGAACGGAATCCGTTCGGGTGATCTTCAACCGTCAACGGACGATTAAGCGTTAACGCATTGCTGGCACCGCTGTGGTCACGGTCCGGCGCTACGACTTCCAGATCCCCCAGACCGGCAAGCCCTTCATAAAGGGCCTGCAGTCCGGGCGAATGAACGCCATCATCATTGGACAACAGAATTCGCACATTTCTCTCCGCTAGCCTTGATTACCCGCTTCCGCCACTCCGGCCCGAAGGTGGAACCAGGCATTTTCCTGTAGAGGGTCTTTCGCCCTTTTTTAACCGGCTGGCCTCAATCCTCGCCGGCAAGCCTGGTCGCGTCTGTTATCTCAAACACATCACCCAGCAAACTTGTGGCGTATTGCCCGGGCGCCAGCCAGAATTTCAGCCGCAGCTGGTCGTTTCCCTGCCACTGCCACTCCAGCGCTTCAGGCTTCATCCTCAAGGGTCGTCTTTCCGGTTTCATGCGGGTGGTAGCAAACACTGCTGCCAGCCGGGGATGCCTCCCGACAACCGTACGCTCAATCTCGCCCTGGACAGAGACTGCGTCCGTTCCACCGTCACCCCAGAGCGGACCGGTAACCATGATATGCTGATTTTCGCTGGCACCGGGCTCGCCCTCCAAGGGTTCGAACCAGGTACCGGTCTGCACCCGATAGGCAAGCACCTCGTTGAACAGCCAGGAGCGCGCCGCCGAAAAGTACAATACGTTTTTACTGTCGCCACTGCCAGCGGATGACCGCCCTCTCCCACGCTTTTTGGCATTGCGCGAGCCACGATGATTCAGCTTTGACGGGTCCATCGCCAGGGCCCGGTCCAGATTGGCCCCGTTATGGCCGAATCGTTGGCGGCCGAAGTAATTCGGACAACCCATTTCCCGCAATCGCTCCAGGGCCGCATCAACAGCATCGGGGGCTCCGGACAGCTCTCTCAGCACCAACTCGAAATGGTTACCACGGTGGTCGCCCCGGCGCAGTTTCCGCGCCTGGCGGTGATACTCGAGAACCGGCCAGTTCTCCGCCACCTTCCCCACAAAGGCGGCGTCTTCATCCTCCTGGCCCGGCCTGTAGACGCTGAACCATTGACGGGTAACGGCGTGGCGGTCTTTCAGCCCGCAAAAGCCCACATCAAAATGCCGACAGCCGGAAAGGATGGCCAGTTGACGTGCCACGTAATCGGTATTGTCGCCCTTTTTTTCCAGCCGTATGCAAAGATGCTCGCCGCCTGCCATGAGCTCATCCGCCGACCGCAGGTCTTCATCCACGAAAAAGTCATCAGCGGTGGCCTTCAGAAGAACACTGGCCACTCGACCGCCGGCAGAGGTAGGCCAATCGAGGCGCCAGTCAGACGTCTTCGGCGAATTATCCGGAGCGATGATCATGCAGACACCGCTTCAAGCAGACAAATGGCCTGGCAGGCAATGCCTTCACCACGGCCGGTAAAACCGAGCTTCTCTGTAGTCGTTGCCTTGACGCTGACCCTGCTGGCCGGAATACCCAGATCCTGGGCAATATTGAGCCGCATGGCTTCAATGTAAGGAGCCATTTTCGGAGCCTGGGCAATAATGGTCGCATCCACGTTACCAACCACAAAGCCTTCCTCTGCTACACGTTCCAGGACCCTGCGCAGCAGGCCCCGGCTGTCGGCAGCGGCCCATTCATCACTGGTGTCCGGGAACAGGTGGCCGATGTCTCCGAGGGCAGAGGCGCCGAGCAATGCGTCAGCAAGGGCATGCAGCAGCACGTCCCCGTCAGAGTGCGCCCTCAGTCCCTGGCTGAACGGAATACGGACGCCTCCAAGGGTTACCTGATCGCCATCGCAAAACTCATGAACATCGAATCCTTGCCCTATTCGCATAGTGTCACTTCCTATTCAAGATAAAACCGGCAAGGGCCAGATCAGCAGGCACAGTAATCTTTATATTATCCGGTCGCCCCTCCACGATACAGGGAATCTGGCCGGCAAACTCGATTGCGGAGGCCTCATCGGTTACCGGGTAGCCGGAATCAATGGCGCTCTCAAGTGCCTGCTTCAGCGCCAGGAAACGGAACATCTGGGGAGTCAGGGCGCGCCATAGATCGCGACGGTCCACCGTTGCCTCCACCTGGTGATTGCCGGGCCCGGTACGTTTGAGCGTATCGGCCACCGGTGTTGCCAGCAAGCCCCCTACCGGGTGATCCCCGAGATCGGATAACAGCCGTGCAAGATCGTCGGGATCAAGGCAGGGCCGCGCCGCGTCGTGTACCAGCACCCAGTCTTCCTCGTTCGCGCGCGCGGACAGCGCATCCAGTGCGGCCAGCACTGACTCGGCACGCTCTGCACCTCCGATACAGGTGCTGATACGACGGTCCTTGCTGGCGTCCGTTTCCGGCCACCACTGGTCATTGGGCCGTGTAGCCACCATACATCCGGCGAAAGCGGCATTATCCAGCAAACGGGAAAGCGTAATATCGAGGATAAAACGCTGATCCAGTCGAAGGTACTGTTTGGGACAGTCAGCGTTCATTCGCCGACCGGAGCCTGCAGCGGGAACAATCAGCCAGTAACGGGGTTTACTCATGAACGTGGTCGGCTTTCAAAGGTCTGGCGTGCGGCGGACTACTGCTCCACCACCAGGAAGAAGGTTTCATCGTTACGGATCAGTCCCAGATTCATTCGCGCCCGTTCCTCTACGGCGCCCTTTTCGCCACGAAGATTGCGGACTTCAGCATAGAGTCGCTCGTTGCGCACTGCCAGCCCGGCATTTTCTTCACGTTGCTCTGCAATGGCCTTTTCAAGCCCCCATACCTGGGCAAAACTGCCCTCCCCGACCCACAGGCGCACCTGCAACAGGAGAATGAGAATAATCATGATGGACCAGAGCAACTTCATTGCGAATTCCGTTTACGATGCAATAACCGGATAGTCAGTATAGACCTTAGTGTAGTTTAGCAACAAGTTCTGCTAAGCAGTTGTACAAAAAGGCCATCGTGCTTCCCGATTTCAGAACCACGATGGCCTTTTCAGGTCACTTACGTGCCGGCGTCCTGCCGACCTGTCATCCAGACAACCAGGCGATCAGCCCTGCCCCTTGATCTCGCTCAGGCCACGATAGGGTGCACTTCCATCCAGCGCTTCCTCGATACGGAGCAGCTGATTGTACTTGGCAACCCGATCGGAACGGCACAGGGAACCTGTCTTGATCTGGCCGGCACAGGTGGCAACCGCCAGATCAGCGATGGTAGTGTCCTCGGTCTCACCGGAACGGTGAGAGATCACTGCTGTATAGCCGGCATCCTGGGCCATCCTGATGGCATCCAGGGTTTCACTCAGGCTGCCGATCTGGTTGAACTTGATCAGAATCGAATTACCGACACCCTTGTCGATACCCTGCTGGAGGATTCTGGTGTTGGTAACAAAGAGATCATCACCGACAAGCTGCACCTTGCTGCCCAGCTTGTCAGTCAACACCTTCCAGCCGTCCCAGTCGCTCTCGTCCATGCCGTCTTCGATGGAGACGATCGGGTAACGCTCGCACAGCCCCGCCAGGTAATCGGCAAAACCGGCAGCATCAAAGGACTTGCCTTCCCCGGACAGCTGATACTGACCGTCCTTGTAGAACTCGGAAGACGCACAATCCAGCGCCAGTGTCACATCGGTGCCCAGCTTGTAACCTGCCTTCTCGACCGCTTCCTGAATCACTTCCAGGGCGCCTTCGTTGGAAGGCAGGTCCGGGGCAAAACCACCTTCATCGCCCACTGCTGTACTCAGGCCTTTGCTGTTGAGGACCTTCTTCAGCGCGTGGAAAATCTCCGCGCCAATACGCAGTGCCTCGGTAAAGGACTTTGCCGCAACGGGCTGAATCATGAACTCCTGGATATCAACGTTGTTGTCGGCATGCTCACCACCATTGAGGATATTCATCATCGGCACCGGCATGGAGAACCTGCCAGAAGTACCGTTGATGTCGGCGATGTGCGCGTACAACGGCTTGCCCAGATAAATCGCTGCTGCCTTTGCAGCAGCCAGGGATACCGCCAGAATCGCGTTAGCACCCAGATTCGCTTTGTTGTCGGTTCCGTCCAGCTCCAGCATGATGCTATCCAGACCGCGCTGGTCCGCCGCATCCGTACCGATGAGCGCATCACGAATCTTCGTGTTGACCGCTTCAACGGCCTTCAGGACACCTTTGCCGAGATAACGGGAAGCGTCTGCATCACGCAGTTCAAGTGCTTCACGGGAGCCGGTTGACGCGCCAGAGGGAGCGCAGGCACTGCCGATGGTTCCGTCTTCAAGAATCACATCCGCTTCCACCGTCGGGTTCCCACGGGAATCCAACACTTCACGGCCTTTAATGTTGGCAATCTTGGTCATTTTTCTTTGTCTCCAAGTTTGATTTCAAATTTGGGAGTAAGAGCGAGCGGGAACGGCCCTACGAAAAACGCTACAAGCACATCCATGTTCGCTTGGGCTCCGCCATCCATGGCTCCGCACATTTTCGTAGGGCCGTTCCCGCTCACTCCCATAGTCTTTCTGGAACGCAAAAACCGCCAGTCAGGCGGTATCGAGAGGCTTAAAGCTTTTAACAAGGTCATCCACAGCTTTTACCCGCTGGAGGAACGGCTCCAGCTGACTCAGCCGCAACGCACAGGGGCCGTCGCATTTGGCTTTGTCCGGATCGGGATGCGCTTCCAGGAACAGCCCGGCCAGACCCTGGGACATACCCGCCAGGGCAAGGTCCGTGACCTGGGCACGGCGTCCGCCGGCTGAATCAGCTCTGCCGCCGGGCATCTGCAGCGAATGGGTCACATCAAACATCACCGGCACATTCATCGACTTCATGATGCCGAAACCCAGCATATCCACCACAAGATTGTTATAACCGAAACTGCTGCCCCGCTCACACAGGATTACCCTGTCATTTCCGGCCTCTTCGCACTTCTTGATGATGTGCTTCATTTCCTGGGGCGCCAGGAACTGGGCTTTTTTGATGTTGATGACTGCGCCGGTATTGGCCATGGCCACCACCAGATCTGTCTGACGGCTCAGGAAAGCCGGCAACTGGATGATGTCGCAGACCTCTGCCGCGGGTGCCGCCTGCTCGGGCTCGTGAACATCGGAAATGATGGGAATACCAAATTTGCTCTTGATGTCCGCCAGCATCTGCAGGCCCTTCACCAGGCCGGGCCCACGAAAGGAATGCACAGAAGACCGGTTGGCCTTGTCGAAGGACGCCTTGAATACGTAAGGAATACCGAGCTTGTTGGTGACCTCGATATACGCCTCGGCCACTTCCATGGCCATTTCCGGGGATTCCAGCACGTTCATGCCACCGAACAGCACGAACGGCCTGTCGTTGGCGACCGGGATTCCCGCGACGTTAACCATATTCTGCGCCATGATCAGGATTCCTTTTTACGGGCCAGGGCCGCCCCAACAAAGCCCTTGAACAGCGGATGACCGTCCCTGGGAGTGGAAGTGAATTCCGGATGGAACTGACAGGCCACGAACCAGGGGTGATCCGGGACTTCCACCACTTCAACGAGTTTGCCGTCGGTGGATCGACCGGAGATTCTCAGGCCGGCCGCTTCAAGCTGGGGCAGGAAGTGATTGTTCACCTCATAGCGGTGACGGTGTCGCTCGCGAATGGTCTTGCGGCCGTAACAATTGGCAATGGTGGAGCCTTCGGCCACTACGCAGTCCTGGGCGCCCAGGCGCATGGTGCCGCCCAGATCAGACCTTTCGGTGCGCTCTTCCTTCTCCCCGCTGGCATCCAGCCATTCGGTAATCAGGCCCACCACCGGCTCCGGCGTATGTTCACGGAACTCGGTGCTGTGGGCGTCTTTCAGGCCGGCAACGTTGCGGGCATATTCAATAACCGCAACCTGCATACCCAGACAGATGCCGAGATAGGGCACCTTGTTTTCCCGGGCGTACTGCACGGTGCGGACCTTGCCTTCCACACCACGCTCACCGAAACCGCCGGGCACCAGTATGGCATCGGCACTTTCGAGTGCGCCGGTACCGTCGCGCTCAATATCTTCAGAGTCGATGTAGTTCATCCGGACCTTGGTGCGGGTCTTTATGCCAGCGTGCAGAAGCGACTCGATCAACGACTTGTAGGCGTCCAGCAGCTCCATATACTTGCCGACCATGGCGACGGTTATTTCGTGGTCCGGATTCATCAGGGACTCGACGACCGCGTCCCATTCACTCAGGTTCGCCGGGTTGGCCTCAATGCCGAAACGCTCGATGACCAGCTGGTCAAGACCGAATTCGTGGAGCATGCGCGGAATGGCGTAGATCGATTTGGCATCCTGCAGCGGAATGACCGCGCGTTCTTCCACGTTGGTAAACAGCGCGATCTTGCGGCGGGAGCTGACGTCCACTTCGTGTTCCGAACGGCACAGCAGGATATCCGGCTGCAGGCCGATGGAGCGCATTTCTTTCACAGAGTGCTGGGTAGGCTTGGTCTTGATCTCACCGGCAGTGGCAATGTACGGAACCAGCGTCAGATGCATGAACAGCGCACGCTGGGGGCCCACTTCCACCTTCATCTGACGACAGGCTTCCAGAAACGGCAGGGATTCAATATCGCCCACGGTGCCGCCAATCTCGATCATTGCCACGTCAGCACCGGAGGCGCCCTCGACGACACGGCGCTTGATCTCGTCAGTAATATGGGGAATGACCTGAACAGTGCCGCCAAGATAGTCACCACGGCGTTCTTTACGAATCACTTCCTCGTAGACGCGACCAGTGGTGAAGTTGTTCCGGCGCGACATCGGCGTGCGGATGAACCGCTCATAGTGTCCCAGATCCAGATCCGTTTCCGCGCCATCTTCGGTGACAAAAACCTCACCGTGCTGGAACGGGCTCATGGTGCCGGGGTCCACGTTAATGTACGGGTCCAGCTTGAGAATAGTGACCTTCAGGCCGCGTGCCTCCAGGATCGCTGCCAGAGAGGCCGATGCGATACCTTTCCCCAAGGAGGACACGACACCGCCGGTGACGAAAATATAACGCGTCATGCAGATTCCGTGATTTGTCTGGTTCGGTGAAGGAGGGAGATTATCATCTCAAGATGGGACGCCAGACTACCAGAAAGGCCCTGCCTTCTCAATTACATTCCCGCTCCACATCAATGCGCCAGCCGCTTGCCGGGGCTTGCCCGCTGTATTTGCCGGAAAGCCACAAGTCGCCAGCCCCGACCACCTCCTCTTTGCCATCTGTTACCTCCACCAGCAGCGGTAGCCGGGATCTCTCCCAGGGTGGAATGTTTTTTTCCTGCAGCCAGTTCTTGAGGGATTTTGACGGACCATTCGGGGTCGGCCGGAGACGCTCCCCCCCGGCTCTTGTAGATATCCGTATTTCCGGCGCCGGTGTTTCGCCGTTGCCGGCCGCGGTCAGCGTCAATCGCCACTGTCCCCACAACTGTCTCTGTCCCGGAACCAGAACGGGCTTGCCTGAAGGCAACGGAGCCTGTTCTGGCACCAGATACAGGTGCCGCTGATATCGCCTGATTGCAAAGCCGGCGCCACGTAACTCCGGTTCCCGGTCTGGCTGTGCACTGAGTAAATCAGCCAGAACCTGCGGCCAGTTACTGATCGTCGGTGGCTTATGATGATGGTGCCTGATCCACCAATGCAGCAGGTTTTTCTGCTCTGTCGTTCCGAGCTCCACCAGAGCGTCAACATCAAGCGCACCCTGATCATTGGCACACTGCCGAAAGCGGAGTTCCGCCAGCTTGCCGGCCAGCTCATCGTGCTCGCGGCAGGCACGGGCAGTATATGCCATCCGGGAGACCAGAGACGGCCAGCGCGTCTTGAGCACGGGAATAATGGACTGACGGAGAAAATTGCGGTCAAAGCGCTGGTCGGTATTGCTGGGATCGTCCACCCAGTCGATGCCCTTTTCCATGGCCCAGACCTGAAGTTCTTCGCGACTGAAATCCAGCAACGGCCGGTACAACAAGCCGTTGCCCAGAGGACGCAAGCTCGGCATACCTCCCAGCCCGGCCACTCCGGTTCCCCGCAGCAACCGGAACAGCACTGTCTCTGCCTGGTCATCACCATGGTGAGCCATCAACAGCAGCTCTCCCGGGGTCAGGATTTGCTCGAACACCCGGTAGCGGGCATTCCGCGCAGCTTCTTCGATACCCCCGCCGGCGTCCCGCCCGGCGTTTCCGCTACCTTCAACAGAAACGCGCCGGACATCGAGAGGCACCCCAAGCCTTTCGCAGAGCTGGCGACAGAAACCCTCGGTGTGCACGGCATTGGTCTGCAACTGGTGATTCACATGGACTGCGGACAGCCAGCCGGCGTCGGCATAGAGCCGGGCAGCAATGTGTAGAAGCAGAACAGAATCCATTCCGCCGCTGAGGGCGATCCGCAAGCGTGAATGGGAAGGCAGGTTACTGACCGGGGCACACAGGACCTCCGGCCAGTCAGATCCGGAGCCGGGGTTACCGGCCCGTGTCATATCGGGTCAATCGCTCATAGCGGCGGGAGACCAGCTCATCCAATGGCAGGCGGCTGAGTTCAGCGATTCCCTTACTCAGAGTCGCCTGCAGGGATTCGGCCATTTTTTCAGGATTGCGATGGGCCCCGCCCAGCGGTTCGGTAATCACATTATCCGCCAGCCCCAGATCCTTCAGACGATCAGCAGTAACGCCCATGGCCTCTGCTGCCTGGGATGCATATTCCGCACTCTTCCAGAGAATCGAGGCACAGCCTTCGGGCGAGATAACGGCGTAAGTGGAGTACTGCAACATGTTGAGCTGGTCACAAACGCCGATAGCCAGGGCGCCACCGGAGCCGCCCTCGCCTACTACTGTTGAGATAATGGGGGTTTTCAGACGTGACATCACCGCCAGGTTGAAAGCGATGGCCTCACTCTGGCCACGCTCCTCAGCCCCGATGCCGGGATAGGCGCCCGGTGTATCGATAAACGTGAGGATCGGCATACGGAAACGTTCGGCCATCTCCATCAACCGCAAGGCCTTGCGGTAGCCCTCCGGTCGCGGCATGCCGAAATTGCGTTTTACCTTGTCGCGCACTTCCCGACCCTTCTGATGGCCGATCACCATCACGGGTTTCCCGTCCAGGCGGGCTGTACCGCCAACAATGGCCTGATCGTCGGCGTAACGACGGTCGCCATGCAGCTCGTCGAAATCATCGAAGATCATCTCGACATAATCCAGGGTGTAGGGCCGGCGCGGATGGCGCGCCAGTCTTGAAACATCCCAGGGCTGGAGGTCCGAGAAGATACTTTCAGTAAGGCTTACGCTCTTTTTGCGCAGCCGGCTGATCTCGTCGGTAATGTTGATGTCGGTGTCATTGCCAACCATGCGAAGCTCTTCAATCTTGGCTTCAAGGTCGGCAATAGGCTGTTCGAAATCCAGATAGTTAGGGTTCATGATGTTCCATCATTTGCTTGCAAGGCGAGAATGTAAGTCGCCAAACCAGAATTTTGGACAAAGATAGCAGCGCCCGGGCAATGGCTAAAGCGGACCTTGGTATGAGTCCGCTTTCTGACAAAAACGTAATATTTCAACGCATCCGCCACCGCCGGGATGAACCTTGCCGGACACTATCAATCATAGACCAGTTCTACGGACTGGTCGCCCACCAGATATTTCAGCTCCAGAAGAAGGTCATCATCGGGCTGAACACGCCAGGACTCACCCAGCTCAATACGGGTCGTGGCATTATCACTGCTGTATTCGATCCACACCGGGCTGCCTTCACAACGGAAGGGCCTTAACGCAGAGTCCAGCCTGTCGAGCAAACCATTCTGAAGCTGGTCCGCGCGAATAGCCAGCTTCAGTCCGCGGCTGAACTGCTGCCGGGCGGTGCCAACGTCCATGACCGAGTTCACCCGCATTTTCATCTGGCCGGAATAATCATCGTGGCTGACCTGCCCCTCCACGACAATCACCTGGTCGGACTGCAACAACTCCCGGTTCTCGAAAAATGCCTCGGAAAAAAGGGTTGCCTCGATACGGGCACTGCGATCATCCAGGGTGATAAAGGCCATGGTGGAACCGGTACGGGTTTTCATGGATCGCTGAGCCACCACCAGGCCTGCAACACGCTGGGGCTGCCGCGCAGGTTTGAGGTCAGCAATGGACGAGCGCACAAACTGCCGTACCTCTTTTTCGTATTCGTCGAAGGGGTGGCCGGTCAGATAAATCCCGAGCGTATCCTTCTCCCCTTTCAGGCGCTGTTTCTTTGGCCATTCCCGCACATCCGCGACATCAGCATAAAGATCGCCGTCTTCCCCGCCCATCAGCATGTCGCCGAACATATCCGTCATACCCGCGGATTCGTTGCGGGACTGTTGGCCCGCCTGCTGTATGGCCTTGTCGATACTCGCCATCAGCTGCGCGCGCCCGGCACCCAGCTTGTCCATGGCGCCTGAGCGGATCAGTGCTTCCATGGCCCGCTTGTTGACTTTTTTCAGGTCCACCCGGCGGCAGAAATCGAACAGATCCTGGAAGGGCTCACCGTCTGCACGGCCAGCCTGGATGCTGCCAATCGGACCCTCACCCAGCCCCTTGATAGCGCCCAGGCCGTAAACGATAGCGCCCTCGTCGTTGACCGTGAAGGTATATTCGGAGCGGCTGACATCGGGCACCAACAGCTCCAGGCCCATGCTGCGGCATTCCTCTACCAGCGTGACCACCTTGTCGGTGTTCTGCATATCCGCGGTCAGAACCGCCGCCATGAACTCAGCGGGGTGATGGGCTTTGAGCCAGAGGGTCTGATAGGACACCAGCGCGTACGCGGCCGAGTGGGACTTGTTAAAGCCGTAGCCGGCGAACTTCTCTACCAGGTCAAAGATGTTTTCCGCGAGGGTCTTGTCGATGCCATTCTTTTCGCAACCGTCCAGGAAGAACTGTTTCTGCTTGGCCATCTCTTCGGGTTTTTTCTTGCCCATGGCGCGCCGCAACATGTCGGCGTTACCAAGGGTATAGCCAGCCATCACCTGGGCAATCTGCATGACCTGTTCCTGGTACAGGATAACGCCGTAAGTGGGTTCCAGAACCGGTCTCAGGCCATCGTACTGGTAATCCGGGTGCGGGAAAGATACCGGCTGGCGGCCGTGCTTACGGTCGATAAAGTCATCCACCATGCCCGACTGCAGCGGCCCGGGCCGAAACAGTGCTACCAGGGCAATCATGTCTTCCAGGGAATCCGGTTGCAGACGGCGGATCAGGTCTTTCATGCCCCGGGATTCCAGCTGGAAGACTGCCGTGGTTTCCGCCTTCTTGAGCATCTCGAACGACGGCACGTCGTCCAGCGGGATCTCATTGATGTCCAGTGCTGGCTCGCCCCGTTTCTCCCGGCGGGGATTGATCATCTTCAGGGCCCAGTCGATGATGGTCAGGGTCCGCAGCCCCAGGAAGTCGAATTTCACCAGCCCCGCGTCTTCCACATCGCCCTTGTCGAACTGGGTCACCAGGCTGCCACCCTCGTCGTCGCAATAGAGGGGTGAGAAGTCGGTGATCTTGGTGGGCGCAATCACCACACCACCGGCGTGCTTGCCCGCGTTACGGCAGACACCCTCGAGCTTGAGGGCCATTTCCCAGATTTCCTGGGCTTCCTCGTCGTTTTCCAGGAACTCAACCAGTTGTGGTTCCTGCTCCAGAGCCTTCTCCAAGGTCATGCCCGGCTCAAACGGAATCATCTTGGAGAGCTTGTCCGCCAGCCCGTAGGACTTGCCCTGTACCCGGGCCACATCGCGAACCACCGCCTTGGCGGCCATGGTGCCGAAGGTAATGATCTGGGATACCGCCTCGCGGCCGTATTTTTCCGCCACATAGGCAATGACACGGTCACGGCCTTCCATGCAGAAATCCACATCGAAGTCGGGCATGGATACCCGTTCCGGATTCAGAAAGCGCTCAAACAGCAGATCGTATTCCAGCGGGTCAAGATCGGTAATCAGCTGGGCGTAGGCCACCAGCGAACCGGCTCCCGAGCCGCGGCCCGGACCCACCGGTACGCCGTTGTTCTTGGCCCATTTGATGAAGTCCATTACGATCAGGAAGTACCCGGGAAACCCCATCTGGGTAATGATATCCAGCTCGAAATTCAGCCGCGTATAGTAGGCGTCGCGCTTCTGGTCGTAGTCCGGATCGTCTTTCTTCAGCGTCCTGGCAAGACGTTCTTCCAGGCCCTCTTCCGAGACCTTGCGGAAGTATTCATCCATGGTCATGCCATCAGGGATGGGGTAGTTCGGCAGGAAGTACTCACCCATCCGCACCTGGACCGAGCACCGGCGGGCGATCTCGACGGTATTTTCCACGGCCTCGGGAATATCCGAAAACAGCTCGATCATTTCCTCTGCGCTGCGAAGATACTGCTGATCACTAAATCGCCGATCCCGCCTCGGGTCGTCAAGAGTACGGCTTTCCCCGATACAGACTCGCGCCTCATGGGCTTCGAAATCCCCGGCATGCAGGAAGTGAACGTCGTTAGTGGCCACCACCGGGCATGACAGGGCTTCTGCCAGCTCAATGTTGAGGTGCAGGCAGTCTTCATCCCCTGGCCGGCCGGTCCGTTGCAGTTCCAGGTAAAATGATCCGGGGTAGAGATTGGTCCAGTATTCGGCGCGCTGCCGGGCCAGATCCAGCTTGCCGGCCATCAGCGCCTTGCCCACATCACCCATGCGCGCACCGGACAGAGCGATCAGCCCGTTGCTACGGCATTCAAGCCACTTGCGCTGGATAATGGGTTTGCCAAAACGCTGTCCCTCGGTATAACCCAGGGAGACTATTTCAGTGAGATTAAGGTAACCGTCGTTATCCCGCGCCAGAAGGGTAATGCGAAAAGGGTTGTCGGGCTCTTCCGGGTTTTCAATCCAGAGGTCGGCGCCAATCACGGGCTTTACCCCGGCCCCCATGGCTGCCTTGTAAAAACGGACCAGGGAGCACATGTTGGACTGCTCGGTCAGGCCGACTGCTGGCATGCCCAGCTCGGCAACACGACTGATCAGTGGTTTCACCCTTACCAGTCCATCTACCATGGAATATTCGGAGTGCACGCGAAGGTGGACAAAGCTCTGTGACATAACGCCGGGGTGTTCCTGCTAATTGGTTCCGGATCAGGGCTGAATCAGCGCCTGATCAACTCTTTGATATCTTCCTCGGTCTGGGCGCCGAAGCGGGCCTCAACCAGGTTTCCATCGGGGTTGACAATAAACGTCGCCGGCAGGGCTACCGGCGTTTTCCAGCCGAACTCAGGGCCGGGGTCCTCGGCCAGCATGGCGTACTCGATCCCCATGTTTTCTCCGAGATCAATCAGCTCCTGGCCCTGAATGTCATCAAAGTTTACACCCAGGACAACAATATCGGAGTAGCTGTCAAGATCATTCAGTTCCGGTATTTCCTCCAGACAGGGTTTGCACCATTCCGCCCAGTAATTGACCAGCACCCAGTGGCCGCGCAGACTTTCCCAATCCAGCACCGTTCCGTCCGGCTTTTCAAACTCCTGATTCTGGCAGCCCACCAGTATCAACAGGGCCAGTATCATACCGATCCTGCTCAACCCGCTGGAATAACACGATTTTGCAGGGTACTGCACGGAGTGCCCTCCTGTTAGACTACGGCGCCTGAACATACTTGCGGTCAACCCGATCCGGAAAAGAAAAGAACCATGACAGAACCCACCGGAATTTTCCACAACGCGGATTGACCGAACCCCAAACAGGAGAGAAACATGGCTTCCGAGGCTCCATACATTCTGGTGCTCTATTATACCCGTAGTGGCCAGACTGCGGAGATGGCGATCCAGATTGCCCGGGGGGTGGCCCGGATTCCGGGCATTGAGGCCAGAATCCGCACGGTGCCGGCTGTTTCGCCGGACACAGAGGCCTCACTGCCGGCGGTCCCCGACGATGGCGCTCCCTACGCCAGCAAGGGCGACCTGGCGAACTGTGCCGGCCTGGCCATTGGCAGCCCCACCCGCTTTGGCAACATGGCAGCGCCGCTAAAATACTTCCTCGACAGTACCGGGGACCTCTGGGTCAACGGAGCTCTTACAGGCAAACCCGCCGGCGCCTTCACCTCCACCGGCAGCCTCCATGGCGGACAGGAAAGTACCTTGCTGACAATGATGGTGCCGCTGCTGCATCACGGTATGGTGTTATGCGGCGTACCCTACTCGGAAAATGCACTCAGCCAGACCACCGCCGGTGGTACACCTTACGGCCCCTCCCACTGGGCCGGTACCGGAGAGCAGCAGGCTCTGACTGACCATGAAAAAACAATTTGCCAGGCATTCGGTGAACGTCTGGCCCGCCTTGCCGTAAAACTCAGTGACTGACAGCCCATCATCCAAAAACGGAATCCCGAATGATTCACAATCCGAAAGCACGCATCACGGCCCGTCTGACCATTGCGCTCTATCTCGCAACCCTGATCACTCTGGTGGTAACCACTTTTTATCCGGTACAGACTGAGGGCGTCTCGGTAACCCTGATGCTCAGCATCAAACTGATCCCGCTACTGGCTTTCGCCGTTCCGGTATTCCGGGGCAATAACCGCGGTTACATCTGGCTGAGCTTCGTGGTCATTTTCTATTTTACCCGTCACGTCGTTTCCGCCTGGCTCAGCGAAGGCGACATTGCCCCGCTGATCCTTACCGGGCTGACCTTCCTGCTGTTTACAGTAGCCATGGTGCATCTGAAGGTAAATCGTCCGCAGCCGGCTTCAGAAACCTGACGGGAAACGTGCCATGGCTGGCAGCACCCGCCCACACCTGCGCCTCCACAGAAGCACGCTGACGCTCAGGAACACCGGCACTGCGCCGGTAGCCAACACTGAAAATTTTCAGGCGCTCATTTACCCGGGGAGACACCACACTGATGGAGAAGCCGCTGCCAGCGCCGGGCGTGAGAGGCAACGGCCCGGTCAAGCTGCCCCCAGAGGCTTGCGGTATTTTCTGTATCCAGGTTCTGCCGATACCATTCCTGAAAAGCCGCAGGCATGATATCCGCCTGCTGGGTCGCCAGTTCCGACAGTGGTTCGATCAGAGCCTCTCTCGCCTCATCGACGTTTTCCAGATACGTCTCGATGCCATTGGCGTAAGCCGTGACATAGGTCTCTCCGAGGGCCTCAGGCAGCTTTCCGTCCCCCTCTTCGGGGCACAGTGGATCGGTTTCGGTTCTCTCGATCAAAAGCGCCGTCGCGTCATCAAGCCGCATCGTCAGTAACCTGGCGCTGTTCATCAACTGGCCTGCGCGGTGCTCAGCCTGCCAGCGCTGCTGCACCTCACCAACATAATCCAGCTGCTCACCCGTGTTGCCTCCCAACAGGCCGGCCACTGTCTGGTTGAGCTGTCTGACGCCAGCGGACAACTCAGCGACTACGGGATCATCGCTGCCCTTCGGGTAATACCCTTGCGACCGGGTAAATAACCGCTCCATCTCTTCCACGCCCCAGGTTGCGTTCCACAGAGCGATTGAGAGCGTTTCGGATTTGCTCTCGATAGCCTCTCCCAGCTCTTCCTTGACGCCTTCCCGTTCGGCTTCGGGGATACAGTCCTCTGCTGCCTGGATAAAACGCGTTTCGTAACGCAATCGGTTCAGAGGTTGCATGACCCGGCCCATGATCGAGTTTTTCTCACCAACGACGTATTGCAGCTCACAGCCATAGAGAGACAGGAAATCCAGCATGCTCATATCCAGGTCCGGCATCTCCAGGACACGCTCACGCCGGCGGGGAATCTGTGGAACCGGGGCAACCTTCGATAGCGAGGGACTCAAATCAAGGGCATCGGCCACCTGCGCCACGTAGCCATCCATCATCTCTGGAACACCTGAATCCGGAGCGCAGCCGGAGAGCCACAGGCAAAGAAGCGGAGCTGTCAGATATTTGCTATCGGGCAAGGGGCCTCCTGCTCAAAGGGCTTTCAGAGAGGAAGGCGCAAAGGATTGGTCAACGCTGCTGAAGCAGGGAATCAACTCCGGCAAAGTCCCTGGCTACTGCCCGCCCGGTCTGCGCAAGGTCACCCTCCCGGATCAGCCAGACCGTGCGCATGCCTGCCTTCTCCGCGGCTTGCAATTCGGCCTCCACGTCGGAGAGGAACAGTACGGTGCCGGGATCAACGCCCAGCTCACTGACGATGTTGCTGTAGGACTCTGGTTCTTTCTTACCACCGACACGGGTGTCGAAGTAACCGGAAAAGAAGGGGGTCAGGTCCCCGGCCTCGCTAAAACCGAATATCAGCTTCTGCGCCTTCACAGAACCGGAAGAATATACGAACAGACGCAGCCCCCGATCATGCCAGCGCTGCAGGTATTCGGCCGCGTCCTCATAAACGTGGCCTCTGAAGGCACCTCGCTGGTAACCCTGCGCCCAGAGCATGCCCTGCAGGGCCTTCAGTGGTGTTTCCTTGCGATCTTCGCGAATCCAGGTCTCCAGCACACCGATGAGCCCTTCAATATCGTCCCTGGCAACTCCGGAAATTTGCGCAACGGCATCCAGTTGCTCACGGATCTCGATGCTGTCGGCGTTGCCCTCACGCACGAAATCGGCCATGTGCTCAGCCGAGTAGGGAAACAACACATCATGAACAAAGGAGATCGAACTGGTCGTGCCCTCGATGTCGGTCAGGATAACGCGGATCATCCGGCAGCTCCTGCCAGCCGCTCATAACGGGGCAGGCGGCTGGCAATGTCTTCACCGGTGAAATCTGCAACCCAGCCTTCAGGGTTGGTGAACAGGCGAATGCAGGTGAACGCAGGCTCCGGCCCCATATCGAACCAGTGGCGGGTGCCATCGGGTACGCTGATCAGGTCATTTTTCTGGCACAGAACGGCATACACCTGATCACCGAAATGCAGGTAAAACAGGCCCTGACCCCGAACGAAAAAGCGTACTTCGTCTTCGCTGTGCACATGTTCATCGAGGAATTTCCTGCGAAAAACCTCTTTCTGGGGGTTGTCCGGGTTGAGGCTGATGACATCTGCGGCCTGAAAGCCACATTCATCCTTGAGCGCCCGGATCTCACCTCCATACGCTTCAATGATGTCTTCCGCTGACGCATCTGCAGGCAGATCCCGGGTAGCCCATTGCTCGAATCTCACACCATGTTCCGCCAGCAGGTTGGCAATCTTGCCGGCGTCCTCGGTTACAACGCGGGGTGTCTCAGGCGCGCTCTGGTCAAAAATACTCAGGGTAGTCATCGGCGGACCCTCATGGTTTCAAGCTCACATTCAAAGAGAAATTCAAAGGCTTCAACATGGCGCAGACAGTCTGACATGGTCCTGCCCCAGGTATAAAGACCATGCCCGCGGATCAGATAACCTGGCTGCCGCGGATGCTGCCGGAACCATTCCCCGGTTTCCCTCGCAAGCGCGGCAATGTCCTGGGTATTGTCAAAAACCGGCACCATCAGCTCTGATTCGTGGGTATCAATACCCGCAAAGGCCTTCTGCAGCTCGTAGCCCTGCAGAGTCAACGGTTCTCCGGCTGGCAGCAGGCGGCTCAGCACCGTTGCCTTGACCGAATGGGTATGCAACACCGCACCAACCTCGGGAAAAGCCTGGTACAGAACCGTGTGCAACTGTGTTTCAGCTGACGAGCGCGCGTTGCTGTGAACAGCTTTCCCGGCCAGATCGACCACCATCACATCACCAGCAACCAGCTGACCCTTGTGGCGACCGGAGACGGTGACAGCGATATGCCCGTCATCAATCCGCGCCGAATAGTTGCTGCTTGTGGCCGGAGACCAGCCCTGGCCATAGAGAAAACGGCCGGCATCGATGATGGATTGTGCGGCAATGGCGTAGCGGGTTACATCAAACAAAGGCTACCTCGGAACAGACGCGCCGGACTGGCGCTGAGCGATTTTCAGTATAAGGCTGGACGAGCCACCCGCAAATGCTCACAGGCAGCACTGCGGCTTATTTTACGACGTCGTCACCGTCCTTGTCGGTCCAGATCTTGCGTTCGCCAGTTCCCATTTTCCCTTCAGAATTCCAGACCTCACGATCCGTTGTCGCCTCCTTGACCTTGCCGCCATCATCCCAGATAACACGATCCTTGCACCCGGCCAGTGCCGCTACCAGGAAAACCACCAACATCAGCTGTTTCATTCTTACCTCCGCACCGATTTCATCGGTTTTGACGAACTATTCTCAGGAACCATGGATTTCACGGTTACGTTGCTTGTCGCGATCGCCTTTACGAATCATGACATAGGCAGCACCGGTGCCACCGTGACGCTTCTGAGCAGAGTGGAACGCCAGCACATTATCCAGCTCCGGGAGCCATTTGGCGATATAGCTCTTGAGCTGGGCAATACCGTCCGGATTACGCTCCCCCTTGCCGTGCAGGATGATCACGGATCGCAGACCATAGCGGACACAATCTGAAATAAAGTCAAACACCTCCCTGCGCGCCTCCTCCACGGTCATCCGGTGCAGATCGAGGCGGGCCTCAATGGGGTACTGGCCAAGACGGAGCTTGCGAAACACGCCGTGCTGGACGCCAGGCCGCTGCCAGCAAAGCACATCGTGTGCCCCCAGTGGTTCTACCATATCAGCCGTCAAAGGGTTGCGATCCTTCAACGGCTGGTCCATGGCTGACCGCTGCCGTTCGAGATGTCCGGGCGTCAGCTCTTTAGGGGTCTTAACGTCGGCCTTGTTCGGCTTCCGGATGCGACGGACGTCCTTCATCTCCTCCAGAAAGCTCAGGCGCTCATCTTTGGTCGTCATGTCGGTATCATTTTGCAGTCGGGTTAACAGGACTTTACCACCCGCTTCCCCCATCATAAAGAACAGCAGCCAGGCCATACCCGTCATAGCGGAAATAATTGACTATCAGACGAAAATCTTAGGGCCGCAGGTCCGATAGTTAGGCTACACTTCAGGCTCATAACAAAGACAACGGAGCGCGTTTATGACCGCCGCACCCCAGGACAGCGAGCGCCCCCAGAACACCCGCGCCATTATGACCTTCCTGCGTGAGCATTCGCCATTCTCAAACATGGATGACTCGCAGCTGGCCCATTTTGCAGAGCACGCCTCCCTGCGGTTTTATGCCGACGGCGATGTCGTGCTTTCGCCAGAGGACGGGCCGGTAAAACGCTTCTATATCGTTAAACAGGGGCGCATTCGCGGCGAACGGGCCCGTGACAAGGATGGCGAGACAGAAACCACCTTCGAGATCAGCCAGGGTGAATGCTTTCCTCTGGCGGCACTGATCGGGGAACGCCCCACCCGCACACTTCATCGCGCCTGCGGAGACACCTTCTGCCTCAGCATCGAACACGATACGTTTGTAACACTCTTCTCCCAGAGCGATGCTTTTCGTGATTTCTGCCTGCGTGGCGTAAGCAGCCTGCTTGACCAGGTAAACCAGAGAATCCAGAGCGGGGCCATGGCCTCCATTGGCTCCAGCAACTCACTGGACACCCCTCTGGAACGGTACGCCATTCGCAACCCCATTGTATGCTCGCCCGATCTTCCGGTACGAAAGGCTGTCGCGCGGATGCATGAAAACAGCGTGGGCAGCATTGTAATCACCGATAACGAACGGCACCCCACGGGCATCTTTACTCTCAGGGACCTGCGCACCATGGTGGCGGAAGAAAAAGGCCCCCTGGACACACCCATCGGGCAGGTGATGACAAAAGACCCCTGCTGCCTGACGGCCCAGGCCGACGCGTTTGAGGCCGCCATGCTCATGGCTGAGCACCATTTTGCGCATATCTGTGTGGTGGATGATGACAACCGCCTGATAGGCATGGTCTCGGAACGGGACCTGTTCTCTTTGCAACGGGTGGACCTGGTTAATCTTGCCCGCACCATCGGCACTGCCAGCCATCTCCGGACTCTGATCAGCCTGAGGTCCGATGTGTCGAGGCTGGTGGATTCAATGCTCGCCCACGGGGCGGATTCCGGCCAGGTGGTCAAGATCATTACTACCCTGAACGATGTCACTGTGCGCCGGGTGCTGGAACTGAATATCAAGAAGAGTGACCCGGGAATACCCTTTACCTGGCTGACGTTCGGCAGCGAGGGCCGACAGGAGCAGACCCTGCTGACGGACCAGGACAACGGCATCCTGTTCCAGATACCCGAGGGGATGACCGAAGACCAGGTCAGGGAAAAGCTGCTGCCCTTTGCGGAAACGGTCAACAAGGAACTGGCAGAATGCGGGTTCACCTGGTGTAAAGGCAATATCATGGCCAGCAACCCGAAGCTGTGTCTCAGCAGCAGGGAATGGGATGACTGGTTCATCCGCTTTATTGACGCATCGACGCCCCAAAACCTAGTTTATTCTTCAATATTCCTGGATATGAGATCCATATTCGGTCCTAAAGAGCCGCTTGATGCTTTGTTGGATAAAGTTCTCACTCGCATCCGCAAAAATGCCCTGTTCCAGAAAATGCTTGCAGGCAATGCCATCACCCGCAAACCTCCCCTGACCATGTTCCGCAACTTCCGCTATGTCCAGGAAGGCAAGAAAAACAAGCTGGACCTTAAACGTCAGGGGCTGGCGCCCTTCGTGGAGGCCGTCCGGGTATTTGCCCTGGCCAACGGGGTCGGCGAAGCCAATACACTTGAACGCATGAACAAACTGGCAGAGAAAGACATTTTCGATCCCAAGGATGCCAAAGCCTGGCAAGAGGCCTATAGCCTGATTCAGGCAATAAGGATGAGATCTCATCAGGAACAGCTGGAGCGGGACGAGCCATTGTCCAACTACATCAATCCGGACGACCTGAACCCTCTGGACCGGCGCATACTTCGCGAATCATTCCGCCAGGCGCAGCGACTGCAGCAGAAGCTGGAACTGACTTATCAACTCTGACCACCGGGCCGACTGTCATGCTGGAACAGATCAAAGGCTGGATTGAGCGGCTCAGGACCGGTAGGACCGGTGGCCCCGATCGCGAACACCTGCCAACCCCGAAAACTGCTGGAGACCAGCGCCTGTCCGATTGCAGGCTGATCGTCCTTGACCTTGAAACCACAGGGCTCAATGCATCAAAAGACGAAGTTATCGCCATCGGTGCCGTGGCCATCTCCGGGAATGCCATACCGATGGAAGATCAGTTCGACCTGATTCTCCGACGCCCCGAGCTGGATATCCGTGAAACTGTGCTCATCCACGGCATCGGCCCGGAAGCGCTGACTCAGGGCCACGAGACCGAAGACGCCCTGTTGCATCTGCTGGAGTGGATGAATGGCGACCCGATCCTCGCCTACCATTCAGCCTTCGACCAACGGTTTCTGGAAAAAGCCCTGAAGCAGACCCTTGGATATACCCAACCGCACACCTGGATAGATGTTGCGGAAATGCTCCCGACCTTTTTCCCGGATGCAAAAACGGGGGGCCCTGGCCTTGATAACTGGGCAGATTTCTTCGGCCTGGACGTCAGTGCCCGCCACCATGCGGCGGCAGATGCGATGGCCACCGCAGAGCTCACACTCGCCGTTATCAACAGCGCACAGAAAGACGATGTCACAACGCTGAAAGAGCTCACTGGCAAACTGAAGTACTACCGGCAATTAAAACACATGCATCGGCCGGGATGAGAACCTGAACTGTGTCGCGTCTACAGACGTTTTGACCGGCAAATAACTGAGAATTAGACCTTTTGCCAATATCTATATATCGCTTGACCGGTAAAGTCGGAGAGGAAAACAAGTCGGAGAAGAATTATATGAATAATAATTTCTCTACAACACATACATCACAGAAAACCCACCCAACCTCCACAACAACAAAACAGGAGTGATCCTATGTCAGGTCATGACTACGATGCTGTGAATTACTGGAAGGCGAACCTTCGCCTGATATTCTGGAGCCTGATCGTCTGGGCCCTTGTATCTTATGGATTCGCCATATTGCTGCGCCCCATGCTCGCCGGAATCCCCGTCGGCGGAACCGACCTCGGGTTCTGGTTCGCCCAACAGGGATCGATTCTCACCTTTATCGTGCTGATTTTTCATTATGCCTGGCGTATGAACAGGCTAGATGAGAAATTCGGCGTGCACGAGGAGTAAGGGCAATGGACCAGTTTATAATTAACCTGTTATTCGTAGGCGGATCCTTCGCCCTCTATATCGGTATCGCCATCTGGGCGAAGGCCGGTAGCACCAGTGACTTCTACGTGGCGGGTGGCGGCATTCACCCCATCACCAACGGTGCGGCAATAGGTGCTGACTGGATGTCTGCGGCATCCTTTATCTCCATGGCAGGCCTGATTGCTGCCGGCGGCTACGCCAACTCGACCTTCCTCATGGGCTGGACCGGCGGTTACGTACTGCTGGCCATGTTGCTTGCACCTTACCTGCGTAAGTTCGGCAAGTTTACGGTTCCTGAGTTCATCGGTGACCGGTACTACAGTCAGAACGCCCGTCTGGTCGCTGTTATCTGCCTGATTGTCGCTTCGGTTACCTACGTAATCGGTCAGATGGCCGGGGCCGGTGTGGCATTCTCCCGCTTCCTGGAAGTCGACGCTACTCTCGGTCTGATCATCGCCGCGGTTGTGATTTTCCTGTACGCCGTAATGGGCGGCATGAAGGGTATCACTTATACCCAGGTTGCCCAGTACTGCGTCCTGATCGTGGCCTATACCATTCCGGCGGTGTTTATCTCCATCCAGCTGACCGGTAACCCGATTCCGGGTCTTGGCATGTTCTCCACTCACACCGAATCCGGTTTGCCCCTGCTCCAGAAACTGAACCAGGTCATCACCGACCTCGGCTTCAATGAGTATACGGCGGATGTGGACAACAAACTGAACATGGTTCTGTTCACCCTGACGCTGATGATCGGTACTGCGGGTCTGCCGCACGTTATCATTCGCTTCTTCACCGTACCCAAGGTAGCTGATGCCCGCTGGTCCGGCGGCTGG
Source organism: Marinobacter orientalis (assembly GCF_004792665.1). GTDB lineage: Bacteria > Pseudomonadota > Gammaproteobacteria > Pseudomonadales > Oleiphilaceae > Marinobacter > Marinobacter orientalis. The sequence goes on from NZ_SRZX01000010.1 coordinate 76,386, forward strand.
GCCCTGGTCTTCATTGCCCTGCTGTACCTGACAGCTCCGGCTGTTGCTTCCATGGCTCGACTGAACCTGATGACCACCATCTATCCTGACGGCACCGCCGCCGCGCCGATCGAGTACGATGAGCGTCCACAGTGGGTCCGCGAGTGGGAGGTCACCGGCCTGATCCAGTATGAGGACAAGAACAACGATGGTCGCATCCAGCTGTATAATGATGTGCCCTCCTTTGAAGAGGAAGCCGAGGCCCGTGGCTGGGAAGGTAACGAGCTGGTCGTGAACCGGGATATCCTGGTACTGGCCAACCCGGAAATTGCCAACCTGCCCGGGTGGGTCGTTGGTCTGATCGCAGCCGGTGGCCTTGCAGCGGCACTATCTACCGCTGCGGGACTATTGCTGGCAATCTCATCGGCAATAAGTCACGACCTGATCAAGGGGCGCATCAATCCGGCTATCTCGGATAAAGGCGAACTGCTGGCTGCCCGGATATCGATGGCTGTCGCCATTGTTGTGGCAACCTACCTGGGCGCAAACCCTCCTGGCTTCGCGGCACAGGTGGTGGCACTGGCGTTCGGCATCGCTGCTGCATCCCTGTTCCCGGCACTGATGATGGGCATCTTCTCCAAGCGAGTGAACAATAAAGGTGCCATTGCCGGTATGCTGTCAGGCCTGGTATTCACGCTTGCCTACATCTTTGTGTACAAGGGCTGGCTGTTCATTCCGGGCACCAATAACCTGGCGGATATTCCTGAAAACTGGGTACTGGGAATCTCTCCCCTGTCTATCGGCGCAATTGGTGCAATCGTCAACTTTGCGGTAGCCTTTACGGTCTCCAATGCGACTGAAGAGCCGCCCATTGAGATTCAGGAGCTGGTCGAAAGCGTCCGTTACCCGCGTGGTGCCGGCGGCGCGACGGACCACTAAGCAACACATCAGCCAATGACAGATGAGAATCTGACAGGCTGAACCTGAACGGGCTTCCTTCTTAGGAAGCCCGTTCTTTTTTGAGGAAATCGAATTATGTTCTGGACGTTAGTTGCCACCGTTTTCTGCGGTCTCGGGGCTGCCGGTATTGCCTTGGGCATCCGTGCGCTCACTCGAAAAAAAGCCCCCAAGTGGCTCATTCCTGCCTTCGCCGGACTCGGCATGCTTGGTTATCTGGTCTATGGCGAATATATCTGGTACGACCACAAGAAAACGCTGCTCCCGGAAGAAGCAGTTATAGTGGATACCGAATCAGAGGGCATTCTTTGGCGGCCATGGACATTTGTGTTCCCTTACGTCACCGCTTTTTCGGCCGTGGACACGGATAGTTTTGCCCACGCACCCAATAATCCTGACGTTGTCCGCTTTACGCTTTACCGTTTTAATCAGAAGGTCACAGATGCGATCTCGCACCGGGTTCACCTCCTGAACTGTGAAACCCGCGAGCTGGTACCGCTCAATAGCGAAGGCAGCCCAAGTCTGGACAATATGAAGGTGCTCGACAGCGAGGACACACTTCTGAACACCGTCTGTAACGCCTGAGTGCCCTGAGCGAACGGACCAGACCCACGGAAACGTGTTTCTATGATTAGTGCCTGGTTGCTGGTTTTAATTTCCATCACCTACATCTCCGTTCTGTTTGTCATCGCATGGGCCGGTGACAAACACTCCGGCCTGTACCGACGCCGACTGGCGCGCACCCACATTTACGCGTTGTCCCTGGCCGTTTATTTCACATCGTGGACTTTTTATGGCGCAGTAGGGCGTGCTACCCAGGAAGGGCTGGGCTTCCTGCCCATCTATCTTGGCCCCTTGCTGGTGTTCGTATTTGGTGCCCCGCTGCTACGCCGCATAATTTTCATCAGTAAACGTAACAACAGCACTTCCATCGCCGATTTCATCGCCTCGCGTTATGGCAAATCGCAGTCCCTGGCGGCCATGGTTGCAGCCTTCGCACTCATTGGTAGCGTCCCTTACATCGCGCTACAGTTAAAAGCCATCTCCATGGGCTTCAACGTGCTCTCGGATGCAGGCACCGCCCATACTGAGCTGAGTACCGCTGCCTGGAACGATTCAGCCTGGTACATTACCCTTGTACTGGCAGTATTTACCGTGCTTTTCGGTACACGGCACCTGGAATCCACCGAACACCACCGGGGCATGATTCAGGCCATTGCCTTCGAATCAGTGATCAAGATCGTTGCCTTTGTCGCCGTTGGCCTTTTCGTCGGCTATGGCCTTTATGGTGGTTTCGGTGATCTCTGGGACAATGTCCGTGATGCCGGACTGGTGGGTACCCTGACCACGGATGGCCTCGAAGCGCCAGCCTTTATTACCCAGACACTGGTGGCCATGCTTGCCATCATCTGCCTGCCGCGGCAGTTTCATGTCATGGTAGTAGAGAACACCGACCATCGGGATTTCGAGACCGCACGATGGGCCATGCCCATTTACCTCATAATTGCCAGTGCCTTTGTGCTGCCCATTGCCGCAGCCGGGCTCCTGTCGCCAGAAGCCAGCTCCTCGGATCCGGACGCACTGATTCTCAATCTGCCCATGCTGGCCGGTGAGCAATGGCTGGCGATACTGGCTTTCCTTGGCGGGGGGTCAGCAGCCGCTGCGATGGTCATAGTCTGCTCCGTGGCCATTGCCACCATGGTCAGCAACGAGATTATCATGCCGGCACTGCTTAGATTTTTCCGGCCACGCATGAACAAACGTTCGGATCTCAGCTACCTGCTGTTAAGCATCCGGCGGGTCGCCATCTTTGTGGTATTATTAACCGCCTATGGCTTTTATCGCATGGCCGGGGAAGACTACAGCCTGACGGCTTTCGGCCTCCTCTCCTTTGCTGCCGCTGCCCAGTTTGGTCCGGCCCTGGTGGGGGGAATTCTCTGGCGCAGGGGTAACCACACGGGCGCCTTGTGGGGGCTGGGGCTGGGCTTTCTGATGTGGTGTTACACCCTGCTTCTGCCTGCGCTCGCTTCAACCGGCTGGCTGAACGATAACCTGATCCAACAGGGAATCCTCGGAATAAACTGGACCCGGCCTACGGCGCTGTTCGGCTCCGAGCTGGACCAGATCAGCCATGGCATTATCTGGAGCCTTGGCATCAACACGGTTACCTATATCGTACTGTCCATGCTGACCCGCCAACGGGTGCGGGAAAAGATCCAGATCGCTTCCTTCTTCCAGGATCCTCAACCAAAAGCTGAAACACCACAGCAACAAAGCTGGCAGGGTGAGATCCTGACCTCTGACCTCCAGGCCATCGCGGATCGTTTCATGGGAGAGGAGCGGGCAGAAGCGATTTTCCGGAACTACGAGCGGCGTAACGCCATTCGTCTGCATCTGCACCGTCCCGCTTCGTCACATCTTATGAAGTTCATTGAGCGCCAGCTGGCCTCGGTCATAGGCGCCTCAACCGCCAGGGTTGTCCTGGAGTCAACCCTGACCGGTCGTGACATGCAGATTGAGGATGTTGTCAGCATCGTTGATGAAGCTTCCCAGGCAATGACCTTCAGCCGTGAGCTCCTGCAGTCCGCCATTGAGAACATCAGCCTGGGCGTTTCGGTGGTGAATCATCAGCAACAGCTGGTGGTATGGAATCAGCGGTATCTTGAACAGTTCAATTATCCCACAGGCTTCGTCCGTGTCGGCCGGCCAGTGGAAGACCTGATGCGCTACAATCTGACCAACGCCAATCAGCCCGCAAGACGCATTGACGAGATTATTGCGGACCGCTGCGAAAGTATGCGCGAAGGCAAGGCAATGTCTTACGAGCGGCAGCGCCCGGACGGAACTGTACTGAGAATTGACGGCAGCCCGATCCCCGGTGGTGGCTATGTAACCACGTTCCAGGACATCACAGCCATGCGGCGCACAGAACAGGCGCTCAAGGAAACCAATATCTATCTGGAGCAACGGGTCAAGGAGCGCACCCAGGAGTTGCAGGTTATCAACGAGCAGATGCTCAAGGCAAAGTCCGTTGCCGAACAGGCCAACCAGAGCAAGACCCGCTTCCTCGCATCAGCCAGTCACGATCTGCTGCAGCCACTGAATGCCGCGCGCCTGTTCACATCTGCCCTGGCCGGCAAGGCCCGTGACCCGGAAATGACGGAATTGGTGGAGCACATCGACAGCTCCCTGGGGGCGGCCGAGGAAATCATCAGTACACTGCTGGACATATCCAAACTCGATGCCGGTGCGCTGGAGCCGGATATTGGTGTCTTTCCGGTCAATGACATCCTGCGCCACCTGGCAACCGATTTCTCTGCCATCGCCAAGGACCAGGGGCTGGACCTGCACGTTGTGCCCAGCAGCGCCTGGGTACGTTCCGACTCCAAACTACTCAGGCGGGTGATCCAGAATTTTCTCTCCAATGCGATCCGTTATACTCCCAGTGGAAAGATCCTGCTCGGATGTCGCCGCCTGAAGGGCTACATACGGATTGAAGTATGGGACACAGGGCCGGGCATTCCGGATGACCAACTGGATCATATCTTTGAAGAGTTTCGCCGCTTCCAGCAGGGCCGGGATAAAAAGGGGCTGGGCCTTGGCCTGGCGATTGTTGACCGAATCTGCGGCATGCTCAATCATCCGGTGAACGTTCAGTCCGTTCAGGGGCTTGGCAGCGTATTCAGCATCACTGTACCGGCTGCTCCCCCCGAATACAGCGAACAGAACGTCGCAAAACCGGCCACCGCATCACGGCGCGTATCCAGCCTGGGAGGATTGCATGTGCTGTGTATCGACAACGACCCGGCCATCCTTCATGGCATGAGTGCGCTACTGGGCAACTGGCAGTGTGACGTCACCACTGCCGAAAGCCTTGAAGATGCCCGCTACAGGCTGAACGGCACCGAGCCGGACATCATCCTTGCGGACTACCAGCTTGATGATAACCGTAACGGTCTTGACGCAATGGACTCATTGAGAGAAGAGGCAGCCAATGATATACCTGGCATACTTATTACCGGCTATATGGCTCCGGAAGTCAGGGAAGACGCCATCAACAGGGGCTACCAGATTCTCTATAAACCTGTAAAACCGGCAGCCCTCAGGGCCCTGGTTAACAAGTTACTGAAACAGAAGCGCCCATGACAGAATCTACAGACAACACCATCGGCACCGCCTTCGCCAGACTCAGCTATCTGGTTATTGATGACTTCGAAAACTTTCGCCTCTCCATGAGGCAGATGCTACGCAGCTGCGGAGCTGACAGGATCGAACTTGTACCGAATGCGCCAACTGCAGTTCAGTATTGCTCCTACAACCATGTGGATGTGGTCCTCTGCGATTACAATCTGGGTGAAGGAAAGAATGGCCAACACATTCTGGAGGAGCTGCGGCACAAGAAACTTCTGAAACGCTCGTCCCTGTTCCTGATGGTAACCGCTGAAACATCCAAGGAAATGGTAATGGGCGCAAGGGAATATCAGCCCGATGCCTACCTGACGAAGCCCATCAATCGTGCCATGCTGGAAAAAAGGCTCAGCGGACTGATCACACAACGCAACGCCCTGCTTCCGATCAACCGCGAAATTGACCGTGAAAACTTCCCGGAAGCCATCTCCCTGTGTCTGCAGGCGCTTGCCACCAGGCCCCGTTACAAAACATGGCTGATGAAAACGCTCGCTGACCTCTACTATCAGGTAGGTGACTTCAGTCATGCCCTGCAAATTCATGACGACGTGCTGGCCCAGCGTGATCTGTCATGGGCCAGGCTGGGGCGCGGCAAAGTTCTGCTGGCCAACCAGAACCATGACGACGCCGTTACCACGCTGAAAGATCTGGTGGCCAAGCACCCGGATTACATGGAAGCCTACGATCTGTTAGCCGAAGCTCTGGAAAAGCAGGGTCGCCCCACACAGGCACAGCAGATTCTGGAGAAGGCGGCAGAACATTCTCCCAATGCCCTCTTGCGACACAAACACCTTGCGACACTGGCGGCTTCCAACCAGGACATGTCGACAGCCTCGGACGCCTGGCGACAAACTGTCAGCCTGGGCACCTACTCTATTCATGACAGCTCCGGGCATTATCTGGCGCTGGGGCAGTCACTGTCGGATCTCAGTGAAGGTGATACTTCGGACGAAGGTTCAGCCCAGGCCGATGAAGCGCTCACCATCCTCAGGCGCATGGAAAAACGATTCGCCGGCCAGGAAGACATCAAGGTCAGAAGCCGCATTGTGCAGTCCCGGGTTCACGCAGGCCAGGGCAGAATGAACGAGGCGCGGGCGGCTATCGAGAGTGTCGCCGACGAGCTGGGAGACCCGGAACTGATGGATCCTGAAGCCGGCCTCGATTATGCCAAGACATTGTTCAGACTCGACAGGGACGAGGAAGCAAAGACGCTGCTGGCAGCCCTCGCCACTCGCTGCCACGACAATCCGGGATTACTGCAGAAGATCGAGAACCTGCTTGATGAACCGGTAGGTTTCCGGCAAAAACTGCAGGCACGGTCCCTGAACCGCGATGGCATCAAGGCCTTTGAAGCAGGCAGGCTTGACGATGCGGTCTCAACGTTCAGCGAGGCCCTGGAAATAGTACCTTCCCACGCAGCACTGAACCTCAACCTGGTACAGGTATTGATGAAAAAGCACCAGGGAACGCCTGATGATCGGGAGCTGTTGAAGCGTTGTGAGAAATACCTTGTCAGGCTCCAGGGGTTACCGGAGCAACACAGGCAGTATCGCCGACTGGTGTCGTTGCGTAAAAAACTGGAAGGAATGATGTCATGAACAGAAAGAACCACGACAGCCCTGTCGAATCACGGTCATCCCAGAGCATCGATTTTTCCATGGTGCTGGCATCCGCCGTTCACGACATGAAAAACTCCCTGGGTATGCTTCTGAATTCTCTGGACGAGCTCCGCCAGGAGCAAGGCGAGTCCATCGGCGAGTCGCCCCGCTTTAACACCCTGCAGTACGAGGCCGAGCGTATGCACAACGATCTGGTGCAACTGCTCGGTATATACCGTCTGGGTGAGAACAACCTGTCGGCCCACATGGAGGAACACTTTGTTCCCGATTTTCTCTCCCAGCATATGGCACGGCATACACCACTTCTGGACGGCCTGGGTATCGAGCTGGAAATCAAAGCTGAGGACATTAACGGATTCTTCGATGACGACTTGCTGACAGGTGTGCTGAACAACACCATCAACAACGCCATCCGATATACCAGGAGCAAGATCAGGCTCACTGCAGCGCAGCAACAGGGCTTTCTGGTTATCGGCGTTGAAGATGACGGCGAGGGCTACCCGGAAAGCATGCAACACAGTGGTACACCGGGTTTCAAATCTCTGGATTTCAAGAGCGGGAGCACCAGCCTGGGCTTGTTTTTTGCGTCGTCAGTTGCCCAGCTTCACAGTGAGGGAGATCGGACCGGGTCTATTCGTCTGCATAATGGTGGCAGTTTGGGGGGTGGTGTATTTGAGATCTGGTTACCATAAAATCGTCTGCAAATAAAAAACCCCGTCAGCGTGTGCTGGCGGGGTTTTTGGTATTAAGAGCCTGACGATGACCTACTCTCACATGGGCAGAAGCCACACTACCATCGGCGCTGGTCTGTTTCACGGCTGAGTTCGGGATGGGATCAGGTGGTTCCAGACCGCTATGGTCGT
>NZ_SRZX01000011.1 GCF_004792665.1 Marinobacter orientalis
CGTACCAGGCCAGTTCCTCTTCCAGCTTCATGAAATGCTGGTACTGGCGGCTCAGCAATTGTCGAGCCCGCTCGGTCAATGCATTGTCGGCGTCCGCCAGGGCCAGCGGCAGCTCCCGGCGCAAGGCTGCGATTCCCTTGGGGATGATCACGCCATACTCGGCCAACAGGCCCCGCAACTGGTTGCTTATCCGGGTTCGGTCTTTGCTCACTCCCTGGCGCAGCTTGTGCAGCATCTGCTCATCCTGCTGCTCCGCACTCTTGATGGGCACCGGGCGGATCCGTCCATGCTCGCAGGCCTCAGCAATGGCCTGGGCGTCGTTGTAGTCGTTCTTCTGACCTCGCAGATACCCCTTGACGTGTTGTGGCGGCAAAAGCTCAACCTCATGCCCCAATGCCTGTATCTGGCGGGCCCAGTAGTGGGAGCTGCCACATGCCTCCAGGGCGACCGTGCAGGGCTCCTGCCGCACCAATTGCTCAAGCAATTGACTGCGGCGCACTTTGCGCTTCCAGCCGCACTGGCCTTTCGGCCCCAGCCCGTAAAGGACAAAGGTGTTCTTTGCGAGATCAATGCCAATCGTTGTAAGCTTAGTCATGGTCTCCTCCCACTCATGTCTGATAGGAAATCTCCTTCCCTATCCTGGCGCATTGCGACGCCGATTAGGAGGGGAGGAGACCATCTCATCGACCTACTTGTATTTGTACAAGCGGGCCTGCAAATAAAGAAAGTAGGTTGGATTAAGCAAAGCGCAATCCAACAATGGCCGCGGGCTGCGAATGGCCCGATATCTGTCGGATTACGACTTCGTCTAATCCGACCTACTTATATTTGTAAAATCCGGCCAGCGCCCACTCGTACCAATCATGAAATGCATACTCCCCATGGGGAGAGCCAAACCAGAACCCGGAGAACGTTTGAAAACCAACGACTCAAGACAATTCGACCTGCATCCGGTAGACCAGCACCGGCTGACGACGCTGTGCGGCCAGTTCGATGAGCACCTGAAACACATCGAACGGCGCATGAACGTCAGGATTGGCCGCCGCGGCCATCATTTCCGGGTGGAGGGCGAAACCGAGCATGTGGCTGCGGCCACCGAGGTTATCCGTCATCTGTACCGGGAAACCGAGGCCAATGACGACATTTCGCCGGACATGGTTCACCTGTTCATCCGCGAGACCGGCTTCGAGCGGCTGCCGGATGAAGTGCCTTACAGCGGCGAAGTCACGGTTATCAAAACTCCCAAACTGCAGGCCAGGCCCCGGGGGGAGAACCAGCAGAAGTACGTGCACAACATCCGCACCCACGATGTGAATTTTGGTATCGGTCCGGCCGGCACCGGCAAGACCTGGCTGGCGGTGGCCTGCGCGGTTGAGGCACTGAAGGACGAACAGGTGAAGCGCATCCTGCTGGTCCGGCCCGCGGTGGAAGCCGGCGAAAAGCTCGGCTTTCTGCCTGGCGATCTGGCCCAGAAGGTGGATCCCTACCTTCGCCCCCTTTATGACGCGCTCTACGAAATGCTGGGCTTTGAGCATGTCACCAGGCTGATCGAAAAGAGCGTGATCGAGATTGCGCCACTGGCGTTCATGCGCGGCCGCACGCTCAACAATTCGTTTATCATTCTGGATGAAAGCCAGAACACCACCCGTGAACAGATGAAAATGTTCCTGACGCGGATCGGCTTTGGGTCCACGGCGGTGATTACCGGTGATACCACACAGGTAGATCTGCCACGTGGCCAGAACTCCGGCCTGATTCACGCTGCCGGAATTTTGAGCAAGGTATCCGGTATCGGTTTCACACGATTCGAGTCACGGGACGTGGTACGTCATCCGCTGGTTCAGCGCATTGTAGAGGCCTACGATTCCCTGGATGACGGGAGTGCCACAGGCACATGAGTGAACTGACAGTGGATTTGCAGCGAGCCTTTGACCTGCCGGGCGTGCCGGAAGATGCCGATTTTGAGCACTGGGCCCAGGCAGCGTGGCTGGGCGAGGATCCGTCAGAGGTAACGATCCGTATTGTTGCCAGCGACGAAAGTGCGGAACTGAATAGCCAGTATCGCGGGAAATCGGGACCAACCAATGTGCTGTCCTTCCCATTTGAGGCGCCAGCCGGTATAACGGTTCCATTGGCCGGTGATCTGGTTATCTGCGCCCCCGTTGTCGAGAAAGAGGCAGCGGAGCAGCAGAAAACACTGACGGAACACTGGGCCCATATGGTGGTGCACGGTATGTTGCACCTTCAGGGCTACGATCATATTGACGATGGCGATGCCGAGGTCATGGAAGCCCTCGAGATACGGTTGCTCGGGCAACTCGGGTTCAACAATCCTTACGAGACAGAGGAAACGGAAAAAGACTCATGAACGACGATCAGTCGAGTCGCAGTCAGGGCAGCAGCAAGTCCTGGCTGGAGCGTATATCACAGGCCTTCTCCAGCGGGCCTGAGTCCGTAGAGGACGTGCTGGAAATCCTGCGGGACGCCGAGTCCCAGGACATCATCGATACCGATGCCATGAGCATCATCGAAGGTGCCATGCAGGTGATCGATATGCGGGTGGATGAAATCATGATCCCCCGTTCCCAGATGGTCACCGTCAAGGCATCTCAGGAACCGAAAGAGTTCCTGGGCGAAATCATTTCATCCGCCCACAGCCGCTTTCCTGTCATTGGCGACAGCCAGGACGACGTGATCGGCGTACTGCTTGCCAAGGACCTGCTCCCGCTGGCCCTGAATAACGACCTCAACTGGAACCGCATTCGCGAAATCCTGCGCCCACCGACCTTCGTGCCGGAAAGCAAGCGTCTGAACCAGTTGCTGAAGGAATTCAAGGAAACCCGCAATCACATGGCCATAGTGGTCGATGAGTACGGCGGCACCGCCGGTCTGATCACCATCGAAGATGTGCTGGAACAGATTGTCGGGGAGATTGAAGACGAACACGACTTCGACGAAGAAACCCACATCAAGGCCCGTGGAGACGGCACATATGCCGTCAAGGCGGTCACGCCGGTGGAGGACTTCAACGAATGCTTCAAGACCGAGCTGGACGAGGAAGAGTTCGATACCATCGGTGGCGTTGTATTGAAGGAATTCGGTCACCTGCCCAGACGGGGCGAGTCGGTTGAGTTTGGCGGGCTGCAGTTCACCATTGCCAATGCCGATAACCGTGTCATCCGTCTGCTCCAGGTAAAGCGTGTTGATGACCAGTAGCGCAACGCCTCAAACCACCATGCTGACATCGCCCCTCTCTGAACACTCCTGGCTTCGAGCCGTCGCTCTGCTGATCGCCGGAGCCATGCAGACCCTGACATTTTCGCCGTTTAACTGGTGGTGGCTGGGGCCGGTATCGGTTGCGCTGATACTGCTCTGCTGTTTGCCACTGGCCCCGAAAAAACTGTTTCGGGCCGGCTGGCTCGTGGGCCTGGGATTGTTCGGTACCGGTGCGAGCTGGGTTTACGTCAGCATCAGTGAGCATGGCAACACATCGGTGCCACTGGCCATTATTCTCACGTCCGTTTTTGTGGCGGGACTCGCGCTTGTTCATGGCCTGGCGTTCTGGGCGTGGGGCAAGCTGGCCAAAGACAGCACCGTCAGACGGCTGATCCTGTTTCCGGCGGTGTGGATCCTCGCGGACTGGATCCGGGGCTGGCTGCTGACCGGCTTTCCCTGGCTCTATCTGGGCACTGCACACGTTGACGGCCCCCTGGGCGGGTTTGCGCCACTGGTCGGCGTTCACGGCGTCACCTTCTGGATCACGGTGTCCGGCGCAGCAATAATCGCCTTTTGGTGGCTGGCCAGATGCACCCGCTACGCCAGCGCCGCCGTCGTGGCCGTTGTGGCACTGCTTCCCTGGGTCACCGGACCGGCCGTCTCGAACACGGAGTGGACCGTGCTCGACGAAGAGCCAACCACCTTTGCATCGATGCAGGGCAATATCCCCCAACAGATCAAATGGGACCCCGATTTTCTTCGGGACCAGATCGTGGCCTACCTGGAGCTGACGGAAGATCACTGGAACACCGACCTGATCCTGTGGCCGGAAACCGCCATTCCCATTCCCCAGGATCAGGCCGGAAAAATCATCGACCACATCGCTGAGGAGCTGGGGCAAAACAGTACTCTGATTACCGGCATCCCCTGGTATGGCTTCAGCGAGCGTATAGAGGATTTCACCTTCCACAACAGCATCATGGCCATCGGCAATGGCAGTGGTATCTACCACAAACAGAAGCTGGTGCCTTTCGGTGAATACGTGCCCCTGCAGCAGTGGCTCCGCGGTCTGATCGGCTTTTTCGACCTGCCCATGTCCAGCTTCAGCCAGGGCCCGCCCGACCAGTCGCCACTCGATGCCAATGGCACCAATATCATGCCCTTCATCTGCTACGAAGTGGCCTACCCTGACTTTGTTGCCCGCAATGCCCGCAACAGCGGCCTGCTACTGACTATCAGTAACGATGGCTGGTTCGGCGACTCCATCGGACCGTTGCAGCACCTGCAGATTGCCCGCATGCGGGCCCTGGAAACCGGGCGTTACATGCTGCGCGGCACCAACAATGGCGTCACCGCCATCATCGACCACAAGGGCCAGATCACCGAAACCATCCCCCAGTTCGAACGTGCGGTGCTTACCGGCGAAGCCTATGCCGCCGAAGGCGACACCCCCTACATGCAGTCCGGCTCCTGGCCGGTGCTGACGCTCGCTGCGATTCTTATTGTGTTTGTACGGGTGCGGGTGATTCCCAAGAACTGATTCCGGTTGTCGTCGGGGGTAGCCTGCATGGTGAGTGCCCGGCCACGGGAGCAGGTAGGTCGGATTAGCCAAAGGCGTAATCCGACACCGGATCTGATATTGACACCATTTGTCGGATTACGCTTCGCTAATCCGACCTGCGCCTACGCCGACTTACGGGGCCAGCGGCTGGTTACGCGCTCGTAGTAGTGGGAGCCGCAGGCTTCGCAGGGTTCCAGGTGGCTGGTTGCCGTCAGGCAGCGCATGTGGCCGCAGTTGAGGCATTTGAACATGCCGGCCGTTGCCACTTCGCCGCTGATGTACTGACTGGGTGCGTGCTTCTCGAGTTTCTGGTTCAGTTCAAGTGTGTCTACTTTGGTCTTGTCCGCTACCGAAAACAGCATATCTGCCAACTGGTGCTCCAGCAGCGAGATATCCAGTTGCAACCATTCCTTCAGACCTTCGCCGGTTTCCTCCACGAAATGCAGCAGGTGTTCCAGATCCCGTTTCAGGTACGCACCCAGCAGGTCTGCCTCTTCACGGGTCATCTCTTTCAGTTCGTACTCATATTCCACCGCCCGTTCGATTTCCTCTTCCAGGGTATCGCGGGTGGTTTCCTCCATCTCACTGAGCCGGGACTGGACCCGTTCCAGCATGCGGTCGTAGGCCTCAAGGGCCTTGCCTGAGAGATGATTGCGTTCTGGTTCGGTCATGACAGCTCCTTTTACCGAGTTAAAGGTGCAGCGCCGGGGTGTGCGTGGCGTTTGCAGGACACGCTGTGAATACGTCCCTGTAAGCTTGACTGCAGCATCCCTGCTGCAGACAGTCCCACAAACGCCACCCACACCCCGGCACCAAACATTGGCAGTGGCCCTGAAAATCTGACTCCCAAGGGCCGGGGGCAGAGCGGGTATGGCTGCCCAGGGATGTCAAAAACATGGATGTTTTTGTCAAGCGTACAGGGACGTATTTACAGCGTGCCCTGGGCAGCCATACCCGCTTTGCCCTTCACCATAACAACAAGCATGGCACAGTATCAGAAAATTGGCAGACTACCTGTTAAGCCTTGTGTGCGTTAGAATGTCCGGCCGCTTCGCACATCTTTTTTGATACAGGGTAACTTTGGTAATGGCAGGAATGGACCAGCAATACAATCCCCGCGATGTTGAACAGCAAGCCCGCACCTACTGGGAAGAAAATAACACCTTCACGGTGAAGGAAGAACCGGGCAAGCCCAAATATTATTGCCTGTCCATGTTCCCCTACCCCAGCGGCAAACTGCACATGGGGCACGTACGCAACTACACCATCGGCGACGTGATTTCCCGCTACCAGCGCATGCAGGGTAAAAACGTCATGCAGCCCATGGGCTGGGACGCTTTCGGCCTGCCTGCCGAGAACGCCGCCATTGCCAACAAGACCGCGCCGGCAAAGTGGACGCACGCCAATATTGCCTACATGAAAAACCAGCTCAAACAACTGGGCTTCGGTTACGACTGGAACCGCGAGCTGGCCACCTGCAAGCCGGACTACTATCGCTGGGAGCAGTGGTTCTTTGCCCGCCTGTACGAGAAAGGCCTGGTGTACAAAAAAATGTCCACCGTTAACTGGGACCCCATCGATCAGACCGTGCTGGCCAACGAACAGGTGGTTGACGGTCGCGGCTGGCGCTCGGGCGCCCTGGTCGAGCAGAAGAAAATCCCCCAGTGGTTTATCCGTATCACCGACTACGCAGAAGAACTGCTGAACGATCTGGACGAGCTGGAAGACTGGCCCGAACAGGTCAAGACCATGCAGCGCAACTGGATCGGCAAATCCATCGGTACCGAGCTGTATTTCCCGCTCAAGGGCCGTGACGATGCGCTGGACGTCTATACCACCCGTCCGGACACCTTGATGGGGGTGACCTATATGGCGGTAGCGGCAGAACACCCCATTGCCAAAACCGCGTCCGAGCGTTACCGGGAAGTCGCAGAATTTGTCGAGCAGTGCCGCAACAGCAAGGTTGCCGAAGCCGATATGGCGACAATGGAAAAAAAGGGCATCGATACCGGCTACAAGGCCATCCATCCGCTGACCCTGGAAGAGATTCCGGTTTACGTCGCCAATTTCGTGCTGATGGAATACGGCACCGGCGCACTTATGGCAGTGCCTGCTCATGATGATCGGGACCACGAATTCGCCATCAAATACCGGCTGCCGATCAAACAGGTTATCGCGCCCGCTGATAATCGCGAGATCGATACCCAGGAAGAAGCTTTCACCGAGAAGGGCATCCTGGTGTCGTCCGGCAAATACAGCGGCCTGACCAGCGCGGAAGCCTTTGACGCCATCGCCGACTATCTGGAAGAGAACGGCATCGGCACGCGCACGGTCAACTATCGTCTCCGCGACTGGGGCGTATCGCGCCAGCGCTACTGGGGCGCACCGATTCCGATGATGACCCTGGAAGACGGCAGCGAACGCCCCGTCCCCGACGACCAGCTGCCGGTCATCCTGCCTGAGGACGTGACCATGGACGGCGTTCAGTCACCCCTCAAGGCAGATCCGGAGTGGGCAAAAACCAGCTATGAAGGCCAGCCTGCCACACTCGAAACCGATACTTTCGATACCTTCATGGAGTCGTCCTGGTATTACGCGCGCTTCTGCAGCCCCAATTACGACAAGGGCATGCTGGACCCGGCTGCCGCCAACTACTGGCTGCCGGTCGACCAGTATATTGGTGGTATCGAACATGCCATTCTGCACCTGCTGTACGCGCGTTTCTTCCACAAACTGCTGCGGGACGTGGGCCTGGTAAACAGCTCCGAGCCTTTTAACCGTCTGCTGTGCCAGGGCATGGTACTGGCGGAGACCTATTACCGTGAAGACGGCAACGGCGGCAAGGTATGGATATCCCCTGCGGATGTGATCACCGAAAAGGACGACAAAGGCCAGATTATTGGTGCCGTTCATAAGGACGACGGACAGCCGGTGGTGTCCGGTGGTGTGACCAAGATGTCCAAGTCCAAGAATAACGGTATTGACCCGCAGGCCATCATTGACGAGCACGGTGCCGACACTGTTCGCCTGTTCATGATGTTCGCCGCGCCTCCGGAGCAGTCACTGGAATGGTCCGACAGCGGCGTTGAGGGTGCCCACCGTTTCCTCAAGCGCCTGTGGCGTATGGTCAGCGAGCACACCGCGAACGGCACGACTCCGACCCTGGACAGCGCCAACCTTGACGAGGGCCAGCGCAACCTTCGCCGTAAAACCCACGAAACCATCGCCAAGGTCAGTGACGACATCAGCCGCCGGCTGACGTTCAACACCTCCATTGCCGCGGTCATGGAGCTGTTGAACGAAGCTGGCAAACTGGGCGACGACGAGCCGCAAAGCCGTGCCGTGCGACAGGAAGCCCTGGATACCGCCGTGCTCATGCTATCGCCCATTGTTCCGCATATCTGCCACCAGCTATGGCAGGCATTGGGGCACGAAGAGCCAATTGTGGACGCCTCCTGGCCCACCGCCGACAAGGACGCCATGATTCGCAGCGAAATCCAGATTGTGCTTCAGGTAAACGGCAAGGTGCGGGCCAAGGCGGACGTTCCGGCGGACATTGAAAAAGACGCCCTGGAAGACCTCGCCCTGAAAAACGAAAATGTCATTCGCTTTACCGAAGGCAAGACCGTTCGCAAGGTTATCGTTGTGCCGGGCAAACTGGTCAACGTGGTGGCCAACTGATATGCAACCGGCGGCCGGTTCACTGATGCGTCCTGTGGCGGTAACACTCCTGGCCCTGCTGGTTGCAGGGTGCGGATTCCAGCTACGGGGCGCACCACCGGTGTCATCAGCTTTACAGCCATTGGCCGTGAATTGCGCGGCTAATGTGCCGGAACAACTTTGCAACGGGGTTCAGGAGCAATTGGAGCTCGGCCGGATTGAGCTGAAAGCGGCTGCCGAGGCGGATTTTGTGCTCAAAATCCGTAACTTCAGCCAGGATCGGAGAGCCAGTGCCATCACCGTCCGTGCAGCTGCCGACGAGATTACCCTGCGACATGCCGTTGACATCGAAGTAATCACCGCAGACAACATCCCGCTGATTGAGCCGGCCAGACTTACAAGCAGTGAAACGTTTCGCTACGACGAATCCAACGTGCTGGCCAAACAACGGGAAGAGGACGATTTGCAGCAAAAGCTCTACGATCGCCTGGCACAACAGATCATCTTTCGCCTGGCCCCGATCGACGAAGAACGCATTGAACGCATGCGGCGGGAAGCGGAAGAGGCCCGCAGCGAAGACCCTGAGCCCTCGTCATGAAGACGCAGGCGCACCAGTTGCCCCAGCTACTGCAGAAAGGCCTGTCCCCGGTCTATCTGATATCGGGGGATGAGCCATTGCTGGTTCAGGAATGCTGCGACCAGGTCCGCAAGGCTGCCCGTGAGGCCGGCTTTGAAGACCGGGTTACCTTCCACGCGGACCAGCAACTGGACTGGAACAGGGTCGGCGAGGAACTCGGCGCGCTCTCACTGTTCGCCGAAAAGCGCCGCATTGAAATACACCTTCCCACAGGCAAGCTCGGGGATGGCCGCGCGGTTATGGAGAGCACGCTGCAGAATCCATCGGATGACATCATCCTGCTGTTGATCAGTGCCCGCCTCGATGCGGCTGAAACCCGCCGCAAATGGTACAAGGAACTCCAGAACCAGGGCGTGCATGTGCCGGTGTGGCCCATTGATGCGGACAGGTTTTCGGGATGGCTGCAACAACGGGCCCGCAATCATGGCCTCAGCCTGACCCGTGGTGCCCTGGCGATGCTTGCGGAACGCCTGGAGGGCAACCTGCTGGCTGCAAGCCAGGAACTGGACCGCCTGGCGCTGCTGGGCTCCGGTACTACCATTGACGAAGAAATGGTGGAGCAGGCTGTTCAGGACAGCTCCCGCTTTAACGGGTTCGAGCTGGTAACGGAACTGCTTGCTGGCAGAGCCACCCATGCCCGGAAAATCATCGGTGTACTGCAGCAGGAAGGTGAAAACCCGCTGGGTCTTTTGACTGTGCTCTCCCGGGATCTGAACCTGACCATGGAACTGAACATTGCTACAGCCAAACGCGAGAACACTGCCGGTTTCCTGAAAAAGCGGGGGGTGTTCCAGCCGCAGCGCGCGAAAGCCGTAGAGCAGGCGGCCAGGCGCCTGAACCGCCGCCAGCTTATGACAGCGCTGGAGCTTTGCAGTGCCACTGATCGTGCCGCCAAGGGCTTTGACAGCCTGTCTCCCTGGCATCACCTGCAGGACATGATCACCCTGCTGGCCAGGCCCGCCTGATCCATATCAAAACCATCGCGATCCGCGCCAGTCCCGCTTGACAGTTTTTCACGTTCGGTAGCATGGTATAGTCTTCAAGCCATCAAAGGAGGTGTGTGATATGAGTTTCCAGGATGATCTGAAGCAGCTGTCGGAAAAGATAAAACAGTATCGTGACGAAGCCCGGGTACAGATGCATCTGGCCAGGGAAGACGTGAGAGACGAATGGGATGACCTGGAAAAGGACTGGGAGCGTTTTCGCGGCAAGCTCGACAGCGTTCTGCATGACGCTGATGATGCGTCAAAAGAGGCGCGCCAGACTGCCCACAAGCTTGGCGAAGACCTCAAGTCCGGCTACCAGAGTATCCGTAGCCGGCTCAAGTAAAGTGTAAACCGGTTAACAGATTGCTACAAATACCCACCAGCAGGCTCTTTTCAAAAAGGGCCTCTGTGCCATACTTCTCATTGGAAGTGAATGAAGCGTCATTTTCCTGCCTGACCCGGCCATCGAGCACCCATTCATGGCCCATCAGCAAAGCCACTTCTGAACACCGGGAGGTACAAATGGCCTATGAAAACTCTGACCGTCTTCCTGTTAACCCTCTCCGTATTGCTCGCTTCCTCGCTGGTCAGTAGCCAGAACACCCGCTTCAGCGACCCGGAAACGGTGGTCCAGAACGAATTCTGGGGGAAGCTCCACGCCCGGGGCGGAACCTCCTTCTTTTGTGAAACCCCCTTCACCAGCAAGGGTTTCTTGCTGACGGAGGGTTACATCTACCCGCTGGCTCAGGTCCGCAGCGCCCTTGATTGTGGCACGACGAGCCAGTGTGCCAACCACGACCGATACCGGCAAATTGCTTCTGACCTTCACAACATGGTGCCGGTTCGCAATCGTATCGAAATGAGGCGGCGCAATGCCCGTTACGAGGAACTGGGCTCGACCGGCAAGCCGGATGAATGTGACATTCGTGAAAGCGCCCAGTTCTTTGAGCCTCCGCACCGTGTAAAAGGCGACGTCGCCAGAACCGTCGCCTACATGGTTGATACCTATGACCTGCCCTGGGCGGGAGCTAGCGGGGTATTCAAAAGCTGGAACCGGATGGATCCTCCGGATGACCGGGAACTGACCCGTCATCGCCAGGTCGCCGAGATCCAGGGCAACGAAAACTCCTTCGTACTGGAACCCGGCAGACTGGAAAATCTCTGACGCAATATCCTCGCCCATGAAAAAGGCAGGCCCCGGTTACTTTATGGAGCCTGCCTTTTCAACTCACCATTTTGTCCCGGAAGGATCAGAATTCCTCGGCCGTCAGCGCCATCATGGAGCCGCTACCACTGCGGATGCCCTCGGCGAGCGCAACTGTCTTCGGTAACAGGCGATCGAAGTAGAAACGCGCAGTCTTCATCTTGCCGGTGTAGAAGCCGGAGGTATCACCTTCCGCTTTCGGAGCCGCTGCCTTTACCATTTTTGCCCACATATAACCCAGGGCGGTCAGGCCGAACAGGTCCAGGTAATCAACCGAAGCCGCACCGACCGCATCGGGATTGTCGCCAGCCTGACTGATCACATGCTCGGTCACATCAGACAGACGCTCGAAGGCGGCTGCCAGCGGCTCAAGGAAGGGACGCAGGGTTTCGTCGCCGCTGTTCTCTTCGATGAATGTGGCGACATCCTCGGCAAACAGTTCATACAGTCTGCCCTGGGTGCCGACGACCTTCCGGCCCATCAGGTCCAGCGCCTGGATGCCGTTGGTGCCTTCGTAGATCTGGGTGATACGGCAGTCGCGAACCAGCTGCTCCTGGCCCCACTCGCGGATAAAGCCGTGGCCGCCGAAAACCTGCTGGCCCATGATACAGGCATCCAGGCCACGATCGGTGAGGAAGGCTTTTGCCACCGGAGTCAGCAGTGCCACCATGCCTTCGGCATGTTTTCGTCGCTGCTGGTCTTCCGAATACTTGGAGATATCCAGCCACTTGGCCACGTAGGTAGAGAAAGCGCGACCGCCTTCCACATAACCTTTCATGGTCAGCAGCATGCGGCGCACGTCGGGGTGAACCAGAATCGGGTCAGCGGCTTTTTCAGGCTGTTGGGCACCGCTAGGAGCACGGCTCTGGATACGTTCCAGGGCATATTCGCGGGCACTCTGCAGGGAGGCTTCGGCAGCGCCAATGCCCTGGACGCCGACACCCAGGCGTTCATAGTTCATCATGGTGAACATGGCGGCCAGGCCTTTGTTCTCCTCGCCAACCAGCCAGCCCCTGGCACCATCGAAGTTCATCACACAGGTGGCGGAGCCCTTGATGCCCATCTTTTTCTCGAGGGAGCCGCAGCTCAGGCTGTTGCGCTCACCGAGTGAACCATCCTCATTTACTTCAAACTTGGGCACCAGGAACATCGAGATACCCTTGGGTCCCCTGGGCGCGTCGGGCAGCTTGGCCAGCACAAGATGGATAATGTTCTCCGCCATGTCGTGCTCGCCCCAGGTGATAAAAATCTTGGTACCAGTCACCCTGAAGGAGCCATCGTCGTTAGGCTGGGCTTTGGTGCGGATGATACCCAGGTCAGTACCTGCATGGGGCTCGGTCAGATCCATGGCCCCTGACCAGACTCCGGAGTACATGTTAGGCAGGTACTTTTCCTTGAGCTCCTGACTGCCATGAGCGTCCAGGGCCAGGCAGGCACCTGCGGTCAGCATGGGGGCAAGGCCAAAGGCCATATTGGCCGCCTGCATCATTTCCTCGAACTGGGCCACCAGTGTTTTCGGCATGCCCATGCCACCGAATTCCGGGTTGCCACCCAAACCGACCCAGCCACCCTCAACGATGGTCTGGTAAGCCTCACGGAAACCTTCCGGTGTGGACACTTCGCCATCATTCCACTTGCAACCCTGTTCGTCACCCTCGCGATTCAGGGGAGCCAGCACACCACTGGTAATTTTCCCCGCCTCTTCCAGGATGGCGTCGGCGGTGTCCGGATCAACGTTCTCCGCCACTTTCGGCAGCGACGCCCACAGGGCCGGTGCGTCGAAAACTTCGTTCAGGACAAAGCGCATGTCACGTAAAGGTGCCTGATAATCAGCCATCTAAAACTCTCCACAATTCAGTCAGTCTGCGAAGTGAACAAACGCGGGCCTGTGGCCCTGCTCACTTCCTCGGCTATGTGTCCGCTCGGTTATTTTTTATGGTGGTTTATTCTACCCTAATGACGCCCCCAACTCATGAGGTACCGGCGGCCAATCCATGAAAAAAGCCCGCCTCCTGGGAGAGCGGGCTTTCTCGGTTCCCGGAAACCCGCCTTACAGGGCGAAGGCTTCTTCCGGCATGTCCATCAGGCTGTCGGCACCGGCCAGCATGCTCTCAGCATGTCCCCTGGTGCGCGGCAGCATACGCTTGAAGTAGAAGCGAGCTGTCTGGATCTTGGCGTTGTAGAACATTTCTTCAGTGGTTCCTTCCTCCATCCTGTCCTGCGCCACCTTGGCCATACGCGCCCACAGGTAGGCAAACACGGCGTAGCCGGAGTACATCAGGTAATCCACCGAGGCGGCACCCACTTCCTCACGGTTCTTCATGGCGGTCATACCGATCTTCATGGTCAGATCGCCCCATTCCTTGTTGAGGGCTGTCAGCGGCTCGATGAATTCCCTGAGCTGCTCGTTGTCGGCGTTTTCCTTGCAGAACACGTGAACCTGTCTGGTAAAGCCCTTCAGAGACTCACCCTGGGTCATCAGAACCTTTCGACCGAGAAGATCCAGCGCCTGGATACCGGTGGTACCCTCGTAGATCATACCGATGCGGGCGTCACGGACGTTCTGCTCCATGCCCCACTCTGAGATGAAACCGTGACCACCATACACCTGCATGCCCAGGTTGGCCGCTTCATAGCCAATCTCGGTCAGGAAGGCCTTGGCAATGGGTGTCAGGAAGCCCAGGGCTTCGTCTGCGGCCTTGCGTTCTTCCCCGGTCTTGCCTCTCTGGACAATATCAGCCTGCTGCGCTGTCAGGTAAATCAGGGCGCGAGCACCTTCGGCCACGGCTTTCTGGGTCAGCAGCATGCGACGCACATCAGGATGAACGATGATCGGGTCCGCTATGCCTTCGGGATTCTTGGGCCCGCTCAGCGAGCGCATGGCCAGACGGTCCTTGGCATAGGTCACGGAGCCCTGTAAGCCCAGTTCGGCCGCGCCCAGGCCCTGGATAGCAGTACCGATACGGGCAACGTTCATGAATGTGAACATACAGTTCAGGCCCCTGTTTTCCGGCCCGATCAGCCAGCCCCTGGCACCGTCAAAGTTCATCACGCAGGTGGCGTTGCCATGGATGCCCATCTTGTGTTCGATGGAACCACAGGAAACCGCATTGCGCTCACCGGCAGAGCCGTCTTCATTCGGCAGCAGCTTGGGTACGATAAACAGGGAAATACCCTTGGTACCTTCCGGAGCACCGGGCAGACGTGCCAGTACGATATGGACAATGTTCCCGGCCATGTCGTGCTCACCGGCAGAAATGAAGATTTTGGTTCCGGTAATGGCATAGGTGCCGTCGGCGTTGGGCTCGGCCTTGGTCCGCAGGGTGCCCAGGTCAGAGCCGCAGTGGGGCTCGGTCAGACACATGGTGCCTGTCCACTCGCCGCTGATCAGCCTGGTGAGGTAGGTCTGCTTCTGCTCTTCGGTACCATGCTCTTCGATGGTATTGGTCGCACCGTGGCTCAGGCCCGGATACATGCCAAATGACCAGTTGGCGGTACCCACCATTTCGCTCATCACCAGACCGAGAGAGCTGGGCAGGCCCTGGCCCCCGTAGTTGGGATCAGCCGTCATCGAAGGCCAGCCGCCCTCTACGTACTGCTGGTAGGCTTCCTTGAAGCCGGTCGGTGTTTTCACCCCGTCTTCGCTCCAGGTGCAGCCCTCCTTGTCGCCGACGCGGTTCAGTGGAGACAGTACCTGTTCACAGAATTTGGCACCTTCCCCGATAATGGCATCGACCATATCCGGAGTCGCATCTTCAGCGCCTTCCAGATTGGCGTAGTGCTGCTCGCTGTCGAGCAGCTCGGTCATTACGAATTTGATATCACGCAGGGGCGCTTTGTAGTCAGGCATGGAATCCACCTCAGGTTTTCGGTCAAAGCTGCGAAATGGTCACAGCACTCTGCCTCGGGTTTTGCTCATACGGCGCAGCATTTATTGCCGCACTGCGAATTAAACACTTGTTTGAAACATACGTTTAGAGGCACAGAATTGTCAATAGCCGTGCCCGAAATTTCTGTTGTATTTTGTGGTGATGCTTTACGGCAACGAAGGGAGGCAACGGGACAATAAGATGTTAAACAACGCGCTGGCAGGCGGCTGCCATGAACCGGGAGGTGGTTTTCCGGGTGGCAGCGACAGATTCACCGGCGTCCAGGAAGGAGGGACACCGAAATCATCATGTCAGGGAATCAGGTAGCCCTGATTAGCGACCGGGCGGTCGCGACCCAAGCGGGTTCAGGCCTTTATATCCAGAAGGGTGCCGAGAGTCTCATCGGCGGTCTTCACCACCTGTGCCGAGGCTTCAACACTGCGCTCATAAAGTTTGAGGTCAATGACCGGCTCAAGCAGCCCGCCGGCACCCTCCGCGGTACCTCGAGGACCATCAGCGCCACCCCGGGCAATCTGGCGGGCGGCGTTTTCCATTCCCTGGATGCCGTTCTGTATGCCCTGGATACCCAATCCTAATGTATTGTTGATCATAACTGCGTTGTCCAATGACCATTAATTGACTCAAGTAGGCCACATTTCCGGTCAATTTTCAAACAGACAATCCACATTCAGGCCAGTTGACAGGGTTCTGGGGTCTGCATCCTCCTGCCATGGCAGAACACCCAGGCAAGGGGCCGCCAGATGATTAAGCAGATATTCCAGGGTTTCCTGCTCACAGCCCATGATCTCTGCAACCGGCCGGTTTGCAACCCAACCGGCAATGGCCAGCCCGTCACGGCGGATGGCTTCGGCGGTCAGCAGGGCGTGGTTGATGCAACCAAGCCTGAGGGCCACCACCAGGATTACCGGCATTTTCAGCGCCCCGGGCATAGCGGCATAGGTTTCGCGGTCATTGAGCGGCACCCGCCAGCCACCGGCGCCCTCGACCAGCAGCAGATCCGCCGGGCGCATCTGCAGGCCGCGGCACAATCCCACCAGGCGTTCAGCCATTATAGTACGGCCGGCTTGAGCTGCCGCCACGTGGGGCGCAATGGCCGGCTTCAGTGCTACCGGATTGACCTGGTCGTAGGCCAGGGACTCCGACATGGCCTCCATCAGTATCAGCGCATCTTCATTGCGCAGCCCTTCAGGCGTTTCCTCACAGCCGGAGGCCACCGGTTTCATCGCCAGCGTACGTTTTCCAAGTGACGCTGCTGCCTCCAGAATGGCCGCTGAAACCATGGTCTTGCCAACGCCGGTGTCAGTACCTGTCACAAAATAACTCTTTCTGGCCATGGCCAATAGAACTCCTATATCAGTGTGGCAGGCGGCAGGTCAGCGGGCTGGGTCATACGGCTTCTGTGTCCGGCCCGGCCACGAGGGTGCGGCATTCCGCAAGCGCGGCCAGAAGCTTTTCCAGATCCGCTGTCGAATGGCCGGCACTGAAGGTCACCCGCAAGCGGGCCTCGCCATCGGGAACGGAAGGCGGCCTGATGGCTGTCACCAACAGTCCTTGCTGTTCCAGGGCCTGGCTCAGGGCAAGCGCAGACCAGTTATCGCCAACCATGATCGGCTGAATCGGGGTGCGCGACGGCATCAGTTCATAGCCCAGCGCAGAGGCTCCCCGGCGGAAATCACGGACCAGCGACTGCAAGTGGCTGCGACGACTGTCTTCACGCTCAATCAGGTCGAGGCTGGCGCAGGTGGCAAGGGCGATGGCAGGAGGCATGGCGGTGGTGTAGATGTAGGTACGGGCCTTCTGAACCAGGTAATCCGTCAATAGTTTCGGGCCGGCCACAAAGGCGCCACTGGTGCCAATGGCCTTGCCGAGCGTGCCGATCAGAACCGGTACATCCTCTTCCGATAACCCCAGCTCGGCCACGCTGCCGCGTCCATGGGGCCCGACAACGCCCACGCCATGGGCATCATCCACCACCAGCAGGGCGTCGTGTTCCCGGCACAGAACTGCAAGCTCCTTCAGCGGCGCGATGTCCCCGTCCATGCTGAACACACCATCCGTCACAACGAGTTTGTGACCACCGGTGCTGGCAAGCATACCGGCCAGCGCGCTCATGTCGGCGTGGGGATAGCGCCGCACCGTTGCGCGGCTCAGAATACAGCCATCAATAATGGAAGCATGATTCAGTCGATCCGAGAAGATAGTATCACCACGGCCCGCCAGTGCGGATATGACCCCCATATTGGCCATATAACCGGTGGAGAAGAACAGCGCCGAACTGCGCCCGGTAAATGCTGCCAGCCTGGCTTCCAGCTGGTGGTGGGCATCATGATGGCCGCAGATCAGATGGGATGATGCGCCACCCAGACCTGTGCCGGGCATGGCATCGGTAGC
The DNA here is from genome assembly GCF_004792665.1 of Marinobacter orientalis. Classification (GTDB taxonomy): domain Bacteria; phylum Pseudomonadota; class Gammaproteobacteria; order Pseudomonadales; family Oleiphilaceae; genus Marinobacter; species Marinobacter orientalis. The sequence goes on from NZ_SRZX01000011.1 coordinate 17,546, forward strand.
GGCGCGGATAATATCCGGGTGGCTCGCCAGGCCAAGGTAGTCGTTACTGCAGAAAGACAACAGCGGCACACCGTCGGAAACCAGTTCCGGTTGCTGGGGCCCGCTGATCAGCCGGCGGGTACGATAAAGCCCCGCCTGCTTACGGTTTTCAAGTTCGGCTGCAAAGTCACGCATGATCAGCTCTCACCGGCAACGACCCGCTCAAGCGGATTCGCGGGTGGCATCGTAGAACATGTGGCGGGTCTGCTCATATTCCACGGCCTCGGTAATCGCCTCTTCCGCTGCCTGCTCAGAACAGGCCTGCTGCCGCAGTTCGGGGCGGATACCGAGGCGGTCAAACAGCTCACGGTCGGCATCGGCTTCCGGGTTGGCGGTAGTCAGCAGTTTTTCGCCGTAGAAAATCGAGTTGGCTCCGGCCAGGAAGCACAGCGACTGCATCTGCTCGTTCATGTTCTCCCGGCCCGCAGACAGGCGCACGTGGGAAGCGGGCATCATAATGCGGGCAACCGCGATGGTACGGATAAAATCGAACGGGTCCAGATCTTCCACCTTCTCCATTGGCGTGCCCGGCACCTTCACCAGCATATTCACCGGGACACTCTCGGGGTGATGGGGCAGGTTCGCCAGTTGCACCAGCAGGCCAACCCGGTCGTCCGGGTCTTCACCCATGCCTACAATTCCGCCGCAGCAGACTTTCATGCCCGCGTTGCGGACATTCTCCAGAGTGTCCAGCCGGTCCTGGTAAGTGCGGGTGGTGATGATGTGGCTGTAGTACTTCTCGGACGTATCGAGGTTGTGGTTGTAGTAATCCAGCCCCGCTTCCGCCAGCTCATCGGCCTGCTCCTGCTGCAGCATGCCGAGGGTCATACAGGTTTCCAGTCCCAGGGATTTTACCTGCCGCACCATGTCCACCACGTAGCCCATATCTTTTTTCGAAGGGCTGCGCCAGGCCGCGCCCATACAGAATCGGGACGCGCCTTTTGATCTGGCTGCTTTCGCCTCGGCGACCACTTTTTCAATTTCCAGCAGCTTTTCCTTTTCCAGGCCGGTGTTGTAGTGACCGCTCTGGGGGCAGTATTTGCAGTCCTCCGGGCAGGCACCGGTCTTGATGGACAGCAGTGTGCTGATCTGAACCTCGTTGGGATCGAAATGTTCACGATGGACACCCTGGGCGCGGAATATCAGATCGTTGAATGGCAGCTCGAACAGTGCACGGGCTTCCTGCATGGTCCAGTCGTGACGGGGTACGCTGGAAAGCGCAGCGGAGAGCGGGGTGGCAGTCATGATTCAGTCCTGTTAACTTTACCGGGATTCTGGTTTACGGATGAAACAGATGATAAAGGGACTGAGATCGCTGTCAACCTTGTTAACACCAAAGGTTAACAGCGGAGAATGGATTCGCGAATCCATACAAGGTATCCGGGGCCTTCTGCCTGCCGCTGGCGGCCAGTGCATTGCCTGCCTCGAGCCTGATGCCCACTTCGGGCTCTGCGCACCCTGTCGGGAGGATTTGCCTGTCAACCACTGGCACTGCCGTTGCTGCGCCCTGCCCCTGGCGTTCGCCGGCGACGAGACTCTCTGCGGCCAGTGCCTGCAGGCCCCCCCGCCGTTCAGCCGGGTGATTGCGCCCTGGCGTTACCGCTTCCCGGTCGACGGCATGATCCAGCGCTATAAATACAACGGCCAGCGAGCGTTTGCCCGGCCGCTTATCAACGATTTTGCAGATCATCTGATAGCAGTTCTGGAAGCCGACCCGGAACTACGGCCGGATCTGCTGGTAGCCAGCCCCATGCATCCGGCTCGCCGTCGCAGACGGGGATTCAATCAGGCCGCGGATATTGCCGAGCAGATCAGCAAACGTTCCGCTATACCCTGGACCACGGATCTGGTGACAAGAAGCCGGCAAACCCGCCCTCAGCGTGGCCTGAACCGGGAACAACGACTGGCCAACCTGCGGGGCATTTATCAGGTTACTGCCATACCGCCTGCAAGGGTGGCCATTGTCGATGATGTAGTGACCACCGGCGCCACCGCACGTCGCCTGGCCGAAGTGCTGCAGATCGCTGGTGCGACGGATGTTCAGGTCTGGGCATTGGCAAGAACTCCGGGCTGACCGGCAGAAACTCAGTCACCCAGCTTTTCAGCGACTTCGTCGGCAATCGCCAGGCAAGCTGTCAGACCGGGGGACTCGATGCCGAACAGATGGACCAGCCCCGGAATGCCATGATCCTGCTCGCCATCAATGCGGAAATCCGCAAACCCGCCATCCGGCCCCGCCAGTTTCGGACGAATGCCGGCGTAGGCTGGCTGCAGGCGACTTTCATCCAGATCGGGCCACCATTGGCGGATACCCTCGGCAAACACCCGTGCCCGCCCCGGGTCCACCGAGAAATCCACCGACTCTATCCATTCAACGTCCGGCCCGAACCGGGCCTGGCCGGCCAGATCCAGAGTCAGATGTACGCCAAGGCCACCTGGCTCCGGGACCGGATAGATGAGCGAAGTGAACGGATGGTGGCCGGAATAGCTGAAATAGACCCCGCGGGCCAGCCATTGCTGCGGCACAACCACGCCGGCAGCACCGTGCCAGTGGGTCGCCAGCGGGACCGCCTCCAGGCCGGCTGCGTTCACCACACGCCGGGCCACCAGCTCACACGGCGCCTGTCCGCCGACCCACAAGCGATGCTGGCGGCCATCGCTGACCGCGTGCTCTACCGGTGCGTGACAGACAAGCTGGCCACCATGATCCTCAAGCTCGCCCAGCAGCGACACCATGACCCCGTGACTATCCACAATACCGGTTTGCGGAGAATACAGCGCCTCTTCCGCGGCGACCCCCGGCAACGCTTCCTTCAGCCTCTTTCGGGTCACCCTCTGCAGTTCAACGCCGTTGCGCCCGGCCTGCCGGCCTATGTTGGCAAGCGTATCCTGTTGCGCCTGGCCACGGGCGACAATCCATTTGCCGGTTTTACGGTGGCCGATATGGCGCTGGCGGCAGAAGTCATAGAGTAGATGCCGGCCGCGAACACACAGTCTCGCCTTGACGGAGTTATCCGGATAGTAGATGCCGGCATGGATAACCTCGCTGTTACGGGATGACAGCCCCTCTCCGAAGTGCCCACTGGCTTCCAGCACCAGCACCTCGCCGCCCTGCATGGCCAGCTTTCTGGCCACCGCGAGGCCGACAATACCGGCGCCGATCACTACTGTGTCTGTCTGCAGTATTTCCCTGTCCGTCATCGGAATTCCAGTTACCTGAGTTGTCTGGGGGAGTTTGCCCGAATCGCGTTACGGTAGCGGCCCCAAAAACGTTATACTTGCTCCAGGAAACACGTGCACGGAGCAGTAAACGATGTCTGACAGGAAGCAGTTTATAATTGTAATGGTGGTGGCCGCCATATTTGTCGGCTGGCTTGGCTGGCGTGGCTTTGAGGTGATCAGCCTCAACCAGCAGCTGAAGGCTGACGACATGGTGGCCGAGTATCCCTATCAGCACAGAGTGTTGAGAGTGGAGGGAAGCACCGCCATTATGAGCTCCCTGCGATCACACCGGACATCCACCCATGATGCGCTGAGCACTATTTTTCCCAGCATGCGCAACCTGAGCGATAACCACCGGGACTGGCAAAGGGCGGAACGTGAACTGGCCCAGGTCCAGGCCAGAGCCGGGGATATCGTCCTCAGCGCTGCCGGCGTGGACCGGGTTCGCTGGGAGCTGGACGAAAACTGGTACCACCTTGCAAAAATGCAGGCCCAACAAAGTTCGAGGCGCTAGACCTTACTTATGACCGAGATTTCAAGCCATCCATACGATGCCCTCAAACCCGATAAAATCCTCGATGCCATGGAGGGCGCGGGATTCACGGTTAACGGTCGGCTGTTCGCCCTCAACAGTTATGAAAACCGTGTTTACCAGATCGGCATTGAAGACAGGCCACCGGTCATTACCAAGTTTTACCGCCCGGGGCGCTGGAGCGAAGCACAGATTCGTGAAGAGCACGAATTTACCGCGCAACTGCTGGCGGCAGACATTCCGGTGGTGGCCCCCATGGTAATGCCCTCCGGCGACACCCTGGGCCGCTGCGACGAATTCCTGTTTGCTGTGTTCCCCCAGCGGGGCGGACAGGCCCCCGATACCAGCGTAACCGACACTCTTTACCGCCTTGGCCAGTGGCTGGGCCAGCTTCACAATATTGGTGACACCGCCAGTTTCAGCCATCGTCCGGTTATGGACGTACTCTCCGGCATCGAGGACAACCATCGTTTTCTGATCGAGAACCATTGGGTCCCCGATGATCTCCGCCCGGCGTGGGACTCGCTGATCCCTGACCTGGTGGACCATTGCGCCCGCCGGATCGATGAAGCCGGCGAGGTCCACTCTCTGAGACTGCACGGCGACTGCCATGGTGGCAACATCCTCTGTCGCGAGGAGCAGATGCTGTTTGTCGATCTGGACGATTGTCGCACCGGGCCTGCCATCCAGGACCTCTGGCTGCTGCTGAATGGCGATGACATTGAGCGCGGCCAGCAGTTCGGCGAATTGCTGGAAGGCTATGAGATGTTCCGCGACTTCAATCGCCGCGAGCGACACCTGATCGAACCTCTGCGCTGTTACCGGCAGATCTCTCACTGCACCTGGCTCGCCAAACGCTGGGATGATCCCGCATTTCCCCGCTTCTTCCCCTGGTTTGCCCAGCCCCGTTTCTGGTCCGACCAGATCCTGTCGCTACGGGAACAGCTCGCAGCGTTACAGGCCCCTTCCATTAACGTTCCCGGCCAGTATTAAGGCCGGCAAAACCGACAGAGCGGAGACCCGTTGATGAGCCAGAGTGAGGCCAGATTCACGATACGCAGCCTGATCGCAACAGCCATTGGCACCATTATCGTGACCGTTATCGTGCTGGAGGCCAGCGGCAGAATTGATCATTCCGACAACAAGGACCATGTGCCAGTCGGTGAGTTCGAGGCAGTTCACATCAAGCCGGGAGAGGAATTCCGCATGTCGCCCAAATCATCAGAGCTTCATGCCGTCTGTGAACAGGGTTATCTGGCCATTGCGGCCGATGTGGATCCGGACTTCCGCGGCATTCTTGTCGATTATAAAAACCGGGGCGTGCGCTGCAGCCGTGGTCCGCGACCGGTCAGCAACAGTCCGGCGCCGGCAAACGACAGCCCTGCGGATGAGAGCCAGGAGCCGGCGGACAATGGGTGACAGGAACACAAAGCCGGGACAGGCGCTGGACCGGCTGTTTGCCAGTGAACGGGAAACCGGCGAGTTTCGTTTCGACGCCTCCGTAGCCCGGGTATTCCCGGACATGATCCGGCGTTCGGTTCCCGGTTACACCACCATTGTTCCGATGATTGAGGTGATTACCGAACAGTACGCGCGCCCCGGCAGTCACTGTTACGACCTCGGTTGTTCCCTGGGCGCTTCGACACTGGCGATGCGCCATGGCATCGGTGACCGCGACTGCATCCTCACCGGTGTCGACAACTCGGCCGCAATGATCGAACGCTGCGAGCATTACATTGCCCTGGACGACCACCCGCTACCGGTTTCCCTGCGATGTGAAGATATTCTCGATACCGAACTCGACAACGCCTCGGTCACCACCCTCAATTTCACCCTGCAGTTCGTGGAACCAGAAAGGCGGGCGGAACTGATGAGGCGCATCGCCGACGCCACCCTGCCTGGCGGTGTGCTGATCCTTTCCGAAAAGATCCGCTTTGAATCAGCGGAGGAGCAGGCCATACAGACGCAGCTTCATCATGAATTCAAGCGAGCCAACGGCTACTCCGATCTGGAAATCAGCCAGAAGCGATCCGCTCTGGAGCAGGTGCTGATCCCGGAAACTCTGGCGGCACACAGGCAGCGTCTGGAGAGTGCCGGGTTCAGCCAGGTTCTGGTGTGGTATCAGTGCTTCAATTTTGTATCCATGCTCGCCATAAAATCGCCCTGACCGGAGCCTTCATGACGACTTTCGACTGGCAGCGCTGCTTCGCCCCCTTGCTCGACGAGCTGGACAGCCGTGGTCTGGAGCACTGGCGATCCCTGCTACAGCAACAGCTTCACAAGCGTTTCGAAGAAAATCCCCACGGCGACATCGCCCGCTGGATGCGGGCCCTGAATACCCTGCCTGCCATCAGCGAGGTGAACGCCGACCTGAACCGTTCGGCGATTACCCTGAGCACCCGGCAGCCGCTGACAACAGACGACGCTGCACGGCTCGAGCAGGGCCTTCGCGGCCTGATGCCATGGCGCAAGGGTCCGTTCGATTTCTTTGGCACCTATATTGATACCGAGTGGCGTTCCGACTGGAAATGGGACCGGGTGTCGCCCTACCTGTCAGATCTGGCAGGCCGGCAGATACTGGATGTGGGTTGCGGTTCCGGCTATCACTGCTGGCGCATGCTGGGGGAAGGTGCCGGGCGGATCATTGGCATCGATCCGGGGCTGTTGTTCCTGTTCCAGTTCCTGAGCGTCAAACGCTACGCGGGCCCGGAGCAGCGCATTGACCTGCTGCCCGTGCGCGTGGAGGATCTGCCCGCGAAACTGGAGGCGTTCGACACCACTTTCTCAATGGGCGTGCTGTACCACCGCCGCTCGCCACTGGACCACCTGCTCGAGCTCAAGGATACACTCCGCCCGGGCGGTGAACTGGTACTGGAAACGCTGATTGCGGATGGGCCGGAAGGCTACAGCCTGATGCCGGAGGATCGTTACGGCCAGATGCGGAATGTATGGTTCCTGCCCAGCTGCGACACCCTGCTACGCTGGCTCGATCGCACCGGTTTCCGCAATGCCCGGGTGGTTGACGTAACCGAAACCACAACCGAAGAACAGCGACGCACGGACTGGATGCGGTTCCAGTCGCTAGAGGACTTTCTGGATCAGAACGACCCAACCAGAACCGTCGAAGGCTATCCGGGCCCGAAGAGGGCGACCGTTATCGCCGACAAGCCCTGAGGCCTGCCGCGACAGAATCAACCAGCTATTCGCCGAAAGGGTGGCGCAGGACAACAGTTTCCACCCGGTCCGGGCCGGTGGAAATGATGTCGATAGGCGCTTCGATCTGCTCTTCCAGGAAGCGGATATAGGCCTTGGCATTCTCCGGCAACTGATCCAGACCGGTCAGCCCGACGGTGCTGTCCTGCCAACCCGGCAATTCCGCATAAACCGGCTCGATATCCTTGTAGGTATCACAGCCAATGGGGGGGCGGGTGATTTCACCACGGGGAGTTTTATACCCGATGCATACCTTCACTGTGTCCATGCCGTCCAGCACATCCAGCTTGGTCAGACAGATGCCGGAGACGCTGTTGATCTGGATGGCATGGCGCAGTGCGACGGCATCAAACCAGCCACAGCGGCGGGAACGCCCGGTTGTGGTGCCAATCTCGTTGCCCTTCACTGCCAGGTGCTGGCCCATGTCATCAAACAGCTCGGTCGGGAACGGGCCGGAGCCAACGCGGGTGGTATAGGCTTTGGTGATACCCAGCACGTAGTCCAGGAACAGTGGGCCGAAGCCGGAACCGGTGGCGGTGCCACCTGCCGTCGTGTTGGATGAGGTAACGTAGGGATAGGTACCGAGGTCAATATCCAGCAGCGATCCCTGAGCGCCCTCGAACAGGATGTGCTCGCCACGCTTGCGCAGGTCATGGAGGATATCCGTGACATCAGCCGACATCGGCAGAATTTCTTCGCCCATGGTCATCAGTTCAGCAAACGCCTGGTCTATATCTTCAGGCTCTTCGCGGAAATACTCGGTCAGGACGAAATTATGGTACGACATGATTTCCCGGAGCTTTTCCTTAAAGCTCTCCGGATCGCACAGATCGCCCACGCGCACCCCGCGGCGGGAAACCTTGTCTTCGTAGGCCGGGCCGATACCGCGGCCGGTGGTGCCAATCTTGTCAACACCCTTGGCGCGCTCCCGGGCCTGGTCGATGCGCACATGGGTCTTGAGAATGATAGGACATGCCAGGCTCACTTTGAGCCGGTCGCGCACGGCAACACCATTGGCTTCCAGCTCGCGGACTTCCTTCAGCAGGGCTTCCGGGGACAGCACCACACCGTTGCCTATCAGGCACAGGACATCCTTGCGCAGAATGCCAGAGGGAATCAGGTGAAGGGCGGTTTTCTTGCCTTCAATAACCAGGGTATGCCCGGCATTATGACCACCCTGGAAACGTACTACCGCAGACACCTTGTCGGTCAGCAGATCAACAATCTTGCCTTTTCCTTCGTCACCCCACTGGGTGCCCAGCACTACAACGTTTTTACCCATATCTCTCTCTCAATGCGGCTTCGCCAGTCGACGGAATCCGCGCAGATTTACCTGTAAATGAGTGGCCCGGTCCCGGGGGGTTGTCAGCCCAGTTGCTCCACGGCCCACTGGCCGTCACGCAGTACCAGAACCCGGTCGCAATTGCGTGACCGCGGATCAACGCCTTCGTCTTCCGGCAGGGCCCGAACAACGGTTTCAGTCATTCGCAAGCCCGAAATAACACTCTCCAGCGCGGGGTCTTTGGCCCCGGGCGCCCAGATTGACTTCCCTGCCCGGCCGGGACGCCGACCAAGGGAAACCAGTGAGCGGATATCCAGACTGAATCCTGTCGCGGGTCGTGCACGGCCAAAATCACTACCGATGGCGTCATACCGGCCACCCTTGGCAACCGCGTCGCCGTGTCCCGGCACATAGGCCGCGAACACCAGCCCGGTGTGGTAGTTGTAGCCGCGAAGCTCGCAAAAGTCGAAACCGAAACTGACTTCCGGGTAGCTGGCAGACAGCATCTCTGCAACCCGTTCCAGCTGGTCCAGCGCCTGGCGAAGCGGTTCCGGTGCGCCTTCAAGAATCCGTTTCGCCTGCATCAGGGCCGCCTTTCCGCCACTGACCCTGGCCAGCTCCCTGAGCATGCCTCCGGCAGACCCCGGCGGGCAATCAGCTAACAACTGATCCAGCTCCGGCACCGATTTGCGGCCCATGGCATCGAAAATGGCCGCCCCGGTATCCCGGTCAAAGCCGGCTTCGCCCACCAGGCTCTCATAAATAGCCACATGGGCGAGATCCAGGTGGATCTTCGGCAGACCGGACACCCTCAGAGTTTCCAGCATCAGGCTGATCACTTCCATATCAGCCGACTCGGACGCACTGCCAAACAACTCGCAACCGGCCTGGATAGGCGTGCGCCCTGTCAGCATATGCCGCGGCCGCGTATGCAGGACGTGGCCGGCATAACACAGCCGGGTGATACCCTCCTGGCGGAGGGTATGGGCGTCAATGCGTGCGGCCTGGGGCGTCATGTCTGCCCGCAGCCCCATCATCCGGCCAGTCAGCTGGTCGGTCAGTTTGAAGGTCTGGAGTTCCAGATCATGCCCGGTGCCGGTAAACAGCGACTCCAGGTATTCAATCAACGGCGGGATAACCAGCTGGTAACCCCAGTGCTGGCAGGTATCCATTACATCCCGGCGCAGGGATTCAATCTGTCCAGCCAGTGGTGGGAGGATATCTTCCACGCCATCCGGCAGAAGCCAGCGATCAGATACTGTCATGAGATTCGGTTGTCCGTTCTGCCCCGGGATAAAGACTGAGGCCCCGGGAGTGCACAGGATTTAGGGCGATGTCCGGAAAAAGATATAAACCCGGACCAAAACCGGCAGAATTTTACACTGTTGGCAGACACAAAAAAACCGGAATACCTCGGTATTCCGGTTTTGCAGGTCTGGCGACGATAATTAGCGAGCGCCCTGAGGGTCCTTGAGGAACCTGAGGAAGTCACTGTCGGTATCGATCACCATGATATCGTCTTCGTTTGCGAACGTCTTCTCGTAGGCTTCGAGACTGCGATAGAAGCTGTAGAACTCGCTGTTCGAGCCGTAGGCATCAGCGTAGATCTCTGCTGCTTCGGCATCCCCCTCACCACGCATCTCTTCGGCACTGGCGAAAGCTTCCGACAGGATGACAGTGCGCTGGCGATCCGCATCGGCGCGGATCCCCTCAGCGAGCTCCTGACCTCGGGAGCGGAACTCCTGTGCCAGCTTTTCACGCTCAGTGGCCATGCGACGGTAGACGTTCTGGCTCACCTGCCCCGGAAACTCAATGGCCTTGACGCGGATATCCACCACACTGATGCCGAACTCCTTCTGCGCCGTTTCGTTCACCCGCTCCGTCAGCGTGGTCATCAACTGGTCACGCTGACCGGAAACCACCTCAACCATGGTGCGCACACCGAACTCATCACGGAGGCCATTGTCCACCCGGGACAGCAGTAGCTCGGACGCACGGAATTCGTCGCCACCGGTGGCACGATAGAACTGATCCACATCCTGGATTTTCCAGGCGATGTACGAGTCCACGTCCAGTGGCTTCTTCTCAATGGTCAGGTACTGACGCGACGGTAAGTCAGTCGTCAGCAATCGAACATCGAATTCCCGCACCTGGTCAATCACCGGCACCTTGAAGTGGAGGCCCGCCTCAATGTCCGTCTGGATCAGTTCCCCGAACCGAAGCAAGACGCCCCGGTGGGTTTCCGGAATGATGTATACGCTTGAGAGCGCAACCAGCACGACAATCAGGGCGCCTGCAAGGCCCGCAATGCTTTTGGTTCCCATAATTATCTACTCCTCCGAACGCCACTGTCCTGCCTGCCACGCAGCTCCTGCGCAACCTGGTCCGACAGGGTCTGGATATCGACATTGCTGCTGCCGGAGCCGGAGTTGTTCTGGCTATCAGACGTTGTGCCCGCTCGGTTGGTCAGCCTGTCCAGGGGCAGAAACATCATGTTGTCGCTGCTTTCCGTATCCACCAGCACCTTGCTGGTTCTCGAAAACACACCCTCAAGTGCCTGAATGTACATGCGCTCACGGGTCACTTCAGGCGCTGTCTCGTAAACACCCAGTACCGCGAGGAAGCGCGAGGTTTGACCGCGGGCGCGATCAATCACTTGCTGCTTGTACGCTGAAGCCTCCTCGGTCAGGCGCTGGGCGCGGCCACGGGCCTCAGGAACCACTTTATTGCGGTAGGTCTCTGCTTCTTCCTTGAGCTGCTGCTCGTCTTCACGGGCACGCTGAACTTCGCGGAACGCATCCTGCACCGCGTCAGGCGGCTGGGTGCTCTCGACGTTTACCCGAACGATCGACAACCCGGTACCATATTCCTCAAGGAAGGTCTGAAGGCGCTGCTCGACGCGAACGGCCAGCTCGGCACGCCCTTCAGTCAGAACATCGTCCAGAGTCGAACTGCCAACTTCGTGGCGCAGTGCACTGTCAGTGGCGAACGCCAGTGCCTGGTTCGAGTCGCGGACATTCAGTACGTAGGCCCTGGCATCACCAACGCGATACTGAACCTGCAGGTCCACCGACACCAGATTCTCATCCTGTGTCAGCATCTGCCCGGTGGATTCCGTATTCCGCACACTGGTCACCCGTACCAGATTCACACTATCGATCAACGGAACCTTGAAACGCAGACCGGGGGGCTCGGTACGACTGTACTCACCAAAGCGAAGAACCACCGCCCGCTCCTGTTCGTTCACCGTATAGAACGATTGAAAAATAACGTATCCGGCGAAAATGATCCCTGCCAGAGCAAGAATCGCTCCAATATTACCGGCACTGGGTCCTCCACCCGAGGAAGATCCACCATCACCACCAGACTTTTTGCCCTTGCCTCCAAGCAGCTTGTTAAGCTTGTCGAGGCCCTTTTTCAGTGCCTCGTCCAGATCTGGTGGGCCCTGATCCTTGCCGCCACGACCGCCGCCGGTTCCCCAGGGGTCATTGTCGTTTCGGTTTCCACCCGGTTCATTCCAGGCCATAATTTTCTCCGTTCCAAACGAGTCGAATGGCTGCAAATACTAGGGATTTATAAGCGCCCCGGCAATAGCACAGCCTGTCTATATACGTTGATCGTCGAGTCTTACGTCTCTTTCCTGCACACCAGCACGACTCAGAAGCTGTAACCAGTCCCGATGCTGCAGGCGAACCTCCAGCACCGAATCGCCACTGTCGCGGTGGTTTTCGGACACCACGGCTCCGGTTTCATGCAGAAGCGCCCGCAATTTTCCATCTGCCGGTCCCAACAGTACGAACTGATGGATAACATCTTCCGCCAACCGTTCGACAATGGCGTCAAACAGGCCCTGGAGGCCTTCACCGGTGACTGCGGAGAGCCACACCCGGACCGGCACGCCATCTTCGTTGCGCTCGATCCGCGGCTCGAAATTATCCAGCAGATCAATCTTGTTGAAAACCTGCAATACGGGAATCTCGTCTGCCCCGATCTCCGCCAGTACTTCTTCCACCTGCTCCATGTTCTCTTCCCGCCGACTGTCATGACAATCGATGATGTGAAGGAGAAGGGAGGCTTCCGTGGTTTCTTCCAGCGTGGCCCGGAATGCTTCAACCAGCTTATGGGGAAGGTGACGGATAAATCCGACAGTATCGGCCATTACGACCGGACCGATATCCGGAAGTTCCAGCCTTCTCAGCGTTGGATCCAGCGTTGCGAACAATTGATCCGCTGCGTAAACGGTGGAGGCCGTAATTCGATTGAACAGCGTGGACTTGCCCGCGTTGGTGTAGCCCACCAGTGAGACCGTTGGAATATCCGCCCGCATACGGGCCCGGCGCCCCTGGTTACGCTGTTTGCGAACCTTGTCAAGCCGACGGTGGATGGACTTGATTCGCTCCCTGAGCAACCGGCGGTCGGTTTCCAGCTGGGTTTCACCCGGGCCGCGCAGTCCGATACCACCCTTTTGACGCTCGAGGTGCGTCCAGCCACGAACAAGGCGGGTCGACATATGCTCGAGCTGGGCCAGCTCTACCTGAAGCTTGCCCTCGTGAGTACGGGCCCGCTGGGCAAAAATATCGAGGATAACGCCGGTGCGATCAAGCACCCGGCAACTGAGCTCACGCTCGATATTGCGCTCCTGACTCGGACTGAGCGCGTGGTTGAAAAGCACCACATCGGCTTCGTTGGCGGTCACGGCATCACGGATTTCTTCCAGCTTTCCCTCGCCGACAAACAGTCTCGGGCTGGGTTGCTTGCGGGAACCGGCAATCACACCGACCGGCTCGACACCGGCAGACCAGACGAGTTCACGGAACTCATCCAGATCTTCGGATTCTTCTTGCGAGGAAAACTCGATATGAACGAGAATTGCCCGTTCACCAACGTCGGGACGCTCAAACAAGTAGTAATAGCTCCAAATCAGTCAGGTCGTACCTGTCATCAAAACAGATACCCGCGGCCCTGGGAACCCTGACGGGTTCTTCGGGAGCGCGGGTAAAAACGCCGGCAGTACCGGATAAATCAGTCTTCAGACTCTTCTCCGCCGGGCGCCTGTGGCGGGATGCGAACATTCCTCGCAGGCACCACAGTGGAAATGGCGTGCTTGTAGACCATCTGGCTGACAGTGTTTTTCAGCAAAATCACGAACTGGTCGAAAGACTCAATCTGGCCCTGAAGCTTGATACCATTGACCAGAAAGATGGAAACCGGAATGCGTTCCTTGCGTAAAGCATTGAGGTAAGGGTCTTGTAGGGAGTGCCCTTTTGACATGTGTATTCTCCTGTTTATAAGTAAAGGCAGATCGTCATTTTCAAGATTTAAATGTGGTGCGACATTCAATAATTTTCAAGGCGGTGTCGGACATAAGTTTGTCTTCACTGTCCAGCCAATGCAGGCCGGACCATTTCCGCAACCAGGTGAGCTGTCGCTTGGCAAGCTGCCGGGTAGCCGCGGTCCCCTTATCCACCATGGTGTTGTAATCATACTCACCTGCCAGATGGGCCCAGACCTGTCGATACCCGACACAACGCATGGAGGGTAGCCCGGGATGCAGATCGCCTCTGGCCATCAGCGCCCTGACCTCATCGAGAAAACCGGCAGCCAGCATTGCCCGGAATCGCCGGTTGATTCTTTCATGGAGCACCTGCCTGTCGGCGGGCGCCATTGCAAGCTGCACTACAGTATACGGAAGAGACGGCGTTTCGTCTGCCTGCCATTGTGTCAAATAGGTGTAATCCTCAATGCCTGCCCTGAGCCTGTCGCCGCCAGCGTTCTCGCTCTGCGGATTACCCTCCCAGATCGACGAAATCGGGCGCCCGGTCAGGCGAATTACCTCAAGCGCCCGGACCAGTCGCTGCCGGTTGTTGCGGTGAATCAGCTGCGCCGCCACCGGGTCCTGCCGTTCCAGCTCACGATGAAGGGCGCCCCACCCGTGCTCTTCGGCCTGCTGTTCCAGGGCCTGCCGAATGACAGGGTCAGCCGGAGGCAGATCCGACATCCCCTGGAGCAGGGCCTTGAAGTACATCATGGTGCCACCCACCAGCAACGGAATCCGCCCGGCCGCGGTAATCTCGGCCATGTGATGCCGGGCATCCCGGCGAAAGTCTGCGGCCGAGTAGGTTTCTGCGGGATCACAGATATCAATTAACCGGTGGGGGGCCTGGGCAAGCTCTGCGGGTGAGGGTTTCGCGGTGCCAATATCCATACCCCGGTAGATCATCGCCGAATCAACACTGATGATCTCGCAGGGCAGCCTGCGACAGAGCTCAATGGCCAGATCGGTCTTGCCGGAGGCAGTGGGCCCCATCAGACATATGGCAGGAGGCCGGGCGCCATCAACGGAGGTTGTCGACATATCGGCGTCAACGCCCCCGCAGGAACAATTTATCAAGTTCCGATAAAGTGACCACGGTCCAGGTCGGACGGCCGTGGTTGCATTGGCCGCTTCGCTCTGTCGCTTCCATGTCACGCAACAGGGTGTTCATCTCGGGAATGGTCAACTGCCGGTTTGCACGGACAGAGCCATGGCAGGCCATGGTGCCGAGCAGTTCATGGGTTACCGCCTCTAAACGGTCGCTTTCACCATTTTCAATAAGGTCTGACAGCACATCCCTTACCAGTTGCTCAGTATCCGCTCCCCGCAGCAGGGCGGGCATCTGTCTGACCGCCAGGGTTTCGGGACCTATGCGGTCGACCCTCAATCCCAGCTGCAGAAGCTCCTCTCCATGGGTTTCCGCCAACGCCGCCTCTTTCTGGCTGACCGCGAGGGATACCGGCACCAGAAGCGGCTGGCTCTTGAGATCCTGCGCTTCCAGCGCCCGCTTCATACGCTCATAGGTTATGCGTTCGTGCGCCGCGTGCATATCAACCACAATCATGCCCTGGCGGCCCTGGGCAAGGATATAGATCCCGTGTAGCTGTGCAATGGCATATCCCAGGGGCGGCTCGTCGCCGCTGCCCTGTGGCGGCGTGGGAGATGCCACTGCCATCTCACCGGCTTCGGCCACAGCTGACTGGCCATCGACGCCACCACCCTGGCTCAGGGACTGGTAGAACGCCATCTGGTCACGAGCCTGCCATTCATGCTGCGGCGGCCGCTGACTGCCGGAAAACCCGGCGGGCTGCTGGCCGGGTGACGCGGTAAATGGCTCAGGAGACGGCTGACGGTTTACGTCGGACAGGGCAACCTGGGCGCCATAGCCGTCAGACATCCCGGTGGTTTCGCGACCCTGGGACTGTGCCACCGCACCCCGCAAATGATCCTCGGGGCGCACATCTGCCAGCGCCTTGTGCAGGGTGCGAAAAATGAAGTCGTGCACGAGGCGACCGTCGCGGAAGCGCACTTCGTGTTTGGTGGGGTGAACGTTCACATCCACATTGGCGGGATCCACCTCCAGATAGAGGACGAAGGCAGGATGACGGTTGTTATAGAGCACATCACGGTATGCCTGGCGCACCGCATGGGCCACCAGTCGATCGCGGATAACCCTTCCGTTAACGAAAAAATACTGCAGGTCTGCCTGACTGCGGGAGAAGGTTGGCAGCGCCACCCAGCCCCAGAGCTTCAGCCCCGTTGCCTCGGCATCGATCACCACCGCATTGTCGATGAACTGCTGGCCACACAGGGAGCCAACCCGACGCTCACGGTCCAGGGGGTTTTCCGCCGGCCGCAGGCTCTGAACCACCCGCTGGTTGTGACGGAGCGTGAAGCCGGTGTCAAAACGGCTCAGCGCCTGACGCCGGACGCATTCGTCCACGTGATTGAATTCTGTTTTCTCGGTGCGGAGAAACTTCCGCCGGGCCGGCGTATTAAAAAACAGGTCCCGTACTTCCACGGTCGTTCCTACAGGGTGGGCAGCCGGCGAGATGCTGGCATCCATGTCACGGCCTTCCACCTCTACCCGGGAGGCGGCTTCCTGGCTCTCCGTGCGCGAGGTCAGCGCCAGCCGGGAGACGGAGCTGATACTGGCCAGGGCCTCGCCGCGAAAACCGAGTGACGCGACCGCTTCCAGATCATCCAGGTTCTCGATTTTACTGGTCGCGTGCCGGCTGAGAGCCAGCGGGAGATCTGCCTCGTCGATACCACTGCCGTCATCCCGAATCCGGATGAGTTTGACGCCGCCCTGTTCGATCTCGATGTCAATCCGGCCGGCGCCGGCGTCGAGTGCGTTTTCTACCAGTTCCTTGACGACCGAAGCCGGACGCTCAACAACCTCGCCGGCAGCAATCTGGTTTGCCAGGCGAGGAGTCAGTAATCGGATGGAGGGCATGCTACCGGAATACCTCGTTTCAGGATGCGGGAATACGAATGGTTTGCCCTACCATAACACGGTCATCATTGAGGTCGTTATACTGCATCAGTTCACTGACGCTGATCTGATTCTCCTTCGCAAGGCCCGAGAGGGTATCGCCCCTGCGAATGCGATACTGGCTGACACTGCCGTCACCCCGCCTGTTCTGTTTCTGCCACGCCAGCAAGGTGCCCGGCGGCGGCGCTTTCTGGAAATAGTCGTCAATACCTTCAAACACCGCCCTTGAGAGCTTCTCCCGGTACCAGGAACTGGACAGGTTCTGCTCTTCCCTGGGGTTCGAAATGAATCCGGCCTCAACAAGGATGGACGGGATATCCGGCGATTTCAGCACGGCAAAGGCAGCTTGTTCAACGCCCTTCTTATGTAGCTTGGCAACACTGCCAAGCCTGCCGAGGATGGAACTGCCGACACCAAGACTGGAATTGATACTGGCCGTCATGGACAGATCCAGGAGAACGCCCGCCAGCATCTCGTTACGACCATCCAGCGAAACACCACCGGCGCCACCAATCAGGTCGGACCGGTTTTCGCTTTTCGCGAGCCAGCGGGCTGTTTCACTGGTGGCTCCCCGTTGCGACAGCGCAAACACCGATGCCCCACTGGGCTGGGGCGTACGGAACGCATCCGCATGGACAGAGACAAACAGGTCAGCGTTGTGCTTGCGGGCAAGCAGCGTGCGACTGCGCAAGTCGATGTAATAGTCACCGTTGCGGGTGAGCTTTGCGGTATATCCCGGCCTGGCCTCTATCAGGTTGGCCAGGGTTTTGGCCATGTTCA
The DNA here is from genome assembly GCF_004792665.1 of Marinobacter orientalis. Classification (GTDB taxonomy): domain Bacteria; phylum Pseudomonadota; class Gammaproteobacteria; order Pseudomonadales; family Oleiphilaceae; genus Marinobacter; species Marinobacter orientalis. The sequence goes on from NZ_SRZX01000011.1 coordinate 34,923, forward strand.
GCACCACGTCTTTCTCGCGAGTGCCACGTGGGCCGATGGCACCGGGATCTTCACCGCCGTGGCCGGCGTCGACGACCACGATAATATCGCGCTTGCCGTTGCTGTTCTGGGAAACAGTCGGCTCGGATGGCTTCCGGGCTTTCAGGCCGCCCTCGTCGATCAGGTCTACAACCAGCCTGTGACCGTACTTCTGGTTGGGCTCCAACTGAAAACTTCGGGGCTTGATATCCGTCTTGAGATCCAGAACCACCCGCAGGTCATTGCCGTTGCGGGGAGCACTGCGAATCCGGCGAACCGGACTGCCTGACAGGTCGAGCTTTTCAAGGTCAGCTTTGAGACTGGCATTTTCCAGGTCAATCACCAGTCGCGACGGACCCGAGAGCGCAAATACCTTGTGGTCAATCTTGCCACCAATATCCAGCACCAGGCGGGTATGGTCCGGCGCCGGCCAGATCCGGGCACTGTCTATCGTGACGCCCGCCATTGCGGCCAGCGGAACCATCAGCAACATCAGGCCCGTGGCAATAAACCATCTGGAGAACGTTTTTATAATCATCATCCTGTACACCTGCACTGATCACACACGATTGATATCCCTGCCCGTGGGCCACTGCATGGCAATCCGGGCCAGCAAACTGCAGCCACGGCTGGTTGGCGCTGATACTCTGGCGCTGCGTCCGTCTCCGCTTTTTTCCAGACGAACCAGCAGATCCGGCTCGGGAAGAATACCCAGGCCCCGGCCGGGCCACTCTACAACGCACAGGTTCTGGCCCTGGAAATAATCCCGGATGCCCATGTATTCCAGCTCCTCCGGGTCACCAAGCCGATAGAGATCAAAGTGATAGGCCGGCGGATTCAGATGCTCATAGGGCTCAACGATGGTATACGTCGGGCTTTTGACTGCGCCCTGGTGACCAAGGCCATGCATGACGCCCCGACTCAGGGTCGTCTTTCCCATACCGAGCTCACCTTCCAGGAACACAACGAGACCCTGACCACTCTCGCTGACAACTCCCGCCAGGATCTGACCCAGTTTTTCCGTATCCTGCTCGTCCTTCAGGTAAAGCCCGAGATCGTCTGCTGTCACAACCATTAGTCTTCAACCGCCCCTTTTCCGCCTTTCCCGGCCATGGATCCCCGTTCCGACTCCACCAACACCCGTGGCAGGGCATCAATGACGTCTATTGGCAGCAGGCCCATATAACCCAGGGTCTCTGATGCCCGGTTTGCCGCTGCCAGGTGAAGGGCTGCGGCTGCCGAGGCTGACAGATGCGCCTCTCCCAGTTGGGCATACAGGCTACCGAGTATTCCCGACAACACATCCCCCATACCGCCGGTCGCCATGCCGGGGTTACTTCCGTTGATAATGTCCGGCACTGCAGCTCCGGAGACTACGACCGTGCCTGCTCCCTTGAGCAGGATCACACCGCCGAACAGCCTGCGAATTTCCTCGGCCGCCTGAATCCGGTCGTTCTCGATATCTTCTACCCCGCACTCCAGCAGCCGCGCCGCTTCTCCCGGGTGCGGAGTCAGGATCTGGTTCTCTGCCGGCTGTGCGACACGCGATGCCATCAGGTTCAGGGCATCCGCATCGAGTACCCTTGGCTTGCCGCTGGCCACCACCTGCTGCAGCATCTGCTGCCCCCAGGCGCCCTGTCCAATGCCGGGGCCACAGACAATAACGTCAGCGGCACTGATCAGTGGTGGCAATTCCGAACCGTGAATCAGCCCCTGAACGATTACCGATGGGCAACGGGCAAGTGCAGGCGCAACGTATTCCGGCCGTGTTGCCAGGGTGACCATGCCGGCGCCGGCTCTGGACGCAGCCTCCGCTGTCATCAGCCCGGCACCGCCATAGCCACGATCACCAGCAACAATCAATACATGCCCGAAACGACCCTTGTGGGCAGCTCTCGGGCGCCGGGGTATCGCCTTATGGATGCCGGCCCAGTCCACCCGCCGGGCCAGCGGTCGCTGACCGCTTTCGCGAGCCCAGTCATCGGTATCCAGAGACTCAAACGCAACCTCCCCGGCGCATTCCGGGCCCTGACCGGTAAACAGGCCGGCCTTGAGGCCGATGAAGGTCACCGTTGCCGCCGCCCTGACCGTTTCCCCGGCGACGGTCCCAGTGGTGGCATTCAGCCCCGAGGGCAGGTCGATTGCCAGTACCGGCGCGTCCGCTTCGTTGCAGCCGTGGATCATGGTGGCAAAGGGCTCACGTGGCGCACCGGTCACGCCGGTTCCGAGCATGGCGTCAACAATCAGTCCGGCACTGGTAAAATGCTCGCTGACTTCGCTTTCATCGACGTCCGCCAATTCTCTCACGCGGACCCCGTCCTCGACTGCTTTTTCCCATGCCTTGCGGGCGTCGCCGGACAGTTTTTCAGTGGGCGCTACGGCAAGGCAGTCTACGTCCAGGCCATGACGGACAGCGTTGGCAGCGACCAGGTAGCCGTCGCCGCCATTATTGCCGGCACCGCACAAAACCAGAATCCGGCCCGCCTCGGGCCAGTATCGCACCAGCCGCCGGAAGGCACTGGCGGCAGCAGCCTGCATCAGCTCGAACCCGTCAACACCTTGCTGATCAATCACATAGTGATCAATCTCTCGCACCGCATCGGCGGAGTAGAGGTCTTCTGGTAAACTGTGATCTCCAGACAGGGGCATAAAACACCGCTCCCGTTACAGAATTCGGATTAAGAAAAAGGGCCAGATACCTGTAAAGAGTAGCAAAACACTGCAAAAGGTCATAACTTAATCAAATTAAACTTCGTTACTGGCATTCAATGACAGATCCAACTGATCAAAAACTGAACGATCTGCCGCAACAGATACGCACCTGGGCACGTGATCTGGGCTTTAACGATGCCGGGATCACCCTCCCCGACACCGGCATTCATGGGGAGCGACTGAAAAACTGGCTGCGCGAAGGGCTACACGGCGAAATGTCCTACATGGCAGACCATGGCGACAAACGCTACACCCCCACCTCGCTGGTAGCAGGTACCCGGCGGGTCATTTCCGTACGGCTGGACTACCTGCCGGCACCCGACAATCCGGGGCAGGTACTCACTAACCGGGAGAAGGCCTACATTACCCGCTATGCCACCGGACGTGATTACCACAAGCTGATGCGCAAGCGCCTGGCAACCCTGGCGAAATGGATAGACGAAGCCGTGTCCGGATACGATTACCGGGCATTCGTGGACAGCGCTCCCGTCCTTGAGCGCGCCCTGGCCCAGCGCGCGGGCCTGGGGTGGATTGGCAAGAACAACATGCTGATTCATCCCAAAGCCGGCTCTTTTTTCTTCCTCGGAGAGATCTTCACCAGCGCTCCGTTAGCGCTCGATCAGCCCTTCGAAAAAGAACATTGCGGCACCTGCGCCGCCTGCCTGGAGATCTGCCCCACAGACGCCTTCGAAGGGCCCCATAAGCTGGATGCGCGCAAATGCATCAGCTATCTCACCATCGAGCTGAAAGGCAGTATCCCGGAGGAGCTGCGCTCGAGGATGGGCAACCGGGTCTTCGGTTGCGACGACTGCCAGTTGGTCTGCCCCTGGAACAAGTTCAGCAAACCCTCAGCCGAGAAAGACTTCCAGCCCCGCCACGGCCTCGACAACAGCGAGTTGGCCACCCTGTTCCTGTGGACGGAAGAAGAATTCCTCAAACGAACCGAAGGCTCCGCCATCCGCCGTACCGGGTATGAAGGCTGGCTGCGCAACCTGGCCGTGGGGCTGGGTAATGCTCCTTCAACCATTCCGGTGATCGAGGCCCTCAGAAAACGCGCCGACCACCCATCGGATCTGGTTCGGGAGCACGTTCACTGGGCCCTCGGTCGACACGGTCTATAACTTGAAGAAGTGTTCGCGGTAATGGCGCAGCTCGTCGATGGAGTCGCGAATATCGTCCAGAGCCAGGTGACTGCCTTTTTTCTTTACCCCCTCCAGCACATCAGGCCGCCAACGACGGGCCAGCTCCTTGATGGTGCTCACATCCAGATTACGGTAATGAAAGAAGGCCTCCAGTTCGGGCATGTACTTCACCAGGAAACGCCGGTCCTGGCCGATGCTGTTGCCACACAGCGGTGACTGGCCGGGTTCGAGATAACGCTGCAGGAATTCCAGGGTTTTCTGCTCAGCATCAATCTCACTGAGTTTGCTGTCCTGCACCCGCCTGGTGAGTCCACTCTCGCCATGGGTGCGGGTGCACCACTCGTCCATCTCGCTGAGCAATTTGTCTGATTGGTGTACAGCGATAACCGGACCCTCTTCGATCGTATTCAGATCCGAGTCGGTAACAATTGTCGCTATCTCAATGATCCGTTCTTTTTCCGGATCCAAACCGGTCATTTCCAGATCGATCCAGACAAGATAGTTGGCTTCTGGCATTCAGTGTTCTCCAGCGGTTAACTCATGATTCGGGCAACGGCCGGGCAGGGCTTCCCGGGAGTGTCTGAAGCCATGGATGGCTTCAGTCAAGTGCACAGGGATGTGCTCGTAGCGTCTCCCGGGAAGCCCTGCCCGGCCGTTGCTGCACATAGTCTGCCTATTGTGGATGAATCACGTATGATGTTACAGCAATCACCATTCTCCATCAGGAAATAACCGACCCAAGATATGGCTAAACGTCGACTCAACAAGCAGCAGCAATGGCGCATCAGGAAAGTCCAGCAGGAACGGGCTGCCCGGGCGGCAAAGAAAGAAGAATCCATTGGTGAGAAGCTGGATGCCGGCGACCTGGGGCCGGAACAGCAGGGCCTGGTTATTGCCCACTACGGGCAGCAGCTGGACGTGGAAGTCCTGGAGGGGGAAGACACCGACAGGGTGTTGCGCTGTTTTGTCAGGGCCAATATCGACAGCCTCGTTACCGGCGACAAGGTGATCTGGCGGCCGGGGAGCGACGGCACCGGGGTGATCGTGGCCCGCTGCGACCGCAACACCCTGCTGCAGCGGCCCGACAACTTCGGCGCGCTCAAACCGGTTGCCGCCAACATCGACCATATCATTCTGGTGATTGCCCCGGAACCGGAGCCCCACGACAACCTGATTGATCGTTACCTGGTGGCGGCAGAAAGCACGGATATTCCGGTAATTATCCTGCTTAACAAGATCGATCTGATCACTGACCAGAACCGGGAAGCCATCGACAGTCTGCTGGCACGATACGAAAAACTGGGTTATCGGACAGAGCGCACGTCAGCGAAGACACTGGCAGGCGAGCAGGCGGTTCGGGTGGAAGATCTGGTGAAAGACCAGACCAGCGTGTTTGTGGGCCAGTCCGGGGTTGGCAAGTCGTCCATTATCCAGACCCTGCTTCCTGACGAGTCGATCCGCGTGGGTGCACTTTCGGAAAGCACCGGCAAGGGCATTCACACCACCACCACGGCAAGGCTCTTTCACCTCGACTGCGGCGGCGATCTGATCGACTCCCCCGGCATCCGGGAATTCGGCCTGTGGCACATGACACCGCAGGAGATCGAGTATGGCTTCCGGGAAATCCGCGACCTGATCGGTCATTGCCGGTTTCGCAACTGCAGCCATATGGGCGACCCCGGCTGCGCTATTGCACAGGCTGCCGAGGACGGGCGGATCAGCGTGGAGCGTATGAAAAGTTTCAAGCGGATTCTGCAGGACATGGCGGAGCAGCAGTCCCGGGGGCTGAAGGCTGATTAACCAGCCTACCAGTTCAGCTCACCGGGCTGCGGCTCCTCCTTCTCTTCCGACCAGTTACCTTGCTCCAGCCGATCCATCGCCTCCTGTTGCTGCTCCTCGGAGGGCGCGGTGAGGTCGATCAGGGGTTCATTCGATCTGCCGGCGTTGCTCTGGATACCTTGCGCCGTTTTCTTGTTCATCACGATGATGGAAATGCGTCGGTTGACCGGAGCCTGAGGGTCGTCCTGATCAAACAGCACGGAATCGCTCAGGCCCACAACCCGTCCAATCTGCTGTTGCGGAACGCCGCCGGCCACCAGCGCTCTGCGGGCAGTATTGGCGCGATCGGCCGACAGCTCCCAGTTGGTATAGCCGGGCCGACCGCTAAAGGGGGTGGAATCGGTGTGGCCGGTAATGCTCAGCTTGTTGTTGACGGTACTCAGGGTTTTGGCCAGCTCGAACAGGATGTCCTGGGAATAGTACTTGAGCTCGGCACGGCCGCTGTCAAACATCGGGCGCTGTGAGCGGTCGACAATCTGGATGCGCAGGCCCTCACTGGTAATATCGATCAGCAGCTGGTCCTTGAACTCCTGCAGGGTTTCATTCTGCTCGATGCGATCTTTCAGATCCTGAAACAGCTCTTCCATCTGTTGCTGCTCCAGAGTCTGGGCCATTTCCTCAACTATCTGGTCCTCAATCTGGATGTCGCTACGCTCGATATCCTCGCTGCTCTCGTTGATGACCGACGCACTGCCCTCGAGATCCACCGGGTTCGGGGAACCGCCCTCGGTAAACCCGACCGGGTCCTTGAAATAACCTTCAACTGCACGCTTCTGCTCGGGGGATGCCGTGGCCGTCAGCCAGAGCACGAGGAAAAAAGCCATCATGGCAGTGGCAAAATCGGCAAAAGCTACCTTCCAGGACCCCCCGTGGTGTCCTGCAACGACTTTCTTTTTGCGCTTTATGATGATTGGCTGTTCTTCCAAGAAGCTGCTCCAGACGGCACTTGTTCAGATTATTTTGAACGCACGTGGTCGTTCAGTTCCTGGAATGCCGGCCGCTTGTCTGACGGCAACGCCTTGCGGCCGAACTCGATCGCCATTTGCGGAGCCTGGCCGGAGACGGTCGCAACAATCGCGGATTTCACACATTCATAGGCCTTGAGTTCGTACCGGGCCGAGTGCTCCATGGCAATCGATGTGGGGCCGACAAAGCCGTAACCCATCCAGATACCCAGGAAAGTACCCACCAGTGCAGCCGCCACGCTGAGGCCGATTTTTTCGGGCCCCTCGCTGAGGAAGTTCATGGTGATAACGATACCGAGTACGGCCGCAACAATACCCAGGCCCGGTAGCGCATCCGCTATCTTGTTGACCGCGTGGGCAGGTTCTTCAAGTTCATGCTGGCGGCTTTCGATTTCATTTTCCATCATGCCTTCCAGCTCATGGGTGGCCATGTTGCCGGAACTGATGATCCGCAGGTAATCGGTAATAAACGCCAGCAGATACCTGGACTTCATGATCGCCGGATAGCGGGTGAAAATCGGGCTTTCCTGCGGATTGTCGATGTCTTCCTCGATCGCCATGACACCCTGCTTGCGGGATTTATCGAAAACCTCATACATCAGGCTGAGCAGATCCATGTAGAAAGATTTGTTATAGGGCGACCCGGTCAACTGGTTGAGAATGCCTCTGCCGACTTCCTTCACCGTGTGCAGGGGATTGGCAATGATGAAAGATCCGACTGCCGCACCGCCAATAATCAGGATTTCAGTAGGCTGCCACAACACCATGAGATTACCGCCATGAAGGACGTAGCCCCCCAGGACGCTTGCAACTACAATAACTGCGCCAATTATAAGTAGCATGGAAAGAAAACTTACCTTCTATGGTTGGTGTCGGAAAACCACGACTGGAGCCGGGAGGCTATTCCACCGATCGCAGATAATAGCAAGCACCGGACGTAACCGCGAAGGTGTGAAACAATTTCTATACACACCGCGCGGTTTGGTAAACTTTTGCTTTTGAGCGCCAAGGATCCACTGATGTACGACAAGTTATTTGTAACAAGCCAGTTCCTGCTACCACAGCTGGCGATTTCCCGCCTGGCTGGCCGCCTGGCCGATAACGAAAGCGTTCCGGCGCTCAAAAACCGTGTTGTTAACTGGTTTATCGGCCGCTACGGCGTAGACATGAGCGAGGCGCTTGAATCAGATCCTGCCGCCTACCCCAGTTTCAATGCCTTCTTCACCAGAGCCCTGAAGCCGGGCCTGCGACCGGTGGACACCGGTGAGTCGTCGATGGTCAGCCCGGTGGATGGCGTCATCAGCCAGCTGGGCAGCATAAGTGACGACCGGGTGTTTCAGGCCAAGGGCCGGTCTTTCAGCCTTAATGCACTGCTTGGTGGTGACCAGGAGCGGGTCAGACCCTTCGCAGGTGGCGAGTTTGCCACCGTCTACCTGGCGCCCCGGGATTACCATCGCATTCATATGCCTCTGGCGGGCACACTGCGAGAGATGGTCTACATCCCCGGCAAGCTGTTTTCCGTCAACCCGACAACCGCGGCAAATGTGGATGAGCTGTTTGCACGAAACGAGCGGGTAGTCTGTATTTTTGACACTGAGGCAGGCCCGATGGCCTTCGTGCTTGTGGGCGCCATGATCGTCGGCAGCGTGGAAACCATCTGGGCCGGTGTTGTGGCACCAGGCGACAAACGCCAGGTAGATGTGACGCACTACGACAGCCTCAAAACACCGATACACTTTGACAAGGGCGAGGAAATGGGACGATTCCGCCTGGGGTCAACGGTTATCATGATCATGCCAAAAGGCACGGTTACCTGGAACAGTGACCAGACCGCTGGCGGAAGGGTGCGCATGGGGAAAGTATTCGGAGAAATCACGCCCGGTCAGCAGGAAACGCAATAACTCCGGCAAGATCGTCCAGCCCCAGCTTCAGCATCAGCAAACGGTCAAGGCCCAGAGCCACCCCGGCACAATCCGGAACTCCTGCCTGCAGTGCCGCCAGAAATGCCTTATCAACGGGCATTTCCGGCTTGCCGGCAGAGGCACGTGCCTGGTTGTCTGCCGCAAACCGTTGCTGCTGCTCTTCCCAGTCGGTGAGCTCCCAGTAGCCATTACACAGCTCCACCCCCTGCACATAGAGTTCGAAACGGTGGGCCTGACGCAATCCATCCTGCTCAGAAACACGCGCCAGTGCCGCCTGGGACTCCGGGTAACCGGTGACGAACACCGGGCCGGCCGAAGCCAGTGCCGGCTCTACCTGGCAACCCATCAACAGATCCAGACAATCGTCGCGGCTGAATGCCTGCACCTGGCCCGGCGCCAGCCACTGTTCACAACGGGCCGCCAGTTCGCTGTCAGTGGCCAGGAACGGATCAACGCCCGCAAACCGGAGAAAGACATCGCGATAGCGCATCATGCGTGGCGCTTCGCAGCCCAGCCAGCCGCACACCAGCTCGGACACTTCCGCCATCAGGTCGGTGTCAGTAAACCCGGGGCGATACCATTCGAGCAGGGAAAACTCGGGGTTGTGCCGCCGGCCCGACTCACCATCCCGAAACACCCGCGCTACCTGATAGATGGGCCCGGCGCCGGCCGCCAGCAGACGCTTCATGTGGTACTCGGGGGAGGTCTGGAGCCAGGCTTCTGCGAAGCCGGCTGCCACGGGGGCAGGACTGGCCGGTATACTGTCGATGTTGCTATCGGTGACACCGTACCGGCCCAGTACCGGCGTCTCGACCTCCATCACGCCGCGCCGTGCAAAAAAGCCACGCACCCAGGCCAACTGGCGCGCACGGCCCTCAAGCGCAGCGAGGGTTGCAGACGGCTGCCAGCAAGGTATTGCAGTCACCCGGGAAACCGATCAGCTGCTTTTGACACGGCTGACGTATTCGCCGGAGCGGGTATCTACCTTGAGGACCTCACCAATGGTGATGAACAGTGGTACGTTGACAACAGCGCCGGTTGAAAGCGTTGCCGGCTTGGTGCCGCCCTGGGCAGTATCGCCTTTCATGCCAGGGTCGGTATCCACCACTTCCAGCTCAACGAAATTCGGCGGCGTTACCGTCAGCGGCGCACCGTTGTACAATGTAACAGTGTAGACGTCCTGCTCCTTCAACCACTTGAGAGCATCACTGACAGCCTTTGCATCCGCCGGGTACTGCTCGAATGAGCCGTCTGTTTTCATGAAGTGCCAGAACTCGCCATCGGTATAGAGATATTCCATCTCCAGATCAACGACGTCGGCGGCTTCCAGGCTTTCACCGGACTTGAAGGTGCGCTCCCACTGGCGATTGGTCATCAGGTTGCGCAGCTTGACCCGGTTGAAGGCCTGGCCTTTGCCGGGCTTTACGAATTCGTTCTCGAGAATGATACAGGGATCGCCGTCCAGCAAAACCTTAAGACCGCCGCGGAATTCATTGGTAGAATATGAAGCCATGAAATTATCACCTGACAAGATGCGTATAAAAATTCGAAGGTCGCTATGATACAGCGAACCGCCACCCGTATAGAAGCCCGCCCAATCGATGATGACGCGCGCAGCTGGCAACAGCTGCTCTCAGCCTCTGTTACCAGCCCCGAGGATCTGCTCAAACGGCTGAAGCTCGACCCCGCGACCTGGCTTTCCGGTGCCCGTGAAGGTCACCGGCTGTTCCCGATACGGGTACCGGAGCCCTATTTGCAACGCATGGTTCCCGGTGATGCGGCAGATCCGCTATTAAGGCAGGTTTTGCCGCTTACTGCAGAGACAGCAACGCAACCGGGATTTGTTCGTGATCCATTGCAGGAGAGCGACTCGATACAGACAACAGGACTTATCCGCAAATACCGCAGCCGGGCCCTGCTGATGGTCACCGGGCATTGCGCCATTAATTGCCGTTACTGTTTCCGCCGCCACTTCCCTTATGATGAAAACCGGCTTTCACCCCGGGACCGGGCGGAAGTACAGGCCACCCTGGCCAACGATACGCGCATCAACGAGGTCATTTTCAGCGGGGGCGACCCGCTTGTAGCCAGTGACCGGCTACTTTCATCCTGGGCCGGAACACTGGCGGACATTCCCCATATCGGCCGCCTGAGGATCCACACGCGCCTGCCGGTGGTGATCCCCCAGCGTGTATGCGACTCGCTGCTGGCATGGATCTCGGGGAGCCGGCTACAGATGGTGATGGTCATCCACTGCAACCATCCGGCGGAACTCGACTCCGACACCCGTCATGCCCTTGAGCGCCTGAAGGCTGCCGGCGTTACCCTGCTGAACCAGAGTGTCATCCTCGAAGGGGTTAATGATACGGCAGATGTATTGGCTGACCTGAGCGAACGGCTGTTCGAGTGTGGTGTCCTGCCCTACTATCTCCACGCATTCGACCCGGTGGAAGGCGCCCACCATTTCAATGTCACCGACGACAGGGCCAGGGAGCTGGTTCGGCAACTGATCGGCAAACTTCCGGGATTCCTGGTACCCAGGCTCGTCCGGGAAGTGCCTGACCGGCCGGGAAAGACGCCTCTGGACCTGTTTGCGTGATGCATTTGGCAGAAGCGGGCCATAACCACTTGTCAAACATTGTCAACTCGTGCTTTTCTCGCTTTCTGTTGTGTGTTTGCTATTTTAGAGTACCAACCGTGGCCCATCCAATTGGCGTGAACTCATGGAAGGCATGATTCTGAAACCTGATCTCCGCGTTCCTGAACAGAAGACGGCAACTCTCTCATTCTGCCAGACTTCACCAAAAGCCTTCAGGGACTGGATCAGGCAACTGCCCATGGCGAATATTGGCGAGGCTTCAAGGCAGCTCTATCATGCCATTATTGAACTGAACCACCTGTTTATTGCCCCGCAGCAACGCCTGCAGCTACTGGAACTGATTCGTCCGAAAATACACTTTGTCTGCACCGAGCTGTCCAGGCACTATCTGGGCATGGCCGTTGCACTGCCGGAAAAAAAACGCAAAATTGCAAATCTGTCCCAGGCTCTGCAGCTTCATGCGGCCAGTGGCTACAAACTCTGCGTGCTGGAATTTCTGGATAATGGCGGGCTGGACAGGCACCGGAAAGCGGTGGCCACGGCAATTCACCGCGCCATCTCGGAGTTGGCAGCCACCATCGTGCGGTCCCACCAGTTGTATTGCCCCAGCCCTGCACAGTGCTGGCTGGAGTGTCATCGCCTGTTCCGGTTTGCCCATCGCAACAGGCTCAGCGGGATCTCCGTCGACGATAAGACACTGAGCCATCGTCGTGCCAGCACGATAGAGGACAGCTACAAGCGGATTCTGCTGCTGGGCTGTGCCCGACCTAACCAGTTGCGGCAGTCCGAACTGGCACTGGTTTACGACCTGTTCGAAAACTGGACCCATCTTGCTTCCTGCGGCCCCGACACCGACAACGACAGCCTGTTTGTGGTGAATATGGAACAGGACACTGCGCCCCATTACCGCAGCCTGCTTGAACAGAAGCCGGGCAATGACAGTTACAACTTCGATACCCGCAGGCTGGCAGAGCAGATTACCGACTCACTGCATGCCCGCCACCGGAACAATGGCCAAAGTGCAGCCAGCCTGGAGCTTCCCGCACGAATCAGCGACGACCTGCTGACCCACCTCAGCCAGGCGCTGGGAATTCTGGCGAAGCGCAATTTCAACCGCATCGCCAGCCAGGGAACTCTCGAGGTATGCGTGGGGCTGACCGCTACCCACTTTTTTGTTGCCGGAGCCCGGACATTCAACGAGTTCATCACTGGCAATGACAGTGGCAAACAGGATCAGCAGGCCCTGTTCCCGAACCCGTCACGGCGCAGGGAGGATGTATGGGCCGAAGCCTATGATACCGGCCAGGACGACAGTCCGCCGTCGTCGGCGGACATCCCCATCGACTTTCGCAACAGTACAGGTGCCGCACCCGACGGTGAACGTGACCGCAGGCGTCCCCAGTCCCATCAGGCCCTGCTGATCAACACCAGTCCCGGCGGTTACTGTGTCGCCTGGGAAGCCGGCGTACCAGCCTCGCTCCAGGCGGGGGAAATACTCGGAGTTCGTGAGCAGTCCAGACACCCCTGGAGCATTGCCGTGGTTCGCTGGATCCGCCAGGTCCGCAACCAGGGCACCCAGGCCGGTATCGAATTGCTCGCTCCCAGTGCGGCACCCTGCGGCGTCCGGCTGATCCAGAAAGTGGGCAATAGCAGCGAGTACCTGCGGGGCCTGTTATTGCCAGAGATCAGCGTGGTTAACCAGGCGGCAACCCTTATTACGCCACGGCTGCCGTTTCAGTCCGGAAGCCGGATATCGCTGCTCCACGATGGCCGCGAGGATCAGGGCACACTGTCCCGCAAGATCTCCGCAACCGGAAGCATTAGCCAGTTTGAACTCAAGCTCCAGGGTAGTGGCACGACCAAACTGAACAGGCCGGCGCCTGCAGCAGCGACCAGCGAGGATGAATTTGATTCGCTTTGGCCATCCCTCTAGAAAATGATTTCAGACAACCACAAACACCAGGGGCGGGCGCCAAGGGTTGTTATTAAATGGTAACCCCTGCATCATTCAGCGTTAGTGAAAAACCGGTTCTTTACGTGCAAAAGAACTGGCACAGCCAACGCGTATCACGAGACATCTGAAGAATGCAGAAAAAGAACGCAACCGTACACCTGCTGATCCTCGATCCTTCACAAAACGACGCCGAAACCTTCGTCAGCCTGCTCCGGAACTCGGGCAAGGCTACACGCGCACATCGCATCACGTCTGAGGAAGATCTCGAGGAAACCCTGAAAACAGGCAACTGGGACCTGTTACTGGCTCGGGACGACGTGGATCAGGAATTTGGTCCTGATGGCGCCCTGGCGATGATTCGGCGCATGGACAAGGATATTCCGTCGATACTGCTGACCAACGAATTCAGCCGTGAACGCACCGTCGCAGTCATGAAGGCCGGCGCCCACGATGCGGTGCCCTTTGAGAATACTGATCAGCTGGTACTGGTGGTTAACCGGGAACTGGGTGCACTTGACGATCGTCGGCGACGCAGAACCCTCGAATCGCATCTGCGTGAAGCTGAACAGCGCTGCCAGTTATTGCTGGAGAGCTCCAAGGACGCCATTGCCTACATCAATGATGGCATGCACATTTATGCCAACCAGTCCTACATGGACTTCCTCGGCTACGACGATATCGACGACCTGATCTGCATACCGGTGCTCGACACACTGACTCCGGAGAGCCAGGAAAAGTACAAGGAGTTCATGAAGTCCTTTGCCGAGAGTGGCGAAGACGGAATGGCCATGAATTGCGTAGCCCGCCGCAGTGACGACCAGGAACTCAACGTGACCATGTCGGTGTCAGCAGCCACCTACGACGGTGAGGTCTGCACCCAGATTGTCATTCAGCCCGAACACAGCGACGCCGAGCTGGAGGAGAAGATTCGCCAGATCAGCAGCCAGGATCTGCTGACCGGCCTGTTCAACCGCCAATACCTGATGGATGCGCTTGGCCAGGCCATAGCAACAGCCGGCAAGGACAACCAGGCCGGTGCCCTGGCCTACATCGCGCTTGATAACTTTATGAGCCTGAAAAGCCAGGTTGGCATTGCAGGATCGGATCTGATGCTGGGAGACCTGGCGACCCTGCTCAAGGAGCAGACACCGGAAAACATGATTCTTGCGCGCCTGAGCGACGATGCGTTCTGCCTGCTTTGTCAGCCCTGCGAAGAGAAAACCATGGCCGAGCTTTGCGAAACCATCTGCAGGAAGGTGGAAGACCATCTGTTCGACATCAACGGTCGTACGGTCCAGCTGACCCTGAGCATCGGGGTCGCAGCCATTACCGAAAATGCGCCCAAGGCGCCCGACCTCATGGGGCGTGCTCATACCGCGTCCTCCGAGCTCAAGAAAAAAGCGGGTCATGAGCGGGGTAATGGTGTGCTGGTCTATAACCCTGCGGACTATGAATCACTGGATGAAAGCAATTCCATCGATGCCATACAGAAAGCGCTGGACGACAACCGGTTCCGGCTTCTGTTCCAGCCCATTATCAACCTCAGAGGCGAAGGCGAAGAACACTACGAAGCCTTTGTCAGAATGTTGAACAGGGACGACGAGGAGGTATCTCCCTACGACTTCCTGCCGCCGATCGGTCCCTCGGAAATGGCCATCAAGATTGACCGCTGGGTGATCCTGCAGACGATAAAACAGTTGTCCAGCCACCGCTCACGGGGGCATGACACCCGTCTGTTCCTGAACATAACGGCGGAAACTCTCGAAGACAAGACCTTTACTCCCTGGTTGAGCGTAGCGCTGAAAGCAGCTCGCCTGCCGGGAGACTCACTGATTTTCCAGATTCGCGAAGGGGACGCCAACAATTACATGAAACAGGCCAAGGACTTTGCCAGGACTGTTCGTGAATTGCACTGCAAGGTTTCCATCTCCCAGTTTGGTTGCGCGCTGAACCCGTTCAACACCCTGAAGCATATCGACGTGGATTACGTGAAGATCGACGGTTCGTTTACCGAAGAACTTCAGAAAAAAGATGAAGCCAAGGAAGAGATCAAGGAAATGATCAAGAGCCTGCAAAGTGCCGGCAAGCTGACTATCGTACCGCTGGTGGAAAACGCAGGCGTGCTGGCAACCCTGTGGCAGGCAGGGGTGAATTATATCCAGGGCTATTACCTGCAGGCGCCGGTTCCGGAAATGAACTACGACTTCGGTGACCACTAGTGTCCCGCCCCGGTGATTACTTCCCTATCTGAAGACTGTCGCTCTCGCGGAACCCGATCAGATAGAGAATGGCGTCCAGCCCCAGGGTCGAGATCGAATGCCGGGCGGACTCCTTGACCAGGGGTTTTGCCCGGAAGGCAACACCCAGCCCGGCCTGGCTGAGCATGGGCAGGTCGTTGGCCCCGTCGCCCACCGCAATCACCTGCTCCCGCGAGATATGCTCGCGTTCGGCTATTTCCTGAAGCAGTTCGGCCTTGCGCTTGCCATCGACAATCTGTCCCGCTACCCGGCCGGTCACCTTGCCGTTCTTGATCTCCAGCTCATTGGCATAAACGTAATCAATCCCCAGCTTCTGCTGGAGGTGACGGGCGAAGTAGGTAA
Organism: Marinobacter orientalis; assembly: GCF_004792665.1. Taxonomy (GTDB): domain Bacteria; phylum Pseudomonadota; class Gammaproteobacteria; order Pseudomonadales; family Oleiphilaceae; genus Marinobacter; species Marinobacter orientalis. The sequence continues at coordinate 50,674 of NZ_SRZX01000011.1, forward strand.
AGCCCCCGGAGAGAATCGCCGTCCGGTACCCGAGAGACTTCAGGCTGAAAATCAGGTGCTCGGCGCCCTCGGTCAGTCGCAGCCTGGCGGCAATACCTTCGAGCACTGACTCGTCCAGACCCTTGAGCAGTCCCAGGCGCTCCTCAAAGCTCTGGCTGAAATCCAGCTCCCCCAGCATGGCGCGCTCGGTAATCTCTGCCACCCGCCCGCCTACGCCGGCTTCCAGCGCCAACTCGTCGATTACTTCAGCGTCGATCAGCGTGGAGTCCATGTCAAACACCACCAGCCGGCGATTACGGCGAAAGATGGAATCTTCCTGGAAGGCGATGTCCACATTCATTTCGCCTGCAATGTGCAGAAAATCGGCGCGCAGCTGGTCCAGGTCCGAGGGTGTACCGCGAACCGAGAACTCGACACAGGCGATGCGGTTCTCTGAGGGGTTCAGTGACGGACGGGCCGACAACCGGCTGATGTTGTCGATATTCAATCCGTGGCGGGCGGTAATGGCCGACACTCGCGCGATCTGCTCGGCTTTTATATCCCGCGACAGCAAGGTGACGATGTAACAGGCACGGTTACGACCCTCGGCCCACCGCTGGTACTCCTCGATGGTAATAGGTGCGAAGCGCACCTGCAGATCCAGGGCATGCAGCCGGAACAGCAGGTCACGGATAACCGGAGAGGATTTGGATTCGTCCGGAATCTCGATCAGGATTCCCCAGGTCAGATGGTCATGAATCACCGCCTGGCCGATGTCCAGAATCCGCACATCGTACTGTCCCATGATGCCGGTAATCTCCGACGTCAGGCCGGGCTTGTCGCGCCCGGATACGTTAATCAGAACCAGCTCACTCACTGTCAGGCTGCTCCTCTGTATTGGCGGCTTCGGCGGCATTGCTGGGTGACTGGATCACATCAATCGTGTCCACCCGCTGGAGGCCGCGGGGCAGCTTGTGTCCACGGCGGCCGCGCTCGCCCAGATAATGTTCCAGATCACCGAACTGCAACCCCATCTTGCGCTTTCCGGCGCGGATTTCCAGTTGGTCATCCTCGGCAAACACCGCAACGGCAACCACGTACTCTTCCCGGTTCTGAACCCTTGCAGAGGGAATACTGATGATCTTGTTACCCTTGCCCTTGGCCAGCTCCGGCAATTCGCTCAGCGGGAATACCAGCATCCGGCCCTCATTGGAAACAGCGCCCAGATACAGCGGTTTTTCGGAATCGGGCACCAGCACCGGCGGCATGATCCTGGCCCCCTTCGGAACCGAAACCACGGCCTTGCCGTTGCGGTTCTTGCTGATCATCTCGTTCAGGGAAGTAACAAAGCCGTAGCCGCCGTCAGTTACCAGCAACACCTTGCGGGCCGGATCATCCATCAACAGACCACAGAAGGTCGCGCCGGGAGGTGGATTGATACGGCCACTGAGCGGTTCGCCCTGCCCCCTGGCAGAGGGGAATGAGTGAGCAACCAGGGAATAGGCTCGTCCGGTGGAATCCAGGAACACCGCCTGCTGGTTGTTGCGCCCCTTCGCCGCCATGGCAAACCTGTCGCCTGCCTTATAGCTAAGCCCTTCCGGCTCAATATCGTGGCCCTTGGCCGCCCTGACCCATCCCTTCTCGGACAGCACGACCGTCACCGGGTCATTGGATACCAGCTCGGTTTCGCTGAAGGCCCTCGCTTCGCGGCGCTCAACAATCGGCGAGCGACGATCATCACCATAGGTTTCCGCGTCCGCCAGCAGCTCATCCTTGATCAGCTCCCGCAGACGGTCTTCCGATCCGAGAATCGCCTGGAGCTCGTCGCGCTCGGCGGCCAGCTCGTCCTGTTCGCCACGGATTTTCATTTCCTCGAGCTTGGCCAGGTGGCGCAATTTCAGCTCGAGAATGGCTTCGGCCTGCTCCTCCGACAGCCCGAAGCGGGAAATCAACTCGGCCTTGGGCTTGTCCTCGTAGCGAATGATGGCAATGACTTCGTCGATGTTCAGGTAGGCAACCAGCAGGCCTTCGAGAATGTGCAGGCGTGCCAGCACCTTGTCCAGACGATGCTGGAGGCGCCGTGTGACCGTGGTACGGCGGAAGCTGAGCCATTCCGTCAGCATTACCCGCAGACCCTTGACGCCGGGACGACCGTCGTTGCCGATGACGTTAATATTGACCCGGTAGGTTTTCTCCAGATCGGTGCTGGCAAAGAGGTGGGCCATCAGTCCGTCCAGATCCACCCGATTGGAACGGGGAACAATGACCAGCCGGGTCGGGTTCTCATGATCCGATTCGTCGCGCAGGTCCGCCACCATGGGCAGCTTTTTGGTCTGCATCTGCTGGGCAATCTGCTCCAGTACCCGGTTGCCGGAGACCTGGTGCGGCAAATCGGTCACTACGATCTCCCCACCCTCATTGATCCAGCGGGCACGCATCCGCAAGGAGCCCTTGCCGGTTTCGTACATCTGCCGGATATCCTTGCGGGGTGTAATGATCTCCGCATAAGTGGGGAAATCCGGGCCCTTGACGTGTTCGCACAGGTCATCGGTGGTTGCGTCCGGCTGCTCAAGCAGGCGCACGCAGGCCGCGGTGATTTCCCGGACGTTGTGGGGTGGTATGTCCGTCGCCATACCCACCGCAATACCGGTCGTGCCATTGAGCAGAACATGAGGCAACCTGGCGGGCAATACCGACGGTTCATCCATGGTGCCGTCAAAGTTGGGCACCCAGTCCACCGTACCCTGCCCCAATTCGCTGAGCAGGACATCAGCAAATTTGGCAAGGCGGGATTCGGTGTAACGCATGGCGGCAAATGACTTGGGATCATCAGGCGCACCCCAGTTGCCCTGGCCGTCAACCAGCGGATAACGGTAAGAGAAAGGCTGGGCCATCAGTACCATGGCCTCGTAACAGGCGCTGTCACCGTGGGGGTGGAACTTGCCCAGAACATCACCCACCGTACGGGCGGACTTTTTGTACTTTGAAGTAGACTTCAGGCCGAGCTCGGACATGGCGTAGATGATCCGGCGCTGAACCGGTTTCAGGCCGTCACCCACGTTGGGCAATGCCCTGTCGAGAATGACGTACATGGAATAATCGAGGTAGGCCTTCTCGGTGTAGTCCCTCAATGAAACCCGCTCAAAGCCTTCATCCGTGGTCTGAAACTCTGGCATGGATGCCCCTTTGCTGTGAGTTGCGTAACATGAATTGCGCTGGTTATCCGGCCAGCCGCCGGAGGGCACATTATATGGAGGCGGGGACAGATACACCAACACCGTGTCGGATTTCCAATAGCGGAATTCCCGCATGGAGAGAATTCGACCCTCGCCGTATGCTCACAAACGGTAAAACAAAGATACGTTTCATGACATCCAAGAGTGGAGAACTATGAGACCCAACCTGAAAGCCTGCGGGCAGGCCATGATGACGGCCGTGGTGAATGCTGTTCTTGCTCTGGCACTGATGCTGTTGGTGGAGTTCGCCATTACCGGCAACTTCCAGCTCGCAGAGCCCTATCTGTGGGCGGGACTACTGATCGGACTGGTCATTTTTTTCGGCCAGTTCTGGCGCCAGCGCCACCTTTGCCGCAACCATAATAACCTTGGGCAATCCACGGATACACTGTGATGCAAGGCTTGGGCAGAACAGGGTGATGACTGCCGAGGGCAGCATGGCCTCCCGGCAAAGCGGGGGCCATGGAAATACCGATTTTACTGGCGAATCCCTTCTACAGAGATAATCAACTCAACGGCCTCAGAGGCTTTGCCCAGATCCATCGGAATTCCGAAGTCGGACAATTTGAATTCGGTTCCCGCTTCAAAACCCATACGGTAGCCGCCCCAGGGGTCATCACCATGGCCCAGCATTTCCACATCCAGGGTTACTTCTCTGGTTACCCCGCGCAGGGTCAGGTCACCGATGATGTCGGCCTCGCCCTCGTCGTCTACCTCCACCCGCGTGGTCCTGAACGTCGCTTCCGGGTACTCGCTGACATACAGGAAGTCTTCCTCACGCAGGTGCTTGTCCCGCTCGGCGTGATTTGAGTCGACGCTGGAGGTGTCCACGGTGACTTCCACAGAACTGTTTTCCGGGTTTTCCGCGTCGTAAACAAACTGCCCGTCAAATTCATTGAAGCGGCCGTAAAGCCAGCTGTAACCCAGGTGTGAAATCTTGAAGTTGATAAACTGGTGGTCACCTTCGGTATCAAAGGCGTAGGTTCCGCTATGCTCGGATGCCTGGACGCCCCCGGCCATCGTGAGGGTCACTGCAGATGCAAGCAGCAGTTTTTTCATGTTCATCTCCTTGTTGAAAAGGCCCGCAGGCACAGTTTTAGCTATTATCCAGATCAGCGTCGGCGACGATCGGTACCCAACATACGCCGCAAAGTGTCGTCGTGGTCAATGAAATGATGTTTTATGGCGGCCAGTCCATGCACGCCGGCAAGTACCACCAGTGCCCAGGTTGACCAGTAGTGAACAAGACCGGCGGTATCCTCCATTCTCTTGATCTGGCCGGTCACCGAGGGCACCTCGAACCAGTCGAACACCTTGATGGAAGACCCGTCGGCAGTGGAGATCAGATAGCCACTGACCATCGCCACGAAAGCCAGTAGGTACAACGTCAGGTGGGCACCGCGGGACGCCAGCACTTCGAAGCGGCTGTGGTCCGGCAGCGGCCGGGGAACAGGGTTAACGAAGCGCCAGACCAGTCGCAGCAGCATCACCATCAACAGCAGAATTCCGATGCTGCGGTGGATATCCGGGCCCCTCCGATACCAGTCATCATAATAGGAAAGGTCCACCATCCAGTATCCCAACCCGAACAGACCGAATACCGCCACCGTAACCAGCCAGTGAATGCCTATTGTTACGACTCCGAACCTGTCCGGTGTATTGCGTACCTGCATCAATATCTCCCTGTTCGACACTCCGGGGCTAGTCCTCACTGAAAACAGTGTAGGAACAGGGGTCGCTAAAACCAATCAAAATGTTTTGCACGCATAGATCAGAAATTCTGACCAAGGCAGTTATCGGGCAAACCACGTACTTTCCCTTATACCTTTGGTCTGATACGGATTCTACGGATTGTAGAAAACTATGTGCAGAATAAACTTATTGCATAAATTGGTTGCCCGTCAGGGTTACACATCAAACAAGAGGAAAAAACATGGAAATTGAATTTGACGAGTCAGTTGCGGTTCCCAGTAACAACTGATTTCATGAATCTCCCGCCAGGGTCTTCGACATTTTCAGGCACTTCCGGGTGCCTGGCGCCTGCATCTGAGTTTCGCTGGCTGTTGGTTGAGATCACTGCAGAGCAGTGAGAGCAGTGAGAGCAGTGAGAGCAGTGAGAGCAGTGAGAGTGCTCTGCGGTGATATTCTGGTCAACCTGACTACAACGACCGTCAGGAAAGCTTGATTCCGTAAACCAGTGAAATCATCCCGACAGTAACCAGCCCGATAAACAGATTCATCGGCAGGCCTACCTTCACGAAATCCATGAACCGATAGCCACCCGGACCGAACACCATCATATTGGTCTGGTAGCCTAGCGGGGTAGCAAAGCTGGCGGAGGCCGCCATCATCACAGCAATCACGTAGGGCTCCGCGGCAATGCCCAGGGATGCCGTCATGGACAGCACAATGGGCAATACCAGCACCGCAGCGGCGTTGTTGGTGATCACTTCGGTAAGAACCGATACGGAGAAATACACCAGCAGCACCGTCAGCAACGGGTGACCACTGCTGACATCCAGTATGCCCTCGGCGACGAAGGCCGCCGCTCCGGTTTCCTGCAGGGCCGCACCCAACGCAAACGAGGCGGCGATGGTAAGTATGACAGGCACATCCACAGCTTTCTGTGCCTGGCCAACGGAACAGCAGCCACTGAGAATCATCAGCGCTGCCCCGATCAGTGCGGCATTAAGCATACTCAAGACACCAAGGGCTGCCGCCGAGACCAACACCAGCAGTATGCCCCAGGACAGGTAGGCCCGGTCGTGACGGGGCGTTTCAGTCTCCAGGTCGTTGATCAGCAGGAAGTCCTTGGCATAGCGCTGCCGGCTGACAAACGCCGGACGGGCTTCCAGCAGCAATACGTCCCCGGTCCTGAGCCGGATATTGCCAAGGTTACCGGATACCCGTTCACCACCCCGCGCAACTGCCAGCACCACGGCACCATAACGGTCCCGGAAGCGGGCATCGCGAATCGTCAGACCAAGCACTTCCGATTGCGGAGACAGTGCGGCCTCCACCAGCCGGCGCTCTGCGCGATCTTTACTCAGACTGGGCTCGTCATCGTGAACGGATGGCACAATGCCGTTGATCCGCAGCACATCGGAAATGGCCTGGGTATCGCCAGCGAACACCAGCCGGTCACCGCCCCGCAGGCGCTCTTCCGAGGGCACTGCGGTTACCACGCTGCCATCCCGTTCAATCTCTACCAGATACAGCCGTTCCAGCTCACGCAGGCCGGCCTCGCCAACGCTCTTTCCTACCAGAGGGCCGTCAAACGCGACCGCCACCTCGAGGGTAAATTCCCGCATGGAGCCGAACTTCTGCTGATCCTTGCGGTCAGGCAGCGCTCTTGGCAGCACCAGCAGCATGACCGCCAGACCAATCACTGCAACCGGTAATCCGACAGCCGTAATGGAGAATATCGAAAAACCGTCTTCCCCGGTCAGCTGCCGGTATTGCCCGTTGACCACCAGGTTGGTACTGGTGCCGATCAGCGTCAGCGTGCCGCCCAGGATGGCGGAATAACTCAAGGGTATCATCAGCTTCGAGGGTGAGATGCCGATTTTTCGCGACCAGGCGTGAACAGCCGGGATCATGGTGGCAACCACAGGGGTGTTGTTGAGAAAGCCGCTCAGCAAAGCAACCGGAAAGGCAATGCGGGCCTGGGCCGAACGTACGGTGCGGGGAGAACGCAGCAAGTGGTGGACCACCAGATCCACACCGCCGGAGTGGTGAATCCCCGAAGCCACCACAAACATGGCAACCACAGTGATCAGGCCGGTGTTACTGAACCCGGCCAGGGCCTGGTCGGCGGTAACAATGCCGCTGGCGCTCAGCACGACCAGCACGCTCATCATGACGAGGTGTGGGCCAAAACGCCCGACACTCATCAACAGCAATGCGATCCCCGCGAGGCTTAAAGCAAACCAGCCCTGCCAGTCCATCTGGTGATCCCCTGGATAAAAGGCGCAGGATAGCGAGTTTGCTCAAGACTTAGAAAGAATAAAGGATGCTGTTTAAAGCACCATTAAGCATATGCCGAGGATTACACCTCGATATCGGCCATGTTCCCGTAGGTTTCCAGCCATACCCGGCGATCAGAAGCCCGCTTTTTGCCCAACAGCATATCCATGCGACTGTCGGTGTCGTCGCCGTCAGCAATAGTGAGCATCACCAGCCGACGGGTATCCGGGGCCATGGTGGTCTCACGAAGCTGCAGCGGATTCATTTCGCCGAGGCCCTTGAAACGGGTGACGGAGATTTTGCCACGGCGGTTTTCCGCCGCCAGGCGATCAAGGATGCCCTGCTTCTCGTGCTCGTCCAGGGCGTAGAAGGTTTCCTTGCCCAGGTCCACCCGGTACAGCGGGGGCATGGCAACAAACACGTGGCCGGCGGCCACCAGCGGCCGGAAATGCTTGACGAACAGGGCGCACAGCAGAGTGGCGATGTGCAGCCCGTCGGAATCGGCATCGGCGAGGATGCAGATCTTGTTGTAGCGCAGGCCGTCCAGCTTGTCGGAGCCCGGGTCTACACCAATGGCAACGGCAATGTCGTGGACTTCCTGGGAGGCAAGGATTTCGTTGGAATCCACTTCCCAGGTGTTGAGGATCTTTCCCCGCAAAGGCATCACGGCCTGGAATTCCCGGTCGCGGGCCTGCTTGGCAGAGCCACCGGCGGAATCCCCCTCCACCAGGAAGAGTTCGGAGCGGTTACTGTCACTGCCGGAGCAGTCCGCCAGCTTGCCGGGCAGCGCCGGCCCGGAGGTGACTCTTTTGCGGGCAACTTTCTTGCTGGCACGAAGACGATGCTGGGCGTTACTGATAAACAGCTCGGCGAGCGCTTCGGCAACATCGGTATGCTGGTTCAGCCACAGGCTGAAGGCATCCTTGACCACGCCGGAGATAAATGCGGCGGCTTCACGGGACGACAGGCGCTCCTTGGTCTGGCCCGAGAACTGGGGTTCCTGCATCTTGAAGGAGAGTACGTAGGCACAGCGCTCCCAGATGTCTTCCGGCGACAGCTTTACCCCCCGAGGCAGCAGGCTGCGGAACTCGCAGAATTCCCGCATGGCTTCCAGCAGGCCGGTGCGCAGTCCGTTTACATGAGTGCCGCCCTGGGCGGTGGGGATCAGGTTAACGTAGCTTTCCATCACCGCTTCGCCGCCTTCCGGCAGCCACTGGATGGCCCAGTCCACGGCTTCCTTGTTGCCGGAGAAGCTCCCGGTGAACGGTTCAAGAGGGACCGCTTCGATGTCGGCCAGCTCGGTGCGCAGGTAATCGCGCAAACCGCCTTCATAGCACCACTCGTCCCTGTCACCGGTCTGCTCCTGCAGGAAGGTGATAGTCAGACCCGGGCAGAGAACGGCCTTGGCGCGAAGATTATGGCGCAGACGACTGACAGAAAACTTCGGACTGTCGAAATAGCTGGGGTCCGGCGTGAACGTCAGCCGGGTGCCGGTATTGCGCTTGCCAACCGTGTCTACGGCCTCAAGATCGGTCTGTTTATGACCGTTCGCAAACGTCATCCGGTGCATTTGGCCGTCACGCTTGATCATCACCTCAAGATGCGTCGACAGCGCGTTGACCACGGACACACCGACCCCGTGCAGACCACCGGAGAAATTGTAGTTGCCCTGGGAGAACTTGCCGCCGGCATGGAGGCGGGTCAGGATCAGCTCGACACCCGGAACACCGTGCTCCTTGTGCATATCCACCGGCATGCCACGGCCGTCGTCTTCAACGCTGAGCGAGCCGTCGCTGTGGAGGACGACATCAATGCGGCGGGCATGGCCTGCCAGCGCTTCGTCGACGCTGTTATCAATGACTTCCTGGGCCAGATGGTTAGGACGACTGGTGTCGGTGTACATGCCCGGGCGTTTTCGAACCGGGTCCAGACCACTAAGAACTTCAATGGCGTCTGCGTTGTACTGTTTCTGGCTCATGGGAAGAAAGCGACTCCACGGGTTTGTTTTTTAAGCTGGGCCATAGCTTAGGGATTCGAGGAGAAAGATCAACGGTTGATTTCGGCGGGTGCTGATCGGTGGCGTAGTACGTTATTGCTCCCGTGTCATGGTATCCAGGCCGTCACCGGATACCCTTAGCCGCTCCCAGTCTTCAGGAGTGATTGCAATAATCGCGCAGGGCGTGGTCAGTGCCTGGGTGACCATGGCATCCTGCGCCGGCTTGCGGGCATTGAGAGTGAGCTCCAGCACATCGTCAATGATCTCGGCGGACTCAAGAGTCAGACCGTAGCCGCCGGTGGGCCTCTGCCCCAGCCCCACAAGGACCAGATGCTCCCGCTCCAGATCGATTGCCCGGAGCTGATTAACGGAAAGATTCCCGGCGGGCAGGCTGGCCAATTTTTCCAGCTCACTGGCATTGCTGATATAGACCAGGCCCGGTGCGGTCAGGCCGCAATGGTCGGACTCCGTCACCTGGCGGGCCAGCGGTGCGCCGTCGGCAGTTGCCGAACGGCTCACGGAACAGCCCGCTGCGAGGGTCAGGGCCAGTACAAGCACAGTGATCTTTATGAAACGCATAATCAACGCTCGTTCTGCAGGCGGCGAAGTGGCACATCACCCTGCTCTTTGTCACCATCGGATTTAAGGCGATAGCCTTCAAATCCGACCCGCGGCAGGCCGCCCATGGCCGCAATGGTAGGGCGACGGAAGCTGGTGGTCAGTGTTATTCCTGCAAGTGGCTCATCACCAACCACGATTTTTTCAGGCAGGCCATTGACCGGGTATTCGGCGCAGGCCTCACCGTTCTCGCAGATCAGACCGTTGTTGTCCATGTCCGTACCCGCAACCAGGAAGTACTCGCCCGGCTCTACCTGGTCAAAGGCAAAACTGTAGTGGCCACCACTCACGGTGACCGCCGCCTGCTCGACAGTATCCCGGTTGTCACCGGCATTGACCAGGAGAACGAAATGTCGCCCCGCGTCCCGGTCATCCGGCGAAGTGCCCAGGCGCAGGGAGACCGGGATTGTCAGAGTGCCGGGGCTACCTTCCACCGAATCATAGTTAACAACCAGCTCCGTGGTATAGCGATTATTGTCCTCAAGGCCCGGGCTATCGGTATCCACCGATACGGGAAGTGACAGAGTTGGCTCTGTTTTGACGTCTCCAGGCTTCAGCCATCCCGCGCCGGCACTCACGCTATCGATGGTAATGTCTGATCCCTCCGGAAATGCTGAAAACTCCAGTTCCGCACTCAGAACGGCCGAATTGAACTGCAGAGCCGAAGGGGATGCGCCGAGGGTGACGGGAAAGTTGCCTTCCAGGGCGGCATCCATTGCAGCCAGGGCATTAATCAGGCCGGCGCCGTATTCAAACGCGGGGCCGACTTCTTCGGTCAGGTCACCGTTTTTGAGCAGGCTATGGAACTTCGCCGGTGTCATGACGGCGCCGATCTCTCCCTTCATCAGGGCGTAGACAGCCGAAACATGAGGTGCCGCCATGGACGTACCCTGCAAGCCGGCAAAACCGGGTTCAAATTCGCCACTGTCATCCCGTCCCCATGTGCTGACAATAACATCAGCGGCCCCATCCTGATTGGCATCCCGGCTCGCATCACCACCCGGAGCCACCACATCCACGGACTCACCCACATTGGAATACGAGGCGCGGTCACCGGCCCCATCTACGGCGCCGACTCCGATAACGTTGGTAAAAGCAGCAGGAAAGGTTGGCTCGTCAGTACCCTGGTTGCCGGCGGCGGCTACAACCAGTTTGCCGTTGCCGCCGTTCCATGCAGAATCAATGGCGGCTTCGAGGGCGGCGCTGGGCCCCAGGCCACCAAGGCTGAGATTGATCACGTCGATCTCATTGCGGCCTGCCGCCCAGTTCAGCGCATCAATCAGGTCTGAGGAGGAACCAACACCATCACGCCCAAGCACCCTGACCGGGTAAATAGTGGCAGCGGGCGCCATTCCCACAACACCAATCTCGTTATCCACCGCGGCGGCGATACCAGCCACGTGGGTACCGTGAAAATTACTGCTCTGGGCAGTGCCGTCGCCGGGGTCAGCGGGATTGGCATCTCGCCCCGGATCTCCGTCAATATCCAGATCTCCTGACACATAATCCATGATCTGACCATTAATGGTTTGAACATTGACATCGAGATCGGGATGCCAGTTTTCAGCGGTCTTTGGAGTGGCGCTGAACATGCCGGTGTCCAGAATCGCGATACCGACCCCGCTCCCTGTTTCCGGAGCAACCTGCCAGGCCATTGGCGCCCGTGCCAGCGGCAGGTTCCACTGTCGATCAAAGAACGTGTCGTTATCAGGAGATACCTGCTGGGCGGTATAGAGATAATTGGGTTCGGCCCCGACCACACCCGGCTGCCCGCGCAACCCCTCTATCCAGTCCAGCGTGTCCCTGCGGGCCTCTTGCACCTGGTTCACCGACATGGCGACCGGATTTTGCGTGCCCTTCCTCCGTATCAGCCAGGTGCCCCGGCCCAGGTCCCGCCGCTCCGACACAGCCATGGCCGCCATCGCACCGCCGGGTTCTGATGCCAGGCTCACAATGGCTTCATCCACCATGAAAGACGGGTTGGTATAGCGGGTATTGATGACACCGGGGGATGTCTGGTCAGCCAGAGTGAGAACGTAACGGAAGGGGCGGCCTCCCGTTGTGCTGGCTTCAATCAGATAGGAGCCGGCTTCGGCGCCATCCGGCAGGGAAACGGTCAGTGCCCGCAGGTCAGCGGAGGTACTGTCGCTGCCAACCTGCACCAGTTCCCCATCCTGCTGCCTGAAAACACGCAGTGTTCGATCCGGCAGAGGCAGATCCGGAGGAAAGAATTGCTTCGGCGACAGAAAAACCTGGGCCGTAATCCGGTCACCCGGTGACAGCTCTGTGACGTAGAGATCTTCCGTATCCTCAAAGAAAAGAAATATATCCGCAGTGTCAGTGACGTAAATTCCGTCGGCGAAACTGAGATATCCCCCCACGGTTGCTGCTGGAGGCAGAGTCTGGGCGGAGCCGGGCGAACCGTTAGCCGTCTGTTGCTCAAAGAAGATGTCATCAGCCGTGTCGGAGTCCACCCGGGTACCGCTTTCGATCTCGATAATCCCGGCCAGATCCGGCGGCACCTCACCGCCACCAGAACTTCCACCATCGCAACCCGACAACAGCAGCATACTGGAAATCAAGCCAGCGGTAACAGGGATGATCCGAATCATAATAAGCTCACCAAAACGACATCACAGATAGGGAAAACTCCTGCTGTTTTCCGGTAGGGTAACCAATCCACGTGGGTAAAAACGGATACGTTCCAGACTTTCCATCAGACACTGCAAACGGCCTTCAGTTTTATCCAGGGCCGTTTCTTTTTGTGACAAAAGGTTACCTCGCGCAGGCCAATGCTCCGGGCTCAGGGCCGGGAAGCCGTCAGCCCCATCATGGCAACCACCTGCTCCGTCAGATCGTCCAGTGTGAGGCCCCCGTCGGGCCGGTACCAGGTCACCGTCCAGCTCAGCGCTCCGGTCAGCATGCGGCGCACCACGAACGGTTCCGCAGCCAGCATGCCATCCTTGCGCAGGGCCTCCAGCACATCCAGCCACAACTGCTCGTAGATATCCCTCAGTTCAAGTACATAGGCACGGGAAGTCTCCGACAGGCTGCGCCACTCGAACACCAGTACCGCCATGGCTTCGCCAGTCTGCCCGTTAATGGATTCAAGCTCGGCCCTGACCAGGGCCTGCAGCTTGTCACGATCGGTTTCAGCCGCATCCACTGCGGCCTGCATCAAAGCGGTGTTGAGGCGAATGGTTTCCACCATTACCGCTTTGAGGATTTCTTCCTTGGTACGGAAATGGTGAAACAGACTACCGGACTGGATACCGACGGCGGCGGCCAGGTCCCGCACCGTGGTGCGCTCGTAGCCCTTGTCACGAAACAGCCTGGCCGCCTCGTGAAGCAGCCGTCCGCGGGCGCTGGCGGGGTCCGAAACCTGATTGTCAGCAATCAGTGAGTGCAGGATAGCGTGGTAATTCACAGTGTTTTCCAGCCAGAGAACAGAAGAGTTCCAATTCTATCCTGATTTTGCCTGTTTACAAACCAAGCGCTTGCTTGGTATTGTCATCGCAATCGCTGACAACAACCGCAAACAGTGGCCCCTGCCATGGCCTTTGCAAGCGCTTTGCGACTTCCATTCATAAGGTGAAGACATGTCCGATTCCGATCAGTCCAGACCAGAAACCATCCGCATCGGCTGTTCCGCCGCCTTCTGGGGCGATACCGAAACCGCCGCGGCCCAGCTGGTTCGCAAAGGCAATATTGATTACCTGGTGGCGGACTACCTGGCAGAGATCACCATGTCCATCATGGCCGGACAGAAGATGAAAGACCCGAGCCAGGGCTATGCCAGGGATTTTGTACAGACGGTGATGGGGCCACTACTGGGTGAGATAAAACAGCAAGGTATCCGGGTGCTGGCGAACGCCGGCGGTGTCAATCCCGTCGCCTGCCGCGACGCCCTGCAGGCACTGTGCGAAAAGGCCGGCGTGGATATGAAGATTGCCCTGGTGCTGGGTGACGATCTTTTGCCGAAGAAGAAGCAACTGGCCGATGCTGGCACCACCGAAATGACCACCGGCCAGCCGATGCCACCGATGATGGTAAGCCTGAACGCCTATCTCGGCGCCCCCGGGCTGGTGGCCGCACTGGAACAGGGCGCCGATATCGTCATTACCGGCCGTGTTGCCGACAGCGCGCTGGTACTGGCACCACTGGTGCATGAGTTCGGTTGGTGCTGGAGCGACCACGACAAACTGGCACAGGGCAGCCTTGCCGGGCATCTGCTGGAATGCGGCGCACAATCCACCGGCGGCAATTTTACCGACTGGGAAGAGGTGGCGGATGGCTACGCCGATATGGGCTTCCCTGTTGCGGAGGTTTCTCAAACCGGCGAGTTCACCATGACCAAACCGGAAGGCACCGGCGGCCAGGTGTCCCGGGGTACGGTAGCGGAGCAGCTGGTCTACGAGATTGGCGATCCGAGAGCCTACCTGCTGCCGGATGTAACCTGTGATTTTACCGGTGTCACTCTTGAAGAAGTCGCAACGGATCAGGTGCGGGTTTGTGGCGCGAAAGGGCTGCCACCGACGGGCAGCTATAAAGTGTCCGGCACCTGGCCGGATGGTTTCAAGTGCACGGTTACGTTCCTGCTCGCAGGCATGAATGCCAGGGCCAAAGCTCAGACGGTGGCCGAGGCAATTCTGGCGAAGACGTCGCGGATGTTCAGTGAGCGTGGCCTGCCGGATTACACGGACACCAGTGTCGAGTTGCTGGGCACGGAGACGACTTATGGTGCCCACGGCCGCATGGGGGACTGTCGTGAGGTGGTGGTGAAGATCAGTACCGCCCATGCAAAGAAGGAGGCACTGGTGCTGTTTTCCCGGGAGATTGCCCAGGCAGCGACGGGAATGGCGCCGGGGATTACCGGCATTGTGGGTGGACGGCCGACGGTGTGGCCGAAGATCCGGCTGTATTCCTGCCTGGTTCCCAAAGCTGAGGTTTCGGTTGCCGTGGATCTTGATGGCAACAGGCAGACGGTGGCGGTGGATACCGATGGCGGGTTCGAGCCGGGTCAGCTTGAGGCGCAGGCTTCCAGTGCTGCAGCACCAGCCACCGATGTAACCGTCCCTTTGATCCGCCTGGCATGGGCGCGCAGTGGCGACAAGGGAGATCACACCAATATCGGGGTGATTGCCCGCAAGGCGGAGTTTGTGCCGTTTATTGCAGCGGCGTTGACGGAACTGGCGGTGGCGGAATGGATGGTTCATACCCTGGATCCGGAACATGGGCGGGTTACACGCTGGGCGTTGCCGGGTTTCAACGCATTCAATTTCCTGCTGGAGCACAGTCTTGGTGGCGGTGGCGTTGCCAGCTTGCGGATTGATCCCCAGGGCAAGGCGTTTGCCCAGCAGTTGCTTGAGTTTCCTGTGCCTGTTCGTGCTGACCTGCTTGATTGATCTGGCTTGGGTGCATGCACTCCGGTGGGAAGACGTGTCAGGGACACGCTGTGAATACGTCCCTGTACGCTCGACAAAAACATCCATGTTTTTGACGGTCCCTGACACGTCTTCCCACCGGAGCGCCCTGAACTTTTTCGAGGATTTTTGACATGAGTTATCAGTCTATTTTTCACCCGGACCTCTTTCGGGACCAGGTCTTCATTGTCACGGGAGGAGGTTCGGGAATTGGGCGTTGTACCGCCCATGAACTTGCCGCACTCGGTGCACGGGTAGCGCTGGTTGGGCGCAAGGCCGAGAAGGTTGAGGCGGTGAAGGCAGAGATTACTGAGGACGGTGGTGTTGCTTCCGCTCACGTGTGTGACATCCGCGAGGAAGAGTCAGTAAAGGCGACCGTTAAAGCCATTATTGATGAACATGGTGGGCTGAACGGGGTGGTGAATAACGCCGGCGGGCAGTTCCCGTCTCCTCTTGCGAACATTAACCAGAAAGGCTGGGAGACGGTGGTTCGCACCAATCTCACCGGTGGCTTTCTGATTGCCCGTGAGGCCTACACTCAGGCCCTTGCGAAAACCGGCGGGGCGATCGTGAATATTGTTGCCGATATGTGGGGTGGCATGCCCGGCATGGGGCATTCCGGTGCGGCCCGGGCGGGGATGGTGAATTTTACGCAGACGGCTGCGGTGGAGTGGGGTTGCTCCGGGGTGCGGGTGAATGCAGTGGCGCCGGGCTGGATTGCGTCCAGTGGTATGGACAATTATCCCGAGCATATGAAGCAGTGGATTCGCAGCCTGGGGGATAACGTGCCGATCAAGCGCATGGGCACGGAGTCCGAGGTCAGTGCGGCGATCTGTTTTCTGCTGAGTCCGGGGGCGGCGTTTATCAGTGGGGATTGCCTGCGGGTTGACGGCGCGGCGTCTCAGGGTGGGCGGGTCTGGCCTTTCCCGAAGGCGAAGAACAATGCGCCCTTTAACGGGTTCCATCGGGCGGTGACGCCCAAAGTATTGAGTGACGACTGAGGAGAATTCGATGCAGGTACTGGAGTCCACTGTTAATCCCCAGTCAGACGACTTTCGCGCCAATGCGGAGGTGATGGAAGCTCATATCGCCACTTTCCGGGATGTTGAGCAGAAAGTTCTGGATCTTGCCGAAGCGGCACGGGAGAAATTTATCAGGCGCGGCAAGCTGCTGCCCCGGGACCGTATCAACCGGTTGCTGGATCGGGGCACGCCGTTTCTGGAGCTGTGCTCACTGGCCGGCTACAAGATGCACGATGACAAGGACGGCAGCATGTCCGGTGGCGGCATTATTGCCGGCATTGGCCATGTCAGTGGCGTTCGCTGCCTGGTGGTGGCCAGCAACAGTGCCATCAAGGGCGGCACCATAACGCCCGCGGGGCTGGACAAGACCCTGCGGCTGCAGCAGATCGCGATGGAGAACAAGCTGCCGGTGGTGTCACTGTCCGAGAGCGGTGGCGCCAACCTGAACTACGCTACGGATATTTTTGTGCTGGGCGCCCGCGGCTTCGCCAACCAGGCGCGGATGTCCGCCGCCGGTATTCCGCAGGTGACGGTGGTTCATGGTAATGCCACCGCCGGCGGTGCCTACCAGCCGGGGCTGTCGGATTACGTCATCGTGGTACGGGAGCAGGCCAAGATGTTCCTGGCCGGCCCTCCCCTGCTGAAAGCTGCCACCGGGGAAGTCGCCACCGACGAGGAACTCGGCGGTGCGCAGATGCACGTAGAGGTGGCTGGCACAGCGGAATACCTGGCCGAAGACGACGCCGACGGCATCCGCCATGCCCGTAATATACTCGAAGCCCTGCCCTGGAACGAACAACTGCCCGCGGCCCGGGAACCGCAATGGGAAGAGCCGCTGCATCCGGCTGAAGAATTGCTGGGTGTGATCCCCAGCGACGCCAGAAAGCCCTACGACCTCCGCGAAATCCTCGCCCGCATCGCCGATGGTTCGAAATTCATGGATTTCAAGAACGGCTACGACGATCAGACCGTGTGCGGCACTATCCGCATTGAAGGACATTCGGTCGGCATCATCGGTAACAACGGGCCCATCACCCCCGCTGGTGCCACTAAAGCGGCGCAGTTTATCCAGCTCTGCGACCAGGCCGGCACACCGCTGCTGTTCCTTCACAACACCACCGGTTTCATGGTGGGTACCCACTCGGAACAGAACGGCATCATCAAACACGGATCAAAAATGATTCAGGCAGTGGCGAACTGCCGGGTACCAAAGGTCGCAATTGTCATCGGTGGTTCCTATGGTGCAGGTAACTACGCGATGTGCGGCCGCGGCCTGGACCCGAGATTTATCTTCGCCTGGCCCAACAGCCGCACAGCGGTCATGGGCCCGGCACAGGCGGGCAAGGTGATGCGCATTGTGGCCGAAGACAAACAGCGCCGCGGTGGTATGGAGCCGGACCCGAAAACCCTGGATTTCCTGGAACAGGCCACCGCAAAGAAACTGGAAGACGGCTCCACCGCCCTCTTCGGCACGGCGCGCCTATGGGACGACGGCCTGATAGATCCACGGGACACCCGGCGGGTCCTGGCCCTCGTGCTCTCGGTTTGTCGCGAGGCTGAAACCCGGCAGTTGCGGCCTAATTCCTTTGGTGTGGCCCGCCTGTAGGCGGTCGTAGTGATGGCGTTTGGAGCCGGAGCGGGAGGCGTCGCGAAAAACGCCGTGAGTAGGTCCCTGGAAGGCTCGGTTGCAAAACGTCGGATTGGTTTGTCGGATTACGCTTCGCTAATCCGACCTACGTTTCTACGTTTCCGGGCCTGCGACTAATGTAGGTCGGATTAGCGAAGCGTAATCCGACAAAAAGAACAGGAAGCAACAAACTTACAGACAATAGCGGCTGAGTGGGCCGGCCTTCAGAAACCGTGCGGAGCCATGGATGGCGGAGCCCGAGCGCCACATGGATGTGCTTGAGCGTGTTTCTGAAGGCCGGCCCACTCAGCCGCCGCCCAGGATTGAGAACGTGCACCAGCTTATGAAAGCACGAACAAACATGAGGAGAACAAAAAAGTGAAATTCACCCCCGAACACGAAGCCCTGAGAAAAACCGTCCGTGATTTCGTGGAGAAGGAAATCAATCCCCACTGCGACGAATGGGAAGAAGCCGGCGGCTTTCCGATTCACGATATCTTCAAGAAACTCGGCAACCTCGGGATTCTGGGCATTCAGAAGCCGGAAGAATACGGCGGCATGGGGCTGGATTACAGCTACAACCTGGTGGCGGCAGAAGAACTGGGCACCGCTCACTGTGGCGGCGTGCCCCTGGCCATAGGTGTTCAGACTGACATGTGTACACCTGCCATTTCACGGTTTGGTTCCGATGAACTGAAGCGTACCTTCCTGGCCCCTGCCATTGCCGGCGACATGGTGGGTTGCATCGGTGTGAGCGAGGTTGCCGCCGGCTCCGATGTGGCGGGGATGAAAACCACCGCAAAGCAGGATGGCGACGACTACGTCATCAATGGCTCCAAGATGTGGATCACCAACAGCCCCAAAGCCGATTTCATTTGTCTGCTGGCCAACACCTCCAATGACAAGCCCCACAAGAACAAATCACTGATCGTGGTGCCCATGAATACGCCGGGCATCTCCTTCAGCCCGCATCTGAACAAGCTCGGCATGCGCTCCTCTGAAACAGCTGAGATCTATTTTGACGATGTGCGTATACCCCAGCGTTATCGCATCGGCGCCGAGGGCACCGGCTTCATGATGCAGATGCTACAGTTCCAGGAGGAGCGGCTTTGGGGTGCTGCCAACGTCATCAAGGCCCTGGAACAGTGCATCAACAAGACCATTGAATACTGCCGCGAGCGCAAGACCTTTGGCCAGCCTCTGATCAACAACCAGGTGATTCATTTCCGGCTGGCGGAGCTACAAACGGAAGTCGAGGCCCTGCGCGCCCTGACCTATCAGGCGTGTGAGCTTCATATCGAGGGCAAGGATGTTACCAAGCTGGCATCCATGGCCAAGCTGAAGGCCGGGCGACTTGGGCGCGAGGTGACGGATAGCTGCATGCAGTACTGGGGCGGCATGGGTTACATGTGGGAGAACCAGGTATCCCGTGCCTTCCGGGATGTGCGGTTGGTGTCGATCGGCGGTGGTGCTGACGAAATCATGTTGGGCATTATCTGCAAGATGATGGGGACACTGCCTGGCAAGCAACGCGACTAGGTTCTGAACCTTCTTAATTGGGAGAAAGGGCTGGCACATGGCTACAAAGGCTTTCCGGGACACGCTGTGAATACGTCCCTGTACGCTCGACAAAAACATCCATGTTTTTGACG
>NZ_SRZX01000012.1 GCF_004792665.1 Marinobacter orientalis
CGACCGTGCAGGGCTCCTGCCGCACCAATTGCTCAAGCAATTGACTGCGGCGCACTTTGCGCTTCCAGCCGCACTGGCCTTTCGGCCCCAGCCCGTAAAGGACAAAGGTGTTCTTTGCGAGATCAATACCAATCGTTGTAAGCTTAGTCATGGTCTCCTCCCACTCATGTCTGATAGGAAATCTCCTTCCCTATCCTGGCGCATCGCGACGCCGATTAGGAGGGGAGGAGACCATCTCATCGACCTACGGTTTAAGAAATAACTGTGAGGTTTGCAGGCGGGATTGGAAGGGCTTTTCCAAAAATGTGCGGAGCCAGGGATGGCGGAGCCCAAGCGCACATGGATGTGCTTGAAGCGTTTTTGGAAAAGCCCTTCCAATCCCGCCCAGCACCAAACAAGCAGGCTACAAACCGAGCTTTAGAGATCCTCCAATGCTGAAAGTGCATCACTAAGCTTGGAAACGGGAATAACCTTCATCCCCTCAATAGCCTTGCGAGGTGCATTGGACTTGGGCACCAGCGCGCGGGTAAAGCCGTGCTTGGCGGCTTCGTAGATGCGCTCCTGTCCGCTGGGCACCGGCCGGATCTCGCCGGAAAGGCCGACCTCGCCAAAAATGACCAGGTCCTGGGGCAGGGCACGGTCGCGGAAGGACGACACAATGGCTGCCAGCAACGCCAGGTCTGCACTGGTTTCATTGACCTTTACGCCTCCCACCACATTCACAAACACGTCCTGGTCAGACACATGCATGCCCCCGTGGCGATGCAACACTGCCAGGAGCATCGCCAGCCGGTTCTGGTCGAGCCCGACTGCCACGCGCCTTGGATAGCCCCCCTGGGCCATATCCACCAATGCCTGGATTTCCACCAGCATTGGTCGCGTGCCTTCCCAGACGACCATTACCACGCTTCCCGGAGCCGCCTCCTCGCCCCGATTCAGGAAGATCGCGCTGGGATTCTTCACCTCCTTCAAACCCTGTTCGAGCATCGCAAATACGCCCAGTTCATTGACCGCACCAAAGCGGTTCTTGATGCCCCGCAGAGTGCGGTAACGGCTGTCACTGGAGCCCTCCAGCAGGATGGAGCAGTCGATCATGTGCTCCAGAACCTTGGGGCCGGCCAGGCTGCCGTCCTTGGTGACGTGGCCCACCAGAAACAGAATGGTGCCGGTCTGTTTGGCAAAGCGGGTCAGGTAGGCCGCGCTTTCGCGGACCTGGGAGACACTGCCTGGAGCGGATTCGGTTTCGGCCACATGCATTACCTGGATGCTGTCCACTACCAGAATGCGGGGTTTTTCGAGTTCCGCGACCTGCATCACCCGCTCGACACTGGTTTCCGACAGCATTTTCAGGTCTTTGGTGGGTAACCCGAGGCGTTTGGCCCGCATGGCTACCTGTTGCAGCGATTCCTCGCCAGTGACATAGAGCGCAGGAACACTGGAGGCCAGGTGGCAGACAGCCTGCAGTAGCAGGGTGCTCTTGCCGGCGCCAGGATGCCCGCCCATGAGAACGGCAGAGCCCTCCACCAGGCCGCCCCCCAGTACCCGGTCAAACTCCTGCATACCCGAGCTGATGCGTGGCTGTTCCGCCAGGCTGACGTCGTCGAGGCTCTTTACTTCCGACAGGCTGCCTGCAAAGCCCTCGAAGCGTGCACCACGGGCACCCCTGGCATTGGCACCACTGACGCCACGAACTTCGCTGACGGTGTTCCAGGCCTGGCAGGCGGTGCACTGGCCCTGCCACTTGGAATAGTCGGCACCGCATTCGGTGCAGACGTAGGCGGTTTTGACTTTTGCCATTAGGCCAACTTCTTGTACTTCATTCGCTGAGGCACCATGGCCGAATCGCCCTTGCGCTTCTTGTGGTCCTCGTCGTATTCGCTGAAGTTACCCTCGAAGTATACTACTTCGCCGTCGTCTTCAAACGCCAGGATGTGGGTGGCTACGCGGTCCATAAACCAGCGGTCGTGGGAGATGACCAGGACGGAGCCGGGAAAGTTGAGCAGGGCTTCTTCCAGGGCGCGCAGGGTTTCCACGTCGAGGTCGTTGGTGGGTTCGTCCAGCAGCAGAACGTTGCCGCCCTCCTTGAGCAGTTTTGCCAGGTGCAGGCGGTTACGCTCACCGCCGGACAGGTCGGCCACACGCTTCTGCTGGTCGGCGCCCTTGAAGTTGAAACGGCCCACGTAGGCCCGTGACGGGGTCTCGTAGTTGCCGATCTTGATGATGTCGTTGCCGTCACTGAGTTCTTCCCAGACGGTGCTGTCGCCGTTCAGGTCCCGCATCTGATCGACATAGGCCAGCTTCACGGTTTCGCCCACAGTGATGGTGCCGGAATCCGGTTCGTCGTAACCGGCAATCATCCGGAACAGGGTGGACTTGCCGGCGCCGTTACCACCGATAATGCCTACAATGGCGCCAGGAGGAACGCTGAATGATACATCTTCGTACAGAAGGTGATCGCCGAAGGACTTGCTGATGCCGTCTACTTCGATCACCTTGTCTCCCAGGCGAGGGCCGGGCGGGATGTAAAGCTCATTGGTTTCGTTGCGCTTCTGGAACTCCTGGGAACTCATTTCCTCGAAGCGGGCCAGGCGGGCCTTGCTCTTGGACTGGCGGCCCTTGGCATTGCTGCGTACCCATTCCAGCTCGTGCTTGATGCTTTTCTGGCGGGAGGCTTCCTGCTTTGCTTCAACCTCCAGACGTTTTTCCTTGTTTTCCAGCCACTGGCTGTAATTGCCCTCGAAAGGGATACCGTGGCCACGATCCAGTTCCAGGATCCAGCCGGCTACGTTGTCCAGAAAGTAGCGGTCGTGGGTAATGGCGACCACGGTGCCGCTGTAGTCGTGCAGAAAACGTTCCAGCCAGGCCACGGATTCTGCATCGAGGTGGTTGGTGGGTTCGTCCAGCAGCAGCATGTCAGGGCTTGAGAGCAGCAGCCGGCAAAGGGCCACACGGCGCCGCTCACCACCGGACAGGTTCTTTACCATCGCGTCCCATGCCGGCAGGCGCAGGGCGTCGGCAGCTACTTCTTTCTTGCGTTCGATATCGTGACCATCGCTGGCCTGGATAAAGGCTTCCAGCTCACCCTGTTTTTTTGCCAGGTTGTCGAAATCGGCATCCGGCTCGGCATAGGCAGCATAGACCTGATCCAGTTCGGCCAGGGCATCGTGGATGCCGGACACCGACTCATCGACAATCTCCTTGACGGTCTTGGCTTCGTCCAGCACGGGCTCCTGCGGCAGGTAGCCCAGATTGATGCCCGGCTGGGGGCGGGCCTCGCCAGTGTAATCCTGATCTATGCCCGCCATAATGCGTAATAAAGTGGACTTGCCCGCGCCATTGAGGCCCAGGACGCCAATCTTGGCGCCCGGGAAGAAGCTCAGGGAGATGTCCTTAAGAATTTCACGCTTGGGCGGAACCACTTTGCTTACGTGGTTCATGGTGTATACGTACTGGGCCATGTCGTCAGAATCCTTCTTGCGAAGCTTGTTTCGGAAATACTGAAGGTGTCTGGCTGAGGCTATCGGGCAGGGCGATGGCCGGTACTCACAGCAGCCGCAACCAATGAATATTGACCGGCTAAGGTATCGAAACCAGGCAGGGATAGCAATTGAGCAAAAACCGGAACCGGCAGCGTGTCGGTATCTGCGGACGGCATAAAGGATGATTTTTCACCCATTTGTAAGATAGAATAGCGGCCCATTTTTTCGGGTAGCTACGCACACAGGGGCAGCGCATCAATGTTTAATCGTGATATGAAAATCGCCGGCTTTGACGACGAGCTCTGGAACGCCATGCAGGCGGAAGAGAAGCGCCAGGAAGCTCATATCGAGCTTATCGCGTCCGAGAACTATACCAGCCCGCGGGTGATGGAAGCCCAGGGGAGTGTACTGACCAACAAGTATGCGGAAGGCTATCCCGGCAAGCGTTATTATGGTGGCTGCGAATTTGTGGACATCGCCGAGAACCTGGCCATCAGCCGCGCTAAAGAGCTGTTCGGTGCCGCTTACGCCAATGTTCAGCCCCACTCCGGTTCCCAGGCCAACTCCGCCGTTTTCATGGCGCTGCTGAAGCCGGGCGATACCGTTCTCGGCATGAGTCTGGCCCACGGTGGCCACCTGACCCACGGTGCCAGTGTGAATTTTTCCGGCAAGATCTATAACGCGGTGCAGTATGGTCTCAACCCGGAAACCGGCCTGATTGATTATGATGAAGTGGAAAGCCTGGCACTTGAACACAAGCCGAAGATGATTATTGCCGGCTTCTCGGCCTATTCCCAGAAGCTGGACTTTGCCCGTTTCCGTGAGATTGCGGATAAGGTCGGTGCGTATCTGTTTGTGGATATGGCACACGTGGCCGGTCTGGTGGCTGCCGGCGTCTATCCGGACCCGGTACCCCATGCCCACGTGCTCGCAACCACCACCCACAAGACACTGCGGGGCCCACGGGGCGGCCTGATTCTGGCCTGCGACGACGCTGATCTGCAGAAGAAGCTGAACTCGGCGGTATTCCCGGGGGGCCAGGGGGGCCCGCTGATGCACGTTATCGCGGCCAAGGCGGTTTGCTTCAGGGAAGCCATGAGCGATGAGTTCAGGGCCTATCAGAAGCAGGTCATCAAGAACGCCAAGGCGATGGCCGAGGTGTTCCTTTCCCGTGGTTTTGACGTGATTTCCGGCGGCACTGAAAACCATCTGTTCCTGGTAAGCCTGATCAAGCAGGACATTACCGGTAAAGATGCCGACGCCGCTCTGGGCCGCGCCCACATCACGGTGAACAAGAATGCGGTGCCCAATGACCCGCGTTCGCCGTTTGTGACCTCGGGTTTGCGTATTGGTACTCCGGCCGTGACTACCCGTGGCTTCGGCGAGTCCGAGTGTCGCGGTCTGGCAGGCTGGATGTGCGATATTCTGGATAATCTGGAAGACGAGACCACCAGTGACCGGGTCCGTGAGCAGGTTGAAGGCCTGTGTTCACGTTTCCCGGTCTATGCCGGTTAATCAGTCTGAACGCACCGCCAGGCGCTCTGCAGCGCAACGCCTGGTGGATTGCAGGAGCTTCTGTGTATGCATTGTCCTTTCTGTGGTGAAGCGGATACCAAGGTAATCGACTCGCGGCTGGTAGCCGAGGGCGATCAGGTGCGACGCCGCAGGGAGTGTCTGTCCTGCCGCGAGCGTTTTACCACTTTTGAATCGGCGGAGCTGGTGATGCCTCGTGTCGTCAAGCAGGACGGCACCCGTCAGCCTTTTGATGAGGACAAGCTGAGGGCCGGTCTGATGAAAGCCCTGGAGAAGCGTCCGGTCAGCATCGAGGAAATCGAGGCTGCGCTCAACCGTATCAGATTCCGCTTGCGAGCCACCGGCGAGCGGGAAGTGAAGTCGATGCAGCTCGGTGAAGAGGTAATGACCGAGTTGCGCCAGCTGGACAAGGTGGCCTACGTACGCTTTGCCTCGGTGTATCGCAGCTTCCAGGATGTGAACGAATTCAAGGAGGAGATTGAGCGGCTTGCCGCAACCTCGGGCGATGACCCTGTGGATGTGGCCAAGGTCCTGGCGGATAATCACTCCTCCAAAGGGCAGGCATGATCGACGCCCAGGACACGGCTTTTATGGCCAGAGCGGTGCAGCTTGCCTGGCGTGGCCGCTATTCCACCCACCCCAACCCCCGTGTGGGTTGTGTTATTGCCCGGGGCAGTGAAATTCTTGGTGAGGGCTGGCACGAGCGAGCCGGTGAGGCGCACGCCGAGATCCGGGCGTTAAGCCAGGCGGGGCCGGATGCCAGAGGGGCAACCGCCTATGTCACACTGGAGCCCTGCAGCCATTTCGGTCGTACGCCACCATGTGCCAAGGCCCTGGTGGAAGCCGGGGTGGCCCACGTGTTTGCAGCGACCAAAGACCCTAATCCGTCGGTATCCGGTCGTGGTCTGCATATGCTCCGGGAGGCAGGGGTTCGGGTCACCGAAGGCCTGCTGGCGGAAGAAGCGGTACGGCTCAACCCCGGTTTCATGAAGCGGATGAATGTTGGCCGGCCCTACGTCAGGCTTAAAATGGCGGCCAGTCTGGATGGCAGGACCGCGATGGCCTCGGGCGAGAGCCAGTGGATTACCGGCGCCGAGGCGCGTCGTGACGTTCAGCGGCTTCGGGCGATCAGCGATGCGGTTCTGACCGGCGTGGGAACGGTGCTGGCGGACAACCCCTCCCTGACAGTGCGTCGCGGAGAACTGGGGGATATCGGCGATGCGACCGAACCGTCACGGCAGCCGTTGCGGGTGATCGCAGACCGCGATGCACGCACGCCTCCGGGCGCCACAATCCTTCAGGGTGGCAACGTTCAGATTTACTGCGCGTCGCCGACCCTGGCAACCGCGCAGGCGCAGGACCTTGCTGCGCTGGGCGTGGGCCTGAACGGCGTGGCCTGGAAGGACAACGGCATTGATGTCCGCGAACTGCTGGATTCCCTCGGCGAGCTTGGCATCAACGAACTGCTGGTGGAAGCTGGCCCCACATTGGCGGGAACCTTTATCAATGAGCGCCTGGTGGACGAGCTCTGGCTTTACCAGGCGCCGGTGTTTCTTGGCAGTACTGGTCGGCCAACGGCCAATCTGCCACTGGAGTCCATGGCGGACAAGGTACAATGGAAAGTGCTGGATCGCCGTCAGCTGGGTGAAGACCAGAGACTGATTCTGGTGCCGGCTTAACGGATATTAAATTCATGGTGGGCCGGTGCCGGTAGAAGGGCGGCCAGACCAAAAGGGTGCGAAAACGGTATGGCACTGAACAGCATTGAAGACATTATCGCAGACATCCGTCAGGGGCGGATGGTCATCCTGATGGACGACGAAGACCGGGAAAATGAAGGCGACCTGGTCATGGCTGCCGAACACTGCACGCCGGAAGCCATCAATTTCATGGCCCGGTTTGGCCGTGGCCTGATCTGTATGCCGATGACCCGCCAACGCTGCGAGCAACTTGGCCTGCCGTTGATGGTGCAGCAGAATGCCTCCGGTTTTGGCACCAAGTTCACGCTTTCCATTGAGGCCAGCGAGGGTGTAACCACCGGCATTTCCGCCGCTGATCGCGCCCGCACCGTTCAGGCGGCAGTTGCCCGCAACGCAACCGCAGCGGACTTGGTCCAGCCCGGGCACATCTTCCCGCTGATGTCGGATCCGGGTGGCGTTCTCAGCCGTGCCGGACATACCGAGGCATCCTGTGATCTGGCAGCTCTGGCCGGTTGTGAGCCTGCCGGTGTGATCTGTGAAATCATGAATGACGACGGTTCCATGGCGCGCCGTGAAGATCTGGAGAAGTTTGCCGAGGTTCATGGACTCAAGATCGGCACCATTGCAGACCTGATCCATTATCGCACGTTGAACGAGCGCACCATCGAGTGTGTGGAACAGTACGATCTGGACACCGAATACGGTGTGTTCAACCTGCGCACTTATCGTGACAACATCCAGGGCTCCACTCACCTGGCGATGGTAATGGGAAATATCTCCCCTGATGAACCGGTACTGGTGCGTGTGCACATCACCGATACCCTGCGTGATCTGCTCGGCGCCCGCCGCGCGGATTCCCGTAGCTGGCCGCTTCACCATGCCCTGGAGAAGGTCGCCGGAGAGGGGCGTGGAGTGGTAGTGCTGCTGAACAGCGCGGAAGACAGTTACAATCTTGAAGACCGTATTCACGAATTTTTTGAGCAGGACAAGAAATCGGCGGGCAAAGGCAGTTCCGGTGTCTATTTTACCGTCGGCACCGGTTCACAGATTCTGCGGGATCTTGGCGTTGGAAAAATGCGGCTGCTGAGCCCTCCCATCAAGTTCTCCGCGATTTCCGGTTTTGAACTGGAAGTAGTGGAATACGTTCCCTACACCCCTGAATGATGAACCCCGGCAGCGCCGTACCGCAAGGGCGGGGCTGCCAACGAAGGAGCCATGCATGGCGGATATCAAAGTAATTGAAGGTGATTTCACCCACTGCAGCGGCAAATACGCGCTGGTTGTGGGGCGTTTCAATAGTTTTGTGGTGGAAAGTCTGGTTGACGGTGCTGTGGATACCCTGCAGCGCCATGGTATTGCCGACACCGACATCACCATTGTGCGCGTGCCCGGGGCCTATGAAATGCCGCTGGCGGTCAAGCGGGTGGCCGAGACAGGCAATCACGATGCAATCATTGCGCTGGGAGCGGTTATCCGTGGTGGCACGCCCCATTTCGAGTATGTCGCCGGTGAAGCATCCAGTGGTCTGGGCGCTGTGAGCCTGGAGACCGATGTGCCGGTAGCGTTCGGTGTATTGACCGTTGACTCCATTGAACAGGCGATCGAGCGTGCCGGCACCAAGGCTGGTAACAAAGGTGCCGAAGCGGCGATCACGGCCCTGGAAATGGTCAGCCTCTTCAGAAAGCTGGGTGAATGATGAATACATCGGAAGACAGCACGGCGCAGCCGGCCCCCTCGGGCAAGCCCAAGGCTGGCGACAGGCGAAGGGCCCGGGCCCTGGCCATGCAGGGCCTGTATCAGCGCCATTTCAGCAAGAGCTCGATCACAGATATTGAGTCCGAATTTATTGTCGATAATGACATGTCGAAGGTGGATACCGCTTACTTCCGCGACCTGCTTCGGGGTGTGCATCGGGAGCAGGCCGAGCTGGACCGCTTGCTGGAGCCTTTTCTGGATCGCCCGATTCACGAAGTGGACGCCATCGAACTGGCCATCGTGCGTCTCGGCGCTTACGAGCTCAAGCACAGGCTGGACGTTCCCTATAAGGTGGTGATCAACGAGGGCATCGAAATGGCCAAGAGATTTGGTGGTACCGAAGGCCACAGATTCGTCAACAGCCTGCTGGACAAACTAAGCCATCGGCTGCGCCTGGCCGAGCGACGCCCACGCTGAGTGATGGGTGAATTCGAGCTGATCCGCCATTATTTCTTCCCCATCGCCGAGGCGGGGCATACCTCCGCGGTTGTGCTCGGCCCCGGGGACGACTGCGCAATTCAACAGATCGAGCCGGGCCGGGATCTGGTTTTCTCGGTAGACGCCCTGGTTGAGGGTGTCCACTTCCCTCCGCATTACGACCCGGAAAAACTGGGCTGGCGATGCCTCGCAGTCGCTGCGAGCGACCTCGCGGCCATGGGTGCGGATCCAGTCTGCTTTACCCTTGCTTTGACACTTCCCGACGCCGATCCGGACTGGCTGCACGGGTTTGCCCGTGGGCTGGCAAGCGCGGCGAAGCATTTCGGTCTGGCGCTCGCCGGCGGTGACACCACCCGTGGACCACTGACGCTGAGCCTGCAGGTGCATGGCACGGTCCCCCGGGGTCAGGCGATTCGGCGCTCCGGTGCACGGGCGGGTGATTATATCTGCGTTTCCGGCACCCTTGGCGGGGCAGGAGCAGCGCTGGATTATCTGGGCAGCGATAACCCCGGCGCCGACGAACAGGCGCTTCTGGTCCGCTATCACTACCCTGAAGCGAGGCTGGACCTGGGCGTGGCCCTGCGAGGATACGCTTCCGCCGCCGTGGATATTTCCGATGGGCTGGTGGCGGATCTGGGGCATATTCTTGCGGCGTCCGGCGTAGCTGCCAGCATTGATGCTACCAGGCTTCCGGTTTCAGCGGCACTGAAACGGCTTGCCGGCGAGGATGCCGTTAATCATGCAATGAACGCCGGTGATGATTACGAATTATGCATTACGATCAGCCCGCAAGCCTGGGAGAGCCTGCCAGAGGATATTCGCGGCCGACTAACCATCATTGGCGAAGTGAAATCCGGAGAAGGCCTTGCCATCACGCACAATGGCCAGTCACAAGCCCTAGCGGCAGGTGGTTATGACCATTTCAGAACCTGAGGCACGAGTAGCGACCACTGTCTGAGCGCCTGGCTGAAGCAGGGAGTAAACCCTGCTCAGTGAAGCTGTGAGTCTTCCGGCAGAAGCCGCACAACGTGCAAGAAACGTCTCAGACCAGTTTCTGCACGTTGTCGCGAAGCAAAGGGGCCACTGTCAAAACCCTCCCTGGTGGTGAAATACCACTTGCTGCCGACACAGAAGAATCGACTGCTTCGAAACGGGGCGCGACCTTCTTCTCCGGACCGACGTTGGGTGTCCATGTTTTCTCCTGAGCCCTTTATCGTTTTTTTCGGACCGGGCGGTGGATGTTTTGTTGGCCGATTGCTTAAAATTAAATCAATTCCTGCCAAATTCAACATTTTTTTACATTTTTTATCGTTCCGGTATGACTTTTTGGGTGTAATGGTGGTGTCATCAGGCTGCTGTAAACCGGAGTCATGTCTTGCTCTTGGTCCCGCCACTCTTCAAAATGCCTTTTTAATGCCAGTGACCATCCACCGAGCGTTACCGATGCACCGCACAAGGATAAAGTATGAGCAACTATGACGTTTCAGCTTTTTTCAGGAAAGCACGCTATCCGGCAATCGCCCTGATCGCGGTGCTGGTTTTTGCCGGCTGCAGCTCCACCATGAGCAATGTCAAAACCTGGGAGGGAGACGCAGACGTCTCGGGGACCGCTGTGCTCAAGGCGCCTGCCGAGATCGACGTGCTGCAGGTTAACGGCCGCAGGCTGACCAATTTCCTGATGGACGATCTGGCGCTGGACTTCGAGTTGCTTCCGGGTGAAAACCAGGTGGTATTCACCTACAAAACCATCTGGGCCAAAAGTGGGGTGGTTCGTAATGGCGAGTCCAAGGTGCATGTCATTGAAACCGCCCCGCAGGCAGTAACCATTGACGCTGAGCCTGGTGAAACCTACCGTTTCAGTTTTGAAGCCCCGGACAGCAGAAGTGAGGCAGAAAGTTTTGCCAGTGATTTTTCCGCCGATATCGTGAACGCATCCGGTGAGGCTGTTGCCAGCGCCAAAGCCTGGGATGGCCGGTCTGCAGAGCGAACCGCAGTTGCCCTGACGCCTGTCGGTTCCCGCAGTGATGACTCTGGCAACGGTGGCAGCGAGGAAGCGGGTACCCTGGAGGAGCTCAAGGCGCTTTGGGGAGAAGCCAGTGAGGAAGAGCGACGCAGCTTTTTACGCTGGGCTTTCGAATAACATCCCGGGGGTGGCTCTGATGCCACCCCTGTCGCTTTCGCCTGCCATTAACTCCGAAAGTTTTTGAACACTCTCTTCAGGGTGCCTTCCATCAGGGCAAACGCTTCGTCCGTCAGGGTCTTATGGCCATCCGGGTGGTAGTCCGGTTCCTCGGTCTCCGGTGTCAGGGATATGGCTGCCAATTCGATAGCCGACAGGCTTTCTTCAAGCAAGCCCGCCAGCGAGTCGCCATCGGCCACCACATCCGGGCATAGCGTGAAATTGATGGTGAGGCTGCCCTGGTAACTGACTGCCACGATAACCAGCCCGAGAGTGTCAAACAGTGGCGCCGAGTTGAACTGTCGGACCAGTCGGGCACCCTGGAGGTATAGTGGAACCTGAGGCCCAGGTACGTTGGTGATCGGCAGATTGAATACCGGCTGGTATCGCTGGGCTATCTGGAGTTCCGAATAAAGCCGCGCCGAGAGTGCCAGCATGGTGGATGGGAACAGTTCCGTCAGCCGGTCTGCCGCAATAGCCTCCCGGTATGGCTCCGATTCCACTGCATTCCAGTGTATTCGGCGAATCCGCTTTGCGGGATTGGTTTCCCGGGTGGCCAGGTCCAGCAGCATCGCCGACATCTGGTTTCCGGTTGCTTTACGCAGGCTGCTGGAACGAACCGAAATGGGTGTCATGGCGACCAGGGAACGATCCGTTTTCACATCATGGTTGGCCAGGTAGCGGCGCAGGGTTTCAGCGCAGAGACCAAGAACCACGTCGTTTAATGTGACATTCCCCAGGGATGCCTTGATCGCCTTGAGCCTCGACAGCTCCAGGCTGGCGGAAACGATCTGGCGATTGGCGGTGATCTGTCGGTTAAACGGGCTATGGGGGGCGGAAAACAGCGGAAAGGGCAGGGGCAGTTTCCGCATCTGCTTCTGGATCAGGCCTCTCGCTGTTGCCTCGGCCGCGTGCACGGCCAGAGATGTCATCTGCAGGGGCTTGCGCAACAGGTTGGCGCCAGCCTGGAGCATAACCCTCTCTTCCGATGGTTCAGGTCGTGGGGTCCATGGCCGGGGAGACTCTATGAGGCGGGCGTTGGGGGCGTACTCCAGTAACTTGCCCATGATCTCCTCACCGCTGAACGCATCAATGGCGGCATGGTGTAGTTTGACGATCAGCGCAAAGCTCCTGCTGTCCGGGTCATTCTCGTCGAGCTGAAAGCCATCGACGAAAGTGATGTGCCAGAGCGGGCGATCTCTTTTCAGTGGCTCTTCCAGAATCCGGGAGGCAAGCCCCATGAGGCTTGCCGTCTGACCATGTTGGCCAAGGTTTACATAAGCAAGATGGCGTTCAATGCTGAAATCCGGATCGTCAATCCAGTAGGGGCGCCCGAGCCTCAGCGGGATTTCCTTGAGCCGCTGGCGGAACTGCGGCACTACATGAAGGCGGCTGCGCAGGTAATCCACAAAGGTGCTGAAGGCCAATGGTTCGTCCCTTTCCCGGGCATCGAAGAGGTACACTCCGCCGATATGCATGGGCGCGGTTTCGGATTCCAGGTAAAGGAATGAGGCATCCAGCTCAGACAGCTGCCGCATGGTTTGAACTCCGTTCACAGGTTCTTTGCATGGGGGCAGTATAAACGAATAGAGAGCAAATCCGTTGGCTGTTTTGCCTGAAGAGTACCCGAACCCGGGCCCCGGGAATCAGTCTGCCAGGGTTCAGGCTTCCAGCCAGGCAGTAATGGCGGGTGATTTGCCCAGATTCTCCCAGAACCACATCAGTGCTTTTCCCTGGTCCTCTGAGTGCCTGGCGAGATGGAGCATGATGGGTTGCCGGGGTTCGTGGACATCCAGTGCAACCAGGGTGCCTTTCGCCAGTTGCTCGCGGACGCGGGTTTCCGGTAACCAGCCAACGGCCAGCCCGGCTTGCTGGATGGCGATTTTCTGATCGATGTTGGCCACGGTAATGCTTCTCTGACGACGGAATATACCGGCATGGCCCGGTGGTAGTGACCGCGATGTATCGGCCGCAACGGCGGCGGGAAAGCGCGCGATGTCCCCTTCGGTCAGCGGTTGGGTTGCGCTCGCCAGAGGATGATCGGGGGCGATGGCATAGACAAACCGCATTTCCCCAAGCGGTATGGTGGTAAATGAGCCTGCCGGTTTGCTGATCTGGTCGGCGCCGACGATAAGGTCCACCCTCCGGCTCTGCAGGGCATCCCAGGAACCGGCAAAGACTTCTTCCACCAGCTGCACCTCCACTGGCACGCCGAGCGCGTAGAACTCTTTCACGGCAGGAAACAGGCATTCGGCAGGCAGCAGGGAATTGAAGCCGATGCGCAACCGGGTTTCCCAGCCCTGAGCCACCTGCCGGGTGGTATGAGCCAGGTTTTCGGCGGCCTCCAGCAGGGTGCGACCTTCTTCCAGCAGGTAGCGTCCGGCCGGGGTGAGGGTGGCGCGGTGACCGGTCCGGTCGAAGATGGCAACGTTGAGGTCTTCCTCGAGTTTCTGGACGGTGTAGCTGATTGCGGATGGCACGCGGAACAGTTCGTTGGCCGCGCCGGCGAAACTGCCTTTGCGATCGATGGCATCGAGGACTTTGAGGGCGTCTATGGTAATGGCTGTGTGCATGTTCGAATTATCTGATTGTGTTGGCCAGAATTGATTGTTTGAGAGGGTAGCAGGGTGGCCGCTATTCTACCTTTAAAATTATTGAGTGGAGATGTTATGGGACTTCTTGTCGACGGCAAATGGCACGATCAGTGGTACGACACATCGAAGACCGGTGGCAAGTTTGAGCGTGAGGCTGCGCGGTTTCGGAACTGGGTGACTGCCGATGGTTCTCCCGGGCCGGACGGCGAGGGTGGCTTTGCCGCGGAGTCGGGGCGGTACCATCTGTATGTGTCCATGGCGTGTCCTTGGGCGCACCGAACGTTGATTTTCCGGGCTCTGAAGGGGCTCGAGAAGCATATCTCAGTGTCGGTGGTGCATCCGGATATGCTGGAGAATGGTTGGGAGTTCCGGCCGGATGCTGCTGCGCATCGGGACGATGTGAATGGTAAGCGCTTCCTGTACGAGGTGTATCTTAAGGCCGCACCGGATTATTCCGGGCGGGTGACGGTACCCACGCTGTGGGACAAGCAGCGACAGACGATTGTCAGCAATGAGTCCGCCGAGATTATCCGGATGCTCAACTCGGCGTTTGATGGGCTTGAAGGTGTTCGGGATGATCTGGATTTTTATCCGCAAGAGTTGCACGACGAGATTGATGAGGTGAATGAGCGGGTTTACCACACGGTCAATAACGGCGTTTACAAGGCGGGATTTGCCACTGCGCAGGACAAGTATGAAGAGGCCTACGGGGCACTGTTCGATTCGCTCGATTGGCTGGAGTCGCGGCTGTCAGGGCAGCGCTATCTGGCGGGCAATCGGTTGACGGAGGCGGATTGGCGCCTTTTTACTACGCTGATCAGGTTTGATGCAGTGTATTACAGTCACTTCAAGTGCAACCGTCAGAGGATTTCGGACTTCCCGGCACTTTCAGGCTATGTGCGGGACCTCTACCAGGTGCAGGGCGTCGCGGAAACCGTGGATATCGGGCAGATCAAGCGGCATTACTATGTGAGCCAGCGGACGGTCAATCCGACACAGATTGTGCCGGTGGGGCCGGCGCTCGATTTTGAGGCGCCTCATGGCAGGGAAGCTCTGGGCTGAGTCGCTCGTGGATGGGATTGGCTCTGTCGGATTACGGCTTCGCCGAATCCGACCTACAATGACTAATCCGACCTACGGTTTGCACGGAACTCTGATAGCTCCCGCGTAGGTCGGATTAGCGAAGCGTAATCCGACAATCAAGAAGCACCCACCTAACTAACGC
This sequence comes from Marinobacter orientalis, assembly GCF_004792665.1. Taxonomy (GTDB): domain Bacteria; phylum Pseudomonadota; class Gammaproteobacteria; order Pseudomonadales; family Oleiphilaceae; genus Marinobacter; species Marinobacter orientalis. Next base: position 14,904 of record NZ_SRZX01000012.1, read on the forward strand.
GTGCAACCGCAATCTCAGTCAGCATTGCCAGCGCTTCTTTATGATCTGACTCGGGGAGGGTTTTCAGGCATGCAGCAGCCAGCGTGGCGTGTTCCCTGGCTTTCGCCATGGTGTACTCCAGCGCTCCGGAGCGATTGACGATTTGCAGAATGCGGGGGAGGTCATCCAGTCCCCCCTTGCGGATGGCCTGACGGATCAGTTGTTTTTCGTCATCACTGCCTTCAGCCATGGCGTAGATGAGTGGCAGCGTGGTTTTGCCCTCGGCCAGGTCGTCGCCCACGTTCTTGCCCATGGCTTCGGCATCGCCGCGGTAGTCCAGAACGTCATCGACCAGCTGAAAGGCCAGGCCCAGATGTTTGCCATAGTCTCTGAGGGTTTGCTCCCGGGCTTCATCTGCGCCGGCCAGCAGTGCACCGGTGTGGGAGGCAGCTTCGAACAGCATGGCAGTCTTGTTGTGGATGACTTCCATGTACTTGTCTTCGCTGACGTCCGGGTTCTTCACATTCATTAATTGCAGTACTTCACCTTCGGCGATGACGGCGGTGGCGTGGGAGAGTACGTTCATGATGCGGAGGTCCTGGAGTTCCACCATCATCTCGAACGCCCGGGCGTAGAGGAAATCACCTACCAGTACACTGGGAGCGTTGCCCCAGCGGGCATTGGCCGTGCTGCGGCCCCGGCGCATATCGGAGGTGTCCACCACATCGTCGTGCAGGAGCGTGGCGGTATGCAGGAACTCGATCACCGCCGCGAGTTTCAGGTGGTCATCCCTGTCATAGCCCAGGGCGCGACTTGAGAGTAAAACCAGGAGCGGCCTCAGGCGCTTACCACCGCTTTCAATAATGTACTGGGCGATTTTTTCCACCAGAGGAACGTCTGATGAGAGCCGCTTGATGATCAGATCGTTGACGCGGCTGAAGTCGTCCGCGACGGTGTCGTAAATGGGCTGGGCTGTCATGCGGCTGGTCCGGTCCCTTGTCAGGTGTTTTTCGTGGTAAAATAGGCAGGTGCCGCAATGCTAGGTATTGCAGTGATCAGTGTCAACTTGGCTTGTAAAGCGGCAGCGCTTTTCGTACAATCACGCGCCCAACTCATCCCAACCTGCGCTCCCTGCTATAGGGTTGCCGAAGCGCTTCCCTTAGAACCAGGTGGATAAGAGCAGGGATGGGTCAATCGCGGAGAACGTTAATGTACGCAGTTATTGTTAGCGGTGGTAAGCAGCACCGGGTAAAAGAAGGCGAAACTCTGAAGCTGGAAAAGCTGGAAGTGGAAACCGGCGGTAACGTCGAGTTTGACCGCGTTCTGCTGATCGCCGATGGTGACAAGGTTCAGGTTGGTGCGCCGGTTGTTGATGGTGCCAAAGTGACAGCGGAAGTGATTAATCACGGCCGTCACGACAAGATCCAGATCATCAAGTTCCGTCGTCGGAAGCATTCCATGAAGCGTCAGGGCCACCGTCAGTGGTTTACTGAAGTCAAGATCACGGGTATCCAGGGCTAAGCCCCCGGAGTAACCCCTTAGATAAGGAGGCTTGTAATGGCTCATAAAAAGGCAGCAGGTAGTACCCGTAACGGTCGCGATTCCGAGTCGAAACGACTTGGTGTCAAGCGCTTCGGCGGCGAGAGTGTATCTGCAGGCAGCATTATTGTTCGTCAGCGCGGCACCCGTTTTCACCCGGGTAACAACGTTGGCCTCGGCAAGGACCACACCCTGTTTGCAACTGCAAACGGACAGGTAGTCTTCGAGGTGAAGGGTCCGGAGAACCGTAAGTTCGTGAGCATCGTTCCGGCTGCGTAAGCAGCGGCGATCTCGGGTTCTGTCGAACCTGGGGCGGCCCTGATATGATTTGATATCAGAGTCCCCTGGAGCCCCGCATAGCTTCCATGAGGCTGCGGGGCTTTTTAGTTTATGCGCATTGCGCAAAGGGTTGATTGATGAAGTTCGTAGACGAAGCCACCATTATTGTTGAGGCGGGCAAGGGCGGCCACGGTTGCCTGAGTTTTCGCCGTGAAAAATACGTGCCCAGAGGCGGCCCCGATGGTGGTGACGGCGGTGACGGCGGTTCTGTGTATCTGCAGGCCGACAGCGCTCTCAATACGCTGGTCGACTACCGCTTCCAGCGCAAGCACAAGGCCCAGAATGGCGAGCCAGGCTCGGGCCGGAACTGCACCGGCAACAAGGGTGAAGACCTGGTGCTGCCGGTACCGGTGGGCACCACGGTTGTGGATATGGATACCCATGAGGTATTGGGAGACCTGACCCGTCCGGGCGAGCAGCTGAAAGTTGCGCAAGCGGGTTTTCACGGCCTGGGCAATACCCGTTTCAAGTCCTCGGTGAACCGCGCTCCACGCCAGACCACCAAGGGTTCCGAAGGCGAGCTTCGCAATCTGCGGCTGGAGCTGAAAGTGCTGGCAGATGTCGGGTTGCTGGGCATGCCCAACGCCGGCAAGTCTACTTTTATCCGCTCGGTATCGGCAGCCAGGCCAAAGGTGGCGGACTACCCGTTCACCACCCTGGTGCCGAATCTCGGGGTGGTCAGCGTACAGGCGCACCAGAGCTTCGTGATTGCCGATATCCCAGGCCTGATCGAAGGCGCGGCGGAAGGTGCCGGCCTGGGTATCCGCTTCCTGAAGCACCTGGTCCGTACCCGCCTGCTGCTGCACCTGGTCGACGTGGCGCCCTATGACGGCTCCTCGCCAGTCGAAAGCGTTCGCGCCATCGAGCACGAGCTGGAAAAGTTCAGTGAAACCCTGGCCGGCAGAGAGCGTTGGCTGGTGCTGAACAAGGTGGATATGGTCGCGGAAGAAGACCGCGACGCCCACTGCCAGGCCATCATCGACGAACTTGGCTGGAAAGGCCCGGTGTTCAGCATCTCCGCTCTCAGCGGCGAGGGTACCAGGCCACTGACGCAGGCCGTCATGCGCTGGATTGAAGACCAGGCCCGGGAAGAAGCGGAAAATCCCGAATTCGCCGAACGCGAAGCCGCCCGTCGCCGCCAGATGGACGAAGAGGCACGGGCGAGAATCGAAGCGGAGCGCCAGATACGCCGCGAAGCCCGGCAGGACAGCGACGATGACGACGATTTCGATGACGATGATTACGACGTCGAGGTAGTTTACGCTCCTGAATAGTGGGGTAGCGCCGGCGGACAGGGCGCTGGGGGACACGCTGTGAATACATCCATGTACGCTCGACAAAAACATCCCTGTTTTTGACGGTCCCCCAACGCCCTGTCCGCCGGCTTATCCATGGACTGAGTTAGCATGAGCAAAAGAATACAGCTGCGCCAGGCTCGCCGCCTGGTCGTAAAAATAGGAAGCGCACTACTCACCAATGATGGCAGGGGGCTGGACGTGGCCGCCCTTGGGTTATGGGTGGACCAGATCGCCGAATTGGTCAGTGATGGTGTTGAAGTGGTTATTGTGTCCTCAGGCTCCGTGGCCGAGGGCATGAGCCGCCTGGGCTGGACTGTTCGTCCTGAGCAGTTGCATGAGCTGCAGGCGGCAGCGGCTGTCGGTCAGATGGGCCTGGTTCAGACCTGGGAAGCCCAGTTCAAGCGCCATCATATCCATACCGCACAGATTCTGCTTACTCACGACGACCTGTCCGACCGCAAGCGCTACCTCAATGCCCGCAGTACCCTGCGGGCACTGCTCGATTTTGGCGTAGTCCCCATCGTTAACGAAAACGACACCGTGGTCACCGACGAAATCCGGTTCGGCGACAACGATACCCTGGGCGCTCTGGTTGCAAACCTGATCGAAGCCGAGGGGCTGATCATCCTCACCGACCAGCTTGGACTGTTCGACAAGGATCCGCGCAAAAACCCCGACGCCCAAATGGTCGACGAACGCCGAGCCAGCGACTCCGGACTCGACGCCATGGCCGGCGGCGGAGCCGGTGCCCTCGGCCGCGGCGGCATGCAGACAAAAGTCCGCGCCGCGCGCCTGGCTGCCCGCTCCGGGGCCTTCACCGTCATTGTTGGCGGTCGCATCGAAAAAGCCATCGCGCGCCTGCGCGATGGCGACAGCATCGGCACCCTCCTGCTCCCCGAACAGGGCCGAATCGCCGCCCGCAAACAATGGCTTGCCAGCCATCTCCAGACCCGCGGCAAGCTCACTCTCGACCAGGGCGCCGTCAACGTTCTTTGCCGAGGCGGCCGCAGCCTGTTACCGGTTGGTGTGAAAAGCGTCGCCGGCCAGTTCCGCCGCGGCGAAATGGTCTCCTGCGTCGACGAAGCCGGCAAAGAAATCGCCCGCGGCCTGATCAACTACGACGCCGACGAAGCCAGAGCCATCGCCGGTCGCTCCAGCGATCGCATCACAGAAGTGCTGGGCTATATCTCCGACGAAGAAATGATCCACCGCGACAACATGGTGATCGTCTAGCGTTTTCCCGAGGGAAGGGAGGCGGGGCCGACAGGGTTCTCCGAAAACCGTGCATTGCCAGGGATGGCAATGCCGAGCCCCCATGGATGGGTTCACGGCGTGTTTTCGGAGAACCCTGTCGTCCCCGCCTGTGCTGCCAAGTAAGCAGGTAACCCAGCAATCAGGCACAAAAAAACCGACCAGACGGCCGGTTTTTCATTCAGGTTACGAAAAAGCGATTTACGCGCTCTTCAGAGCCTTGATGCGGGCACTCAAACGGCTCTTCTGGCGAGCAATCTTGTTCTTGGCGAACACGCCCTTGTTAACCATGCTGTCCATGATCGGCTGGGCCTTCAGGAAAGCGGCTTGCGCTTCTTCCGGCTTGTTAGCTTCAATGTTGGCCTGGACCTTCTTGATGTAAGTGCGCGCCATGGAACGCAGGCTGGCGTTATGCTTGCGGTTTGTCTCGTTCTGACGTGCGCGCTTCTTGGCTTGCGGGGAATTTGCCACCGTATAACTCCTGAGATCTGTGAAATCCGAAATTCGTGTGAAACGATTCGTAAAAATCGCGGGCGCGCCAAAACCAGCGCGTCGAAATAAATGACGCGGAACTATGCCGCCAACGCCCCGAAATGTCAAGACGCAGCGCTATTTCATCCCGGTATTCACAGGGGCTGTGGTAAACTCGCCGCTCGTTACCGGAGCGCCCCCGAAGATCTTAAGTAAATACCGAAACCAGGGCCATTGCGCGCCGGGAAACTCCAAAATCTACCACACCATTGTCCAGGCCACGAATGTCATCCGAACCTGAGCGGACAGAAAAACTACAGAAGGCATTGCCCGGGCCGCCGGGACTGCTGAGGTCCTCCGGCGTTGTGGGCGTAATGACCATGCTGTCACGGGTCCTTGGCCTGGTGCGGGACATGGTAATTGCCCGCTATTTCGGTGCCGGCGCCAGCGCCGATGCCTTCTTCGTGGCCTTCAAGATCCCCAACTTTCTGCGCCGTCTGTTCGCCGAGGGCGCATTTTCCCAGGCCTTCGTGCCGGTGCTTTCCTCTTATCGGGAGCAGGAGTCGGTCACCGAAGTCCGGCGCCTGGTCAATGCGGTTGCCGGCTCCCTGGGCCTGGTGCTGCTTGGGGTGACCGTCGTTGCCATGGTGGGCGCACCGCTGTTGACCGCGGTTTTCGCGCCGGGTTTTCTGGATAACGACCTCAAATTCGGCCTTGCCAGTGACATGCTGCGCATCACCTTCCCTTACCTGCTGCTGATCTCGCTGACGGCCTTTGCCGGCGGCATCCTTAACAGCTACGACCGTTTCGCCATACCCGCTTTCACACCGGTACTGCTGAACCTGGCAATGATCGGTGCCGCCATTTTCCTGTCACCGCTGATGGAAACCCCCATCATTGCCCTTGCCTGGGGTGTGTTCATTGCCGGTGCGTTGCAGTTGTTCTTCCAGATTCCCTTCCTGATGCAGTTGGGGCTGATGCCGCGGCCAAAGGTGGACTACAAACACGAAGGGGTCAGCCGCATACTGAAGCTGATGGTTCCTGCATTGTTCGGCGTTTCCGTGAGCCAGATCAACCTGTTGCTGGACACAGTGCTTGCTTCGTTCCTGCAGACCGGCAGCGTTTCCTGGCTGTATTACTCGGACAGGCTCGCTGAACTGCCGCTGGGCGTGTTCGGTATAGCCATTGCCACTGTGATTCTGCCCAGCCTGTCCCGCAAACACGCCGCCGCATCGGCGGACCAGTTCTCGGCAACGCTGGACTGGGCGGTGCGGGCCGTTCTGTTGATTGGTCTGCCGGCTGCGCTGGCGTTGGCCCTGCTGGCGGAACCGTTGATCGCAACCCTGTTCCATTATGGGGAAGTCACGGACCGGGATGTGACCATGGCGGCCCAGAGCCTGCGTGCCTATTCCGCAGGGCTGCTCGCCTTCATGTTGATCAAGGTGCTGGCACCTGGCTATTTCGCCCGTGAAGACACCAAAACCCCGGTCAAGATCGGCATTATCGCGATGGTGGCCAATATGGTGTTCAACCTGGCACTGATCTTTCCTCTTGCGCATGCAGGGCTGGCGCTGGCAACGTCGCTGTCGGCCTGGCTGAATACCGGCCTGTTGTGGCGCGGATTGATAAAGGAAGGCGCCTGGAAGTGGCAGCCGGGCTGGCCCCGTTTCCTGGTACAGATCAGCCTTGCCAACGCGGCGCTGGCGGGAGCAATCCTCTGGCTGCAGCCGCCGGTTGACCGTTGGCTGGGTGCGGGTGGCCTCCAGCGTGCCACGGATATGGGTATTCTCGTAGTCTCCGGCGTTGCTGTGTATTTTATCGTGTTGGCACTGGCCGGGGTTCGGGTAAGACATTTCCGCCACAGGTAGGTTATAATCGCGCGTTTTCTCACCAGTGAAACCATGCACCGCTGGCAAAACAAGGGTTCGCTTTACATGCGTCTGATCCGGGGCCTGACCAACCTGAAACACTTTGCGCAGCAGGCCGACGGGCCGCTGGCCAATGGGTGCGTTGCCACCATCGGGAATTTTGACGGCGTTCATCTGGGGCATCAGACCATTATTGATCAGGTGCACGAGAAAGCACTGGAGCTGGGCGTGCCCTCTGTGGTGATGGTATTCGAGCCCCAGCCGCGCGAGTTTTTCCAGGGTCGTGAGGCTCCTCCCAGGCTGACGGCATTCCGGCAGAAATTCGAATCGTTGCTGGCGTCGGGTATTGATATTGTCCTGTGCCTGCGTTTTAACGAGCGGTTTCGCAGTTATTCCGGCATGGGATTCATTGAGGACGTTCTGATTGACGGCCTCGGTGTCCGCCATCTGGTGGTCGGGGACGATTTCCGTTTCGGCTGCGACCGCGCCGGTGACTTTGCGCTGCTGCGGGAGGTGGGCGAAAAACGGGGGTTCACGGTTGAAAACACCCGCACCGTCACCGTTGATGGTGAGCGGGTCAGCAGCACCCGGATTCGCAATGTGCTGGCCGAGAACCGGATCGAAGAAGCCGAAGCCCTGCTGGGCCACCCTTTCCGCATCCGCGGAAGAGTGGTATACGGACGCCAGTTGGGGCGCGAGATCGGCGCGCCAACGGCCAACCTGCTGCTGCCCCAGATGCCGCCCCTGAGAGGTGTCTACGTGATAAGCGCGACCCTGGAGGATGGAAGGGTGGTGGACGGCGTTGCCAACATCGGGTTGCGCCCGACGGTGGATGGCAAGCAGCCCTCGCTGGAAGTGCACCTGTTTGACTTTGCTGGCACACTTTATGGCCAGCGACTGGATGTGGTTTTCCGCCATGCCTTGCGGGACGAAGTGAAATTCGACTCGGTGGATGACCTGAAACAGCAGATTGCCCGTGATTTCGACGACGCCCGGGCGTGGATTGCAGTCCATGGCTCCTCCGCCACCGGACACTGACCGACATTTAACAACCTGAGCTACGCACTTTTACCATGAGCGACTACAAGCACACACTGAATCTGCCTGAAACCGCCTTCCCCATGCGCGGCAACCTCGCCAAGCGGGAACCGGACATGCTCAAACGCTGGCAGGACCTGAACGTCTACGGCACCCTGCGCAAGCAGCGCGAAGGCCGCGAAAAGTTCATCCTTCACGATGGTCCTCCCTACGCCAACGGCAGCATTCATATCGGTCATGCGGTCAACAAGATTCTCAAGGATATGATCGTCAAGTCCCGCAGCTTTATGGGCTACGACGCACCTTATGTGCCGGGCTGGGACTGCCATGGCCTGCCTATCGAACACAAGGTGGAGCAGGAGATCGGCAAGGCTGGTGTAAAGGTGGACTACAAGACCTTTCGCCAGGCCTGCCGCGACTATGCCACCAGGCAGATCGCCGGCCAGAAAGACGACTTTATCCGCCTGGGTGTGATGGGGGAGTGGGAAAAGCCCTACCTGACCATGGACCCGAAAGTGGAAGCAGGCATTGTACGGGCTCTGGGCAAGATCGTTGCCAAAGGTCACCTGGTTCGTGGATTCAAGCCGGTTTACTGGAGCGTCGTGGGTCAGTCGGCGCTGGCAGAAGCCGAAGTGGAATACCAGGACAAGACCTCGGTACAGATCGACGTTCGCTTCACGGTTGTGGATCAGGCGCGGGTGCTTGACTTGTTCGGAACGGATAAAGGCGAGGGTGATGTCTCGGTTGTGATCTGGACCACCACGCCCTGGACCATCCCGGCCAACCAGGCGGTGTCCATTCACCCCGAACTGGAATACGCGCTGGTGCAGGTAGATGCTGGCCAGGGCCCCGAGCGGATGATTGTGGCGGCAGACATGGTCGATGGCATCATGGCGCGCTGGGGTGTGGAGAACTATGAGGTTCTGGCGACGGCACCCGGTGCCAGCCTGGAAAAACTTGCCCTCCACCATCCGGTCTATGACAGGCAGGTACCGCTGATTCTCGGTGAACACGTATCCACCGACGCGGGTACTGGCGTCGTTCATACCGCGCCGGATCATGGTATTGAAGACTTTGAAGTGGGCAAGGCCTATGGCATTGGCACCATCAGCCTGGTTAAAGCCGATGGCACCTATACCCAGGCCGCTGACGAGTTTGCCGGCGTGCACGTGTACAAGGCCGACGATCCGGTGTGTGCCGCTCTGGAGCGAGAGGGCAAGCTGGTGCGGGCCGAGAAGTTCAGCCACAGTTACCCCCATTGCTGGCGCACCAAGACGCCACTGATCTATCGTGCCACGCCCCAGTGGTTTATCAGCATGGATAAGGAAAACCTCCGTGCCGACGCCCTGGAGGCCATCAAGGGTGTGCGCTGGGTCCCCGCGTGGGGGCAGAACCGTATCGAGGCAATGTTCAGACAATCCCCGGACTGGTGTATCTCGCGCCAGCGCACCTGGGGTGTGCCGATCACCCTGTTTATCCACAAGGAAACCCAGGAACTGCACCCGGACACCCAGAACCTGATTGAAGCAGTGGCGAAGGAAATCGAGAAGGGCGGTATCGACGCCTGGTACGACATCGACACCGCAGAGCTGCTGGGCAGCGACGCCGACCAGTACGAAAAGGTCACCGACACCCTGGACGTGTGGTTTGATTCGGGTGTGACCCACGAGTCCGTGCTGCGACCCCGCTCGGAGCTGGGCCAGTTCCCGGCGGATATGTACCTGGAAGGCTCTGACCAGCACCGCGGCTGGTTCCAGTCGTCCCTGAAAACCTCCATCGCGATGAACGGTGTTGCGCCCTACAAGCAGGTGCTGACTCACGGTTTCACCGTAGATGGTAAGGGCCGCAAGATGTCCAAGTCCCTGGGGAACGTGATTGCGCCCCAGGAAGTGATGAATGAGCTGGGTGCCGATATCCTGCGGCTGTGGGTGTCTGCCACTGATTACAGCGGAGAGATGACAGTCTCCAAGGATATCCTCAAGCAGACCGCGGACGGCTATCGCCGCATCCGCAACACCGCCCGCTTCCTGCTCAGCAACCTTACCGGGTTCGATCCGGAGCAGCACTCCCTGGCGCCGGCAGACATGATTGCCCTGGACAGCTGGATGGTCGACAAGGCTCTGCGGCTTCAGGAAGAACTGCACGAGGATTACCAGAATTACGCCTTCCTGCGTATTTACCAGAAGGTGTATAACTTCTGCGAGGCCACTCTGGGCGGCTTCTATCTGGACATCATCAAGGACCGCCAGTACACCACCCAGGCTGACAGCCGCGAGCGCCGCTCCTGCCAGACAGCTCTGTACCATGTGGCGGAAGCGCTGGTGCGCTGGATTGCACCAATCCTCAGCTTCACCGCTGATGAAATCTGGCAGCACCTGCCAGGCAGGCATGGCGATACCGTGTTCTACGAGACCTGGTATGAGGGTCTGACTCCGCTGCCGGCTGACGCAGAACTTGGTCGTGATTACTGGAGCCGCATCTACAGCGTCAAGGAAGCGGTCAACAAGCGCCTGGAAGAGGCCCGTGGCCGTGGCGAGATCAAGGGTTCACTGAGCGCGGAAGTAACACTGTACTGCGACGGTGATCTGGCGAACGACCTCAACTATCTGGGCGAAGAGTTGCGCTTTGTGCTCATCACCTCCGAAGCGACGGTAAAACCGGCCTCTGAAGCCGGCGATGCCGAGCAGACCTCCCACGAAGGCTTGTGGGTGAAAGTAACCCCGGCCAGTTATGCCAAGTGCGAGCGTTGCTGGCATCACCGGCCGGATGTTGGTCAGAACGAGAAGTACAGCGATCTCTGCGGCCGCTGTGTAATCAACGTGGAAGGGCCGGGCGAGTCCCGCTCTTTTGCCTGATGGAAGCCGGACTGTGGAAGGTGTAATGAGCGACACGGAAGCAACCGGCTCCAAGCTTCGCTGGCTGTGGCTGTCGGTGCTGGTCATCGTACTGGATCTCGGCACCAAGGCCATGGCGAGCGCTATGTTGACCTACGGCGACCCGGTGCCGGTGATGCCCATGTTCAATCTGACGCTGCTTCACAATACCGGTGCGGCGTTCAGCTTCCTGGCCGGTGCTGCCGGCTGGCAGCGCTGGTTCTTTATTACCCTGGCGCTGGTAGTCAGTGTGGTGCTGGTGTACTGGCTGAAATCCCTGCGGCGCCATGAAACCTGGTCGGCCATTGCCATCGTATTAATTCTGGGTGGCGCTCTGGGCAACGTGTATGACCGTGTTGTGCATGGCTATGTGGTGGATTTTCTGCATTTTTACTGGAACAACTACCACTTCCCCGCCTTTAACATTGCCGACACCGCCATCACCATTGGTGCCGGCATGATGATACTCGACATTTTCCGCAAGCCCCGGGAACCCGATGGTGATCCGGAGTGACGGAAGACAGGAGCGATAGCTGCCAATGAAAGAACTTCCCGTAGATCAGGGTACCCGCGTTACTCTCCATTTTGCGCTGAAATTCAGTGATGGAGAGATCATCGATTCCACCTTCGAGAAAGAACCGGCGACGCTGGAGATCGGTGATGAGAATCTGCCCGAGAATTTCGAAGCCTATCTCATGGGCATGAAGGCTGGTGAGCGGAACAGCTATGAAGTCCCGCCGGAAAGAGCTTTCGGGCAACATAACCCGAACAACGTGCAGACCTTCAAACGCAGCGAATTCAGTGCGGATATGGTTCTCGAGAAAGGCGTTATGATCTCGTTCGCCGACGCCCGCCAGAGCGAGTTGCCGGGGATGGTCAGCCGCGTTGAGGGGGATCAGGTTGAAGTGGACTTTAATCACCCTCTGGCGGGGCGTACACTGACGTTCGAAGTGGAAATTATTGATGTGGAGCCTGTTGGGGCTGCCCATTGAGGGACTGGTCTTCCGGCCTTGGTTCATGCCAGCAAGTGGGAAGAGCTTTCAGGGATACGCTGTGAATACGTCCGTGTACGCTCGACAAAAACATCCATGTTTTTGACGATCCCTGAAAACTCTCCCCACTTGCTTCCGCCGACTTTTTCGATATCTCAGGGCAATGTTTATGCAAATTCGACTCGCTAATCCTCGTGGCTTCTGTGCAGGTGTCGACCGTGCCATCGAAATTGTGAACCGTGCTCTGGATGTGTTTGGCGCGCCTATCTACGTGCGCCACGAAGTCGTGCATAACAAGTTTGTGGTGGACAATCTGCGCAAGCGTGGCGCAATTTTTGTGGATGAGCTGGAAGAGGTGCCGGACGACAAGCTGGTGATCTTCAGTGCTCACGGCGTGTCCCAGGCAGTGCAGAATGAGGCAGCACGCCGGGGCCTGAAGGTGTTCGATGCCACCTGCCCACTGGTCACCAAGGTGCACCTGGAGGTAATGAAATACAGCCGTGACGGGCGTGAATGTATTCTGATCGGCCACCATGGCCACCCGGAAGTGGAAGGCACCATGGGGCAGTATGATCACAGCAGCGGTGGTGAAATCTATCTCGTGGAAGACGCGAAAGATGTCGCCGAGTTGATAGTGAAGGACCCGTCAAGACTGTCTTACGTCACCCAGACCACGCTGTCCATGGATGACACCGCCCGAGTCATTGATGCCCTCAGGGAGAAATTCCCTGAAATTCAGGGCCCCCGCAAGGACGATATCTGCTACGCCACCCAGAACCGCCAGGATGCCGTCAAGCAACTCGCCGGCGATTGTGATCTGATGCTGGTTGTTGGCTCCCCGAACAGTTCCAACTCCAATCGCCTGCGTGAACTGGCAGAGCGCATGGGTACTCCTGCCTATCTGATCGACGAAGCCTCACAGATTGACCCGCAATGGCTGGAGGGTAAAACAGCTATCGGCGTAACAGCAGGCGCCTCCGCGCCGGAAGTGCTGGTGAATGATGTGATTGCCCGCCTGAGGGACCTTGGAGGCGAGGTGCCGGAGGAGGTGTCGGGCCGTGAAGAGAATATTGTTTTCTCCATGCCGCGGGAGTTGCGGATTGATGTGGTGGAAGTTAATTGACTTTTGGTCTGCCAAACGTCCACCCGCGTTGTTTTTTTGAAGCAACAGGCTTCTCAGGTTTGTGAGCTGTGTCACCTCAGGAAGATTTTTTTGCCGTTTATCCTCTCACACCTGCCGCTAATCGGCTGTGCCTGGCTTTCCCGCTCACTTCTTCAATAAACTGAAGTTAATCGGAAGTGGGAAAAATTTATGTCGGGAATACAGCGCAGTTCTGGTTTTACTCTCCTGGAACTTCTTATCACAATTACCATACTCGGGATTGTCGCAACAGTTGCGGTACCTTCCTTCCGTGAGATGGTGCTGAATAGCCGCATTTCCACGCAAACCAACGAAATCACCGGCCTCATCAGTTTTGCCCGTAGCGAGGCATCCAAGCTTCGCGAGGGTGCGGTCACTATCTGTGCCTCGACTGACAGTACTTCCTGCAGCGGAAGTTCCTCATGGGAGACTGGGTTGATCGTGTTCCGGGATGACGACATGAACGCGGCGTTTGGCGGTACCGATCAGTTGTTGAAAGTCAGTGGTCCTCTTGCTGGTGGCAATACGCTCAGAATTCGCGACATGACGAGTGACGGTGGGGGCTATGTGCAATTTGACAGCAAGGGATTTCCCCGAGCTTCTGCCACGGACGAAACTGCCGGAAGTTTTATAATTTGTGATGACCGCGGCGCCGCTGAAGCTCGTGCCGTCTCTGTAAACTTTTCGGGTCAGGCCAATTTGGCAAGGGATACCGATGCCGATGGCGTTCTGAACGACCATAAAAGTAACAACATCTCCTGTCCCTGATGGCGAGCCATGACATGAATGCAGTGAGCAGTCGCAATCGTCCGGTTTTCTGTATCGGGCGCCGAGTTCAGAAACAGAATGGTTTCACGCTGATCGAGATACTCGTAACCGTGGTTATTCTGGCAGTCGGCCTGCTTGGGCTCGCAGGCCTGGTTCTCGAAGGTATGCGGAATAACCAGGGGGCATACCTCAGGACACAGGCCAGCATCCTCGCCTATGACATGGCCGACCGAATGCGTGCGAATAAAGAAAGGGCAGCGGACTACGCCGCGTTCAGCACGGATGGCGCAACAACCGCTCTCCCGACTTGCGCCACCGATCCGGCAGGCTGCACACCTGCGGGGCAGGCCCAGGTGGATCTGGTGGAGTGGACGCGCCAGATCCAGGGCGTGGGCAGTGACATGGCCTTGCTGCCAGGCGGCGTTGGCGTCATCCAGCAAGATGCGTCAACTTCCAGGTTTACCGTTACGGTTACCTGGGATGAGGTCAGCCGCGAGGGAGATCAGGGAGAGGCGATCTCTGATGACAGTTCCTACTCCGTCCAGTTTTCATTGTGAGGTGCCAGATGAACGGAGCTCTTGAAATAAGGCTTATCGCGAAGGTGCAGAAGAAACAGGGTGGCCTTTCTCTGGTGGAGCTGATGATCGCCCTGGCCCTGAGTGCCACGCTCATTTTGGGCATCTTTACCGTCTACCTGGACTCCAGCCAGACTTCCCGTGTAGGTGCGTCGCTTGCTCGCATCCAGGAGTCTGCCCGTATAGCAACTGATCTGATGGCTCGCGACATGCGGATGGTTGGGTTTCAGGGCTGTGCCGACCCAGATGACGTGACACTGAATATTATCGCTGACAACCCCCCCACGGCTGACTTTTTTGAAACAACCCTGAGAGGGTGGGAAGTGACCGATGGAACCTGGGCAAATGGAACCGAGTTTGCCGGCACGGCCATTGAGTCCGGCGCGGTTATCGGTAGCGACGTGATCTCGGTGCAGCGTGGTGAAACCATGGAGATCGAGATGGACGGTCCCATGAAGGCTGATAACGCCAATATACAGGTAAAAGGTGATGACGTCGTCCGGTTTGCCCAGAATGACATTGTGATGATCTCCGACTGCGAGGCGGGGGATCTGTTTCGTATATCGAGTAAGCCCGAGTCCAATACCTGGGCTCATGCCAGTAATGTCAATAGTACGAATTTCCTGAGTCAGGCTTACAAGGACGATGCCCGCATCATGCGTTTCTCGTCCTCGGTATATTTTGTGGCGGACACTGATAGAGATGATAACCGGGGCAATGATATTTTTGCGCTTTATCGGCAAATCAACCGGTTGGACGGTAGTATTCAGTCTCCGCAGGAGATTGTCGAAGGCGTGGAAAGTCTCCAGATTGAATACGGGGAGCTGCTCGGGACCAACAATATCCGGTACCGGCCTGCGGACGAAGTGGGAGATATGGCCAGTGTCGTAGCGCTTCGTATAGGCATGCTGATCGGCAATGCTGATCCGGTCCGGGATGATAATGATACCTCGACCTATGCTCTTCCCGGAGAAACGATCACCCCGGCCAGCGGTGGCGGTGCTGTTACACACCCCGAAGATCGACGCCTGCGGCGAACCTTTGTAACCACAGTCATGCTTCGTAACCGTGACTGACAGATAGTCCAATGGTGACCAGATGATAAGCAGACAGATCAGAAAATCTTCGGTTTCACGGGAGCGGGGGGCAACCCTCATTGTGTCGCTGATCGTATTGCTCGTGCTGACGCTGATTGGCGTTGCAGGAATGAATACTTCAGTGATGCAGGAGCGAATGGCGGTCAACTCACAGAATTCAAACCGCGCATTTCAGGCGGCAGAAAGTAGCCTGAGTGCCCTGCTGGATGATGTTCAGGCAAATGATCTGGACCTTTTGCGTCAATCAATGCAGCGAGCTTCCGGAGAAAGCGATCCGGTCCCGGTCACTATTGACGGTGACAATGGAGTCACCGGCAGTTATCAGGCCCGTTTTCTGGGCGAGGTTATTATCACCAGTGGTAGTTCCATGGACGCTGACCAGAGTTCCAACCAGTTGAAAGGTTTCAGGTACGAGCTGGAAGCTGAGGCTGATATGGCAAATACTGGCGCTTCCGCTCGGGTATTCAAAGGCATTGAGTATTACTGATATTGACAGAGGGGATAAACCCCCGGAGGCAGAAATGAGGACAGTTTATTCCTATTACTCGACGGCGCTTTCAACAGTCTTGGCGATATTACTTATGATCGCCTCTTCTTTCGGCTGGGCTGGGGAGCCGGTTGGGCAGTTAATTGATTCCCCATATGAAGCGCTAGAGGCAAGTTCTGTTGATTTCGTGAGAAATGCCACCGGTGATGTTGTCGGAATTCAAGCTAAAGGCTGTCCAGGATGCCCATCTTCGTCGATTCTTCCCGCCAGGGATTTCACAGTGGATGCTGGCAGGAGTCGAACCAGGGATGTCGAAATAGACCGTTTAACCGGCAAACCAGGCGTGATTCACGTCTACAAGCCAACTGGAATGGCTCATCGAGTGTCGTTCCCTGGTGTTGTTTTGTCCGGAGGTGGTGAGCAATGAAGGCAAAGTTGAATTTTCGCCTAATTTTCACGATTGCTGCGATCGCTTTTGCTGCGACCGCAACCAGCCCCCTCCATGCGGATGATACCGAGATTTTCTTCACGCCTCCGGGCACTTCCCAGATCGTCAAGCCTAATATCATGTTTATTATTGATAATTCGGGAAGCATGGGTAACTGGGTAGACGACACCGGCACAACGCGCATGGATGTGGTACAGACTGTTACCAATAGCCTCATTGACAAGATGCAGGATATCAATGTTGGCGTAATGAAGTTCAACATTCAGACAAAGTGTGATGATAATAATGAAAATTGTTCACGCTATACTGAGAGTGGTGGACACATCCTGTCACCCCCCGTGGACGTGGTTACCAATGCAGCGGACCTTAAAACCTTGGTCAATGCTCTTGAGCCGATTGGTAATACGCCTCTTTCAGAGACATTGGCCGAAGCTGCCCGTTATTTCCGTGGAGATGCTCCGTTCTATGATGACAAACCAACCGCATCCGTTGTTTCGTCCGAAGGCGGTCCATATGTCTCGCCGGTCAGCTATCAATGCCAGAAAAATTACGCAGTTTTCCTGACAGACGGTGCTCCCACAGCTGACGACACAGATGCAGCAATCAGCACGTACATTGACCAGAACTGTGGCACCGCCGATTCAACCGACACAAATAAAAGCTGCCTTGATGATGTGGCCGGCTTTCTTGCTGATGGTGACCTCAGCAGTTCCCTGGAGGGTGATCAGTACGTGATTACTCACACGGTCGGTTTCACTACGGCGCAAGACCTCCTCTCGGACACAGCTGCCGCCGGGAAGGGAAACTATTATCTGGCGAATGACCAGGCCGGCCTGGAAGCCGCATTTGACAAGATCTATCAGGCAGTACGTGCCCAAGGTACAACCTATGTGTCGCCCGGCGTTGCGATTAATACCTTCGATCGCCTCAATCACCTCAATACCCTGTATTACGCTCTTTTCCAGTCTGACAAGGGCGCCATCTGGAACGGCAATCTCAAGCGCTACAAGCTTGAAATCCGGGAGGATGCAAATGGTGATAAGACGGCGGTAATCGTCGATGAAAACGGCAATGCGGCCATAGACAACACAACCGGTTTCTTCAAGGAGACCGCCCAGAGCTGGTGGAGCCCCGTTGCTGACGGGCCCGATGTCGCTCTTGGCGGTGCCGCCTCCCAGTTACCTGCTGCCACCGCGGATCGGAAAGTCTACTCAAATCTGGCTTCCAACAATACAGATCTTACCGCCGCGGGAAATCAGGTTGCAGCCACGAACACCAATCTCACAAAGGCAGACTTCGGTGACAGCACCATGGCTGACGCAGAATTTGCGAAGGTCGTCAGCTGGACACGCGGCGTGGACGTGAATGACGAGGATGGTGACAACGATACGACTGACGCAAGAAAACTGCTGGCGGATCCTCTGCACTCAGTTCCCCAACTGGTTATCTATAACGCAACTACAGATCCTCAGGCGACCACCATCTATTACGGTGATAACCAGGGATTTATCCACGCCGTTAATGGCAATACGGGTGAAAGTCAGTTTTCCTTTGTTCCTCGGGAACTGTTAACAAACCAGGTACCGATGATGAACAGCACGGATGCCTCCTCTAAGCTTTATGGTATGGACGGGTCCGTTGTTAAGTGGATTCACGACAAGAACGTCGACGGGGCGATCAACGCTGCAGACAATGACTTTGTCCGCATATTCTCGGGAATGCGCCGTGGCGGTAAGAGTTATTACGCGCTTGATGTAACCAGTCCGGATTCGCCCTCACTGATGTGGTCCATCACCGGTGGGGCCAATGGTACAGCCGGCTTCGAGGAATTGGCACAAACCTGGTCTACGCCAATCAAAACCACGATAAGGGACAGGAAAAATGTTATTGATGTGCTCATTTTCGGGGGCGGCTATGACGTTGATCAGGATAATGCGACGGTTCGTACCGCGGATGACGAGGGTCGGGCGCTGTATATTGTTAACGCGAATACCGGCGAATTGATCTGGCGAGCAGGTCTTACCGGTACCGGCGCAGATCTGGAGCTGGACGACATGCAGTACAGCATTCCCGCCTCTCCCAAAGTAATCGATGTGAACGGCGATGGCTCGGCGGACCAGGTATATGTCGGCGACATGGGTGGCCAGATCTTCCGGTTTGATATCGGTGTCACGGGTAACAACGACGATATGCATATAACCGGTGGCCGTATCGCGGACCTGGGTGTAACCCACCCGGATCTGACAGAGACTGCCGAGGAAAAAAACCGTCGTTTTTATCATACCCCGGACATCTTCGGGTTAAAGCAGGGTGGCAAGCGGTATCTGGGACTGGTGATTGGTTCCGGCTATCAGGCGCACCCGCTGGATACCGTCGTCAAAGACAGAATCTACATGCTGAAAATTGACGCTGTCAGTTCTGCTCCCCTCGATCCCACAGATGAGACGGAAACGACCGTTCTCTACCAGACGCTGACGGAAGAGCACCTTTACGATGCCACTGACAACACCATTCAGGAGGGCGACACCGAGACAGCGCGGACCGATGCAGCTACCGCGCTGGCAGGAAAGCAGGGTTGGTTTATCCGGCTTACGAGGGCAGGCGAAAAGGTGCTTTCCGCAGCCACGACGGTCAATAATGAAATTTACATAACGACCTACGAGCCGAAAGCGAGCACCAACCCCTGTTTCCCGCCGACAGGCACGTCCCGGATGTACCACCTGTCAGCATTTGATGGTACCGCGGTTCGCAACTACACCGCTCTTGACTCTGACGTTGAAGGTGAGTTGACCAAGGAAGACCGAGAGGTAGAGCTCAGTACGGCTGGCTTGCCTCCAACTCCCCAAAGAATGCGGGTTGACGATACTGATGTTATCTGCATCGGTACAGAGTGTGAGACGATCAAGACAGTGAAGGGCGTTGTGGAAACCTACTGGTATGAGGATTGATGTTGATGGAACCAGATAAGAAGCAGAGTGGGTTTACGCTGATTGAGTTGATGATCGTGGTAGCGATTATCGGGATTATTGCCGCAATCGCCTACCCCAATTATACGGATTATGTCGACAGAGCGCGGAGGTCCGACGCGCAGGGGGCTCTCATGGGACTGGCCGCCGCCATGGAGCGTCATTACGCTACCAATAACAGTTATCTTGGAGCGGCAAGTGGTGGTGATACCGGCGCTCCTGCGATTTATCCGGACGAGGCGCCCCTTGATGGTAATAACAAATATTACGATCTGACGATTCAGTCGGCTACTGCCTCATCGTTCACATTGCGGGCGGCGCCCAAGGGCGCCCAGGCCGGTGACGGATGGCTGGAGCTTGACTCCACGGGTGCCAGAAGGTGGGACAGTGATGCCAGCACCACGTTCGAGACCGGTGAGAACACCTGGGACAACTGAGGCATTGGAAAGCCAGCCTGGTGACTGGCTTTTCAGGCTGTTTCAGCAGGTTATCCTGGCGCCCCAGCGCAGCTGTATGATCCCGTCGCCATCTTCATCGGACTGGACACGAAACCGGCCCGTCATGTTAACCGCCATGTATGTCATCGTTCCGGTTGTGGGGTTTGCCGGGCATAGCACGAGGCTTCCCGGGGAACCATATGCAAACCCCTCCTCATTGAGCTGAAAGTACCCGCGCCCTGCTGTTCGTGAGCGCATTGTGAACGGATGCCGGACAGGTTGCATTTTCTTCAGGACCTCCCCGTTATCGGGCTGTTTGTCATTATTTGCATCCACAAAAACTGATACCGGCCGTTCCCACTCATCCACACACTTGTTTTCCTCGGAGAGAGGGCAGATGGTAACGAGAGATCGCTTACTGACAGCGGTCCAGCGCGCAAAGGCGAAAAAACTGTGATAGGTCTCGAGAATGGTTCGGTGTCTGCTGTGCTCTGAGGCCGAGCTCCAACCCTGAGCGGCAAGGCTGGAAACGATGCCCAGTATGGCGATAGTGACTACCAGTTCGGGTAAGGTGAAACCTGCGAATCGTTGCTGGATCTGCATGTTGAATAACGCTCCATGTTAGATGTTCTTCCTTGAAGGCTCCCGCTTCCTGCTGGAGCCCAACTTCCTTTCATATCAACCTTTCAAAGCGATACTGGGTACTGGGTTGGCCTACTCCATCCCCAACTTCTTCAACCGGTACCTCAACGCCCGGAAGCTGATCCCCAGCCGTTTGGCTGCCGCCGTCTTGTTCCAGCGGGTTGCCTCAAGGGCTTTCTCGATGGCCTGGCGCTCAATGGTTTCCAGGTAGTTTTCCAGGTCAATTTCTCCCGCGGGCAACGGCGGCGCTTGCTGCTCTTTGGAATGTGCTGCTGCGCCGCCTGCACCAGATAGCCCTGCGGTGGAAGGCCCGTTGCCGATATGCAGGTCCTCCGGCCCAATCAGATCGGCATCGCACAGGGTAAACGCCCGCTCCAGAATGTTTTCCAGTTCCCGCACGTTGCCGGGGAAGTCATGATCTTTCAGGCGGTCGACGGCATCCGGAGTCAGTGACGCGGGCTCGCATTCGTATTCCCGGGCAATGCGTTCGAGAATGTGGTTTGCAAGCAGACTGATGTCGTCCGGCCTGTCCCGTAGCGCCGGTACCGAGAGCTCGATGACATTGATGCGGTAGAACAGGTCCTGGCGAAACTCACCACTCTGGACAAGCCCCGGCAGATCCTTGTGAGTGGCGCTGAGCAGGCGGATATCCACCGCTACTTCCCTGGTATCGCCCACCGGGCGGACGGCTTTCTCCTGGATCGCCCTCAGCAGTTTCACCTGCATGGCAAGCGGCAGGTCGGCGACTTCGTCCAGAAACAGGGTGCCGCCATCGGCTGAACGAAACAGGCCATCCTTGTTGTCCACGGCGCCGGTAAAGCTGCCTTTCTTGTGGCCGAAGAATTCGCTTTCCATCAGCTCCGACGGGATGGCGCCGCAGTTAACCGCGATAAACGGCCTGTCCCGGCGCGGGCCCTGCAGATGAATCATGCGCGCCACCAGTTCCTTGCCACTGCCCGACTCGCCACTGATGAACACCGGCGCCTGGCTTCGTGCCAGTTTGCGTACCTGGGTCCTCAGGCGCTTGATTTCTGCCGATTTGCCCAGCAACAGGCCGGGCTCATCAGAGGAACTTTCCGCCCCGGATTCCGGTTCCGACAGTTTCAGGGCGCTGTTGACAAGTTCCCGCAGTCGCGGTAACTCAACAGGCTTGGAAACAAAGTCGAAAGCCCCGGCCTTGAGAGATTCAATGGCCGTGTCCATGTTGCCGTAGGCGGTGATCATGGCGACCGGGGTCGAGGGTGTGTGCTGCTGGATCCACTGCACCAGCTCGATGCCATTGCCGTCAGGCAGGTTCATATCGGTCAGACACAGCTGCGGCCGGTGTTCCCCCAGAAGCTTCTTTGCGCTGGTTATATCCGGCGCTGTCAGCGTGTTTATGCCCATTCGGGTGAGGGTGATTTCCAGAAGGTCCCGGATGTCGGGTTCGTCGTCTACGATCAGCGCTGTGTGAGTGGTCATTGGATTGTTGTCGGGTCCATGTCGTTGTTCAGACTACCGGGCTTCCGGATTGGTCATATCATTCGCCCGTGATGGGCAAATGTAATGCGGAAACAACAGCCGGGCTGGTTGTCATCCACTAGGGACAGGTGAGCCTGGTTAGCCTCGCACAGTTCACGTGCCAGATAAAGGCCAAGGCCTGTCCCGCTTTTATCAGTTGTGAAGAACGGCTCAAAAACGGAAACCCGGTGCTCCGGCGCAATACCGGGGCCGAAATCACGAACATCCACAAAAGCCCTCTCGCCATCGGCCGTGGCCCCGGCGTAAAGCTCTATCCTGCGTGCCCCGGTGGCCTGTTCACTGTAGCGCAGCCCGTTGTCGCAAAGATTTACCATCACCTGCTCGATCTGGCTCACGTCGAAGCGGCCCTGGGGCAGGTTCGTGTCTGTTCGCAGTTCAATACGGGCAGGTTTCTGGTGTTCATTATTCTGGGTCTGGAGGTAATCGTCACGAAATGCCGAAAGCCAATCGCCGATGTCGATGAGATCGGAATGGGCAGCGCGGCGCCGGGACAGATCCAGTACATTCTCTATGATGCCGTTGACCCTGCGGGAGTGCCGCTCAATGATATCCAGCATTTTGCGGTCACCGTTATCAAGGTTGGGGGATTCCCCCATTAACTGGGAAGCGTGGCTGATGGCGCCGAGTGGATTGCGGATCTCATGGGCGATGCCGGCGGTCAGTCGCCCCAGGGAGGCCAGTTTCATCTGTTGTGCCTGCTGCGTCACCTTGCTCATGTCATCGATGAAGACCAGAATCTGGTCGCCACGCTCCTGGTCAAGCTGGGTGAAGTTTACCTGAACCATGGGTGAGGTAGGTGTGGCCTGGAAAGGTTCGGTTCTGCGGCTCGGATCTTTCAGCCAGGCTTCCAGGCCCATGCGAAGCGGCTGGGGCAGGTTGCGCCCGCGGCTGTGCTGGTGGCTGGCATCTTCACTGGCGATACCAAAAAGCAGTTCTTCGGCTGCCGCATTGGCCAGGCGGATATGCCCGAAGCGGTCGAGAACAAGAATCCCCGTCCGCATCCGCCGTATGATCTGGCGGTTAATCTGTTCCAGTTCGGCAATGCTTCTGGCACGGGAGCTCGCCAGCGCCTCACTGCGCAGCATGCGCCGGGAAACGTACTGGAGAATGAACGCCGCCGCAAAGTAAAGAATGCCGAGCGAGCCGGCGCGGACGATTTCATCGGCCGAGTCGCCAAATACCATGACTGACCAGCCCGAAATGCCCAGTGAGCAGATTGCTGCCAGAGCGGCATAGAACGTGCCGATTCTGCTTGGTGTCAGTATATTACCGGCCGCCACTGACACGATAACCAGGTTGGCCAGGCCGTTGGTGATGCCGGTACTGGTGAGCAGGAGGCCATGGAGGATCAGAATATCCATCAGGATCGAGATGGTGATATGACGGCTTCGCGGCTGGAATCCGGCCATCATCACCAGGGCGAAAAAGCCGTTGATGGCCAGATAGCTGATGACTCCTGCCTGGTAATAATCCATGGCGCGGAAGCGGGAGTCGAAATTGATCGGATCAACGAACAGGAGCGCTACCAGGATAACGCTGACAACAACCCTGTAGTGGTTGTAAATACGAAACAGCCTGCCCCTCTGACCGGCAGGAGGGGTGTCCGCATCGGGTTGGATATCCGTTGCTGATGTTTTTGCCATAATCTGATGGGTATCCCGCGAGAATTCTGTAGCCTTGCGGGGTTATAATAGCCTTTTAACGGCAATGAGTTACAGGAGCTGAGTTATGTCCGTGCAAAAGCATCAGTCAGCCGGCGGCCAGGGGCCCGGAAAACTGAAAGTGGTTATGGCCCAGCTCGATTTTCTGGTGGGCGATATTCCCGGTAATACCGGCAAGGTGATTGAGGCTACCCGGCGGGCAGAGGAGGAGCAACAGGCCGACCTGGTGATTTTTCCGGAATTGTGTCTGACCGGTTATCCCCCCGAGGACCTTCTGCTTCGCCCGAGCATGGATTTGCGCATTGCCGAAGCCCTGGCTTCCTTGCAGGATGCCAGGCTCGGCCCGGCAATTGTCATCGGGGCCCCGATCAGGGAGGGCGCGCTGTTATACAATGCGGCAGTGGTGATCGAAGACGGACAGGTCACCGGCCGCTATTTCAAACGGTTTCCTCCCAACTATCAGGTATTTGATGAGAAGCGTTATTTTGCGGCCGGTGCAGACACCCTGGTCATAGAGATCCGCAAAGTGCCGGTGGGCATTACCGTATGTGAGGACATCTGGAGCGATGGCCCGGTGGAAGATGCCGCGGCAGCCGGTGCGAAACTGGTTCTCAACCTGAATGCGTCCCCCTACGACATCGACAAACAGGCGCGCCGGAAGGCGCTGATCGAGCGCAAGGCTCTTGAAAACCGCGTCAGTATTGCCTATGTGAACCTGGTGGGCGGCCAGGACGAGCTGGTTTTTGACGGTGGTTCGGTGGTCTATGACCATGCCGGTATCCTTGCAGCGGAGGCGCCCCAGTTCAGTGAAGGGCTGTACCCGGTGGAATTCATCTGTGAGCATCATTGTCAGCCGATACCACAGCCCGCTATTGCTGAGCCGTCCCTGGAAGAGAATGTCTACAAGGCACTGGTAGTGGGTGTGCGGGATTACGTCAACAAAAACGGTTTCAGATCAGTGGTTCTTGGCCTGTCCGGGGGCATTGATTCCGCCGTGACCCTGGCAGTGGCGGTTGATGCACTCGGAGCCGACCGTGTGCGCGCGGTGATGATGCCGTTCCGCTACACCGCCAGTATGAGCATCGAGGACGCGGAAGCCGAAGCGATGGCTCTGGGTGTGCAGTATGACGTGTTCTCCATTGAGCCCATGTATGATGCGTTTATGGAAACCCTCGCAGCCCCGTTTGAAGGTACGCTACCGGACACCACCGAAGAAAACCTGCAGGCAAGATTGCGGGGTGTGCTGTTGATGTCCCTGTCCAACAAGTTCGGCTCAATGGTGCTGACAACAGGCAATAAAAGCGAAATGGCGGTAGGTTACTCGACCCTGTACGGCGATATGGCCGGCGGTTTTGATGTACTCAAGGATGTTCCCAAAACCCTGGTATACCGCCTTGCCTGGTACCGCAACAGCCTGTCACAGGTCATTCCCGAACGGGTTATTACCCGCCCGCCATCGGCGGAACTGGCGCCGGGCCAGAAAGACGAGGACAGTCTGCCGGGCTACGATGTGCTTGACCAGATTCTCAACCTGTATGTTGAGCGTGATATGAGCGCTGACGCTATCGTGGTGCAGGGCTTTGACAGGGCAGATGTGGACAGGGTTGTGCGACTGGTGGATATCAACGAATACAAGCGTCGGCAGGCACCCATAGGCGTGCGCATTACCGAGCGGGGCTTTGGCAAGGATCGCCGCTATCCCATCACCAATGGCTGGAAAATCGGAAATTGACAAAAAACGGGCTGCGCGGTGCAGCCCGTCAGTCGGTTATTTACTCGTCGCCCATCAGGCCGAAGGTGACGACGCTGGACAGTGACCGGTCCTTGCGTTTGAGGATGTCTGCCTCGAATTTGCCGTCCGCGTTGAATGCGCTGCTGTCCGGGAAGTTATCTTCCAGCATGGCCACTGCATCGGCAGATGCTTTTTTCAGGTCCATGAAGCGGAACGTTTCCGCCATGATTATCAGCGCCTCTTCAACGGACGGGGTGGCGGAGTAGTTTTTCACCACGAAGCTCGCCCGGTTATTGGCGGCAATATAGGCTTCCCGGCTGATGTAATAGCGGGCGGCAACGATTTCCAGTTCGGCCAGGCGGTTGCGGATCGCGATCATGCGCTGACGGGCGTCGGGGGCGTATTCGCTGGACGGATAACGGTTCAGCAACTCGGAAAAATCACGGAAGGCCTGGCGTTGCTCGCCAGGATCCCTGGCCGCGACCTCGATAGGGAAGTATCGTGCGGCCAGGCCAATGTCCAGGTTGTAGGACGCCAGCCCCCGCATATAAATGGCATAATCCGCATGGTCGCTTTGTGGATTCAGGCGAAGAAAACGATCAGCTGCCGCGCGGGCGCCCTCCAGATCCAGATTCTGGTAACGGGCATAGATCAGGTCCAGCTGGGCCTGTTCCGCGTAGCGGCCGAACGGATAGTAGGTTTCCAGATAGTCGAGGTTGAGTTCCGCTTCGTTGAAGTTGCCCGAGTTCATGGCATCCCGGGCGTTTTCGTAATAGGTCTCTTCCGGCAACACTTCTTCCTGCTCGTTTGAGGCGCACGCACTGATCAATAGTGCTGCGGTAGTCACTAGCAGTAATCGGACAACTGATCTCATGCCGGAATCCCGTATAATGGCCAAAATTCGAATGGTGATCCATTGTAACGGGGATCTGCTCCCTTGTGCAGTGGCACTCACTGTCGATTGGAAAATTCTGACTCAAACGTAACACTTATCACGGCCCCGGGGGCTCAATGTCATCTGAAAACCGTATTATCGCCAGCTTTTCTGTTCCGCCGGAACACAGCGACCGCCGCCTGGACCAGGCCGTGGCAGAGCTGATGCCGGAGCATTCCCGGTCACGACTGCAGGGCTGGATCAAAAGCGGGGCGCTGACGGTGAACGGGAAAGCCTGCAAGCCCCGTGACAAGGTCATGTTGGGAGACAGGCTGGAACTGGACGCCGAGCCGGAGGCGCAGGTCAGCTGGCAGGCGGAATCGATTTCCCTGGATATCGTCTATGAAGACGAACATCTGCTGGTGATCAACAAGCCGGCAGGCCTCGTGGTTCACCCCGCCGCAGGCCATGCTGACGGCACGCTGGTCAACGCGCTGCTTAACCATGCGCCGGAAGTGGAAAACCTGCCGCGGGCGGGCATTGTGCACCGTCTCGACAAGGATACGTCCGGGATCATGGTGGTGGCGCGCAGCCTGATTGCCCACACCTCACTGGTTGACCAACTGCAGACCCGGACCATGGGGCGTGAGTACGAAGCCATCGTGGTGGGCACACTGACGGGAGGCTCCACGGTGGACGCACCAATCGGCCGTCATCCCCGCGAGCGTAAGAAAATGGCGGTGGTGCCAACCGGCAAGCCTGCGGTTACCCATTATCGTCTGGTCGAGCGCTTCGCTGCCCATACCCATGTGCGGTGCAAGCTTGAGAGTGGCCGTACCCATCAGATACGGGTGCATATGGCCCATGTCAAACATCCCCTGGTTGGCGACCCGCAGTATGGCGGACGGCTCCGCCTCCCGAAAGGCACCACGGAGGAGCTTCGGGATGTGCTGGCCGGTTTCCAGCGCCAGGCACTCCACGCCCGGCAGCTTACACTGGAGCATCCGCAAACAGGCGAGACAATGACCTGGGAGGTGCCTCTGCCTGAGGACATGGAAACGCTACTGGCGGCGCTCCGCAAGCACGTCAAGGACATGGAGCATCATGACTTCTGAGTTGCCTCTCATTATTCCGCACTGGCCTGCGCCGTCGTGGGTAAAAGCAGCCTCTACCACCAGGGTGGGCGGCGTAAGCAGGCCCCCGTGGGACACCCTGAACCTTGGTACTCATGTGGGAGATGCGCCGGAGGACGTGGCCCGAAATCGCAATATTCTGCATCAACGGTTGGGGCTTGCGGCCGGAAGTTTCGGCTGGCTGAACCAGGTCCATGGCACTGATGTGGTTGAACTGCCGGCAACCGGGACGGTTCGTGCCGATGCCAGTGTGACCTCCCGGCCAGGGAATGTCTGCGTGGTGTTAACCGCGGACTGCCTGCCAGTGCTTTTCTGCGATCCGTCAACTGGCCGGGTGGCTGCGGCTCATGCCGGCTGGCGGGGTCTGGCTGATGGCGTGCTCGAGCAGGTCGTGGCCCGGTTCACAAATCCTGCCTGCGTCCTGGCATGGTTGGGGCCGGCTATTGGTCCTGATCAGTTCGAGGTGGGGCCGGAGGTGCGGGAGACGTTCCTGTTGAATGACCCGTTGGCGGCCGATGCGTTTGCCCCAAGTCCTTACCGGGAGAAGCACTACCTGGCCGATATATACACACTGGCGAGGCAGCGGCTCGCTGCCGCTGGCGTGCTTCAGGTGTATGGCGGGGATTTCTGCACCGTAACAGACCAGAAGCGTTTCTTCTCCTACCGCCGTGATGGGCAAACCGGAAGGATGGCGAGCCTGATCTATACTTCATGATCCCCGTCAAATTTCTGACACTTATTGATCCCGGCTGCTTGAAGTCCTGCCGATCGCCCTTACATTAACTGTCAAAGCAGACCAGATGCCGCCTCAGGAAAAATGTTCCGGGCCGCATGACAGAAATTAGGGAATCCAGGATTATGAGAATCGACAAACTGACCAGTAAATTGCAGACCGCGCTTGCGGACGCCCAGTCCCTGGCAGTCGGCAAGGACCATAACTTCATCGAACCTGTGCACCTGATGCAGGCGCTGATGGATCAGCAGGGCGGCTCCATCAAGCCATTGCTGAAGCAGGCGGGCGCAGAGCCTGGCCGTATCCGTCAAGCCGTGGCCCAGGAAATCGAGACGCTGCCGGAAGTAAAGGGTTCGGCCGGTGATGTTTCCATGTCCAATGACATGGGACGACTGTTCAATATCGCTGACAAGCTGGCGCAGAAACGCGGCGACCAGTTTATTTCCAGTGAGTTGATGCTGCTGGCAGCCCTGGAAGACCGGGGCTCCCTGGGGCGGGTTCTGCGCGAGCAGGGGGTTGACAAATCGGCGCTGGAAACCGCTATAGATGAGGTTCGTGGTGGTGAGTCGGTCGATGATGCCTCCGCGGAGGAAAATCGCCAGGCCCTGTCCAAATACACCATTGATCTTACCGAGCGCGCAGAGGCCGGCAAACTGGATCCGGTCATCGGTCGTGATGATGAAATACGCCGAACCATCCAGGTGCTTCAGCGTCGTCGCAAGAACAATCCGGTCCTTATTGGCGAGCCCGGTGTGGGCAAGACTGCCATAGTGGAAGGGCTCGCCCAGCGCATCGTGAATGGCGAAGTGCCGGAAGGGCTGAAGAACAAGCGCGTGCTTTCGCTGGATATGGGCTCGCTGATTGCCGGCGCCAAGTTCCGCGGTGATTTTGAGGAACGCCTGAAGGCCGTGCTCAATGAACTGGCCAAGCAGGAAGGGCAGATCATTCTGTTTATTGACGAAATCCACACGGTGGTAGGGGCCGGTAAAGCCGAAGGCTCCATGGATGCCGGTAACATGCTCAAGCCTGCATTGGCACGGGGTGAATTGCATTGTGTGGGCGCCACCACCCTGGACGAATACCGCGAGAACATCGAGAAGGACGCGGCCCTTGAGCGTCGCTTCCAGAAGGTGCTGGTCTCCGAGCCCAACGAGGAGGATACCATCGCCATCCTTCGGGGCCTCAAGGAACGCTATGAAGTTCACCACGGTGTGGAAGTCACAGACGGCGCTATCATTGCAGCAGCCAAGCTGTCCCATCGCTATATTGCGGATCGCCAGCTGCCAGACAAGGCCATTGACCTGGTGGACGAGGCGGCCAGCCAGATCCGCATGGAAATGGACTCCAAGCCGGAAGCACTGGATCGTCTCGAGCGGCGTCTTATCCAGTTGAAAATCGAGCGTGAAGCGCTGAAGAAGGAAACCGATCCAGCGTCCAAAAAGCGGCTGTCAGAACTTTCTGATGTGATTACCGGCGTTGAGCGCGAATACGCGGATCTGGAAGAGGTCTGGAACACGGAAAAGGCCGCCCTGCACGGTTCCCAGAAGATCAAGAGCCAGCTTGAGCAGGCCAGGATTGATCTGGAGAATGCCCGTCGCGCTGGTGATCTTGGCCGCATGTCCGAGCTCCAGTACGGCCAGATTCCGGAGCTGGAGCGCCAGCTGGATATGGCAAGCCAGGCGGAAATGATGGAGATGACGCTGCTTCGCAACCGCGTGACGGACGAGGAAATTGCCGAGGTGGTGTCCAAGTGGACCGGCATTCCGGTGTCGAAGATGCTGGAAGGCGAGCGCGACAAACTGATGCGCATGGAAGAGGCGCTCCACGCCCGTGTTATTGGTCAGGATGAGGCTCTGGAAGCGGTATCTAACGCAGTACGGCGTTCGCGTGCGGGTCTTTCCGATCCTCACCGTCCGAATGGTTCTTTCCTGTTCCTTGGCCCGACGGGTGTCGGTAAAACAGAGCTCTGCAAGGCCCTGGCAGCCTTCCTGTTTGATACGGAAGAGGCCATGGTCCGAATCGATATGTCCGAGTTCATGGAGAAACACTCCGTCGCTCGACTGATTGGTGCGCCTCCCGGTTATGTGGGCTATGAAGAAGGCGGGTACCTGACTGAAGCGGTGCGCCGCCGGCCCTATTCGGTGTTGTTGCTCGACGAGGTGGAGAAGGCGCATCCGGACGTGTTCAACATACTGCTTCAGGTACTGGAAGATGGTCGACTGACAGATGGCCAGGGCAGAACGGTGGATTTCAGGAATACTGTCATCGTGATGACCTCCAACCTGGGTTCAGACATCATCCAGCGGAAAGCGGGTGAAGAGAACTACGAGGTCATGAAAGCAGCGGTTATGGAGGAAGTAGGTACTCACTTCCGGCCTGAGTTCATTAACCGCGTGGATGAAGTGGTTGTGTTCCATCCTCTGGCGAAAGGCCAGATCCAGGGCATTGCCAGGGTGCAGATCGAGATTCTCAACAAGCGCCTGCAAGAACAGGACATGAAGCTGGAGCTGGACGATGGAGCCATGGAACTGTTGGCTGAAGTGGGCTATGACCCGGTTTACGGTGCTCGTCCACTGAAACGAGCCATCCAGCGGATGATCGAAAATCCGCTGTCACAAAGGCTGCTTCAGGGAGATTTCGTTTCCGGGGATACCATTCGCGGAACGGTGAAGGATCACGCTCTGGAGTTCTCCAGGGCTTGATAATTGAAGCGGAAAAAAGGCGGCGCAACCTGCTCCGCCTTTTCTGTTTCAGTCTTTGTCTGCGCTGCCTCTGACCGGGTTCAGGCCCCTGAAGGTTCGCCGCAATTTTCTTCGGCAACTTCCTCAAACTTTTCGCGCTGCTCTTCGATTTCTTGCGGTGACAAATACCGCTGCTCGCCATCCTCTTCCACGCGTATGCGACTGTTGCGCTTGAGAATGCTCAGGTTGCTGCGCGCGGTTTCACAGTTTGCTTCCCTCTGTTTGCGTCGCGCCTTTTTCACGGCGCTTTCCTGTTGCCGCTCGGCCTGTTCTTCTTCCCGGTTTTCCAGGGCTTCGACGCGTTCCTGTGGGCTCGGGCGGCTGCTTTCTGAGCGTTTCCCGGTGCGTATGCTCACAGACTCCGCTTGTTGTCCGGCCGGTTGCCGGTCACCGAAATGTGTAACTCCGTCCTTATCGGTCCATTTATAGACGGAGGCAGCCGAAGATATCGCCGGTGCCGTAACCAGTAGTACTGCCAGGGTTATGATTTTTCTGTTCATGCCTCTACTCATTCCGGATTAGCGTTGTCGGAGCGCTGTGTTGGACAGCACCGTCTCTTTCTAGCCTATGTGTATCATGCCATTTGTAAAGCCAACTTTCTTGAGTCTGGTTCAAATACCTGGCACAAACTATGGCAGACCTTTGTCGGGTATGGACAGAGAATACAGTCGCCGCTATTGACAGGGAGTTTCGCGCTGTCAAAATTGCAGATCGCCTGAAGACTGGGGCCAATACGGCAGGCAATCCCGTGCGAGTATCCCCCGTTAATGACCACACTGAATGCCCCGCGCAGATCGCGGACTGGTTGTTGCTTACGTGCAACCCGTTGAATGGCCGTTCTCCGCAACCCTCAGGAGGGCGGCTGGCCAGGAGACAACCTCTTACGGCTGGTGTGGCGGAGTATCCGGTTCAGCTTTCACAAGAAGCCTGATGCCCGGACATCCAGGCAACCGGGACGTTTCCCGGCTCATTCACTCGTAGAAGAGGGTAGAACATCGTGGAGTTATTGTCTGGCGCCGATATGCTGATCCGGTCCCTTCAGGATGAAGGTATCGAATACATATATGGCTATCCGGGTGGTGCAGCGCTGCATATCTATGATGCGTTGTTCAGGCAGGACAAAGTCAAACACATTCTGGTGCGTCACGAACAGGCGGCGGTCCATATGGCTGACGGCTACGCCCGTGCCACCGGATTGCCAGGCACCGTACTGGTGACCTCGGGTCCTGGAGCCACCAACACCATTACCGGCATTGCCACTGCGTTTATGGATTCCATTCCCCTGGTGGTTCTGTGCGGTCAGGTCGCATCAACACTGATCGGTGAAGATGCGTTTCAGGAGACCGATATGATCGGCGTCTCCCGTCCTGTCGTGAAACACAACCTGAGCGTTCGTCATCCGGAAGAAATTCCGGGAATCATCCGCAAAGCGTACTATATTGCTGCAACCGGCCGGCCCGGCCCCGTGGTCGTCGATATTCCCAAGGATATGACCACGCCCAACGAGCGCTACGAATATGTTTTCCCCAAGAAGGTGAAGCTGCGCTCGTACAACCCGGCTATTCGCGGTCATGCTGGCCAGATCAAAAAAGCGGTTGATATGCTGATGGCGGCCAAGCGCCCCATTATCTATGCGGGTGGTGGCGTCATTCTTGGCAAGGCCACCGATCAACTGACCGAGCTGGTCAGGATGCTGGGTTACCCGATTACCAATACTCTGATGGGGATTGGTTGCTATCCGGCTTCCGACAGGCAGCACCTTGGCTGGCTAGGTATGCATGGTACCTATGAGTCCAACATGGCCATGCATCACTCGGACCTGATCCTTTGCGTGGGCGCACGATTCGACGACCGGGTGACCAACGCCACCGAGAAGTTCTGTCCCGGGGCACGCATCGTTCATATCGATATTGATCCGGCTTCCATTTCCAAAACCATCGATGCGGACGTTCCCATCGTGGGTCCCGTGGATGCGGTACTCAAGGAAATGATCACCCTAGTCAGGGAGAGCAAGGAAAAGCCGGATGCCGATGCCATCGCCGCCTGGTGGAAGCAGATTGAAGAGTGGCGGGCGTTCCATGGTATGCGCTATGAGACCAGCCCGGATGTGATCAAGCCTCAGGAAGTGGTGGAAGCGCTTTGCCGGCTCACCAACGGCGAGGCGTTTGTTACCTCGGATGTGGGCCAGCATCAGATGTTTGCGGCCCAGTACTACAAATTCGACAGGCCCAATCGCTGGATCAACTCCGGGGGGCTCGGCACCATGGGTTTTGGTCTGCCAGCTGCCATGGGCGTCAAACTGACGCATCCGGATGACGAGGTGCTCTGCATTACCGGTGAGGGCAGTATCCAGATGAACATCCAGGAATTGTCCACCTGCAAGCAGTACAACCTGCCGGTGAAAATCATCAACCTGAACAACCAGGCTCTGGGCATGGTCAAGCAGTGGCAGGACATGAACTATGAATCCCGCCATGCCGAGTCCTACATGGGATCCCTGCCGGACTTCATCAAACTGGCTGAAGCCTATGGCCATGTTGGTGTGCGCATCGACCGCAAGGAAGATCTGGAACCCAAGCTGAAAGAGGTTCTGGCGATGAAGGACGATCTGGTATTCGTTGATATCTACGTTGACCGGTTCGAGCACGTCTACCCGATGCAGGTGGCACGCGGCTCGATGAAGGATATGTGGCTCAGCAAGACGGAGAGGGTCTGATCATGCGTCGAATCATTTCTGTTTTGCTTGAGAACGAACCAGGGGCCCTGTCCCGCGTAGTGGGCCTGTTTTCGCAGCGCAACTACAACATTGAAACGCTGACGGTCGCGCCTACCGAGGATGAGACTCTCTCGCGCCTGACGGTCACCACCAGCGGCTCCGACAAGGTCATCGAACAGATCACCAAGCAGCTCAACAAGCTGATCGAGGTAGTCAAGCTGGTGGACCTTACCGAGGGCGCGCACATCGAGCGTGAGCTGATGCTGGTCAAGCTCAAGGCAACCGGCTCCCAGCGGGCCGAGATCAAGCGTACCGTTGATATTTTCCGGGGCCAGATTGTGGACGTCACCAGTTCCGTCTACACCGTTCAGCTGTCCGGTAACAGCGAAAAGCTGGATGGCTTTATCCAGGCCATAGGGACATCAGGCGTACTTGAAGTCGTCCGCAGCGGTGTTTCCGGCATTGCCCGTGGCGAGAAGGTATTAAGCCTGTAACAGACGTTGACATCATTCTGTACAATGACGGCCCCTAACAGGCCAATACAAAATATATAGAGGTTATACATGCAGGTTTATTACGATAAGGATTGCGATCTTTCCATCATCCAGGGCAAGAAAGTTGCCATCATCGGTTTTGGCTCACAGGGTCACGCTCATGCGTGCAACCTGAAAGAGTCCGGTGTCGATGTGACTGTGGGTCTGCGACCGGGTTCTTCTTCCATTGCCAAGGCAGAAGCCTATGGCCTGAAAACCAGCGATGTTCCGGCTGCCGTTGCCGCTGCTGATGTGGTTATGGTTCTGACGCCGGACGAGTTCCAGGCGCAACTGTACAATGCAGAGATCGAGCCCAACCTCAAGCAGGGTGCTACGCTCGCCTTCGCCCACGGCTTTTCGATCCACTACAACCAGATTGTGCCGCGCAAAGATCTGGACGTGATCATGATCGCACCCAAGGCGCCGGGCCACACCGTACGCACCGAATTTACCCGTGGCGGTGGTATCCCGGACCTGATAGCGATCTTCCAGGACGCTTCCGGTAATGCCAAGAACCTGGCACTGTCCTATGCCAGCGGCATTGGCGGCGGCCGTACCGGTATCATCGAAACCACTTTCAAGGACGAAACCGAAACTGATCTGTTCGGTGAGCAGGCTGTTCTGTGTGGCGGTACTGTTGAACTGGTCAAGGCGGCTTTTGAAACGCTGGTCGATGGCGGTTACGAGCCGGAAATGGCGTACTTCGAATGTCTGCACGAGCTCAAGCTGATCGTTGACCTGATGTACGAAGGTGGCATCGCCAACATGAACTACTCCATCTCCAACAACGCGGAGTATGGTGAATATGTGACGGGCCCCGAGATCATCAACGAGCAGTCCCGCGAGGCCATGCGCAATGCACTGAAGCGCATCCAGACCGGTGAATATGCCAAGATGTTCATTCAGGAAGGCAGCAGCAACTACCCGTCGATGACGGCCCGTCGCCGCATCAATGCCGAGCATCAGATCGAGACAGTAGGTGAAAAACTGCGCTCGATGATGCCCTGGATCTCCGCGAACAAGATCGTGGATAAAGAGAAAAACTGAGCCGGTAGACCGGCCCGGTTTGAAAAACGCGGCCCGGGTGGCCGCGTTTTTCGTATATACTCCGCCTAAATGCTTTCCGGAGTGAGTGGTATGACTGACGAGAAAAAGCAGACCAAGACAGGCCCAGAAAAGAACGATGCTCAGGAGGTTGATGATCTGCAGGAGCACGAATTCGATATCGAGGCCGGGGAGGTCGTTGAGGAAGAGCTTGTTGGAGGTGCACCGGTCCGCCGTAAGGGTATATATCTTCTGCCCAATGCGCTGACGACCGCTTCATTGTTCTCTGGCTTCTACGCCATCGTCGCGGCTGCCAATGGGGTTTTTGATAACGCGGCGATTGCGATTTTTGTATCGATGATCCTTGATGGCCTTGATGGCAGGGTCGCCAGGCTCACCAATACCCAAAGCAAGTTTGGTGAGGAGTACGACAGTCTTTCCGATATGGTTGCGTTTGGCGTAGCGCCGGGGCTGGTGGCTTTTTTCTGGTCACTGAATAATCTCGGCCAGGTTGGCTGGGCCATTACTTTTATTTACGTGGCTGGTGCGGCTTTGCGGTTGGCACGGTTCAATACCCAGATCGACTCTGTGGATAAAAAGTTCTTTGTCGGCCTGGCCAGTCCTGCGGCTGCCGCCTGTGTGGCCGGATTGGTCTGGACCTTCCATGCTGTGGAGCCGGCCAGCTGGTTGACGTTAATGACGATCATCATTGTTGGTGGTTGTGGTGTGCTGATGGTCAGCAACATTCTCTACAAAAGCTTCAAGGACCTGGATATGCGTGGGCGGGTTCCGTTCGCTGCGATTCTTCTGGTAGTCCTGGTGTTTGTGGTGGTCGCGCTTGACCCGGCTACGGTTCTGTTCACCGGCTTTCTTGTCTATGCATTGTCGGGTCCGGTTCTGGCGCTGCTCAGAAAATCGCGCCACTCGGCAGGCCAGTCAACGTGAATTCGGGGTGGAAAACAGGCAGATTGATCGCGGTTTGATCAGCGGTATAGGTGCTAACCGAGACAGTGTAGAAATAGTTGATTAAGCTCGTTGACACCTGCGCCTGGCTCTGTAGAATGCGCATCTCGTTCGAGGGACACGCCACTGAGGCGGGTCACAAATCGGACGACAACCGTTTGATTTAATTGATAGTTTACCGGTTCTGAATCGGCATCAAAATAAACAGTTGACAAGGCAGCGATTCGATGTAGAATACGCCACCTTGATCGGGCAAGTCCCGAACGCTCTTTAAAAAGTTGACCAAGTAATTCGTGTGGGCGCTGGCCGAGGTATTTCGGACATGAAATATCAGGACAGTGACTCGTCGAAAAATTGAGTTTTGTCTTGAGCAGAAATAAAGGATCTTCGGATTCTTGTATGATTTAAACTGAAGAGTTTGATCATGGCTCAGATTGAACGCTGGCGGC